>NZ_BAAGTN010000018.1:0-245439 GCF_054781895.1 Saccharothrix stipae | reverse complement strand
TCCACCTCGACCCCACCCACCACCTCAACGTCTTCACCGCCCACACCGCCAAACCCACCGAAGCCGACCAGATCGTCCACACCGCGTTCGACATCCCCGCCATCGCCCACCGCTACCAGGCGTTCCTCCACCGCTGGGACCACCACCAACCACTGCCCCACGCACCCGACGACCTCGCCAGACAACTCCTCCTCCACACCGAATGGCTCCACCTCGTCCGACAGGACCCCCGACTCCCCGCCCAACACCTACCCCACGACTGGCCCGCCATCCGCGCCCAACACCTCTTCCACACCCTCGCCCTCGCCTACCAGGAACCGGCCCGCACCATCGCCGAATCGGTGTTGGACACCATCCCGGTCGACGGCCCCTGAATATCCGCCGTCCGGCCGTTCGGACAGTCCGCCGCGGGCTCCGGCGTTGACGTCCCGGAAACGAAGCTCTACCTTCGCCGCAAGGATTCGAAGCACTTTCGAGAGCGTGCCGCCAACCGCCGCCTCCGTTTGTCGGCAGCCGTCGCCCGAACGCGTGCACACCCGCGTTCACCAGCGTGAACCCATTCACCACCGTGAACGCCGAAAGGTCGACGGAATCGGGCGCGAAACGCCCGGTCCAGCAGTAGGAGGCTTCCTTGAGCAAGCACGGCAGATTAGCGTCGCTCGCCGCGGTGGCGAGCGTATTCATCTTCGCGGTGGCGGTTTTGCTGGTGCCGTCCGCGGCGGCCGCCACGTTGTTCGGTGACGACTTCGAGGACGGCAACTCGACCGGTTGGAGCGGCAGCGGCGGCAGCTGGTCGGTGGTGGCCGACGGCTCGCGGGTCTGGCGGCAGTCCGGCACCAGCTCCGACGCGAGGGCGTCGGCGGGCGCGGTCTGGTCCGGCCAGTCGGTCCAGGCCAGGGTCAAGCCGACCGCGTTCAACGGCGCGAACCGGCACGTCGCCGTGACGGCCCGGGTGCAGAACACGGGCAACTACTACTACCTGGGCCTGACCAACGCGGGCACCGCGGTGCTCGGCAAGCGGGTCGGCGGCGGGTTCACCGCCCTGGCCTCCGCGCCCGTCGCCGTGACCGTCGGCGCGTGGCACACCGTGCGGCTGGAGGCGTTCGGCAGCACGTTGCGCGGCTTCGTCAACGGCGCCGCGGTGGTGACCGCCACCGATGCCACCTTCGGCAGCGGCCGGGTCGGCCTGGCCACCCACTACGCCGCGGCGTCCTTCGACGACGTGCTGGTGACCGACGTACCCGGACCCGGCGGACCCACAAGCACTACGACGACGACCACCACCTCGCAGCAGCCCGGCTCCTGCGCCACCTCGGGCAGGCCGGCCGGGTTCGCCTCGGTCACCGCGTGGGGCCAGAGCGGCACGACGGGCGGCGCGGGCGGACCCACGATCGAGGTCGACACGGCCGCGGAGTTCCTCGCCGCGATCGCCCAGACCGGTCCGCTCAACATCTGCGTGCGCGGCATGCTGGCGCTGCCCGGCCCCATGCACGACGTCACGTCGGACAAGACGATCGTCGGCATCGGCTCGACCTCCGGCCTCACCGGCGGCGGGCTGAACATCGGCCTGCCGGTCTCCGACGTCACCTCGCCGCCCGCCGACGCGGTGCACAACGTCATCGTCCGCAACCTGGTGTTCCGCAACTGGGCCGACGACGCGATCAACGTGCAGATGTTCTCCCACCACGTGTGGATCGACCACAACGACCTGTCCGCGGGCTACGACGGCGCGATCGACATCAAGCGGGGCTCCAGCTACGTCACCGTGTCCTGGAACCACACCCACAACCACACCAAGAACATGCTGCTGGGCCACGACGACGGCAACGGCGCCCAGGACGTCGGCCGGCTGAAGGTCACCTACCACCACAACTGGTTCGACCGGACACCGCAGCGCAACCCGCGCGTCCGGTTCGGCGAGCCGGTGCACGTGTTCAACAACTACTACGTCTACAACACCGACGTCGGCGTGGCGTGCCAGGCGAACTCGGGCTGCGTGGTGGAGGGCAACTACTTCGAGGACGTCGAGGAACCGGTGAGCAACAGCTACGCCGGACCCACCGGGCGGTGCGTGGCGCGCGACAACGTGTTCGTCGGCGAGTCGGGGCAACCCGACTGCGGCGGCACCGTGCAGGAGCCGCGCGACTACTACTCCTACGCCCTGGACGACCCGAACGGCGTGAAGGCCCTCGTCACGGCGGGCGCGGGCGTCGGCAGGATCGGCTGACAGCCGGCCGGTCGACACGGCGTGGCCGACCCCGGTCGGCCACGCCGTCCTTTTTGGCGGAACCCTTGCTCCTCGTTGTCCTCCTGCTGTGCCGCCGCTTCCACACGTCACACGAAAGTGGAACGCGACACCCGCACCACCTCCAGGAGATGACGATGAGCAACGTCCGAAGTGGTCGTTCCGCCGCGATCGCCGCAGTGGCCGTGACGACGGCCCTGACCGCCGCGCTGACCGGGTGCGGCACCGCCGCCGGCGACGAGCAGTCGACCGCGGCCACCACCACCGCCGCCGCACGGCCCGCCACGCCGGAGGTGCAGGCGTTGTTCGGCGACTGGAACCGGGCGTTGGCCACGGGGGACCCGCAGCGGGTCGCCGACCTCTACGCGCCCGACGCCGTGCTGCTGCCCACGTTGTCGAACAACGTCCGCTCCGACCGCGCCGAGATCGTCGACTACTTCGAGCACTTCCTGGCGAACAAGCCGTCCGGCGAGGTCCTGGAGTCGCACGTGGCGGTACTCGGCCCGGACGCCGCGATCGACGCCGGCGTCTACCGCTTCACGCTCGCCGCGAACGGCACGAAGGTCGACGCCCGCTACACGTTCGCCTACGAGCGGATCGACGGGAAGTGGCTGATCGTCAACCACCACTCGTCGGCCATGCCCGAGTAGCACCGGATCAGGCGGCCCGCAGCACGATCCGGACGCACAGCCCGCCGTGCTCGTTCTCGTGCAGGCTCGCGGAACCGCCGTCGTCGGCCACCAGCTGCTTGACGATGGCGAGCCCGAGGCCCGAGCCGGAGCGGCCCGTCAGCCCCGGACCACGCCAGAACCGGTCGAACGCCCGTCCGCGATCCGCCGGGGCCAGGCCCGGCCCCCGGTCGACCACCTCGATGACCGCGCCGCGGGCCTCCCGCCTGCTCCGCACAGTGATCGTGGCGTCGTCCGGGGACACGGCGAGCGCGTTGGACAGCACGTTGTCGAGCACCTGCTCCAGGTGCCCGTGGCCGGTCAGGGCGCGCAGGTCCGGGTCGGCGGCGTCCTGCCGCAGCCGGATGCCGCGCTCCTCGGCGGCGGCGCGCCAGGCGTCGAACCGGTCGGCGACGGCGTCCACGATCCGCACCGGTTCCGGCGCGGCGACCGTGGACTCGGCCCTGGCCAGCGCGAGCAGCCCGCTGACCAGCCTGCTCATCCGCACGACCTCGGCGGTGGCGTGGTCGACGTCCTCGCGCACGTACGGGTCGTCGACGCCGTCGGCGATGTTGTCCAGCGACAGGCGCAACGCGGTCAAGGGGGTGCGGAGCTGGTGGGAGGCGTCGCCGATGAACGCGCGCTGCGAGCCGACGAGGGTGCCGATGGTCTCGGTCGCGGTGTTGAGGGTGCCGGCCAGGGTCCGGGTCTCCGGCGGGCCGGTCTCCTCGACCCGGGCGGTGAGGTCGCCGTCGCGCAGCCTGCCCGCCATCCGGTTGAGCTCGCGCAGCGGGCGGGTGAGCCGCCGGGCCAGCAGGAAGCCGACCACCGCCGCAGCGACGAGCACGGTCACCGCCAAGGCGGCTCGGAAACCCCAGATCTGCCACAACCGGGTGCTCAGCGGTCCGGACGGGTAGCTGATCCGGACCGCGCCGACGACCGTGCCGTCCGCGGCCCTGGCGGGCACCGCCAGCACGAGGCCCTCCGCGCCCAACGCCCCGGCCTCGCCCCAGCGCAGCGACTCCCGGCCGTGCAACGCGTCGGTGAACGCCGGGTCGTCCACGGCGGCGGGCAGCGGCAGCGGGTCCACGGCGGTGCGTGCGGCGGACAGCACGTCCAACCGGCCGGGCGTCTGCCGCTGGTAGGCGTCCACCAGCCGGGCCAGCGCCTGCCGGGACGGCGCGTCGGCGGCGGCCAGCAGCAGCGCGGCCGTCTCCGCCTCCCGGCGCGCGGAGTTCTCCTCGTCCCGGTAGAGCTGGTCGGTGAGCGTGAACGCGACCGGGACGGTGAACGCGGCGATGGCCACCAGCACCAGCAGCACGTAGCTCGCGACGAGCTGCCGGATCACGTCAGCACCAACCGGAACCCGACCCCGCGCACGGTCTCCACGGCGACCGCGTCACCGAGCTTGCGGCGCAGCGCGCCCACGTGCACGTCCAGGGTCTTGGTCGGGCCGAACCAGTTGGCGTCCCACACCGCCTCCATGATCTGCTCCCGGGTGAACACCGCGCCCGGCGCCTCGGCCAGGAACACCAGCAGGTCGTACTCCTTGGGCGTCAGGGCGACCTCGACGCCGTCGACGTGCACCCGCCGTGCCCGCCGGTCGATCGCGATCCGGCCCGGCCGCGCCGGATCCGGGCGGGTGGGGTCCGGCTGGGCCATCGCGGGCCGGACCCGGCGCAGCACCGCGCGCATCCGCGCGATCACCTCGCGGACCCCGAACGGCTTGGACACGTAGTCGTCCGCGCCGATCTCCAGCCCGACCACCCGGTCCGTCTCGTCCGCCCGCGCGCTGATCACGATGATCGGCACGTCACCGCGGGCGCGCAGCTCCCGGCACACGTCCAGCCCGTCCATGTCGGGCAGGCCGAGGTCGACCAGCACCATGTCGGTCGGCCCCGCCGCCAGCGCCTCGGCCCCCGTGCGCACCCACTCGACGTCGAACCCGTACCGGCCCAATCCCCGCGTGAGCGATTCGGCGATCGGCTCGTCGTCCTCCACCAGCAGCACCCGCATGAGCGCCGATCCTTCCACCCCCCGCGAGTCGAACCTCCACGTCCCGCGTGTCGTCCACTCAGGACCCCCGAGTTCCACGTCCAGGACGCCTCGGGCAACGCGGGGACGGACGCGAACGTGGAACTCGGGGGTCCTGGATGTTCGACTCGCGGGACGCGAGCGTTCGACTCGCGGGGTCAGGAGATGGCGGCGACGGCGGTGAGGATCAGGTCGGCGACCTCGGTCGGGCGGGAGAGGGCGATGGCGTGCGAGGCCTCGACCTCGACCGCGGTGGCGCCCAGGCGACCGGCGGCGGCGCGCTGCGAGTCCGGGTGGATGGCGTTGTCCGCGGTCGCGACCACGAACCACGACGGCAGCGACTTCCAGCCCGGCTCGACCGACAGCGGCTCACCGAGCGCGCGGGCCGCGATCGGGCGCTGGCTGACCGCGGCGGTGGCGGTCACCTCGGCCGGCAGGTCGGCGGCGAACACGCTCGGGAACGCGTCACGGCGGATGGTGAACTCGGTGTCCGTGCCCTCGCCGTCGGCGAACTCCTGCGGCACCAGGGACGTGTTCAGCTCCACCGGCGGGAAGCTCTCGACCGAGCTCAGCGCGCTCTGGCCCTTGTCGACGCCGAACGCGGCCACGTACACGAGGGCCTTCGCGTTCGGGGTCTTGGCGGCGGCGTGCGTGATGACCGGGCCGCCGTAGGAGTGGCCGACCAGCACGACCGGCCCGTCGACCTGGCTCGCGATGCTCGCGACGTAGTCGCCGTCGTGGGCGAGCCCGCGCAGCGGGTTGCTCACCGCGAGCGCGTCGACACCGCGTGCCCGCAGCCGGTCGATCACCGAGGCCCAGCTGGAGCCGTCGGCGAACGCGCCGTGCACCAGGACGACGGTGGGGTTCTGGCTGGTCATCGTGTTCTCCTCGGTCCTTCGTTCGGGGTGGTGCCATAAAGCTAGTGCCCGATTGAATTGTGCACAAGGTATGTCGACGTGACGATCTTCACGCCTGCTCGTCGGCTACGACGGCGGCCACGCCCTGCCCGCTCACCGGCGGAATTCGGTCTCGCTGCACGAGTTCCGATGGGCTGTCCACCGCGCCCAGGGGTGGCCCGGTATCAGTGCTGGTCCCGGTCCGTTGTGCAGAGCTGTTAACGATAACATCGAGCTGTTCTCGCAGGTGGAGCGACTGATCAGCACCGGCAAATGACCCCTTGAGCTCGGCCGGGCACTGCTGTTAGCGTTAACACATCGGGTGCCCAGCCCCGTCACCGCGTTCTCTTCCTGCTGAACCGGGCTGCCCCGCGGGTGGCCGGCGGCCCGTCCCCCGCGCCGCCGGCCACCGCCCCGTCCCGCGCGCGTTCGACGACGCGGGAGTTCACCCCTTCACCCGAGGAGTGGTCGTGCTGTTCGCTCAACGTCGAGGAACCGCCTGGCGGGCGTTACCGCTCGTCGCCGCCGTCGTCGCCGGGCTCGTGCTGAGCCCCGGCCAGGACCGGGCGGCAGCCGCGCCCGGTCCGTCGTTCGCCAACCCGGCCGTCGGTGCGCCGAACAGCGCGGACCCGACCCTGGTGCAGTACAACGGCAACTACTACTACGTCGCCACCACCTGGTCGTCCGACGTGGTCATGCGCCGGTCGGCCACGATCGCCGGCCTGAAGAGCGCTCCGGAGCAGCTCGTGCTGCGCACCGGTGGCACGCAGATGTGGGCGCCGCACCTGGAGATGGTCGGCAACCGCTGGTACCTCTACTACTCGGTGGAGATGTCCGGCGCGCCGCGGCGGACGCACGTCGCCGAGAGCGCCGGCACCGACCCGATGGGCCCCTACACCTACCGCGGCGTCGTCGACCTCATGCCGAACAACGGGTGGGCGATCGACGCGAGCCTGCTCAAGCTCAACGGCGCGCTGTACATGACGTTCTCGGCGTTCCACGGCGACGGGCTCCAGTCGCTCTACATCGCACCGATGGCGAGCCCGGTGCGGGCGGGCGCGTTCGGCTCCCGGATCTCCGCGCCCACCCTGGCCTGGGAACGGCAGGACGGCGCGGTCAACGAGGGGTCGTTCGCGTTGCAGCGCAACGGTCGCACGTTCCTGACCTACTCCGCCAGCCACTGCAACGGCCCCAACTACAAACTCGGCATGCTCGAATACCGGGGCGGCGACCCGCTGGCGCAGGGCTCGTGGTCGAAGTCCGCCGACCCGATCTTCCAGCGCAACGACGCCAACGGCGTCTACGGGCCCGGCCACCACTCGTTCTTCACCTCGCCGGACGGCACGGAGACGTGGATCGCCTACCACGCCAACTCCTCGGCCTCCCAGGGCTGCGGCACCACCCGCACCACCCGCGTGCAGAAGATCTCCTGGAACGCCGACGGCACGCCGAACCTCGGTGTGCCGGTCTCCACCTCCACCGTGCTGCAAGGACCGTCCGGCGAGACCGGCGGCCCGTCCCGGGCGAGGATCCGCAACCGGCACAGCGCCCTCTGCCTGGACGACTACAACCACGTCACCACGCCCGGCGCGGAGGTCCGCCAGTGGACGTGCAACGACCTCCCGGTCCAGGACTGGTACCTCCAGCCCCTGGGTGACGGCTACTTCCAGGTGAGCAACGGCCACAGCGGTCTGTGCCTGGACGACAAGGACTGGGCCACCGCGGCGGGTTCGGTGGTGCAGCAGTGGACGTGCAACGGCCTGGCCGTCCAGCAATGGCGGGTCACGTCCGTGGGCGGCGGCTACTCCACGCTGGTCAACCGGCACAGCGGACTCTGCCTCGACAACTACGGCTTCGGCACCGCCCCCGGCGCCGAGGTTCGGCAGTGGACCTGCACCGGCGCCGCCAACCAGCAGTGGATCACCGCCTGACGTCACCGGGGTGCGTCGATGGTGGCGTGGTCGGTGGTCCAAGCACGGGTCTGTTCGCTGAGGGTGATGCCGAGGCCGGGGCGGTCGGAGAGGTGCATCCGGCCGCCGCTGGTCCGCAACCGTTCGTTGAACAGCGGGTACAGCCAGTCGAAGTGCTCCACCCACGGTTCGCGCGGATAGGCGGCGGCGAGGTGGACGTGGATCTCCATGGCGAAGTGCGGCGCCAGGTGGAGGTGGTGGTGGTCGGCCAGGGTGGCGAGTTTCAGGAATGGGGTGATGCCGCCGACGCGGGGGGCGTCGGGTTGCAGGACGTCCACGGCCCCGGCGCGGATCAGCTCGTGGTGCTCGGCGACGCTGGTCAGCATCTCGCCGGACGCGACGGCGGTGGTCAGCGACCGGGTCAGCTCGGCGTGTCCCTGGACGTCGTGGGCGTCCAGCGGTTCCTCGATCCACACCAGGTCGAATTCCTCCAGTGTCCGGCCCATGCGCTGGGCGGTGGGTCGGTCCCACTGTTGGTTGGCGTCGACCATCAGGGGCACGTCGTCGCCGAGGTGTTCGCGGACGGCGGTGACGCGGCGCAGGTCCTCGCGCCGGTCGGGCAGCCCGACCTTGATCTTGATGCCGCCGACACCGGATTCCAGCGTGCGGGTGGCGTTGTCGTTGATCTGGTCGACGGTCTCGTGCAGGAAGCCGCCGGAGGTGTTGTAGCAGCGCACGGAGTCGCGGTGGGCGCCGAGCAGCTTGGCCAGCGGCAGCCCCGCCCGCTTCGCCTTGAGGTCCCACAGGGCGATGTCGAACGCGGCCAGCGCTTGCGTGGCCGCGCCGCTGCGTCCGACCGACGCACCGGCCCACACGAGCTTGGTCCACAGCCTGCCGATGTCGTTGGGGTCCTCGCCGATCAGGTCGGGCGCGACCTCGCGGGCGTGCGCGTACTGGGCGGGTCCTCCGGCGCGTTTGGAGTAGGAGAACCCGACGCCCTCCAGGCCGGCCTCGGTGCGGATCTCGGCGAACAGGAACGCGATCTCGGTCATCGGCCGCTGTCTGCCGGTGAACACCTTGGCGTCGCTGATGCCGGTCGGCAGCGGCAGGGTCACCGACGACAACGCCACCGAGCTGATCCGGTCCAGCACGGGGGAGGGGACTGCGGTCGACATGGCGCTCCTCGGGTGGGTGCGGGCGTCCGCCATCAGGCGATCTTCCGGACCAGGGTGGTGAGGTCGGCGAGCTCGTCCTCGGTCAGGTCGCTCAGCGGCGGGCGCACCCGGCCGCCGTCCCGGCCGACGGCGGTCAGGCCGGCCTTCACGATCGACACCGCGTAGCCCGGGGCCCGGTCGCGGATGTCCAGGTAGGGGATGACGAAGTCGGTCAGCATCCCGTAGACGGCGCCGCGGTCCCCCGCGCGGACCGCGGCGTAGAACCGCAGCGCGAACTCGGGCACGAAGTTGAACAACGCCGAGGAGTAGGTGTTCACGCCGAGTTGCAGCAGCGGGAGGGCGAAGGTCTCCGCGGTCGGCAGGCCACCGATGTAGATCAGCCGGTCGCCGACGCGGGCGTAGGTGCGGGTCATCCGCTCGACGTCGCCGACGCCGTCCTTGAGCCCGATCAGGTTGGGGTTGCGGTCGGCGACCTCGGCGACGGTCGCGTCGGTCAGCACGGCGTTGGCGCGGCTGTAGACGATCACGCCGAGGTCGGTGGCCCGGCACACCGCGCCGATGTGCTCGACCAGGCCTCGTTGACCGGCCTCGGTGAGGTAGGGCGGGAACAGCAGCACGCCGGACGCGCCCGCGGCCTCGGCGGCCCGCGCCTGGGCCGCCGCCACGACGGTGGCGCCGGTGGCCGGCGCCACGACGGGCACCGCGCCGCCCACCTCGTCCACGGCGACGCGGACCACCTGGTCCACCTCCTCCGGCGTCATCGAGAACCCCTCGCCGGTGCCGCCCGCGGCGAACAGCCCGGCCACGTCGAACCCCGACTGCCAGGCCAGGTGCTCCCGGTACCGGGCCTCGTCGAACCGCAGGTCGGCGTCGAAGTGGGTGACCGGGAAGGAGAGCAGCCCGGACGCGAGTCGGTCGGCGAGATCGGCTGGGTCGAGCTGCGGCACGGGTCCACGTCCTTGCTCCGGGTGGTCCATCCGGCGTTCGGAGCAACGCGGACGGTGGTAGGAGCCACGGTATGAAGCCCGAGTGATGCGTGTCCAAGAGTTGTTTCGCATTGCTTGATACCCGGAGAGCATCACTCGAAGGGCGTGCGGCCCTCCAGCACGCTCAACGTCCGCCACAGGGCCGGGTTCGCCGACGCCTTCAGCCACACCAGGTGCAGTTCCACCGGCTCGGCCACGGCGGTCTCCAGCCGGACGAAGTCGACGCCGTCGATCCGCAGCCGCGCCGCCGACTCCGGGACGAACGCCACACCACGGCCGGCCGCGACCAGCCAGAGCATGGTGAGCACCTGGCCGACCGTGTGCACGGCGTTCTCCGGCGCGATCGGCACGGTCCGCACGACCAGGTCGTAGAAGTAGCGCGCCTGGGTGGCCGAGTGCATGATCACCGGCTCGCGCACCACGTCGTCGGCCGTCGCGTCCCGGCCGAGTGCCGACAGGGGGTGCCCGCCGGGCACCGCGACCAGCAGCCGCTCCCGGTAGAGCAACCGCGAGCCGAACGTCGAGTCGTCGAACGGCGGCCGGCCCAGCCCGAGGTCGACCTCCTCGTTCACCAGGCAGGCGACCTGCTCGCGGGTCACCATCTCGGCCAGCTCGACGTCGACGTCCGGCAGCCGCGCGGCGACCTCGTCCAGCAGTCGACCGAGGATCCCGTAGGTCGCCGCCGCGGTGAAACCGACCCGGATCACGCCGCTGGAACCCGACGACACCCGCCGGGCCAGCTCCGGGGCGGTCTCGGCCAACGACAGCAACCGCCGCGCCTCGACCAGGAACACCTCGCCCGCCGTGGTGAGGGTGACCCGCCGGTTGTCCCGGACCAGCAACTGCGCCTCCACGGCCCGTTCCAGCTTCTGGATCTGCCTGCTCAGCGGCGGCTGCGTCATCGCCAGCCGGGCGGCGGCGCGGCTGAAGTGCAACTCCTCGGCGACGGCCACGAACCCCCGCAGCTGCTCCAGCGTGAAGGTCATGCCGCGAAGGTATCAATCCGGGCGACGTCGGACCCCGACCGACATGACGCTTGAGTCCGGCGCCGTCTCACCGCCTGCGGGAGATGGCCACGCCGACCAGGCAGATGGCGCCACCGACGAGCCCGTGCACCGTGGGCACCTCGCCCAGCAGCACCAACGACATCAGCACCGACACGGCCGGCACGGCGTAGGTCGTCGCGGACAGCCGACCCGCGTCCGTGCGGCGCAACGCGTAGGCCCACGCGGTGAAGCCGATCGCGGTGGGGAACACGCCCATGTAGACGGCGCTGAGCACGGCGCCCGCCGGCGCGACCCGCAGCTCGCCGACCAGCTGGGGCAACCACGGCAGCAGCACGGCGGTGGCGACGACGCAGCCCAGCCAGATCGCGGTGAGCCCGTCGACGTGCCGCAACGTGACCTTCTGGATCATGACCCCGGCGGCGTAGAGCAGCGCGGCGACCAGGCACAGCAGCACCCCGATGCCGTCGCGCTGCGCGGTGGCGCCCATCGCGATGATCGCCGTGCCGCCCAGCGCGACCAGCGAGCCGATCACGAGCGGCCGGGAGAACCCCTCACCGAGGAACTTCCCGGCCACGACCGCGACCAGCAGCGGCGCGAGGTTCACCAGCAGCGCCGCGGTGCCGGCGTCCACGTGCCGCTCGCCGGCGTTGAGGGCCACCGTGTAGCCGGCGAGCCACAGCAGGGCGTAGGCCGCGATCAGCAGGAACGCCTTGCGGGAAAGCCGGACCCGAGCCCCTCGCTTGGCCATCACCAGCAGGGTCAGCGCGGCGGCCGCGACACCGAGCCGGAGCAGTGCCAGCGGCGCGGGGGACAGCGCGTGCCCCACGGCGCGGATGGCGACGAAGGACGAGGCCCACAGGACCACCGCGAGTCCCACGGCCGCCGCGACCTTCGCGACGCCGGTCCGGTCGGTGGCCGCCTCGCCGGCGTGCGCGGGCGGTGCGGGCTGGAGTTGAGGGGTCACCCGGACATCGTCACGGGCGCCGGCTGTACAGCACAAGCGATGTGTTCTGTCGGACTGTTCAGTCAGACTGTACGATCCCGTCATGCTGGACTTGCACCGGCTCCGCGTCCTGCGGGCCGTCGTCGCCACCGGGTCGATCCGCGCGAGCTCGGCCGCGCTCGGCTACACACCGTCCGCGGTGAGCCAGCACCTCGCCGCGTTGCAGCGTGAGACGGGCCTGCAACTGTTCGAACGAGCCGGTCGCGGCATCGAGCCCACCGCGGCCGGCCGGGTGCTCGCCGCCGAGGCCGAGTCGTTGTTCGACGCCGTGGGTCGGGTCGAGCGGGTGGTTGAGGACCTGCGCGCCGGTCGGGTCGGCAGCCTGTCGATCGGCTACTTCGCCTCGGCGGGCTCGGCGTGGCTGGCGCCGGCCGTGGCCGTGCTGCGCGCGGAGTTCCCGGACCTCCGGCTGGACCTGCGGCTGACCGACGTCACGCCGGGGGACCCGGACGTCGGCATCTTCGTGGAGGAAGCCGGCGTCGAGCACCCCGGGCCGGTGGACGTGCGCATGCTCGCGGAGGACCCGTACCTCGCCGTCGTGCGGACCGACGACCCGCTCGCCGGCCGCGCGGAGGTGCCGCTGGCCGACCTCGCCGACCGGCACTGGGTGGACAACGACCTGCGGACCGGGTCGTGCCGCCAGGTGCTCCTCGACGCGTGCGCGCGAGCCGGGTTCACCCCGGGGTTCGTGGTCGAGGCGCACGACTACCGCACCGCGATCTCGTTCGTGGCGACCGGGATCGGGCTCACGGTGGTGCCGGCGCTGGGCATCGGCGAGCTGCCGGAGGGCCTGACGACCCTCGCCGTGGTGTCACCGACCCCGGTGCGGCGCATCGGCATCGCGGTGAAGAAGTCCGTCGCCGCCAACCCCGCCGCCCGGCGTGCCGTGGAGGTGCTCGAAGCCCTGGTGTGCCCTTGACACCCGCGCCGCCCACCTCACACACTTGCTCCGCACCGCGATGTTAACGCAAACATCGCGCTGCCTCCGCCGCCGGAACGCACCACTCGGACGCACCAGCGCACCGATCCAGCCCACGCCGGTCGCTGGCTCCTTCCCCGCTGTGGGCCGGACAAGGGAGTCCAGATGTCCCGCTCGTTCCCGAGGCGTTGGCGTGCGGCGCTGACCGCCGCGACCGTCGTCCTGGCGGCCCTGCTGCTACCCGGCGGCACCGCGCACGCCGCACCCGTCACCGTCGACGTCGGTGTGCAGTTCACCGACACCAGCGGCAACCTCGTCGAGGCGCACGGGGGTGGCGTGATCAAGGTCGGCGCTCACTACTACTGGTTCGGCGAGAACCGGCACCCGGACAACCTCTTCCGGGCCGTCTCGGTCTACCGGTCGACCGACCTGAAGAACTGGGAGTTCCGCAACAACGTCCTCACCCAGAACAGCCACGCCGAGCTGCGGACCTCCTGGGTGGAACGCCCCAAGGTCGTCTACAACGCCTCCACGGGCCAGTACGTCATGTGGATGCACTGGGAGAACGGCCAGCACTACGGCGAGGCCAGGGCTGCGGTGGCATACTCGTCCACAGTGGACGGAAACTACACCTACCAGGGCAGCTTCCGGCCGCTCGGCCAGCACATGTCGCGCGACATCACGCTGTTCAAGGACGACGACGGCACGGCCTACATGATCTCCGCCGCCCGGGAGAACTACGACCTGCACATCTACCGCCTCACCGCCGACTACCGCGGGGTGGCGCAACTGGTGGCCAACCCGTGGCCGGGCGGGCACCGCGAGGCCCCCGCGTTGTTCAAGCGCAACGGCGTCTACTTCATGCTGACCTCCGGCGCCACGGGGTGGTCGCCGAACCAGGCGAAGTACGCCACCGCGACCAGCGTGTCGGGCCCCTGGAGCGCCATGCAGAACGTCGGCGACTCCACCACGTTCCGCTCGCAACCGGCGTTCGTGCTGCCGATCCAGGGCAGCCAGACCACGTCCTACCTCTACCTGGGCGACCGCTGGGCCGGCGCGTGGGGTGGGCCCGTGGGCGACTCCAGCTACGTCTGGCTCCCGATCACCTTCTCCGGCAACACCGCGATGAGCCTGTCGAACGCGGGTCGGATCGTCATCGACACGGCGACCGGGACGATCGGCACGGTGGCCCTGACCTACAACCGCATCGCGGTGCGGCACTCCGGCAAGTGCCTGGACGTCGCCAACGCCAGCGGAGCCGACGGCGCGGCGCTGATGCAGTACCCCTGCGGCAGCGGCTCGAACCAGCAGTTCCGCCTCCAGGCCACCGGTGGCGGCTACCAGCAGCTGATCGCCCGGCACTCGAACAAGTGCCTCGACGTGAGCGACGGCAGCACCGCCGACGGCGCGGCCGTGGTGCAGTGGACCTGCAACTCCGGCCAGAACCAGCAGTGGTCCGTGGTCGACGTCGGGTCCGGCTACTCCAGGTTGGTCGCGCGGCACTCGGGCAAGTGCCTCGACCTGCCGAGCAGCTCGTCGGACAACCTCCAGTTCAAGCAGTACCCGTGCGGCTCCGGGCACAACCAGCAGTTCCGGTTCACGGGCGTCTGAGCGGTGACGGGTGGCGGCGGGACGACACCGATCGGTCCCGCCGCCGCTCACCGCGAAAGCGGCCCGACGAGCCTCGCCGAGCCGGTATGTTCCGCGTCGGCGCGGTACACCGGCTGGAGCCGTGACAACGCGCCGAGCCTGGGTGATCATGGAGGTCGCCGCTCTTCGTGGGGGAACGAATGCCAGACGACGCGTTAGCGCTGCACGGCAGGGACCAGGCCGTCCGACTGGTGCGCGAGTTCGCGACCCGACCCGAGCCGAGGGGCTACCCGACCACCCGCCGTGCGCCGATCGTCCTCTTCACCGGCCCGAAGGGTGGTGGGAAGACCGCGTTGCTCGACGCCCTGGAGCGCGGCCTGCGCGGCAAGTCGCCCTACGCGCGCATCAACTGCGGCGAGCTGAAGGCCACCACCGCGTGGGAAGTGCTGTCGCTGCTGGCGTTCGACCTCAACCGCAACGCCGCCGGTTACCGCTCCATCCCGTTCCCGCGGTTCGTCACCGCCCAGGTCGCCATCGCCGCGCAGATCGACGCGCCCGGCCAGGCCGCCCGGTTGCGCATCCGCGAGGCGCTGGAGAACGCACGGCGGCTGGACCAGCTGCGCCTGTTCCTGGACAACCTGGCGGAGGACGTGGCCGGCGCGGTGCCGGTCGTGGGCGGCCTGCCCGGCGTGACGACGGCCGCCCGGTACGCGCCGAACCTCATCCTGGACGGCCTGGTCTCGTGGCGGCGCGGGCGGCGGGTCGTGCTGGGCGAGGGCCTGGAGTGGTACGGCTCGGGCAACCAGGCCTACGACGAACTGGTGCGGCTGAACCTGCTCACCCGTGACGACGCGAGCGAAGCCGACCGCAAGGAGGCCACCGAGCTGCTGTGGGCGGCCTTCCTGGCCGACCTGCGGGCCGCGTTCGCCGGGCGCGGCGCGCGCACGTGGTCGCTGAACTGCGTGCTGCTGCTCGACGACATCGACACCCGGCCGGGACGGCTGCTGTACCGGGCGCTGGCCGACGCCCGCCGGGGTGAGTCCGACCCGTTGACCGTGGTCGCCACCAGCGCCGGCGGGGTGGCCCGGCAGCTCGCGGCGGACGAGGAGATCCCGTACGCCGAGGAGGCGGGCTACGACGACTACCTCGAACGGCGGCAGGGCGACTACGAGAGCGACTCCTACCCGGTGGCGCTGCGCGACCTCACGCCCGACGAGGTCAAGGACATGGTCGCCGACGTCGCCGGTCCCCGGCTCAACGCCCGCCGCGCCGTGGCCACCGAGGTCTACCGCTTCACCGCGGGCCACCCGGCCGCGACCGCCGTGGTCGTGAAGGCGATCGGCGACAACACCGGCGACCCCACGTCGGTCAAGCAGCTGCTGGCGGCCCGGTGGCGCGGTCCGGTCGACAAGGATCCCGTCACGGTCGAGGAACGCCTGTTGCGCGAGCTGCTCGGCGCGCCGGCGGAGGGCACCCTGGCGGTGCTGGAGGCGTGCTCGGCCGCGCGGGACGTCGAGCAGGCCGACGAGCTGGCGCGCAGCGGCCTGGTGCCGGCGCCGAGGGGCGGCGCGGGGTTGGTGCCGGTCGTGCTCCAGGTCCGCGACCCCGGTACCGGCCGGGCGATCATGCTGCCCGCCCTGCGGCACCTGCTGCTGCGCCGGCTGGCCGCCTCGCCCGAGCGGTGGCACGCCGTGCACACCTGGCTGCGCGACAACGGCCGGGAAGGCGACCGCTTCTACCACGCCTTGGCGTTGAGGGACGTCAACGCGGTCGTGCAGCGCCTTGAGTCGCTCCTGCCCGACACGCGAGCCTGGTTCGCCGAACTGGACGCCATCACCGCCGCCCCCAACGACCTCGACACCGACGAAGCCGATCCCGGCCGGGTGCTGGCCGCCACGGGCCACACCGACGCCACCGCCGAGCCGGGCCGCACGCTCGCCCGCGTGGTGGCGGCGCTGTGGATGGCGAACGACCCGTTGTCGACGGCCGATCGCGCGGACCTGTACAGCAGTGCGGCCTGGGACCTGAAGACGCTCGCGCAGCAGCCGGGCGTGGCCCGCAACGACTTCCTCAGGGCCGCGGCGCAACTGGAGGGCAGGGCGGAGGAGGGCGGCGCGCCCCCGCGAGGCCGGGCCACCGCGCGGCGGGCGTTGAGCGGTCCGCCGGACCCGGTCGACTTCACCCCACCGACGCCGAGGCGGGCGGTGCGCCGCAAGCGCACCCGGTTGGCGGCGCTGGCCGCGGTGGTGGCGCTGGTGCTGGGCGGGGCGGCGGTCGCCGGGGTGACCCTGCTGACCCGGTGCGGCGAGGGCGTGTTCGAGCACGGCGGCGAGTGCGTCGGCGTGACCGACGGGTCGTACGTGTTCGACGACCAGCTCGCCGGCGTGCAGCGGCGCATCCTGGAGGAGAACCGGAAGGTGCAGGGGCAGCCGCACGTCACGATCGCGGTGCTCACCCCGTTGCTGCCCACCGACGTCGGCAGCGTGACGTGGCACCGGGTCCGGTCGCAGCTGGAGGGCGCCCACGTCGCCCAGCTCGCCGCGAACGAGGGCAAGCGCGAGCCGAAGGTGCGGCTGCTGCTGGCCAACCCGGGCAGCACGCAGCAGGAGTGGCGCCGGGTGGTCGACCAGCTCGTCGAGCTCGCCGACGAGCAGCGGCTGGTCGGGGTGGTGGGCGTCGGCCAGAGCACCACCAACACCCGGCACACCGCGCGTGCGCTGTCGGAAGCGGGCATCCCCATGGTCGCCTCCGTGGTCACGGCCACGAACTTCCACGTCGAGCAACCGGCGCAGGCGGGCCAACCCGTCGGCTACATCAAGGGTTTCGCCCGCGTCAGCTCCACCACCGGCAACCAGATCGGGGTCCTGTCGTCCTACCTGGCGCAACAGGGCGTGGACCGGGCGATGCTCGTCTACGACGGCAACGAGGACGACCTGTACACCTCGACGCTGTACGAGGAGTTCAAGGCCGCCGCGGCGGGCGGTGCGCTGGAGATCACGATCGAGAGCCCGTTCGACACCGAGGCGTCGTTGGCCACGCAGTTCCGGGAGATCATGAAGGACCTGTGCGTCGACGGCGCTCCGGGCACCGTGCTGTACGCGGGGCGCGCCGTGCTGCTGGACGACCTGATCACCAACCTGCAGAGCAGGCCCTGCGCGAGGGAGCGCAACATCACCCTCGTGACCGGCTCGGACGCCTCGATGCTGCGCACCCGCAAGGACCTCCAGCCGCGCGAGGACCAACCGGACCTGACGATCGTCTACACCCCGCACGTCGACCCGGACGCGGCGCGGGAGATGGGGATCACCGAGTTCGCCGCGCTGACCGAGAAGTTCCAGGAGCTGGGGTTCGACACCGCGGACCTGGCCGACGGGTGGGGCGTGATGATGCACGACGCCCTGCTCACCGCCTCCGAGGCGATCAGCCGCTCGGCCAACGGGTTGCCCAGCGGCGAACTGCCGGGCCGGCAGGCGGTGCGCGCCCAGCTGGAGCGCACCGACCGCGAGCGCAACCAGATCAACGGCGCGGGCGGCACGTTCACCATCGACGCCGACACCGGCAACGCGGTGGGTCGGCGGCTGCCCGTGATCGCGGTCGGGCCGGACGGCGTGTTCCAGGTCAAGGCGATCATCCCGGTGGGGTGAGCGCGGATCACCGCGCCGGCAGTCGTGCTCTCCTCGCGGCGGCGGTCACGTCCTGGATGTCGTCGTGATCGCCGAGGAGCAGCTCGCGCGCCAGGCGCAGCGCTCGACGCTCGCAGGTCGCCCGGTGCCGCGCGTCCTGGATGGTGGTGAAGTCGGCCGGCCGGGCGAACCCGACGACGCGGCGGATGATCTCCGCACCGCAGAAGCCGACGCTGTCCCGCCGCACCCGGTCCAGGTAGGCCCGGCGCTCCGGGCCGAGCGGATCGCGGTCGAGCGGATCGGTGTCGGCCGCGGGGGTGCGGAAGACGGCCGCCGGGTAGGAATCACCGGTCGGGCTCTCCCGCCACAGGGCGGTGAAGCGGGTGGCGAACTCCCGCCACACGGTGTCGACGGTCGCCAGCAGGCGGTCCTGAAGGGGCGTCTCGGCCGACCCGCCGGGGACGTCCTGGGCGAAGTAGGCGATGAACAGGTGGGCGAACAGGCTGCCGATGTCGAAACCCATGGGGCCGAAGCAGGCGAACTCCTGGTCGATCACGCGGGTGGCGCGCTCGGACACCATGATCGACCCGGTGTGCAGGTCGCCGTGCAGCAGGGCCTGCCTGCTGGTCAGGTAGTGGTCCTTCAGGCGGGCCACGGCGATCAGCAGCTCGGTGTCGGCGCGCAGCCGTTCGACGTCCGCGTCGAGGTGCGGCCGCGTCCACCGGTTGCGGTGGAACGGGTGGTAGACCTCGGTGAAGACCATGTCCTCCATGATCGAGCACATGTCGGCGTTGCCCTCGAACTCGGCGACCAGCGGTCGTTTGCGGTTCGCGGGCAGCGCCAGGTCGCTGGTGTGGAACAGGGTCAGGGCGAGGTAGGCGCCGAGGTGCCCGCCCACGTCGGCGGGCAGCCGGCCCTCCGCGAGCGCGTGGCGCAGCACGACGTGCCCGTCGAGGTGCTCGATGACCTGGAGGTGCCGGGACGGGTCGTAGTGCAGCGGGACGGGCACGTGGTCCGGCGCGTGGCGGTGGTGCTCGCGCAGGGCGCGGTGCTCGAACCGGGCGCGTTCGGGGGTGAGGGGCCAGGAGGCGCCGGCCACCCGCACGAACGGAGGCGCCTGCTTCACGCAGAGGGTCCCGTTCGGGCCGCGCACGGCGAAGACGAAGTTCACGTTGCCGTCGCCGATCTCGCGCACGTCCCAGTCGGCGGGGTCGCCGCCGAGCCGCGCGGCCAACGTCGGCACGGCCGCGAGGTGGGCCGCGACGTCCGCCGCGTCCGGTGCCGGGGTGCGGGCATCCATCGTGTCCTCCACGAACGGGGTCAGCGCGGCGATCCGGCGTGCCACGGCGGGGCGGGGAGTTCGAAGCAGGCGCGCAGCACGTCCTCCGCCGACGCGAGGGTGCCCTCGATCGAACCCGGGTCGGCGGTCCAGCTGTCGCTGACCAGGTGCACGCGTTCGCGGGGGAGCGGGTGCCGGGTGCGCGGCCCGGCGTCGTCACGACCGTGACCCGGACGTCGGACGTGCCAGGCCGCGGCGTGCGGCGGGCGGCTCCAGTCGGCCCAGCAGGCGCCGACCGGAGCCGCCACGTCGGTGGTGCCGTGCATCCGGGCGAGCAGGGCGTGCGCGTGGTCCACCATCGCCCGGCCCGGTGTCGGCGCCGGCGCGGCCGGGGTGTGCGGGACGCCGTCGCGCAGGTCGTCCCAGGCGTGGACGGACCGGCCGCTGGGGTAGGCGGCCAGCAGGAGCGCGGAACCGGTCGTGGTCGCCGGGGAGCACGTCCCGCCGTACCAGAGCTGACGCAGCTCCGTGTCGGTGGTGCTCCGGCCGTGCGTGATGCCCAGGCGCCGCCACCACGGTTCCGGGTAGACCAGGAAGAGCTTGAACGCGGGCACCGGCTCGATCGCGTCCAGCAGGGGCCGCAGGCATCGGGCGAGCGGCAGTCCGGACGGGGCGAGGCCGCGCAGCGCTTCCGGCGGCACGGCGAGCAGGACGGACCGGGCCAGGACGTGGGTGTGCCCGCTCTCGCGCCGTCCGTCGTGCACCGCGAAGGTGAGGCGGTAGTGGTCCTCGCCGGGTTCCCGGGCGAGCCGCACGAGCCGGTGGCCGGTGTGGGTGACGCCGCCCTCGGCGGTGAACCGGGCGTGGAGGGCATCGGACAACGCCTGCATGCCGTGGCGCAGCGTGAGGTACTCGGCGTCGGGAGGGGTCCGGAAGAGCAGGTCGAGCCGGGCGGCGGCGCTCTCGGCGCCGTGGCGGACGTCGTAGCCCCCGGCGTCGTGGACGACCGCGACCGCGGTCGCGCCCATGGCGTGTTCGAGGGCCTCTGTCCACTCCAGAGCGTCAAGGGGGCGTCGGGCGAGGCGTGCGCGGTCCCGCTGCTCGTGGAAGGACCGCAGCAGGAGGTCGGCGCGGTGCCGATCGCCCCGGGACCGGGCCTCGCTCCGGCGGCGGCGCAGCTCGGCGAAACCGGGTACCAGGCGCGCGGCGGCCTCGGCCACCAGGTCGTCGGGGGACCGCCCCGCCGCACGTCGCCGGGTCGTGGCGCCGCGCAGGTGCACCAGGTTCTCCGGCCGGTCGAACGTGAAGGGCCTCAGGTCCGGTTCGAGCCCGAGGTGCCGGATCAGCCCGATTACCGATCGCAGCCCGCGGTGCACGCGCATCGCACCGAGGTCGGCGACGAGGTCCGGCGCGTCGCGCACGGGCGCGGACCACAGCCTGCCGCCGACCCGGTCGGTCCGCTCGAACACCGCGACCCTGCCACCGCGCCCCGTCCCGACGACGAGGCGGTAGGCGCAGTAGCAACCACCCACCCCGGCCCCCACCACCGCCACGTCGAGCACGTCGTCTCCCGCGCACTTAGAGCACCCGTCCGATTACTCTAAGCTATTTACAGCGTTATCGTCCTGAGGTAGAGTCCCTCGTTGCTCTGAGTGACGAAATCTTGCTTTCCGTCAAGGTGTCGCACGCGGCGGGTGTGACCGGAATCGAGACGTGATGATCTTCAGGGACGACGTGCTCGCCCAGACCGGCGCCGCCTACCGCCAGCTCACCGAGTACTACCGCGACATCCGGGCCTTCTTCGAAGTCCTCTCGGTCCGGTTCGCCCTGCCGGAGTACGGCGTGCGGCTGCGCCCGGTCGCGGGCAACGAGCTGTTCTCCAACGCCAACAGTTACCTGCTCTCCGACGACAGCGCGTACCCGTACTACCTGTGGACACCGACGTGGCTCGGCCGCTCCTACGTGGACGCCGACCACGTGGCCGAGGGGCAGGGCGCGGACGACCTGCGCACCTCGCGGGCGCGGTTGATCGCGTTCGTCTGGCCGTGGCTCGGGTTCAACGACGCCTACGTGGACGACGCCGGGCGACCGGAGTGCTGGGTCGGCGTGGCGGAACCGAGGCCGGACGACGACGAGGAAACCGTGCGCGTCACGGCGCAGAGCCTGTTCAACTACTTCCGGCTGGAGCGGACCTTCGAGGCCGAGGCCGCCGGGTGGCTCACCGGCAGGTTCCACCGCAGCCCCGAGATCGGCTGCAACCTCGCCGGCAGCTGGTACCTCCGCCGGGTGCCGCTGGCCTCGCTCACCAGCTACTACCAGGTCGAGCAGCACGTCATCCGGCCGCTGGGGGAGAAGTTCGCCGAACTGCGCCCCACCCTGGCGCCACCGGTGCGCAACAACGGCCACCGCGCCGCCCACGACACCGTGGCGGCACCGCCGCGGTGACCGCCGTCCCCGGCACGGCGGACCTCGACGTCTGCGTGGTCGGTGCGGGCTTCGCCGGACTGGCCGTCGCCCGCGAGCTCCACGTCCGCGCGATCCCCTTCACCTGCCTGGACCGCGGCACGGGGATCGGCGGCGTGTGGCGCTACTCGGGCACCGGCGCGAGCCCCGCGTACCCGTCGTTGCGCCTCAACACCTCCAAGCACACCACGGCGTTCACGTGGTCGCGCATGCCCGACGACTATCCGACGCACCCGCGCCACGACCAGGTCGCCGCCTACCTCGACACCGTCGCGCAGGCCTTCCGCGACCGGGTCGAGCTGGGCACCGCGGTCGACGCGGTCCACCCCGGGGTGGACGGCACCTGGACCGTCACCACCCGCGACCGGCGCGGGCGTCCCCGGTACCGGAACTTCTCCCACGTGGTCATGGCCACCGGGCACCACTGGAACCCGAGGCTGCCCTCGATCCCCGGCATCGCCACCTTCCCCGGCACGGTCGTCCACACGCTGGACTACCGCGGTGCGGAGGCCTACGCGGGCAAGCGCGTGCTGGTGCTCGGCCTCGGCAACTCCGCCTGCGACGTCGCCACCGCCGTGTCGCACGTCGCGGACCGCACCGTGCTCGCCGTGCGGCGCGGCGCCCACATCGTCCCGCGCCACCTCATGGGCATCCCCCTGGACCAGCTCAACCGCCGCTGGTGGTGGGCCGCGCTGCCGGCCCGGGCGCAGAGCGGACTGGTGGCCGCGGTGCTGCGCGCCACCCGCGGACCGCTCGCCGACCACGGCCTCCCGCGGCCGCGACGACCGGTGCTCGCGACGCCCCTGGTCGTGTCCGACGACCTGCCGGGACGCCTGCGCGGCGGTGCGATCACGGTCAAACCCCCGATCAGCCACGTCGACCACGCGACCGTGCACTTCACCGACGGCACGCGCGTCGACTGCGACGCCGTGATCTGCTGCACGGGCTACCGGATGGGCGTGCCCGTCGTGCCCCGCGAAGCGCTGTTCCGCCCCACCGGTCAGGCCGCGCTCTACCTCCGTGCCGTGCCGCCGCACCACGTGGGCCTGTACTTCGCGGGCCTCGTCCGCGGTGTCGTCCGTCCGCTGGGCGCGCTGACCCCGGTGTTCGAGGCGCAGGCGGCCTGGATCGCGGACCTCGTGCTCGGCGTCGCGGCCCTGCCGGACACCGGCACGATGGTGGCGGAAATCGACGCCCACCTCCGCTGGGCCGAGCGGCACCACGGAGCCACCGCGGCGGATTCGCTCCAGGTGGACGTCGCCCGCTATCTGCGCGCGCTGCGCCGTGCGCGGACCGAGGGGCCGGGATCACGCGGAGGCACGAACCGCCTCGTGCTGTCGAAACGTTCGACGCGTTGACCGAAGTGGCCGGTGGGCGGATCCGCCACCCGTACGCAACTCGTGCCCCGCGGTGATCGGGACGATTGACAAGGTAGGGGCCTGCACGCACAGTTCGGGAGCGCTCCCAGTTTCATCACCGTCGATGGGGAATCCTCTTATGAGACCGCGTTCCGTCGTGCTGCCCGCGCTCGCCGCGCTCGTGGCCGCCCAGGTCCTGCTCACCGCCGGCTCCCCGGCGCAGGCCGATCCGTCCGTCACCGTCACCGTCAACACCAGGGCCGGGCTGGAGGTGGTGCAGGAGGCCGCGATCGGGGTGAACCACGCCATCTGGGACGCCCACCTGGGCAGTGATGACGTCGCCGACCTGCTCAAGGCCGCCGGCGTGAAGGCCATGCGCTACCCGGGCGGGTCGTACTCGGACATCTACCACTGGGAGGACCACACGGCTCCCGGCGGCTACGTGGCCCCGAACACCGACTTCGACACGTTCATGAGCGGTGTGCGGCGCGCCGGCGGTCAGGCCGTCGTGACCGCCAACTACGGCACCGGGACGCCCGAGGAAGCCGCGGCCTGGGTGCGTTACGCGAACGTCGAGAAGGGCTACGGCGTCAAGTACTGGGAGATCGGCAACGAGAACTACGGCAACGGCCACTACGGCTCCGGGTGGGAGGCCGACCACCACCCGGACAAGAGCCCGCGCTACTACGCGACGCTCGTCCGCGACTACGCCACGGCCATGAAGGCGGTCGACCCGACCATCAAGATCGGCGCCGTGCTGACCACCCCGGGCGAGTGGCCCGACGGCATCACCGCGGCCGGCGACGCCGGGTCGTGGAACGAGGTCGTGCTGTCGATCGCGGGTCCGGTGGTCGACTTCGGCATCATCCACTGGTACCCCGGTGGGGACACCGCCGCGCAGGTGCTGACCAAGACCGACCGGGTGGTCGACCAGATCGCCCTGGTGCGCGAGCAGTCCCGCCGCCTGGCGGGCAAGGACCTCGGCGTCGCCTTGACCGAGGTCAACACCTCCTACGGCCGCAACACCCAACCGGGCGCGCTGTTCGCCGCGGACGCCTACGCCACGATGATCGGCCAAGGCGTGTTCTCCGTGGACTGGTGGAACGTCCACAACGGCATCGGCCAGGTCCGGGAGATCGCGGGCCACCCCGACTACGACGACTACGGCCTGCTCTCCAGCGGCACCTGCACCTCCGACGGCACCACGTGCCAGCCCGCGCTGAACACGCCGTTCGCGCCGTACCACGCGATCTCGATGCTGTCCCGCTTCGCCCGCCCGGGAGACCAGCTCGTCACGGCCGCCTCCAGCGACCCCCTGGTGCGGGCACACGCGGCCCGGCGGCCCGACGGCGGCCTGGCGGTCATGCTCGTCAACCAGGACCCCGACGCGGCCAAGACCGTCGGCCTGCGGTTCGCGGGCTACGCGCTGGCCGCCGACGCGACGGTGCTGAGCTTCGGCAACGGCGACACCGCCATCTCCACCACCGCGGGCTCGTCGTCCGAGGCGACGCTGCCGCCGTACTCGATCACCACCCTCGTGCTCAAGCCCGCGGCCCGCACGACCATCCCGCCCGCGCCCGCCCGTCCGGTGGCCGGCCAGGTCACCGACCGCACGGCCGAGCTGTCGTGGCCCGCCCCGCCCGCCGGGGTGAAGTACGAGGTGCACCGGGTCGTGGGCGCCAACACCGAGCAGTGGGGCGAGACCACCGGCACCACCTTCACCGCGGCGAACCTGGTGCCCGGCACCGAGTACACGGTCAACCTGACCGCCCGGGACAACGCGGGTCGGACGTCGTGGTCCTCACCGCCGCTGACGTTCACCACCGGCACGCCCGCCACGTCGTCCTGCGCGGTGACCTACCGGGAGACCACCAACTGGGGCAACGGCTTCGTGGCCGACCTGGAGATCACGAACACCGGCGCGGTGCCGATCGCGGGGTGGACGGTGACCTACACCTGGCCCACCACGTGGCAGCAGGTCTCCAGCGGTTGGAACGCCACCTGGTCCCAGACCGGCCGGGAGGTGACGGTCTCCAGCACCGCGACCCTGGCGCCGGGTGCGTCGACCACGGCCGGGTTCGTGGGCGGCTACCAGGGACCGAACGTGCACCCGGTGAAGTACTCGCTCAACGGGACCCTTTGCACCACCCGATGACGACGAGCGCTGCCCCCCCGTCGACCGCGGGGGGCAGCGCACGTCACCGGTCCCGACCCGGCAGGCCACTCGCGGTGTTATTACGCACGGTCACCGGAATGAGGTGTCGGGACGGTCGGCTCACTCGATGGTGATGTCGTGAAGGGCTTGTGACCTTCGTCGGGCGCGTCGTAACGTGCCATACGAGACATACCCCGTATGGCCGATCTTGAGACACCTGAACGGGCTAAACCGGCCTGCTGACGGTTTCCTCCCCGGGGCCACCCGAAGGAGCGCACCCATGCTGGACCAGCGCAGCGACACCGGAACCGCCCGCGTCCACCTCGCCGAGGAGGACGTGGAGTTCTGCTCCATCGCCGGACCCATCGACATCGGCACGGTGTCGGTGTTCCGCGCCGGCATGGCCGCTCGACTCGACAGCGCACCGCCGGCGCTGGTGGTGGACCTGACCGGGGTGACGTTCGTCGGCGCCGCCGGTGCCGCCGCCCTGATCGCGGCGAACACCCGCGCCGAACGGCTGGGCACGTTCTTCGCCGTCGTGGCCGACAGCCGCCCGGTGCTGCGGCCGTTGCGGGTGACCGGGGTGGACCGCCGGCTCCAGGTCTTCCCGACGTTGACCGAGGCGGCCTGCGCGGTCGAGTCCGGCGTGGCGCGGATCCCGGCGCAGCGGGCGGTCGGGCAACCGACGCCCTGACGAACTTCCCGAGGGGGACGAGGACCGCCTTCCCGGCGTGTGCCGCGCCTTCGGTTCCCCGGGTGCTGCGGTCGGCGGTTCAACGCGCCGGCCGCAGCACCGAACCTCCACCGCCCCGGTGCCTGCGCCGCGCGGCGGTGGTGGGCCCGGTCGCCCCGAGCCCTCCACCTCCGCTTCAGCGGCCGCGGTGGTCGGTGATCACCGGTTCCCCTGCGAGGGGTAGGGGAGCAGCGCCATCTCCCGCGCGTTCTTGATCGCGGTGGCGACCTGGCGCTGCTCCTGCGGGCTCAGGCCGGTGACGCGGCGGGAGCGGATCTTGCCGCGGTCGGAGATGAACTTCCGCAGCAGCGCGGCGTCCTTCCAGTCGACCTCCGCGATGCCCTCCTTGCGCAGGAGGTTGACGCGGCGCTTCGGGGTGCGTTCGGGTCGGGGCACGGTTCCTCCTACCAGCTCGACTTGGTCACGCCGGGCAGCTCGCCGCGGTGGGCCATCTCGCGCAGCCTGATCCGGGACAGGCCGAACGCCCGGTACACCGCACGCGGCCGGCCGTCCACGGTGTCGCGGTTGCGCAGGCGGGTGGGGCTGGCGTCGCGGGGCAGCTTCCGCAACGCCCGCAGGGCCTCGTCGCGGTGCTCCGGGTCGAGCCGGATGATCTCCTTCAGCTCCGCGCGCCGCGCTGCGTGCCGGGCGACGACCTCGCGCCGCTGCCGGTCGCGCGCGATCTTGGACTTCTTGGCCATCAGCGCTCCTCGCGGAAGTCGACGTGCCGCCGGACGACCGGGTCGAACTTGCGCAGCACGAGCCGGTCGGGGTCGTTGCGGCGGTTCTTGCGGGTGACGTAGGTGAAGCCGGTGCCCGCGGTGGAGCGCATCTTGATGATCGGCCGGACATCGGTCGACTTGGCCATCAGACCTTCACCCCCTGGCGGCGCAGCTCGGCGACCACGGACTCGATGCCGCGGCGGTCGACCGTCTTGATGGCCTTGGTGGACAGCGTCAGCACGACGTGCCGGTTCTCCGACGGCAGCCAGAACCGGCGCCGCTGGGTGTTGGGCAGCCAGCGGCGTGACGTGCGCCGGTGCGAGTGCGAGACCTGTTTGCCGAAGCCGGGCTTGCGCCCCGACAACTGGCAGTGACGCGAGGACACGGTGCCTCCAGTTTGAAACGACAATCGTTTCCGTTAGGCTAGCGCACATGGGAACCGAGGTCGTACTGGTGGCCGGGCTCGCGCACCACGACGTGGCCGAGGAGGTCTGGCGCGTGTCGCCGGGATCCGTGCTGGTGCGCCACGACCTGCGCGACCTCGCCGAGGGCGTGGTGCGCCGCTGGGTCGACGGCGAGCTGACGGTGCTGGAACTCGCGCACGGCTGCGTCTCGTGCACGCTGCGCCTGGACCTGCTGCCGCTGCTGGAGCGGTTGACCGGCCGGGTGGTCGTGCACCTGGACCCGGCGCTGGAACCGGAGGCCGTCTGCTTCGCCCTGCGCGGGCTCGACGTCCGGGTCGACGCCGTGATCACGGTGGTGGACCGGGCGACGTGGTTGGCCGACGCGACCGGCGAGGACACGCTCGCCGAACGCGGCCTGGGCGCCGCCGCCGGTGACGAGCGGACCGTGGCGCAGGTGGTCGCGGGACAGGCCGAGTTCGCCGACGCGATCGTGCTGACCGGCGCGGGCGGCGACCCGGTGCTGGACGCCGTGCTGGACCGGCTGTCCCCGCTCGCCCCGCGCCACGACCGGCACGCGCTGGACGTGCCCGCCCTGCTGGCCGCCATCCCGGACAACGCCCGCCGCGGCCGCTTCGACGACGGGTTCGGCGCCCTCCTGCACGGGCAGCCGCCGCTGGAGCCGGCGCACGGCGTGGCGGTCGTGCACTTCGCCGAACGCCGGCCGTTCCACCCGGTCCGGCTGCACCACGCCCTGGACGTGCTGCTCGACGGCGTGGTCCGCACCCGCGGCCGGGTGTGGGTGGCCAGCCAGCCGGACCACGCGCTGTGGCTGGAGTCCGCGGGCGGCGGGCTCAACGTCGGCAACCTCGGGCCGTGGCTGGCGGCCGAGGACGACTGGTCCCACGCCACCGCCGAGCGCCGGGCGATCGCCTCGGCGTCGTGGGACCCCTGCTTCGGCGACCGGTCCCAGGAGCTGGTGGTCATCACCAGCACCGCGGCGCCGGAGGAGATCACCGCGGCCCTGCGCGACGCGCTGGTGACCGACGAGGAACTGGCGCTCGCGGACGAGTTGGAGTTCGCCGACCCGTTCGCCGAGTGGCACGACGAGATGGAGGAGCTGTGAAGCAGGGCATCCACCCCGACTACCACCCGGTGGTCTTCCAGGACCAGTCGACGGGCAAGGCGTTCCTGACCCGGTCCACGGCCACGTCGACCAGGACGGTCGACTGGGCGGACGGCAACACCTACCCGCTGATCACGGTCGACATCACCGCGGACTCGCACCCGTTCTGGACGGGCAACCAGCGCGTCGTGGACACCGCGGGCCGCGTGGAGAAGTTCAACCGCCGCTACGGGAAGAGGACCCGCTGATGGCCGTGCCCAAGCGCAGGACCTCGCGCAGCAACACCCGACACCGCCGCGCCCAGTGGAAGGCCGAGGTGCCCGACCTGGTGCCGGTCACCACCCTCGACGGCCGCAAGCTGACCGTGCCCCGCCGCCTGGTCGCCGCCTACCGGCGCGGCCTGCTCTGATCGCGGTGCGGTGAGCGGCGGCACCGGCCCGCACCACCTGGCGCCGCCGCTCACCGCACCGGGCCACCGCACCCGGCCACCGCACCCGGCCACCGCACCGGTCACCGCGACGTCCGAGCGGGCCCGGGGTCGGCGGCGGGCGGGCCGGTGGAGGCCTGTTGATAACCTCACGGTCCGCCCACCCACCCGTTGTTGGAGACCGTGAACCCGATGCTCGACCGCGCCGAGATCGACGCCCTGTTCCCCGCCGACCTGCCGGAGCCGGCGCACTGGGAGCAGCGTTACCCGGAGCGGCGGTTGCCGCAGGGCGCCGAGGTCACCCGGTTCGGTCCCTCGCCCACCGGGTTCGTGCACATCGGCGGCCTCTACGTGGCGATGATCGACCGCGACGTCGCCCACCGCACCGGCGGCTCCTACGTCCTGCGGGTCGAGGACACCGACCAGGCCCGCGAGGTGCAGGGCGCCGCGGCGCAGTTCGACCAGGCCTTCGCCTACTTCGGCCTGCCCGCCGACGAGCACGACGAGGTCGGCGACTACGGCCCGTACCACCAGTCCCGGCGCGAGCTGATCTACCTCACCTACGCCCGGGAACTGCTGCGCGAGGGCAAGGCGTACCCGTGCTTCGCCACGCCGGACGAGCTCGCCGACATCCGGGCCCGCCAGGACGCCACGAAGATGCCCCCCGGCTACTACGCGGGTTGGGCGCTGTGGCGTGACCGCGACCCCGCCGACGTGCGCGCCAAGCTCTCGGAGGGCGCCCCGTACGTGATCCGGTTCCGCTCGCCGGGCGTCGAGGCCAGGGCCCGGTTCCACGACGAGATCCGGGGCGAGCTGGAGCACGAGGACAACCGCAACGACGTGGTGATCGTCAAGTCCTCGGCCAACGAGGTCCGGCTGCCCACCTACCACTTCGCGCACGCCGTCGACGACCACCTGATGCGCACCACCCTGGTGATCCGCGGCGAGGAGTGGATCTCCTCGGTGCCGCTGCACCTGCAGCTGTTCGCCGCGCTCGGCTTCCCCGCGCCCCGCTACGCCCACATCGCGCCGCTGATGAAGCAGATCCCCGGCGGCAAGCGGAAGCTGTCCAAGCGCAAGGACTCCGAGGCCTCGGTCGACTTCTACATCGAGCAGGGCTTCCCGGCCGAGGCGGTGCTCTACTACCTGCGCGGGCTGGCCAACGGCCGGCTGGCCGAGACCCCGTTGGCCGAGGCGCTGGACGCGCCGATCCGGCTGGCGGAGTGCGGTGTCGCCGGGCCGCTGGTGGACCTGGTCAAGCTGGAGGACATCTCCGCCGACCACATCGCCACCCTGTCCGGTCGGGAGGTCCTCGACGCCGTGCGCACGTGGGCGCTCGACCACGACCCGGAGCTGGTGCCGGTGCTCGACGCCCGCCGCGACCTCGCCCTGGCCGCACTGGCCGTGGAGCGCGGCGCGGACGTGCCGAACCCGCGCAAGGACCTGCGCAAGTGGTCCGGGTTCCGCGAGGCCTACGGGTTCTTCTTCCCCGAGCTGTTCACGCCGCCGAGTGTGACGGGCGAGCAGTTCGCCGGGCTCGGCGTGGCGCCCGACCTGGTGCGCGCGTTCGCCACCGACTTCGCCGACGGCTACCGGCCGCTGGAGGACTCCGGCGAGTGGTTCGACCAGATCCGCGAGCTGGCCACCAAGCACGGGTTCGCCGCGAAGCCGAAGGACCTCAAGCAGAACCCGGAGGCCTACCCGGCCGGCGGGTCCATCCGCGAGGCCTCGCAGATCATCCGGCTCGCCCTGACCGGGGCCACCCGCAGCCCCGACCTGCACGCCGTGGCCACCGCTCTGGGCGCCGACGAGGTGCTCCGCCGGGTGCGGGCCCTCGCCGGCTGACCGACTCCCCGGCTGCCCCACTCCCGGCACCACCTGATCCCCGGCACCACCTGATCGCCGGCCTCCGGCGGGAGTCGACACCGGCACGGCGAACGGGCGTGCCGGTGGCCCCGGGTCGTTGCCGGACCCGCCATGCTGGGTGCGCGGCGGGTCGCGTGGCGAGCGGGGGACGGGATGGCGCGGGCGGCGGAGGGTGGCGCGGCGACGTGGCGTTCGGTGGTGGCGTCCGGCGAGTTCCGGGCGCTGTTCGCCGCGCAGCTGCTCAGCGTGCTCGGTGACCAGTTCGCACGGGTGGCCGTGTCGGTGCTGGTCTTCGAGCGCACCGACTCGGCCGGGTGGACGGCGCTGACCTACGGGTTGACCTACCTGCCGGACCTGGTCTCCGGGCCGCTGCTGTCCGGGTTCGCCGACCGCTACCCCCGGCGCGCGGTCATGATCGTCAGCGATTTGGGGCGTGCGGCGCTGGTGGCCGTGATGGCCCTGCCCGGGTTGCCGCTGTGGTGCGCCGCCGTGCTGCTGGTGTGCGTGCAAGCGCTCGGCGCGCCGCACGGTGCGGCCCGCGGCGCGACCCTGGCCGCGGCCCTGTCGGGTGACCGGTTCACCGTCGCGGCGGCGGCGCAGGACGTCATGGTGCAGACGAGCCAGCTGGTCGGCTTCGCCACCGGCGGTGCGGTGGTGGCGCTGCTGGGCGTGGGGGAGGGGCTGTTGCTCGACGCCGCCTCGTTCGCGCTCTCGGCGCTGCTGGTGCGCTTCGGGGTGCGGGCGCGTCCGGCCCCGAACGGTCCCGCCGGGCCCGGTGCGTCGACCGCCGGGTTCTGGTGGCTGTCGCTGCGCACCGGCGCCGCGCTGGTCTGGGGCGACCGGCGGCTGCGTGCGCTGCTGGCGTTGGCGTGCGTGGCCGGGTTCTACGTCACGGTGGAGGGTCTCGCGGTGCCCTACGCCGCCGAGATCGGCACGAGCACCGCGGCGGTCGGGCTGCTGCTCGCGGCCAACCCGGCCGGGACCGTGCTGGGCACGGTGTTGGTGACCCGCCTGGCGCCGGACCGCCGGCTGCGGTTGCTGGGTCCGCTGGCGGTGGCCGCGTGCCTGCCCCTGGTGCTGTGCGCGTGGCAACCGGGATTGCTGCCCACCCTGCTGCTGTGGGGCCTGTCCGGCGCGGCCTCCGGTTACCACACCATCGCCCGTGCCGCGTTCGTCCAACGGGTGCCCGACCGGCAACGGGGCCAGTGCCTGGGCCTGGCCGTGACCGCCCTGCGCACCGCACAGGGCGGCGGGATCGTGCTGGCTGGTCTGGTGGCCACCGCCATGCCCGCCTCGGCGACCGTCGCCGTCGCGGGCGGGCTCGGGGCGCTCGTCGCGTTGGCCGCCACCGCGTCGTGGCGACGTGCGGACACCGCCGCCGGGCCCGGAACGGCGGGGTGAACGCGCCGGGCCCGGCGGGGTGTCGCGGGGCGGGGTCAGCGGCGGACGTGCCGGGTCCACTCGTTGCCCGCGCGGGTCCACTCGTTGCCGTGGCGGAGGGTCCACTCGTTGCCGCGCCGGGACGCGGCCGGGGTCCACTCGTTGCCGAACGTGGTGATCATGGGGTGCTCCTCGACGTAGGTCGTGCCGGCCGGGATGGTCGCCGCACCCGTACGGACTCGTGACGTGGGGTAGTTCGGTGGTTACGGTGCTGGGATACGTCCAAGTGCGGCGTGGTGTGAACCTATTGGGGTATGGGATGAGTGTGAGCGCGGAGTCCCCGCGGGCGCGAATGACCGGCCGGCGGCTGCGCTTCGTTCAGCCGTCCCGGTGGCGGCTGTGGGAGCTACCCCGGCCGGTGCTCGCCCTGGTGCTCGCCGTCGACGCCGCGGCCGCGGTCCTCGTCGCCCTGACCGCGGTGCACGCCACGATCACCGACACCGACCTGGTGCGCTTCGCGATCCTGTCCGCCGCGGCGGTGGTGCACCTGGAAGGGGCGCGGCACATCGAGCGGTTGCGGGAGATCGCCGTCAGCGGCTCCCCGTACGTCAACCTCAAGAGCCTGTGGAGCTTCACCGCGGTCCTGCTGCTGCCGCTGCCCCTGGTCGCCGCGGTGGTGGCGGTGACCTTCGTCTACGCCTGGGCTCGCGTGGACGGCCAGTCCACCGCGTCCAAGAAGGTCTACACCGCCGCCACGTTCGTCCTCGCCTCCGGCACCGCCGCCGCCGTCCTGACCGCGTCCGGGCTCGTGGTGCGGCCCGGTGTCCCCGACGGACCGCTGGGCGCGCTGGTCCTGGTCGCCGCCGGCGTCACGTGGTGGTTCGTCAACTTCGCGTTGGTCGTCGCGGTCGTCGCCCTCAGCGCACCGGACACGTCGCTGAGCAAGGTGTTGGGCGATCCGGCCGACCAGCTCATCGTCGCGGCGGCGCTCGGGCTGGGCATCGGCATGGCCGCGCTGCTGCTGTACCAGCCGTGGCTCGTGGCGATCCTCATGCTCACCGTCCTCACGCTGCACCGCGGGTTCCTGATGCCGCAGTTGCAGCGCCAGGTCCGGACCGACGCCAAGACCGGGTTGCTGTCGTCGCAGTTCTTCGCGCAGGTGGCCGACCCGCTGCTGGGGCGCCTGCGCGACCAGGGCAGGCCGGCGGCGCTGCTGATGCTCGACCTGGACGACTTCAAGGCGATCAACGACGAGCTCGGTCACCCGGCGGGTGACGAGGTGTTGCGCGAGGTGGCTTCGATCCTGCGAGCCGAACTGCGCGAGGGCGACCTCGTCGCGCGCTACGGCGGCGACGAGTTCGTGGCGCTGCTGCCGGGGGCGTGCACCGCCGACATCGACGAGATCGGCATCCGCGTCCAGCGGGCCCTGCGCGAGCTGCGGCTCACCGTGACCACCACGACCGGGCAGGTCGACCTGCCCGGTCTGTCGGCCTCGATCGGCGCCGCCCTGATGCCCGAGCACGGCAACACCGTCGACCGGCTGCTGCTCGCCGCCGACACCGCCGAGTCACGCGCCAAGAAGTCCGGCAAGGGTCGGCTCGCCCTGGCGCCGAGCACCACCGCGGCCGAAGACGTTCCCTGACCCGGGACGCCCGCGGCGTGGGTACCTCGGCCGACCGCACCGGCCCGTCCGGGCCGTTGACAGGGCGCGGTGGTCGTCACTGAGCGCCAGGTCGGCGAGATCGTCGGCAGCCGCCCGTGCACGGCCGAGCCCGGCCACCCACCAGCGTGGGCGGCCGGGCTCGGCGTGCGTGGTCAGGACGCGGTGCAGGTGAGCGTCGGCGTGCCGAGGGTGCCGGAGGCCACGAAGCCGAACGTGGTGCTCGCCCCCGCCCCGAGCGAGCCGTTGTAGTTCACGTTGCGCGCGGTGACCGAGGTTCCGCTCGTGGTCGCGGCGGCGCTCCAGATGGAGTTGATCCGCTCGCCGTTGGCGAAGGTCCAGTTCACCGCCCAGCCGGTGATGGCGGCGGACGCGGCGGTCACGCGCACCTCGGCCTGGAAGCCGCCGGACCACTGGGAGGTGGTGCGGAGGGTGGCCGAGCAGCCCTTGGACGGGACGTCGGAGGTCGTGGTGGTGGTGGTCGTGGTCGTCGTGGTGCTGGTGGTCGTGGTCGTGGTGGTCTGGCCACCGCCGGTGAAGTTGACGTCGCTGCAGAAGTAGTACGACTGGTCGAGGTGGCTGGCCTGCCAGACCGTGTACAGCATGTGGTGGCCGGTGCGGCCGGGCGCGTTGACCGGGACGGGCGTGGTCATGCCGGTGGCGATCCGGCCGGTCTGGCCGACCAGCTCCAGGTCGCTCCACTTCAGCTTCTGCGTCTTGGGGTCGAAGCCCTGCCTGGTGGCGTAGACGCGGATGTAGTCGGCGCCGTGGGACGACTGGTCGCGCAGGTTCAGGGTGAACTGGTTGGGCCGGTCGGTCGGCTTCCAGTTGCCGGGCTCGTCGAAGGCGTTGTAGCGGCCGTTCCACGTCTGGCCGGCGCTGCACAGCTGCCCGTCCGGGATGGCGGCCTGGTGGTTGCCCGCGACGTTCTCCCGGAACAGCCCGTTCCAGTTGTACATCGCCGACGAGTCGGCCTGCCACGCCTTGTAGCACATGGGGTCTTCGGTGGCCATCTGCTGCGTGGGGCCGTTGGGCCACCGCAGGTAGCAGTCGTAGTGGCGGGCGGGCGGGTCGCTGACCGCGCCGTGGGCGGAGGCGGTGCCCGCGCCGAAGGTCACCAGCAGGGTCGTCAGCAACGCCAGGCAGGCGCCGACCACCGCCGACACCCGCCACAACGAGCCGGGTCGGGACGGGACCTTCGCGGTCAAGGCGCCCCGCGGCTTGCTGGGAGCGCTCCCAGGAACGTGAAGCATGTGTACCGCCAAATCTTCGTTGATCGGACGACGAGGTGGACCTAGCGGTTCCGGAGGCGGAACCGGTGCTGCCGCTGGTGCGATCGAGCACGACCGCGTGGCGCGTCCCTTCACGCAGCTCTGGGAGCGCTCCCAGCGACGTTGGTCAGTGTTGGGACAGTGACGACCGCTGGCATTCCGCCATTAGGGTGACATTGCGCAAAATCGGCCGATCGGCCTTGGTGGGTGTAGTGGAACAGGCGGTACGGCAGCCCTTGTTCGGCCCATTGCGCCTCGGTTCACGCCGTGGTGCGGGACGTCTCCCGTGAGTTGTGCGTCATATGACGCAGAACGCGCCTCCGCCGATCGGTACAACTGCGTCACATCGGCCGCCCACGAGGTGAACGATCACCGAGGGGGTGACCGGGTCGGGGGCGGTTCGGCGGCGAGGAGTCGTGATGCAGGGGCAGCCATCGCACGATGTGCGCGTCAAGATCGGCGGGAACGCCCACGGTCCGGTGGTCGCCGGCAGTGGCAACGTCACCCACGTCAACACCGCGGCGCCCTCCCCGGAGGCCGCGTCCGAACGGGATGGGCGTGCCGACCTGCTGGCGGCGCACCGGGTCCTGGTGACCACGGACGTGCAGAGGTCGAGCTCGCGCAACAACGACGGGCAACGGCGCATGCGCCGAGCGCTGGAGGAGTGCGTCCAGGCGGGGGCGGTGGCACTGGGCGTGCCACCGGACGACTTCGGGCTGGTCGACCGCGGTGACGGTCTCCAGGTGGTGATGCCGGAGGCGGTCGGCTTGGTCGACGTCCTGGACACGTTCGTCGAGGCGGTCGCCAGGGTGCTGCGGGAGCACAACGAGGCGGCCGCCGACGCCTACCGGATCGACCTGCGGGCCGCGGTGCACGTCGGTTACGTCGACCGGGTGGGCGGTGAGTGGTCGGGGACCCCGTTGGTGCACGCGGCGCGCCTGGTGGACGCGCCCGAGGTGAAGCACGGTCTCGAAGGAGCCCGCGACGCGTGCCTGGCGCTGGTGGTGTCGGACGCGGTGAAGCACGTGGTGGACCAGGGCTACTGCAAGGTCGGTCCCACCGGCTACCGGCACGTCGCGGTGCTCGTCAAGGAGACGTCCTGCGATGCCTGGTGGAGGTTGGTGTGACCGGACCCGCACGGGCGCACGGGGGCAACAGCCACCACGTCGAGGTCGGCGGGAGCACCGACGGGCCGGTGGTCGCGGGGGACTACAACCTCGTGATCGACGCGCGGCACGGGTCCTCCGTCACGGTGGGAAGGGTCGAGCGGGAGCGGCCCGCGCCGGTGCGCAGGGATCGGATCTCGGTGCTGCCCCGACGCACGCGCGAGCCGCTCGGGCGGGAGACCGATGCGGCGACGCTGGCCGCGGTGATCGCCGAGGGTGGTCTGGTGCGGCTGAGCGGGCCGGCCGGGATCGGCAAGAGCACCTTGCTGCGCCACCTGGCGCGCACGGCCGAGAACGGACCCGACGGCGTGGTGTTCGTCGGTGCCACGCACAAGCAGGTCGCCGACCTCGCGCAGGAGGTCTTCGAGGCCTGCTACCGGACCTGGGGCTACGCGCCGTCCCGGACCGACCTGCGCGGGATGCTGACCGGTCTCCGGATCACGGTGTACGTCGACGACGCGGACCTGACGACCGACCAGCTGCGGGAACTCGCCGACCTGGCACCCGACGCGACCTTCGTGGTGGCCGGTCGGGACATCGCGCTGTCGGGCGACGGCGCCGTGCACCACCTGGACGGCCTCGGCCAGGACGTGGCGACGCGACTGCTGACCGATGCCCTCGGCAGGCCGTTGAGCGCCGCGGAACGGGTCACGGCGTCCGACCTGTGGCAGGTGTCGGGCGGTAACCCGCTGCTCCTGCTGCGCGCGGCCGGGATGGCGGCATCCGGCCGGTCGGCGCTGCCGGCGCCGGGCGCCGTCGACGACCTCCTGCCGCGGCTGCTCGAACAGCTCGACGACCCCGCGATGAACGCGCTGAACGTCCTCGCGACGTTGCAGGACGCCGAACTCGCCGCCGAGCACATCGGTGCCCTGGCCGGTGACCCGGATCCAGCCGCGCTGTGCGAGCGCCTCACGGACCTCGGGCTCGCGACGCCCGGCGAGCACGGCTACCGGTGCGCGCCGGGTGTGGTGTCGGCCGTGCGGCGTCGCGACCCCGCGGCGATCCCGGTCGAGGGACTGTGCCGGTACTTCACCCGGTGGGCGGCCGATCCGGCCACCACGCCCGCCCAGGTCGCCGCCCACAGCCGGGCGATCGAGAGGGTCGCCGGCCTGGCGACGAACGCCGGGATGCCCGAACTCACCGTGGCGCTCGGCCGGGCCGCGTCGCCGAAGTTGGCGCACTCGCTGCGGTTCGACGCCTGGGGACGAACGCTGGGCCGCGGTTGGGACGGTGCCCGGCGGGCGGGTGATCGCGAGGCCGAGGCGTACTTCACCCACGAGGAAGGCATCCGCTGCCTGGTCACGGGCAGCCGCGTGGCGGCGGCGGCCCTGCTGGCGCAGGCGGCCGTGCTGTGGCACGTCCTCGGCGACGACCGGGGCACGACCGCCGCCGCCGACGCCCACCAGTTCCTGCCGCAGGAACTCCAGCCACCCGGCCCGATCGACGCACCGGCGGACACCGTCCCCGACGACGTCTCCCGGGCGGTGGCCGACCACATGGCCGACCTCGAACGCACGATGCCCGAACCCCCGTCACCGACCACCTACGACAGCGTCGACCAGGGTTACTCCGGCACCGACCTCGCCGACTTCGAGGTGCCGCCCGACCCGGGCCCGACCCAAGCGCTCGGCAACGCCACCACCACACCGGGCGGCGGTGACCTCGGCCTGACCGCCAACGTGACAGGTCCGGCGTTACCCGGCAGCGCCACCGGGGCGACGGCCGCCACCGGTGCGACGGCGGCAGCCGCCACGCAGGGCGGCTCGCTGCTGGCCACGCTGCTCATCACGCTCGCGATCGTGGGTGCCATCGGAATCTACGCGTACGACCAGAACCGGGAACCCGAGGCCACCGGCAGCGGGCTACCCGCGACCACCGGTGCGGGAAGCACCGGCATCGCGAACGGCCGACCGACCGGGACCGCGGACGCCGAGGAGCCCGAGAGCACGCGGACCCGGCAGACCGGGGTCGCCGGTATCTGGAACGACGGCCAGTCCACCATCGGCATCGTGGAGTCCGGGTCCGGCGCGTACCTCTACCGAACGGAGTGCGACGACACGGTCAGGCTGATCGGTGACGACACGGAAGCCACCGGAGAGGCTCCGGTACGGACCCCCGACACCGGCGGTGGCTACTGCGGTTCCCTGGTCGGGTACGTCACCGTCACGGTCGACGTGGGTGCCGATCAGGACACCGCCCTGCTGACGATCACCCAGTCGCCTGATGACGCGGACAGCTGGACCTGCCTTTCCTGCGGGACAAGCACCTTGGTCCGCGTCGGGTAGCCGCTGCCCGCATCCCACCACGGTCCTACGAGCTCCACCATCCGGTGAACGTTGCGTTCTCTAACGGCAGGCGCTAACGTGGTTAGTGAACGAACCGTTCACTAACTTGCGAGGTGGGGAATGGCGCTCGTCTCGGCGCTGGGCGCCTTCGGTCGTGCCGATCTCGCCGAGGCCGGCGGGAAGGGGGCGAACCTCGGGGAACTCGTCACCGCCGGTTTCCCCGTGCCCGAAGGCTTCGTCGTCACGACCGAGGCCTACGACGCCGTCGTGCGGTCCGCCGGCCTCCACCTCGACGTGGAGTCGGACCGGGGCGCGACGCTGCGTGCGGCGTTCGAGGCGGTGGTGGTCCCGGACGACGTCCGCGCCGCGATCATCGAGGCCTACGCCGCGTTGGGCGGTGGTCCGGTCGCGGTCCGGTCCAGTGCCACCGCGGAAGACCTGCCCGGAGCCGCGTTCGCCGGTCAGCAGGACACCTACCTCAACGTCGTCGGCGAGACCGACCTGGTGCACGCGGTGCGCCGCTGCTGGGGTTCACTGTGGACGGACCGGGCCATCGCGTACCGCCGTGCTCGCGGTGTCGACCCGGCCGGGGTGCGCATCGCGGTGGTGGTGCAGCGGATGGTCGACGCCGAGGTCGCCGGCGTGCTGTTCACCGCGAACCCCGTCACCGGCCACCGCGATCAGCTCGTGCTGGCGGCCAACAGCGGACTGGGCGAGGCCGTGGTGTCCGGGCTGGTGACACCCGACCACTACGTGCTCGACCGGCGTGGCGCGGTGCGCGAGTGGACTCCCGGCCGGCGCGAGGTCGTCATCAGGGCGGTCGAAGGCGGCGGCGTCAGCCACGGGACCGACACCTCGCCACCGTCCCGGCTGCCCGCCGAGGTGCTCGCCGACCTGGCCCGGTTCGGCACCGAGGTCGCCGCCCACTTCGGGCGACCGCAGGACATCGAGTGGGCCTTCGCGGGCGGACGGGTGTGGCTGTTGCAGGCGCGCCCGATGACGGCCCTCCCACCGCCGCCGGTGCGGCTCGGCCGCTTCCAGCGGCGGCTGGGTTCCGTGCTGCTGGAGTACGTGCCCGTGCGCCCCTACCCGCTCGACATGACCACGTGGCTGCCGTTCGGGCCGGCGGGCCTGATGGGGAAGGTGACGGGCTACTTCGGGCTGCGCGGCGCCTTCGAGGACTTCCTGGTGGAACAGGACGGGGTGGTCGACCGGCTCGTCCCACCGGCACCGCGTCCCACGCCCAGGATCCTCGGCACGCCGTTCCGGCTCGTCGCGCTGGCCAGGCGCCACGACCCCGCCCGCTGGACGGCGGACCCGCGGTTCGTCGCCTACCTGGCCCGGGTGAGTGACCTTGAAGGCCGCGACCTCGCCGCGATGCCGTGGTCGCGCCTGGTCCGGTTCCCCCGGGAGGTGCTCGACTCCGTCCAGCCGGTGGCCGACCTGCGCATCGCCTACCTGCCGCGCACCGGGCTCGCGCTGGCGCGCCTGCTGCTGGCGTTGAAGCTGCTCGGCCTCGCACCGCTGCTGCCCGACCTGCTCCTCGGCACGAGGACGCGGACGGCGGACACCAACCGCGCGCTGGAGGCGCTCGCGGACCGGGTGCGCCACGACGAGGCGCTGGGGGCCGCGGTGGACCGCCTCGACCTGGCCGGTCTGGCGGCGTTCGGCGACTTCCACCGCGAGTTCACCGCGTTCCTCGCCGAGTACGGCCACCGCGAGACCGTGAGCCCGATCCTCGTGACGCCACCGACGTGGGGCGAGGCCCCGGAGACCGTGCTGGGCCTGATCAAGGTGCTCGCCGCCGAACCGACCGAGGCCGTCGACCACGCCGCACGGGCCGTGCAGCGGCTGTTCCGTCATCCGCGGCTGCGCACCCCGCAGAGGCGGGCGCGCGTCCAGCGGTGGATCGACCAGGCCCGGGCCGGGATCGCGTTCCGCGAGGACAGCCACTTCTACTTCACCAAGCCGTTGCCGGTGCTGCGGCGGACCCTGGTCGAGATCGGCGGGCGGCTGCGGGACGCGGGCGTGCTGGACAGCGCCGAAGCCGTGTTCCACCTGCGGCTGGCGGAGATCGAGGCCATCGCCGACCCGGCCGCCTTGGCGGACGACGTCGTGCGCGACCTGCGGGCGGCGGTCCGGGAGCGGTCGGCGCGGCGCGACGAGCTGCGCGGGGTCCGGCTCATCGACCCCGCGCTGATCTTCCCGCGCAGCGGGCACGGCGACGCGCTGGTGTCCGGGACGCCCGCCTCCGGCGGCACGGTCACCGCGACCGTCAAGGTGATCCGCGAGGCGGCCGACTTCGCCGAGTTCACCGAGGGCTCGGTGCTGGTCTGCCCCTACACCAACCCGTCGTGGACACCGCTGTTCCCCCGGGCCGCCGCCGTCGTGGTGGACTCGGGTGGACCCGCGTCGCACGCCGCGATCGTGGCGCGCGAGTACGGCATCCCGGCCATCATGGGCACCGCGACCGGCACGAGCGTCCTGTCCGACGGCCAACTGGTCACGGTGGACGGTGACACCGGCCGCGTCACCGCCGCGGCACCCGCGTCCGCCGGGGAACCGTCATGACCGAAGACCACCGCAAGCTGCCGCGCAGACGTGGCGAGGAGCTCAACGCGGCGATCTACCAGGCGGTGCTGGCGGAGCTGGCCGAGGTCGGCTACGCCAAGCTCACCATGGAACGGGTCGCGGAGCGCGCGCGGACCGGCAAGGCCGCCCTGTACCGCCGGTGGTCGAGCCGCATGGAGCTGGCCATCGACGCGGTGTACCACGCGCTGCCTGACCCGGCGTCGCCACCGGACACCGGCAGCTTCCGCGGCGACCTGCTCGCCCTGCTGCGGCGCAACGCGGAGCTGCTGAGCGGACCGGCGGGCGAGGCGTTGCGCGGCCTGCTCGGCGACGTGCTCCGCGACCCGGAGCGCACCGCCGAGCTGCGCCGGCTCTCCCAGGGCAACGGTCGCAAGGCGATGCGGGAGATCACCCGCCGTGCCGTCGAACGCGGCGAGGTCGACGGCGACTCCGTCACGCCCCGACGCTTGGAAGTGCCGCAGGCGATGCTGCGCCAGCACTTCCTGTTCAACGGCGTGCCCGTGCCCGACGACGTGATCGTCGGGATCGTCGACGAGGTCGTCGTCCCGCTCTTCCGCGTCCAGCCCGGTTTCCGCGTCTAGGAGGCACCCGTGCGCGTCCTGTTCGTCTCCAGCCCCGGCGCGGGGCACGTGTTCCCGATGGTGCCCCTCGCGTGGGCGTTGCGCGCGGCGGGGCACGAGGTCCTGGTGGCGACGACCGACACCGGGTTGATCGCCGCACGGGCCGGGCTGCCGGTGGTCGACCTCGCCCCGGACGTCGACCTGAACGCGGTCCGGACCCGGCTCCTGCGGGAGGAGCCCCGGCTCGCGGAGCTGGCCTTGACCGGCGGGCTGGACGACGTGCGGGAGGCGGCCGGCGCGTTCGCGCGCATCTCCGCGCTGCTGGCGGACGGGCTCGTCGCCGCCGCGCTGACCTGGCGCCCGGATGTGATCGTGCAGTCGCAGCTGCAAGGAGCGGGGCTGGTGGCCGCGGCGAGGGTCGGCGTTCCCCTGGTGGACCACGGGTTCGGGTTCGCCCGCACCGGGGGACTGGCCGCGTTGTTCCGCGGTCACATGGCGGAGGTGTTCGACCGGCACGGCGTCGACCTGCCGGTCAGGCACACCGCCATCGACGTCGCCCCGCCCAGCATGCTCGACGGCCCGCCGCAGGGGTGGTCGATGCGCTACGTGCCGTACAACGGTGGCGCGCCGCTGCCCGCGTGGCTGTCCGACCCGCCGGAGCGGCCCAGGGTCGCGGTCAGCGTCGGCACCGTGGTGCCCGAGCGCAACGGGCTGCGGTCGTTGCGGCGCCTGGTCGACGCGGCGGGCGAGGTGGACGCGGAGTTCGCGCTGGCACTGGGCGAAGCGGACCCGACCCCGCTGGGTCCGCTGCCCGCGAACGTCCGGCCGGTCGGCTGGGTGCCGCTCAACTCGCTGCTGCCGACGTGCCGGGCGATCGTGCACCACGGTGGCGCGGGCACGACGCTCACCGCCCTCGCCTGCGGCGTGCCGCAACTCGTGCTGCCCAACGGGGCCGACCGCCACATCAACGCGCTCGCGGCCCAACGGCGCAACACCGCCCTGGTCAGCACACCCGAGGACGTGACCGATCGTGAACTGCGCGCGGTCCTGACCGACGACACGGCCCGCACCGCCGCCGACGAGGTGCGACGGGAGATCGAGTCCCTGCCCACGCCCGCCGACACGGTCGCCCACCTGGTCCGGCTCGTCACCCCACGTCGTTCCCGCTGAGCGTTCGGGGGCGGCGCGGTCGAGCAGGATCGGCGAACGCCGCCAGCCCTGTCCGCCAAGCGCCGTCGAGGTCCGCGTCGGGCGGGAAGCGGCCGTCGAGTTCGAGGATGACCATGCCGTGCGCGAACGCCCAGACGGCGCGCGCCCGGTCCACTTCGCCCCCGACCGCGCGCACGAGTGGCAGCGCGGCCGCGTCCTCGACCCCGGGCGGCAGCAGGTGGCGGGGGAGCGGTCCGGAGTTCATCAGCCGGTAGAGGTGGGGGTGCGCGAGCGCGTAGGCGCGGTAGGTCGCCGCGAGCGCGACCAAGGAGTCGGCTCCTGCCAGCGCGCCGGCCAGCTCCCGCATGGCGACCGCGATCACCTGCGCCTCGACCGCGCCCTTGTCCGCGAAGTGCTTGTAGAGCGACGGAGCGCGGATGCCGAGCCGTTCGCCGAGCGCTCGCATGGTCAGCGCCGCGGCACCGCCTTCCTCGACGAGCGCGCGTGCCGCGTCGACGATCTGCTCAGACCGCTCGGACACGCCGGCTCCCGTCGCGCTCGCGCAGGCCGTAGCCGAAGGCCCGGTCCAAGGCGATGTGCGCCAGCCAGCCGAGGCCCGCCGTGAACAGCGGAACGTGGTCTCCCAGCGCGCCGGTGCTGTAGACGACCAGGACGGCCAGTGGGATCCACGGTCGGTGCACGACGTTGTAGTAGGGCACGGCCTTCGGGGACAGCCTGCCGTTGCCGGCCGCACGGGCACCGATGAACATCGTCAGGTCGGGCGCGATCAGCAACAGCAGCGCGCCGATCAGCGCCGGGCCGCCGTGGTTGATCACCTCGAGCACGATGAAGGCCACGAGGAACGCCGCCAGAGCGGCCCACGCCACCCGCTTGGCGACTTGGCGGGCGGGTGTCGGAACGACGGACATCGGTACCCCAGCCGTGGCTAACGTTGTTAGCGCGACCCTAAGGCTAACGTCGTTAGCCGTCAAGTCGCGCTTCAGGGCCGTACTCGCCCGGTTTCATAAGCCCAGATGGCGATCTGGACGCGGTTGCGGATGACGCCCTGGCGGTACCGGGACATTCCGGTCGACGTGAAGCTCGTGCTCTGCGCCCTGTGGATCACGATGCTGTTCGTCGCCCGAGCCGCCTGGAGGTGGCCACCACCGACGCCCGCACCCCGGCTGCCGTGACCGGGTCCGGGCGGTCAGTAGAGGTGTTCCAGGAAGGCCGACAGGATCGTGGACGTGCGGCCCCGCCGATCGCCGGTCCACTCACGGCGCAGCGTCTCGAACCACTGCCGCCGCACGTCCTCGGGGAGCAGCCGGAACACCTCCTCGAACCTCGGGAACTCACGTCTGACCGCCGCCGTGCCGTGCGGGCCGATGCGCGGGTCGGCGAGCGTGAGGAAACCGTCGGAGTAGTGCCGCAGCGCGGCGTCGAGCATCGCGGGCGCGTCGGCCGCCAACGCGTCCAGGGTCGTCAGGTAACCCTTGAGCAGCCGCCAACGACCCCGGAGGTCGAGGAAGTCGTACGCCCGGTCGACCTCGCTGATGTCGACCGCGTAGGCGTCGAGCAGGAACCGGTATTCCTGATCGCCGGTCCGGCGCCAGGCTCGACAGGCCAACTCCGCCACCTCCACGAGCGACGCCGACAGGGACCAGCCGTCGCCGATCCGCCTCGCCTCGGTGATCGCCTGCGCCAGGTAGCGCAGTCCCAGGTCCGCGTCGTCGTGGCCGAAGATCCGGCCGGCCCGGTTGAGCGCCGTCGGGTACGAGCGGACCGCCAGGTCGCGACAGATGTCGACGGCGCGGGTGATCAGCTCGCGGGCCCGGGCCATCGGATCGTCCACCAGGTCGATGCCGAGCCGGTGTGCCTGGAACAGGCAGATGGCCTGCTGTTGGTGGACCATCCCGAGCCACGGCACGTTCCGGTACCGCTGGAACAGGTCTTCGGCCTGCTCGTAGGCGTGCCACGCCCGGACGAACTGCTCGTCGTAGCGGTTCACCTCGCCCTGGACGCTGAGCGACAGGGCGACGCCGAATCGCCTGTCGAGCTTGCGACGCACCGCGATCGCGCTCTCGACCAGGCTGTGCGCCTCCCGGTAGCTGCCCCGCAACGCCTTGAGGTAGGCCCAGTTCGTCTGGATCGAGGCCATCTCCTCGCGGTCCGCCTCGTCGCTGCCCGGCCCCAGCCCGCCGACGAGCGCGTCCCGTGCGCTGGCGTAGGAGTCTTCCGCTTCCACCCACTGGCCCACGTTGCGGTAGTAGAAGCCCAACTCCTTGTGCGCGTTGGCAAGGGCGGTGGCCCGCAGGTCGGCGGGCAGGTCGGCGGCTTCGCGCAACGCCTGCCGGAAGTGCTCCTCGGCCTCGGCGACCCGCCCCGGCAGGCGCAGGTACGCGTTGCCGCGCAGGTTCGCCAGCGCGCGGCGCAACCGCGGCCCGGCGGCGTGGCCGGGCACGTCGGCGAGCAGCTCCAAGGCCTCGGCCGGTTGCTCGTTGTAGGTCAGGAACTCGGCGACCCGCAGCGCGATCTCCAGGTGCGGGGTCGCACCCCCGTCCCGCAACCACTGCCGGAAACCGTGCACGGCCGCGCTCTCCGAGTCGTTCAGCGCCAGCCGGGTGCCGGGCAGGAAGCGCTCGACCTCGTGGCAGAGGAGTTCCACGAACAGCACGTCGTGGCGTTGGAGGGCCTCGTCGTGCCAGGCGAGGAACGTCGCCGCGCCCGCGGCGTGGTCGACCAGCAGCCGGTAGCGCAGTTCGGCGACCCGGAGCTGCGCCGGTTCGCGTTCCCCGCCCTCTCGCGCCGCCTGTTCGGCGGCCGTCGAGCCGTAGACATCGGAAGCCCTGCGCCACAGCCGGGCCCGCCAGGTCCCGTCGTGGTCGTCCAGCGGGAGGAGGCGCTGGGCCAGTTCCTCCGCGAGCGCGTCGTGCAGGGTGATGTGGTGGTGGTTCGCGCGCGGTCGGATCCACGGCCGGGCGAGCAGCGACCGCCACGCTTCCTCCCACGTGGCGATGCCGTCGGGCAGCGACCGGTCGTTCATCAGCCCGGTCCACACCGCCTGGCTGACGGCGTGCCGCACGACGACCAGGCGCCTGGTGGCCTCGGCCCAGAAGTCGGCGCCGCGGTAGGGGGTGAGGAGCCGACGGCGGAACGCCTCGCGCACCCGGCGGTCGACGGGGCGGCCGTCGGTGAGCTCGGCCGGTGCGTCGTCGTGCACCAGGAACCGCACGGTCAGCGCCAGCCACAGCGGGTGCCCCTCGGTGAGCCGGGCGATCCGCTCCCGCTCGGCGGGGCCGAGCGCGTCGCGCAGCGGACCCGCGTCGAAGAACCTCCCCACCTCGACGTCGGTGAAACCGGTCAGGCCGATCGACGTGGTCTCCACGGGGTCGTGCCCTTGGCGCAACAGGTCCGCGATCGCGCCGGCCGGGTCCGCGGTGACGCCCGGCCTGCCGGACAGGACGAACAGCGTGCCGGGCAGTCGCTTCATCCACTGGGCCGACGCGGTCGGGAAGAACCGGCTCGGGGCGGCCTCCACCGTGTCGAGGGTGATCACGACCGTCGTCCCGGTGTCGTGCACGAACGACCGGTAGCACTCGACGAACAGGTCCCTGGCTCGCCGCAGCCGGCCGAACACGGTGTCGGCACCGAGACCCGCGTCGGGGTGGTCGGGCGTCCGCGAGAGGTGCCGGAGGTACGGGGCGAAGTGTCGGCGCTCCGGGTCGAGGTGGTGCGCGACGTACTCCTGCAAGCCGTCCATCGGCCAGAACTCGGAGTCGTCCACGTCGACCGGCGGGAGCCACACGACACCGGGCGAGGTGCGTTGCGACAGCGCCCGCACCATCCGCGTCTTGCCGACTCCGCCGGGCCCGTGCACCAGCACCGCCCGGCTCCGGCCGTCGACGTCGACGGCGTGGGCGGCGGCGAGCACGTCGGCTTCCGCGGCTCGTGCGACGTAGAAGTCGTCTTCGGGCCACGCGGTCATTCGACGGCCTTCCTGATGGCTCTCACGACGTCCTCCAACAGCCCGTCGAACTCCCGCAAGGCTGAGCGGAGCTCGGCGTCGTCCTCCACCCGGGCGGCGACGAGATCGACGACTTCCGCCGGCGTGTGCTCGCCGGGGTCGAGGAACGCGGCGGCGAGCGCGCCCGCGGCCCGGGGGAGTGTCCGGTCGACGGACTCGCGCTCTGCCAAGAGCCGCCAGGACGCTTCGTGCCACAGGCACTCGACGGCCGTCACCGCCACTTCGCCGAAGCCGGGTTGGCCCGACCACCGGTGGTACAGGTCCGCCGCGGTGGCATGGGCTCGCACCCTCTCCCGGTCGGTCCGGTAGTAGCTCTGGTAGAGCAGCCGCCGGATCGGTGGGCTGATCGTGTACCACAGCTCGTACCCGAACTGGTGGGTCAACGACGTCGAGTTCACCACCCTCCACAGCTGGTCGAGGTCCCAGCCGACCTCCGCCGCACCGGCGATGAGCTCCGGGTCGCGTTGGGCGTGGAAGCGCAGGTGCGTTCTCGTCATCAGCCGGTGGACGACCAGGTGTCGGAGCGCTCGCCGCACCACCGCGCTCGCGCGGACGGGATCCGGCGACCGGTCGACACCGAGGGATTCGGCGGTGAGCAGGTGGTCGCGCAGGTACGGCTGGGTGATCGCGTCGAACGCCCCCGACGTCTGGGCCTCGGTGATACCGGTGAAGCCCCGTTCCGCTGCCCAGTCGAGCCAGGCGAACAGCGGTTCGGGCATGCCCTGGCTCAGCTCGTGCAGCCGCCTCGCGCGCTCGTCGATCCGGTGGGCGGGCCCCGTCGCCTGGCGGGCCACCGTCATCGCCCGCACGACGTCCTGGCCGAACTCGGCCAGGGCCACCGAGCGGAACCGGGCGTCGCCGGTTCGGCCGAGACCTCGCCAGTCCGCGTATCGGCGGGTGCCGACGACCACGCCCACCCGGACCTCGCCCGCCATCGCGCGGCGCAGCGCGGCCAGTGCCTGGCGGACCTCGGCCGTGGTCGCGGGGTGGAGCCGGTCGGCGGAGTCGAGCAGGTAGAGCTGCTGCGGTCCGCGTTCGGCGAGCTGCCCCGCCAACGAAGCGATGTCGGCGTCGGTGAAGCCCTCCGCCTCCACGTCGAGCAGCGCCGCGAGCAGGCGAACCGCGTCCGTCCGCAGGCTCTCGCGCCCCCGCACGTCGAGCAGCCGCACGGTGAACCACTCGCCGGTGCCGCTCAGCTCGTCGCGCAGCCGGCGCAGGAGCCAGGACTTGCCCACCCGGGGCGGGCCCGCGACCACCCAGAAGTCGTCCGACCCGGCCAGGGCGGCGCGGACCAGTGCGACCTCCTGCTCACGGCCGCCCGTGGACACGACCTCCAGGGCGGGCTCCGGGGCGGGCTCCGCCACCTCCAGTCCCAGCGCGGCCGCGATCGCCGGGAACTTCGGCCCGAACGGCGGGCGCAGGTCCAGCATGTCGTAGTCGCCCAGCAGGCCGGCCTCGTCCGGGTCCACCCGGTCGACCCGGACCACGTAGATCAACCGCGTGCCGGACTTGATCTCGCGCCGCAGCGCGAACCGGCTCTCCCGCCGGCACCACCCGGAACCCAGGTAGTGAGCGGACAACAGCGCGATGAACAGGTCGGCCCGCCGCAGCTCGTCCTCGACGACCTCGACGATCCGGTCACCGCGACGCACCGGGTCCTGCCACCAGAAGACCGTCAGGTCGTGGTCGGCCAGCCACGCCACCAGCTGCTCGGCCGTGCTCCTGTCCTCCTCGGCGTAGCTGAGGAAGACCCGTCGCACCGCCATGCCGCCTCCATGCTCACCGTCCGTGCGGAAGCGCCCCGATGGTCTTCACCGCCCGAGTGGTTATCGGCACGGCCCACCGTTCCGCAACGCCCGGCGCGCGGCGAGCGGCTTGCCCGAAGAGCGATGTCTCTGATAGATATATCTGGCAGAGAGGAGGCCGGATGGCGAGGGCGAGTCAGACCGAGGTCGCGGTGCTGGGCGGGTTGAGCGTCCAGCCGATGACCGGGTACGCGCTGCGCGAGGCGATCCGGGACGTGCTGGGGCACTTCTGGAGCGAGAGCTACGGCCAGATCTACCCCACCCTGGCCGACCTCGAACGGCAGGGGTTCGTGAGCCGGCAGGGCGCGGCCAGGGCCCGTGCGTCCACGTTCGCGATCACGCCGTCGGGGACCCGGCACCTGGAGGAGCTGTTGGCGCAGCCGGTCCAGGCCACGCCACCGCGCAACGGACTGCTGCTGCGGCTGTACTTCGGCCGCCACCTCGGTCCCGCCGCGTGCCGGGCGCTGGTCCAGGCGGCGTTGGCCGAAGCGCAGGACGCGCTCAAGCGGTACGCGCGGATCCGCGCGGAGATCGAGGGCCAGGACGGCCAGGACCGTGACTACTGGCTGCTGACCGTCTCCGCCGGAGAACATTCCGCCCGCGCCGCACAGGCGTGGGCCGACGAAGCGCTGTCCACTCTCGCCGACCTCGAAGACGACCCGGCGAGCACACGATCAGGGGAAACCTCATGACGATGACCATCACGCACCGACTGAGACGGGCCGCCGCCGCTGCCGGGGCGGGTTTCGTCGCGGTGTCGGTGTTCCAGGCCCTGCTGGCCGCCGGAGTCCCGTTGGGCCACGCGGCGTGGGGCGGAGCGGCGGCCGAGCTGCCCACCACCCTGCGGGTGGCCAGCGGGGTCGCCACCGTGTTCTGGCTGCTGGCCGCGGCGGTGGTGCTGCGACGGGGTGGCCACCCCGTGCGGTGGGTACCGGAGCGGGTCGCCAGGGTCGGCACGTGGGTGTTGGTCGGGCTGCTCACGGCCGGGCTGCTGATGAACCTGGCTTCGCCGAGCCCGTGGGAACGTTTCGGCTGGGCACCGGTGATCGCGGTACTGGCCGCGCTGTGCCTGGTCGTGGCACGCGGACACCGTCCGACCGCGCACTGACGTCCTCGCTCGCGCCAGGGAACGGACCAACCCCGTGAATTCCCGGCGCACGACGCTAGGTCAAGCCCAGCGCCGCGGGCAGCACGGCCCGGGTGGTGATGCCCAACTTCGTGTACGCGACGGACAGGTGGTTGTCGACCGTGCGCACGGACGTGGTCAGCACGTCGGCGATCTCGCGGTTGGTCAGTCCCCGCGCCGCCAGCACGGCGACCTCCCGTTGCCGCGGCGTCAGCTCCGGCGCGGTCACCGCGGCCAGGGCGGGCGTCGCGGCGCCCGGGCAGCGGGTGCGCAGGCCGACGGCCAGGGCGCGGTTGCCCGAGGCGGCGGCGGCCTCGGCGGCGTGCAGGTCGGCGCCGGCGGCGGCGAAGTCGGCGGCCACCCGTTCCAGGGCCGCCGCGTCCCGGGCGACCAGGGCGCGGGCGTGCTCGGCGTACAGCGGCACCAGCCGACCGTGGACGGACGACGCCACCTCGACCAGCCGGGGCAGTGCCTCACGGGCGTGGCCCAGCCGCACCGCGTCGTGCAGGAGGGCCGCCTCGACCGACTGCTCGCCACGCTCCCGCGCCGCGCGCGCCGCCTCGAACGGCGACGCGCCGGCCACCCAGACCCGCGCGTGGTCGAGGGCCGCGTGCCCGTGGCCACCCGGCCGCACGGCCTCCGCCCGCGCCAGCACGTCCCGCCCGTCCTCGCCGCGCATCGCGAGCACCACCGACAGCTCCACCAGTGCCAGGAACCGCCGGAAACCCGGCATCGCGGACGGCTCGGTCTCGTGCAGCAGCCGGTGCGCCAGGTCCAGCCGCCCGCGGTGCCGGGCGGTGATCGCGCGGTAGACGCCCCACTGCACGCGTGAGGCGTCCCACCGGTCCTTGCCCGCGTGCGCGGTGGTGGCGACGCGTTCGGCCTCCAGCAGGTCGCCGGTCGTCATCCGGACGAACCACTCCGCGTACCGCACGACTTCCAGCCCCACCACCGGCACCCGCACGTCCGACACCACGGGGAACTCCCCGACGGGTCGGCCGGTCACGGCGTCGATCATGGCCACGAGCACGGCCTCCTCCGGTGTACCGGTGCCCGGCAGCGCCCGCCGCGCCTCCTCCGGCCGTCCGGAGTCGAACAGCAGGTACGCGCGGGTCCCGGGCGGCAGGTCCACCATGGACGTGGCCTCGTCGACCCGCCCGAGCCCCCAGTGCAGGTTCAGCGCCCGGGTGGCGATCACCTCCGGTGGCGTGTCGGGTGACGTCACGGCGGCGTACACCTCCTCGGCCTCCTCGGGGCGGTCGTCGACGCCGAGCAGCTGGGCGAGCAGGTAGCCGGCGGGCGGTCCGCCGCCGGTCTCCCACGCGGCACGGGCCAGTCGTGCGGCCAGACCCACGTCGAACGCGTCGCACGCGCGGTGCGCCGCCGTGAGCAGGAGGTCGGGGTCGTCCGCCGTGCCGCTCTCCAGGCGCAGCACGGCGACGCGCAACGGGTCGTCCAGCAACGTGGCCAGCCGGCGCTTGTGGTTGTGCGCCCGCACGTCCGAGCAGCCCGCCCGCAGCACCTCGCCGTAGAGCGGGTGGGCCAGGCGCAGGCCATCCTCGGCCACCACCACGAGCCCGCGGTCGGACAGCGGTTCCAGGTCGTCCGGGTCGAACAGGTCCACGTCGAGCGGCTCGCCGAACGCCAGCAGTTCCAGCACCCGCCGCCGGGCGTCGGGCAGCGCGCCGAGCCGGTCCTCCACCAGCTCCGCCAGCCGCGGCGGCACGGACCACGTGCCGTCCAGCCGCCACAGGCCGTCGCGCAGCTCCGGCGTGGAGGCGAGCAGCAGCTCGCGCAGCAGCAGGAGGTTCCCTCCGGTCGCGGACCGGACGCGGGTGACGGCCCGGCTGTCCACCGGCCCGCCGAGCACGGCCACCAGCAGCGCCTCCACGCCGTCGCGGTCCATCGGCGCCAGCTCCAGCCGGTCGAGCAGCTGGTCCTTCCACAGCGCGGTCACCGGCGCGGGCGCGCGCTCACCGGACCGGATCGTCGCCAGCACCACCGCCTCGCGGTGCTGCACGAGCTGGTGCAGCACCACCGCGCTGGTCTCGTCGAGCAGGTGCGCGTCGTCCACGGCCACGACCGTCCCGCGCAGCGCTTCCCGCACCACTCGCAGCAGCCCGGGGCCGGCCGGCGGGTCGGCGGGCAGCAGCGGCGCCAGCGCGCCCAGCGGGATCGCCCGGGACGCCGACGTCGCGCGCACCACGCGTCCCGGCGTCGCCTCCTCCAGCAGCCTCGTCTTGCCCACCCCGGCCGGACCGGCCACGATCAGCCCGGCGCCGCGCAGCGCACGCCGGACCGCGGCCAGTTCCGCCGCCTGCCCCGTGAACGGCCACCTCATGCCACCCAGGCTAGGTGGTCGCCGTGTCGCGGATGGGTGGCTCGCTGCTCAGGACCGGCACGCCGGCCGCGGCCAGGCTTGGGCACATGCAGATCGACCAGGTGTTCTTCCAGGACCCGTTCCCCTTCTACGACGCGTGCCGCCGGATCGGGCCGACGCGGGTGCGGATGCCGGACGGGACGCGGCCGTGGCTGCTCACCCGGCACGCCGACGTCACCGCCGCCCTCACCCACCAACACCTGAGCAGCGCGGTCACGCCCAGCGGGATGATGAACCACACCGATGCCCCCGAGCACACGCGGCTGCGCGCGCTCGTCGTGCGGGCGTTCGGCGCGCGGCGGGTCGACGCCCTGCGGCCCGGGGTCGAGCGCATCGCCGAAGAGCTGCTGGACGCGTGGGCGGGCCGGGACGTGGTGGACCTGGTCGACACCTACGCGGTCCCGCTGCCGCTGCGGGTGATCGGCGAGCTGATGGGCCTGCCACCCGCCGACCACGCGGTGCTGCGCGAGCTGACCGAGGGCCTGATGGACCCGGAGCGCATGGTCGACGCCTACCTCCGCCTCACCGGGCACCTGACGGGGTTCGCCGACACCAAGGAGCCGGGCGACGACCTGACCACGGCCCTGCTCGCCGACCGGGACGCGGGCCTGCTCGCCGACGCCGAACTGGTCGCGATGCTGGCGCTGTTGATCACCGCCGGGCACGAGACGACCGTGCAGCTCATCGGCAACGGCGTGCTGGCACTGATGCGGAACCCGGACCGGTGGGCCGCGCTGGTCGCCGACCCGGGCCTGGTGCCCGCCGCCGTGGACGAACTGCTGCGCTTCGACGGCCCCATCAGCCCCGGCGTGCTGCGGGTGGCGACCGCGGACGTGGCGCTCGGTGGGGCCGTCATCTCGGCGGGCGACCTGGTGCTCGTCTCCGTCGCCGCGGCCAACCGCGACCCACGACGGTTCCCCGACCCCGATGCCTTGGTGTTCGGGCGCGGCGCGCACCTCGCGTTCGGCCACGGCGCCCACTACTGCCTCGGCGCGCGGCTGGCCCGGCTGGAGGGCGAAGTCGCCCTGACCGCCCTGCTGCGCCGCTACCCGCGGACCACGCTCGCCGGAGGCGGCGTGACGTGGCGGTACGCGATCAGCCGGGGGGTGACCGCGTTGCCGGTGCGGCCGGCCGGGTGATCACCCGGCCGGCCGCCACCCCGTGCCGGTCTCCACCCCTCCGCCGCCCGGCGGAACCGGTAAATAAAGTAACCTGGCAAAGGGGTGGGACGGAGGAGGTGTCCGTGGCGAGGAGCCCGATCTGGGCGAGCCGGCCGAAGACGCGCGGCATGGTCCTGGACGTGATCAGGGCCGCGCGCACGATCAGCCGGGTGGAACTCGCGGCGGCCACCGGTCTCACCGGCGCGACGATCTCCGAGGTGGTGCGCGAGCTCCTGGGCGAGGGCCTGGTCGTCGAGGCCGGCCGCGGTGCGCCGACCGGCGGCAAGCCGCGCACGCTGGTCCAGCTCAACCCGCCGGCCCGCTACGGCGTGGGTGTCCAGCTGGAGCGCAACGCGTGCGTCATCGTGGTCGTCGACCTGGCCGGCCGGCCCGTGGCCCGCACCTCGTTCCAAGGCGTGGCGTCGATGCCGCCGGAGCGGGCGCTGCCGCTGGTGGCGGCACAGGTGGACGCCCTGCTGACGACGGCGGCCGTGGACCGCGCGAAGGTGCTCGGGGTCGGCCTGGTCAGCTACGGTCCGCAGGACCGGCGCGCGGGCGTGCTGTTGACGCCGCAGCCCACCGACGAGTGGTGCGACTACCCGGTCGCCCCACGCCTCGCGGAGAGCCTCGGTCTGCCCGTGCTGCTCGACAACGACGCCGCGGCGGCCGCCATCGGCGAGTACTGGATGGGTGCGGTGGACCCGCACAGCACCTACGGCTGCATCTACATGGCCACCGGCATCGGCGGCGGGGTGGTGGTCGCCGGTGAGGTGTACCGGGGCAGCTCGTCCAACAGCGCGGAGATCGGCCACGTCTCGATCGACGTCCACGGCGACGAGTGCCCGTGCGGCAACGTCGGGTGCCTGGAGAACTACGCCGGCCCGTCCGCCCTGGTCCGCAAGGCGTTGGCGACACCGGGACTCGCCCGACGGCTGGCGCTCGACCCGGCCGGCGACGACTTCCTGACCGAGTTCGCGCGGATCGCGGCCGCCGCGAACGCGGGCGACCCCGAGGCGCGTGCACTCGTCGAGCGGTCGGCGCGCTACCTCGGTCACGCCGCGGTCACCCTGGCGACCCTGTTCGACCTGGACGTGATCGTCCTGGCCGGGCAGAGCTTCGCGGTGGCCGGTTCGATCTACCAGGCGGTGATCCAGCGGGAGGTGGACCGCCGGTTGTTCGCGCGGCGGGCGCACCCGGTGCGGGTGGTGCCGTCGGTCAACGGGTCGGACGCGGCGGCGATCGGCGGGGCGGTCCTCGTCCTGCAGAGCGAGCTCACGCTCGGCCACGGCCGCTCCGACGACGGGGCGCGGCCGGTGCCCGCGGGCGCGGCCCAGGCGCCCTGACCGCGCCGCCGTCAGCGCTCGTGGTGGGCGCGGGAGCAGGTGCTACCGAGCGGACCCGCTCACCCGCCGGTGGGCTTGAGCCGCAGGAGGATCTCCGCCTGGTCGGGGTGCGCCCAGACCGCGGGGAAGGCGTACAGGTCGTGATCCGTCGGCCAGCCGGTGAACTTGGCTTCGCGGTAGACGCTGATCGTGCCCTGGGTCAGGACCGGGATGTAGGGCATCGCCTGCTCGACGCGGGTCTGGATCGTCTCCAGGAGGGGCTGCCGCGCGGCGGTGTCGGTGGGGTTGAGGCGTTTGAGCGCGTCGAGGGCCTGGTCGACCTGCGGGTCGGAGAACCGGCTGACGTTCGGGCCCGGCTTGGCGCCGACCTGGGCGGTCTGCGCGGTGCTGTAGAAGTAGTTGTAGAGGTAGTACGGGTCCGGCGCGGGGCCTTGGTAGAGCGAGTCGATGATCATCTGGAAGGCGCCGCGATCCCGGGCGTCGACGAACTCGTTCCAGGACACCTGCTGCAAGGTGACCTTGATGCCCGCTCGCCGCAGTTGCTGCCCCATCGTGTCCGCGGCCGTGATGTAGTCGGTCCAACCGGCGACGGTGCTCAGCGTCAACGACACCGGTTCGCCGTTCCTGGCGTAGACGCCGTCGGGGTCCTTGGCGTAGCCGGCGCTCTCCATCAGCTGCTGCGCCTTGGCCGGGTCCGGTCGCATCGGGGCGGTGCGGTCCCGCAACCGGTCGGAGATGAGGGCGCTGTCCCGGCTGGGCAGCAGGAAGCTCGGTGAGATCTCGCCACCGGTGTTCTCGAACGCCAGCGCGTTGAGCTGGGTCCGGTCGATGGCGTGGTAGATCGCCTGGCGCACGGCCGGGTCGGTCTGCGGACCCTGGCAGCCCAGGGCGGCGCTGCTGCACGTGAACAGCGCGATCTGGTTCACCGGGGTGATGGCGGCCCGGTAGCCGGGGTAGTTCCGCTCGACGTCCTCGACGTCCGGCACGGGCCCGGTCTGCCAGTCGATCTGACCGGCCTTGAGCGCGGCGGCGCCGGCCTGGTTGCCCGACAGCGCGAGGTAGCGGACCTTCTTGACGGCGGGTTCACCGCCCCAGTAGTCCGGGTTCGCCTTGAGCGTGTACGCCTGCGGCTTGAACTCCTCCAGCAGGTACGGACCGGTGCCGACCGGGTCCTGGACCGCGGTCACGGCCGGATCGGCGATGTCCTTCCACTTGTGCGCGGGCACCACGTACGTCTTGCCGAGGACCGACGGGCCGTCCGCGAACGACGGCCGGTCGAACGTGATGACCACGTGCGCGTCGTCGACCGCCTCGGCCCGCCCGGCGTAACCGGTGCTGTTCATGCCCTTGTTCCTGCTGATCATGTCGAGCGTGAACACGACGTCGGCGGCGGTGAACTTCTCGCCGTCGGACCAGCGCACGCCGTCCCGGAGGGTGATGGACAGCCGCGTGCCGTCCGCGTTCCAGGTGAACTCGGTGCCCAGCCTCGGAGTCGGTTCGGAGTCGCGGACCACGTTGTAGAAGAACAGGGTCTGGAAGATCGTCCCCGTCCCGCCGATGTTGGTCGGTGCGTACGGGTTGAAGTTGATCTGGTAGTCGCCGGACTGGCCGGTGTACGCCACCAGGGTGGACCTGTCGGGCCCGGCCGACGTGCCCGACGGCCCGCAGCCCGCCACCACCGCGGCGAGCAGGACGGTTGCGGCGCGCACACCAGCGCCGGCACTCCTCGACACCCTCACGACGTCCTCCCGAGGTGTAGCGCGCGGGCATGCCGCGACGGCCGCCTGCGCCGCCATTATTAGATTGCCTAAATAAGCCGTCAATAGAGCGGATGGCCGCAGTGGACCCCCGGCGGGCACGGCACCCTTCGGTACCCGTAGGGCCTGCCTGTTGACTTAGTTCGGCTGCCTGAGTAACGATCAGCGTGGTCTCGGCCCCCACGTCGACCACCGAGGAAGAGGGCTGCCATGACGCGCTCGAACCTGCCCGACGGCTGGCGCCTGCGAGCCGTGGGAGGCCCGGTGCCGGAGGGCCTCGCCGACCTGGACGTGCCCGCCCGGGTGCCCGGCAGCACCCACCTCGACCTGCTGGCCGCGAACGTCATCCCGGACCCGTACCTGGACGGCAACGAGGCGGCGCTGAGCTGGATGCACCGCGTCGACTGGCAGTACTCGACCACGTTCCCGGCGCAGGCGCCGCAGGTCGGCGAGCGGGTGGACCTGGTCTTCGACGGCATCGACACCGTCGCCACGGTCGAGTTGAACGGCGAGGTGCTCGGCCGGACCGCCAACATGCACCGCGGCTACCGCTTCGACGTCGGGCACTCGCTGCGCGACGGCGGCAACGACCTGACCGTGACGCTGAGGTCCGCGCTCACCCACGCGGAGGAGGCGGAGGCCGAGCTCGGGTGGCGTCGGCGGGCGTACCCGCACCCGTACAACGCGATCCGGAAGATGGCGTGCTCCTTCGGCTGGGACTGGGGACCCGACCTGCAGACCGCCGGTCTGTGGAAACCGGTGCGGCTGGAACGCTGGGACACCGCCCGTCTGACCGGTGTGCGCCCCCTCGTCACCGTCGACGCCGACGGCACCGGCCGCGTCGACGTGCACCTCGAACTCGACCGCGCCGCCGATCACGACTACACCGCGCTGGTCACGGTCGGCGACCACGCGCAACGAGTGGCGGTCACCGACGACATCGCGCACGTCACCGTGCTCGTGCCGGACGTCCGGCTGTGGTGGCCGGTGGGCTACGGCGATCAACCGCGCTACGACCTGACCGTCGAGCTGCTGGCCGACGGCAGGCAGGTGGACGCCGTCCGGCGCCGGATCGGGTTCCGCACCGTCACCGTGGACACCGAACCGGATGAGCACGGCACCCCGTTCGTCTTCGTCGTCAACGGCAAGCGAGTGTTCGCCAAGGGCGCCAACTGGATCCCGGACGACCACTTCCTCACCCGGGTCACCCGCGAGCGGCTCGCCCGTCGGATCGACCAGGCCGTCGGCGCGAACATGAACATGCTGCGGGTCTGGGGCGGCGGCATCTACGAAACCGACGACTTCTACGACGCCTGTGACGAACGCGGCGTGATGGTGTGGCAGGACTTCCCGTTCTCCTGCGCCTTTTATGCCGAGGAGGAACCACTGCTCGGGGAGGTCGAGGCCGAGGCACGGGAGAACGTCACCCGCCTGGTCGCGCACCCGTCCCTCGTGCTGTGGAACGGCAACAACGAGAACCTCCCCGCCTTCACGGACTGGGGCTGGGAAGACAGCTTGGAGGGACGGAGCTGGGGCGGCGGCTACTACGCCGACGTGCTGCCCAAGATCGTCGAAGAGCTCGACCCCACCCGCCCCTACGCACCGGGCAGCCCGCACAGCCCCGGCGACCTGCCGCCCAACGACGCCCACCACGGCACCCGGCACGACTGGGACGTCTGGAACGCCCTGGACTACACGCACTACCGCGACCACGTCCCGCGGTTCTGCGCCGAGTTCGGCTTCCAGGGGCCGCCCACCTGGGCCACCCTCACCCGGTGGGTCCACGACGAGCCGTTGACACCCACCTCGCCCGCGTTCCTGCTCCACCAGAAAGCCGAGGACGGCAACGGGAAACTGGACCGCGGCCTGGCACCCCACCTGCCGGCGCCGACCGACTTCGAGCAGTGGCACTGGGCGACCCAGCTCAACCAGGCCCGAGCGGTGGCCTTCGGCATCGAGCACTACCGCTCCTGGTGGCCGCGGACGGCGGGCGCCCTGGTCTGGCAGCTCAACGACTGCTGGCCGGTCACCTCATGGGCCGCCATCGACAGCGACGAGCGACCCAAACCCCTCTACTACGCCCTCAAGCACGCTTTCGCGCCACGGCTGCTGACCGTGCAGCCCCGCGAGGGGAGGCCGACCCTGATCGCGATCAACGACCACGACGAGCCCTGGGCGGGTGCGGTGCACGTGACCCGGCAGGACTTCGACGGCCGGGAGTTGGCCGCCGCCGAGCTGCCGCTCAGCGTGCCGCCCCGGGCCACCGCGGTGCTGGACCTGGCCGATGATCTCCTCGAACCGGCCGACCCGAGGAGCGAGGTGCTGATCGCGACGGCCGGCGGCGTCCGCGCCCACCACCTGTTCGGCGAGGACCTCGACCTGCGCTACCACCCGGCGCCGTTCACCGCCGCCGTCACACCCGTGGCCGGCGGGTACCGCGTCGACGTGCGGGCCACCTCGTACGTCCGCGACCTCAGCCTGCTCGCCGACAAGGTGGCCGCCGACGCGGTCGTCGACGACATGCTCGTCTCGCTGACCGCCGGCGAAGCACACCACTTCGTCGTGCACACGTCCGAGACGGTGCGGGAACCGGCCGACCTGCTGGATCCGCGCGTGCTTCGTTGCGCCAACACATCGGCATCGGGCGCGTCGTGAACCACCCGCGAGCGAGATAAACGCAGAAGTTCACATCCGTGCGCCCGGAGCGCGGAGCCGATCGCGCTGTCGATTCGATCGGCCACGGCTCCGGAATTTGGCGACCGGATTTCGCGGAATGAATCCCGCCGACGTTTCCGCGCCAAGGGCTTCACGTTTTGCGACATCTTCGCTACGGTCGTCCTGGGAACGCTCCCAGGCTCGTGGGTACATCCATCACCGGAGCGGCCCGTCCCCAATTCAGTGGCCCTGCCTACCGGTTGAGCGCTTCGGCGAGACACGGCACCGGGCTGAACGTCACCTGCACAAAGGAGTGCTGATGTTGGGAAGAGTCGGAAAACGCAGTACCGCGCTCGCCGCGCTGGGCGCCGCGGTGTCCATCGCGGGCGCGATCCTGACGGCGGCGGCAGGTGGGCCGTGGGCGAGCGACGCGAGCGCGGCGCCGGCGTTCGCGTGCCGGGTGGACTACACGACCAAGGACTGGGGCAGCGGGTTCAGCGCCGACGTGACCGTGTCCAACCTCGGTTCGTCGGCCGTCAACGGCTGGGCGCTGACCTACACCTACGCCGGCAGCCAGACCCTGCAACACGGCTGGAGCGGCAACTGGTCCCAGTCGGGCAAGCAGGTCACCGTGACCAACATGAGCTGGAACGCCACCATCCCGGCGGGCCGCGGCGTCACCGCGGGGGCGATCTTCGCCTACAGCGGCAGCAACGCCAAGCCGACGGACTTCGCGGTCAACGGCGCCAAGTGCACCGGCGTCGACCCGACGACCACCACCACGACCACTACGACCACCACCACCACCACGACCACTCCGCCGGGCGACGGCCCCGCACCGACGCTGCGCGTCGCGGGCAACAAGCTCGTCACCGCGGCCGGCGAGCCCTACCGGCTGCTGGGGGTGAACCGCTCCAGCGGCGAGTTCGCCTGCGTGCAGGGCAAGGGCATGTGGGACGGCGGTCCGGTCGACCAGGCGTCGGTGGACGCGATGAAGACCTGGAACATCCACGCGGTGCGGGTCCCGTTGAACGAGGAGTGCTGGCTGGACGTCAACGGCTCGCCCGGCGGCGCCACCTACCAGCAGAACGTCAAGGCCTACGTGGACCTGCTGGTGGCCAACGGCATCAACGTGATCCTCGACCTGCACTGGAACTGGGGCGCCTACACGAACAGCCCGGACTGGCACTGCAAGGACGAGCACGCGACCTGCCAGAAGCCGATGCCGGACGCGCGGTACTCCCCGCAGTTCTGGACCGGCGTCGCGAACACGTTCAAGGGCAACGACGCCGTCGTCTTCGACCTGTTCAACGAGCCGTACCCGGAGATGCCCGCCGACTGGAACAAGACCCTGGGCTGGCAGTGCTGGCGGGACGGGGGCACCTGCACCGGTCTGCCGTACGAGACCGCCGGCATGCAGGACCTGGTCGACGCGGTGCGCGCCACCGGCGCCACCAACGTGCTCATGCTGGGCGGCCTGGAGTGGGCCAACGACACCCGCGAGTGGTTGGCTCACAAGCCGACCGACCCGCTGAACAACATCGCCGCGTCGTGGCACGCCTACAGCTTCAACGCCTGCGCCGCCGAGTCCTGCTGGGACAGCCAGATCGCCCCGCTCGCGCAGCAGGTCCCGGTCGTGCTCGGTGAGTTCGGCCAGGACGACTGCGGCTTCGACTACATGCAGCGCCTGGTGACCTGGGCCGACGCGCACGACATGGGTTACCTCGCGTGGACCTGGAACCCGTGGGGCTGCACCACGGGCGCCGTGCTCATCAAGGACTGGAACGGCACGCCCGAGCCCGGCGTTGGCGAGGGCCTCAAGGCGCACCTGCTCAGCCAGGACCCGTACGTCACGCCGTAGTCGAACGCGCCGCGGGCGTCGACATCCGGCACCCGATCAGGCGACGGAGGGGCGGGTCGGTTCGATGTGGACCGGCCCGCCCCTCCGATCGGGCTCAGCGGACGTGGATGTTCGGCTGGGGCGGGGTGCTCATGCCGCCGCCGAGGAAGAAGCTCGGGTGCGGCGGCTGGTTGTAGGCGGTGTTCTGCCACGCGATGGCCACGCGGTACTGGGCGTCGTGCATGAGGGTGTGGATCCGCCGGTCGGTCTGCGTCGTGGTGGCGTAGACGCGTAGCGCGGCGTTGTCGTCGCGCGGCAGGATGACTTCCTCCCGCCAGTCGCCGAACAGGTCCCCGGAGAGCGACGGGGTGGCCTTGGTGCCGTTGATGGAGTGCGCCCCGGTACCGGTGAGCAGCCGGGTGTCACCGCCGGTGCCGTACTTGTCGACGTGGTTGCCGTCCAGCAGTTCCCGCACCGGGTCGGCGTCCCACCAGGCGAGGAAGTTCGCGCTGGCCGGCGCACGCCCGACGGTGCCGCCGGAGCCGTTGAACAGGTCGGTCAGGCCGGTGCCCTTGCCCCAGAACTCGGCGCCCGGGTTCCCGGCGTGCACGTCGCCGGCCACGCCGCGAGCGGGGCCTTCGCAGCTGCACGTGTTGTTCTTCTGCATGATCGTGGCGCCGCTGTTGGCGTCCCGCAGGGTGGCGGCGGCGCCGGAGCTCTGCTCGTGGATCTGCCAGATCTCCTTGCCGGGACGGCTGGGGATGAAGTCGCCCACGTGCAGGGCGTCACCGTGGGCGTAGAAGTTCGTGGTGTACCGCCCGGCGCCGTTGGAGTTGATGGTCATGCCGCCGTAGATGATCTCGTCGGTGCCGTTGCCGTCGACGTCCGCGATGGACAGCGAGTGGGTGCCCCGGCCGGTCCACTGGTTGCCGGCGGAGCCGGAGTCGAACTTCCAGCGCCGGGTGAGCTGCCCGTTGCGGAAGTCCCACGCCGCGATGGTGCTCTTCGCGTAGTAGCCGCGGCCCATGATGATGCTGGGGCGCTGCCCGTCCAGGTACGCGGTGCCGGCCAGGAACCGGTCGCCCCGGTTGCCGTTGCAGTCGCCCCAGTCGCAGATGTTGCCGCGAGCGGGGTCGAACGGCACCGTGGACACGGCGGCGCCGGTGAGCCCGTTGAACACGGTCAGGTACTCGGGTCCGGTGATGATGTAACCGGAGGAGTTGCGGTGGTCGGCGTTGGCGTTGCCGATCACCTGACCCGTGCCGGACACCGTGCCGTCACCGGTCTTGACCGCCAGCTCGGCCCGGCCGTCGCCGTCGTAGTCGTACACCTGGAACTGGGTGTAGTGGGCGCCGGCGCGGATGTTGCGGCCCAGGTTGACGCGCCACAGCCGCTGTCCGTTGAGCTTGTAGGCGTCGATGTAGACGTTGCTGGTGTGACCGGACTGGGAGTTGTCCTTCTGGTCGTTGGGGTCCCACTTGAGGAAGATCTCGTACTGGCCGTCGCCGTCCGCGTCACCGACGCTCGCGTCACCCGCCGTGTAGGTGCTGCCGGGCCGGGAGATCGGCACGTCCAGGTAGTTGCCGCCGGTGAAGCGCAGTGACGGTCCGGACGGCTCCTTCTCCACCCCGCCCTCGACCGCGCGGACCGTGTACGAGGCGTCCGCCGGCGCCCCGGGGTCCGTGAAGTTCGTGGAGTTGGTGATGGGGGAGCCGGTCAGCTTCGTCGCGCCCCGGTAGACGTTGAACCCGGTCGAGGCCGGCTCGGTCCCGAGCAGCCGCCACGAGACCAGGTTGCCGGACCCGGAGCGCACGCTGACCAGGCCGCGGTCGAGGTCCTCCAGCTGTTTGCCGGTGGGCGGGGTGCCGGCGGCGTCGAGGTCGAGGTGGTCGACGTTCGCCAGGCCGTCCGCGGTGGTCGGGCTCAACCGGATCGTGTTCGTGCCGGAGGTCACCGGGACGGTGAGCGTCTTCGTGGCCCACGTGCTCCAGGCGCCGGTCGGGTCGAACGCGGTGCCCGGGTGGGTGACCGCGCCGTTGACCAGCACGTCCGCGGGGCGGTTGGCGGTGGCGCCGTTGGCGTAGCGGACGGCGATGGTCGCGGAGCCCGCCGCGGCCGCCGTGACGGTGAACTGCGCCGACGCCCCGACCGCGTTGTCCGCGTTGCAGAACCCGCTGCCGGAGTAGCCGGCGTGGTTGGACTCGATGGCACCGGCGCAGGTGGCCGGTGCGCTTTCCGCCTCGTAACGGGTCGGAGCCGCCGAAGCGGCGGGGACGAGGACGCCGCTGCCGGCGACGGCCAGGATGACGCCTGTTGCGAGCAGCGCGGTGCGCCGCCTGTTCACGAGCATGACGGACCTCCTGCGCGTACCAGCCGGTTCGGTGGTGCTTGCGTCGTGAGTCCGTCAGGGCGACAACCCGCACCCTGAACAAAGTTGGTGAGCACCGTTGCTCCTCCGTCGCAGATTCTGGGAACGCTCCCAGCGCTGACCGGGCGCATCCCGCAGCAGGGCTGCGGGACGGCACCACGGTATGAAACGATTCAATTTTGCGTGGTAGTGCTGGAAAGCGCTATCCAAGCAGTGGGCACCTCGGCCGTGAGATCACTCGTCGGCTTTGGTCGTCGTTCGAAAGCCGTTGGCGCCCATGACGTTCGAGCGCCAACGCTGCTCGGGTAGACCGTACGAACGTCGCCGCCCCGGTGTCAACAGCCTCGGCGAAAAGTTTCGGACCGGGTGCCGGGCCCCGGTGATCGACTCACACAGGGTGCCGCGCCGAACCTGATCGGGTGATTTCCGGCGCTGTGCTCGCAGTCGACGTTCGGTATTACCGTTGTCGCGCAACGGTTTCGTCATCAAGTGGAATGTCGACGATCATGGCTCGACGACCGGGCGGTGCGCTAGAGTGCCGCCCGGTCGGGCCGGTTCGAGGGTGGGGCGGTGTCCGTGGACGGAATCGAGCTCAGTCGGCGCACTTTCCTGACCGGCGCGGGTGCCGGTGTGGCCGGGTTGGCCCTGCCGGGAGTGGCGGCGGGCAGTCGCGCCGGCGCCACGGTGGCGGTCCTCGGCGGCGGGGTCGCGGGGATGACGGCGGCGCACGAGCTGGCCGAGCGCGGGTTCGCGGTCACCCTCTACGAACGGCGCGCCCTCGGCGGCAAGTGCCGCAGCATGCCCGTGCCGGGCACCGGCCGCGGTGGTCGGCGCGACCTGCCGGGCGAGCACGGCTTCCGGATCTTCTTCGGCTTCTACCACGACCTGCCCGACACGCTGCGCAGGATCCCGTTCCCGGGCAACGCCAACGGCGTGCACGACAACCTGACCGCGGCGACCGGGTTCCTGGCGTCCTTCGCCGGTGGACGGGAGGACCTGAGCGTCCCGCTGGGGTTCGACGGCCTGCCGGACCAGCTCTCGCCGGACCTGCTGCTGCGGCAGGTGCGAGCCGTGGTCGAGACCCGGTTCCACCTGCCACCGCACGAGGCCGCGGTCTTCGCCCAGCGCGTGCTGGTCTACCTCACCAGCTGCGAGGAACGCCGCCTGAACCAGTGGGAGCACACGACCTGGCCGGACTTCCTGCGCGCGCGGGGCAAGTCGGAGGACTACCGGCGGCTCTTCGTCTACGGCCCCACCCGCGTGCTGTCGTCGACCAGGACCGACAACGCCAGCACGCACACCGCCGGCCTGGTGTTCGAGCGCATCCTGTTCAACCTCCTCGGCCGCGGCGCGGAGGGCCCGGTGGACCGGGTGCTGGACCGGCCGACGAACGAGGCGTGGATCGACCCGTGGGAGCAGCACCTGCGCGGCCTCGGGGTGGAGTTCCGCGTCGGGTGGGCGGTCGAGGACCTCGCGGTGGCCGGCGGCCGGATCTCGGCGGCGCGCGTCCGCGACCCCGAGGGGCGCCAGGAGCAGGTCGATGCCGACTTCTACGTCTGCGCGCTGCCCGTGGAGCACGCCAGACGGGTGTGGAACGCGGACCTGCTGGCCGCCGACCCGCGGTTGCGCGACGCGGCCACGTTGGAGACGCAGTGGATGACCGGGCTGATGCTCTACTTCGACCGGCCGACCCCGCTCGTGCACGGTCACGTCTACTACGTCCACGCGCCGTGGTCGCTGAGCTCGATCAGCCAGGCCGCGTTCTGGCCGGAGCGCGACTTCCGGGCCGATTACGGCGACGGCACCATCGCCGACTGCGTGTCCGTGGTGATCTCCGACTGGGACACGCCCGGCGTCCTGTTCGGCCGCCCCGCGAAGCAGCTGACCGAGCGGCAGATCGTCCAGGAGGTGCTGGCGCAGCTCAAGCAGCACCTCAACGACACCGGTGGCCAGGTGCTCGACGAATCGTCGCTGGTGACCTGGTTCCTGGATCCCGGCGTGACCGGGTTGGGCGGTCCGAACCCGACCAACGCCGACGAGCTGGTCGTGCAACCGGTCGGTTCGTGGCGTCGACGCCCGACCGCGCGCACCGCCGTGCCCAACCTGTTCCTCGCCGGTGACTACGTGCGGACGCCGATCAACGCGGCCGGCATGGAGGCGGCGAACAGCGCCGCGCGCCTGGCGGTGAACGCGCTGCTGGACGAGGCCGGGTCCACCGCCCCTCGCGCGGTGGTCCACGAGCTGTACCGCGCGCCGGAGTTCGAGCTGCTCAAGGTCAAGGACCAGGTGGCCTACCGACTCGGACTGCCCAACGCCTTCGACGTCCTGCCCTGACCGGGACCGCCTGACCGGAGCCACCCAGCCGGCCAGGCGGGCGCCCTCGGACGAAGTCGAGGAGAAACACCATGCGCGGTGTCGTCCTGCACGCCCCCGGCGACGTCCGGGTCGAAGAACGCGAGGAGCCGCGGCTCGTCGCGCCGACGGACGCGGTCATCCGCCTGGCCGCGACCTGCGTCTGCGGCTCGGACCTGTGGCCCTACCGGGGCATCGAGGAGATCGGCGGGCCGACGCCGATGGGGCACGAGTACGTCGGCGTCGTCGAGCAGGTCGGCGACGAGGTCCGCGACGTGCGGCCCGGGCAGTTCGTGGTCGGCTCGTTCTTCGCCTCGGACAACACCTGCGAGACCTGCCGGGCCGGCTACCAGAGCTCGTGCGTGCACCGGGTGCCGATGGGCGGCCTCGGCGCCCAGGCGGAACTCCTGCGGGTGCCGCTGGCCGACGGCACCCTGGTGGCCACCCCCGACCTGCCCCCCCGACGACCTGGTGCCCGGCCTGCTGGCCGCCTCCGACGTGCTGGGCACCGGTTGGTTCGCCGCGGTGGCCGCCGAGGTGGGCCCCGGCAAGACCGTCGCGGTCGTCGGCGACGGCGCGGTCGGCCTGCTCGGCGTGCTGGCCGCGGCGCGGCTCGGTGCGGCGCGGATCATCGCGATGAGCCGCCACGGGGCACGCCAGGAGCTCGCCCTCGACTACGGGGCCACCGACATCGTGACCGAGCGCGGCGACGAGGGCGTGGCGAGGATCAAGGACCTCACCGACGGGCTCGGCGCGCACTCGGTCATCGAGGCGGTGGGCACCCAGGAGTCGATGATGCAGGCCATCCGCTCCACCCGGCCCGGCGGGCACGTCGGTTACGTCGGCGTCACCCACGAGGTCGCGCTGCCCGGCATGGAGATGTTCTTCTCCCACGTCCACCTGCACGGCGGCCCCGCACCCGTCCGCCGCTTCCTGCCCGAGCTGGTCGACCTGATCTGGCGCCGGGAGATCGACCCGGGCAAGGTCTTCGACCTCACCCTCCCGCTCGACCGGGCCGCCGAGGGCTACCGGGCCATGGACGAGCGCCGCGCCATCAAGACCCTCCTCACCGTCTGATCCGGCCGGCCCGGGGTGAGCCGGGTGTTCGGTCGGCGGCGATGCGACCCATTGTGCACGGCGGTCGCGCTAACCGTTCGAGTGAGTTATTGAACCCTTTTTCGCGATTCGGTGCGCCGATCCGCGTCGATACGCTTCCCCTCGACGGCCGAGAACGACGACGAGAACAGGTGAACCATGTCCGATGAGGTGCTCGCCCGGAACATCGACCGCATTTTCGTGGCACTCGACCTGAACGGTGACGGAATCCTCGAATGGGCGGACTTCGAGACGAAGACGAGCCGCATCGGCCGGGAGTTCGGGCTCACCGAGGACGCGCCCGAGGTCCGCGACTTCCTGACCGCCTACCGGCGGCTCTGGGAGTACGTCCACGGTGCGGCGGACGTCGACCGCGACGCGGTGGTGACGAAGGAGGAGTTCGAGGCGGCGCACATGGCGCGGCGGCTGTCGGCCGAGACCGTGGTGGACCTGTGGATGGCCGCCTCGGACCGGTGCTTCGACGTGGTCGACCGCAACGGTGACGGCTCCATCGACCAGGCGGAGCTGATCGCGTTGTACCGCAGCGCGGACGTCCCCGACCCGGAGCAGACCGCCTTGGTCGCCTTCGCCGGGATGGACGCCGACAGCGACGGCCGCATCGACAAAGCCGAGTTCAACGCCAACGTGCGGGGTCTGCTCACGGCCACCGACGATTCGGTGAAGGGCGCGCACATGCTCGGCGACTGAACCGGTCGGGGGCACGGCGACCCCGCCGGTCACCGGTCACGCGGCTCGGTCCTCATTCCCCTGGCGGGAACGGGTTCCGTCCGGCGTGGACGCGACCGGCGGGGTGTGCGCGGTGAGCACCGGGCTCGCTGCCGGTGGTCGGTCACCCCGATGCGGCCAGGATCTCGTCGATGCGCCGTGACGCCGCCGCCATGCCGTCGTTCACGCCGATCTTGCCGCTGACGACGTCCCGGATCGCCGGCTCGAACACGTCGTCGTGGATCTTGGCGAACTCGACGGTGCCCGGCATCAGCGGTTGGGCGATCCGCGCGTCGTCGGCGAACTCGCCGACCAACGGGTTGTCGTTCGGCGCGTACTGGTCGAGGCGGATCGAGGGGTAACCGGAGCCCTTCATCCAGCTCTCCTGCGCCTGCTCGCCGACCCAGTACGACAGGAACCGCTGCGCGGCCCGCTTCTTCTCGGGCGTCAGCGTGGCGCTGAGGGCCAGCGACGTGGTCGAGCCCAGGGTGGCCTGCCGGATCGGTCCGGGCGGCACGGGGGCGAGGTCGAAGTCGACGCCCGCGTCCTGGAAGCCGCTGGTGGCCCACGGTCCGGTGATCGTCATGGCCGCCTTGCCGGTGCGGAACAACTCCTCGGCCTCGGCGCCCGAGAGCCCGGTGGGGGATACCTTCTTCCTGGTCACGAGATCGGTCCAGGTCCGGACCGCGGCGATCGACTCGGGCCGGGTGAGCGCGGACTTCGACCCGTCGGGTTCCAGCAGGTCGCCGCCGTGGCCCCACAGCAGGATCGGCCAGACCGGGATGGTCTCGTGGTCCGGGATCGCCAGGCCGTACTGCTCGGGGACGCCGTCGTCGTCATCGTCGGAGGTCGACCGGATCATGGCGTTGCGCCACTGGTCCCAGGTGGTGGGCGGCCGGACCGGATCGAGCCCTGCCTCGGTGAACAGCGCCCGGTTGTAGCACAGCTTGAGGCTCGTGAAGGTCATCGGCACCGCGTACTTCACGCCCTGGTAGGTGACCGCGTCGACCGCCGCCGTGACCAGCGCGTTGGACGCGGGGTCGGCGGCGAACCAGTCGTCCACCGGTGCGAGCACGCCCTTCTTCGCGTACTGGGCGACCCGGGTGCTGTCGAACGCGGCGAGGTCCGGGCCCCCTTCGGAGGAGTATGCGGGGAGCAGGTTCTGGAAGAACACGTCCCACGGCATGAGGCTCACCTCGATCCGGACGTCCGGGTTCGCCGAGTTGAACTCGTCCACGATCGCCTCCAGCGCCGTGGGCGCCGGACCCGCGTAGCCGCTCCAGAACGTCAACCGGGTGACCGACGCGGACGCGGGTTGCCCGTCGGTGCCGCAACCGGTGAGCAGCGCCCCGACCAGGCCGGCCACGCCGACGAACGTCATCGCGGAGCGCCGCACGCCACCACGCGGCAGCCGTTCGGGCAGGGACATGGGCGGTTCCTCTTCTCGGTCGGTTCACGGCTGCGTCGTGATCGGGGTCACGACAAGGGTGTGAACGCTAACAGCCCAATTGAGACCGACCAAGGAAACCGCCGGGAGGATAGGGAATCCGAATCCGGGCATTCGACGCGGAGCTCATCCGCCGAACGCGGTGTCCCGGGCGACCTTCTCCCAGTCCGCGATCTCCGCGCGCACCGCGTCGAGGTGGCCCAGGATCGCGTCCACCGAGTCGTCGCCGAGCGGCAGCCGCAACGGGGTGCGGTCGGAGATCAGCGCGGCCCGGATGGCCGCTGCCGCTTTGGCCGGGTCGCCCGGCTGCTCGCCGTCCCCCGTCACGACGTACTCCCGGGTCCGGCCCGCACTGCCCGCGTAGGCCGGGTTCTCCGCGCTGAAGTGCGCCGCGTCCACGCCGAACAGGTTGGTGCGGAACGCGCCGGGCTCGACCACCAACACCTTGATCCCGAACTCCGAGACCTCGTCGGCCAACGCCTCGGAGAGCCCTTCGAGGGCGAACTTCGTCGCGCTGTAGGCGGAGAACCCGGCGAACGACAGCTGCCCGCCGACGCTGCTCAGGTTCACGATCGCGCCGTCGCGCCGGGCCCGCATCGACGGCAGCACCGCGCGGATCAGCGCGGCCGGGCCGAAGAAGTGCAGGTCGAACAGGTACCGCAGGTCGGCGTCGGTGGTCTCCTCGACCGCACCGACCTGCGTGCGGCCCGCGTTGTTCACCAGCACGTCGATCCGGCCGTGCCGGGCCAGCACGTCCTCGACCACCGCCTCGATCCGCGCGGTGTCGGTGACGTCCAGCCGCACCGGGTCCACCTGGTCGGGGTAGGCGGCCACCAGGTCGGCCAGCGTGTCCGGGCGGCGGACGGCGGCGATCACGGTGTCGCCCAGGGCGACCGCGTTCTCGGTGATCGCCCGGCCGAAGCCGCTGTTGGCGCCGGTCACCAGCCACACCTTCGGGTTCTCGGTCAACTTCGCTCCTCTGTGCGTCGGGTTGAGACCACGGTGGCCGACGGGCCGCATCGGCGTCCAAGATCCGTTGTGATAACCCTTGGCAATGGACGTGCACGGACGTGACCTGAACTACTTCGTCACGGTCGCCGAGGAGCTGCACTTCACCCGGGCGGCCGCGCGGCTGTTCGTGTCCCAGCCCGCGCTGAGCAAGCAGATCCGGGTGCTGGAGCGGCAGCTCGGCGCGCCGCTGTTCGAGCGGGACCGGCGCGAGGTGCGGTTGACCGCGGTCGGCGCCGCGCTGTTGCCGCACGCCGAGCGGATCGTCGCCGAGTGGCGGCTGGCCCGGGCGGCGGTCGAGTCGGCGAAAGCCGCGCGGCGGGCGACGCTGGTGGTCGGCATGAGCACCAGTCCCGGCCGCGGCCTGCTGCCCGCGCTGCGGTCCAGGCTCGTCGCCGAGCACCCGACCGCCCGGATCACCCTGCGCCAGGTCGGCTGGGGCGACCCGACGGTCGGCCTCGCCGACGGCTCGACCGACGTCGGCTTCGTCTGGCTGCCGATCCCCGGCTCGGACCGGTACCGGTGGGTGGTCGTCGCACGCGAGCCGCGCCTGGTCGCCCTGCCCTCGGCCCATCGCCTGGCGGCGCGGGAGCGCGTCGACTTCACCGAGCTGCTGGACGAGCCGTTCCTCGCGCTACCCGAGTCGGCGGGCCACGTGCGCGACTACTGGCTCGCGCTGGACGCGCGCGGCGGCCGGGAACCGGTGATCGGCGGTGAGATCGCCAGCGCCGAGGAGGCCCACGAGGCGGTGGCCAACGGCGACGGCGTGGTGCTCCTGGCCGAGGGCAACGCGCCGCTGGTCGCCAGGGACGAGGTGGTGGTGCGCCCGGTCACCGGGGTGTCGCCCTGCGAACTGGCGGTCGTGTGGCGGGCGGACGACACGCGCCCGCCGGTCGTCGGCTACGCCCGCGCGGCGGCGGAGCTGAGCGCGGGCTCCGGCCGGTCCTAGCGGGCTCTCCCGACGTGGTCCTTCCCGGCCCACGCGGTCCGGCCGGGCGAGCACCGCCCGGGCGAGCACCGCCGACGCGCCTTCGTCACGTGCTCGGGGGCGGCAGGAGGCGGCGTGCCAGGAGCTCCACGACCGGGTCCGTGTCGGTGATGCCCAGGCCGTCGGGGAGGGTGAGTTGCGACCAGATCAGGCCGCTGAAGGCGACGACGACCACCCGCCAGTCCTCGGGCGCCATGCCGGTGCGGGCCACGTCGGCGTCGAAGTGGTGGAGCGTCTTGGCGGTCAGGGCCTTGCGCAGGGCCGGGTGGCGGGTGGCCTCCACCCGCAGCTCCAGCGTGGCCAGGGCGATCGTGCGGAAGTCGGTGAGCATGAGGCGGGTGAGCAGCTGCGCGATGGCCACCCGGTCGTGCTCCGCGCCCAGCTCGTCGGCGACCCGCGCGTTCTGCTCGCGGTACCGGTCGACGACGCGTTCCCCCACCTGCACGAGGAGGACGTCGCGTCGGCCGAAGTAGTTGACCGACGTGCCGATGGGCAACCCGGCCTGCACGTCCAACGTGCGGAAGGACAGGCCGCGGCAACCCTTCGCGGCGAGGATCTCGATCGCGGCGTCGAGCAGGTCCGCTCGGCGCGCCGGATTCGTCGGCATCTCGTGGTCACCCTTTCAGGCGAACGTGCTCAAGTCGCGCAACCCAGCTCTTGCCTGCCGTCGTCACCCGTGCACATACTCCAAAAGAACCACAGCGACTGTAGTCCATCGGTCGTAGTGGATCGGGGGAGGGAGAGACCGTGTCGCGGTGGCCCGGGCTGGGGGTCCGGGCGCACCAGGCACCGTCATCACGCCAACTGGGGGGAAGATGAACATCACGAAGGCGGCCAACGCGGCTGTGCTCGTCCTGGCGGCACTGCCGCTGGGCCTCGCGCCGGCCACCGTCGCGGCCGCGGCGATCCAGCCGGTGGACGGGCAGGTCCACCACGTTCCGGTGAACGACGACAACGGCTCGGTGCACGACCTGTGGTCGATCCCGGGCATGGGGCGCTGAGACACCGGCGCTGGGTCACCGACCGCGTCGATCGACACCGCGGGCGCCTGGCGGGCTGACCTGCCAGGCGCCCGCGGTGACGCGGGTCACACTCGAATCGGGGGACGGTGATGTCGAGATCCCGGCACCGGCTCCGTCCCTGCGGTGAACGCGACCAGAATGGGTCGCACAAGCACCGAGGAGAACCCCGATGGCCAAGTACCTGCTGCTCAAGCACTACCGCGGCGCCCCGGCAGCGGTCAACGACGTGGCGATGGACCAGTGGACGCCGGAGGAGATCACGGCGCACGTGCAGTACATGCGCGACTTCGCGGCCAGGCTGGAGGAGACCGGCGAGTACGTCGACGGTCAGGCGCTCGCCCCCGAGGGGACGTTCGTCCGGTACGACGGCGAGGGGCGCCCGCCGATCACCGACGGCCCGTTCGCCGAGACCAAGGACCTCATCGCCGGCTGGATGGTGATCGACGTCGACAGCTACGACCGCGCCGTCGAGCTGGCCGGTGAGCTGTCGGCCGCACCGGGCGCGGGCGGGAAGCCGATCCACGAGTGGCTGGAGCTGCGCCCGTTCCTGTCCACGCCGCCGACCATCACGGAGTGACCACTCGGATGGACGAGGCGCTGCTCCGGAGCCTCACCCCGAACGTGCTCGGGATCCTCGTCCGCCGCGGAGCCGACTTCGCGGCGGCCGAGGACGCCGTGCAGGACGCGCTGGTGGAGGCGGTCCGCGTCTGGCCCGCCGACCCGCCGCGCGACCCGAAGGGCTGGCTGGTCACCGTGGCCTGGCGCCGGTTCCTCGACGGGGCCAGGGCGGACGCCGCGCGCCGCCGGCGTGAGGACGTCGTCGACGAGGAGCCCGCGCCGGAGCCCGTGCCGGCGGTGGACGACACGCTCCAGCTCTACTTCCTGTGCGCCCACCCGTCGCTGACGCCGTCGTCCGCGGTCGCGCTCACCCTGCGCGCCGTGGGCGGCCTCACCACCCGCCAGATCGCCCAGGCCTACCTGGTGCCCGAGACGACCATGGCGCAGCGCATCAGCCGGGCCAAGCGCACCGTGGCCGGCGTGCGGTTCGACCAGCCGGGCGACGTCGCCACCGTGCTGCGCGTGCTCTACCTGGTGTTCAACGAGGGCTACTCCGGCGACGTCGACCTCGCCGCCGAGGCCATCCGCCTCACCCGGCAGCTCGCGGCCGCGATCGACCACCCCGAGGTGGCGGGGCTGCTCGCCCTCATGCTGCTCCACCACGCCCGTCGCGCCGCCCGGCACGCGCCGGACGGCAGCCTGGTGCCGCTCGCCGAGCAGGACCGGGGTCGGTGGGACACCCGGTTGATCGCCGAGGGCGTCGGGATCCTCCAGGCGGCGCTGTCCCGCGACCGGCTGGGCGAGTTCCAGGCCCAGGCGGCCATCGCGGCACTGCACGCCGACGCGCCGACCGCCGAGGAGACCGACTGGGTGCAGATCGTCGAGTGGTACGACGAGCTCGTGCGCCTGACCGACAGCCCGGTCGTCCGGCTCAACCGCGCGGTGGCCGTCGGCGAGGCGGACGGACCGCGGGCCGGCCTGGCGGCACTCGCGCCGCTGGACGACTCGCTTCCCCGGCACACGGCGGTGTCGGCGTACCTCCACGAGCGCGACGGCGACCTGGTGCGGGCGGCACGGCTCTACACCGAGGCGGCCGGCAAGGCCACCAACCTCGCCGAGTGCGTCCACCTGACCCGCCAGGCCGCCCGGCTCAACGCCCACGAAGGTCGTTGACCCCGGGTCGCGCCGGCCTCGCGGACGTGCCGCCGATCCCGAGCCGGAATGGCTTGTGTGCACGGGGTCAGGTGTCGGACCTGTCCTCGCGGGACAGGTGGTGTGCCGACGACTGCCGCAGCGTGCCCAGGTAGTGGCGGAACGCGGCGCTGTCCTGTTCCTGCTCCGACCGCCACCGCGCCAGGTCGGCGGCGGTGATCTCGCGGCCGGTCAGGGTGCGCAGGTGGGTGGTCAGCTTGGTGTCGTCGTCGGTGGCCTCGAAGACCACCTTGTGGTGCGAGATCTCGAACTTGCGCATCAGCTCCATGCGGAAGGTCGAGTAGAGGAACGAGTCCCGGCCGAAGCGGTACGACTCGGGTAGTTCCATCTGGGTCGACTGCGGGCTGTGGTACCACGACACGTACACCGACTCGTCCAGCATCACGTACCGGTACACGGCCGTGTCCTCGTTGTAGAGGATCTCCACCGGGCACAGCCACCGGCAGTCGAACAGCGACACCAGGTTCATCAGGAGCTCGTTCTCCAGCTCCTGCTCGATCTGCGCGATCGTCCGCCCCCGGAACCGCGGTGTCGACATCCGGTCCGACGCGCTGCGGCTGACGGCCTTGCGGTTGCCGGGGTTGATCATCGCGATCCGGATCTGCTGGAGCCGGTGGCGCGAGGTGAGCAGCCGTGCCGCCACGAACCGCGCGTTCGGGCCGTAGAAGGCGAAGAAGCCGCTCTTCTGCAGGTCGAGCGTCATGTCCTCGTTGTACGGGTCGCCGAAGCCGTCGGTGGGGTTGAGCGCGTCGTAGTGCTTGGACGGCAGGAACAACCGGTTCGTGCGGGCCATGTTCCGCTCGAACCGGTCGGCCACCTCCTCCATGCCCTCGGTGAGCGTGTCCCGCAGGTGCCGGTCCTGCGTCCAGTTGGCGAGCGTGGCGAACACCAGCGCGAACACGACGCTCGCGATCACGTTCAACCCCACCGCCGAGTAGATCTGCGTGGCGGTGAGGGCGTCGTCCCGCGCGATCAGGGCGACGCTGATCAGCACCGCCACGCCGCACGCGGTCGCGAACGAGTAGCGGACCAGGGCCAGGCGCAGCGCGCGGGCCGACGTGGTGGGCCGGCGGGACCGGCCGCGCGTCACGGCTCCCGCCGTCCGACGCGGCCCGGACCACGCCGGTGCGCACCACCCGGCCACGCGGAGGGGAGCGTCACCGGCACGCGGGTGGCGTCACGTCCGTGCGGATCACCGCAGGCGCACGGGAGCCGGATCCGGTCCGGCACGATGTGGTCGGTCCGCATCCGTCGGCTTCCCCTCGGCGTGCTTGGTCGAGCCACTGAACCAGATCGGGTCGGCCGCCGCGTCCCGTTTCGGCAGGCGCGACACCGAACTTCACCCGACTGGCAGCGCGCCGGTCCCCGGTTCTGCGCGATCATGCGGTCGTGGGTCGAGCACAGGGCCGGGCTACCGCCGCGAACCGGCGCCGGTACGCCCACGACGAGGTCGCGGGCTACCTGCGCGACCCCTACCACCGCCGCCGGCTGCGCCTCGCGCTCGACCTGCTCGGCGAGCACCTCGACCTGGCCGGACGCCCGCTCGTCGCCGACCTCGGCGCGGGAGGGGGGCAGGTCTGCTCCGTGCTCGCCCGCCGCGGCGCCCGGCCGATCGCCTGCGACGTGGTGCTCGACGCGGGCCGCGCCGCCCTGCGCGCCGGCGTGCCGGCCGTCGCGCTCGACCTCGGCGAACCGCTGCCGTTCCGCTCGGGCGCGCTGGACGGGATCCTGGCGGGGGAGATCATCGAGCACGTCTACGACCCCGCGTCGCTGCTCGCGGAGTGCCACCGCGTGCTGCGACCCGGTGGGGTGCTCGTGCTGACCACCCCGAACCTCGCCACCCCGCAGGACCGGCTGCGGTTCCTCTTCGGGCACGCCCCGCGCCACGTCGACCCGTTCCACGAGTACCTGCACCTGCACATCCGCCCGTTCACCGCGGGCCTGCTGGCGACCGGCCTGCGGCTCGCGGGCCTGACGCCCACGGCACTGCGGTCCAACCACGTCGTCTGGCGCACGCGCTTCGGCGACCTGCGCTCGGCGTGGGTGGCCCGCCACCTGCCGACGTGGGGCGGGTCCCTCGTGGTCAGCGCCGTCCGGCCGACGTGATGCTCAGCCCGCGATCGCGGCCAACCCGATCGACGCCACCCGCACGGCCTCGTCCCGCTCGCACAACCGCCGCACCACCCGGTGCTCACCGGCGTCCGGGTCGCCCAGCGACAGGTTGGGCATGGCGGCCCGCGTCCACCCCAGCGCGACGGTCACCACCACGTCGGCCTCGTCGGGCACGACCGTCTCGTGGAAGATCCCGGCCGACAGGCGGTACCGCTCACCGGCGCGGTGCACGACGGTCCGCTCCACCTCGGTCCGGACCAGTCGCGAGGTCGGCCGCACGTGGTCGCCCTCCGGCCCGCTGCGCACGTCGAACACCCGGTGCGTCGGCGCGTCGTCGGTGTCGACGACCCGGATGGTCCGGTTGTGCAGCGCGCCCGCCGCCACCCAGCTGGACAGGTCCCAGCTGTGGGAGTGGGGCGCGGACGCGGTCGGCGCCGCCGAAGCGGACCGGGCGTCCCAGAGGTGCACGCACACCCCTTCGGAGCCGTCGCGGTGAGCCGGCACGCACAGGAACCCCAACGGGTGGCGCACGACCCCGACCCCGAGCCGGTCGGTCAGCACCCCGTCCAGCACCCCGCGCGCCCACGCCACGACCGGCGCCCCGTCGTCGCGCTCGATGGCCGCGTCCAACTCCGAGTACAGCGTCATGACCAACGCCCCCGCCCAGGTTCCGACCCGGCATCGTAGCAACGACCTCGGCCGGAAGGCCGGGTTTCCCTGCGGCACAGCCGAAGTGACCCCCAACCGTCGCAGGCGAAGAGGGCCGCGACCCGGCGGCCGTGCGGGCGGTGTCCTCCGTCGCGGCGAACGCCACCCGAGCAGGCAGGTCGGCGGCTCAAGCACCGCCCGTGACGGGCAGCCGACCGCCGGCACGCCGCCGCCAGAACGGGCCGTCGAGGCTTGCGGCCGAGTAGACGGCCCGCGCGCCGGCCGCGTGCGCCGCCGTCGCCCGGGCGAGCCAGTCGGGATAACCGGTCGGGTCGTCGGCGGCCAGCACGGCGCCTTCCACCGCCAAGGCCAAGCCCTGCCCGGACAGCGGGTCCACGGCGAGCGCCGCGTCCCCGATCACCGCGACGCCCGCGGGCACCGGGCCGGTCGTCCGCGCGGTGGTGGCCGAGCGGTGCCAGGTGTCCACCCGGTGCCCGGCCCAGGCGAACCGGTCGCCCGTGCGCAGCAGGTCGGTGTCGGTGCACAGGCCCAGCGCGGTACCCGCACCGCAACCGATCGCGTACCACCAACCGCCGGGCGCGGCGGCGACGTGCAGCCGGTCGCCCAGCCCCGGCAGCCGGGCGTCCACCCAGCCGGTCGACGCGGTCATCCGGTGGGTGACCTCGCGCGCGATGCCGAGCCGGGGCAGCCGCGCGGTGCGGCCGGTGGCGAGCACCACGCGGTCCGCCAGCCGCCACTCACCGCCCACCCGCACGCGCCAGGCGCCACCGTCCCGCTCGACGCCCTGGGCCCTCGCCGGGACCCACGTGCACCCGGCCGACACCGCGGCGGCCACGAGCGCCGGATCCAGCTCGGCGCGGTCCACGATCCAACCCGCGCCACCGGGCGTGAGCAGCGCCGGTTTGTCGACGACCGCGCCGCCCCAGCTCGCGAGCACCCCGGCACAGGGACGCGCCGGCAAGCCCACCACCCCCAACCAGGCCACCGCGTCGTGCGCCGCGGCCGTGAGCAGCTCCACGGTGTGCCGACGGTGCCGCGCCGGGGGACCGACGAGCAGCACCGACGCCCCGGCCCGGGCGGCGGCCAGCGCGTGGCACGCACCGGCCGGGCCCGCGCCGACCACCACCAGGTCGTGACGACCGCTCACGGGACGGCACCGCCGCGTTCGGTCTCGGCGAACACACCCGCCCCCGGCACGACGAAGCCGAGCTTGGTCCAGTTGTCCACCATCTGCTGGTAGGACGGCATGTCGCTGGAACGGGGACTGGGTTCGTGCGCGTCGCTCGGCCAGTCAGACGACGCGCCGACCGTGGCGCGGTGCCAGTGCACCATCGTCCCGGCGGCCAGGGCGTCGGCCGTCGTCGCGTACACCGCGTCGGGGCGCTGGGACGGCCACCAGCCCCAGTCGGCCTTGGTGACCCTTTGCTCCTCGACCTTGCACTGCAGGAAGTCCGCGATCCACGGCAGCGCCATCTGCCGGGTGAAGTGCCCGGCCACCACGGTGCGGCCGCGGGCGTCGCCGACGTACTTCGAGGGCGCGCCGTGCTTGATCCGGAACGGTTCGGCGAACAGCTCCGGCTCCCGGATCTGCCAGCCGACCTCGATGCCGGGGTAGAAAGCGCCGCCGGACACGGACTGCGCCGCCGCGCGGTCCATCCCGTCGGGTGTCACCATCCCAGGCCCGACCGGGGTGAGCAGCGACGCGGGCGGCCGTGCCGACTTGACGAAGCGGCCACCGGCCCAGGCCTCCATGATCGCGTACTGGGTGGTGGTGAGCGACAGCCCCCAGCGCTTGGTCCTCAGGTTGTTGTACGGGTCGTCGCCCAGCAGTTGGGGCATGTTGTCCGCGCCCAGTCCCGCCGTGCCGGGCTTGCGCAACCGCTGGAACACGGCGAGCCGCGCGTCGTTCGGCGTCGCCGGATCGGACAGCGCCTCCCACCGCGCGGCGGGCAGGCCACCGGCGCCCATGGCGGTGTGGAAGCCCTGCAACTGCTCGAAGACCCACCCCGGCAGGACGGCTTGGCGCAGGATCGGCGCGACGTCCTCGTCGAACGACGGCTTGTAGCGCGACAGGGACGGGCCACGCCCGAGGTCCTTCGCCATCGCGGTGAGCCGTGCCAGCGCCCCGCCCGTGCCGAACACCGCCTCGTCCTCGGGCAGCGGGATCCGGCGGACGGCCAGGTCGACCAGGACGTCCCAGAGCGTGACGGTAGGCGGGATGCCCGGTGCGAAGTCCGGCGGGCCGACCAAAACCCACGCGCCCCGCACCGGCACGGTCGTCATCCCGCCGCCCACGCGGAGCCGGAGCACGGCGTTCACCGGGCCGTCCGAGACGTCGTCGAACCACATGTCGTTGTTCGCGTACTGGGCGATGTCCGGCGCGCCGGCCTGCTTGGCGACCACGCCCGCACCGCCGATGACGATCAGCCTGCCCCTGGCGTCGGTGCGCAGCTCGCCCAGGTACTCCAGCGCGGGCGAGGGCGCCGGGTCGGGCCACTGCTCGGCCGCCGGGTTGGTGGAGGTGCCCTTGCGGAACTCGACCCCCCTCGCCGCGCGCCCGGCGATCGACCGCGGGCCGGGCACGATCCGCAGCTTGCGGCGGTCGGCCTGCGCCTCGTTGCGGCGGACCCGCTTGGGCTGGCGGGGCAGCAGCGGGGAGCCGGACAGCCCGTCGAACTCGAAGAACGACGCCTTGCGGTTGGCCAGGTCCACCGTCCACGTCAGGTTCACGACGTCGGCCAGGTCCGCGGTGATCTCCCGCGACGCGGTCCACACGCCACCGGACTCGGTGTACTCGAAGACCCGGAAGCGCTGCGCCTGGCGGCGGATCCGGCCGCCGACCTTGTGCGGCGGCACGGTCTTCCCGGTGCCCGGCTCGCCCATGCGGCCGAACCGGTCGGGCACCTCGGGTCCGAGGAAGAACTCGTCCGCGGCGGCGTCGCCGACCCGCGCGACGCCGATCGCCGGGTGGATGCGGTAACGCGGGGGCTTGGCCATCAGTCCTCCAGCCAGGTCCCGTCGGGCTGCTTGGTCCACGTCGGCAACGAGTCGTCCGGGCGCAGCCGCACCAGGGTGGTCGGCAGGCGCACCTCCCACGGGTCGCCCTGCGGGATCTCGGCGCCGGGTGCCTGGGTGCGCTCCTTGATCTCGTCGATGATGTTCACGTACAGCGGGCTGGTCAGCGTCGGCGGGTCGGCGCCCTCCCAGATCTCCCCGGTGTCCAGGAAGTGGGCGACGGCGGCCTCGAAACCGGGCCGGATCGGGACCACCACCCGGGCCGAGCCCGCCTTGAGGAACTCGGCGAACTGCGTGTCGACGTCCTGGAGCAGCGCCTTCGTCCGCCACCCGTTCTTGCGCCCCCAGTAGTAGGGGTAGAACAGGTACATCATGTGCTCCCACTCGACGGCCTGCTCGAAGAAGCGGATGTAGCGGCCCTCGGCGTCGGCCTCGTGGAGGTGGGGCTGCGGGTAGCCCTCCGGCGAGTGGCCGATCGCGCCGAACAGGTCGTAGTGCTGCGCGGTGAACACGCTGATGGCCTGCTTGCGCAGCTCGGTGCGCTCGATGATCCGGTTCTCCGCCGGGTTGCGGCCCTGGATGTCGTTGGCGGCCTGCACCTCCAGCGCGGCCAGCTCGTCGCGGTAGTCGCGCTCCATCTTCAGGTAGGCCTGCTGGATGGCGGCGTGGGTCTCCAACTGCCAGGTGCGGTAGGCCCGCTGGGTCCGCTGGCAGTCGACTTCGACGGCCACCGTCCAGGTGCGGCAGCCGTAGGAGTGCACGGTGAGGGGCACCGAACCGCGTTCGTTGTCCAGCGTGTAGTAGTTGTTGATGAAGCTGTTCTTCCTCCGCCCCCACTGCCGCTTGCCGATGACGACGACCACGGCCCAGTCGTCCTCGAAGTCGGGCACCCAGCGGCTCGCGATCACGAGCGCGTGGCCGGTGATCGCCTGGTAACCGTCCGGGATGGGCACGTCGGCGACCTTCGTGCCGCTCTTGTCCTCAAGAGCCACCACGCCCTCGAACGTCTTGGACACCGTGGTGTACGGCTCCGGCGGCGGCTTCAGCCCGGCCACCTGGTACCGCTCGACGTAGAGGCCGTAGTTGGCCTCGGTGATCTGGATCGGTTCGAGCGTGAACGGCTCGGGCTCTTCGAGGGTCGCGCCCGGCTTGGGCTTGTGCGCGTGCGCGTGGATCCAGAACGCGGCGGGCTCGGGCACCATGATGTCGAACATCATCCGCTTGCCGTAGTTGAAGACCTGCGCCTCGTAGACCTTGTCGATCCACTGGTAGACGCCCACGACGTGGCCCTCGCCCGCGGCGTTGTTCACGCCGTGCTCGTTGCGCTCCTCGAAGATCTCCAGCGTGCGCAGGACGCGCACCTCGCGGTGGCGTTCGGACACCTTGGACGAGGCGCGGCTGGTGACCTCCTTGGAGTAGTTCGTCGCGGTCTTGGTGGACTCCTGCTTGACGTGGTTCATGGCGAAGTCGGTGTAGGCCTTGAACTCCACGGCCGGCCCGAAGGACGCGCTGAGCGCGAGGCCCGCCTTGAAGGTGATGTCGTTCTTGACCACCTCCGCGGCCTCGCGCTGCATCTCGAACCGCTCGGTGGTCTGGGTGTCGCGCTCCTCGACCTTGGTGATCTCGTGCTCGACCGTGACGGTCTCCTCGGTCTCCTGCCTGCGCAGGGTCGACCGCTTCTTGGACTCGCCCTTGAGCACGTTCTCGACGTGGGCGACCTCGCCGCCGTGGTAACCCTTGAGCTGCTGCCGCACGACCAGCAGGTCGCCGACGCCGACGGGTTTGATGGTGCCGTGGCTCTCCGGCACCGCGTGGGGCAGCCCGAACGTGCTGATGTCGGTCTTGTCGAGCGCGCCCGTGTCGTAGAGCTGCGAGCCGATCAAGGTGTAGGAGGTGGCGCCGTGCTCCAGTTCGGCGAGCCGGCCGTACAGGGTGGTGAGCTCGCCTTCGACGGACTTCAGCGCGCCGGGCAGTGGGGTGCGTTCGAGGCTCAGGTCGAGGGATTCCAAGGTGGCCCGGTGCGACTGGGGCAGCTCCGCGACGGCGGTCCGGCTGAGCAGGAACCGGGCGGCGGGCGGGTGCTGCTCGCCGGGTTCGACCGCGGACGACTGCACGTCGGCCAGCGCGCGCATGACCGCGTGCACGGGCTCGGTCTCGATGCGCTCGACCTCTCCCGCGCGCACCCGTTCGGTCATCGCCCGGCGGAGTGTCTCCGCCGCGGCGGGCCGCCCGGGTGACGGCGTGCTCTGCGGTGCCTCGGGCACGGCGAAGGCGCCGGGGGCCACGGCCGCCAGCGTGTCGCTGAGGGACTCCAGGGCGCCGATCCGCGCGCGGATCCGCTCGCGTTCCGCGTCGGTGTCCGGCTCCGGCCGCCGCGGCGGCCGGTCCTCGGGCAGGGCGCGGCGCGGTCCGGGGACGGCCCGGCCGATCGCCGTCGGCCGGTTCAGGGCGGCGCCGACCGCGCCCGCCTCGTCCAGCGCCGGGTCACCGGCCGCCACCCGGTCGATCACGGCCATCAGCCGCAGCAGGTCCTCCATCGTGCGCGCCTCGACGGCGCCGTCCCGGGACAGCAGCTTCGCCGCGATGAGGTTGTCGGACAGCAGTTCGCGGTCGGCGGTGAACGCGGGCGCCTCGACCACCTGGGACGGGGGCTCGCCGAAACCGTCCGCCACGGCCTGCTCGACGTCCGCCCGGGTGGGGGCGTCCGTGCCGCGCAAGGCACGTTCGGTGTGCCACAGGGCGGTCGCGTTGGCCAGCTTCCCGAGGTCGGTGAGACCACGCTCGTTCGCGACGAGCCGGGCGGCCGCGGTCTTCAACGCCGTCTTGCTGTCCGGGGCGTCGTGCGCCTCGGCCAGCGCCGCCGCGAAGTCGTCCGAGGCCAACACGTCGACCGCGGTCGCGGGGGCGGGTGGGTGCAGGAGCAGGAACCGGAAGATCTCTTCCATGGGTGGAGCCCCAATCGACCTGGGTGGCGGTGACGGTGACGGTGATCACGAGTCTCCGGCCGAGGTCGGGTACGCCGGAATGTCCCGACGTTCACCCGTTGGGGCCCCCGGTTGCTGCCCTTGCGGACTGTCCACGAGGGCGAAACGGGCGAACGGCCGTGCGTCGACCGATCACCCGACGACCGGCCGCGGCCCGCCGGGTCGATCGGCTCACCCGGCGAGGGGGTTGAGGACGAGGTACCCGTCCAGGCGGGCGACCCGGCCGGTGTCCGGGTCGGGCGGGAGGGCGTGGCCGAGGTCGTTGGCGCGGACCTCGCCGATCCACTGGTCGTGCTGGTACTCGTGGTTGACCAGGGCGACCAGGAGGTGGGTGGCGACGACGGTGAGCTGCTCCGGGGCGGCGACGCGGCCGGTGGCGATGGCGTTCATCCGGGCGTGCACGCGTTCGGCGACGGTGTCGCGGAACCGGGTGAGCCGCTGGATGGTGGGCAGCGCGCCACGGAACCGCTCGGGTTGCGCGGAGTCCATCAGCGCGTCCAGCTCGGGGTCGGGGCTCGGCTCGGCCGCGGTGAGGTTGCGGATCATGAAGTGGGCGACGTGGGCCTGGTGGCCGAGGTGCCAGCCGATGGCGCTGGAGTCCTCGCTCGGCCGCCAGGTCACCTCGTCCGGGCTGAGGTCCCGCCAGAGCTCGTCGGTGTAGGCGCGGGCGTGGTCGTACTCGCGCAGCAGTGCTTCGACCTCGTACATGTGATCACCTGGGTGTGGTGGGAGCGGGGTCCGGGGCGGAACGGGCGCTCAGGACCGCGTGGGCGGCGCGCTGCCCGCCGGCGATGGCGCCTTCGAGGTGGCCGGTGTAGTCGGTGGTCTCCGTGGACGCCCAGTGGAGCCGTCCGGCCAGCGCGGGCTGCCGGTACCGGGGGTGGCCGAAGAGGCTGTAGTTGTTCAGTCGGTGCACGTCCGGTGGCGAGGTCCAGGGCTCGGTGCTCCAGTCGTGGACGTGCAGGGCGCTGGGGCGGGCCGCCGCCGGACCGAACAGCTCGGTGAGCTGCTCGATGACGGCCTGCCGGAAGGCGGGGCCCGTGGAGGTGGTGGTGGCGGTCGCGGTGGCGAACCCGAACAGCGCCGCCGGGCGGCCGAAGGGACCGGACATGTCGTGGAGTTCCTGGAGGGGACCGGTGTAGCTGAAGGCCGCACCGGCCAGGCCGTCGTGGCGCCAGAACGCGTCCGGGTAGACGGCGATGACCTTGACGACGGCGCCCATCCACACGGGGGTGGCGCGGGCCAGGCCGACGAGGTCGGTCGGCAGCGCGTCGCCGAAGTCGATGCGGGCCAGGGCCAGGGCGGGCGGCACGGCCAGGACGACGTGGCCCGCCACGTGGGTCGTGCCGGCGGTCTCGACGGCCAGGCCGCCGGTGGTGGCGCGGATCGCCGTCACGGGGGTGTTCAGGCGCAGTGCGCCGGCGGGCAGGGTGGCCGCGAGTGCGTCGGTCAGGGCATCGGCGCCCGCGGTGTAGCGGTGGGCGGGGCCGTCGATGGGGTTGCCCTGCAACCGGTGGGTGCCCTTGGCGTCCTGGAAGATCGCGCTGCCCGCCGTGTGCTGCGCGAAGGTGTCGAGACCGAGACGGGCGACGAGGTCCTGCACCCGCTGCTCGCCGTCCCAGAACCAGGTGGCCCCCAGGTCGAGCGCGTTCTCCCCGTCGGCGCCGGTGCTGCCGGGGTGGGTGCCGTCGGGGTGGGTGCGGTCGGGGTGGGTGCGGTCGGCGCGGATGCTGAGGAGGCGGCCGCCGGGGCGGTCGCGGGCCTCCAGGCACAGGACGTCGCACCCGGCGTCGGCCAGGGTGGCGGCCGCGGCCAGTCCCGAGGCTCCCGCCCCGACCACCACGACGGGCCGGTCGTCGGCGTGCGGCATGTGCGACTCCATCTCGTGTCCGGGTCAGGCGTTCGGGAGCAGGACCATGCGGAACCGGGCTCGGCCCGCCTGCTGGGTCTTCAGGGCCTCGCCCACCTGGTCCAGCGGCACGGTTCGCACGTGTGGCCGGACGCCGGCCGCCAGCGCGAAGCGCATGGCCTGCTCGGTGTCGGTCGGGTTGCCGGTCAGGTGGCCGGTGACGCCGCGGGCGTGCATGACCAGGTCGCCCAGCGGCAGTCGCACCGGGGTGCCGTCGAAGCCGACGACGGTGAGGCGGCCGTGCGGCGCCAACCCGGTGACGAGCCCGGCCAACGGCTCGCTGCTCGACGCGGTGGACAGGATCAGCCGGCACCCGCTCAGGTCGCGCAGTGCTCGCCCGGCCTCCTCGCGGGAGGCGTCGACGTAGTGGTGCGCGCCCAGCTCGGTGGCCGCCCGCCGCTTCTCCTCGCCCCGTGCGACGGCCACCGTCTCGAAGCCCATGGCCGCGGCGAACTGCACCGCCAGGTGCCCGAGACCACCGACACCCACCACGGCGACGCGATCACCCGGCTCGGCGCCGCCGTCCCGCAGCGCGGTGAACGTGGTCACCCCGGCGCAGCCGAAGGGCGCGGCCTCCGCCGAGGTGAGCCCTTCCGGGATGTGGATCAGGGCGTCGACCGGGACGGTGATGGTGGACGCCCAGCCGCCGGGGTAGGACAGGCCGGGGATCCGGCGTCGCGGGCAGTGGACCACGTCGCCCGACCGGCAGGCCGGGCACGAGCCGCAGCTGCCGCCGAACCAACCGACACCCGCCCGTTCACCGATCTCCCAGCCGCGCACGCACGGTCCCAGTTCGGCGATCACGCCGGCCACCTCGTGGCCCGGGGTGACGGGGAACCCGTTCGCCGGGGAGGAGGCCGCGACCGTGCCCGCGTCGGCTCCGCAGATCCCCGACGCGACGACGTCCAGCCGCACCTCGCCCGGTCCGGGCTCGCGCACCTCGACCGGCGCGAGGAGCACCGGCCCACCCGGCTCCACCACCTGCGCGGCCCGGTGGGCCGGGCGGCGATCCTGGGACAAGACGATCACTCCTGACGGTCAACGCACGAGGGCGACCGTAGAACCGTCCACCCGAACGCGGTAGAGGCTCCCGCTGAATGCCCCTATAGTCGGCCGTTATGACCGAGGTGGGTGCGGGATGAACATCGAGGGGCTGCGCTACGCGCTGGCGGTGTCGCGGACGAAGTCCTTCAGCGCCGCGGCGCGGGACTACGGCGTCACCCAACCCGCGCTGTCGAACGGCGTGGCGAGGCTGGAGGAGGAGCTCGGCGTCAAGCTCTTCGACCGCTCACCGCGCGGCGTCCAACCCACCGCCCAGGGCGCGCGCGTCCTGCCCCTGATCGACCGGGCACTGGCGGCGTTGGACTCGGTCGTGGTCGAGGCGCGCCGGCTGGCCCGACCGGCGACCGGCACCATCCGCATGGGCGTCTCGCCGCTGATCGGGTCCGACCTGGTGGCCTGCGCCTTCGACGCCGCCCGGCGCCTGTCCCACCCGCGTGACCTGGTGCTGCGGGAATCGGACCTCGACCTGCTGCGCGCGGCGTTGCAGGCGGGCGAACTCGACGTCCTGCTGGTCCCCGCGGTCGAGGCCATGCCCGCCTACCGCCACCGGGTCATCGCCAGCGAGCCCATGGTCGTCGTCGACCCGGCCGCCGCCCCCGGCGCGGACGGGCCGCTGGAACTGGGCGCCGCCGCCGACGCCGACTACATCCTCGTCCCCGACACCTGCGGCCTGACCACGTTCACCACCCGGCTCTTCCACAGCAACGACCTGGCGCTGCGCACCTACCCCGGCGAGGCGGCCAGCCACCGCGTGCTGGACGAGTGGGCGGGCCTGGGCGTGGGCGCGGCCCTGCTGCCCCGCTCCAAGATCACCCGTCGGCACGCCAGCTGTCGCCCCCTGGTCCGAGGGGGCAACCCCGTGGAGATCTCCTACGAGGCCGTCTGGTCCCGCGAGAACCACTTCGCCGCCGACCTGGAGGAGTTCGTGGACTTCCTCGCCGACGCCGCCGCGGTGGCCTCGCCCTCGTGATAACGGTTGGCTATAGCCGCGGCACCGGTGGTCCGGCAACTCCCGGAGCCGGCCGAGCGGCGGACGGGCACCCGTGGCGCACCCCCGGCCGCAGCTGCGACGTCCGTCGGCAGGGCGCGGTCGCGCACGCTCAGAAGACGCGGCGTTTGATCCGCCACACGACGAGTGCGAGCAGGGCTGCCGCGAGGCCGGCGAAGACGCTCGCCTCGACGAGTTGGAACGTCCAGAAGCGATCGGCCGGTTGGTACGTGACCCACTGCTGGACACCGCGCTCGTGCAGGTACGCGCTGAACTCCACCCCGGCACGTCGGGCCGCGACGTCCATCTCCACGGCCTCGTAGACCGAGAGGTGCCGGCCCGACGGATCCGCGTAGCCGGACGCCACGATCCAGTCGTGGCGGTCGCCGGTCGACATCCGGGAACCTCCCGGGTCGAGGGTGACGTCGTCGGCGGCCACGCGTTGCACGGTGGTCTCCGGCGCCTGGAAGTTCGGGCGCAGCCAACCCGCCACGACGAAGCGGACGGCGAGGTAGACGCCGAGCGCGACCGCGAACGCGGGCAGGCTGCGCCGCAGCAACGCGCCGGCCACCGTGGCGGCGGCGAACGCGAACAGCGCGTACCCCGCCGGAACGAGCCCTTCCAGGTCGAACGCGTCGGCCGAGAACCGGTCGCCCAGGACGTCCAACGGCTGCCGGTACCACGTGATCGCCGCCGAGAGCGCGATGGCGAGCGTCGCGGTGAGCGCGCCGAGGGCACCCAGCTTGACGGCCAGCCAGCGCATCCTCGGCACCGCCTGGGTCCAGGCGAACTGCCAGGTGCCCGCTTCCAGTTCGCGGGCCACCAGCGGTGCGCCGAGGAACGCGCCGATCAGGAACGGCACCAGGTTGAACAAGGTGAGCAGCTTGGACGTGTACCCGTGCTCCTCGTTCAACCGCCTGAGGGCGGTCGAGCACGCGTCGGTGGCGTCGGTCAGGCCGCCCGCGCAGGCCGCCGCGCCGTCGGGGAACAGGGAGCGCATCGACAACCCGGCCACGAGCAGGAAGAGTCCGATCGCCGCGACCAGCAGGCCCAGGGTGAACACTTCGGCGCGGTGCTGCCGCCAGGTCAGCCACGTCATGCCGGCACCTCCGAGACGGTCGTGGCCTCGACGTCGTGCCGGGTGGGGCGGCGCAGGTAGGCCAGCACCAGGCTCTCCAGCCCGATCGGATCGGCCTGCCAGCCGGGCGCGGTCGGCGCGCTGCCGCCGTCGCGCACCAGCAGCGTGGTGTGCCGGTCGCTGTGGGAGGCCTCGACGACCGTGCCCGCCTTGTCGAGATCGGCGGTGGTGCGCGGACCGACGAGCAGCCGGTGCTCGCTCAACAGCGTCTCGATGTCCCCGTCGAGCGTGACCCGGCTGTGGTTGAGCACGACCAGGTGGTCGCAGACGCGTTCCAGTTCGGGCACGACGTGTGAGGAGAACAGGACGGTCATGCCGTCGGCGGCGACCGCGCCCATCAGGGCCTGGAGGAATTCGAGTCGGGCCACCGGGTCGAGGCTCGCCATCGGCTCGTCCAGGACGAGCATGTCGGGCCGCTTGGCCAGCGCCAGTGCCAGCGCCACCTGGGCTTGTTGGCCGCCGGAGAGCGCACCGGCCTTGCGGTCCAGCGGGATGTCCAACCGCGCCAACCGCCGTTCGGCGAGGCGCTGGTCGAAGCGGAGGTTGCAGGCGCGGCCCATGCGGAGCAGTTCGGCGACGGTGAAGTGCTTGTAGAGCGGGTGGTCCTGGGCCAGGAAACCCACGCGGGACAGCACCTGCGGGGTGTTGGTGGCCGGCGACTGGCCGAGCACCTCCACGGTGCCGGTCGTCGGCGCGAGCAACCCCACCACCAAGCGCAGCAGCGTGCTCTTGCCCGCGCCGTTGGGACCCACGAGCGCGGTCACCCGGCCGGTCGGCACGGCCAGGGTGCAGTCGCGCAGGGCCCAGGCCCGGCGGTAGCGCTTGCCCAGACCGTCGGTCCGGAGTGCGTACTGCGTCGTTGTCATGCGATGTTCTCATTCTTCGCTCGGTTGACGACAGCGGTGAAGAGCGCGTTGACCGCCTGCTCGTCCAGCCCGGCGGCGTGGGCCCGGTTCAACCAGGTCTCCAGGCCACGCCGCAACGAGGTGTAGGTCGCGGCGGACATCCCCGCCGTCGGCGCCTCGTTGACGAACGTGCCCTGCCCCGGGCGTCCGGTGACGAGGTCCTCCTGCTCCAACTGCCGGTAGGCCTTGGCGACCGTGTTCGGGTTGATCGCCAGCGCCTCGGCCACCTCGCGGATCAACGGCAGCCGGTCGCCCTGCCGCAGGAAGCCCAGCAGCACGGCTTGCCGCACCTGCTGGACGAGTTGGAGGTACGGCGGCACGCCCGAGCGGCTGTCGATCCGGAAGACGAACATGAACCCTCCTACTGCTTTACTAGGGCAATAGTAAAGCAGTAAAGATCGCACTCGGGCAACCCGGCCGGGCCGGTACCCCCGCGAGGTGATCAGGAGTGTCGGGCCACCTTCGAGGTGTGGCTCGACGCCCGAGCGCCGACCGTCAGCGGGCCCGGCGTGCCGCCTGTTCCCGGCGCATGTGCTCGGCGGTGCGCACGAGGTTGTCGTGGAGGTGTTCCAGGAACTCGCCGACGTCCTGGAGGCGCCGGCCCGCGGACGTGGTGGGGCCGAGGGCCTCGGCCCCCTCGCGGACGGTCCGGGCCATCAGCGCGTTCCTGGCGGCGGTGGCGAGCATCGCGCGGTACCAGGTGTCGTCGTCCATGTGGTACCGGTCCCGTCGGCTGCCGCCGTCACGTCGTCGGGTGACCAGCTGCTGCCCCTCCAGGTAGCGGATGGCCGTCGAGATCGACGCGGGGCTGACCCGCAGCCGCGCGACCAGGTCGGCGGCGGTGAGGCTGCCGGAGTCGGTGGTGAACAGGCAACCGAGCACCCTGGCCGTCAGCCGCGGCAGTCCCTCGTCGACGAGCGCGGCGGTCAACTGCTCCTCGACCGCGCGCACGGCCGCCGAGTCGCGGGCCGGCTCGATCGGCGGTGCGGTGGCGGCCCGGCTCGGTGCGCGGCGACGCGCTCGCCGCCGGGTCGCCAGCTCCGCCTGGTGCGGTCGGTACCCGGACGGGCCGCCGTTGCGGGCGATCTCGCGCGTGACGGTCGAGGTGGGCCGGTCGAGGCGCTTGGCGATCTCGGCGTAGGTGAGCCCGTCGGCCAACCCGGCCGCGATGTCCTGGCGGTCCCGCGCGGTGAGCCTGGCTCCGGGCACGGCATCCCACCTCCTCGTCGGCCACTGCCGGGAGTATGCGTTCAGGCCTGGGTCATTGCAACGACCTCGACGATCCTGTTGCGTTCGGTCTCAGTCCCGTTGCAATTGTTTCGACGTCTCCAGCTCGGAAAACGGGGTCGGCTCCCGATTCGTCGGTTGCGCGTGTTCCGAGCGCAACCCTAGCGTTCGACCCATCCTGAAGATCAGGTGCGACCGGGGGAGCAGCGAATGACCGAGATCCTGACCGGACTGCCCACGACCCGCCCCGCGGGCCGTCCGTTCGACCCCGCCGAAGGGCTGTCACGGCTGGGGCCGTTGACCCGGATGGTGTTCCCCGACGGGCACGAGGGGTGGCTCGTCACCGGACACCGGGTAGGACGGGCGGTGATGGCCGATCCCCGGTTCAGCTCCCGGTACGAGCTGATGCACTCACCCCAGCCCAGGGCCGCCGTGGCCGACGGGCAGCGGTTCCCGCCCGCCGTGCCCGGCGACTTCATCGGCATGGACCCGCCGCGGCACACCCGCTACCGCAAGCTGCTCACCGGCAAGTTCACCGTCCGCCGGATGCGGCTGCTCACCGAACGGATCGAGCAGATCGCCGCCGACCACCTCGACGCCATGCAGCGCCAGGGCCCGCCGGTGGACCTGGTCGAGGCCTACGCGCAACCCCTGCCGGCGTTGACGATCTGCGAGCTGCTCGGCGTTCCCTACGACGAACGGGACTTCTTCCTCAAGCACACCGCGACGTTGAACGACCTCGACGCCACCCAGGAAGAGAACGTCGCGGCGATGAACGGGCTCGGCGGCATGCTGTACGGCCTGGTCCTGGCCAAGCGCGCCGAACCGACCGACGACCTGCTCGGCGACCTGACCACGACCGACCTCACCGACGAGGAGCTCGCCGCCGTCGCCGCGCTGCTGCTGGGCGCCGGTCTGGACACCACCGCGAACATGATCGGGCTCGGCACGTTCGCCCTGCTGAGCCACCCCGACCAGCTGGCCGCGCTGCGCGACGACCCGGGCCTGACCGACAAGGCCGTCGAGGAGCTGTTGCGCTACCTGACCATCACGCCCACCGGGGTGCGCACCGCGCTGGCGGACGTCGAAATCGACGGCCAGGTGATCAAGGCCGGTGAGACGGTCGCCCTGGCGGTGAACGCCGCCAACCGCGACCCCGAGGTCTTCCCCGACCCCGACCGGCTCGACCTGCGGCGCTCGGCCACCGGGCACGTCGCGTTCGGGCACGGCATCCACCAGTGCCTCGGCCAGCAGCTCGCCCGGGTCGAGCTGCGGGTGGCGTTCCCCGCGCTGCTGGCCCGGTTCCCCGGCCTGCGGCTCGCCGTGCCGCCCGACGCCGTGCCGTTGCGCGACAACCAGGACATCTACGGCGTGCACAGCCTGCCGGTGGCGTGGTGACACCTCGACCGTCCGTTGTGGACCGTCGCCTGACCGGATCGCCACAGCGGCGTTCGTCGTTCATTCCACGGAGGTGTCTGATCACGGTAAACTGTGGTCGTTAGGGGAGGGGAGTACTCCTTCGCGGCCATGTCGTCACCACGAACCCCCACGGGTTCCGGTGTGGTCGGTCCGGGTCCGTCCGGGCGGAGAAGACCTCCGGCAGACGCGTCGACGCCTTGTCGGAGGAACCCGTGCCACCACCCATGTCCGTGCCCGCCTGGCTGTGGGCGGCGACCATCGCCGGTCTGGTCGTCCTGATCCTCGCCGACCTGGTCGTCGTCGGCCGCAAGCCCCACGAGGTCGGTGCGCGGGAAGCCGCCAGGTGGGTGGCCTTCTACGTCGGTTGCGCCGTCGCGTTCGGCGTGGGTGTCTGGATCGCCGGTGGCGGTGACCAGGCCGCGAGCTTCGCCACCGGGTACCTGACCGAGTACTCGCTGAGCGTCGACAACCTGTTCATCTTCATGATCATCATGGCGAACTTCGCCGTGCCCGTCGTGCACCAGCACCGGGTGCTCCTCATCGGCATCGTGATGGCGCTGGTGATGCGCGGGTTCTTCATCGCGGTCGGCGCGGAGGCGGTCAAGCAGTTCAGCTGGATCTTCTGGCTGTTCGGCGGGATCCTGATCTACACCGCGGTGAAGTTCGCGTTCAGCGGCCAGGGCGAGCAGGAGTACGACGCCGACGGCGGGCTCGTGCGGCTGGTCCGCAAGCTCTTCCCGGTGACCGACGAGTACCACGGCGCCCGGCTGACGGTCCGGCAGGACGGCCGCCGCCTGCTCACGCCGATGTTCATCGTGGTCGTCGCCATCGGCGGCGCCGACCTCGTCTTCGCGGTCGACTCCATCCCGGCGATCTTCGGCATCACGCAGGACGCGTACCTGGTCTTCGCCGCCAACGCGTTCGCGCTGATGGGACTGCGGCAGCTCTACTTCCTGCTGGGCGGGCTCGCGGAGAAGCTCGTCTACCTGTCCTACGGCCTGGCGGTCATCCTCGGCTTCATCGGTGTGAAGCTGGTGCTGCACGCCCTGCACGAGAACGAGTTGCCGTTCATCAACGGCGGTCGGCACCTCACCGGGATCCCCGAGATCGACAACTGGGTCTCGCTCGGCGTCATCGTCTCGGTGCTGGCCGTCACCACGGTGGTGAGCTTGCTGAAGACCCGGCGCGACCGACTGGCGGCCGCGCCGGCCCGCGACGCCGATCCGTTGGAGGGCTGATTCGCCGACGGGCAGGGCTACCCCCACCGAGGACCTGACGGCCGACCGCATCCGGGGCGGCTGGTGCGGGTCAGTGGTCCGGGATGGCACGGGCCAGGTGGTCGGCCACGGCGTGGCGGTGGGGGTTGGTCGGCGGACCGGCCGCGGTCGGGTGGACCCGGTTGGTCAGCAGCAGCACGAAGGAGCGGCTCTCCGGTTCGATGACCAGGGACGTTCCGGTGTAACCGGTGTGGCCCGCGGTGTACGGGGTGCTCAGCATGCCCATGAAGGCCGGCTTGCCGAGGTCCAGGCCGAGGCCTCGGTCGGCGCCCGGGATGGCGGCGTTCCAGTTCTTCGTCATCGCCCGCACGCTCTCGGGGCGCAGGATGCGCCGGTCGCCGTAGCGGCCGCCGTTGAGCAGCATCTGCGCGAAGACGGCCAGGTCCCGGGCGGTGCCGAAGAGGCCGGCGTGCCCCGCGGTTCCGCCCAGGTACCAGGAGGTCGAGTCGTGCACCTCGCCCCAGATCAGGCCGCGCGTGCCGCCTTGGTACTGGGTGGGAGCGATGCGTGGCCGCAGGTCGGCCGGCGGGGTGTACATCGTGTCGTGCAGGCCGAGTGGTTCGGTGATCTCCGCGGCGACCAGCTCCGGCAGGGATCGGTTCGCGACGCGTTCGACGATCTTGCCCACGACGATGAGGCTCAGGTCGGAGTAGACGTAGCGGGTGCCCGGCGGCGCTCGCGGTGCCACGGCGTAGACGGCGGCCAGTCGTCGGTCGATGGTGGGGTACGAGCCGAGCGCCAAGCCGGCGGGCAGACCGGCGGTGTGGGTCAGCAGTTGCCGCACGGTGACGTCCTGCTTGTCGTTCTCGCCGAACTCCGGCAGGTAGCGGGCGGCGGGCGCGTCCAGGTCGATCAGGCCGCGCTCCACCAACCGCAGCGCGACCGCGGTGGTGAACAGCTTCGACAAGGACGCCAGGTCGAAGATGGTGTCCTCGCGCATCGGGATGCGCTGATCAGGCGGTAGCTCCGTGCCGTCGGGCCCGTGGCGCAGCGCATCGCCCACGGCGGCGTGCTCGGCGATCACACCGTTGCGCGCGACCAGGACGACACCGCCGGGGAAGGCGGGCGGGGTCGACCGCACGCCCGCCTCCACGGTCGGCACCAGTCGGTCCACGTGCTCGGTGAGCAGGCCGGCCTGGCGGGGCGTGCCGTCGCGGAGCCTTTGGTAGGGCAGCGGCCCGTCCCAGGGAGACCCGCGTCGTCGGGAGATCGTCAGGTCGGCCACGACCGGCAGGTGGTCGGACGCGCCGGTGGTGATCACCCGGGTGTCGCGCACTCGCGCCGGGTACGCGGCGGTGACGTAGTCGATGCGCTTGGTGGGCGCCTGCGCCGGGTAGGTCGCGCCGGGGGAGGACGGGTCGGTCATCGCCCACGCGTCGACCAGTTCCGCCCACAGGGGCGCCAGTTCCGGTGCGTCCGGGACCGCGTTGAAGTCACCGAGCAGCACCCTCGCCTCGCCCCGGTCCTCGGCCATGACGCGGAGCATGTCCGCGACCTGTGCCTGTCGCACGGCCGGGTCGGTGCGGTAGTCGAGGTGCGTGTTGTAGACGTGGACGCGCTCGCCGCGCACGTCCAGCACGACCTCCGGGAAACCCGGCGCCGGCCGCGGGGTCGGGTCGGGTACCTGCGTGGACAGCCTGGTGATCCAGTGGTTCTCCGCCGCGACGACGCGGTGGCGGCTGAGCACCGCCAGGCCGAACTGCCGCCTCGGCTCGCCCGGCGCCAGGGGCTCCAGGTCGTAGATGGGCGCGAAGTAGACGTCCATGTCGAGCGCGGCCGCGAGTTCCGCCGCCTGGTCGCGCCACTCGCTGCGCGCCATCCAGTGGACGTCGACCTCCTGGAGGCCCACCACGTCGGCGCCGGCAGCCTCGATCTCGGCGGCCACGCGGGCCTGGTCGAGCCGGCCGTCCACGCCCACTCCGGAGTGGATGTTGTAGGACATCACGGTCAACGGCGCCGAGGATCGCCCCTCGTGCGCCGCCGCGGGCGCGCTCGTGACGAGCAGGCCGCAGGCGGCGGCGGTCAGCAGTCGGCGGACGGCCTCGCGCATCGGTTCAGCCCTCCCAGGTCAGGCCGTGGCCGAACGGGTGCAGCACGGTCGAGGGGTCGCCCGCCGCCGGGATGGTGACGGGCAGCTTCCCGGCCGGTGCGCGCTCCCCGTACAGCACTCGCACGGCCGACTCGACCGAGACTTCGGTGTAGGAGTAGGTGGCGAGGTAGGTCCGGGCGTCGGGGAAGTGCGCGATGTCGTACGGGTCGCGGACCGCGATGACGACCACCGGCCGGCCGGTGGCCAGCAGCGCCTCGACCAGGTTCTGCTGCCCGGTGTCGGCCCACGCCTTGTTCGTGGTGACGATCGTCAGGTCGGCGCCGCCCGCTCCGGCGACGGCCCGGTCGATCGTCGCCTGGTTCGGGTTGGCGCCGGTGGTGAGGGACGTCGCCGACGCGGAACGCCGGCCGACGGCGGTGGCGAGTCGTTGCGGCACCGGATCCGCCGTCGTGCCCCAACCGGTGGTGAAGACGGAGGCGGGACGGGTGCGCAGGGGTAGGGTTTCGTCGGCGTTGCGGACGAGTGTGGTGGTGCGGTCGGTGATCCGCTGCGCGATCTGCTCGTTGCGCTCGGTGCCGACGACCTCCGGCAGCCGGGCGGGATCGACGAACCGGTCGCCGAACAACCCGCGCCCGGCCTTCATGCGCAGGATCCGGCGGACGGACCGGTCGATGCGGTCCTCGGCGAGTTCGCCGTCGCGCACCGCGGTCAGCACCGCGTGGAACGCGAGGTCGATGTCCGGCGGCATCAGCAGCTGGTCGACACCCGCCTTGAGGGCCAGCACGGGCACGCGGTCGTCGCCGTACTTCTGCCGGACGCCGGCCATCCCGAGCGAGTCGGTGATCACCACGCCGTCGTAGCCGAGCTCGTCGCGCAGGATGCCGGTCATGATCGGTTCGGAGAGGGTGGCCGGATCGCCGGACGGGTCGAGCGCGGGCACCACGATGTGCGCGGTCATGATCGAGTCGACGCCGGCGGCGATCGCGCGGCGGAACGGCGGCAGGTCCAGCCGCTCCCACTCCGACCGGCTGTGCCCGATCACCGGGATGCCGGTGTGGCTGTCCACGGCGGTGTCGCCGTGGCCCGGGAAGTGCTTGGCGGTGGCCGAGACGCCGCCCCGTTGGTAGCCACGCACCTGCGCGTGCACCAGCCGGGCGACGAGCCCGGGGTCCTCGGCGAAGGAACGGACCCCGATGACCGGGTTGAGGGCGTTGACGTTGACGTCCGCGACCGGGGCGAAGTCCTGGTTGACGCCCATCGCGCGCAGCTCGCGGCCGGCGATCTCGGCCGCGGTGCCCGCCGACGCCGGGTCGCGGGCGGCGCCCAGCGCCATGTTGCCGGGGAACAGCGTGGCCGGCGCGCCGATCCGCGACACCACGCCGTGCTCCTGGTCGGTGCTCACCAGCACGGGGATCGCGGACACCCGCTGGATGCCGTTGGACAACTCGGCGACCTGTGCCGGGTTGGCGGTGTTGCCGGACCACGCGAAGTAGACGATGCCGCCGAGGTGGTACTTCTCGATGAGCTGCCGGGCGTTGTCCACGCCGTGCTGACGCCGGTTCGCGGCCACCGAGGCGGGGTCGGACGTGTCGACCGTGGCCCCGTAGGCGTAGGTGACGAACAGCTGGCCGACCTTCTCCTCCAGGGACATGCGGCTCAGCAGGTCGGTCACCGGGTCGGTCGGCCGGGACTCGGCCGAGGCCGCGGCGGTGGTCGCGGTCGGGGCGGAGGCGACCAGCAGGGCGGCCGCGACGGCGAGCACCCGACGTCCGTTGAACAGTTTCCTCATCTGCACTCCCGCAGTGGGAAATTCACTGATCTGTCGGAATGTACGCAGGTGGCGCCGCGGTCGGGATCGGCCGTTCGGTGGCATTGGCCGGACGCGCGATCCGCCGGTCGCGGCGTCACGTGGCGAGTCGCCGGTACAACTCGCTGTCGCACAGCAACTGCGCGGGCGTGCCCCGGGCCACCACCCGGCCACCGTCGAGCAGCACGACGCGGTCCGCGTTGCGGAGGGTCGACGGCCGGTGCGCGATGACCAGGAGCGCGCACTCGGCGGTGATGCGGGCGACGGTGTCGGCCAGGACCGACTCGGTCACCGCGTCCAGCTGCGAGGTCGGTTCGTCCAGCAGCAACAGCGAGGGCCTGGTGAGCAGCGCGCGGGCCAGCGCGACCCGCTGGCGCTCCCCGCCGGACAGCGTGCACCCGCGGTCGCCGACCTCGGAGTCCAGCCCGGCGGGCAGGCGTTCGAGGAGGTCGCCGAGGTTCGCGAGGCGCACGACGCGGTCGACCTCGGCCTCGTCGGCGTCCGGTGTCGCGTAGACGATGTTCTCCCGCAGCGTGCCGTGCAGCACGGGGGTGTCCTGCTCCACGAACGCGAGTCGTGCCCGGCACTGCGTCCGGCTCAGCTCCCGCACGTCGCGGCCTTCGAGCAGGATCGAGCCGTCCTGCGGGTCGTAGAAGCGCTCGGCCAGCGCCAGGACCGTGGACTTGCCCTCCCCGGACCGGCCCGCGAGCGCGACCAGGGAGCGCGGCGGCACCTCGAAGGACACGCCGCGCAGCACCGCGCGGTCCCGGTACCGGAACCGCACGTCCCGGAACTCCAGCACGGCGGTCGTCGGACGCGGCGGCACCGGCCCGGGAACGGTCTCGCGGTGCTCCTCGACGGGCAGGGCCAGGACCTCCCACACGCGCTGCAACGCGCCCATGCCCCGCTGGATGGTGCCGACCGCGTGGAACACCGCTGCCAGCGGCACGGCGAGGTAGCTCGCGTACAGCAGGAACGCCACCAGATCACCCAGCGAGGCGGCGTCACGTGCGACGCGGACGCCACCCACCAGCAACACCAGCAACAGCGTCCCGTTGGCCGCGAGTTCGACGGCGGGCTCGGCGACGCAGGCCAGCCTCGCGGTGCGCACCCCGGAGTGGTAGGCGGCGTCGGCCTGCCCGCCGATGCGCTCGGTCTCCCGCTGCTCCGCACGGCTGGCCCGCACGGTGCGGATGGCCCCGAGGGCGCGGTCGAGGTCGGCGGCCATCGCGCCGACGCCGGCCTGGGTGCGCTCGCTGGCCGCCCGCATCCCCCGCAACGCGCCCACCACGAGCAGGGCACCGACCACGACGGTCACGGACACCAGCACGAACAGCGTGACGTCGAGCCACACCATCACGACGACGATCGCGACCGTCGTGAGGGCGCCGGTGACCAGGTCCACGAAGGACTGGGCGACCACGTCGCGCAGCACGGTCGTGTCGGCGCCGGTCCGCGACACCAGGTCGCCGATCCGGCGTTCGTCGTAGACCGCCATGGGCAGCCGCAGCAGGTGCCCGATCATCGACCGGCGCAACCCGAGCACGATGCCCTCGCCCGTGCGTTCCAGCAGGAACCGGCCGAAGGCGCCCAAGAGCGCCTGGGTGACGAACAACGCGCCGAGCACGGTCGCGAGCCCCCACGCCGTTCGGCCGGCGCCCGCCTCGGTGATGGCCTCCCGCGCGACCAGCGGTTGCGCCAGGCCCAGGACCGCACCCGCCACCGTGAGCAGCACGGCGATCAGCACGGCTCGCCGGTGGCCGCGCACGAGCCCGAGCAGATCCCTGACCCGCGCGCCCGGCGCGTCGGGCCCGCGGCTCATCCGGCGGACCGCCCCGGTGCGACCGGTGGCACGTCGATGAGGTGGATGAAGTAGTCGGCGGGCAGTTGTTCGTCCACCATCCGGCCGTCGGCCTCGACCCAGGCGTGCGCCGCGAACGGCGGCTTCCTGCGCGCGCCCGTGCACCACGTCGGCCAGGTGCCTGCCATGCGGCACAGCAACGCGGTCGCCAGGGAGCGCGGCAGGCACCCCTGCGGTCCGGCGCACGCGAGGCTGATCGCGAGGACCGCGTCACGCGCCTGCTTGGCCTGCGCGTAGGTGGCGGGTCGGGCTCGGCGGCGCAGCACGGTGAGCACCTGCCGGATGCGCGCGGGCGACAACCGCGCGATCGGACGGGCCGCCGCGACCGCCATGCGTGCGGCCACCCGTCGTGACCAGGCGATCTCCTCGCGGCGAGGCCGGATGACGGCGCCCGGTGTGGTCACGGGGTCACCAGGCCGGCCGCGCGCAGGCCGTCGAGCAACGTCGCGACGTCCTGCCTGGCCTGCGGTTCGGCCACGTCGAACTGCTCGGTCAGCGCCCGCACCACCTCGGCGGGCGTGCGGCCGGCCATGAGCAGGCGCACCACCTCCGCGGCGGTCGGGTTGAGCTGCCAGTAGTGGCCGGTGCGCTCGTCGAGCAGCACGGTGCCGTACTCGGTGTCCGCGGTGGAGACGGACTCCCGGATCCGCAGCGTCATGCCGATCTCCTTTCAGGCGGACGTGGTGGAGCGCGCCAGGACGCGCAGCCAGACCTCGCAGCCGATGGTCGGGTAGAGGGTCGCCCGGCGCAGGTCCGGTGTGTCGGGCCGGACGGCGAGCGCCTTGAGCCGGTCGGCGTCGACCAGTCCGGACGCCGCCAGGCGCGAGTCCTCCCACAGCGCGAGCAGGTCGCCGCGGTGCTCGCGCAAGCCCTCGGCGGCGTCGAGTTCGGCCTGGGCCTTGCTGGTGCGCGCCAGGCACTCGTCGGGGACGACACCCCGCATCGCCGCCTTGAGCACGGGTTTGTAGGTCCACGGGGTGACCCGGTCCTCGGGCCGGACGGACAGGAAGGCCTCGATCACGCGGTCGTCCATGAACGGCGACGTGATGGGCAGCCCGGCGCGCGCGGAGATCTGCTCCCAGTGCCGGATGACGCGGTTGCTGCCGCGGATCTGCTCCACGTCGGCGTGCGGCCCTCTCGCCGGCCCCAGCGGTCGTGCCCGGGGTGCGGCGGCCAGCAGGGCCTCGCGCGCCAGGCCGACGGCCTTCTCCGTCACCCACGGGAAGACCCGCGGGGGAGTGCCCCAGCCCAGCCCGACCGCGGCGGCGTCGGCCATCGGTGACCGCAACCCGTCGGCGCAACCCGCCAGCCAGGCCCCGTAGGAGCGGTTGTCGACCAGCGCGCGGGCGATGTCCCGCCACGTCGAGTGCCACCACGAGCGGTACCCGCGCAGTCGGCGGAACGTGAAGAGCGGTCGGGTGCGCATCGACGTGTGGTGGTAGGCGTCCGAGCACCAGGCGACGTGGTCGCCGCCGATGCCGGTGAGGTGCAAACGCGCACCGGCGGAGGCGAGCCGGGGCAGGCGGGCCAGCAGCCGCGCGCGGTCGACCACCCCGATGGTGGGCTCGTCCACGACGTCGTCGACGTCCCGCAGTCCCGCGTACACCAACGGGGACTGGTCGGCGGGCTGGGTCACGTGCGCCACTCCGGGCAGGTGCGCGGCGGCGCGGCGCGCCCACACCAGGTCGTCGTCGGCCTCGTCCAGACCGGGCCAGGTGAACGCGATGACCCGGGCGTTGCCCCGGGCGGCGAGGAAGCACACCGACGTCGAGTCCAGGCCACCGGACAGGTCGCAGCTCACGACGCCGCCCCGGCGGGTGCGCGCGTCGACGGCCTCGGCGAGCGCCTCGCCCGCCGAGGCGGCCCCCTCGGCCAGGGACCGCGAAGGCTCGGGCGGGGACCACCAGCGTGACTCGCGGGTGCGGAGGCCGTCCGGCTCGACCACCAGGTAGTGGTCGGGCGCGACCGAACGCACCCCGCGCCACATCGGGGTGTCCCCCAAGGGGTGCGGCACGGGGAACAGCAGGCGGACCGCGACCTGCCGCTCGTCCAGTTCCGCACCGGCGAGCGCGGCCAGCAGGTCGGCCCGGTCCGCGACGACGGTCACGCCCGCGACGACGGCGTGGAACACCAACCGCATGCCGGAGGCGGCGCCCTGCACGCGCAGCCGCCCGTCCACCGAGGCCACGAGGTGGAAGCTGCCGGGCAGGCGGCGTGCCAACCGGTCCAGGTCGGTCACGTCCCGCACCCGCGCGGCCTCCCGGGTGAGTTCCGCCGCCGTCACCGGGCAGCACCCGATCACGGCCAGCCTGGTGCGCCCGGCCTCGGCCGCGGTGATCTCACCGCCGGGTCGGCGTGCGACCAGCCACGGTCGTCCCGAGGCGTGCGTGACGATCCGGTCGGCGGGGCTCCGGAACGGAGCCACGGCGAGGGCGCCGTCGCAGTCCGGCAGGACCGCGAAGCCGACCTCGCCGTGGCCCGGTGTGCCGGTCGGCGCCGACATCGAGCTCGGACTCACCAGTTCTTGCTGAGCAGGATGTGGTCGCGACCGCGGAACTGCAGCAGGCCGGTCGTCATCGCGAAGGCGCCGCAGTCGATCAGGAGGGGTGCCTCGTACACGCGCTTGGTCATCGTTCATCCCTTCTCGTGCAGATCGTTTCGGGGTGGTGCCGTCCGGTGCTCCCGTCGGCCGACGACGCGACCGCGTGCACGGGAGGGCGTCCACGTCTCATCATGTGACCTGCGGCGCCAACCGCGTTCCCCGTGCCGGTCAAACCACTCGTACGAGATTGGCGCCGTGCATGACCGGCGGCGGCGCACTCGAACCGGTGTTCGCGGATCGTGCCGGGGAAATCGGGTGCGGGCGCTCGGCGGGTTGGTGTGTGATCGGCGGCATGGCGATCGTGCTGGGGGAGCCGGGGGTCGACGGGCCGGACGCGGCTGCGGGCGTGCTGCGGGAGTGGCAGCACGAAGGTGCGCCGATGCAGCTGCACCCGGGAGACCTGGGCTGGTTCTGGCGGTTCGGCGCGGAGGCGACGGCCGCGGCGGTGCGGACGTGGAGCCGGGACGGGCGGGTCCTCGCCGTCGGGCTGCTGGACGGTCCGGGGCTGTTGCGGTTGACGATCGCGCCGGACGCCCGGCGGGACGAGGAGTTGGCGCGCCGACTGGTCGAGGACGTGACCGAGCCCGAACGCGGCGTGCTGCCGGCGGGGAGGGTGAACGTCGAGGCGCCGGGTGACGCACTGGTCCACGCCCTGCTGTCCGAGGCGGGCTGGCACGACGACGAGCCGTGGACGCCGCTGCACCGCGATCTCACCGGGCCGGTGCCGGACCCGGGCGTGCGGATCGAGGTGATCGGTCCGGAGCGCGCGACCGTGCGGGCCGCCGTGCAGCGGGCGTCGTTCGACGGGTCGACGTTCACCGAGGAGCGCTGGCACGCGATGGTGGCCGGATCGCCGTACGCCGACGCCCGGTGCCTGGTCGCCCACGACGACCGGGGCGAAGCGGTCGCGGCGGTGACGGTGTGGTCGGCCGGTCCGGGCAGGCCCGGGTTGCTCGAACCGATGGGCGTGCACCGGGACCATCGCGGTCACGGCTACGGCAAGGCGATCACCGTCGCCGCGGCCGCCGCGCTCCGGGAGCTGGGCTCGTCGAGCGCGATCGTCTGCACCCCGAGCTTCAACGTCGGCGCCGTCGCCACCTACCGGTCGGCCGGCTTCCGGCGACTACCCGAGGTCCGGGACAAGTGCCGCGACGCCTAGGGGATTTCCGGACCTCGGAGAGCATCGTCGCTCCTTCGGGTTGAAACGATCCAATCCTCGGTCAGACGTTATGAAGCTCATCGGTTCCTGTCAACCCTTCCGTCGCCCGCCGTACTTGCCGTCTCGATTGGCGCTCTTTCGAATCGTGGTCGAATGAATGTGTCGAACGAATTCCCCGTCGCCCTGGACCGGCTGCTCACGGCCGTTTCCGGCAGGGTGGGCCGCGGTGCCGTGGCGGCACTTCGGCATAAGGGCGTCGGAGACGCCGAGACTGCGCTGAATGGGTGATCTCGTGGGAGCGTGCACAGCGCTAACGGGCCATCTGCACGGTCTGGACCACTGACTTTGGTGTGTTTACATACGTGACGCATCCCGCTACTGTGCACGTTCACAGCGACCTGCGACCTCGCCCGGGCCCCGCCTGCCGCACCTTTCGAGGAAAGCCGCGCAATTAGTCCCTCCGACGAACGGAATCGCCATGCACAAATCAACGTTGATGCGTGCACTGCTGATCGCGACGACATCGGTCCTGGTCACGGGAGTCGCCGCGACCCCAATCCCGGCCGCCGCCAATGGTGCTCCGCGGCCGTTACCGGAGATTTCCTCGGCGACGACCGCACCGTCCGGTGCCGGTGCCGAGCCGACGGTCGACGAGACCGCCGCGACGAGTCGGCACGAGGCGGAGTCCGCACCGTCGGTGTGCGGTGGTGTCGTCGCCTCGAACCACTCCGGCTACTCCGGCGGCGGCTTCTGCGACACGTCCAACGCCGTCGGCAGCGCGGTCCGGTTCGAGGTGACCGCGACCGCCGCCGGCCAGGCCACGCTGTCCTTCCGCTACGCCAACGGCAGCGGCGCGAACCGGCCCGGCGACGTGGGTGTCAACGGGTCGGTGATCCAGCCCGGGGCGGCGTTCGAGGCCACCGGCGCGTGGACCACCTGGGTGACCAAGACCGTGACCGTGCGGCTGAACGCGGGGGACAACACCGTGCAGCTGGCCGCGACGACCGCCGCCGGCCTCGGGAACATCGACTACCTGGAGGTCACGACCGGCGACGTCGGGGACGGCTCGGTCATGCGGGGCGCGGACGTGTCGACGTTGCAGCGCGCCGTCGAGCTCGGCGCGAAGTACTACCACGCCAACGGCACGCAGGGCGATCCGTTGGACATCCTCAAGGCGGCCGGCGTCGACTACGTGCGGTTGAGGATCTGGAACGACCCGGTCAGCGGCTACAACAACAAGGCCAAGGTCCTGCGGTACGCGCAGGCGGTGAAGGCCAAGGGCCTGAAGCTGATGGTCGACTTCCACTACTCCGACACCTGGGCCGACCCCGGCAAGCAGTTCAAGCCCGCCGCCTGGGCGAACCACGGCGTCGGGCAGCTGCAAACCGACGTCTACGACTACACCTACGACGTGTGCGCCAGTCTCAAGGCGCAGGGCACCGTGCCGGACAGCGTGCAGATCGGCAACGAGATCAACACCGGCATGCTGTGGCCCGAGGGCCGGGTGGACAACAGCAACTTCACCAACCTGGGTCTGCTGCTCAAGGCCGGCTACAACGCGACCAAGGCGTGCAACCCCGGCACCCAGGTGGTCATCCACACCGCACGGGTCGAGAGCGGCGCGCGCTGGTTCTACGACGGCATCCGCGCCCAGGGCGTCCAGTGGGACGTCACCGCGCTGTCGTACTACTGCTACTGGCACGGCAGCATGTCCGGGATGGCCGGTGTCGTGTCGGACATGAAGTCGCGGTATGGCAAGCCGGTCATCCTCGCCGAGACCGCCTACCCGTACACCACGGCGAACCACGACGGCACCGCCAACATCATCACCGCCTCGCAGCCCTGCGCCGGCCACCCGGCCACACCCGCCGGGCAGCAGGCCAACTTCGCCGCCGTGCAGAACACCTCCCGCAACGCGGGCGCGACCGGCGTCTTCTACTGGGAACCCACCTGGCACGCCGTGCCCGGCAACGGCTGGGACCCCGCCGACATCGCCAACTCCGGCAACGGCTGGGAGAACCAGGCCGTCTTCGACCGCAACGGCCGGATCAACCCCAACATCCGCTGGCTCCCCTGACGACGCCACCGGATCTCACGACCACCCCCGCACCCAAGGAGTCGTCCATGACCATGCAACGGCGGAAGTTCCTCACCATCAGCGCGGCCGGGGCGGCGGGTGTCGGCCTGTCGCTGCTCGGCGCGGGACAGGCCCCCGCCTCCATCGGAACCCTGGCCACGGCGCCGACCACGCCGTTCGCGGTCGGCGTGCGCCGGTACGACTGGACCCGCGGCGGACGCCCGTGCACCACCTACGTCTACTACCCCGCCACGGGCACCGCCGGCGGCAACCCCGTCACCGACGCCCCCGTCGCCAACGGTGTCTTCCCCGTCTACAACTTCACCCACGGTTTCGGCAGCAGCCCCCAGGGCTCCCTGTTCATCATCCGCGCCCTCGCCTCGGCCGGCTTCGTCGTCCCCGCACCCCACTTCAACCACAACTTCGGCGACGTCAACAACGGCAACACCTCCAAGGACGTCTCCCAGATCCTCACCAACACCCTCGCCCTCAACACCAGCGGACCACTTGCCGGGCACATCAACACCTCGACCGGCGTCGGCGTTTCCGGGCACTCCCTGGGCGGCATGGTCACCCACGGGCTGCTGACCTCCTGGCCCGACAGCCGGATCGTCTCCGCCAACCCGCAGTCCTGTGTGGACATGGGCAACCCGGCCGGCTCCGTCAACGCCAAGGTCCTGTTCGTCCACGGCGACCGCGACACCACCACCCAGTACTCCTCCGCGCGCCAGGCCTACACCGAGATGACCTGGCCCAAGGCGTTCCTCACCTTCGTCGGTGGCAGCCACACCAGCTTCTGGAGCGACCAGCGCTTCCCCCGCACCGTCGTCGACTGGGCCCGCTGGACCATGTACGGCGACACCACCGCCCGCGACCGCCTCCCCGCCGACGCCGCCGGCACCAACACCCGGTGGGAAGCCCGACTCGGCGACACCCCCGGCGGCCCCACCGCCTACACCCTGATCGCGCAGCACAGCGGCAAGGCCGCCGACATCACCGAGGCGTCCACCGCTCCGGGCGCCCGGCTCATCCAGTGGACGGCCGGCAGCGGGTCCAACCAGCAGTTCGAGTTCGCCGACACCGGCGACGGCCACGTCACGATCAAGGCACGGCACAGCGGCCTGGTGCTCCAGGCGGGCAGCGGCTCCGGCACCGACACCACCCAGCAGACCGGCACCGGCGCGGCCAACCAGCAGTGGCGGGTCGTCGACCACGGCGGCGACGTGGTCAGCCTGGTCAACCGGCAGACCGGCCTGGCCCTCGACGTCTGGGAACACTCCACCGCCGACGGCGCCCGCATCGCTCAGTACGCCTACAACGCCGGCAGCCCCAACCAGCGCTTCACCCGCCGACGCGTCTGACGCCGCACCGGTCGAGGCACCGTTCGACCACCAAGCCGCAGAGCCTCATCCTCAGGAGAAGGACATGCGCAACAAGCGCCTGGCCCGCGCCACAGCGGGCCTGACGACACTCGCCACCGCGGTGTCCGCGGGCATGCTCGTGGTGCCCTCGCCCGCCGGTGCGATTTACGGATCGGCGGACATCAAGCCGATCGAGAGCAACATCGCCGCCAAGTCCTGGGCCTCGGCGAAGGCGAGCAGCGGTTCGTCGACCGCCGGCCAGGCCATCGACGGCGACCCGGCGACGTCCTGGTACCCCGACCGCGCCGGTGCCCGGCAGTGGCTCACGGTCGACCTCGGCGGCACCTATGACAACCTGCGCAAGGTCAAGGTGGTGTTCCCGGAGCGCGGCGTGGTCCACCGGTACGTCGTCGAGGTCTCGACCGACGGTCGCCTGTGGAAGGCCGTGGCCGACAGATCGCACAACAGAGCCGCGTCACGGGGCGAGGTGCACCTGTTCACCCGACCGGCGACGCGCTTCGTCCGGTTGACGTTCACCGGTGGGCCGGGCCGCACCCGGGCCGGTGTCAGCGAGCTCCAGGTCTTCAACTACCTGCGCGACGACCTCGTCCTCGGCGCCGACCTGTCCTGGGTGGACGACCACCAGTCCCGTGAGTACTGGGTCAACCCCTTGGCCGCCGACCGGGGCGCCGGGCCGCACCAGCTGGACGTGCTCAAGGACCGCGGCATGCAGCACGCCCGGCTGCGGGTGTGGAACGAGCCGCGCAGCGAGAGCACCGGTCAACCGACCGCCGTACCGCGCCAGGGTCCGCAGCGCACGCTGACCTCGGCGCGGTGGATCAAGCAGCGGAACATGGGCCTGGGCATCGACTACCACTACGCGGACTCGTGGGCGGACCCGAGCAAGCAGCCGAAGCCGCGAGCCTGGGCCGGGCTGGAGTTCGAGGACCTGAGCCGCGCGGTGTACGACTTCACCGCCGACCACCTGCGCCAGTTGATCCGCCAGGGCACCACGCCGGACAAGGTCGCCGTCGGCAACGAGATCATCAACGGGTTCATGTACGGCAGCGAGGCCGCCCTCATCGGCACGACGAGTCCGCCGTACTTCGTCGACCAGGCCGACGTCTACCAGTCGAAGCCCGGTGGTGGCCTGCTGTGGCGGTACTGGGGTTCGACCGACCCGGTCGAGCAGCGGCTCTACGACCAGGCGTGGGACCGGTTCACGACCCTGGCCGCCTCCGGGATCAAGGCGGTCCGCGACGCGTCGCCGACGTCCGAGGTCGAGATCCACGTGATCGTCGGCAAGGACCGGCTCGCCAAGACCATGGAGTTCTGGCACCAGTTCCTCACCCGGGTGAAGGCCAAGGGGCAGGACCCCGACGTGCTGGCCATCTCGTACTACTCGGAGTGGCACGGCACGCCCGAGGCGCTGGACGTCAACCTGCACACGATGGCCACCACCCACCCCGACTACAAGATCGACATCGCCGAAACCGCCTACCCCGCCTCGGGTGGCGACGGCTCGCCGATGCCCAACTCGCCCTTCCCCCGGACGATCCAGGGACAGGCCGACGCCATCCAGCGGGTCTTCCAGGCCGCCAACGACGTGGTCGACAACAAGGGCGCCGGCGTGCTGGTCTGGGAGCCGGCCGGGTTCCAGACCATGTTCCGGGCCGTGCCCGGGCTGGCGAACACGTGGGAGCCGCACGCCTCCATCAACGTCTTCAACGCCGGCCGCGCCAAGCACGTCCTCCAGGACACCGTCCACATCGCGACCGCGGTGCGCACCGCGCCGAAGCTGCCCTCCTCCGTCCACCTGCTCACCACCGCCACCAACAAGATCACCGACGTCGCCGTCCGCTGGCAGCCGTTGCCACCCGGCGCGACCGACGAGCCGGGTGAGGTGACGGTCACCGGCGTGACCACCGCCGGACCCGTCACGGCGGTGATCGACGTCCTGCCCGGGCGCGGCGAGCACGACTCGACCACCTCGTAGGTCGACGTCCCGGCCGCCGATTCGCCGGGACGGGCGTGGGGCACGACGGGGTGGGGACGGCGACCGCGATCGGCCGGTCGCCGTCCCCACGTGCGCGTGCGTCAGGAACCAACCGGCTTGGAGACGCCCTGGACCCACGTGACCAGCAGCTGGAGGTCGGCCGTCACCTGCGCCCAGGTCTTGTGGTGATCGCCCGTGGTGCGCAGCTCGAACACGATCAGGTCGACCCCGTTCTCGCGGTGGGGCGGGACGAGGGTCATCTTCCCGTACATGCTCGACTGGGGCACCTGCGGACCTCCGGTGAGCGCGGACTTCAGGTACTGCTTCAGCGAGAAGGCGGGCAGGCCGGGGATCTCACGGATGTCGTTCTCGTTGAAGTCCGCGTGCACGTCGGGCTTCTCCGTGATGTCCTGCGTGGCCGCGATCCGCTCGATCATCGACTCGTCGGACCAGCTCTCCTCGAGGTACTTGCGCACGTCCTCCGGCAACGCGGGGAAGATCTCGTGGAACGACGCACGGCACAGGGCGACGGTGCCGTTCTTGACCTGACCCCTCGGCTTCACGCCGATGGCGTGGTCGGTGTAGTCGGCGATCCCGGCGATCTGCGTGTACACGAGCTGCATGTAGGCGCGCATGACCTCAAGGCTCTGGTCGCCGGTGGCGCCGCCGACCGCGAAGTCGGTGACCACCGACTCGGCGAACTCGGCCGCCTGGGCCGTGCGGAACCGCGCGCGGTCGAGGAACCGGGGGTCGTCGGGCGTGAACGGGGCGATCGTGTCGCGCAACAGGTCGAAGAAGCCCGCGAGGGCGCCGACCGGCACGCCGAGCGAGTAGTGGAGGAACAGCCCGTCGCTCCTCCCGTCGGCCTCGGCGGGCTGGTAGACCGCGCGCGGCGGGAACTTGCGGATCCGCGCGGTCCGGCCCTCGTCGACCGCCGTCCCGTACGGGGCGATCGCGTCGGCGAAGGGCCCCGGCTTGGCCGCGTAGAGCGCGTCCCGCATCGCGCGGATACCTCGGACCTGCGCGGCCAGCGTTTCCGGACCCCTCTTGCTGTCCGCACCCGTCACCGAGACGGGGTCGGTCACGAACTCGATGTTGGAATAGCCCTGCCGCTTGTCGCTGACGATCTTCAACTGGTATTGGGGGCACGACGCGAGTGGTGTCTCTCCGTCGAGCACCCGGCCGCGCCTGTCCGCGATCAACAGGCTGATCTCCAGTTCGAACCCGATCATGGTTACCTCCGTGGGGACTGCGGGTCGGTCAGGACAACCCGGACGCCCGTGCCGAGGCACGGGCACCCGGGGTGCTTCGCCTGGTCCCCTTCGTCCCCGTGCGATACGGAGGCCATAAGCCGCGTCGAGTGTCAGCCGGGCTGTCGACCCGCGGACCGCCGTTGTGCGGAGATGACCCGATCGAGGCGGTGCCGTTCAGCCGGTCGGGAGGCCCGCGAGCACGGCCGCCGACCGCGTCGCCGCGCCACGGCCGGACGGGGTGACCCAATACAGTGCGCGGTGACGACGAGGAGTGCCGAGAGGATCCGCCGTGTACGTGTCGAAGGTCCGGCTGCGCAATGTGAGGGGTTTCCACGGCTCGCGTGGTGTCGACCTCGACCTGCGGCGCCCCGACGGCAGCCACGAGGGCTGGACGGTGCTCGCCGGCCGCAACGGGTCCGGCAAGACGTCGCTGCTGCGGGGGATCGCCCTGGCCCTGGGTGGCCCGGCCGTCGCACGCAGCCTGGTGCCCGACTTCGAGGCCTGGATCTCGGCCGGCGCCGACGAGGCGGTCGCCGAGGTGCAGGTGGTGTTCGACTCCCGGTGGGAGAAGTTCCGCATCGGCCGGCCGCCGGCGGGTCCGTTCTGGTCGGGACTGCGGTGGACCGCCCCGTCACCGGAGGACGAGGTGGCCCCGACCCGGCCTTCCCAGCCGGCGCTGGCGCCCTACAGCTCGGTGCGCAACGCCAAGACCGCCGCGGCCCGCGGCCCGTGGCAGGACAACCCGACCGGGTGGTTCTGCGCCGCGTACGGGCCGTTCCGCAGGCTGGTCGGCGGCAGCGGCGAGGCGCAACGCCTGATGATGACGGCGGGCCCGGTCAGCCGCACGGCCAGCCTGTTCCACGAGGAGGCGTCGCTGTCCGAGGGCGTCAGCTGGCTGATCGAGCAGCACCTGAGGTCCCTGGAGGGGCGGGAAGGCGCACAGGAGCTCAAACGGACCGCGCTGGCGATCCTGGCCGACGGGCTGCTGCCCGACGACTACCGGATCGAGGGCGTGGACTCGCGGGGCCTGTGGGTGCGCAAGGACGACCACCGCTTCCCGCTGCGGGAGATGAGCGACGGCTACCGGACGGTGGTGGCCCTGGTGGTGGACCTGCTCAAGCAGATCTACGAGGCCTACGGACGGCTGGACGCGTACCGGGGGGAGCGGCCGCTGGACGCCGACGACCCCGGCCCGGACGAGGGCGCCGACTCGGTGGTGCGGGTGCGCGCGCCCGGCGTGGTGATCATCGACGAGGTGGACGCCCACCTGCACGTGTCCTGGCAGAAGCGGATCGGGGAGTGGCTCAAGCGGCACTTCCCGGCCATCCAGTTCATCGTGACCACCCACAGCCCCTACATCTGCCAGGCGGCCGACGAAGCCGGGTTGATCCGACTGCCCGGCCCGGACGAACCGGTGCCGCCGCAGACGGTGAGCCGGAACCTGTGGGAGCGCATCGTCTACGGCAGCGGCGACGACGCGGTGCTGTCGGACCTGTTCGGCCTGGACACCGCCTACTCACGGCGCGCGGTGGCCCTGCGCGACGAGTTGGCACGCCTGGAGCTGGCGGTGCTCACCGGCTCGGCCGACGACGTCCAGGGCAAGCGGTACCGGGAGATCAAGGACCTGCTGACCAGCTCGCCCACCGCCCGCGTGCGGGAAGTGGACGCCCGGATGAGGCTGCACGCGGCGGACGGCGAATGATCCGACTGCACCGCGCCCCGCTGGCCGAGCCGTTGCAGGACAGGTTGACGTCGCTGACCGGGGACATCCGCGGCGCACGGCGCGGCAAGTCGCGGGTCGCGAAGGCCAGGGGGCTCTGGAAGGCGCGACCGGCGGTCAAGCGCGACCTCAAGGCCGTGCTGGCCACGTTCGCCGCCGGCCGGGACCGGTGCATGTACTGCGGCGACAACGAAGGCACCGACATCGACCACTACCAGCCCGTGTCGCTCCAGCCGCTGCTGACCTTCGCCTGGCTCAACCACCTGCTGGCCTGTTCGCGCTGCAACAGCCACCACAAGCGCGACGAGTTCCCCGTCGACGACGCCGGGAGGCCGTTGCTGCTCGACCCCTCGGTGGACGACCCGGCCGAGCACCTGTTCCTGGCTTTGAACGCGGGCCGGTACCTGCCGTTGACCCCGCGCGGTGACGCGACGATCCGGGTCTGCGCCCTCAACCGGGACGTGCTCACCCAGGGGCGACGGACCGCGTTCGACACCGTGACGCTCCTGCTGCGCCAGTGGGCGCAGGTGGCGGACCGCGCCGCTGCAACCCGCGGGGAGGCCGCCCCCGCGGTCGAGCCCGAGTTGGTGATGATCGAGCGCACCGTCCGCGAGCAGCCCTTCGCCGACGTGCTGGACGCCATGGTGCGGCAGGCGACCGGCGTCGGGGCGGACGAGGTGTTCGAGGATCGTCGGGACCTCCTGCCGGTGCTGCGCTCACCGGAGCTGCGCGACCGCCTCGACGCCGCCCGGTAGGCCCGCGGCGGATGCCTCGCACCCGATCGGTTCGCCGAACTGATTTTTTCCCAATTGACGCTCCCGGCGTCGTGATCGCGAACCATTCGACCACGATTTCCGAGTCGGTACGGCAAGGGGAGCAGGACGCTTCCCGGCGAGTGGGCTAAACGAATCGGGTCTTCGCCTCAGCGGCGTCCGCCACGAACACCGGCCGGTTATCGGCAATCCTGCCCGGTGGCCGATTGCGGTACCGTGCGGGCGCGGGCCATCGGGACCGCGCATTCGCTTTGTCAATGGGGAGGTTCGTCGATGGACATTCGCCATGCGGTCCCTGCGGCCACGCTCGCGGGTCTGGTCGCCGCGGGGATCACCTTGACCGGCGCGACGGCGTCGGCGGCGCCGATCGAGGTGGACGGGGTCTCCATCGCGGTGCTGGAGAGCGCCGACTACATGCCGCCCACCCCCGAGGCGCCCGTCCCCGACGCGTTCACCGTCGACGGCGTCACGGTGACCGTGCTGGAGAGCGCCGACTACATGCCCCCGGAAGCCTGACGCGAAGGTGATCCCGTCCCCGCCGACCCTGCGCGAGGCACTGCGCGCCGGCCACTGGGATGTGCTGGACGACCTGGCGGACGCGGTGGTGCCCTACCGGCACAAGGCCGAACTCGGTCTGGTGGCCGCCGAGGAGGCCGCGCTGCTGCTGGCGCGCGATCCCGGAGCCCGGCAGGGGATCCGACGCCACTTCTACGTGGACGAGACCCGGGTGCTGATCTCACCCGCCGGTACCGGCGTCGGGACGAGCGGCGGTCCGGCGAGCGCGCTGGCCGTCTCGGCCGAGGACGGGTCGGTGCGCGTCCGGCCGGTCTGGGATGACGAGGACGTCTGGACCGTGACGCGGCGGCTGGCCGCCCGCCACGGCTGGGCCCTCCCGGCCGACCGGGAGGATCGCTTCCAACGCCGGGCCGAGGCGCTCACCGGGTTCCACGGCCTCGGCCGGTACGAGTTCCGGTCGCTGCTGCACTCGCCGGAGGGTCGGGCGGTGGCCGGTTCCGCCGCCGCGCTGGCCGACGTGGTGTACCCGCTGTGGCGGCCGCGGGCGCTCGGGCTCACCCTGACCTACCGGTGCAACGCCGCCTGCGCCCACTGCTACAACGTCAGCGGCCCGAAGCGGTCGGCGGACTGCCTCGGCTGGTCGCAGACCGGCGACCACCTCCGCGAGTGGGTCGGGCTCGGCGTCACCGACATCGGCCTCTCCGGCGGCGAGCCGTTCCTGTACCCGGACCTGGTCGTGGACATGGTCGCGGAGCTCAAGGCACTGGGCGTGCCGCTGGTCAGCCCGTTCACCAACGGCTTCTGGGGCAACGACGAAGCGGCCGCGCGCGACCTGCTCGTCCGCCTGCGCCGGACCGGGTTCGGCGACAGCCCCAAGGACCAGGTGAAGATCAGCTCGGGTGAGTTCCACGTCCCGTTCGTGTCGGCGTCGGACGTGCTCACGGTGGCCGCCCTGCACCACGAGATCATCGGCAACCCGGTGGTGCTGGACGTGGAGCTGGTCCGCACCGACGCCGAACTGCGCAACCTCGTCGCCGAGGCGAAGCGGCGCGGTGTCCACGACCGGATCCAGTGGATGGCCCGGCCGGCGGTGTCCGACTCCGGTCGGGCCAAGCGCTGGTACGAGACGTTGCCCCAGCAGCAGCGTTCGTTGGCCGACCTGCGGTGCCCGATCAAGGCGTCGGCGAGCCTGTACCCGGCGGGCGACTGGGTCTACTGCTCCGGCACCAGTTGGCCGATCGACTACCGGCGGATCGGCAACCTGGACGGCAACGGTCCGCACGGCGTGGCGGCCGTGGCACAACGCGATCCGCGCGTCCCGTACTGGCAGTTCGGCACGTTCGCCGACTGGGTGCGCGACAACCCCCGCCCGGACGTCGACGGCGAGCAGGTGACGATGCCGGTCCAGGCCACGGTGTGCGGCACCTGCCGCGACGTGTTCGGGCCGCCACGGGCACCCCGGCGGCCGCGGCGGGTGATCAAGACCGGGTAGCCGGGCCCGACCCGGTCCTTGGCGACGCGGCCTGCCCGGCGTGCCGGGCAGGCCGCACCGGCCGAGGACGCCGTCAGCCGGTCAGGTGATCACGTGGTCGGGTGATCACTTGCCGGGGAACCAGATGGTCCACGAGCCGAGCAGGTAGCCGCAGACCTCGTCGACGAGTTCCTGCTGACGCACGGCGCCGTCGTCGCCGGTGTTCCTCCGGCCGGTGTCGCCGAACGTCGCTTCGGATGCCGATTTCATCGGTCTCCTTTCCTGGTGGGGTCCGCCCGGTCCAGCAGGACCGGAAGGCTTTCCATACCACGGAGCAGGCCGCTGGTCAGCCAGGTCACTTCGGTCGCGTCCGCCGGGAGTCGCAGGTCCGGGAAGCGCGCCAGCAGTCGCGGGATGGCCACCTCGCCGGCCAGCCTGGCCAGCGGTGCGCCGAGGCAGTAGTGGATGCCGTGCCCGAACGCCAGGTGGCCGCCGGCCGGTCGGCGCAGGTCGAGCCGTTCGGGTTCGGTGAACCGGTGCGGGTCGTGGTTGGCCGAACCGAGCGCGACCACCACGAACTCGCCCGCCGGGATGGTCACCCCGCCGATCCCGACCTCGGCGGTGGTGTAGCGCAGGGTGCTGAAGTTCACCGGACCGGTGAAGCGCAACAGCTCCTCGACCGCGCCCGGGACCACGGCGGGGTCGGCGAGCAGGGCGGCGCGCTGGTCCGGATCGCCGAGCAGCGCGAGGACCCCGTTGGCGATCAGGCCGACCACGGTGTCGTGGCCGGCGACCAGCAGCAGCAACGCCGTCATGACCAGTTCGACGTCGGTCAGCCGGTCCACGTCGTCGCCCGCGGCGACCAGCAGGCTGAGCGCGTCGTCTCCCGGTTCGGTCCGTCGGGCCGCGACGAGCCGGGCCAGGTAGCCGACCATGGTCCGCAGGCCGGCCTGGTCCGGCTCGGGCGGCGCGGCCTCGGTGCCGTCCACGGCGGCCGACGCCCACCGGGCGAAGTCGTCCCGATCGTCCTCCGGCACGCCGAGCAGTTCGGACAGCACGACCGTGGCGAACGGGAAGGCGAACTCCTTGACGAGGTCCACGACGCCGCGGCGTTCGGCGAGGACGTCGAGCAGTTCCCCGGTGATCCGCTCGATGCCCGGGCGCAGGGCCGACATCCGCTGTGCGGTGAACGCGCGGCTGACCAGGCGCCGCAGCCGGGTGTGGTCCGGCGGGTCGGAGTTGAGCATGTGCCTGATGACCGGGTTCGGGCCGCGCCCGCCGGTCGAGCTGCGCGTGTGGCGTTCGAACAGCGCGCCGGCGGCGCTCAGGTCCTTGCTGAGCCGGGGATCGACGAGCGCGGCCCGTGCGTCCTCGTAACGGGTGAGCACCCACGCGGTCGGACCACCGGGCAGCACCACCCGGTGAACTCCGCCCTCCGCCCGGCACGCCGCGTAGGCGGGGAAGGGGTCGCGGAAGAATTCCGGGTCGAGCACGAGTTCAGTCGGCCGGGAGACCAACGCGGGCGCCCCATTCCGTTCGGATGCCGCGGATACCGGGCGGACCCGGCAGCACGATCACCGCCGGATTTTATCCCACGCGCCGTTCGGTCCTGCCGACGGAATTCCGAAGTGGATCGGGGTCAGCCGGTGCAGTTGGGGACGGCGGGCGTGCTGCCGACGCAGTTGTCCGGGGTGTTGGCGGTGATGGGGGAGTCGGTGGTGGTCATGGTGCCGCCCTGGCGGTAGACCCCACCGGAAGGGCCCGGCAGCGCGTGGTTGTCGGTCACGGCGGTCTGGGTCAGCGTCGTCGCGGTGGAGTTCACCGCGGCGATGCCGCCGCCGCGGCCGGCGCTGTTGCCGGTGATGACCAGGGGGCTGCCGGAGACGCCGGTCGTGGTCAGCGTGCCGCGCAGGCCGTTGTGGATGCCGCCGCCGTCGCCGAGCGTGGCGGTGTTGCCGGAGACCGGGCTGTTGGTGAACGTCGCGGCGGGTGCGGTGCCGGACGGGGTGTCGGCGTTGGCGAGGCCGCCGCCGTTGCCCGAGGCGGTGTTGCCGGTGAGGGTGCTCCCGGTCAGGGTCACCGCGCCGCGGTTGAGGATGCCGCCGCCGTGGCCGACCACGTTGCCGCGGGTGAACGCGATCCCGGTGGTGAGCGTGAGGCTGCCGGTCGGGCCGACCTCGGCGATCCGGAACCGCCCGAGGCCGAGCCGCGAGGCGTTGGTGACGGTGGCGGGGCCGACCATCTCGATCGGGGTGGTGATGACCGGCAGCGCGTTCGACGCGCCACCGTGGCCGGAGGTCATGCGGTAGGTGCAGCCTCCCGCCAGCACGAGGGTGTCCGCGGTGGGCGTCGAGTTCGCCTGGTTCACCGCCGCGACGAGGGCGTTCTCGTTGCACGCCACCGGGATGGTGATGGCCTGCGCGATCGGGGGGAAGGCGACCAGGCCGCCGGCGACGACGGTGGCGCCGAACATCGTTCGACAAATGGTGTGGATGCGCATGATGACTTCATTTCCTGGGACGCGGTCGATGATGACCTGCGCGGTGCGCCGACGGCAGAAGACGGCGAGACGGCGTGCGCACGCAGCGGTGCTGTTCGGGCGCCGGGCTGTGGCCGTCATCCGTGCGAGAAGACCCCGGTTCGCGATCCACCTGCGTGATCAACACGAAGGTTTCTCCGCCACCGGGGTCCGAGGTAACAGCCTTCAACCTATACCCGCGTCGCATTGATCGTCGCCACAGTCGCCCGAACGGGGGTAGCTGCTGCGGTATTCCGACCACGGTCGGCTCGTCCTCGGCGTGGCTCGTCACTCAAGTGGGTGGTCGCCGTCGGACCTCGGCGACGCCACCGGGGACTCGACCACGGCCCGCGAATTGCGGCTTCGGTCGCATTCGGGGGTGGGTGTGCCCGCATTCGGGTGGCCGGCGGTGCCGTGCCTTCCACGCGCCGACCCGGCGCGCGCACGCTGGGGTCACGAGGGTGTTGGTCGGTTTCGGTGCTCTCGTTGGGCAGCACCGGACAGTGACCCCGGCCCCCGGTCATCGGATCACCCCCCCGCGGGTCCGCGGCATCGGCTCGGACCCACCCCACGGGTGGAGATTGATCATGACAACGACAGCGCGCGCCGGCACGGCCGGCCGGTTCGGCAGGGCCCTGGTCGGTTTGGGCACGGTGGCCGGATTCGCCCTGGTGGCACCAGGAACAGCCCAGGCGATCCCGCCCGGGTGCACGCAATCGGGCAACAACTTCGTCTGCACCGCCGGCATCCCCGCCGGTGACGTCCTGACCGGCACGTCGGCCAACAACGTCATCACCATCACCGGCGGCCCCGTCAACGGGACCGTCGACGCGCTCGGCGGCAACGACACCATCACCGTCACCGGCGTCGCGGGTGTCGCGGGTGCGAACGGCTCCCCCGGCGCGAACGGCACCGCGGGAACCCCGGCCGGCAGCGCCGGCGGCAACGGCGGTGTCGGGACCGGCGGCGGTGTCGCCGTCGGGAGCACCGGGCTCATCGACGGCGGCGCGGGCACGGACCACATCACCGTCACCGGCGGTGCGGGCGGCAACGGTGGCAACGGGGGCAACGGCGGGCAGGGCTTCACCAGCGGCGCCGGAGGCGCGGGAGGCAACGGCGGTGTGGCCGGGGTCGGCGGCGCGGGCAACGCCGGGGTCATCCACGGCGGCTCCGGCAACGACACCGTCAGCGCAACCGGGGGCAAGGGCGGCAACGGCGGCCTCGGTGCGCCCGGCGGCAACGGCGGCCTCGTCGCGGGCGGCGCGGGCGCCGGTGGCATCGGCGGAGCCGGTGGTGTCGGCGGTGTCGGCAACTCCGGGACCTTCAACGGCGGTACCGCCGACACCGGTCTCGACGCCATCACCGTCACCGGGGGCGCGGGTGGCACCGGCGCCGCAGGCGGTGTCGGAGGCTGCGGCAGCGGCGGCGGCTCGGGTGGCATCGGCGGAGCGGGTGGCGCCGGTGGCATCGGCAACAGCGGGACCCTCAACGGCGGTGCCGGTGTCGACACCCTCAAGGCCAACGGCGGCGTCGGCGGTGCCGGCGGTGTCGGTGGCAAGGGCGGCAACGGCATCAGCGCCACCCAGCCCGGTGGCGCGGGTGGCGTCGGCGGAGCGGGTGGCGCCGGCGGTGTCGGCAACTCCGGAGCCGTCAACGGCGAGGTCGGCAACGACGTCATCACCGTCACCGGCGGCAACGGGGGCAACGGCGGTGCGGGCGGCAACGGCGGCACCGGGTGCAGCGGTCCCGGCGGTGCCGGCGGGCTCGGTGGCGCCGCGGGCGCCGGTGGCCTGGGCAACACCGGCACCGTCGAGGCCGGTACCACCGTGGTGAACGGAACCAGCGGCCTCGTCGGTCCCAACGGCGTAGCCGGTGTCAACAACGGCGGCGTCTGCTCCTGCTGACCGTCCGCGGTGACGCGGAACCACCAGGGCCCCGGGCTCGCGGCCACGCCGCCGCGAGCCCGGGGCCCGCTCACCCGGCACCGGGAAAGCCCTGTGCACGAAGGCGACGAGGTTTCGGCTCCTCCCGTCTCCGGGCGTGCTCGTGACGGCGTCACGCGCCGGTAACGCCTCGCGGAACACGCTGTGGTCATCCGAATTCCCGGAGCGCGAAACGGAGGACGAAGTGCGAACTCGACAGCTCTACCCGATCCTGGCCGCGGGCGTCATGGTCATGGGTGGTCTCATGGGCGCCGGCGTCGCCTCGGCGGCGGTGCCGTGCACCATCGGCCCCAACGTGACGCAGAACGACACCACGGTGTTCGGGTCCGGTGGGAACGACACGATCGACTGCACCAGCGCCAACCCCGGCAAGACGATCTACGGCAGCGGGGGCAACGACACCATCACCGGCACCGCCTACATCGACACGATCCACGGCGGCGCGGGCGACGACACGCTCACCGGCCAGGTGGGCAACGACACCCTCAACGGTGACCTCGGCACGGACACCCTGAACGGTTCCGCGGGCAACGACACGCTCAGCGGGCCGGGCACCGACCTCGCCCAGGACACCCTCAACGGCGGCGACAACACCGACTCGTGCGGTCCCGTCGGCACCCCGCCCGACCTCCGCAGCAGCTGCGAGTCCTAGCACTCGGGCACCGCCGAGATGACCCGCGGACACGACAGACCGACGACGACCCGGCCCTGGAAGGGGACCGGGTCGCTTCGCGCGTCCCCGGTGCCGCGAGAACTCCCCGAACGGGTGGTTTGGCCGGCGGCGCCCCCAGCTCCACGCGTGGCGGAAGCCAGTGCTGGCAAGGCATTTGCGAGCCGGCCCAGTCGCCGTGCCCGCGCTGGTAACCTGGTCGACGGACGTCAGTCGACGGTCTTCCAGCGCAGCCGGCTCTGATCCGGCAGCGACCGCGCGGGCACCGCGCACACGTGCAAGACGAAGCCGAGAGGCTATCCGTGAACACTTTTCCGGGTTTCCGCGGAACGACGCCGACACCGGCCTCATGAGTCCACTCGCGACGCCGGACGCGCGCCTGGCGCCGCCCGCGCGCCGAGCGGGTTTGCGCGTCGCGCTCCTCGACGGCTTCCGGCTCACCGGGGGAGCCGACGCCATCGCCGTCTCCGGAGGGGCGGAGCGCCTGCTGGCGTTCATGGCGATGCGCCACCGGGCGGTGGGGCGACTGCTCGTGGCGGGCTCCCTGTGGGCGGACGCGACCGAGGGCCACGCCTACGCGGCGCTGAGGTCGACGTTGATCCGGATGAACCCCGCCTGCCGCGGCGCGTTGCTGGTCACCCCGTCCAGCCTCGAACTCGCACCCGGTGTCTCGGTCGACCTGCGCGACGCCCAGACGCTCGCCCACCGCCTGCTGGAGCCCGGTCCGCACGCCGCGGTGGACCTGAGCTTGGAGGCGGTCGCCACCCTGTCGTCGGAGCTGCTGCCGCTCTGGTACGACGACTGGGTCGCCTTCGAGGCCGAGGACTGGCGCCAACTCCGGCTCCACGCGTTGGAGGCGGTGGTGGACGGCCTGGTCGAGGCACGGCGCTTCGGCGATGCGACGGCGGCGGCCGGCGTGGTCGTCCGGGCCGACCCGTTGCGGGAGAGCGCCCAGACCGCGCTCATCCGCGTCCACCTGGCCGAGGGCAACCGGTCGGAGGCGGTGCACGCGTTCGACCGGTTCAGCCGCCTCCTGCGGCTGGACCTGGGCCTGGCGCCCACCCCGCAGCTCCGAGACCTGGTCGGTGGCCACGCGAGGCCGTCTCGCGGCTGACCGGCCGGCCGCCGGTCAGCGTCGGAGTGGCTTGACCCTGACGGGCGCCTTGAGCAGGTCCGGGGTGTTGATGTCGCCCGCGATGACGTCGCGTGCGACCCGGCTCAGCTTGAGGTTGTGCCCGCGGGCGTACCCGCGCAGTGCGGCGAACGCGGTGTCCATGTCGACCTGGAGGCGTTCGGCGACCAGCCCCTTGGCCTGTTCCACGATCACCCGGCTGGTCAACGCGGCCTGGAGCTGCTCGGTCAGCACCTGGTGGTGGTGGATCGAACGTTGTTGCAGCAGTCCGATGGTGGCGACGTCGACCAACGCCGTGGCGGTCCGCAACGCGCTCGCGTCCAGCTCCCCGGACCGGTTCCGGAACAGGTTGAGCGCGCCGATCACCTCGCTGCGCAGCCGCATCGGGACCGCGTCCACGGCGGCGAACCCGGCCTCGGTGGCCGCCGCGGTGAACCTCGGCCACCGCTCGCCCGCGTTGGCCAGGTCGGGGTGGCTGACCCTGGTGCCGGCGGCGAACGCGTCCAGGCACGGCCCCTCGTCGTTCTGGAGCTGGAAGAGCTCCAGCAGCCGGGCCTGCTCGTTCGACGTCGCGATCAACTGCAACCTGCCCTGGTGGTCGACCAGCAGCAGGCCCGCCGCGTCGACGTCGAGGAGCTCGACGCACCGGTCCGCGAGCATGTGCAGGAAGTCGATGACGTCGAAGTCGTCGACCAGGGTGTCGGCCAACTCGACGAACGTTTCGACGAGACGTTCACCGTCCATCGCAGCCACCTCCACGGGTGTGTTCATAGTGCGTTCGCGTCCCGCCCGGTGTCACGGTCGTCCTCGTCACGGTCGAATCGCCGTCGCCTGGCCACCACGTCGGCCGCCAGGTCGCCCAGCGGCCTCTGCTCGGCGAACGATCGCGCTCGCAGGTGGGCGAACGCGTCCGCCATGCCCACGTCGAGCTGCGCCGCGACCATCCCGGTGGCCTGGTGCACCCGGGGGTTGTGCAACGGGAGGTCGTCCTCGGTGGCGCCGCCCGCCCCGTCCGGGCTGGCCTGCTCATCCAGCAGCAGTCGCAGGGCCAGTTCCGCGAACGCCAACGCGTCGGTCAGCGACGGGGCGTCGAGGTGACCCGCCTCGACCCGGTACAGCGACAGCAGCCCGACCCTGATCGCGCCCACGCACAGCGGCAGTGCGAACAGCGAGCCCGCTCCCGCCTCGACGGCCAGCGGCGCGAACATCGGCCACCGCGCCTGGCTGGACGGGGCGTCGAGGTCGGCGACGAGCGCCGGGCCGCCTCCCCGCCAGACGTCCACGGCCGGGCCCTCACCCACCGTCACCTGCAACTCGGTCAGCCGTTCACCCAACGCGTCCGTGGCCCACCTGAGCTCCGGCCAACCTGAGGTGTCCACGGTCAGCACGACGCCGCTGACGCCCAACCGCGCCACCGCGCTCTGGCAGAGGGCGCCGATCGAGACCGGCTCGTCCAGTTCGACGGCCTTCTCCGCGATCCAGCGGCTCACCTGCACCAACCGACTGGTGGTGTACCGGGCCATCCGGAGACCTCCCAGTCACCTGGCACGCGGCAGAAGTCGCGTGCTGTCCCCTGTCGGGCAAGCGGGACGCTTCACCCTATGGGGTCGGCATCCCCCTGGACCGTCCGAAGCGCCTGCCACCGGTGCTGTCACCCGGATGCGCGTCGGACATCGCGCCGTCGGCGGTCACCCGGCCGGTGCCGCGCGCGGCATCCGCTCGGTCCCGGCGCGGATGGCGGTGTCGACCGGCTGTCTCGGGCGGCGACCGGTGTGGCGTGGGACCGCAGGCGTCGGCTCACGGGGGGCCGGAGACGCCCGCGCCACAGCGGGCCGTGGAGGACGGCCCCGCTCGGGGCCAGGGAGGCCGGGTGTCGGCTGTCACGACGCCGCCCTGTCTTCGGTGGGGTGTTCATCCGGTTGTGGCCCGCGCAGCGCCGCCCGCAGGTCTTGCGTGCCGCCGTCGGCTTCCCGGTGTTCGGTCGGCTCCGTGCCGACGGTCCGCCACCCGGGCTGGGCGGTCGTGCCGGTCCGCGGGCCGGGCACGAGGACGTTGTTCCACCTCAGGATGTCCTCGGCGGTGGCGGTCGAGTCGGCGTCGGCGGCGGCGCGCAACGCGGCCCGCGCGGCCCCGCCCGGGGTGGCCGGAGGGATCACCAGCAGCCGGGTCCGGGCGTGGCCCGGTCCGATCATGGTGACCGTGTGGGGTTGTGTGGTGCGGAAGCCTTCCAGCCGCACGTCCGCGTCGTGCACGGTGAGTCGGCGCCCGGTCGGCACCCACGTGCCGAGGTGGTAGGACACCCGCAGCACGCGCATCCCCAACGCGGCCATGGCCGTGATCAACGGCGGGAACTCGGTCACGGGGTCGGCGGACCACGGCCACCAGCCACCGTGGACGAGGCCCGGTGCGGACGTGTGCGGTTTCATCGTCCAACGGCACTCGCGGCCCGCGATCGGGTCGGTGGTGGGTCCGGGCTGGTTCGAGATCATCTCGGCGCTCCCGCCTCCGGCCGAACCCGGCCGGACGGCTGTCACCCGTGCGCCCAAGGCGGCGCCGGCTCTGGTGCCGGTGCTCGATGTGCCCTCGGTACGCCACACATTACGCCGGGAAAACCGCCGGCATCGATTTTCGGCGCACCTTTCGGCGGCGGTCGGGCCGTCGGGTCGCAAGTGCGTCGAAAAAATAGCCCGGACGGGTTTGAGAACGCCTTGAACTGTGATCGTGCCTGGCTATATGCTCAACACCTCAGTTCTTCCGCCTGGACCTCGCGGACGCCATGTTCAGGTGAGAGGACCCTCATGGGTGTCCCCGTTCGAAATCCGGCCTCGCCACCGTCGCCCGATGTCGTCCTCCCGTCGCCCGTCCAGCCGCCGGTCGAACCCCTCATCGTCGTGACACAGCGGTTGTCGTCCTCCGCCTCGGTCTGCGCGGTGTCCGGCGAGGTGGACCTCGGGACCGCCGCCCACCTGCGCGACCACCTCCTGGGGCAGGTGCGCCTCGCCGGCCCGGACGTCGTCGCCGACCTCGTCGAGGTGGGCTTCTTCGGCGCGGCCGGCCTCAGCGTGCTGGTGGAGGTCCAGGCCGCGGCCGACGCGTCCGGGGTGGGGTTCTGCGTCGTCGCCCGCACCCGCTCGGTCCTGTTGCCGCTGACCCTCACCGGACTGGACCGCGCCCTCCGCGTGTACCCGGACGTCGCCGGTGTGCCGGTGCGGGGCGGGGTTCCCGCTCAGCAGTCCGCGGCGGAGCGCGGTCCCGGGGTCATGCGCGACCGGCCCGGTCGCTGATGGTCCCGTGGCCCGACTTGCCGTAGGTCGCGCCGCTCGACTCGGTCGAGCACTGGCAGCCCCGGGAGAGCGCGCCCGCCTCGGTCGCGGAGCAGAACCGCCGGGCGATGGGGTCGTGCGCGTTCGTCGGGTGGGGACACGCGGGGCAGGGCGTCTCGACCTGTCCAGCGGTGTCGGGGGTGGAGCGGTCCATGAGCACGTCGTTTGTCGGCATCGGCCCGTCCCTCTGAAGTGGTTCGTGATCGACTCTGGTCGGCTTCGCCGGGGACTGGGGCGATCTCGCCGAGCGTACTCCGGATACCCCTTGACCGGACGCGCGAACGGGTTTGTCGCGCGGATCCGCGCCGGCGTCCGGGACACCGGGGTGGGCGAGCACCCTGATCTCCCTTGCCGCCGGTGCCCGACTGAGCGGTGCGGCGCTCGGGCCCTGAGCCTGGGCACAGGCGGCGAGGATCGAGGCTGCGACACGGCGGATGTTCAGGAGGTTGCCCCGGTCACGAAGAAAGTGGGCCCCGGCAGGTCCGGATAATCATCGGAACTGCTCGGACGAAGTCGATCGAACTGAATCGGCTCATAGGGGGTATGCGCTCGGTGGTTCTCCCGATACCGGAAATCACCTATCCGTGCAAAGCGTCGGAGATATTTCGGGATGATGTGGAATGGAAATTCCAGGGCACCAGCGCGCCGGTGCGCGACGCACGCACGAACACCCTGGTGAACCCGGCTTCGGTGTCGTGGAGCTCGGGTCGGCGCCGGCCGGCCGCGCGGCAATCGTGCTGCGGCCGGTCGGCGCCTCGTGTCACGTCAAGCGGTCTTACTCCGGGTCGCGCACGCCTACCGCTCCGGGTAGGTGATGGCGGGACGCGGCGGAGTCGCCATGCCGGCTCCGAGGAAGTAGTCGACGTGGTGGGACTGCATGTAGCCCTTGAGCGTCATCGCGTTGCGGTAAGCGGGGTTGTGCGCCAACGTGTACAGCCTGGTGCTGCTGGGCTGGTTCGTGGTGAAGATGATCAGCTCGGAGAAGGCGGCGTTGGTGTAGACGACCTCTTCTCGCCAGTCGCCGAAGAGGTCGCCGTAGATGGTGGGCGAGTTGCCCTGGGCCGCGTCGACCGCACCGTACTGCGAGGTCGTGAGCAGTCGCGGCACGCTGTTGGTGGGGGTGGGGCTGATCGGGTTCCACTTCTCGAACTTGCCGTCGTTGAGCAGTTCCATGGTGGTGTCGCCGTCCCAGTACAGGCCCAGCTGCGGCCAGGGCTGCAACGAGGTGCTGGACTGGGTGAGCCGGTTGGTGGACGCGTTGTAGAGACCCGAGAACGCCCAGACCTCCATGCCGGGGTGGCGGGGGTCGATGTCGCCCGCCATGCCGCGGCCCACGTCGGCGGTACCGGGTTCGGTGTGCCGCCAGATGATGTTGCCGCCGGCGGCGTCGTAGTAGTAGTCGCGCAGGCCGCTGGGGTTGACCTGCTGCACGCCGTAGCCCTCCAGCCCCGGGCGGCTCGGGTCCATGTCGGCGATGTGGAAGCGGTCGCCGTGCACGACGCCGGCCGGGCCGAGCGAGTAGCGCAGGGTGCCGTCGCCGTTGAGCACGAACCCGATCTCGGCGATCTCGTCGCGGCCGTCACCGTCGACGTCGACGATCCGGGTGTTGTGGCCGTCGGGCAGGTTCCGGTTGCCGCGGAGGAACTTCCACTGCATGGTCAGCGCGGTGCCGGTGAACCTCCAGGCGGTGAACATGAGGTTGAAGTCGCCGCCGCCGATCCGGTTCTTCATGAACGCCACGAGGCTGGGGTTGACGCCGTCGAGGTAGCCGACGCCGAAGCGCGCGTACATCGGGCCGTCGGCCAGGTAGTCGGTCGGCACCGGCGCGGTGGCGCGGGCCGCGCCGGTCATGCCGTCGAGGATGGCGATGAACTGCCGGTCGTCGTCGCCGTTGGTGAACCTGACGCCGTTGCCGAAGGTGACGCCGTTGGCGATCCGCACGGCCACCTCGGCCCGGCCGTCGCCGTCGAAGTCCTGCACCGTGACACCGTCGTTGTGGCCGACGTCGATCGTGGCCGAGCCGCCCTCGATGTTGTTCTGGTCGGTGCTGTTGGGGCCCATGTCGACCTGCCAGAGGAACCGGCCGTCACGGCGGTAGGCCTCGATCTTCTGCGGCGACGTCTGCCGGTCCAGCACGTAGTCGTACTCGCCGTCGCCGTCGAGGTCGCCGACCCACAGGAACTTCACCGCGCCGCCTGCGCGCAGCGGCACGCGCACCACCGGCTCGGTCGCGGCGTTGGCGCGCAGCGCGAACGCGCCGCTGGGCGCCTGCTCCACGCCGCCGACCACCGGCCGGACGCGGTAGCTGTTGGACTGCGACAGGTTCGCCGTCGAGTCGGTGAAGTTGGTACCCCCGGTCAGCACGCCGGAGTTGAGCTTGACCTCCTGGCCGCCCGCGGTGGACCGGTAGACGTTGAAGCCGATCCCGGCCGGGTCGAGCCCCAGCAGCCGCCAGCTGACCAGGACGGCACGGTCGCTCGACCGCACGGCCACCACCCCGCGGCCGAGGCTCTCCATGCGCCTGGCCGCGGCGCCGCCGTTCGTGGCGACTTCCAGGTAGTCGATGTTGGCCAGCCCGGCCGCCGTGGTGGCGGAGAGCTCGACGGTGTTGTCGCCCGCGTTCAGCGGGGCGGTGAGAGTCTTGGTCGCCCAGGCACTCCAGCCCCCGGTGTGGTCGAACGCGGATCCGGTCTGCACCGCCGCGCCGTTGACGCTGACGGTCGCGGGCCGGCCCGCGGTGTTGCCGTTGGCGTACCGGATGGCCAGGGTCGCGGTGCCGCCGGCGGCGGCGTTGACGATGAACCTCGCGGTGGCTCCGGTGGTGCCGTTGGAGTCGCAGAACCCGCTCCCGGAGTAGCCGGAGTGGTTCGTGGCGATCGCACCGTCACAGGTGGCCGGCGCGGTCTCCGCCTCGTACCGGGTCGTCGCGGCGTGCCCGGCAGGGGTGAACACCACTGCGGTCAGCGCACCGGTCAGCAAGGTGGTCACGGCAACGACTACGGACGCCTTTGTCAGTCGTTTCATTGTTGTCCTTCGACGTGTCGAGGTGTTCCGCACCTCGACGGCTCGGTGGTCGAACAACGGCGGCGGGGCCTCGGTCCGGTGGTGTGCGGGGCCGGATCAGGTGGTGTGCGGGTCAGGTCAGGTGGTCGCCGACCAGGGCCAGGCACTGGATGGCGGCCAGGCCGTACTGGGCGCTGGCGTTGGTGGAGACGAAGCTCGCCTCGTCGACCGGTTTGAGCACGCTCGGGCCCTGCACGCGCACCGATGCGAACTCGCGGTTGCGCGGGTAGCCGGCGTGGCCGGTGTCGAACTCCCGCCAGGCGCGCGCCGCCAGGGTGGTGTCGCCCAGCTTGGCGGCGGCGTAGGCGGTGAGCCTGGAGTGCGCCTGCCTCAGGTTGAGGCTGCCCCAGGACTGGCCCGTCTCCGCCTGCTGCTCGGCGGCGGTGCCGTTGTAGAGCCGGCAGTACTGCAACCACGCCCGGGTGAACGCCTCGTCCCCGGTCAGGGAGATGACCTCGCTGCACAGCTCCACCAGGCCGAACACCGAGCCCAGCGAGCCCACGCTCACCGCGGGCTCGGTCGGCTTGAACGTGCCGTCGTCGAGGTCGTACAGGCCGCTGCCACGTGCGAACCCGTTGGGCATCGCGGCGATGGTGCGCATGCCGTTGAGCAGCTTCTCGCGGGCGACCGGGTCGCCACCGCGCTCCCACTCTGTCAGCCAGGCGAGCGCGAGGCCGCTCCAGTCGGTGCCGGTGCTGACGCCGAGGGCGTGCGGGTCCGGCTCGTACGGCCCGGTGCGGATCTTGCGGATGGGGTCCAGCACCAGGAACGTCCGGTCCGCGTCCACGAGGTCGCGCATCAGGTCGCCGGTGCGCTCGTCGGCGGTGAGGAAGTAGAGGAAGCGCCGGTAGCCGGCGTTGCTGATGCGCAGCTGCTTGGCGCTGTCGGCCCAGTGCTGCACGCCGTGCCGGGTACCGAGGTCCTGCCACTTGCCCAGGTGGTAGACGTCGACCTCGCCGGTGTGACGGGTCATCGCCTCGGCGAAGCGGAACACGTCGGCCCGGCCGGTGCGCAGGTACTGGTACCAGAGCCACAGGTCGGGGGAGAGCTCGGAGTTGGCCCAGGCGTAGCCGCCGACGTCGTAGCGCCAGACGTGCCGGTCGGGGTCGTAGCTGTGCATGATGTCGCCGTAGTCCCAGAAGCCGTACCAGGACCGCTGCTCGACCTGCCCGCTGTGGTGGTCGAACAGGAAGTCCAGGTGGTCCTCGATGCGCGCCTTGGCGGGCGTCGAGCGATCGACCGGCGACCAGTCGCCGAACACGCCGGCGGCGTGCAGGTGCGCCGGCGACGTGACGATCAGCGGGGGTGTGCGCACCGCCTCGGCCAGCTCCGCGACCCGTTGCGCGGCGGGCGTCGAGTCCAGCGCCCAGAACACCAGCTCCGTGGTGCGCGCGATCCCGTAGGGGGTGCCGAATCCGGGTTCGTAGTCCTCGTAGGTGATCTCCAGGCCTTCGAGCTGCTCGGGGTAGGTGTCCTGGCCCATGCCGTCGTGGTAGAAGCGCAGGTCCATCGGCTCGGCGTCGGGCGACCACAGCCACACCGTGACCTCGGCCGCCTCACCCGCCGCGCCGCGGACGTCGAGCCGGCTGGGGTGCAGCTGCCAGAAGTTGCGCATCCCGAAGGCGAACCCGCCGCCGGGGCCGCCGACGTACCCGAGCCCGCCCGCCCGGCCGCCGGCGTCGACCGGGATCCACGCGTGACCGGCCTTGGTGCGCTTGCGGATCTGGAAGCCGTCGGCGGACGGCTGGCGCAGCGAGTAGTCGCCGAAGGTGGGGATGAGGTGCAGGCGTGAGCTGACGCGGGTGTCCCAGGTGTCGACCGGCGGGGTGGCCTGCCCGGCGACCTGCGCCTGGCGGACCGCCGCACCGGGGTCGCGGCGCAGGCCGGTGATGCCGCGCACCGCCTCGGACAGCACGCCGTCCCCCGGCCCGGCGAAGCGCACGTGCCGGTTGTGCGGCTCGTCGCGCATCGGCACCTCGAACCGGATGCCCAGGCCGCGGATGAAGTCCTTCCCCTCGTCGCCGTCGAACACGAACGTGTGAACCGCGCGGATGCCGTCGCTGCCGGCGTAGAAGTACAGGCGCACCGTGAACGGCAGCCAGGACCGCCCGCCGTGCCGGTGCCTGCCCTCGACCTTGACCACCGCCCGGACCGGGCCGGACGACTCGACCGTCGCCTTCTCCACCCGGCCGGTGAACTTGTCCGGCTTCGCCGAACCGTCCTCGTCGCCCGGCTCGCCCTGCCGCAGGCACACCAACTTGCCGTGGCGGGCGATCTCGCGACCACCCCGGATGATGGTGCGCACGAGCCGGTCGCCCCTCTTCGGGACGTGGCACCGGATGACGCCGGTGTCCACCTCGACCTCGTCGCGGCTCTCCTTGATCGCCAGGGCCGTCGCGGGCGCCGCGGGCGTGCCCCCGGTGAGCACGTACCACTCGGCCGCGGGCACCTCGGCGCCGATGGCGTGCGCGGTCCACTTCAGCGACCCGTCGGGCCAGTACGCGGTGGCCCACGACTGCGCGGGCACCTGTTGCCCCGCCGCTGTGCGCAACGCGAAGGACTGCTCCCGGGACACCGTCCCCTCGGGCCACGGCACGCCCCACGTCGACCCGGCGGCGAGTTGGCGGGGCGCGCCCCCCTCCAGCCACCGGAGCTCGACACCGTCCTCCAGTGCACCGCTCGCCGTCGCCGGCCACCCGCTCGCGGCGTGCGCCGAACCGGTGGTGCGACCCACCTGCGCGGCGGCGCCGACCGCCGCGGCGCCGAGGATGAGGTTACGTCGGGAGATCATCGCCATGGGGGCTCCACTGTGAGCAGGGCAACGCCGGTGGAATGTCAGCCGTGGAAACGTTTACAGCGAGGTAATGGCAGCATGGGTCACATGACCTGTCAAGGGTTGCCGCCGATCGACGTATGCGGTTACATGAATGCTTGCTGAAAAGGGGTCCGGACGGTCCCTCGTGTACCGGTTGTCGGCCGAACGGTGATTTGACACCAAGAGAGTGAGCCGGAAACATCGCGTGTAAGCGTTTTACCAGCGTGGTTGCAGCACCAGGTGGAGGCGACATGGTCCGGCGCGCGGCGGCCGACAACGGCGAGCGACGGCCGACCACGATCCGCGACGTGGCCGCGCACGCAGGGGTGTCCGTCGCCACCGTTTCCCGGATCCTGTCCGGCACCTACCCCGGCGCGACCGCCACGCGGAGCAGGGTCCTGCGGGCGGTGCGCGAGTTGGACTACGTGGCCAACGCCAACGCGCGCGGGCTCGCCGGTGCGCGCAGCCGCAGCGTGGCCATCATCGTCAACTCCGTCGTCTCACCGCACTACGCCCACGTGGCGCAGGGCGTGCAGGCGCAGGCCGCCATCGAGGGCAAGCTGTGCATCGTCGGCACCACCGGCAGCGACCCCGAGCGCGAGCTCGCCACGGTCCAGCTCATGCGCGAGGAGCACGCCGAGTGCGTGATCCTGGTCGGCAACGTGGTGGCCGACGAGGCGTACCGCGAGCGGATGGCGGACTACGCCCGCGCGCTCGCGCTCGCGGGTTCGCAGCTGGTCCTGTGCGGACGCCCGCCGCTGGGGCCCGACGTGCCCGCCCTCGTCGTGGAGTACGACAACACCGGCGGCGCCCACGCCATCACCAGCCACCTGCTGTCGGCAGGTCACCGGCGCATCCTGTTCCTCGGCCGCCGCGACAGCTACACCACCCCGGAGAGCCGCATCGCCGGTTACCGCGAGGCCCTGGCCGACCACCACGTGCCGCACGACCCCGGCCTGGAGGTCGAGGGCACGATGGAGCGCAGCGAGGGCTACCGGATGATCCGCGAGCGGCTCGCCGCCGGACCGCGTGACTTCACGGCCGTCTTCGCGGGCAACGACCTCATCGCCGCGGGCGCCCGCCAGGCGTTGCGCGAGCACGGGCTGCGGGTCCCCGACGACGTCTCCCTGGTCGGCTTCGACAACCTCCCGCCCGCCGCCGACATCGACCTCACCACCGTCCACGTGCCGCACGAGGAGCTGGGCCGCACCGCGGTGCGCATGGCCCTGCAGCGCGCGCGGGACAAGTCGGGCGTGCCCGAGCGGGTCATGCTCGGCACCCACATCGTCGTGCGCGACTCCGTCCGCCCGCTGGTGCGCCCCGACATCCCGGCGCGGTAGTCCCGGGCCCGCCACCGGCCCGGTTCACCGGTTGGCCGCGTGCTCCTCGGCCAGTTCCTCGGCGACCTTGTCACCGCCCGCCTGTCGCCACTGCGTGACGACGTCCTTCCACGCCGACGGCGGTTTGCGGCCGAAGGTGATCGCCGTGATGCCGTCTCCCAGGATCTGGTTGAGCTGGGCGCTCTTGCCGGCCTCGGTGGCGGAGCGGAGCCCGGTGCCGGGGTTGCGCACGCTGCGCGGCAACGTCGCCTTCTGCCAGTCGTGCACGGCCCTGGCCACGTCGGGGTGGCCCGGCAGGTGGAGGACCGACGGCGCCACGCCGATGTACTTGGTCGGCAGCAGCGAGTTGTTCTCCTGGCTGTACAGGTCGGTGAGCTTGATGCCGCCGGCCTCCTTGGTGAAGTGCTTGCCCTCCACCCCGTAGTTGGCCAGCTCGTACTCCTGCGTGCCGAAGGGGGCGCTGAGGTAGTCGACGACGCGCAGCAGCAGCTTGATCCGGGGTGGGTCGGCCTTCTTCAGGGTGACGTAGCCGAAGGTGCCGTTGCTCTGCCAGGGCGTGGCACCCGGTCCGTACGGCCGGCCGAGGTCGGGGGCGAACCGGCCGTTGATCTTGTTGAGGAAGGAGGTGTTCACCGAGCCGAAGCCGTCGTTGATCGAGGCGACGGTGCCGTTGTGGAAGTAGCTCTGCATGTCGGTGGAGCTGGTGGTGAGGCTGTCCGGGTACTGCGTGCCGGCCTCGACCAGCTTGCGCATCACCTCCAGGGCCTGTTCGAACTGCGGTGTGGTGATGGTGTGCGCGAACGCGCCGTCCCGCATCGACCACGTGTTCGGTGCGCCCGTCGAACCGGCGTGGTAGGTCACCGCGCCCAACCCGCCGAACAGCGTCTTGAACCAGCCGACGCCCCACCTGCGGTCACCGGTCAGCTCCCGCATGGCGGCCAGGTACTGGTCGGTCGTCCAGTCCTTCGGGATGCCCGCCGCGTCCATGGCCGTGCGGTTGACGAACAGGCTGTTGGCCGGCATCGGCCGTTCCAGCGGGACGCCGAAGATCCTGCCGCCGATGCGGCCCATGCCCTGCCAGGCGTAGGTGGGGATGTTGGCCAGGTTGCGGAACTTCTCGACCGCGTCACCGCCGACGTACTCCGAGAGGTCGGCGCACCGGGCCTGGACGAACTCGGCGGCGTGCGGCAGCGCCAGGTTGGTGAACATGATCATGTCCGGCAGGTCGTCGCCCGATGCCATCAGCGTGGCCATCTTCTGCCCGTACTCCGGCTCGGGCACGACGGTCACCTTGAGGTTGACGCCCAGCGCCTGGTTGACCGCCTGCCAGTACTGGTTCTCGCTGACCGGCTTGGGCGGCGCGCCGTACGACACGACCATCACCGTGACGTCGGAGCCGTCCCCGACCGGGCCGTCCACCGACCGCACGACCTCGTCGGGGTACTTCAGGTAGAGCGGCTGCACGCCGGAGTCGTCACCGGGCTCGTCGGGGGTCGGCCCGCTGAACGGTACGTAGGTCGGCCAGGGGGTGAGGTCCTTGCCGGCGTTGGAGACGCCACCGCCGGGTGTGCTCCCACCGCACGCCGAGAGCAGGGACGGGACGGCCAGGCCGAGCGTGCCGACGCCGGCCAGCCGCAGCAGGGAACGGCGGTCGATGCGGTGGTCCATGACGGGTTTCCTCTCCCGGCGTGGCGCCGAAAGGAGTGGTCCGGGTGGGGGGAGGTCATGCCTTCACGGCTCCGGTGACGACACCCTTGACGAAGTACCGCTGCACGAACGGGTACACGCACACGATGGGCAGCGTCGCGAGCATGACGACGGCCATCTGCACCGACTGGGGCGAGGCCGTCGCCAGTTCCCCGGAGGTCTCGGCGAGGGAGGCCCCGCCGGTGACGTACTGCCGCAGGACGGTGCCGATCGGCCACTTGGTCTGGTCGTTGAAGTAGATGATCGCCTCGAAGAAGCGGTTCCAGTACGCGACCGCGTAGAACAGGCCGATCACCGCGATGACCGCCTTGGACAGCGGCAGCACGACCCGGCACAGGATGCCCAGCTCGCCGGCGCCGTCGATGCGTGCCGCGTCGATCAGCTCCGACGGGATCGACTGGAAGAAGCCGCGCATCACGACCAGGTTGAACACGTTGACCAGGAACGGCAGCACCAGCGCGGCGTAGGAGTCGAACAGCCCGGTGCCCTGCACCACCAGGAACAGCGGCACCATGCCCGGCGGGAACAGGAAGGTGAACAGCACCAGCAGCAGCATGGGTTTGCCGCCGTAGACCTTCGGCCTGCTCAGCGTGTAGGCCAGGCCGATGGTGCACAGCAGGCTCAGCGCCGTGCCGACGACGGTGACGCCCGTGCTGACCAGCAACGCGCGGGTGATGATCCCGCCTTGGAGGATCTCGGCGTAGGCGTCGGGCGAGAAGTCCTCCGGCCAGACCACCCAGCCGCCGTTGTCGATGACGTTCTGCGGGCTCGCCAGGCTCGTCGCCAGGACCGTCCACAGCGGGAAGACCACCAGGAGCACCACCACCGTCAGCGCGACCGCCTTGGCGGCGCGCACGGCGGGGGTGGGACGGCCCATCCAGGCCGGTGCCGCGGCGCTGGTCATGCCTTGTAGACCCCCTGTTCGCCCAGCCGGTGCGCCACCTTGTTGGCGGCGTAGATGAGCGCCACGCCGATCACGCCCTTGAACAGCCCGACCGCCGCGGCGTAGCCGAAGTCGCCGTTGGCGAAGCCGGTGAAGTAGACGAACGTCTCCAGCACCTCGCCGGTCTCGGGGCCGACCGACTGGCGCTGCAGGAAGAACTGCTCGAACCCGATGGACAGGAACTCGCCCAGCCGCAGCACCAGCAGCAGCACGATGACCGGCCTGATCGCGGGCAGCGTCACGTGCCACAGCCGCCGCCACCAGCCCGCGCCGTCCAGCGCCGCGGCCTCGTACTGCTGCTCGTCCACCTGCGACAGCGCGGCCAGGAAGATGATCGTGGCCCAGCCGCACTCCTTCCAGATCAGTTGCGCGACCACAAGCGGCCCGTAGGCGTCGGGGTTGCCGATGATCGAGACGCCGCCGAGGCCCAGGGTCGACAGCCAGCCGTTCACCACGCCCGCGCCGCCCAGCATCTGCTGGAACAGCGCGATCACGATCACCCACGACAGGAAGTGCGGCAGGTAGACCACGCTCTGCACGAACCGCCGGACGGTGTCGCCCACGATGCTGTTGAGCAGCACCGCGAGCGCGAGCGGTGCGGGGAAGAAGAACACCAGCTGCAACGTGGCGATGAGCAGGGTGTTCCGCACGGCGGTCCAGAACTGCGGATCGCCGAACATGCGCTCGAAGTGGGCCAAGCCGACCCACTCGCTGCCCGAGAGGCCGAGGAACGGGACGTAGTCCTGGAAGGCCAGCACGTTCCCGAACAGCGCGCCGTAGTGGAACACCAGGAAGTACCCGAGCGCCGGCGCCGCGATGACCAGCAACACCCGGTTCGCCCGGAGGCGGCGCAGTTGGCCGAGGCGCGAGCCGCTCCCGTCGGGGCGGGGACGCGGCTCCCTGGGCGGTGGGCTGGTGCCACCGGTGCCACCGCGGACCCGAGTCATGCTCACGTCGAACGCCTCTCTCGCGGTCCGGGCCGACACAGGATTTTCACAAAGATAAAACGGTTACACGGCTTCGTCAACGCCTTGCGCATCGACTAGGGAAAGGTGTAATCGCACGTCATCGCGATCGGATGAGACCGGCGGTCGACGTTGTGAGCGGGATGCCCGGTGCGTACAGTGGATCCTGATGCAAACGGTTACATCGACCAGCCGCCAGTCGGCCCTCCGATAGGAGCCCACTCCGTGCCACGGCGACCCGTTGCGGTCTTCGCCCTCGCTCCCTGGGCGTTCGCCGACGTCTTCCCCGCCGACGTCGTCGCCCGGTTGCGCCAACTCGTGGACGTCGACCCGGCGACTACCCTCACCTCGTTCGAAGGGCCGGTCGCCGCCGCGGCCCTGGCGAAGGCGGACGTCCTGCTCACCGGCTGGGGATCTCCACGCGTGGACGCCGACGTGCTGGCCGCCGCTCCGGGGCTGCGCGCCGTCGTGCACGCCGCGGGCACGGTCAAGAACTGCATCGACCCGGTGGTGTTCGAGCGCGGCCTCGTCGTGTCCTCCGCCGCCGAGGTCAACGCGGTCCCGGTGGCCGACTACACGATGGCCATGCTCGTGCTGGGCGTCAAGCACGCGTTCAGCCGCGCCAGGAGGTACGCGGCCGCCGACGGGGACACCCCCCGCGACTGGGTGTCCGGGGCCGGGACCGGGCTGCACGACTGCACGGTCGGGGTGGTCGGCGCGTCCCGGGTCGGCCGCCTGGTGTTGCGGCGACTCCGGGCGTTCGAGGTCGAGGTCCTGCTCCACGACCCGCACGTGGCCCCCGCGCAAGCCGCGCGCCTGGGCGTCGAGTTGGTGGGCGTGGACGACCTGTGCCGCCGCAGCGACGTCGTCACCGTGCACGCCCCGGCGCTGCCCGAGACCCGTCACATGCTCGACGACCGCCGGCTGGGCCTGCTGCCCGCGGGCGCGCTCGTCGTCAACACCGCCCGCGGCTCGCTGATCGACACCGAGGCCCTGACGCGGGCGTGCGCCACCGGCCGGATCTCCGCCATCCTCGACGTGACCGAACCCGAGCCGCTGCCGCCCGGGCACCCGCTCTTCAGCCTGCCCAACGTCCTGATCACCCCGCACCTGGCGGGAGCCCAGGGGCGCGAGGTGCGACGGCTCGGCGAGTTCGCCGTGGCCGAGGTGGGCCGGTTCCTCAAGGGTGCGCTGCTGGTCGGACGGGTGGAGCCGGAGCGCCTGCCCTACACGGCATGACGGTGCGGGCCCGCACGTCCGGCAACCGGTGCGTGATGCTTCCGCCCACCCCACCCGTGCACCGCGAGCGAGAGGAGCGAACCGCGTGAACCCCGTGGCCGACGTGGCGGAGGACCGAGGGCTCAGCCCGCGCACCGGTTACACCCGCGCCCACTGGGAGACCGCCGCGGACGCGTTGCTGACCGGCGCGTGGCGGTGGGCGAGCGCCGGCGGCGCCCGGCTGGACCTGCCCGGCCCGGCGTCGGGCAGCGGCGCGCGCAGCGACGGCCTGGAGGGGTTCGCGAGGACCATGCTCGCCGCCGTCTACCGGGTCGCGGGCGCGGGCGGCGACGACCCGCGCGGCTGGCTGGTGCGCTACGCCGACGGGCTCGACGCCGGCACCCGCACGCCCGGCGCCGACGACGCCGAGTCGTGGCCGGTGATCCGCGACCACCACGTGCGAGGCCAGCCGCTGGTCGAGGCGGCGTCGGTCGCGCTCGCCCTGCGGGTGAGCAGGCCGTGGCTGTGGGACCGGCTGGACGAAGCCGTGCGCGACCGCGTCGAGTCGTGGCTGCGCGACGCCCTGCACGCGCTGCCGGCACCGAACAACTGGTACCTCTTCCCGTACTCGGTGGCCGGGTTCCTGGAATCCGTGGGCCGGGGCGACGCCGACACCGCCCGCGTCCGGCACCGCGCCCTGGAGCTGCTGGAGGCGTGGTACCGGGGCCAGGGCTGGTACTCCGACGGCGACGGGCGCGCCTTCGACCACTACAACGGCTGGGCACTGCACCTGTACCCGGTGCTCGACGCGCACCTGGCCGGCACGACCACCCCGCACGGCGACCGCCTGCGCGAACACCTCTCCGGGTTCTCGCTGCTGTTCGGCGGCGACGGCGCGCCGATCCACCAGGGCAGGTCGCTGACCTACCGGTTCGCCGCCGGCGCGGCCGTCGCCCTGGGCGCGGTCACCGGCCACACGCCGCTCGCGCCCGGGGTGTCGCGACGACTGCTCAGCGGGTGCCTGCGCTACTTCCTCGACCGCGGCGCGGTGGACGACCGCGGGCTGCTCGCCCTCGGCTGGCACGGCCCGTACGCGCCGGTCGTGCAGCACTACTCCGGACCGGCCTCGCCGTACTGGGCGTCCAAGGCGTTCGTCTGCCTGCTCGCCGGGCCGGACGACCCGCTGTGGACCGACGTCGAGCGGGACGCGCCCGTCGAGGAGCGCGACCGGGTGCTGAGCCTGTCCGCGCCGGGCTTCCTGGTGCACACCACGGCGGCCGACGGGATCGCCCGCCTGCACAACCACGGCAGCGACCACGTGCGCCCGGGCCACGCGGAGACCGCCGACGGCGACGACCCGCACTACGGCCGGTTCGCCTACTCCACCCGCACCGGTCCCACGCCCGCGGGCAACCCGGTCGACAACCACTTCGCGGTGGTCTGCCGCGGCCTGCCCGGCGTCCGCCGCCGCATCCACCCGCTCGGCGCGGGCCACGGTGACGGCTGGGGCTGGGCCGCCTCGTGGTACCGACCGGTGTTCCCCGGCGGCTCACCGCTGGTGCCCGTGCTGCGGGTGGAGAGCGCCGTCGTCGCACGCGGGCCGTTCGAGCTGCGGGTGCACCGCGTGGTGGGCGCGCCGGCCGGGGCCGGGGTCGAGCTGACCGGGTGGGCCGTCGGCCGGGACGAGCCGTTGCGCTCGGCGCTGCATCCGTTGCACGGCTGGGACTTCGCCGACGAGGCCGTCGCACCGGGCGGCACCGCGTTCACCCCGTCGGCGCGCGTGCCGAGGTTGCGCGGCACCACCACCGGCACCTCGGTCCACGCCGCGCTCGCGGTGCTCACCGCCGAACCGGGACCACCCGACCTCACCGACGTGGTCACGGTCGTGGCCGCGGGATCGGACGCGGTCGAGGTGCACTGGTCGGACGGCCGGGTGACGCTGGTGTCGTTCGTGCCGCTGGAGGTGGTGCACCGGTGAGCGGGTGGCGGTTCGCGGTGAGCACGCTCGGTGCGCCAGGTGTGCCGGTGTGGGAGAACGCACGCGTGGCGGCGTCGCACGGCTGCCACGGCCTGGAGATCCGTGCGCATCCCGACGAGGAGGTCCACCCCGGGATGTCGCCCGCGCGGGCGGCCGGGGCACGCGACCGGGTCGCCGATGCCGGCCTGGCGATCGCCTGCCTGGCGGGGTACCCGGCGGTGTGCCGGCCGGGACCGGACGGGCCGGTGGTCGACGAGCTGCGCGCCCTGGTGGAGCTGGCGGTGCTGCTCGGCGCGCCGTCGGTGCGGGTGTTCCCCGGTGGCGACGACGACGGGCGCGGGTTGGCGCGCATCGCCGCGGTGCTGCCCGACCTGCGCGCCGCCGGTGTGCGACTGCTGGTCGAGACGCACGACTCGCACCCGACGGGCGAGGCCGCGCGACGCCTGGTCGCCCCGTTCGGCGAGCCCGATCGGGTGGCCGTGCTGTGGGACGCGGTGCACCCGTGGCGCGCGGGCGAGCCGCCCGCGCGCACCCGTGCGGTGCTGGGGGAGTACCTGGGCTACTTCCAGGTCAAGGACGTGGGTGCGGACGGCCCGACCCCCGTGCCACCGGGGGAGGGCGCGGTGCCGCTGGCGGAGTGCGGGCGGCTGCTGGCCGACTGGTCGGGCTGGGTGTCGCTGGAGTGGGAACGGGCCTGGTACCCGGACATCGCCCCGCTGCCCGTGCCGCTGCGCGCCGCCGCCGACTGGTACGCCCGGTGGCGACCGGAGGGCAACGCCTCGCCGGGTGCGGCCACCCGGATCAGGGGAGGCTGATGGCCGGCTCGGGTCGGTGCACGCCGCGCGGGCGGTAACCCAGGGCGTCGGCGAGGCCGAGCAGGTCGGCGAGCAGCCAGATCACCGCCGACCACATCTCGGTGCCCTGGAGGCCCGGCGCCGTGGCGGGCAGGCCGGCGGTCGTGGGGTGCGGCGCCCGGAAGCCGAAACCGGCGCCGTCGGTCCAGTGGCCCAGCGCGTCGGCGAGCAGTCGGCGTGCGACCGCCAGGACCTCGTCGGTGCGGTGTCCGGTGTGGCGGGTCAGCCAGAGCGGGTGGGCGACGTCGAGGACGTTGCAGGCGTTCTGCCTCTCGGGCCGGAAGAAGCGGGGGTCGCGGACGTGCTCCAGGACCGTGTCGACGACCCGCTCCGGATGGGGCACGGGCAGGCCGAACTGGGCGAACGTGCCGCGTGCGGCCCGGTAGAAGCCGTTGACGACCTGGAGCAGGCCGTCGTCGGGCGACGGTCGACCCCACGTGCCGGTGCGGGGGTCGACGGTGGTGACCAGCCAGCCGAAGAGGGCTTCGGTGGCACCGGGGGTGCCGCGGTCGCCGCGCCGCCGGTTCCAGTGCAGGGCGGTGCCCAGCGCGTCCACCCAGGCGCCCGCCGACCAGGCGTCGGTGGTCCACGGCTGTCGCTCCAACCCGGCGACGACCTGTTCGGCGGTCGCGCGGGAGGCGACGTGGACCGGCTCGGCGAAGCCGCTGCCCAGCAGGTCAAGCGCGTAGCCGACGGACAGGACGTGGTAGGCGGCGTCCGGGTCGGCCAAGCCGTCGTGGGCGGGCTCGACGGTGCCGTCCGGCCGGAGCCTGCCGACCAGGCCGGTCGCCGGGTCCTGCCAGCCGCGCAGCCGGTCCACCTGGGCTCGGGCGGGCAGCGGGTCGGGCGCGCGGCCGAGCAGCAGGTCGGCGATCTCGACCGCGTCGCACTGGGCGCGCACGGTCGGCGCGGCCCCCGGTTTGTCGGCGAACAGCCCCAGGTCGGGGTTCCAGCAGCGGGCCAACACCGCGGATGCCTGGGCACGGGCGGTTTCGGCGAAGGCGGTGAGCGCGCCCACGAGGTCGTCCGAGCGCGGGGCGAGCGCGGGCACGCGCCACCGCAGGACCCTGGCGGGGTTGCCGCCGACGATCGCACCGGCCGGGACGTCCTTGGTGACCACGGCGCCGGCGGCGATCACGGACCGGTCGCCGACCGTCACCCCGTCCAGGACGACGACGTGCGAGCCGATCCAGACGTCGTCGCCGACCGTGATGCCGAGGGAGCGCAGGGGCTGCCGGAACACCTCGGTGTCGGGGTCCTCGGCGGTGTGGTTGAACCCGAGGATCGAGGTGTGCGCGCCGATGCGCACGGCGTTGCCCAGGCGGATGTCGCCGCGCACCACCGCGTACGGGTTGATCGTGCAGTCGCGCCCGGCGTGCAGCGACCCGCTCAGGTAGGCGCCCGCGGCGACGTAGCTCCCGTGGCCGAGGCGGAACTCCTCGTTCTGCACGGAGGCGAGTTCGGAGAGGAAGCAGCGCTCGCCGATCTCGTAGCCGCGGTGCTCGACGAGGTCCCGCCGCAGGTCGAGCTGGCGCCGGCGCGCCCGGTCGTCCGCCTCGTCCCAGAAGGACCAGGGCGAGTAGTCGAAGTGGTTGCGGTCGAACGGCCGGTCGTCGGCGGGGAGCCCGGTCATGGAATGCGCTTTCCTCCCGGCCGGCCAAGGGCTTCACGGGTGGAGCCGCTGTGCCGCCACAGCACGCCGACGGCCAGTGCGGCGAGCACGCCCAGTACACCACCGGCCGCGACGACCTGGTGGGGCGGGGCGTGCTCGGCGGCCAGCCCGGCGGCGGCCACACCGAGGCCTTGGGCGACCTTGAGCGCGGTGATGGCCAGGCCGTAGACCTGACCGCGGGCCTCGTCGGGGGTCCACAGGGCGAAGGTGGGCGAGGCGATGGCGTGGTAGGCGCTGGCCGCGCCGGACACCACGAACAGCAGCACGAGGACGGGCAGGTCGGGGTTCAGGGCGCAGCCGATCAGCGGCGCGCTGGTCGCCACGGCCAGCACCGGCAACGCGCGCAACTGGGTGGCCTCCGGGCGGGTGGCCACGACCAGGCTCGCCAGCGCGCAGCCGGCGGGGTAGGCGGCGAACAGCAGCCCGGCCGCGACCGGCCCACCGCCGAGCCGGTCGGCCAGCGGCACGGCCAGCGCCTCCCCGCTGATGTAGAACGCCGACAGCGACGCGAAGCCGATCAGCGCCAGCAGCCGCCGGTCGCGCCAGACCAGCACCGCGCCCGCGGTCATCGCACGCCACCAACCGGGCCGCGGCGCACCCGGTGCGCCGGGTGCGGGTCGGGGCTTGACCCGCCAGGCCACGAGGGCGGCCGACACCGCGAACGACACGGCGTCCAGCAGCAGGACACCGCTGGTGCCCAGGACGATCACCAGGACGCCGCCGGCGGCGAACCCGGCGACCTGGGCGGCCTGGCTCACCGTGGACAGCGCGGCGGCGCCCGCGCGGAACGCCGGACCGGGCAGCACGTGCGGCAGCAGCGCGGTCCGCGCCGGCACGGCGGGCGCGCCGGCCAACTGCAACAGCACCAGCAGCCCGCACACCACCGGCCACGGCACGACCGGCACCGCCATCGCCGCGACCAGCACGGCCCGCACCAGGTCCGAGCACACCATCACCGCGCGCCGGGGGTACCGGTCGGCCAAGCCCGCCAACAGGGGGCCGCCGATCAGGTCGGGCAGGAAGGTCAGGGCGTAGGTGATCGCCGCCCACGCGGGGGAGCCGGTGTCGCGGAACACCAGCACGGTGAGCGCGACCCGGGCGAACTGGTCCCCGACGGTGGAGACGGTGTGCGCGACGAACAACGCGCGGAACTCGGCGGCGGCGAACACCTCGCGGTACCGGGCGCGCCCACCGTTCTGCGGCACCATCCCGGTCAGCCCGCGGTGCCGGCCGGTGCGGACTCCACCCGGTCCCGCCCGTTCCTCTTGGCCCGGTACAGGGCGGTGTCGGCGGCCAGCAGCAGTTCGTCGACGGTCTCGCCATGGGCCGGGTACGCCGCCACCCCCAGCGACGCGGTGATGCTCAGATCGCCGTGGACCGTGCCGGGCAGGTCGGTCAGCGGCGCCCGCACCGCGGCGCGGATCCGTTCGGCGACCTGCCGGGCCGCGGTCGGGTCGGCGCCGGGCAGCAGCACCACGAACTCCTCCCCGCCCCACCGGCCCACCAGGTCGCCGTCGCGGACCTGGCGGCGCAGCTCGGTCGCCACCGCGCGCAGCGCGTGATCACCGGCCAGGTGCCCGCGGGTGTTGTTGATGTGGCTGAAGTGGTCGAGGTCGAGCAGCAGCACGCCCATCGGCGCACCGGTGGCCGCGGCGCGGGTCAGCTCGGCGGTCGCCCGCTCGGTCCAGGCCACCGAGGTCAGCGCGCCGGTCTTGCCGTCCACCCGGGCGGCGGTGCGGTAGACCGGCAGCAGCAGCCCCAGGTGCATCCCGAGCATGGTCACCACCAGCACCGGCATCACCCACGGCGCCGTCACCAGCACCACCGCCAGGCCCGTGCCCAGACCGATCGACGCGGCGATGACCAGCTGCTGGCTCAGCGGCCCGAGCACGTCGCGGCCCGGCCGCGCCGGCGTCGACAGCAGGATCGCGCCGACCACCAGGGCCAGGTTGACCAGCCAGTACGCCACACCGGCCGCCACCAGGATCCCGAGGTCGACCGGACCGGTCAGCTGCGCGGCGTGCGGGAGCGCCCGGTCCGGGTGCACCGCCAGCAGGATCGCGCCCGCCGACCAGCAGCCCAGCAGCACCGTGGCGGCGGAGAAGACCTTGCGGTGCAGCGGGCTGTGCCGGTAGATCCGCAGCCACCCGTAGCCGTAGCTCACCGCGACCAACCCGGCCAGCAACGGCGGCGGCAGCACCAGCACGCCCGCGAACAGCCAGATCGACTGCGGATGCGCGTAGGGGCTGCCCTCGGCCGCGACCTCCCGCACCCGCTCCAGCCCGCGCGCGGCCTCGAAGTGCACCACCGCCGCACCGGCCAGCACGCCGAACCACACCCAGTGCCGTGCCGTCACCGGCGTCACGGTCGCGCTGGCCACCACCGCGACGACCGCCACCAGCTCCACACCCAACACGTAGAACAAGACCGCGCGTGGCGCCCGCCACAGCGACCAGCCACGACACCACCGCACCGGGGATGCGCGCCGACCCGTGCCTCCAGCGACCATGGGAGCCACCACCTCACCTCAGGTGAGGACACGGTAACCAGACGCTCACCCAGCGTCGAGCACCCCACGGGAGACCAGCATGAACACCACCATCACCACCACCGGCCGCCCGAACGACTGGCGGACCGGCCGTCCCAACGACTGGCGGCGCTGAAGGTCCCCACCGGGCAGCCCGGCCACGCCCCGCGCGCGGCCGGGCCCGCCCGGTCCTACTCGTGCTGGTCGCCCCACGCGCGGGCGTAACGGCTGGTGTCGGGGCGTTGGGGGTCACGGCGGCGGTACACCACGTACGGCCGGACGAGGTAGCCGACCGGGGCGCTGAACACGTGCACCAGGCGGGTGTACGGCCAGATGCCCAGCAGCACCAGGACGACCACGTTGTGCACCTGGAAGCTGAGCGGCGTGCCCGTCATCAGCTCCGGCCGCGCGGAGAAGGTGAACAGGCCGCGGAACCACACCGACACCGAGGCCCGGTAGTCGTAGCCGCCGCCGATCAGGTTCTCGCCCACGGTGTTGTACATCCCGGTGACGATCGCCGCCGCGAGGAACGCGTACATGATCGTGTCGCCGCGCGTGGTGGCCATGCGCACCGCGGACACCCTGATCCGGCGGTACAGCAGGATCGCCACGCCGGCCACGGTGGCCACGCCCGCCAGCGTCCCGGCCGTCACGGAGACCACGTGGTACATCCCGTCGGAGATGCCGACGAACTCGGTCCAGCTCTTGGGGACCAGCAGGCCGAGCACGTGGCCGCCGATCACGGCGAGCAACCCGAAGTGGAACAGCGGGCTGCCCAGGCGCAGCAGCCTGCTCTCGTGCATCTGCGAGGACCGGGTCGTCCAGCCGAACTGGTCGTGCCGGTAGCGCCAGACGTGCCCGACCAGGAACGAGGTCAGCGCGATGTACGGCAGGGCCAGCCACAGCAGCGTGCTCATCGTCGTCCTCCCGACTCGGCGTGCAGCGCGGGGTCCATCGCGAACGGCTCCAACCCCACGTCCTCCTCGGGCGGGCCCTCCGCGGCCAGCGTCGCGATCTTGCGCAGGTCCGCGGCGCTGATCTCCGGCAGCGTGGCGCACACCGCGTCCAGCACGGCCAGGTACGGCGACCCGCCCTCGGCGAGGGACAGCCGAACCATCTCCAGCACCGGGCGGTGCTCCACCAGCAGCCGCCGTCCGGCGACGGGGTCGGCGGTCGCGGCGAACTCCAGCACGACCGCGAGGTGGTCTGGCAGCTCGTGCTCGCCCAGCTCCACACCGGCCGCGCGGTAGGCGTGCTTGAACCGCAGCAGCGCCATGCCGCGCTTGCGGGTGTCGCCGTAGGCGTAGTACGACAGGTGCAGGCAGTTGCGCTTGCGCAGGTCGAAGGTCTCGACGTAGTGCTGCGCGAGCGCACCCTCCGCCGTGGACAGCGCGTGGTCGATGAACGACACGAGCGAGGGCCCGGCGGGCACCGGGAGGGACACCGCCGCCGCACGGAGGTCGGGCAGCATCGTGGTCACCGCCGCACTCGGGTAGTCGATCAGGAGCGCGGCGATCCGCCACACCAGCCGACTGTCCCGCTCCGGGGGAGCGTCGACCTTGTCCCGCTTGCGCAGCGCCTTCATCCGATGGCCTCCGGCTCGTGCGCGGCGCCGTTGCCCGTGCCGCCGTTGGCCACCGCGCCGTTGCCCGCGCCGCCGTTGCCCGTGCCGTTGTCCGCGGTCGCGTTGCCCCGGGTCGGGAACAGGCCCGCGGTGCCGACGCCGTCCCAGTCGAGCAGGTTGATGCGCTTGGTCTTGTCCGGTGGGGCCGCGCCGTTGGTGTCGGTCAGCTGGAACTTCTCCGCCATCACGTCGAACGCGGTCATGCCGGGACCGCCGTCCTCGTCCAGGCTGCACCCGGTGGTCAGGGCCTCCAGCCGGTGCGCGTCCGACCCGGCGCCGCCGGGGATCACGTAGCGGTCCTCGTACTTGGCGATGGCCAGCAGGCGGTACATCGACTCGATCTCGCCGGGCGCCAGCCGCACCGACGCGGCGATCGAGTCGTCCACGTCCTCACCGAGGTTGACCTTGCGCATGTGCGCGCGCATCGCGGCCAGCCGCTGCAACGAGGCCCGCACCGGGCTCACGTCACCGGCGGTGAACAGCTCGGCCAGGTACTCCACCGGGATGCGCAGCGCGTCGATCGCGCCGAACAGGTTGCCCGCGGCCTCGCCGTCGTGGCCGGTCTGGCTCAGCACGTCGACCACTGGCGACAGCGGCGGCACGTACCAGACCATGGGCATGGTGCGGTACTCCGGGTGCAGCGGCAGCGCGAGCTGGTAGTCGACGATGAGCCGGTACACCGGCGAGTTCTGCGCGGCCTCGATCCACTCGCCGGAGATGCCCGCCCGTTCGGCCTCCTCGACCACGCGGGGGTCGTGCGGGTTGAGGAAGACGCCGAGCTGCGCGGGGTAGAGGTCCTTCTCGTCGCTCACCGCCGCCGCCTCGCCGACCTTGTCCGCGTCGTAGAGCAGCACGCCGATGTAGCGCAGCCGGCCGACGCAGGTCTCCGAGCACACCGTCGGGATGCCCACCTCGACCCGCGGGTAGCAGAACGTGCACTTCTCCGCCTTGCCCGTCTTGTGGTTGAAGTAGATCTTCTTGTACGGGCAGCCCGTGACGCACTGCCGCCAGCCGCGGCACTTGTCCTGGTCGACCAGCACGATGCCGTCCTCGGCGCGCTTGTAGATCGCACCGGACGGGCAGGACGCCGCGCACGACGGGTTGAGGCAGTGCTCGCAGATGCGGGGCAGGTAGAACATGAACGTCTGCTCGAACTCCAGCTTGACCTGCTCGGAGAGCTTGCCCAGCAGGGGGTCCTTGCCGATCTGCTCCGGCCCGCCGCCCAGGTCGTCGTCCCAGTTGGCGCCCCAGGTCACCTTCGTGTCCTCGCCGGTGATCGACGACTTCGGGTTGGCCGTGGGGGTGGTGTCCGAAGGCGGGGCCGACAGCAGGTTCTGGTAGTCGTAGGTCCACGGCTCGTAGTAGTCGGCCACCGTGGGCATGTCCGGGTTGGCGAAGATGTTCAGCAGCCGCTTCAGGCGCGAGCCGGTGCGCAGGGTCAGCTTGCCGCGCTTGTTCAGCGCCCAGCCGCCCTTCCACTTGTCCTGGTCCTGGTACTGGCGCGGGTAGCCCTGACCCGGGCGGGTCTCCACGTTGTTGAACCACGCGTACTCGACCCCGCCGCGATTGGTCCACGCCTGCTTGCAGGTGACGCTGCACGTGTGGCAGCCGATGCACTTGTCCAGGTTCATCACCATGGCGAGCTGTGCCATCACGCGCATCAGTACTGCACCTCCTGGCTGCGGCGGCGAATGGTCGTGACCTCGTCCCGCTGGTTGCCCGTGGGACCGTGGTAGTTGAGCGCGAACGACTGCTGGGCGTACCCGCCGATGAGGTGCGACGGTTTGATCATCAGGCGGGTCAGCGCGTTGTGGATGCCGCCGCGCTTGCCGGTCGCCTCGGTCCGCGGCACGCCGACGGCCTTGTCCTGCGCGTGGTACATGAAGACCGTGCCCTCGGGCATCCGGTGGGAGACGATCGCGCGTGCCACCACGATGCCGTTGCGGTTGACCGCCTCGATCCAGTCGTTGTCCTTGACGCCGATCTTCTCGGCGTCCCGGTCCGACATCCAGATCGCCTGCCCGCCCCGCGACAGCGTGAGCATGTGCAGGTTGTCCTGGTAGGCCGAGTGGATCGACCACTTCGAGTGCGGCGTGAGGTACCGCACCGTGACCCCGCCGTTCACCCCGCCGTTCAGCGACCCGACCGACGGCTCGTCGAACAGCGCGGTCATGTCGAGCGGTGGCCGGAAGATCGGCAACTGCTCGCCGAGCTCGAACATCCAGTCGTGGTCGAGGAAGAAGTGCTGCCGCCCGGTGAGGGTGTGCCACGGCTTGAGCCGCTCGGTGTTGATCGTGAACGGCGAGTACCGCCTGCCGCCCGCCTCGCTGCCCGACCACTCCGGCGAGGTGATCACCGGCACCGGCCGGGCCTGGGTGTCGGGGAAGGTGATCCGCTTGCCCTCGCTCTCCGCGGCCAGGTCGGCGAGCTCGGTGCCGGTCCTGCGTTCCAGGGCGCGGAAGCCCTCCGTCGCCAGGCGACCGTTGGTCGTGCCGGACAGCGCCAGGATCGCCTCCGCGGCGTGGGTGTCCTTGGCCAGCGACGGCCGGCCGGCCGCGATGCCCGACGAGATCGTGCCGTTGGCGCCCTTGAGGTACTCCACCTCCTCGTCCGGGTGGACGGTGACGCCCTTGGTGGTCAGCCCGACCTGCTCGACCAGCGGCCCGAGGGCGGCCATCTTCTCGCCGACCGCCGGGTAGTCGCGCTCCACCACCACCAGCCGCGGCATCGTCTTACCGGGGATCGGCTCGCACTCGCCGGCCTTCCAGTCCAGCACCTGCCCACCCGGCTGCGCGGTGGCGTCGGCGGTGTCGTGGGTGAGCGCGACGGCCACGATGTCCTTGCGCTTGCCCAGGTGCTTCTCGGCCAGCCACGAGAACCCGCGGGCGATGCGGTGGAACGCCTCGAAATCCGTCTTCGTCTCCCACGGCGGGGAGATCGCGGGCGAGAAGGCGTGCACGTAGGGGTGCATGTCGGTGGAGGACAGGTCGTGCTTCTCGTACCAGGTCGCGGCGGGCAGCACGACGTCGGAGAACAGCGTGGTCGACGTCATCCGGAAGTCCAGCGACAGCAACAGGTCCAGCTTGCCGACCGGCGCCTCCTCACGCCAGGTCACGTCCTCCGGCCGGACACCGTCGGCGTCGCGGGCGCGCAGGTTCGTGTCGGTGCCGAGCAGGTGCTTGAGGAAGTACTCGTTGCCCTTGGCCGACGAGCCGAGCAGGTTCGCCCGCCACACGGTGAGCACGCGCGGGAAGTTCTCCGGGGCGTCCGGGTCCTCGCAGGCGAACCGCAGGTGCCCGGACTTGAGCCCGTCCACCACGTGGTCCGCGGCGGGCTTGCCCAGCCGCTCCGCCTCGTCGGCCAGGTCGAGCGGGTTGCGGTTGAACGTCGGGTAGCTCGGCATCCACCCCAGCCGGGTCGCGAGCGCGATGTTGTCGGCCGCGGTGCGACCGGCGAAGCGCCCGGTGCCCAGCGGCGAGGACATCACGTCCGAGGTGAACGGGTCGTAGCGCCACTGGTCGGTGGCCAGGTACCAGAAGATGGTGCCCTGCATGTGCCGGGGCGGGCGCTGCCAGTCCAACCCGAACGCCAGCGTCGACCACCCGGTGATCGGCCGGCACTTCTCCTGGCCGACGTAGTGCGCCCACCCGCCGCCGTTGACGCCCTGGCAGCCGGTGAGCATGGTCAGGGACAGGAACGAGCGGTAGATCTGGTCGGAGTGGAACCAGTGGTTGGTGCCCGCGCCCATGAGGATCATGGACCGGCCCTTCGAGCGCTCGGCGTTGTCGGCGAACTCCCGGCCGATCCGCTCGGCCGCGGCGGCGGGCACCCCGGTGATCCCCTCCTGCCAGGCGGGCGTGTAGGGCTGGGTGGCGTCGTCGTAGCCGGTGGGCCACTCGCCGGGCAGGTCGCCGCGGCGCACGCCGTACTGGGCGAGCAGCAGGTCGAACACCGTGGTCACCCGCCGACCCGCGATGATCCGGGTCGGCACGCCGCGGTGCAGCACGCCCGGCTCCGAGGTGTCGAACCGGGGCAGCGCGACGGTGACCGGGTCGCCGCCGTGCACCGACAGCAGCGGGTCGACCTCGCCGAGGTCGAGGTTCCACTTGCCCTGCCCGGAGTCGGTGAACCGGTGTCCGAGCGATCCGGGCGGCACCACCGGCTTGCCGTCGGCGTCGAGGAGGACCGTCTTGGACTCCGCGCCCTCGGTGGTGTCGCCGAGGTCCGCGGCGGTGAGGAACTTCCCCGGCACGTGACCGTCGTCGGTCTCGGTCAGGGTGACCAGGAACGGCAGGTCGGTGTACCGCTTGACGTAGTCGGTGAAGTACGGGGTGGTCTTCTCGACGAAGAACTCCCGCAGGATCACGTGTCCCATCGCCATGGCGAGCGCGGCGTCGGTGCCCGGGCGCGCGGGCAGCCACTCGTCGGCGAACTTGGTGTTGTCGGCGTAGTCCGGTGAGACCACGACGACCTTCTGGCCGCGGTAGCGCGCCTCGGTCATGTAGTGCGCGTCGGGCGTGCGGGTGACCGGGACGTTCGAGCCCCACATGATCAGGTACCCGGCGTCGAACCAGTCCGCCGACTCCGGCACGTCGGTCTGGTCGCCGAACACCTGCGGGCTCGCCACCGGCAGGTCGGCGTACCAGTCGTAGAAGCTCAGCATCGAGCCGCCGACCAGCGAGACGAACCGCGCCCCGGCCGCGTGGCTGACCATGGACATCGCCGGGATCGGCGAGAAGCCCGCGACCCGGTCCGGGCCGTAGCGCTTGATCGTGTGCACGTGCGCGGCGGCGACCATCTCGGCCGCCTCCCACCACTCGGCGCGCACGAACCCGCCCATGCCGCGGGCGGCCTTGTACCGGCGGGACTTCTCCGGGTCCTCGACGATGTCGGCCCAGGCGAGCACCGGGTCCTTCAGCCGTTGTTTCGCCTCGCGGTAGAACTCCAGCAGCACGCCGCGCACGTACGGGTAGCGCACGCGGGCGGGGGAGTAGGTGTACCAGGAGAAGGAGGCGCCGCGCGGGCACCCGCGGGGCTCGTACTCCGGCTTGTCCGGACCGATCGACGGGTAGTCGGTCTGCTGCGACTCCCAGGTGATCACGCCGTCCTTGACGTAGACCTTCCACGAGCAGGAGCCCGTGCAGTTCACCCCGTGGGTGGAGCGGACCACCTTGTCGTAGGCCCACCGGTCCCGGTAGAACACGTCGGCGCCGCGGCCACCGATCTGGTGCAGGGTGCGCCCGTCCGCGGAGGTCTCGCCTCGCTGGAAGTGCCTGGCCAGGCGCAGCAGCGAGTCGCCGATCTCGGAATCTTTCTCCGCACCGTCCGGACGAACGCTGCCGGCGGAGAAATTCGACACGGCGATCACCTCCGAGGTAATAGTGAATCGCAAATTCGGCAGTCGGTCGTTTATTGACCCTGCTCGGTCAGTCACGATAGGGGCCGGCAGGGTGGCTGCCAAGAAAGGATTGACATTCGCACGTTATCCCGGTGGAGGTGGTGAGCGTGACGTAACGTCCCGTTTACCACCACCTTGCCCGACGTGCCCGGACCGTACCTGCGCTACCCCGTCCCACCTGCTACAACGTCCGTCTCGGGCCTGGTCGGCACCGTGCGTGACCGGGCGTCGCCCGACAGGTCCACACGTATCTTTAACATCCAAGTCACATCGCCGCCGGCGCGGGGCCGGAACTACCACCGGGTAGGGATCGGTATTGGGTATTTCCGGGGCAGGAATTCCCCCCCGCGACGGCCCTCGACGTAATCCCGGGCTCGCGCCACCGGGAGAGTCCCTGAAGACCCGCTTCGATTGTGTCGCAGCGGAGCCGGGAACCGCGTGGCCCTGGAGTGGCCGGGCTCAACCGGCTCCGCCGCGTCGTCCGGGCTCGCCTGCTTCCCCCTCGCACCCGGACTCCTCGACTCTCCCGTCATCCGGTCGGACGTGCGCACATCCCAAACGAATCCACAGCTGCCTCGTCGCCGTCAGGCCTAGGCTGGGTGCGTGTCGCTCCCCGACCCGGGTGGTGCCCGCACGCTCGACGGGATCACCGAGTGCCTGCGGTTGTTGAAGTCGTGGGCGGGGGAGCCCTCGTACGAGGTGATCACGAGCCGGATCAACGCCGCGTGGACGGAGGCGGGTCTCCCGGCCGGGGAACTGGCCCGGAGGGGGACCGTCGTCGACTGCTTCCGAGCGGGCAGGCGAAGGATCAACACCGACCTCGTCGTGGCGGTCGTGCGGGCGTTGCACCCGGACGTGGGTTACGTCGCGCAGTGGCGGCAGGCGTTGCGAGTGGTCCTCGGCGAGACGCGCGCGGCGGCGCAGGTCCGGGTCCAGGACGAGTTGCCGCAAGACCTGGCCGGGTTCACCGGTCGCGCCGCCGAACTCGACCGGTTGGTGGAGGCGCTGTCACGCGGCGCCCGGGCGCCCGCACCGGTGGTGATCTCCGCGATCGAGGGCATGGCAGGCGTCGGCAAGACCCGCCTCGCCGTCCACGTCGGCCACCTGCTCGCCCACCAGGACCCCTTCGACCGGGTGCTGTTCGTCAACCTGCGGGGCTTGCACCCCGACCCCGCCCAACCCCCGGTCGACCCGGCCGCGGTGTTGGACGGGTTCCTGCGAATCCTCGGGATGCCCGGCCAACTGGTCCCTCGCGACCTGCACGCCCGCACCGCCGCCTACCGCAACCGGCTCGCGGGCACCCGAACCCTGGTCGTGCTCGACAACGCCGCCTCCGCCGACCAGGTCCGCCCTCTGCTCCCGGACGTCCCCGGATGCCCCGTCGTGGTGACCAGCAGGCGGCGTCTCGCCGGTCTTCGCCCGGCGACGCACCTCGTGGTGGACGTCTTCGCTCCCGACGAGAGTGAACGGTTCCTCGCCCAGGCCACGCCCGGCGTGCCGGTCGGCCCGGACCCGGGCGCGGCGGCGCGGATCGCACGGCGCTGCGGCCACCTGCCGCTGGCTCTCGGCCTGGTCACCGCACACATCCGTGCCACGCCCGGCTGGACCCTCACCGACCACGCCGACCGGCTCGACGAACGCCACCGCGACCGGCGCCTGGACACGGGGGTCGAACTCGCGCTCGACCTGTCCTACCGGCACCTCTCCGCCGACCGGCGACGATTGCTCCGGCTCCTGGCGCTGCACCCCGGTCAGGACTTCGACACCGACGCGGCAGCCGCACTTGCCGACGCGGACGCCGCGACCGTCCGATTACTCCTGGACGACCTGTGCGCCGACCACCTGCTGCAACAGAGCGCTCCAGGCCGGTACTCCTACCACGACCTGGTCCGCGACTTCGCCGCGTCCCAGGCCGTCGACGAGGACCGCCCACCCGAACGCCGCGCCGCCCGGACCCGGCTGTTCGACCACTACCTGGCCACCGCCACGGCCGCGATGGACACCCTCTTCCCGGCCCGGGTCCACCGCCCCGCGGCAGGACCACCGGTCCCGGCTCTGAACGGTCCGACCACGGCGCGAGCGTGGCTGGACACCGAACGCCCGACACTCGTCGCCGTCGCCGCGCACACCGCGGCCCATGGCTGGACCGCGCACACCACCCGGCTGTCGACCACGCTGTTCCGCTACCTCTCCTGCGATCACCCCACCGAGGCGCTGGCGATCCACGGCCACGCCCGGGACGCCGCCCGGCAAGCGGATGACCCGGACGCGGAGGCCCACGCGCTGATCGGCCTCGGCGGCGCCCACACGCAGTTGGGTCGCTACCCGATCGCCACCGAGCACTTCCGGCACGCCCTACTGCTGTTCCGGCGGACCGGTGACCTGGTCGGCCAAGCCCGTGCGCACGCCAACCTCGGTGTGATCGAAGCACGGTCGGGCCGCTACCGGGCAGCCGCCGACCACTGCGCACGAGCCCTGGCCGTCTCCCGTCCGTCCGGCGACCGGGCCATCGAGATCAACACGCTGAACAACCTCGGCCAGATCGAAGGGCGTCTGGGCCACCACGACGCGGCGGCGGAGCGTCACCGGAGGGCGCTGACCCTGTCACGACAGACCGACAACCGCGACGCCGAAGCCATCGCGCTCAAGCACCTCGGTGACGTCGAGGCGCGGCTCGGTCGCTACGAATCGGCCTCTGACCACCTCCACGAGGCGCTGGCCCGGTACCGCCGGATCGGCAACCTCGACGGCGAAGCCGGAGCGCTGCACGGCCTCGGCGCCCTCCAGAGCCGCCTCGGCAGGCCCGCTCAGGCCGTCGGCCACTACCGGGAGGCACTCGCCATCGCCCGCAGGATCGGCAATCGGCACTTCGAGGCTTGGGCGCTCAACAGCCTGGGCGACGTCGCCCGCGCCGCCGGCCGGCCGAAGGACGCCCTCACCCACCACCTCGCGGCACTCACGATTGCCAACGAGATCGGTGCGCGGGACACCCAGGCCAACGCCCACGCCGGGCTCGGCCACGCGCACCGCGCCCTCGGTGACACCGCCCAGGCCCGCCGGCACTACCAGCAGGCCACCACCCTGTACACCGAGCTCGACCTGCCGGAAGCCGACGACCTGCGCGACCACCTCACCACCGGCGACGACCGCGCCTCCTGAACGCCGGCTAGTCGAGCCACCAGTTGAGCGGGGTGCTGTCGTCGGTGGGGTCGTAGACGTTGGCGTAGTACCACTCGCCGGCGGGGACGGCGGTGCGGTAGCGGGTCAGGGCGGCTTCGACGGGGGCGAAGCCCGCCTGGAACGGGATGGTGAACACGGTCAGGGAGCTGGACTTGTCCCTGGTCCAGCCGACCCCGTCGGACCAGCCGCCCAGTGATTCCAGCTCGGCCCTGAGGCGGGCGAGGTCGGCACCGGCGGACGCGGGGGCGCTCACGTGCACCGCGATGTTGCCGCCTCGCTCGACCACCTCGAAGGAGTGGTCCGGCCCGACGCGCAGCAGATCGCCCGCGGCGGCGCCCATGGCCAGGCCGGGCGACGCGGACAGGCGCCACCCGGCGCCCTCCCGGACGGCCGGCACGTCCTCGTGCACCGGCCGGCCGGAAGGGCCGATCTGGACCAGCAGTCGTACGATCGCCACGCCGTCCGATCCTAGTCGGTTCGTCCGTACGGGGCGCCGCAACTACCTCGCTCCGCGCACGACATGCCCGGTCTCGGCGCGCCCCTGTTGCCCGCGCTGAGGTTGCACGCCGCGCCCTCCAGGCACACGTTGGCCCTGGACAGGTTCCCACCCTGCGAGGTCGGCACGTTGCGGTGTCCCAAGTGGACGTTGGACGGGTTGGTGGTGGTCTGGCCGCAGCGCCAGCAGCGGTAGATCCCGCCGGCCTGGTCGGCCTCGTCTATCAGGGCGTCGCGGACCGCCTGCTGGCCGGCTCGCGAACCACCGGTCGGTCCGCCGGCGCTGGCCGCGACCTCGGCCGCGGTGGCGCCCTGGCCGTCACGCAACACCGTGCCGGCGCCGCCGGTCGGTTGCTGCGTGGCGGGGCGGACCGTCGGTGTGGTCGCCGGGGGAGCGGCCGCGGGTGGGGTACCGCGGACCGAGCGGATGATGGCGCCGCCACCCTTGACCACACCGAAGGTGACGCCGGAGATGACCGCGTCGGTCGCGACCGCCCCGACGGTCTGCTCCTCACCGGCGATCGCCCGGGAGGTCGCACCGGCGACCACGCCCGCACCCACCGCGGCGGTGCCCTGCGCGGCGAGGGTCAGGCCCATGGTCGCACCGGCGACGGCACCGGAGATCACGCCCGCGGCGGCGGCGCCGGCGAGGCGGCCACCGTTGAACTCACCCTTGACCGCTTGGCGGACACCCTCGACCCCGACCCCGATCAGCAGGCCGACACCGGCGCCGATCGCGATGTTGACCCACCGCCCGTCCGGGTCGACGAGCCGGATGGGGTTGTGCTGGCCGTAGGTGTACAGCCCGAGGTTCGCCGGGGCGTAGACCCCGCCGTTCGGCGCACCGTCCAGGTAGGACTCCAGCGCGGGGTCCGGGCTCTGCCAGAGCTGGGTGCGCGGGTCGTAGTACCGGGCACCGAAGTAGTACAGGCCCGTCTCGGGGTCGATCTCCTTTCCGGTGTACTGGTGCGGCACCGGCTGCGCGGGGTGCTCGCTGACCCAGGACTCGCCGGCGGCGAAGTACTTCGCGTGCTCGGTGAGCCCGCCGGCGTTGTCGGTGACGAAGCTGGTCGAGCTCAGGTGGTCGCCGTGCGAGTAGTACTGGCGGTCCTCGAACCGGTGGTCCGGCTCGACCGCCTTGGTGATCAGCTTGGTCGGCCCCACGTAGACGTGCTTGAACTCGTGGTTGCCGCGGGTGGAGTAGTTCTGGTTGGGGTAGACGTGGAAGTTGGCGCCGTCCTTGATGACGCGGTTGCCCTCGTCGTCGTAGCGGTGCCGCGCCCGGTTGGCCGTGCCGCCCGCGTTGTCGCAAGACGCCGGTGTCTGCGGCAGGGTGTGCGACTGCACGTTCTCGTGCGTGCACGCCAGCCGGTTCTCCTCGTCCCAGATGAGCTGGCGGCGCGGCCTGGGCTGCTCCGACTTGCTGATCTGGTTGCCGTTGGCGTCGTAGCCGACGGTGAACGGCCCGATGCCGGTCGGCGCGTGCGGCTGGTCGCCGCCGTAGGTGTAGCCGTAGTTGTACGTGGTCTTCTTCTGCACGACGGCGTTGCCGTCGCTCACCATCTCGTGCCGCTGGTTCTTGTCGGTGATGTTGTGCACGGTGTCGTAGGTGAGGTCCAGCGAGTACCGGTCGGTCCGCGGCGTGCGCGGCTGGTACACGCCCTCGGCGTGGGTGAGCCGGTACAGGTCGTCGTAGCCGAACGTCTGCGTGCTCGGGCCGCCGACCTGGCGGCCGACCTCCGGTCCGCTCGGCGCCACCACGTCGTTGGCGATCGTGGTGACGTTGCCGACCGCGTCGTAGGAGTAGTCCTGGTTCTGGAAGACGTGGTTGCCGTGCTGGTCGTCGAGCTGCGCGCGCATGTTGGCGAGCCTGCGGTTGACCGAGTCGTAGGTGTACTCGGTCCGCGTGCCGTTGCCGGTCCGCTGCACCACGCGCTGCTCGAACTTGTCGTAGTCCAACCGGGTCAGGTACTCGTAGGTGGAACCGGCCTTGACCCCGGTGGCAGCGTCGACCTGACCACCGCTGTTGTACCGGTAGGACAGCACCTCGCCGTCCGGGTAGGTCAGCGCCAGCATCCGGTTCCACGTGTCGTAGCGGTAGCGCGTGGTGTAGGAGCGGGTCTGGTTGCCCTGGACCGAGACGGTGCGGGACTCGCTGGTGATCTCGCCCAGCGGCCCGTACTCGCGGGCGGCGGAGCCGGCGCCGTCGGTGATCGCGGTGATCCGGCCCGCGCCGTTGTTCGGTGCGCCGGGTCCGCCGTAGGTGTAGGTGACGTTGTTGGCGGCGAAGACCGGGTACCGGATCCTGACCAGCCGGTTCTGGTCGTAGTCGTACTCGATCGCCTGACCGGTGGCGGCGAGCTTGGCGGTGACCCGGCGGACCGGGTTGTCGGTGAGGTCGTACGCGGTCTCCGTGCGCCCGGAGTCGGGGCTGTCCACCACCGTGCGCCGACCGAAGTCGTCGTACGCCGACGTGGTGACGTTGCCGTGGTCGTCGGTGGCCGAGGTGAGCTGCGCGAGCGGGTCGTGGCCGTAGCTGGTCCAGATGACCGGCTGGCCGCCGGCGGGGTTGAACTCCTTGACCGCCGTGGTCAGCTCGCGGACGTCGGTGTAGGTGTGCTTGGGCTTGCCGTTCGCGTCCGTGGCCACCAGTTCGAACTGGGTCGCACCGGCCCGGTCCGGACCGAACCCGTACCTGTTCGCGGTCTCGGTGCCGTCCGGCAGCACGGTCCTGACCGCGCGGTCCTGGACGTCGTAGAACAGCCGGGTCGGGGCGACCGGGTCGACCGCGGTGTTCAGCGCGGTGTTGGCCGGTCCCTTCGGCTCGGTCACCGGGAAGCGCGTCTCCACCACCCGTCCGACGAAGTCGAAGACCGTCCGGCCGGACACGGTCATCACGTCCTGCGCCGGCTGGTCCGGTGCGACGTGCACCGCGGCGTCCTTCTTGGTCTGGATGACCCGCTTGAGCCCGTCGGCGAAGGCGATGGTGTCGATGGTGTCGGCCCGGACCGCGCCGCCCGCCTCCCGGTCGACGTGCCGGGTGACCGCGTACGGCACCGGCGCCTCCGGGTGGTACTCGAAGTCGATCGTGACCCGGTTCTCCGGCGCCTCGTGCGGACCGGTGACGGTGTCCACCCGGCCGACGGTGTCGTAGGTGTTGCGCACGACCTGGTTGTTGGTGTCGGTCGTGGTCTCCACCAGGCCGAACTTCAGGTTGTGGGTGGACCGGGTCTGCAGGCCGAAGCTGTCGGTGACGCTTTCGAGGTGCACCCCGACCACCTGGTCGTAGGTGTAGTCGAGCCGGTACCGCTGCCCGGTCGCGTTGGGCGGCTTGATCACCGACCGGAGGTTGCCGTTCGGCAGGTACTCGATGTCGGTGACGGCCTCGGCGCCGCCGGCCAGCCGCGCCCGCACCTGGCGGACGTCGCCCGTCGCGCAGTCCACGACGGACTCGCGGTGCCGCATGGGCGTGCCGTTGCCGAACACGTCGATGACCTTCGGGGTGCCGACGATGTGACCGGGGGCGCAGGCGGCGTCCTCGGCCGTGTACCGCACCCTCGTGTCGACGTCGTCGCCCGGCCCGGCGTCCGCGGCGTCGAACCGCCTGGTCATGTTGCCGAACGCGTCGTAGTCCATCTCGACGAACGTCGACTTGCCCGGGTTCGGCTGCCCCTCGAAGAACCGGCGGTCGGTCCGGGCCAACGTCGGGAAGAGCGTCGCCGTGGTGCTCTTGGCGTCGGCCTGGCCGCCCGGGGTGAGCACGTCCCGCAGCGCGTAGGTGTGCTGCGTCTCCACGAACGGGTTGCCCGCCGCGTCGGTGGTCAGCTCGCGGCGTTGCAGGCCGCGGGTGTAGTGGCTGTCGTTGTGGAACTCGCGGATCACGTTGCGGTACACGGCGTCGCCGGCACCGGGGTCGCGGTGCCGCTCGGTCACCGTGGCGTAGCCGTAGAAGTCCCGCTCCAGCCGGTCGAAGGAGCCGTTCTGGTACTCGTAGGTGACCAGCTGGTCGTCCTGCCCGTCACCGGGCTGCCCGTCGTGCACCGAGACCCGGTTGAGCACCCAGCGCGACTGCGGCTGACCGTAGGTGTTGCCGTCGCGGCCGTAGTCGAACGCCATCCGCGCGCCCATCGGACGGGTCACGCCGCGCAGCAGGTTGGTGCGGCCGGTGCGGTTGCGCGCGACCGACAGCTCGTCGTCCTCGGTGGACGCGAGGTGGTCGGCGTTGCCGTCGCCGTCGATGTCGCGCAGGGACTGCTCGGTGCGGCTCGACCCGGTGGAGAGGTCGGCGCCGGGGTTGATGACGACGCACACCGCGGTGAAGCAGATGCCGAACGTGAAGTAGACACCGCCGCCGAGCTTGGCGTTCTGGTCGCCGTTGATCCCGGCCAGGCTGCCGTGGAAGGGGGTCTCGGCCTCGAACCCGTTGCCGGTGTTGAGCGCGACCTTGATCGGCGTGCCCGCGCGGACCCGGTCGAGCAGCCCGTCCCCGTTCATGTCCATCAGCGTGCTGGAGGTCGAGCTGCTGCCCTCGCTGTACGAGGCACCACCGGCGAACCCGTAGAAGTCGGTGTTGAACCCGATGTTCACGCCGGCGTTCTCGCCGCTGCCGTCGTTGAGCGGGGCGGGGTTGCGCCACGGCTCGGGCTGGCCGAACCGGTAGCCCAGGTTCAACGCCACCCGACCGTCGGCGTACACCCGGTCCGGCAGGTCGTCGCCGTTGACGTCCAGCAGGTCGAACCTGCTGTCGGAGGTGCTGCCGCCCAGGTTCAGGCCGACACCCAGCGGTGGCATGTCGTTGCCGGACTGCGAGGTGTTCGCGGCGGCGTGTCCCGGCGGGGTCGCGTGGCCGCGCCCGGTGCCGATCGTGCGCGCCGCGCTGCCCGCGCTGGCGTTGCCGGAGACGTTCTCGCTGCGCCGCACGGCGCCGTCGGGCAGCGAGCCCTTGGTGGCGCCCAGCCCGCCGACCATGTCGGAGTACTGGATGCCGCCGGAGCCGACCACGTCCGGGAACTGGTCGCCGTTCATGTCGATGAAGTCGACCTCGCCGCTGCTGTCACCGGTCGCGACGCTGCCGCCGATGGAGCCGACGCCGCCACCGACGCCGCCGGTGAGGGAGATCTGCTCGGACCGGGACAGCCGCGGCACCGCCGTGGCGTCGGCGAAGTCCGACGGCTTGGGCAGGCTGATCGACTCGATGCCCAGCCGCGAGCTGCTCACGCCGGACTTGGCCACCCAGCTGTGCTCGCCCGCGCCCCAGCGCTTGGACTTCGGCGACGGCGAGAAGGGCGCCACCTTCGGCGGGTCGATGCGGGGGTCGGCCGCGAACTCGTCCTTCTGCGCCTGCGGGTCGACGCTGTCCGGCAGCTGGTCGCCGAAGTTCTCGTCGATCACGAGGTCGCCCTGGACGACCGGTTGGTCGGCCCTGTCCCGGTTGCCGTTGTAGCCGATGGCCGCCCAGCCGCGGTACGGCTGGCTGAACGCGCCCTCCTCGGCGGGGCCGCGGAACACGCTCTGGGGCGTCGCCGAGCCGCCCTGGCCGAACGCGACGGAGACCGACTGCCCGGTCAGGAACCCGCGCAGCTTCGGGTCGGTGGTGCTGAAGTCGAAGAACAGCTCGTCGTCGGCGCCCGCGTCGACGGTGAACGCGGCCGGCGCGGTCACCTGCCCGTCGACCACCTCGAAGAACCGCTTGGCGAGCAGCTCACCACGCCGTTTGACGGTGAACGCGACGCGCGCGGTCGGCTGCTCGGAGCCGAACGCGAACGACAGGCTCGGGGTGACGGTGAGCTGGTCGTCCTGCGGCACGTCCAGGAAGCCCTGGGGTCCGGTCAGCCCGTCGACGGGGTAGAGGTCGAGGTCGTACGGCGGGTGCACGTCGATGAGGAACTCGCCGTTCGGCCCGGTGACCCGGTCCACGCCCTCGGCCGCCGTGTAGTACGCCCGCGGGGTCCACTCGAGCTGGTCGACGTCGATCGGCGAGTCCACCCGCACCCGCCACTTGAGGATCTGCCCCTTCTGCACCGGGACGTCGAGGTCCAGCGGGACCGTGCCGGCCGACCCGGCGGCCAGGGTCTGCTCGAACACCGGCGTGCCGTCCCGGGTGACGACCACCGTGACGTCGTCGGTCGTGGCGGCGCGCTTGAGCAGGTCACCGGACAGGTGCATGGTGCCGGTGAGCGGCACCTTCACCTGCGACGCGCGCCCGCCGAGCGTGAAGTCGCGCGAGGCCTGGAACCGGTGCTGCGGCAGCCCGTTGACGTCCGTCGTGTCCGGCACGTCGAGGTAGCTGATCGTCGGGTCCCAGGCCACCTGGTCCAGGCCGCCGTCGAACGCGGACTGCACGCGGAAGTAGAGCCGCTGACCGCGGGTGACCGTGATCGAGTCGACGCCGGACGGCGTGTGCTCGGCGTTGTCGCTCGCCTCGATCCGCCGCGACCACAGCTCGGCGTCCTCGTGCTGGATCGCCACGCGCACGCCGTCGGCGGTGTTCGAGTCCGCCCGCCGTGCCGCGGTCTCGTCGGCGAGCTTCACCGCGCCGTCGATCCGCACCCGGCCGTCGAACGGGGCGACCCACCGCCGGAGGCTGTCCAGCAGCGGGAACGAGTCGACCATGCGCTCCTGGTCGGCGGCGTAGTCGGGCAGCAGGCCGGTGGTGTCGACCTGGCCCGCGCCGACCGGCACCGGGGTGTCACCGCTGACGCCGTACACCGGCGTGCCGTTCGGTCCCACCCGGCCGAACAGCACGGCCGTGCCGTTCACCAGGTCGCTGATGCCGTCGCCGTTGACGTCGCTGAAGTACTGCGTGGTCTTGGAGAACGTGTTGACGTAGTCGAGCTGCGCGGCGACGGCGCCGGCGTAGCCCTCGATGCCGAGGGTGAGGGAGTTGCTGCTCTCGCCCTGGATGCCGGGCAGGTTGAGCGGCGTCGCCGACTCGGCGAACCGGGGCTGACCGGTCGGGCCGGACAGGTTGCGGCGGTACTTGACCGTCCCGCCGTCGGTGAAGACCTTGTCCGGCAGGGAGTCGCCGTCCACGTCGATGAGCGCGAGCAGCCCGTTGTCCTCGGCGTGGTTGAAGCCGACCTTGACGCCCACCGAGCCGGACTTGGTCGGCGACGTGCCGACGCCGACGTAGACGTGGCCGCCGCCACCGACGCTGGTGTTCGCGTTGAGCGCGCTGGCGTTGCCCGCCTCGTCCGGGGTGAGGTTGAGCGCGTCGTTGCCGAGGTCGTCGTCGGGCGAGGTCCAGCCGACCGAGTCGAACGCCTGGTACTGGCCCTGCGCGTCGCGGATGTCGTCGAAGTACTCGAACTGGTGGGTGTTGAACGGCGCGCCGTCGGAGCCGAGCTGGGACACCGAGCGCAACAGGGTCTTGAAGAACGCGCCGGTGGTGTAGTCGAACCGGTACCGGCGGATCAGCTCGCCGTCGAGCGTGACGTCGACCTGGCGCAGCAGGTCGGCCGCCACCCGCTTGAACCCGCCCCGCGCGTCGATCGTCTTGTCCGGGCGCGGCGACTCGCCCAGCTGGCGGTCGCGCAGGAAGGTGACCGCGTAGCGGCCCTCGGCGTCACCGTGGCCGGTGTAGGTGATCCGGTCCGGGTAGAGGTTGCGGCCGGGCTCGGCGCCGCCCTCGATCCCGCCGTCCTCGACCAGGGTGTGGTGGTACCGCATGAGGTTGTCGTTGGCGTCGCGCACCTCGCGCAGCGCCCACACGTAGACGTTGCCGGCGCCGTCGGCCAGGGTGGTGTTCGCGTCGGGCTCGGACGCGCCCTCGCCGGCGCCGTAGAACCAGCGGGTGCCGGTCTTGTCGGTGATCTCCCAGCGGTAGTTGCGCGGGTTGTCGCCGTGCCGCACGATCCGGTCGAACTTGCCCTCGACCCTGGCGTGGAACACCTTCTCCGCCACCCGCGACTGGAGCTCGCCGCGGTTGGCGACCGGCGTGAGCTGTTCGCCGTTGAGCAGGTAGGTCTCGGTTTCCAGGCCGGCGTCGTAGCGCGGCACGCCCCAGCGGGTGTCGATCGTGATGGCGGGTGTGCCGACGTCCCAGCCGACGCCCAGCCAGCCGTTGCCGCCCGCGGAGTTGTAGCGCACGTCCAGCTTGGGCTCCAGGCCCTCGCGACCCCGGGGCACCTCGATCGGGTAGCTGAGCCGGTTGTCGCCCTGGTTGTTCGCGCCCGGCGGGAGGATCAGGTTCACCCCCGCGCCCGGGTCGGCCGCCTCGATGTCCTTGATCTGGTTGGGGTTGAAGGACGTGCCCTCGGCGTGCTCGGGGACCGTCACGGTGGCGTTGACCATGGTGGTGAAGTGGTTCGTGGTCGAGACGATCACGTGGTTGGTCTCGTCCACCGACACCCTGGGCAACGGCTTCCAGCACCCGCCGAGTTCGTCGTAGAAGAACGTGAACACGTCGTTGGCGGTGAAGTCCGCGCTGATCAGCGTCGGGTCGTAGGGCAGGCTGACGGTGATGTCGTCGGAGAACGTGTGCGGGGTCGGCGTGAACTCGTAGCCGCGTCGGGGCCCGGTGGTCACGTTGGTCATGCCCGGGTCCAGGTCCGGCACGCGCCCCGCGCCCAGCGGGGTGATCCCGACGCCGACGGGTAACTTGACCGCGCTCGGGCGGATCTCCAGCTTGGCCCCGTCGTGCTCCACCACCGCGGGCGCCTTCCCGCCGGGTCGCACGATCGTCTGGTGCTTGGGCAGGTCGGCGGCGCGCGCCGCGGACACCGGGCGCGCCTGCGCGGAGCTGACGTCGCACTGCCCGGTCAGCGCGGCCTCCTGGCCGCCGTTCGCGCCGATGGAGGTCGACCGGCTCGTGGTCCCGGGCTGTGACGCCGAGACCCCGGCGACCGCCAAGGCGACCATGGCGCCCAGCGCCAAGCCCTTCAGCAGTTTCGTCCTCCGGCTGAACGGCAGGTGGCCAGCGAAGATCCGGCTCATTGATCCACTCCTGGGGTGGCGGTGCGCAGACCGAGCAGCCGTTGCATCGCGGCCGGGCGGCGTCCCGTTGCACCGCTTCACCGGGATGGCCTACCGCCGGCACCGTGGTGGCCTAAGACCGGCCGCCCCGATGTGGGGAACACATCGTGTGAGTGGTCGTGCCCGCGAGGCCGGGGTCGTGGTCTGGTGTCAACCCGCGCGGTAGCGGGCCAGGACGTCCTCGCGGAGCAGCGCGCCGAAGCCGGCCGCCTGGAGGCGCAGGCCGAGCTGCTGCTCGGTGAGGCCGAGCGCGGCCGCGGTGGTCGCGAGGTGCCAGTCGTGGGCGGCCAGGGTGGTCAGCAGGTGGCCTCGGCGGGTCTGGGCCTCCGAGAGGCGGAAGGTCTTCAGGTAGGCCGTGCGGCCATCACGGTCGGTGATCAGTTCACCGATGTGGTTCTCCTGCTTGAGGCGGAACGTCGGCAGGAAGCGTGACAACGTGTAGTCGCCCATCCGGTACACGCGGCTCATCGCGTAGCTCTCGCCCAGCAGCCCGTCCGCCATCGTCGTGTCGTGGAAGCGGGCCCACTCCGCCTGCTCCCGGACCGCCGCCGCACGCAGGTCGGCCAACGACGCCACGTCGTCGGGCAGCCGCACGTCGAACCGCGGCGCGGGCGTCGTCAGGGTCGCGTAGTGGTGGACCAGCTCGCCGTACATGTCCTGCACGAGGGTGGTGTGCAGCGCACGGTAGTCGTCCGGGTGGGGCACGACGAACGCCGCGGCCAACGCGTCGGCCACGTACACCAGCACACCGCACTGGCCCGGGTGCATCTCGAAGTGCTTCAGCGCGTCCGCCAGGCCCGCGACCTCGGCGCCCACGTACGCCTCCTCCACGCGCGGCGACAGGCCACGGCGGATGGCGCGCTGCGACCACTCCTCCCACACGACCTCCGGGCCGCCGAAGTGCAGCGCCAGGTAGCCCTCGACGGCCACGTGCAGGGGCAGGAAGCGCAGGCGGTTGCGCTCGACCCGGCGCGCCATCCGGCGGTGGAAGCGCAACCTCATGCCGTGCGCGGGCGGCTCGTCGTCGGTGTTCCGCTTCAGCTGCGTGCCGTACGCCGCGACCGGGGTGTCGTCGTCGGTCCACGTCGCCACGAAGCCGTGCGGGATGTAGGACACGTAGTGCGTGCGGCGGCCCACCTCGACCAGACCCGGCTCGTCCCCGTAGGCGCGGGCGTGCAGCCGCAGCCCGGAGATCGGCTCGTCCCGCGTCAACGGCACGAGCCGGACACCGCCCCACACCTGCGCCGCACGCGTGGTCAGCCCGGTCAGGTCGAGCTCCACCGTCACCCCTCCTCCAGGAACCTGGCCACGCGATCGTCGAAGTGCGCCCGCAGGCCGGCGAACCCCGTCGTGCCCTCGGTGAACCGGGCGAACTCGACCAGGGCGGGCACGTCCTCCGCGTCGCGCACGCCGACGGTCGACACCGCCCGCGCGAGCCGCTTCACGTCGAAGTCGACCGCGTCGTACACCGGGTTGAGGTGCACCGCGACCACCCGGCGCGCCGGGTCGAGCCTCGCCCGCCACACCCGCAGCACCTCCGACGCGAGCCCGTACGGCGCGTTGTCCCAGCCGTCGGACACGATCAGCAGCCGGTCCGGCGCGTGCTCCAGCGCGTCGAGCACCCGCTCGCCCAGCGGCGTCATCCCGTACGGGTGGGCCAGCAGGGCGTCGGTGCGCCCCGACGTCCACAGCGGGACGTACTCGGTCGCCAACTCCGCCAGCAGGTAGTGGCAGGCCAGCGCGACCGCCAACGGCCGGCGGCGCTTCTGCGCGGACCCGGACGCGGAGAAGCTGTCGTCCAGCACCGCCGCGACCCGACCCCACCCGCCGGCGGCCCGCCCGGCGGCACGGACCGCCGCCGCCCGCAGCGCGCCGGTCAGCTCACCCCGCCGCTCGACCCGCTCGGGCACCGGCAGGGCCAGCACGTAGGAGGCCAGGCGCGTCAGCGGCATCGACCCCAGGTCGACCGCCACCGCGGCCTTGCCCCGACGCGCGGACTGCTGCACCCGGAGCCGTTCGAGCCTGGTCATCCGGGGCTCGATGCGCTTGAGGAACGTCGACCGGTCGATCCCGTGCTTGGCGGCGAACCCCTCGGCCACCGTGTACGGCAGCCCGTACACCGACGCCTGCTCGTAGTGCGCGCGCCGCCAGGTCTCCAGCAGCGGGGTGTCGTACCGGCGGTGGTGGCCGGGCGTGAACAGGAACGGGCCCAGTTCGCCGTCCGGTGCGACGTGCGCGTGCCGCAGGGCGTGCTTCAGCCCGGTGCGGTACTTCACGGCGTCGAACGCCGGGTCGGGTCGACCCGCGACCCACTCGCGGATGATCGCGCGGGTGCGCCGGTTGTTCACCCGTGCCCGGCGCAACGCGCGGAACAGGTCGTACACGCGCTGCGGCGGCAGCACCCGCAGCCGCCGGGCGATCAGCCCGCCTTCGACCCGCCGCTGGTCGGCGGTCGCGTCACCGGTGGTCTCCAGCAGCTTGCGGACGATCAGCGCGGCGTTGTGGTCGTTGATGTCCAGCGCGAGCGCCGCCGCGTACAGGTCCCGGTAGTTGCCGATCACGTAGTCGTGCAGGAAGTCCAGCGACAACCGCTGGTCGTCGGCCCCGCCGTGGAACTCGCGCTGCGAGGTGGACGTCGTCGCCGCGTTGATGAACATCAACATGTCGTCGGCGGTGATGGCGTCCATGCGTCCACGCTCCGGGGGTGGTGTCGGGGCCGGCCGGGGAGTGGGGGCACGATCAGCGAATCATCGCTTCAGAGGCGGGTTCCGGAAGTCGCACCGGAGTCCCGCGGCCGGCCGGCGAACTCTAGCAACCGGCCACCGGGATCCGCCCGGGCATTTCGACCGCCGAGGCCCTACCCACCCGACCTCCGACGCCCGACCGCCGACGCCCGACGCCCGACCCGCCCGACCGCCGAGGCCCCACCGCCGAGGCCCGGCAGCCGGTACCCGGCAACACCGGCGCCCCCGGTGCCGAGCAGGAGGCTCGACACCGGGGGCGCGAAGGTCGTGCCGTGACCGTGCGGTCACGTCGAGACGGCGGTCAGACGGCCGTGCGCGACCACTGCTGGTTGGCGCCCGTGTTGCAGGTGTACTGCTTGAGGACCACGCCGTCGGCGGTCGACGAGGTCGGCACGTCCACGCACTTGCCGCTGTGCCGTGCCCGGAGCTGGAAGTAGCTGCCGTTGGCGACCATCTGGAACTGCTGGTTGGTGCCGGTGCCGCAGGTGTACTGGACGATGTCGGCGCCGTCGGCGGTCGAGGCGGTCACCACGTCGAGGCACTTCCCGCTGTGCTTGCTGACGATGCGCCAGTAGCCGCTGCCCGCGTCCTGGAACTGCCACTGCTGCCACGCGTTGCCGCCGTAGGTGTACTGACCGACGCGCGCACCGTTGTCGGCGGTCGCCTGCGGGAGGCCCATGGTCTTGCCGCTGTGGCGCACGTCGACCCGGTAGGACGTCGGCGGCGGGTTCGTGGAGCCGTCGCCCCAGGCGTACCGGAGCCGGTCGGCGCCGGAGGGGTTGCGGATGGTCAGGTTGAGGTCGGTGCCGCTGCCGCTCAGGGCGTACATCGAGTACCAGTCGTAACCGAGGTTGTCCTTGTACTTGCCACCGAGCGCGGGCCAGTAGGTGCCGCCCATCTGGTTGTCACGCATGACCTGTGCGATGGCACGGATGTAGCGCACGAAGTTCTCGGTGCTGTTCGGGTCGCCGTAGTTGAGGCCGGTGGACATCGGCGCGCCGAACTCGGTCGCGACCGCCCGGGACGCGCAGTTGCCCAGGCGGGTCTGGATGTGGCTGCGGAACTGGTCGTAGGTCATCGCGCCGTAGAAGAAGGCGTAGTGGTGGAAGGACAGCAGCGTCGAGTTGAAGCGGCTGTCGTTGCAGATGTCCCGCAGGTCCTGGCTGAAGCCGGTGCCACCGATGAGCACCCGGCCGGGCACCGCCGAGGTGTGGTAGTTGAGCCAGTTCGCCGCGACGTTGCGCCAGTCCGTCGAGCTGTAGCCGTGCGGCTCGTTCATCGGCTCGAAGTAGACGTTGGCGTTCGAGCCGTAGGTGTTGGTCACGCTGGACCACATCGTGTTCCACGCGGCGAGGTTGGTGATCCGGCCGCCGGACGCGGCGCCGTCCTCCCAGTAGGCGAGGATGACCTTGAAGCCGCGTTCGGTGGCGGCGTCGATGGCGCCGCGGTAGGCGTTCCACCAGGTCGTGTTGGCCACGGTGTGGGTGTTGATCGGCAGGCGGACGGTGTTGACGCCCAGGGTGGCGGCCATGTCGTCGTAGAGGGCGTTGGCCTTGGCCCGCACCGTCGCGTTGCTGTCGGACTGGCTCAGGCCCTGCACGACGAGCGTGCCGGTGCTGAAGTTGTCACCCATCACGGCCCAGTTCATGCCGCGGAACTGACTGGTGGCGGCACTGGCCGGCGACGCGACGACGACGAGTCCCGCCGCCGCGGTGAGGGCGGTCACCGCCAGGGCGGTCAGCACCCGCCGCAACGGCCGAGCGCGCCGGGGTGGTCCTGACGAGTGACCACCAGACGCCATGATCAGTGTCATGAAATGTCCAATCGCTAGATCGGGGTCGAGGGAGGAAAGCGCTTGCCGGTCAGGCTCAGACCTGGTCGCGGCTCCACTGCTGGTTGGCGCCGCTGCCGCAGGTGTACTGCTGGATGTCGGCGCCGTCGCCGGTGCCGGAGTTGACGACGTCGAGGCACTTGCCGCTGTGCCGTGCCCGCAGCTGGAAGTAGCTGCCGTTGGCGACCATCTGCCACTGCTGGTTGGCGCCGGTGCCGCAGGTGTACTGGATGATGTTGGCCCCGTCGGCGGTGGAGCCGTTCGCCACGTCCAGGCACATGCCGCTGTTCTGGTTGACGATGCGGAAGAAGCCGCCTCCGGCGTCCTGGAACCGCCACTTCTGGTTGCCGCCGCCGTTCCAGGTCCACTGCTTGATCTCGGCGTTGTTCGCGGTGGAGGCCGACACGACGTCCATCACCTTGCCGCTGTTGCGGTTGGTCACGCGGTGGGTCGGCGCCGAGCCGGGCACGTCGGCCACCGGCAGGATCGTGCCGTGGCGGCAACCGGGGCACGTGATCTGGCTCAGGCCCGACCAGGAGTCCAGGTTCGAGCTGGTGGCCGTCCAGATGCCGCCGTTGGTGTACTTGTCGACCCAGATGCGCCAGGAACCGTCGCCCATCCGCAGCACGGCCGGTCCCTCGTAGCCCGAGCTCCACAGCTGACCCCGGTTGCCCCACCCGCCGGTGAGGCTCGTGCTGGTCCAGTGCTCGACGTACTTGGAGGTCTCGTTCTTGGTGAAGGCGTGGTAGGTGCTGCCCGACTTCACCACGTAGGTGTCGATGTAGTTGTAGCCGAGGCCGCCCATCTGCGCCGGCCCGCTCCAGGAGGTCAGGGAGCTGTTCTGGGCGGTGAAGAGGTAGGGCCGGAAGCAGTTGGAGCACGTCGTCTGGGCGATGCTCACGATGATCCGGACGGTGCCGCCCTCGACGTAGAACTCGGGCGCCCAGGTGAACCGCGTGTTCGCGACGCCGGAGTCGACGCTCGCCACGTGCGTCCAGGTGACCAGGTCGGGGCTGGAGGCGATGTTGAAGTGCGTCGAGTTCGTGGTCCACGACTGCACGGTGTGGGCGACGTAGTAGAGCCCGTTGTGCTGGATGATGCTGGGGTCGCGCAGCACGCCGGAGGGGCCGCGGTAGTCGGTGTCGGCCAGCACGCCGAAGTTCGTGCCGTTGGCCGATGAGTAGACCCACAGCTCCTGGTCGGCGGCGGCGTCGCCCTTGAACGTGGTGTAGACGTAGCCGGGGGCGGCTTGGGCGGGTGACACGACCGCGACCGCGGTGCCGGCCACGGTGAGCGCCACGAGGCCGAGTCGGGCCAGCCGGCGGCTGACCTTCGGCAGTCGTTTCACGGATGATCTCCTAGGTCGGAGGGACGGGGCGCGCAGCCGCGACCGACGTCAAAGCCGTGCGGGTGAGGTGGGCACGGGGCACCTGGTGGTGCGCTGTCCGATGTGGACAGGAAGGCGGCACTCGCTAGCCGGCGGCGCGGTCGTCCCGCGGATCGGCCCGGTCCGGGCCCTCGGAGTCGCTCCTGGCGGCGTTCGCGGTAGGTGTGGTCACGCGTTCGCGGCGGGAGGGTGAAGAGTTCATCGTTGATCTCCTCGGAAATGCCTATCGGGAATTGCTCAGAATGTTTGCGCTAACATCCAAAGTCGTCATAGTGTGCGAGCAAAGGCACTAAGGTGTCAAGAGCGTAACGGCTGGCCACTTCCTGCCACTTCGCGGGCATCTCCGCCGGCGGAGCAGGTCGCACCGCCGTGCCGGGCCGCCGGTCAACGGTGCCCGGAACTGGGAAAAGGGCTGGTGGTTGCCGCCATGTCGAGGACCGTCCGCCGGGTCGGGTCCCCGCCGCGGTGGTCGAATTCGATCGCCGTTTATCGAATTTTTTCGACTGTATTCGAAGCTGAACACATCTTTGCGGCCTTTTTCGCTTTCGCTCCGGTCGTCGGGTCGGCTCCGGCCGGCGGGATCCCGGCCGCGGCGTCAGCCGCGCAGGAAGTCGACGATCGCGGTGTGGAAGTCGGGGCTGCCGCCCGTGCCGCCGTGGTCGCCGGACACCAGGCGGAGCCGGGCGCCGGGAATGGCGTCGGCCAGCACGTGCGGGCGTTCGGCGAGCGGGTCGTCGTGGCCGGCGACGACGAGGGTCGGGGCGGTGACGGCGGCGAGGTCGATGTCGCCCTGGTGCACGGCGCGGGCCTGTGCGGCCAGGGACGGCAGGTCCGCTCCGGACGTCTCGGCGAACGCGCGCAGCCCCGCGACATCGGGTGGCAGTGGCAGGGTGCGGGGGTCATCGGCGAGGAGCGCCTCGGCGAGGACGTCGTTGGGCAGGACCCGGGTGTCCACGCCGCCGAGTTCGACCACCCCGGCGCCGACGCCGCCGACGACCAGTCGGCGCACGGCGGGTTCCTCGGTGGCGGTCAGGAGGACGATGACGGCACCCATCGAGTAGCCGACCAGGTCCACGGCCGGGACGTCGAGGGTGGCGATGACGGCGCGCAGGTCGCGTGCCATGCGTCGTTCGCCGTAACGGGTGGTGTCGGTGGACTTCCCGGACACGCCGTGCCCGCGGGCGTCGACGCCCACGACGCGGCGCCCGGCGGCGGTGAGGGCGGCGACCGCACCGCGACCGGCCCACTCGACCAGGGTGTCGGCGGCGAAGCCGTGCTGGAGCACGACCGGGACGGGGTCCGGGTCGGTGCCGGGGTCCGGGTCCCAGTGGTGGTGGGCGATCACGGTGCCGTCGTCGACGACGAGCGTGGCGGTCCGCGGCGGGCCGGCGGCGAGCCCGGTTGCCGGTCGTGCGTCGGCAGCGGTGAGGTCGTCGGTCATGTCGCGTCTCCCGGGTGGGTCCGTGGCGGTGCGGGTGTGCGGGTGCGGGCCCGTCGAACGGTACGGCGGGTCGGCGGCGCCCACTCCAGGTGGGCACGGCCGAGCGCCGTTCGCCCGGTCAAGTGAACTTCTACGGACCCCCACCGGTGCGTTCATCATGTGGGAGGCGCACGTTCCGCGTTGACCCGGTAGCCCGGTGCTGTTGGAGTGAGGGCGTGCAGCGACCGACCGTGTTGACCAGGCGCCGGCACGTGGACTTCGTCCGCGTCGGCGCCCAGGGCTGTTGCCCCCGTTAGGCCACGACACCGTCCACGCCCTGTCCGGTCCGGACAGTTCCGCCGCTCGCCCACCCCACAGCTTGCCCACCCAACAGCTGGGAGTTCACCGTGCCCGAGAACCGGGAGCGGGAGCCGTTGAAGTTCGCCTACTGGGTGCCGAACGTCAGCGGTGGCCTCGTCGTCAGCAAGATCGAGCAACGCACCGACTGGTCCTACGACTACAACCGCGAGCTGGCCGTGCTCGCGGAGGACAACGGCTTTGAGTACGCGCTCAGCCAGGTCCGCTACATGGCCGGCTACGGCGCGGCCTACCAGCACGAGTCGACCAGCTTCAGCCTCGCGCTGCTGCTGGCCACGCGGCGGTTGAAGGTGATCGCGGCGGTGCACCCGGGCCTGTGGCACCCGGCCGTGCTGGCCAAGTTCGTCGCCACGGCGGACCACCTCTCCGGTGGCCGTGCCGCGGTGAACGTGGTCAGCGGGTGGTTCAAGGCCGAGTTCACCGCCCTGGGTGAACCGTGGCTGGAGCACGACGAGCGCTACCGCCGGGCCGAAGAGTTCATCCGCGTGCTGCGCAAGAGCTGGACCGAGGAACCGGCCGAGTTCGCCGGCGACTTCTACCGGCTGCACGGCTACGACCTCAAACCCAAGCCCTCCGAGGTGCCCGGACGCGCCCACCCGGAGATCTTCCAGGGCGGCAACTCCACCGCCGCCCGGGCGATGGCGGGGCGGGTGTCGGACTGGTACTTCAGCAACGGCAAGGACTTCGACGGCATCACCGAGCAGATCGAGGAGGTCAACGGCACCGCCGCGGTGCACGGGCGCCGGGTGAGGTTCGGGCTCAACGGCTTCCTCATCGCCCGCGACACCGAGGCCGAGGCGCGCGAGACGCTGCGCGAGATCGTCGCCAAGGCCGACACCGAGGCGGTGCACGGGTTCCGGGACGCCGTGCGGCAGGCCGGCAGCTCTACCGGTGACAAGAAGGGCATGTGGTCCGACTCGGCGTTCGACGACCTGGTGCAGTACAACGACGGGTTCCGCTCCCGGCTCATCGGCACGCCCGAGCATGTCGCCCACCGGATCGTGGAGTACCGGCGGCGCGGCGTGGACCTGCTGCTGCTCGGTTTCCTGCACTACAAGGAAGAAGTCGCCTACTTCGGCAAGCACGTGCTGCCGATCGTCCGCGAGCTCGAAGCGTCCCTCGACACCTCCGCCGCCACCCCCGAACCGATCGGAGCCCGCCCGTGACCGCGTCCGCCCAGCACACCTGGACCACCACGCCCGCCACCTCCGACGAGTGGATCTCCCGCGCGCGGGAGGTCGCCACCCTGCTGGCCACCGACGCGGTGGCACGCGACCGCGCCAGGGCCACCCCGCACGCGGAAGTCGCCCTGCTGAAGGACTCCGGGCTGGTCACCCTCCTGGGCCCGGTGGAGCACGGCGGCGGTGGGCAGGACTGGACCACCGCCTACCGGGTGATCCGCGAGGTCGCCGCGGGCGACGGGTCGATCGGGCAGCTCATCGGCTACCACTACCTGTGGTTCTGGGCGGCCCGGCTGGTCGCCACCCCCGAGCAGGTCGCCGCCGTGGAGGAGCAGGCCACCCGTGAGCGGTGGTTCTTCGGCGGCGCGGTCAACCCGCGCGACGACGACCTCGTCATCACCGACCACGGCGACGAGATCGAGTTCACCGGCCGCAAGTCGTTCTCCACCGGTGGCAAGGTCTCCGACGTCACCGTGCTGGAAGGGGTGCTGGAGGGCACCGACAAGCACATCTTCGCCATCGTGCCGTCCCACCAGGACGGCATCGTCTTCAACGACGACTGGGACAACGTGGGCCAGCGCCTCACCGAGAGCGGCAGCGTCGAGGTCGACGGCGTGCGGGTGCCCTGGGCGCAGGCCGCCGGTTACGTCGACAAGGAGTTCCGACCTCGCACCTACAACACCCTCAACGTCCCGCTGATCCAGTTGGTGTTCACCAACTTCTACCTCGGCATCGCCCAGGGCGCGCTGACCACGGCCACCTCCTACACCAGGGACAAGACCCGGCCCTGGCCCTACGGCGGGGACAACAAGGACTCGGCCACCGAGGAGTTTTACGTCCTGGAGACCTACGGCGACCTGCAGTCCAAGCTGTGGGCGGCGGAGGCGCTGGCCGAACGGGCCGCGGGGCTGATCGAGCGGATCAACTCCCACCCCGACGAGGTCACCGCCCGCGAACGCGGCGAGGCGGCGGTGGTCATCGCGGCGGCCAAGCAACGCGCCGTCGACACCGGTCTGGAGATCGGCACCCGCATCTTCGAGGTCACCGGCGCGCGGGCCACCGCCGCCTCGGTCGGGCTGGACCTCTTCTGGCGCAACCTGCGCACCCACAGCCTGCACGACCCGATCGCCTACAAGCGCGCCGAGGTCGGGCGCTACGCGCTGCTGGGAGAGGTGCCGGAGCCCACGTGGTACACGTGATCGCCGACGACGCGGAAGCCGTCCGGACGGCCGCCGAGCTGTCCGGGCGCTTCGCCAAGGGGGCCGCGGAACGCGACGCGCTGCGCCGGCTGCCGAGGGCGGAGCTGGACGAGCTGTCGGCGTCGGGCCTGCTCGGCATCACGGTCCCCGCCGAGCACGGCGGGCCGGACCTGTCGTGGACGACGGTGCTGGAGGTGTTCCGGCTGCTCGCGGTGGGCGACCCGAACATCGCCCAGGTGCCGCAGAACCACTTCGTCTACGTCAACGTGCTGCGGCAGCGGGGCAGCGCCGGGCAGCAGGCGTTCTTCTTCGGCGAGGTGCTCGCGGGCAGGCGCTTCGGCAACGCCCAGTCCGAGGCGGGCACCAGGCACGTGCAGGACTACCGGACCCGGTTGCTGCCCCACCCCGACGGCGGCCTCGTGCTCGACGGCACCAAGCACTACTGCACCGGCGCGTTGTTCGCGCACTGGATCCCGGTGCTGGCCAAGGACGGCGACGACCGGGTGGTGGTGGCGTACGTGCCGGCCGACGCGCCGGGCGTGGAGGTGGTGGACGACTGGGACGGCATGGGCCAGCGCACGACCGCCAGCGGCACGGTCCACCTGCGGCAGGTGCGGGTGCCCGCCGAGCACGTCGTGCCGCACCACCTGACGTTCACCGGTCCGCAGCTGCACGGCGCCCGGGCGCAGGCGCTGCACGCCGCGATCGAGGTCGGGCTGGCCCGCTCGGCCCTGTCGGAGGCGGCGGACTTCGTGCGCACCAAGAGCAGGCCGTGGTTCGAGGCGGGCGTGGAGCGCGCCGCCGACGACCCGTTGACCGTCCAGCGGTTCGGCGAGCTGGAGGTGCGGGTCCGGGCCGCCGAGGCGTTGCTCGTCGCCGCGGGCGCGGCGCTGGACTCGGCCGGCGCCGCGTTGGACGACCGGAGCGCGGCGGCCGCGTCGATCGCGGTGGCCGCGGCGAAGGCGTTCGCCGAACCGGTGGCGTTGGAGACGAGCAGCGCATTGTTCGAGGTGTCGGGCACGCGCTCGGCGCTGGACGGGCTGAACCTGCACCGGCACTGGCGCAACGCCCGCACGCACACCCTGCACGACCCGGTGCGCTGGAAGGTCCAGCACATCGGCCGCTACGCGCTCGACGGCACACCGCCGCCGCGCCACGGCCTGATCTGACGGAGGTGGACGATGTCCTCGATCCTGGTGCTGTCCGGGAGCCCTTCCCCGACCTCGCGCACCGCGGCCCTCGCCGAGCACGTCGCCGACCGGCTGCGCGGTGACGGCCACGTCGTGCGCACGGTCCGCGTCCGGGACCTGCCCGCCGAGGCGTTGCTGAGCGCCGACGCGGGCGACCCGGCCATCGCCGAGGTCGTGGCGGCGTTGGCGGAGGCGGACGGCGTGCTGGTGGCCTCGCCGGTCTACAAAGCGGCCTACAGCGGGGTGCTCAAGGCGCTGCTGGACCTGCTGCCGCAGTTCGCGCTGGCCGACAAGGTGGTGCTGCCGGTGCTCACCGGGGGCAGCCCGGCGCACGTCCTCGCCGTCGACTACGCGTTGCGGCCGGTCCTGTCCTCGCTGGGGGCGCACCACGTCGTGCAGGGGTGGTTCGTGCTGGACAAGCACATCACCACCACCGGCGACGCGCCCGCACTCGCCGCCGAGGCGCAGCGCCCGTTGCACGACGTGGTGGACGGCTTCTCCGCCGCGCTGCACTCCCGCCGCTCCCTGCTCGCCGCGCCCTGACGACCCGACGCCCGGCCCGACACCCGACGTCCGACACCCGATGCCCTGACGAGGACCCCATGTCACTGACGTTCCACTGGTTCCTGCCCACCTACGGCGACAGCCGCTACCTCGTCGGCGGCGGTCACGGGGTCGCCACCACGGTGGCCGGTGGCGACCGGCCCGCGACCTTGGCCTACCTGGGGCAGATCGCCCGCACCGCCGAGCAGCTGGGCTTCGCCGGCGCGCTCACCCCCACGGGCGCGTGGTGCGAGGACGCCTGGCTCACCACCGCGATGCTGGTCGCGACCACCGAGCGGTTGAAGTTCCTCGTCGCCTTCCGCCCCGGCCTGGTCAGCCCCACGCTGGCGGCGCAGATGGCGGCCACCTTCCAACGCCACTCCGGCCGCCGGCTGCTGCTCAACGTGGTGACCGGCGGGGAGGACCACGAGCAGCGGGCCTACGGGGACTTCCTGGACAAGGAAGCCAGGTACCGGCGCACCGACGAGTTCCTGACCGTCGTGCGGGCGTTGTGGCGCGGTGAGCGGGTCGACTTCGACGGTGAGCACCTCGCCGTCGAGGACGCCGAGCTGGCCCGCACCCCGGACCCGGTGCCGGAGATCTACTTCGGCGGTTCGTCGGCCGCCGCCGGTCGGGTGGCCGCCCGGCACGCCGACGTCTACCTCACCTGGGGCGAGCCGCCCGACCAGGTCGCGGAGAAGGTCGACCGGATCCGGCGCGAGGCGGCGGCGCTGGGCCGCGAGCCCCGGTTCGGCGTGCGGCTGCACGTGATCAGCCGCGATCGCGCCGACCAGGCGTGGGCCGAGGCGGAGCGGCTGCTCGACGCGCTCGACCCGGCCACCATCGCGCGCGTGCAGGAAGGGCTCGCGCGCAGCGGTTCGGAGGGGCAGCGGCGGATGATCGCCCTGCACGGTGGCAGCCGGGACGGCCTGGAGGTGTACCCGAACCTGTGGGCCGGCGTCGGCCTGGTGCGCGGCGGCGCGGGCACCGCCCTGGTCGGCAGCCACACGGAGGTCGCCGAGCGCATCGAGGAGTACCACGCGGCGGGCATCACCGAGTTCGTCCTGTCGGGACACCCGCACCTGGAGGAGGCCTACTGGTTCGGCGAGGGCGTGCTGCCCCTGCTGCGGGACAAGGGGTTGTGGCGGCACCCCGTCGACGTGCCCGCCGAAACCGTGCGCGGCATCCCGTTCGCATCGACGCGCTGACCTCGCCGCCGGCGCCGCCCTGGGCACGGCCCTTCCAGGTACGGCGCCGCCGGGAACCAGCGCACCCGCGCGGCTCAAGCAGCAGGTGTTCGTCCCGTCCAGCCGAACGGCCGCGGTGCCGCGGTCGTCCGGCCTCGGGTCGTACCTCAGACCAACGCGGCCTCGGCGTACCGGCCGGCCGGGCGGGGCAGGCCGTAGTGCTCGCGCAGCGTGCGGCCGGTGTACTCGGTGCGGAACAGGCCGCGGGCCCGCAGCAGCGGCACGACGTGGTCCACGAAGTCCTCCAGGCCGGACGGCAGCAGGGGCGCCATCACGTTGAAGCCGTCCGCCGCGCCGGTGGTGAACCACAGCTCGACGTGGTCGGCGATCTGCTCGGGCGTGCCGGCGACGACCTGGTGCCCGCGCCCGCCGCCGAGGCGACCGAGCAGCTGGCGCAACGTCAGCTCCTCCCGCCGCGCCAGGTCGCGCACCAGCTCGAACCGGCTCTTCGCACCGTTGACGCGGCTGACCGGGGGGAACTCCGGCAACCGCTCGTCCAGCGGGTGGTCGGTCAGGTCGACGCCGATCAGCTCGGTCAGCTGCCGGACCGCCCGCACCGGGATGATCAACTCGTCCAGCTCGTCGGCCAGCGCCCGCGCCTCGGCCTCCGTGCCGCCGAGCACCGGGACGATCCCGGGCAGCACCTTGACGCCGTCGGCGTCACGTCCCCGGGCGGTGACGCGGCGCTTGAGGTCGGCGTAGAACGCGGTCGCGTCGCCGTGCGCCTGGTGGGCGGTGAACACCGCCTCCGCCCACGCCGACGCGAACGCCTTGCCGTCCTCGCTCGACCCGGCCTGCACCAGCAGCGGGTGGCCCTGCGGGCTGCGCACCGCGTTCAGCGGCCCGCGCACCGAGAAGAACCGGCCCTTGTGGTTGATCTCGTGCACCTTGGCGTCCTCGGCGAACACACCGGACTCCCGGTCCACGACCAGCGCGTCGTCCTCCCACGAGTCCCACAGCGCGGTGACCACGTCGAGGAACTCGTCGGCACGCCGGTAGCGCTCGGCGTGCTCGGTGTTGACCTCGCGGTTGAAGTTCTGCGCCGACCGGTCGCCCGCCGTGGTCACGATGTTCCACCCGGCCCGACCGCCGCTGATGTGGTCGAGCGAGGAGAACAGCCGCGCCAGGTTGTACGGCTCGCTGAACCCGGTCGACGCGGTCGCGATCAGCCCGATGCGCTCGGTGGCCTGCGAGATCGCGGTGAGCAGCGTGATCGGCTCGAACCGGTTGGCCGCGGTGTGCCGCACGTCGCCCCAGATCTGCACACCGTCGGCGAGGAACACCGAGTCGAACGTCCCGCGCTCGGCGACCCGCGCCAGGTGCTGGAAGTGCGCGACCTCGTCCAGGGCACCGGGGTCGGTGCGGGGGTGCCGCCAGGCGGCTTCGTGGTGGCCGACGCCCATGAGGAACGCGTTGAGGTGGAGCTTGCGTGCGGACAACTTCAGACTCCCAATCGGATCGGGTTGCGGATGTCGAGCGGGTCGGCGTAGATCGCGTCCAGCTGCACGGACCCGGCCGCCACGCCGAGGACGTCCAGGCCGAAGCTGCTCGGCAGCACGGCCGACGGCGACGGGCACACGCGCGAGGTCGCGGCCACCTCGGCGCGCAACGCGTCCGCGCACTCGCGCAGCCGGATGACGCCCAGTTCCGTGACCACGACGACGTCGGGGTTGACGATGTCGAACAACAGCGCCGCGGCGCGGCCGACGAGCCTGGCGCGGTCGACGAGCAGCGCGGTGGCCGCGGCGTTCCCGGCCACGGCGGCGTCACCCAGGTCCGCGATCGACGGCCGGGGGATCACGCCCGCCTCGTGGGCACGCCTCGCCCAGGCGAGGTCGGACGCGGTGGCCTCCAGGCACCCGTTGCGGCCGCACGGGCACTCGATCGCCGGGTCGCCCAGCGCCAGGTGCGCGACACCGCCCGCCGCCGACCGCGCGCCCCGGTGCGTGCCGCCGCCGGTGATGATCGCCGCGTCCACGACGTTGCCGACGAACAGGTGCACCAGCGACCCGTGGTGACCCGCGGCGCCGAACAGCTGCTCCGCCCGGGCCAACGCCCGCGCGTGGCTGTCCACCAGCACCGGCAGCCCGGTCCGCGCCGCGAGCAGGTCGCGCACGGGCACGTCACGCCACCCCAGCGAGGCGTGCTCGACCAGCACGCCCGCCTCGGTGTCGACCCAACCGCCGGCGGCCACGCCCAGGCCGAGCGGCACGTGTCCCGGCAGGTGCTCGGCGTGCAGCCGCACCAGGCGGTCGGCCGCGGTCGTCAGCACCTCCCGGTGGTCGTCCGGGTCGCGGTGCGGCACGCGCAGCCTGGCCCGGACGCGGCCGCGCAGGTCCAGCAACGCCAGCGTGCAGTACTCGTGGGCGATGTGGATCCCGGCCACCAGGTGGCGACCGGTCTCCACGTCCACCGGCGAGTGCGGGCGGCCCATGCCCCGGTACGGCAGCGACCCGGCCACTTCGGTGAGCAGGCCGAGACCGGCGAGCGCCGCGCAGTTGCGCGTCACCGCCGCCGGGCTCAGACCGGTCAGCCGGGCGATGGTGGTGCGCGCGACCGGTCCGTGCCGCAGCACGGCGCCCAGCACCGCCGCGGCGGCCGTGCCGCGGCCCGCGACGCCGGGGTTCACGAGATCAGCGGCGGGCCGGACGGGGACAGCGCGGGGCCCACCGCTCGGGCCGCTCCCGGCGTGCGCCCGCGACCCCACCCGATGTCGCGGCGGTAGCTGCCGAGCAGCCCCGTCCGCCGCAGGTGCTCCTCGTCGTGGGCGGACGACCCCGCCGGCAGCGGGTGGGTGTGGGGCGCCACGAACAACGCGTCGGTCGGGCAGTTCGCCTCGCACTGGAAGCAGGTCTGGCAGTCCTGCTGCCTGCTGATCACCGGCACGCCGTCCGCGCCCCGGTCGAACACGTTGGTGGGGCACACGGCGATGCACTTGTCGCAGGTGACGCACTGCGCGGTCGACACCAGCTCGATCACGCCGCCACCTCCTGCGGGCGGGCCCACACGTCGTCCAGGCCGCCGGAGGTGATCCGGAAGTGCTGGGCGGGGTCCAGGTCGGGGAAGTCGAGCCGCTTGGCCATGCCCCGGCTCTCGCTGCGCACCAGCGCCGAGGTGTACATCCACCGGGCGTGCGCGACCATCGCCGCGGCCTGGCGCGCCCGCACCACGTCCGGGCCGTCGGCGCGCAGACCGGAGCGCACCGCCGACCACGTGCCGTCGAGCTGCGTCAACGCCGCGCGCAGCACGTCACCGTGCCGCAGGTAGTTCTTGTCGTACGGCAGGACCTCGGCCTGCACCGCGCCCACGACCTCCGCCGCCGAGACCGACGACGCCGATGACACCGAGGACGTCGTGCCGGTCGGGCGCAGCCCCGCACCACCGGCGGCGCGGACCCGGCGCCGAACGGCGGTCGGGCCGAGCGCGCGGGCGAACCGGGCCGCCGCCCGCCCCGACCACGACCCGGACGAGATCGCCCACGCCGCGTTGTGGCTGCCGCCGCCGGTGAACCCGCCGCAGATCAGCTCCCTGGTCGCCGCGTCGCCGGCCGCGTACAGGCCCGGCACGGTGGTCGCGCACCCGTCGTCCACGATCCGGATGCCGCCCGTGCCGCGCACCGTGCCCTCGGCCAGCAGGGTCACCGCGAACGGCTGGGTGAACGGGTCGATGCCCAGCCGGTCGAAGGTCAGGAAGAAGTTCGGCTGGGCCAGCCGCATGGCCTTGCGGGCCGCCTCGTCGGCGCGGTCGAGCTTGCAGAACACCTTCTCCGACGCCAGCAACGTCCGCGCGATCACCGACCGGCCGCGCTGGGAGCCCGCGCCGTCGAGCACCGAGCCGTCCGCCCGGTAGAACGTGGCGTAGTTGTAGAACGCGGTCTTGGTGACCGACGTGTGCTCGGGCGCGATGCCGTAGGCGTTGGAGAACTCCATGCCGGACAGCTCCGCGCCGACCTCGGCGGCGAACAGCGCGCCGTCACCGGTGTTGACGTTGCACCCCAACGCCTTGCTCAGGAACGCGCAGCCGCCGGTCGCCAGCACCACCGCGCCGGCCCGCACCCGGAACGCCCGGTCGGCCTGCCGCTGGTAACCCGCCGCGCCGGCCACCGCGCCGTCGTCCGTCGCGAGCAGCTCGGTGACGGGACTGTGGTCGAGGATCCGCACCCCGGCCCGGCGCACCCGGATGCGCTGCCGCCGCATGTACTCGGGCCCCTGGAGGCCGTTGCGCAGCGGCCAGCCGTCCGGGCCGACCGGGAACGGGTAGCGGGCCACCTCGGCCAGCTCGTTGATCCGGTCGTAGGTCTCGTCCAGCACCCTGGCCATCCAGCGCCGGTCCGCCAGGTGGCCGCCCAGCGCCTCGCGGCTGGCCATGGCCCGTTCCCGTGCCTCGGGCTCCGGCGGCACGTACCACACGCCGGTGCCGCCGGACGCCGTCGCGCCGCTGGTGCCGCAGTACCCCTTGTCGGCCAGCACCACCGCGGCGCCGTCCTCGGCCGCCTTGAGCGCGGCCCACGTCGCGGCGGGACCACCGCCGACGACCAGCACGTCCGCGTCGAGTTCGAGCGTCATGCGATGCTCCTCCACTGCTCGGGGTGATCAGGAACCGACGGGGACCCGCCAGGACGTGAACCGGCGTTCCAGGGCGACCAGCAACTGGTTGAACACCACGCCGATGGCCGAGATGGTGATGATGCCCGCGTACATCTGGGGGATGGCGAAGTTGAACTGCGAGGCGTTGATCAGGTAGCCGAGCCCGGCCTTGGCGCCCACCATCTCCGCGGCCACCAGCACCAGGATCGACACCGCGCCGGCCAGCCGGATGCCGGTGAACACCGTGGGCACGGCGGCGGGCAGGATCACCTTCTGGAAGAGCCGGAACCCGGAGAGGTCCACCGAGCGGGCCAACCGCAGCAGCGTCGGGTCGGCATCGCGCACCGCGCTGATCGTGTTGAGCAGGATCGGCCAGGTGCAGGCGTAGAACACGATGGCGATCTTCGAGGTCTCGCCGATGCCGAGCAGCAGCACGAAGACCGGCAGCAACGCCAGCGCCGCGGTGTTGCGGAAGACCTCCAGCAGCGGCCCGAGCAGCGTCGCCACCGGCTTGTACCAGCCGATCAACAGGCCGAGCGGCACGGCCACCGCCACCGCGAGGCCGAACCCGGACAGCGAACGGGCCAGGCTCGCCCCGGTGTTGTCCAGCAGCTGACCGCCTGCGGCCAGCTGCCACCACGCGTCGGCCACGGTGGAGAACGGCGGCAGGAACGTGGCGTCGACCAGACCGAGCCTGGGCGCGGTCTCCCACACCGCCAGCAGCAGCACGATCGCCGCGACCTTGCCGACCGACGTTACCAGCACGTCCACGACCCGGCGCAGGGCCGACGGCCCGCGCACCCGGTCCCCGCCGACGGGGCGCTCCTCGTCCACGGCCGGTCGTGACTCCAACAGCGCGGTCATACCGCAGCCACCTCCTTCTCCTGTTGCTGTGCGCGGGAGACCTCGTCGTGCAGCAGCTCCCAGATCCGGTGCCGGTAACGCGCGAACTCGGTGCTGGAACGCAGGTCGACCTGGCCGGTGCGGTCACCGAGCTCGATCGGGACCACCTCCTTGACCCGGCCGGGCCGCGAGGTCAGCACCGCGACCCGCTGCCCCAGGTACACCGCCTCGTCGATGGAGTGCGTGATGAACACGACCGTCTTGCCGGTGCGCCGCCAGATGCGCAGCAGCTCGTCCTGCAACGACTCGCGGGTCTGCGCGTCCAAGGCCGCGAACGGCTCGTCCATCAGCAGCACGGTCGGGTCGTAGGCCAGGCTGCGGGCGATCGCGACGCGCTGCCGCATCCCGCCCGACAGCTGGTGCGGGTGCCGGTCCTCGAAGCCGTTCAGCCCCACCAGGTCCAAGAAGTCGCGGGCCCGCCTGCGGCGCTCCCGGCGCGGCACACCGGCCGCTTCCAGGCCGAACTCGACGTTGCCCTGCGCGGTGCGCCACGGCAGCAGCGCGTACTGCTGGAACACCACGCCCCGGTCCAGGCCCGGGCCGGTGATCGGGGCGCCGTCCAGCAGCACCCGGCCCTCGCTCGGCTCGGTCAGCCCGCCCAGCAGGTCGAGCAACGTGGACTTGCCGCAGCCGCTCGGCCCGACCAGGACCAGGAACTCACCGCGCTCCACGTCCAGGTCCACTCCCCGCACGGCGGTGAACTCGGTGCGCCGCCGGGACGCGCGGTCGCGGACCACGAACCGCTTGGTCACGTCGCGGAAGCTGATGTGGGTGCTCGTGCCGCCGTTCATGCCGCCACCCCGTTGAACTCGTTGGTGTAGAGGTCGGTGAGCCGCACCTGGTCCTTGGTGATCTCACCGCGCTCGGCGAGCCAGTCGACCCAGATGGCCAGCTCCTTGTCCACGATCCGGCCGCCCTTCTCGGCGACACCGGTGGACTTCCAGTACCGCAACGCGGCCGGGTCCTCGTTGCGCCCGCGCTTGGTGAGGATCTCGACCTTGCGGGCCACGACCTCCTCGCGCGGCGTCGTGCGGCTCCACTCGATGGCCTGCGCCACGCCGCTGACGAAGGTCCGCACGGTGTTCGGGTTGTCCCTGAGGAACTTCTCCAGGAACACGTACGTGCCCGCGGTGAACGCGCCCAGCAGGTCGAAGTCGGAGAACAGCTTGCGCAGGCCGCCCTTCTCCAACGCCTTGTCGCGCAGGATGCCGCCCAGCACGCCGACCTCGATCTGGTCCTGCCGCACGGACTGCTCGATGTTGACCGGCGGCACCGCGATCGGCTCCACCTTCTTGATCTCGTCGGGGGACAGGCCGTTGCGCTTGAGGTAGATGCCGAGCATGGCCTCGTGGTGCGCACCCAGGGTGTTCATGCCGACCTTCTTGCCGATCAGGTCGCGCGCGGAGGAGATCGGGCTGTCCTCCAGCACGTAGAAGCCGCTGAAGGCCGCCTCGTCGGAGCCGTAGTAGCCGATCACCGACTTGATCGGGGCGCCGGCGGCCTTGAGCTTGACCACCGCGCCGTTGAACGCGCCGCCGAAGTCGACCTGGCCGGTGGCCGCCGACTGGATGTCCTGGGGGCCGCTGGTGGTGTTGCCGACCCACTCCAGCCGCACGTCGCCGAGGTAGCCGAGGTCGGCGGCCAGTTCGGGCAGGGACACGTCGCCCGCCCAGCCCTGGTAGCGCAGGGTCTTGGTCTCGGCGCCGCCACCGGCGCCCGCGGTGGAGCAGCCGACGGTGGCCGCCGTCAGACCGAGGAGGGTGAGGCCGAGGAAGTTCCGTCGCGTGCTGATCACGGCGAATCCTTTGTTGGGGAAAGCGGGCATGCCGAAATACCGGGTTTCGACACCCGAGTGGGGGAGAAAAAGGAGGGCGGGTTCAGCGACCGGCGCGACAGAGGGCGCCGGCTTGCCGTCGGAGATCGACGTGCCGGCGCGAGGTGAGGTTGACGGCTTGGCTCACGGGCCAGAGCCTCACACCCAGGTCACGCGGGGTCAACGGGCTCGGTGGCCGTCCCACATCATGGAGTCGGCGGTCCGCGTGGCTGGACACCGGCCACTTTTTTGTCCAGTGCAACGAAGTGCCGGAACCTCGGTCGAGGCGGTCGCCGACGTCAACCGCGTCCGCGTGCTGGGACGACTTAATTCACCGCCGCGCAATGTTGTGCCCGTTCCGCCCGACTGCCCATCGTTGAGTCGGAACGGAATTCTCACGAGGGGACACCGGCGATGACCGCACAGCTTTCCGACACGATCACGGTCCACCGGCTCGGCGCGGGCATCGGCGCGCGGGTCGAGGGCGTCCGGCTGGGCGGCGACCTGTCCGAGGGCGCCGTCGCGACCGTCCGGGACGCGCTGCTGACCAACAAGGTGGTGTTCTTCCGCGGCCAGGAGCACCTGGACGACGCGGGCCAGCTCGCCTTCGCCCGGCTGCTCGGCGAGCCGACGCTGGCCCACCCGACCGTGAGGGGCCGCGAGCACGCCAACGTGCTGCCGATCGACTCCGACTACGGCAAGGCCAACAGCTGGCACACCGACGTCACGTTCGTCGACCGCGTGCCCGCGATCAGCATCCTGCGCGCGGTCGAGCTGCCGCCGTACGGCGGCAACACGGTGTGGGCCAACACGGTGCGGGCGTACGAGGAGCTGCCGCCCGCGCTGAAGGCGTTGGTGGACCGGCTGTGGGCGGTGCACAGCAACGTCTACGACTACGCCGGGCACGTGGACTCGACCCGCATCGGCGGGGTGGACGTGAAGGAGGAGTCCTACCGCGACGAGTTCCAGTCCCAGCGCTACGAGACCGAGCACCCCGTGGTGCGCGTGCACCCGGAGACCGGTGAGCGCGCGCTGCTGCTCGGCCACTTCGTCAAGCGGATCGTGGGTCTGACGAGCGCCGAGTCGCACACGGTCTACCGCCTGCTCCAGGACCGGGTGACCCGGCTGGAGAACACCGTGCGCTGGCAGTGGGCCGACGGCGACGTGGCGATCTGGGACAACCGCGCCACCCAGCACTACGGCGTCGCCGACTACGACGACGCGCGTCGCCGCCTGCACCGCATCACCATCGCGGGCGACGTCCCGGTCAGCGTGGACGGCGTCACGAGCACCACGGTCGTCGGCGACGCGGCCCACTTCTCCGCACTCTGACACCCCGCCGTCCCGCCTGGTGAAGGCGGGACGGCGGCCGCCGGCGCCCGACATCGCCGCGGCATGGGGCGCCGGACCTACCCGGTCGCGCCGAGGGTCCACCGCTGGTTGGCTTGCCCGTTGCAGGTCCACAGCCGCACGGGGGAGCCGTTGGCGGTCCCGGCGTTGGTGACCTCCAGGCACAGCCCGGACTGCGTGCCGGTCACCGAGCCGTCCGCGTTGAGCCGCCACTTCTGGTTGACCCCGCCGTGGCAGGACCAGATGATCACGGCCGTGCCCGCCGTCGAGCCGCCGCCCTCGGCGTCCAGGCACCGCGACGTGCTCCCGGAGTACACCGTCAGCTCACCCGCCGCGGTGGAGGTCCACTGCTGGTTCGCCCCACCCCAGCAGTCCCAGATGTGCAACCGCGTGCCCGGGCTGGTGGACTGGCCGGGCACGTCGAGGCACTTGCCGGCGCCCACCGCGCGCAGCGCGCCGGTCTTGGCGCCACCGCCGCCGCCCGCGTCGAGACCGAGGAAGGAGATCGCGTATGCCAGCATCCCGGCCTGCGGCAGGGTGTGACCGGTGTTGGAGATGCTGATCCCCTCGACGGTCGCGCGGGTGCTGGTGTCGCCGTAGCGGGTGCGCGTCCAGTTCGTCTGGGGGCGGTCGGTGGACGACGGGGTCTGGGACAGGCCGTGCAGGTTGGTCCACTGCTTGATCGCCTCGCCGAAGTTGGGGTAGGCGAGGGTCGTGTCGGTGGCGCCGTGCCACAGCTGCATCCGCGGGTAGCGCCCGGTGTAGCCCCGGTACATCGCACGGGCCTGGTCGCCCCACTCCTGGGCGGACTTGACCACGTTGCCGCCGGCGCACTGGCTGTTCCACAGCGAGCCGTTGGTCGTGGCGAAGCACCCGGCCGGCACCCCGGAGAAGGCGGATCCGGCGGCGAACACGTCGGGGTACTGGGCGGCCAGCACGTTGGTCATCATCGCGCCGGAGGAGAAGCCGCTGACCACGATGCGGGCCGGGTCCACGTTGTAGCGCTGCCGCGCCCAGGACACCATCGACATGATGCCGGTGGAGTCGCTGCCGCCGTTGCGGGTCAACCCCGCCTGGGTGGACACGTCGAAGCAACGGCCCTCCCGGGTGGCCTCGGGCACGACCACGACGTACCCGTACCGGTCGGCCGCCGTGGCGAAGTCGCGGCCGTTGCCGTTGAAGATCGCGCCGGCCGATCCGCCGCAGTAGTGGACGAGGACCAGCAGCGCAGGCTGCGGCGCCACGTTGTCCGGCACGTACACGTACATGTTGATGTTGCTCGGGTTCGGACCGAAGTCCGTCACCCGGGTCAACGTGGCGGCCGACGCCGGACCGGCCGTCATGAGCGCCGTGCCGACGATCAGCGGCAACAGCAACACCGCGGCCGCCAAGGCGCGCGACAGTCGTCTCATCGAGTACTCCCTGGTGGACGTGGGCGGTGGGGTTCGGTGGTCGCCAGGCGGCCGGACCGGGTCGCCGATGCCCTGCGGGCCCGGGAGAACCGGGTGGTGGGCTCGCGGTACCGGGTCACACCCAATCCCGTTCGCGGGCGATCACGCCCAGCTGGAAGCGCGAACGGACGCCCAGCAGGTTCTGCAGGCGCGTGATCCGGCGGTGCACGGTGCGGACGCTGACGCCCAGCTCCCGCGCGATGGCCTCGTCGATCGCCCCGGTGCGCATGAGCCGCAGCAGGTGCCGTGTCGCGTCCGTGGGTTCCAGGTCCACGTCGTCCACGTCCTCCACGACGGGCGGCATGGCCAGTTCCGCCGACTCGTACTGCCGGCGGTCGCGTGGCGGTGGCGCGGGGGAACGGGGCGCGAGCCCTCGGGTCTTCACTGTCATGGACTGCTCCACTGCGTCGTGGCACCCACCGGGTGACGTCCGAGGGCGGATCCGGGGCGGGATGTGTCTGACTCTCCGCGGGCGGTCCTGCGCCCGACTGCTCCTGGATCCGGCCGACGCCCCACGACCGCCTCCGACGCCAATGACAGCGGTCACACGCCGCTGAAGTCAAGGGACGGGCCGGTCGGACTTGAGAATCTCCGGGTTCGACCGGCCGGGGGAGGTGGCGGAGGGGCCGTCGACGGCCTGTTCGGGGCGGTCGGTCGCGGCCGAACAGAGTCATACTCATCCGGTCGTGCCGGCACAGGGTCCGGGGTAGGTCGCCGGCGTCCGGGTCGACCTGTCGAGCGAACCCGCCGGTCGGCGGACCATTACACCACCGGGTCGGCCGTCCGCGGATCACGGACCGGGCGGAATCCGGCGCGGGCAATGGCCGCGTCCGACTCGGCGTTACGGGGAATGGACGAGTCCGTTCGACCGTCCCGACAGGGTGGCCCGGTCGACGTCCGCGAAACTGTTGCGCCGCACGGCGGATCGACGGCTGCGCCGCTGCGTGGGCGACATGCGCGTGCGCGAAGTGTGCAGCGGCGAAGCGGCGGAGTAAAGCCGCCGAATGCGCTAGTCGCGCTTCTTGGGCAGGTGGGTGATTGGCGAGTAGTGGACATGCCGCGGCCTTGACCCCCTGGAAAACGCGTCATTAGTTTGTTTACCCGACAGACGAATCCTGTGCTCGGCCGCGCGGCGCGCCGATCCGGTGGGAGGCCTCAATGATGAGCTCGTCCAGGCGCGGCCGGAGACGGTGGTCGACTGTCGTGTTCGTGGCGGCGTTACTGGGGTCGCTGGTCGCGTTGGCCGCACCGGCTCAAGCGCACCCCGGCCACGGCGACGAGACCTTCAAGGCCCTCGTCTTCAGCAAGACCGCCGGCTTCCGCCACCCGTCGATCCCCCGGGGCATCGCCGCCATCGAGCAGCTCGGCGTCGACCACGGCTTCACCGTGGACGCCACCGAGGACGCCGCCGCGTTCACCGACGCCAACCTCGCCGAGTACGAGGCCGTGGTCTTCCTCTCCACCACCGGCGACGTCCTCGACGCCACCCAGCAGGCGGCCTTCGAGCGCTACATCGAGGCGGGCGGCGGGTACGCGGGCGTGCACGCCGCGGCCGACACCGAGTACGACTGGGCCTGGTACGGCGACCTGGTGGGCGCCTACTTCTCCGGCCACCCCGAACCGCAGAACGCGACCGTGAAGGTCACCGACCCGGCGCACCCGTCCACGGCGCACCTGCCGCAGGCCTGGCGCCGGGTCGACGAGTGGTACAACTACCGCGCCGACCCGTCCGCCGACGTGCACGTGCTGGCCGAGCTGGACGAGACGAGCTACAGCGGCGGCACGATGGGGTCGAGCCACCCGATCTCCTGGTGCCAGGACTACCAGGGCGGGCGCTCCTGGTACACGGGCATGGGCCACGCCGACGAGTCCTTCGCCGAACCGGCGTTCCTGGAGCACCTGCTCAAGGGCATCCAGACCGCCGCCGGTGTGGTGGACGCCGACTGCTCGGCCACCCGGACCAACGCCTTCGAGAAGGTCACCCTCGACGACACCACCGCGAACCCGATGGAACTCACGATCGCCGACGACGGCCGCGTGTTCTACATCGACCGCAACGGCGCGGTGCGCATCGTCCGGAGTGACGGCGCGGTCGTCACCGCGGGCACCGTGAACGTCTACACCGGACAGGAGTTCGGCCTCCTGGGCATCGCGCTGGACCCGGACTTCGCCACCAACAACCAGCTCTACCTGTACTACTCGCCCGCGGGCGCCGAGTCCGTCGACCGGGTTTCCCGGTTCACGCTGCAGGGCGACGTGATCGTGCCCGGCAGCGAGAAGGTCCTGCTGACCGTCGCCACCCAGCGCGAGCAGTGCTGCCACGCCGGCGGCGCGCTGGAGTTCGACAACGACGGCAACCTCTACATCACCACCGGCGACAACACCAACCCGTTCGCCTCCGACGGCTTCTCGCCGCTCGACGAGACCGCCGGCCGTTCCGCCTGGGACTCCCAGCGCTCCTCGGCCAACAGCAACAACCTCAACGGCAAGATCCTGCGCATCACCCCGCAGGCCGACGGCACCTACACCGTCCCGGCGGGCAACATGTTCCCGGCCGGCACGGCCAAGACCCGGCCCGAGATCTACGCCATGGGCTTCCGCAACCCCTTCCGCATCGGTCTGGACCCGCTGACCAACAAGCTCCAGGTCGCCGACTACGGCCCCGACGCGGGCCAGAGCAACCCCCGGCGTGGTCCGGACGGCCGCGTCGAGTGGAACGTCGTGGACCGCCCCGGGTTCTACGGCTGGCCCTACTGCGTCGGCGACAACACCCCGTACGTCGACTACGACTTCGCCACCGGCGCCTCCGGCGAGCAGTTCGACTGCGCCAACCCGGTGAACAACTCGCCGAACAACACCGGGCTCACCGAGCTGCCCGCCGCGATCGGCACCAAGATCTGGCAGGGCAAGACCAGCACCGGCAACCCCGAGATCGGCGGCAGCGGCGCGCCGATGGCGGGCGGCACCTACCGGTACGACCCGGAGCTCGCCTCCGCGCGCAAGTGGCCCGCGTACTGGGACGGCAAGGCGATGTGGGGTGACTGGAACGACGGCAGGCTGTTCTCGCTCCAGCTGACCGAGGACGGCACGGGTGTGTTCGACATCAGCCGGATGTTGCCCGGTATGGCGTTCAACCGGGTGCACGCCATGCAGTTCGGCCCGGACGGCGCGCTGTACGTGATCGAGTGGGGCTCCGGCTTCGGCGGCAACAACGCCGACAGCGGCGTCTACCGCATCGACTACGTGCGCGGCGACCGGAGCCCGGTCGCGGTCGCGAAGGCGGACAAGACCTCCGGGCACGCGCCGCTGACCGTGCGGTTCGACTCGGCCGGGTCGCGCGACCCCGACGGCGACCCGTTGACCTTCGCCTGGGACTTCGACGGCAACGGCACCACCGACAGCACGGACACCGCGCCCAGCCACACCTACACCACCAACGGCAACTACACCGCCCGGCTCACCGTCACCGACCAGGGCGGCAGGTCCGCGGTCGCCAACGTGAGCATCGTGGTCGGCAACACGCCTCCCGTGGTCACGTTGACCGCGCCGGCCAACGGTGGCTTCATCGACTTCGGCGACCAGGTCTCCTACCGCGTCACGGTCACCGACGCCGAGGACGGCACGGTCGACTGCCAGGACGTCGTCGTGCAGCCCGCCCTGGGCCACGACGAGCACTCCCACGGCTACGAGCAGTACCGCGGCTGCGAGGGCCTGGCGCTGATGTCGGGCGACGAGGGCCACGTGGGCGCGAACATCTTCGGCGTCCTCACCGCGAAGTACACCGACAAGGGCGGCGACGGCGCGTCACCGCTGACCGGCGAGTCGATCCTGGTGCTCCAGCCCAAGCACAAGGAAGCCGAGTTCTACACCGGCACCGGCCGCACCGCGGACGGCGTCGGCGACGACACGGCGGGCGTGGAGAAGGAGAACACCACCGACACCGGCGGCGGCCAGAACATCGGGTTCATCACCGACGGCGACTGGTTCTCGCTGCGCCCGGCCACGCTCCAGGGCATCGACCAGGTGCGGTTCCGGGTGGCCTCGGGGTCCGAGGGCGGCCGGTTGGAGGTCCGCGTCGGCGCGCCGGACGGCCCGCTCGCGGGCACGGCGACCTTCGCCGGCACCGGCGGCTGGCAGAACTGGACCACCGTCACCGCCGACATCGCCGACGACGTGCCGGCCGGGTCCGAGCTGTACTTCGTCACCCGCAGGTCGGAAGGCAGCACGACGACCAGCTACCTGGCCAACGTGAACTGGCTGGAGTTCGCCGGTCGCGGCGTGACGCACAACCAGCGGCCCGCGGTCGAGGCCACGGCCACCGCCACGACGGGCACCACGCCGTTGGAGGTCGACTTCACCGCGTCGGCCACCGACCCGGACGGTGACACCCCCATCGGCTACACCTGGGTGTTCGGCGACGGCGGCACCGCCACGGGCGCGTCGGTCAGCCACACCTACACCGCCCCGGGCACCTTCAACGCCAAGGTCACCGCGACCGACGCGCGCGGCGCGAGCGGGACGAAGACCATCCCGATCACCGTCCGCGCACCCGACGTCACCTGCTTCTCCGGCCGCTCGGACGACTTCCTCGGCACCACGCTCGACCGCGACCGGTGGACCACCGTGGTGCGGGAGAACCAGGACCTCGCGGTGCGCGACGGCCACGTGGTGCTCCCGACCGCGCCGTCCGACATCTACGGCACCACCAACACCACGCCCAACATCGTGCTCCAGGACCTGCCGTCCGGGCCGTTCCAGGCCACGGCCAAGGTGCGCGTGCCCGTGCGGCGCGCCTACCAGCAGGCCGGTCTGGTGATCTACGGCGACGACGACAACTACGCCAAGATGGTGCTCGAAGGCCGGTCGGACACCGACGACGCGGCGAACCGGATCTTCCAGTTCATCCGCGAGGAGGCCGGCCAGCCCAACGAGGTCGGCGAGTCGAACACCGCGCCGCTGGGCGCCGGGTACCCCGACACCGTGTGGGTCCGGTTCACCAGCGACGGGCAGAACCTGGTCGCGTCCTACAGCGCGGACGGGCAGACGTTCACCGACATGCCGCAGACCAAGGCGCTGGCGGGCATGGTGAACCCGAAGATCGGCCTGCTCTCGCTCGTCGGCGGTGGCGGCGACCGCCCGGTGGTGAACGCCGAGTTCGACTGGTTCACCCTCACGCCGGACGACACGGCGCCGGTGGCGCCGGACGACGACTTCGCCGGCACGGCGCTGGACGGGTGCCGCTGGAACGCCGTGGTCCGACCCGACCCGACCCGCTACGGCGTGTCCGACGGCAGCCTGCGCATCGACACCAGCGACGGCGACATCTACGGCGGGTCGGCCGACGACCCGGCCAACTTCATCCTCCAGCGCGCCCCCGAGGGTGACTGGGTGATCGAGACGGAGGTCGACGCGTCGGCGTTGGACGAGCGCTACCAGCAGGCCGGGCTGATCGCCTACGCGGACGACGCGAACTACGTGAAGTTCGACCACATCGCCACCAACGAGGCGGGCACGCCCGTGCAACGCGGCGTGGAGCTGCGGACGGAGAGCGGCGACGTGGTGGGTCAGCCGCAGCCCGGTGTCAGCGGCCTCACCGGGGGCGTGTGGCACCTGCGGCTGGCCAAGTCCGGTTCCACCTACACCGGCTCCTACAGCGCGGACGGGCAGACCTGGACGTCGCTGGAACCGGTGGTCAACGAGAACCTGGCCGGTGCGCGGATCGGGTTGTTCGCCCTGGGCGGCGGTCAGACCGCGTCGAAGCCCGCCAAGTTCAACCACTTCCGGCTGGTCACCGACCGCACGGCGCCGGTGGTCTCGGTGGTCGCCGACCCCGCGTCGCCGGGTGCGGGCGGGTGGTGGACGGGTCCGGTGACCCTCACCGCCTCCGCGACCGACGACGGCACCGGGCCGGTGCGCGTCGAGTACCGGGTGGGCACGGGCGACTGGGCGCAGTACACGACACCGCTGGCGTTCGCCGACGACGGTGAACGGGTGGTCGCGTTCCGGGCGTCCGACGCCGCGGGCAACGTCTCCGAGGAGAAGTCGGTGACCGTCAAGGTCGACCGCACCGCGCCGCGGCTCACCGTGAAGACGGACAACGCCCCCGGACCCGAGGGCTGGTTCACGCGGCAGGCGCTGGTCTCGGCGACGGCCACCGACGCGACGTCCGGCGGCGCGGTGCTGGAGCACCGGCTCGACGGCGGCCCGTGGCGGCCCTACACCGGCGTGGTGTCCGTGGGCGACGGCACCCACCGGGTGGGGGTGCGGGCGACGGACGCGGCGGGCAACACCTCCGCCGAGCAGTCGATCACGGTGAAGGTGGACACCGCGCCGCCGGTGACCAAGGCCAAGCGCGGCAAGTCCGCGTCCCGGGTCAAGCTCACCGCCACCGACGCCACCTCGGGCGTGGCCCGCACGGAGTACCGCATCTCCGGCGGCAAGTGGCAGGTCCACCGGGGCGAGGAGATCCGGATCCGGCCCGACGGCCGGGAGTACCTGGAGTACCGGTCGATCGACGTGGCGGGCAACGTCGAGGCCATCGGCCGGTACACGCCCAAGCCGGGGCGCGACGACGGCTGCCGGCAGCACGTCTGACGGTCGAGCGGGTGGGGCCCGCCCGGGTCCCACCCGCTCGACCGACCCCGCCGCCGGGGCGCACCCCACGTCCACCCGCCCGAAACCGAGGAGTGCCATGAGGTACAGGCCGACTCGCCCGCGCACGGGCGGATCGACCGCGGATCAGGCCACGGTCCGCCGGCACAACCTCTCCGTCGTGCTGTCCCACCTGCGCGACCACGGGCCGCGGTCGCGGGCGCGGCTCGCCGGGGAGACGGGGCTGAACAAGGCCACCGTCTCCAGCCTGGTCGCCGAGCTCGTCGACCGCGGCCTGGTGGGGGAGGGGGAGACCGAGCGGGCCACCGTCGGGCGGCCGGGCCAGATCATCCGGCTCGACGGCGAGCACGTCGTCGCGGTCGGGGCCGAGGTGAACGTCGGCTACCTGTCGGTGCTCGTGCTCAACCTGCGCGGCCAGGTCGTGGCGCGGCAGCGGATCGCGCTGGACACCGCCGCGATGGAGCCGGCGCTGGTGCTGGCCCGGCTGGGGCGGCTGCTGGACTCGGCGCTGGTCGGCGTCGCGGTCCGCCCGGTCGGCGTCGCCATCGCCGTGCCCGGCCTGGTCGAGGCCGACACCGGGGTGGTGCGCGAGGCGCCCAACCTGGGGTGGACCGACATCCCGGTGGTCGCCGAGATCAGCAGGTTGCTGGGCGAGCCGCCGTACCCGGTGCTGCTGGACAACGAGGCCAACCTCGCCGCGCTGGCCGAGGTCGAGGCGCAGGGCCTGGACCGGGGCGGCGACCTCATCCTGCTGACCGGGGCGGCCGGCGTCGGCAGCGGCATCGTGGTGGGCGGGCGCCTGCTGCGCGGCGCGCAGGGGTTCGCGGGCGAGGTCGGGCACATGCGCGTCCGCGACGACGGACCGCCGTGCGCGTGCGGCCGCACGGGCTGCTGGGAGGCCGCCGTCGGCCTCAACGCGCTGCTCGCCGCCGCCCCGGAGCCCCCGCCGGGCAGCGCGTCGGTGCACGACCCGGAACAGGACCCGTTGCCCGACCTGGAACGCAGGCTGGCCGGCATCGGCGACCGGGCCGCGGCGGGCGACGCCCGGGTGCTGGCCGCCATCGCCGAGATCGACCGGTGGCTCACCGTCGGCGCGGGCATCCTGGTCAACGTCTTCAACCCGCACCTGCTGGTCCTCGGCGGCTACTTCGCCGCGTTGCGACCGTGGATCGCCGGTTCCCTGCGCCAGGAGCTGCGCGGCCACGTCTTCGCCGGGGACGTCGGCAGCACCCGCGTCGCGTTCTCGGCCCTCGGCTTCTCCGGCTCCGTGCGCGGCGGGGCGTCTCAGATCCTCGACCGCGTCTTCCGCGACCCCGTGCTCGTCGAGCCGGTCGACAAGCCCCTGGCACAGGAGGAAACCGTATGACGACCACGACAGCGCCACTGCTGTCCGTCCGGGGCGTGGTGAAGCGCTTCCCGGGCGTGACGGCCCTGGGCGGGGTCGACTTCGACGTGCGCGCCGGCGAGGTGCACTGCCTGCTCGGCCAGAACGGCGCGGGCAAGTCGACGTTGATCAAGGTGCTGTCCGGGGCGCACCGCCCGGACGACGGCGAGATCCGGTGGCAGGGCGAGGTGGTGTCGTTCGACAACCCGACCGCCGCGATGCGCAGCGGCGTGGCCGCCATCTACCAGGAGCTCGACCTGGTGGCCGGGCTGTCCGTGGCCGACAACGTCTTCCTCGGCCACGAGCTGTCCAAGGCCGGCTTCACCCGCCGCGCCGAGGTCCACCGGCGCACCAGGGCGCTGCTCGACCGGCTCGGCCACCCGGACATCCCGCCGGACCGCGACGTCGGCCGGCTGTCCGCGGCCAACCAGCAGATCGTCAGCATGGCGCGCGCCCTGTCCCGCGACGGGCGGCTGCTGATCATGGACGAGCCGTCGGCGGTGCTGGACCAGGACGAGGTGCGGACGCTGTTCCGGGTCATCCGGGAGCTGACCGCCCAGGGCGTGGCGATCGTCTACATCTCGCACCGGATGGAGGAGATCCGCGAGATCGGCGACCGGGTGACCGTGCTGAAGGACGGCCGCACGGTGGCCACCGGCCTGCCCGCCCGCGAGACCCGCACCGCCGACCTGATCAGGCTCATGACCGGGCGCGACGTGGCGTACGACTTCCCGCCGCGCGAACCGGTCGACCCGACCGCGCCCGAGGTGCTGGTGGTGCGCGGGCTGGCCGCGGGAGGCCGGTTCTCCGGCGTCGACCTCACCGTCCGCGCGGGCGAGGTGGTCGGGCTCGCCGGTCTCGTGGGGTCGGGGCGGTCGGAGATCCTGGAAGCCGTCTACGGCGCGCGCAAGTCCACGGCGGGCACCGTCGAGGTGGACGGCAGGCGGCTGCGGCGGGGGAGCGTCGGCGCGGCCGTGCGCGCGGGTGTCGGGCTGTGCCCGGAGGAGCGCAAGAGCCAGGGGCTGCTGCTGGACCAGTCCGTGTACCGCAACATCACCGTGTCGACGCTGTCCGCGTTCTCCCGCTTCGGTTTCCTCGACAACGGCGCGGAGCGCGCGCGTTCGCGGGAGTTGACCACGGCGCTGGACGTCCGCCCGCCGGGCGTGGACCGGGCCGTGCGCACCCTGTCGGGTGGCAACCAGCAGAAGGTCGTGCTGGCGCGGTGGCTGCTGCGCGAGTGCCGCGTGCTGCTGCTCGACGAGCCGACCCGGGGCGTGGACGTCGGTGCGCGCAGCGAGATCTACGAGCTGATCCGCGACCTGTCCGCCCGGGGCGTGGCGGTGGTGGTCGTGTCCAGCGAGGTGGAGGAAGTCCTCGGCTTGGCCGACCGGGTGCTGGTGGTGCGCGAAGGCCGGGTCGTCCACGAGGGACCGGCCCGCGAGATCGACGAATCCCGGGTCCTGGACCTGGTCATGGAAGGAACCGCCGCATGAGCGAGCTCGCGCGCGAAACGTTCGACACACTGCTTTGTGCCCATGCCACGCCGAGCGCCGGTGAGGTGTGCGCATGAGCGAGAAGACCGCCGCCACCACCAAGGCCGGCCCGCCGACGGTGAACCGCGCGAATCGCGGCGTCAGCGCGCTGCTCGGGTCCGCGGCCGGCCGCAACACCGGTCTCGTGGTCGCCCTGGTGCTGCTGTGCGTGGTGGGTGTGGCCACCGCGGGCGACCGGTTCGCCGACGTCGACAACGTGCTCACCATCCTGCGCCTGGCGTCGGTGATCGGCGTGGTCAGCGTCGGCATGACGTTCGTGATCACCGGCGGCGGCATCGACCTGTCCGTCGGCGCGATCGTCGCGCTGTCCTCGGTCTGGGCCACGACCCTGGCCACGCAGACCATGGCCAACGACGCCCACTGGCTCGTCATCGTGTTCGCCGCGCTCGCCGTGGGCGCCGGCTGCGGCGTGGTCAACGGCCTGCTCATCGCCTACGGGCGGATCGTGGCGTTCATCGCGACGCTGGCGATGCTCGCCGCCGCCCGCGGCCTGGCCGAGATCATCTCCAACCGCAAGACCCAGATCGTGAACGTGCCGGGCTTCACCGCGTTCTTCGACGCGTCGGTGCTCGGCGTGCCGGTGCTGGTGGTGATCTTCGCGCTGGTCGCGGTCGTGGGGTGGGTGGTGCTCAACCGCACCACGTTCGGGCGGCGGACCTTCGCCGTCGGCGGCAACCCCGAGGCCGCCCGGCTGGCCGGCATCGACGTGCGGCGGCACACCGTGCTGCTCTACACGCTGCTCGGCGTGTGCTGCGGGATCGCCGCGATCATGCTCGTCGCCCGCACCACCACCGGCAGCTCCACCCACGGCGGGCTGTACGAGCTCGACGCCATCGCGGCGGTGGTGATCGGCGGCACCCTGCTGTCCGGCGGTCGTGGCACGATCGCGGGCACCGTGTTCGGCGTCCTGATCTTCACGACGCTGTCGAACGTGTTCACCCTCAACAACCTCTCCATCTCCGCCCAGGCCGTCGCGAAGGGCGCGATCATCGTGGTCGCCGTGCTGCTCCAGCAGCGGTTGGCCCGCCGCAGTGGTGCTTGACCCCCGACACAACCGCCGCCATCCCGAGGAGCAATCCCATGTCACGCAAGGCAACAACCCGTCTCGTCGCCGCCCTCTCGGTCGGTCTCGCCCTCACCGCCTGCACGGGCAACACCCCGGCGCCCCCGGCCGGCAGCGGTGACCAGGGCGGCGCCCGGGTCGCCAACGACGAGCCCGGCGACAAGGTCGTCATCGGCTTCTCCGCGCCCGCCGCCGACCACGGCTGGATGGCCGCGATCACCAACGCCGCCAAGGCGGAGGCGGAGAAGTACTCCGACGTGGAGCTGAAGGTGGTCGAGGGCACCAACGACGTCAACCTCCAGATCAGCCAGGTCGAGACGTTCATCAACGACAAGGTCGACGCGATCGTGCTGCTGCCGTTCGACGGCGCGGCGCTGACGCCGGTGGCGCTCAAGGCGATGAAGGCCGGCATCACGGTGATCAACGTCGACCGCGAGTTCGGCAGCCCGTTCGCCGCGCGGTCGACCGTGCTGGGCGACAACCACGGCATGGGCGTGTCCGCCGGCAGGTACATCTGCGAGGAGCTCGGCGGCAAGTCCGGTGCGGTCGTGGCCGAGATCGCGGGCATCGACTCCCTGCCGCTGACGCAGGACCGCAGCAAGGGCTTCGCCGAGGCCCTCGGCGACTGCGGGCTGAAGGTGAGCAACCGGGTCGCCGCGGAGTTCACGGTGGAGAGCGGGGAGCGCGCCGCGGCGAACCTGCTGCAGGCCGCGCCGCGCATCGACGCGATCTGGAACCACGACGACGACCAGGGCGTCGGCGTCACGGCGGCGATCAAGAACTCCGGCCGCAGCGAGTTCTTCATGGTCGGCGGAGCGGGCTCGGCCAACGTCATGCGTGAGATCAAGGCCGGCAACGGCCTGCACAAGGCGACCGTGGTCTACCCCTCCACCCAGGGCGCGGACGGCATCCGGCTGGCGCGGCTCGCCGTGCAGGGCAAGAGCCTCGGCGACCTGGTCGAGGTCGAGGTGCCGCGTCAGATCGAGCTGTACGCCCCGGTCGTCACCAAGGACAACGTCGACCGCTACCTGCCCACCGCCTTCGAGTCCTAGGAGATCACCGCCTTGACGACAGCGACGTTGGGTATCGCGATGATCGGCCACGCCTTCATGGGAGCCGCCCACTCCCAGGCGTGGCGGGTCGCGCCGCGCTTCTTCGACCTGCCGGTGCGCCCGGTCATGGCCGTGGTGTGCGGCCGGGACCAGGCCCGTACCGAGGCCGCCGCCGCGCGACTGGGCTGGGCGGAGGCCGCGACCGACTGGAAGGCCGTGCTGGACCGGGACGACGTGCAGGTGGTGGACATCTGCACGCCCGGTGACACGCACGCCGAGATCGCCCTCGCGGCGCTGGCCGCGGGCAAGCACGTGCTGTGCGAGAAGCCGCTGGCCAACACCGTCGCCGAAGCCGAGGCGATGGCGGGTGCGGCGGCCCGTGCCGTCGCGGAGGGCGTGCGCGCGATGGTCGGGTTCACCTACCGGCGCGTGCCCGCCCTCTCCCTCGCCCGCGACCTCGTGGCGCAGGGCCGGCTGGGGCGCGTGCACCACGTGCGCGCCCAGTACCTCCAGGACTGGATCGTCGACCCGGCCGCACCGCTGTCGTGGCGGCTGCAGAAGGAGAAGGCCGGGTCGGGCGCGCTGGGCGACATCGGCGCGCACATCGTCGACGCCACCCAGTTCATCCTCGGCGACACCATCAGCGAGGTGTCCGGGATGCTGGAGACGTTCGTGTCCGAGCGTCCCCTGGCGGCCGACCACTCCGGGCTGTCCGGCACCGCCGTCGCGGACCGGACCGGGCCGGTCACGGTGGACGACGCCGCCCTGTTCCTGGCCCGGTTCACCGGCGGCGCGCTCGGCGCGTTCGAGGCCACCCGGTTCGCCAACGGCCGCAAGAACGCCATCCGCATCGAGATCAACGGCTCCGCGGGCAGCCTGGCGTTCGACTTCGAGGACATGAACGTCCTGCACTACTACGACGGCGCGGAGGACGCCGCGGTCGCCGGCTTCCGCCGCATCGTCGTCACCGAGCCGCAGCACCCCTACGTGGACGCCTGGTGGCCCGCCGGCCACGGCCTGGGCTACGAGCACGCGTTCACCCACCAGGCCGTCGACTTCGTCCGCGCCGTGGCGGCCGGCACCGACCCCGCCCCGTCGTTCGCCGACGGGCTCCAGGTGCAGCGGGTCCTGGCCGCCGTCGAGGCCAGCGCGGCGTCCCGCACCTGGCGACACGTCTGACCCTTCGACCACAGGAGAACGAGAATGGCGCGTCCGATCACGTTGTTCACCGGCCAGTGGGCCGACCTGCCGTTCGAGGAGGTCGCCCGGCTGGCCGCCGAGTGGGGCTACGACGGCCTGGAGATCGCCTGCTGGGGCGACCACCTCGACCCCTGGCGCGCGGCGGAGGACGACGACTACGTGCGCGATCGGCTCGACGTGCTGGCCAAGCACGACCTGAAGGTGTGGACGATCTCCAACCACCTCACCGGTCAGGCCGTGTGCGACGACCCGATCGACGAGCGGCACAAGGGGATCCTGTCCTCCCGCATCTGGGGTGACGGCGACCCCGAGGGCGTGCGGCGCCGCGCGGCCGAGGAGATGAAGGCGACCGCGAGGGCCGCCGCCAAGCTCGGCGCGTCGACCGTCGTGGGGTTCACCGGCTCCTCGATCTGGAAGACCGTCGCGATGTTCCCGCCCGTGCCGCCGTCGATGATCGACGCCGGGTACGCCGACTTCGCCGACCGCTGGAACCCGATCCTCGACGTGTTCGACGAGGTCGGCGTCCGGTTCGCGCACGAGGTGCACCCGTCCGAGATCGCCTACGACTACTGGACCACCGTGCGGACGCTGGAGGCGATCGGGCACCGGCCCGCGTTCGGCCTCAACTGGGACCCGTCGCACTTCGTGTGGCAGGACCTCGACCCGGTCGGCTTCCTGTGGGACTTCCGCGACCGGATCTACCACGTCGACTGCAAGGACGCCCGGCGCCAGGTCGGGGACGGGCGCAACGGTCGGCTCGGCTCGCACCTGCCTTGGTCGGACCCCCGGCGCGGCTGGGACTTCGTCTCCACCGGCCGCGGTGACGTGCCGTGGGAGCGTTCCTTCCGGATGCTCAACAGCATCGGCTACGACGGCCCGATCAGCGTCGAGTGGGAGGACGCCGGGATGGACCGCCTCATCGGCGCGCCCGAGGCCCTGGCCTTCGTGCGCCGCAACGCGTTCGACCCGCCGTCGGCCTCGTTCGACGCCGCGTTCTCGACCGGGGGGTGAGCAGGCCGCGGTCGATCGTCACCGGCGAAACAATTTCGCTCACCAAATCGGTGGTCGAGCGGAAAAATAAGCCCGCTTATCCTTGACGGCGAGTGACCCTGCTGCTCTCATAGACTACCGGGTCGGTCGTCAAGATTTCGTCTGCACCAAGGCAAACAGCGATGCCCGCACGTCAGGTCCGATTGGGCGTGCGTGCGGGCCGGCCAGCTCGATGAGTAGTACACATCCTTCAGAGGTTCACCTGCCGCGCGACCGGCAGGTGCCGCGCAGGTGCCACAGCGAAGTGGAGTGCTCATGAAGGGCTGGATCCGCGCGTTCGACAGGACGGCGCCGCGCCGGGATCGTGAAGAGCGCGCGCCCAGGCCCGCCACCGGGGCCGGTTAGCCGGGTTCGTCGGCGGGTGGATGACGAGGACGGCCACCGACCGCGACGTCAGCCACGCCGCCGGCACCCGGCCCGTCCCGCCGGACCGACGACGGCGCCTCCGCCGCCACCCGGTTCCGCGCCGCCGGTCCCGGCCGCCCTCGACCTGCCGCCGGACGAGGGCGTTGCCGCACTCCCCGGCCGACCGCACTCCCCGGCCGACCTCACTCCCCGGCCGGCCGCACCCACGGGCCGACCGCGATGACCGCACCCCGGGCCGACCACATCCCCTGCCGCACGCGCCGACCGCGCCGCACGCGTCCGGCCGCGACCGGTCCGATCAACCACCACGAGCCGCCGCCGACCGCACGGTGGGCGTCCGCCGGCCACGCCGCGACAGCGTGCGCGGGGCAACACGCCCAGCCGGAACCAAGCGAAAGGGAAAAGAAGGTGAAACCAGCCACTACCGCCGCGAGATTGTCGGTGGCCCTCGCGGTGTTCGTGTCCGCTGCGCTGCTGCCGACCTTCGCGGACCTCGATCGGGCCTCGGCCGCCACCCAGGCAACCTACTACGTGGCCCCCGACGGCAACGACGCCAACGCCGGGACGATCACCGCGCCGTTCAAGACCGTGCAGCGCGCGCGGGACGTCGTCCGCACGGTGAACGCGAACATGTCCGGCGACATCTACGTGTACCTGCGCGGCGGGAACTACCCGGTGAGCAGCACCGTGGAGTTCGCGCCGGCCGACTCGGGCACGAACGGCCACCGCGTCGTGTACTCGGCGTACCAGAACGAGACGCCGGTGCTGAACGGCGGTGTCCAGGTGACCGGCTGGACGCAGCACAGCGGCAACATCTGGAAGGCGCCGCTCGATCGCGCCAACAAGCTGCGGGCGCTGTACGTGAACGACAAGCGTGCGCTCATGGCGTCCAAGACCATCAGCTCGCAGGGGTGCTACGGCACGTACAACATCACCGCCGGGCAGGCGCCCTGGGCGTGGGAATCGGGCTCGCAGTGCGACGGGGCCAGGTACAACATGGCCGACCTGCCCGCGATCGCCCGCAACCAGGACGACATCGAGATCGAGACCGGGACGACCTGGACCACGGCCATCGTGGGCGTCCGCCAGGTCACCACGAGCTCCGACGGCGCGAGCCGGGTGGCGCTGTTCCAGCAGCCGGGCGCGGCCATCGCCCAGGGCGCCTTCAACGGCAACGCCCAGGTCGGCGGCAGCCAGAAGTTCATGAACGCCTACGAGTTCCTGGACGCGCCGGGTGAGTTCTACTTCGACAAGACCAGCCGGACCGTCTACTACTACAAGGCCAACTCGGACAACATGGCGACCGCCACGGTGTTCGCGCCGAACAACGTGTCGACCGTGCTGCGGGTCGCCGGCACGTCCACCGGCAGCCACGCGCGCAACATCACCTTCACCGGGCTCACGGTGCAGCACTCCGACTGGAACCTGTTCACCGTGGCCGGCTCCGTGCTCAAGCAGGCGCAGCAGGGCAACCTCGGCAACACCGCGTACGCGCGGGGCAACTTCCACGTCTACTACTACCGCAACGTCGACGTGACCCCCGGCATCATCCACGTCCAGAACGCCGACGGGATCGTCCTGCAGCGCAACCGGGTCCAGCACACCGGCGCCGACGGGATCAACATGGTCAACGACGTGCAGGGCACGCAGTTGATCGGGAACCACACCAACGACATCGCGGGCTCCGCCATCACCGTGGGCCACCCCCAGCACGTCTACATCGGGGACCACACGGCGTCCAACGGCGAGAAGTACTCGGCCCAGGTCGAGGGCCTGCCCAAGAACATCGAGATCAAGAACAACTACCTCTACGACAGCGCCGTGCTGTTCCACGGGCACAGCCCCATCTCGGCGTACTTCGCCGACACCCTCACGATCCAGCGCAACCGGATCGAGAAGAGCCCGTGGTCGGGCATCACGCTCGGTTGGGGTTGGTGGAACTTCGACGGGTCGTCCGGCTCGATCGCGCCCAACCGGCCGACCACCACGGCGAAGAACAACACCATCAGCCACAACCACATCATCGACACGGTGCAGCGCCTCAGCGACACGGCCCCCATCTACACGCTGGGCAGCCAGCCGGGAACCACGATCACCAACAACTACCTGCAAGGTGTCCCGTCGGGCCACAAGTACGGGCTACACCCGGACGAGGGTTCGGCCTTCATCACCTTCCGCGACAACGTCCTGAGCGTGGACCCGAACATCACCTGGCTCATCAACTCGGACGACTTCGGGCGCAAGCACGACCTGAGCATCACGCAGACCTACGGACCGGTCAACAAGGTCTCCAACAAGAACCTGCCGAACAGCACCATCCAGGACATCCTCGCCTACCCCGACTACGTCTGGCCGGCACCCGCCTACGGCATCGCGGTGAACTCCGGGCTGGAGGACGCGTACCGGGACATCGTGCCGCAGGCCAACCTCTCCCTGCCGGACTACGCCCTGCCCGCCAGCACCTTCCTCGCCGCCGGGGCGACGTCGATCCCGATCCGGAGCACCGGCGATGCGACCAGGACGGTCTGGCTGGCCCCGCCGGGCACGACCAACTTCGTCGCCGGTCCGACGATGACCAGGGCGAGCGGCACCGCGGTGACCATCGACGTGCCGACCTCGTCCGGTGACTACCGGCTCTACGTCGTGGACGCACAGGGCAACCGGTCGGCCGAGTCGAAGTCGCTCGTCCGGCGCCAGGGCGGCGGTCAGCAGAACGGCACGATCGTCGGTGCGCAGTCCGGCCGGTGCGTCGACATCGCCGGCTCGACGCCGACGAACGGCGCCCAAGCCCAGCTGTGGGACTGCCACGGCGGCACCAACCAGCGCTTCACCCACACCTCGGGCAAGCAGTTGCAGGTGGCCGGCACCAAGTGCCTGGACGCCTACAACCGGGGCACCAGCAACGGCACGGCGGTCGTGGTCTGGGACTGCAACGGCGGCACCAACCAGCAGTGGAACGTCAACGCCAACGGCACCATCACCGGCGTGCAGTCCGGGTTGTGCCTGGACGCCAACGGCGCCGGCACGGCCAACGGGACCAAGCTCATCCTGTGGACCTGCGGCAGCGGCGCCAACCAGCAGTGGAGCCTGCGCGGCTGACCCGACCAGGTGGTCGGAGCCGCGTGGAGGCCCCGGTCCGGCGAACGAGCCGGGCCGGGGCCTCCACGCTGCCGGAGTCACGGCGGAGGGTCGGGCACCCAGGTGGAGGCCTCGATCTCGACCCTCGTGGTGGTGCCGGCGTCGAGTTCGCGGTGCCGGGTGACGACGTGGTCGAGTTGCCGCGCCAGGCGGGGGATGGTGGTCGAGGTGAGGTAGCCGTCGGCCCCGGCGTCGAGCATGCGCCGGACCGGACCCCGGTAGCCGACACCGAGGCCGTCGTCCTCGACGTCGGTGACGATGACGCGGGCTCTCGGGAACATCGACCGGAGGTTCCCGATCAGCTGCGGGCTGCTCGGTGGCACCAGGAGCACGTCGGCCGTGGTCGGCGCGGAGTGCATGTCGAGCACGATGTAGTCCCCGCCGAGCGCGGCGGACAGCGACGCCCGGGCCGAACTCGACAACTTCATCGCGGTGGCGACCACGGTCACGTCGTGCACCGACGGTTCCTGCTCGGCGTCCGCGCGCCGCGCGCCGGTTCCGCCGCCGATGCCGGCGACCGCGGCGATCGGGGCACCGTCCCTCGTGATGAACAGGATCTCGCCGGGATCGAGGGCGTCGATGAGCGCGACGACGTCCTCGGGCAGGTCCGTCACGTCGACGTGGCGTGCGCTCGACGCGGCGCGTTCGTCGGTCATGCCCTACAGGACGTCCGTGACCCGTTCGAGGTGGCGCCGGGTTTCGGTGGCGGCCTGCGTCACGCTGTTCATCGCGCCCGTTCTGCACCGGTGGCCTGTGTGTTCGGGACACATGGACCCGCAGGTCCCCGCCGTCTACGCCGAGCAACGCGGCGCCGACCACTACGGCATCCCCGCCCTGCACGGCACCGTCACCGACTGGTTCCGGCTCCACCTCATGGCCGACGAACAGGCCCGCGGCCTGTACTTCGGCCCCGGCTGCGCCTACTGCTCGTCCTCGTTCTGGTCGGTCTTCGAGCGCAACGCCAAGGCCCAGGCCGTCGCGGGCCCCTGACGCACCCGCACCGACAACGGGGAGTCCGACACCGGTCGGGCTCCCCGCGGGTGACGGTGCCCGGACGTCACCGTGCCGGGTGCGCGAGGGCGTCCGGACGGTTGCCGGCCTGGTCGTGTGACGGTGTGAGCTCGCCGGAACCGCGTTGGACGAGGGTGGCCGGGACGACGGCGTGCGTCGGTGGGGACTGGTCGCCGGCGATGCGCGCGAAGATGAGCTCCGCGGCCTTGCGGCCGAGTGCGGGTACGTCCTGGCGCAGCACGGTGACACCGGGTTCGAGCATGTCGGCCAAGGGGAAGTCGTCGAAGCCGATCAGCGCGACCCGGTGGTGCAGGTCGCGGGCGCGCAGGATCCGCATCGCGCCGACGGTCACCAGGTTCTGCGCGGTGAACAGCGCGGTCGGCGGTTCTTCCAGGTCGAACAGGGCCGCGGCGGCGGTCGCCGCGGCATCGGGGCCGTGCAGGTCGGTGCGGATGAGTTCTTCGTGCAGCGTGAGGCCGGTGTGGGCGAGCCCCTCCAGGTAGCCGGTGTAGCGCTCCTGGCTGGTCCACAGCGTCTGCCGGTCGCCGAGGAAGGCGATGCGCCGGTGACCGCGACCGGCCAGGTGGAGCACGGCTTCCCGTGAGCTGTCGCGGTTGGTGGTGGTGACGCTGTCGGTGCCGCCGAACGTCGGCGGCCGGTCGACCAGCACCATGGGCGTGCCGCGCTCGCGCTCCTGCTGGAGCGCGTCCTGGTGGCCGCCGACGGCCATGACGACCATGCCGTCCACGCGGCGGGTGGCCAGGGAGGTGAGCAGCTCGCGCTGGAGGCCGGGGTCGTCCTCGCTGCTGCCCGCCAGCACCAGCACGCCGTTCTGCCGCGCCCGGTCCTCGACCGCGCGCAGGAGGGCGGCGTCGAACGGGTTGGACAGGTCCTCGAACAGCACGCCGATGGTGGCGCTGCGCCGGTCGGAACGGCGCAGGCTGCTGGCGGTCAGGTTGGGGCGGTAGCCGAGGGTGCGCGCGGCGGCGCGGACCCGTTCGACGACCTCGGCGCCGGCGCCGGGCAGGTCGTTGATGACCCGTGACACCGTCTTCGTGCTGACCTGGGCGAGTGCGGCGACGTCCCTCATGGTCGGCTCGCGCCGTGCACCCCGTGGGTCCATGGTCCTCTGCTCCATCCTGGGTAACGCTTGCGTAACGGCGGGTTGTCGCACCTCGGACCACGAAGCTAGCGTCAACGATGACTTAAAAAAAGCCCCCTTCCTCCCGGTGCATCTGTCGAGGGAGGACGTGCGGGACTTCTGCTTGCGATATCGCGTGACCAAGCCCGACGTGATCCGCTTCCTGCTCGATGGCTGGTTACGTCAACGTTGACGTTGGAGGAGACATGACCGGACGGTCGCGAATGGGCGTCAGGCTCACGGCGCTGGTGTCGGCGTCGTTGCTGGCACTGGTCACCGGGTGCGGGGACGGCGGCGACGCGGCCGGTGGCGGCACGCTCGTCGGGTTGGTGACCAAGACCGACACGAACCCGTTCTTCGTGAAGATGAAGGAGGGCGCGCAGCAGGCCGCGGGCACCTCCGGTGCGACGGTGCAGTCGTTCGCGGGCAAGCAGGACGGCGACAACCAGTCGCAGGTGGACGCGATCGAGAACCTGATCGGCGCGGGCGCCAAGGGCATCCTGATCACGCCCAACGACTCGAAGGCGATCGTGCCGTCGGTGGACAAGGCGCGCCAGGCCGGGTTGCTGGTCATCGCGCTGGACACCCAGCTGGAGCCGGCCGACGCCGCCGACGCGACCTTCGCCACCGACAACTACCAGGCCGGGAAGCTGATCGGGCAGTGGGCGAAGGCGAAGTTCGAGACCGAGGGCAAGCAGGCGAAGATCGCGCTGCTGGACCTCAACCCGAACCAGGTCTCCGTGGACGTGCAGCGTGACCAGGGCTTCCTGGAGGGCTTCGGCGTCGACGTGCGGGACAAGGAACGGATCGGCGACGAGAGCGACCCGCGGATCGTGGGCCACGACGTCACCGACGGCGCACCCGAGGGCGGCCGGACGGCGATGGAGAACCTGCTGCAGAAGGACCCCGGCATCAACCTCGTCTACACGATCAACGAGCCGGCCGCGGCGGGCGCGTACGAGGCGTTGAAGGCGGCCGGCAAGGAGAAGGACGTCGTCATCGTCTCGGTGGACGGCGGCTGCCCCGGCGTGGAGAACATCAAGACCGGCGTCATCGGCGCGACCGCGCAGCAGTACCCGTTGAAGATGGCGCAGCTCGGCGTCGAGGCGATCGCGAAGTTCGCCAAGGACGGCACGAAGCCGCAGAACACCGCGGGCAAGGACTTCGTCGACACCGGTGTCACGCTGATCACCGACCAGCCCGCGGCCGGGGTCGAGTCGAAGGACTCCGCCTGGGGCCTGCAGAACTGCTGGGGCTGAGCGATGTCGACCACGCTGTCGGACGAACGCGCGCCGGGCGGTGACCAGGTCCGTCCGTCACCCCTGACCCGTCTCCAGCACCTGCTGCACTCGCAGGCCACCATCGGGCCCGCCGTGGTGCTGCTGGTCGCGATCGTCGTGTTCGCCGTGCTGTCGCCCCGCTTCCTCACGCCGGGCAACATCTCCCTGATCCTGCAACAGGTCGCGGTCATCGGCACGCTCGCCGTCGGCCAGACCATCGTCATCCTCACGGCCGGCATCGACCTGTCGTGCGGCGCGATCATGGTGCTCACGTCGATCGTGATGGCGAAGGTGGCGGCGGACACCGGGCTGCCGGGCCTGCCCGCGCTGCTGCTCGGCTTCCTGGTCGGCACGCTGTGCGGCCTGCTCAACGGGCTGCTCGTGACGCGGCTGAAGCTGCCGCCGTTCATCGTCACCCTCGGCACGCTGAACGTGTTCTTCGCGTTGAACCTCTGGTACTCGGAGAGCGCCACCATCCGCGGTGCCGACATGCCGTCGCTGCTGCTGTGGACCGGCGAGACGGTGAACCTCGGCGGTACCCGCGTCACCTACGGCTCGATCATGATGGTGCTGCTGGTGGCCGCGATGGCGTTCGCGCTGAAGAACACCGCCTGGGGCCGTCACGTCTACGCCACCGGCGACGACCTCGAAGCGTCCCGCCTGTCCGGCATCCGCACCGCCCGCGTGCTGCTGAGCGTGTACGCGGCGGCGGGCCTGGTGTACGCGCTGGCGGCGTGGGTGCTGATCGGCCGGATCGCCTCGGCGAGCCCGCAGGCCGGGCAGATGGACAACCTCGACTCGATCACCGCGGTCGTCATCGGCGGCACCAGCCTGTTCGGCGGTCGTGGCGCCATCGTCGGCTCGCTGATCGGCGCGTTGATCGTCGGTGTGTTCCGCAACGGCCTGGCGCTGGCCGGGGTGGACGTGCTGTGGCAGACGCTGGCCGTGGGCGTGCTGATCATCGTCGCGGTGTCGCTGGACCAGTGGATCCGGAAGGTGAAGCCATGACCACACCGGTGTTGCAGGCCCGCGGGCTGGTCAAGCGCTACGGGCGGGTGACCGCGCTGGCGGGCTCCGACCTGGAGCTGCTGCCCGGCGAGATCCTGGCCGTGATCGGCGACAACGGCGCGGGCAAGTCCAGCCTGATCAAGGCGTTGTCGGGCGCGGTCGTGCCGGACGAGGGCGAGATCCTGCTCGACGGCCGGCCGGTGTCGTTCACCTCGCCGATCGACGCGCGTGACGCGGGCATCGAGACGGTGCACCAGTCGTTGGCCGTCTCGCCGTCGTTGGACATCGCGAGCAACCTGTTCCTCGGCCGTGAGCGCCGCCGCAAGGGCGTCCTCGGCACGGTGTTCCGCATGCTCGACCGCAACGGCATGCGCGAGGAGGCACGGCGGCAGCTCGACGCGCTGGGCATCATGACGATCCAGAACCCTGGCCAGGCGGTGGAGACGCTGTCCGGCGGGCAGCGGCAGGCGGTGGCGGTGGCGCGGGCCGCCGCGTTCGGCAGCCGGGTGGTGATCATGGACGAGCCGACGGCGGCACTGGGCGTGCGCGAGTCCCGCGCCGTGCTCGACCTCGTCCTCCAGGTGCGGGACCGCGGCCTGCCGGTGATCCTGATCAGCCACAACATGCCCCACGTGTTCGAGGTCGCCGACCGCATCCACATCCAGCGCCTCGGCCGCCGCAAGGCCGTGGTCGACCCGAAGACCGTCTCGATGTCCGACGCCGTCGCGATCATGACCGGCGCCATGGAACCACCGGACTAGACCAGGCCGCCCGCCGTCGCCCCGGCCCGACGCACCACATGCGTCGGGCCGGGGCGACCTGCGTGACGGGCCGGTTCGCCGCAGCTCATGCTACGAAAATTTCTCGCTCCAGAGAGAACGTTGACCAAAGCGTTGCTGGTGGTTCACCATCAGAGCTGAAGGCGCTCTTCTGGGAGCGCTCCCGGTCCGCAACACTGTCGTTCTGGATCGAGAACGTTTCGGTCAGGGTGGCGGCGTGATCCAAGGAGGATCTGTCCGTGCGCACTCATCACCAACTTCGTCGTGGGGTGGCGGTGGCGGGGGCCCTGGCGCTGGCCGCGGCCACCCTGGCTCCGTCCGCCGCCCTGGCGGCTCCCGACGCCGGTCCCGCGGTCAAGGTCAACCAGGTGGCCTACGTGCCCGGTCTGCCGAAACAGGCCACGGTGGTCGACGGCTCGGGCTCGCCCGCGGCGTGGTCGTTGCGCAGCGCCTCCGGGGTGACCGTGGCCTCGGGCCGGACCACCGTGCGCGGCGTGGACCCGTTGTCGGGCGACAGCGTGCACGTGGTCGACTTCTCGTCGTTCGACACGCCCGGCGCCGGCTACGTGCTGTCGGTGGCGGGGGCGGACAGCAACCCGTTCGACATCTCGGCCGATCCGCTCAGGCGCCTGCGCTACGACGCCCTGGCGTTCTTCTACCACCAGCGCAGCGGCACACCTATCCAGGCCGAGCACGTCGGCGCGCGGTACGCGCGGCCCGCCGGGCACGTCAACGTCTCGCCGAACCGGGGCGACGACGGGGTGCCGTGCCGGGTGTCGTGCGGCTACACCTCCGACGTGCGGGGCGGCTGGTACGACGCGGGCGACCACGGCAAGTACGGCGTGAACACCGGCATCGCCGCGTGGCAGCTGGTCAACGAGTACGAGCGCACCCTGTACGTGAACGGCGCGGACCGGGCGGCCCTGGGCGACGGGAAGCTGGCGATCCCCGAGCGCGGCAACGGTGTGCCCGACATCCTCGACGAGGCCCGGTGGGGCGTCGAGTTCCTGATGAAGATGCAGGTGCCGCAGGGACGCGCGGACGCGGGCATGGTGCGGCACAAGGTCAGCGACGAGAACTGGACCGCCCTGCCGATGCGCCCCGACCAGGACCCGCAGCCGCGCCTGCTGTCGGCCGTGACGACCGCCGCCACGCTCAACCTGGCCGCCGTGGCCGCGCAGGCCGCACGGGTGTGGCGCGACATCGACGCGGACTTCGCCGCCCGCGCCCTGACCGCCGCGCAGCGCGCCTACACGGCGGCCAAGGCCAACCCGACGCGCTACGCCGACCCCAACGACGGCAACGGCGGCGGCACCTACGTCGACAACAACGTGACCGACGAGTTCTTCTGGGCCGCGGCGGAGCTGTTCACCACCACCGGTTCCGGCGCCTACCGCGGTGACGTGACCGGGTCGTCGCTGTTCCGCGGCCGCGGGTTCGACCAGGGCGGGTTCGACTGGTGGTGGACCGCGGGACTGGGGGACACGACCTTGGCGCTGGTGCCCAACGGCCTGGCCGCCTCGGACGTGTCGGCCACCCGTGCGGCGTTCGCCTCCTACGGCGACCGGCTGCTCGGCCAGGCGTCGACCCAGGGCTACCCGGCGCCGGCGAGCGGCTACTACTGGGGTTCCAACGGCGTGGTCGCCAACGCGGCGAACGTGCTGGCGCTGGCGCACGACTTCACCGGCCAGGCCAAGTACCGGACGGGCGTCTACCAGACGTTGGACTACCTGTTCGGGCGCAACCCGTTCAACCACTCCTACGTGACCGGCTACGGCGAGCGCGCCACCCGCAACTCCCACCACCGGTTCTGGGCCAACCAGCTGGACCCGTCGCTGCCGATCCCGCCCGCGGGGTTGCTGGCGGGCGGCCCCAACGTCGACCTGCAGGACCCGGTCGCGCAGCAGCAGTTGGCGGGCTGCAAGCCCCAGAAGTGCTACCTGGACGACATCAACGCCTGGTCGGTCAACGAGGTGGCGTTGAACTGGAACTCCGCGCTGGCGTGGCTGTCGGCGTGGGCGGCGGAGAAGGCGGGGTCCGGCTCGCCCGCGGACACGACCGCGCCCAGCACGCCGGCGGGCCTGACCGCGTCGGCCTCGGGCGGCTCGGTGTCGCTGGCGTGGGGAGCCTCGACCGACAACGTCGGCGTGACCGGCTACGACGTCCTGCGCGCCACCGGCTCGTCCGGCACGTTCACCCGGGTCGCCACCGCGCCGGGCACGTCCCACACCGACAGCGGCCTGGCCGCAGGCACCTACCGCTACCAGGTGCGGGCGCGGGACGCGGCGGGCAACACGTCCCCCGCGTCGGCGGAGGTCCAGGTGACCGTGCAGGGCGGCGGGGCCGGCTGCACGGTCGTCGCCACGACCCAGAGCCAGTGGGGCACCGGCTACGTCGTGCAACCGGTGCGGGTCACCAACACCGGGGCGTCGGCGATCACCTGGGCGGTCACGTTCACGCTGCCGTCCGGGCACTCGGTCACCGGGTCGTGGAACGCGGCGGTGACCACCAGCGGCCAGGTCGTGACCGCGCGGGCCGTCCGCTCGCTGGCGCCCGGGGCGACGGCCGAGTTCGGCTTCCAGGCGGCACGTCCCAACGGCAGCACCGCACTGCCCTCGGACTACACCTGCACGGGCTGACCGTCCGTCACGGCGGCGGCGCGGTGCTGCCCCGGACGACGAGCCTCGTCGGCAACTCGACGCGATCGTCGTCCGGCTCACCGCCCGCCGCCAGGGTCAGCAGCATCCCGGCGGCCTCGGCGCCCATCCGCCGCAACGGCTGCCGCACGGTGGTCAGCGGGGGATCGGACCACTGGGTGAACGCCAGGTCGTCGAAGCCGACCACGCTCAGGTCGTGCGGGATGCGCAGCCCCGCCTCCCGCGCGGCGTCGTACACGCCCAGGGCTTGCAGGTCGTTGGCGGCGAAGACGGCGGTGGGCCGGTCGGGCAGCCGCAGCAGCTCGCGCGCGGCGTCGCGGCCGCCGTCGTGGTAGAGGGGCGCGGTCCGCACGAGCTTGCGGTCCTGCGGCACGCCGGCCGCGTCGAGGGCCGCGCGGTAGCCGTCCAGGCGGGCGCGGCAGCACAGGAACTCCGACGGGCCGTTGACCATGGCGATGCGGCGGTGGCCGAGCCCGACCAGGTGACGGGTGGCGACCAGCCCGCCGTTCCAGTTCGTCGCGCCCACCGACGGGATCGAGTGGGTCGGCTCGCCGGTGGGGTCCAGCGCGACCAGCGGGATGGCCCGGCTGCCCAACTGGGCCAGCTGGGCCTCGCTGAACTCGGCGGAGACCGCGATGACACCGACCGGCCGGCGGGCCAGCATCTGCCGCGCCCACGCGCTCTCGGGGGTGTGGCCGCCCTGCATCTCGGTCAGCGTCACCGCCAGGCCGTGCGGGCGGACCGCCTCCTCGACCCCGCGGATGATCTCCAACGCCCACAGGCTGTCCAAGGACTGGAAGACCACCTCGACGATCGGGACCGGCTCGACCTTCTCGGTCTTCTGGAAGCCGTGCTCGCGGATCAACTCCTCGATGCGCCTGCGCGTCCCGTCGGACACACCCGGCCGCCCGTGGATCACCTTCGACACGGTCGAGGCGGACACCCCTGCCAGGTCCGCGATCCGGGAAACCCGCACCTCACCGCCCGCGCGCCCATCCACACCCACGAACGGCAGCCTACGCGCAACGGCGCGGTCACCCGATCATCACCCGACGGCCCACGGCGACGTGGAGGATCGCGACCGCGCCGGGCGGGCTACCGTGTTGATCTCGTGGAGCAGCGCGTGCGGGAATGGGTGTGGGGCTGGTCGCGGTGCCGCGACGCGCCGGAACCGGTCGATGAGCCCGACGGGTTCCGGATCGACGTCGGCCTGCCGGGGCACCGGGTGCGGTTCGTGTTGACAGGCACGGCGTCGGTGCGCGAGCGGGCGGTGGCGTCGACTGAGCCGGGCACGTGGCTGAAGATCTGCGGGAGGCGTGCGGACGTGGTGCCGCTGCTCGATCCCGGTTGGGTGGTCGGCGCACCGGAGTTCCTGATGAGCACCACCCTCGACGGTGGTCTCGCGGTTCCCGCGCCGGACGGGTACCGCACGGAGGTCGTGGGGGAGCGCGGGTTCCACGAGGTGGTCGTGACCGCTCCGGACGGTGGCCGGGCCGCGCGCGGCCGGTTCGCGGTGCACGGCGGCGCGGCGGCGGTGGACCAGGTCGTGACGGAACCCGCGCACCGGCGGCGCGGCCTGGGACGGCTGGTGATGGGCACGATCGGCGCGCACGCGCGGGACCGGGGCGCCGGCGTCGCGGTCCTGGTCGCCACGGCCGAGGGCCGCCACCTGTACGAGTCCCTCGGTTGGCGGGTCGACTCGGAGGTGGTCGCGGCGCACCGTCCGGACCCCGCGGTGCGGCGAACCGCGTGAGCGTTCACCCGGGCAGGTGACTGCCGCGGGATCCGTCGTCCCGGCCGGCGAACAGGATGAGCACGCGGTGCCGAGCTGGACGCCGTAGTAGCGCGCGCCGCCGTCCGCGGCGATCCGGCCGGTTTCCACGAGCGCGCCGTACCTCGTCATGACCTCGTCGCCCCAGTGCAGGCGCACCCACTTGTCCGCGTAAGCACGAGCGACCACGTCCAACGCCCCCGCCGACGGGTCGACCTCCAGGTGGGCGATGCCGACCCGACCGCGGATCGCGTCACCGCAGCGGTATCCCTGGCGGTTCCGCTCAGCTCGTGGTGGACCTCCCGCACCGCGGCTCGCCTCCTCTCCCCTTGCGCCCAGTTGTACCGGCACCCGCTGAGAACGCCCTGAGCTGCGGTCGAGAGTTCGACCGGCAACCGCGAACACCGCTTGTCGGCGGCCCGCGCGTCGCCGATGATGGCGGCCATGGCCACTGCCCGACCACCTCGCGGGGCGCTCGACGACGAGGTGAGTGGTCCGGGCGCCCCGATCCGGGCGACCGCTCGTGCCTTGGCGAAGGTCGACGGCGCGGTGGCCGTGGTGGTGGTCGAAGGCATCAGCGATCAGATCGCGGTGGAGACGGCCGCGCTCGGGCTCGGGCGGGATCTCGAGGCGGAGCGGGTGGTGATCGTGCCGATCGGCGGTGCGCAGGCGATCGGCCGTGTCCTGGCGGGCTCGGGCCTGTCTGCGAGCGGGGTGCGCCTCGCCGGCCTGTGCGACCTGGGTGAGGTGGAGGTGTTCCGGCGCGGGCTGGTCGCGGCCGGTGTCGGCGCTCCGCGCACGCGTGCGGACCTGGAGCGCCTCGGCTTCCACGTCTGCGTCGACGACCTGGAGGACGAGCTCATCCGCGCCGTGGGCCCGGCGGGGGTCGAGGCGCTCTTCGACGCGCAAGGTGACCTCGGGTCGTTCCGGTCGATGCAGAACCAACCCGCCTGGCGCGGCCGGCGGCCGGAGGCGCAGATGCGGCGCTTCCTGGGCAGCGGTTCGGGACGCAAGCTGCGCTACGCCCGGCTGCTGGTGGCCGCGGCGGTCGACCGGAACGCCCTGCCCCGACCGCTCGACGCGCTGCTCACCGCCATCTGACCGACGAGGCGGCCCCGGGACGAGGCCGCCTGCGCACGACGGGCGTCACGGCTTCCGCGCGGGCACCGGGGGTGGTAGGAGGTCGGTCGTGCCGCGCTCCAGGCTCTCGGGCAGGGAGGCGCGGTAGATCGGCATCGCGGCGGCGGTGGTCACGATGGCGACCGCGACGAGGATCGCGAACAGCTCCGGTGTCACCATGCCGTGCGCGAGGCCGATGTTGATGAAGATCAGGATCATCAGGCCGCGCGCGTTCATCAGCCCGCCGACCGCCGACGCGTAGCGCCACGAGAAGCCCTGGGCGCGCACGACCGCGGCGCAGCCCAGGTACTTGCCGGCGAACGCCACCGCCATGATCACCGCGAGCGGCCACCACAGGCCGCCGCCCGCGCCGAAGCCGGACACCTGCGTGTTGAGCCCGCTGAACGCGAAGAACACCGGCAGCAGCAGGATCGAGTTCAGGTCCGTGAGCCGCGTTTCCAGCTCCCGGCGCACGACCGACGACTGCGGCATCGCCAACCCGGTGATGAACCCGCCGAACACCGAGAACACGCCGATGTAGTCGGTGAACCACCCCGCCACCAGCACGACGAGCAGCACCAGCGCCATCACGTCGCGGCTCATCCGTCCCTCGCGCTCCACCCGCGCGCCCATCCGCCGGAACAGGTTGCGCCCCACCGTGAGCATGAGCAGCGCGAACACCGCCGCGCCCGCGACCGTGCCCACCGCGTCGAACGGGCTGCCCGCCGCCGCGACGGCGATGATGACCGCCAGGATCACCCACGCCGCCGCGTCGTCGATCGCCGCCGCGACCAGGGTGAGGCCGCCGATCGGCGTGTTCGCGATCCCGCGCTCCTGCAGGATCCGCGCCAGCATGGGGAACGCGGTGATCGACAGCGCGCCGCCGACGAACAGCATGAACTCCCAGCGGGTCGTGCCCTCCGGGCTCAGCGACCCGAAGAACAGCGCCGCCGCGCCCGCGCCCAACGCGAACGTCGGCACGATGCCCGACACCGCGAGCGCGCCCGCCCGCCGCATGTTCCGCCCCGCGGCCAGCCCGTGGTCGAGCGACGACCCGACGAGGAACATGTAGAACGTCAAGCCGATCGTGCTGAGCACGTACAGCGTGTCCTTGACGTCCGCGGGGAAGAGCTGGGCCTGCACGCCGGGAGCCACGGCCCCCAGCAGGGCCGGTCCGAGCAGGACACCGGCGACCATCTCGCCGACGACCCTCGGCTGCTTGACCGCCATGGCGATGCGCCCGCACAACGTCGTCGCCGCGAGCACGACCGCCAGCGCGGCGAACACCCGCAACGCGAACTGGATCTGGTTCACTCGGTGATCTCCTCGGTGGAAGGCGGCTGACGCCGCACCGGACGACCTTGGGTGTCGTGCGCCTCGAAGTAGCGCCCGGCCAGGCGCAGGCGGCGGGCGTGCAGGACCATGACCGTGCCGAGCACCAGCTGCACCACGCTGCGCCACACGCCCTCCCAGCGGTCCCGCACGAGCAGGAACGCGCCGAGCGCGGCCCGCCCGCGCGGCGACTCGCCCGTGCGGACCAGCAAGCAGGGGCCCCGGCTCGGCAACGACCGGGTGTGCGTCACCGCGGAGTGCGGGGTCACGCGGCGCAGCACTTCGAGGGTCGCCGCGCGCAGCGCCAGCGGGGCCAGCCGCCACGCCGGGCACGGGCGGTTGGCGGCGACGCCGAACGGGATGTGGTGCGCCGTGCGGGACTCGACGTGCTCCCAGCGGTCCGGGTCGAACACGTCCGGCCGCGCGTGCCCGGTGGCGTGGTAGGCGGGGTAGTCGAAGCACAGCACCGACCCCGCGCGCAGCGTGGTGCGCTCGTCCAACGCGATGTCGGCGGTGGTGACGCGGTGCGCGATGCCGAACAACGGGTACATCCGCATCGTCTCGTCCAGGACGTGGGCGAAGTAGCGCTCGTCGGCCCTGAGCCGTGCCGTGACCCCGGGGTGCTGGGCCAACGCCAGCAGCAGGTGCGCCATCGCCTCGGACATCTGCACCACGGCCGTGGTGAAGAACGTGCCCTGCAGGTAGTGCACCTGCTCGGTGGGCGACAGGGTCGACGGCAACGGCTGCCGCACGTCACCCGCCGCGACCCGCCGGGCCAGGTAGCGGGTCAGCGCGGCCCGCCGGGCGGGGTGGCGCAGGCCGGTGCACTTCAGCGACGTCACCACGTCGTCGGCGTGCCCCACGATCAGGTCACGCGCGTCGCGCGGGCACGGCTCGCCGAACACCAGCTCGTGGAAGTACGCCGCCCACACCGGCATCATCAGGTCGCGCAGCCGCACCAGCGTGACCGGTCCGGTGACGACCTCGTCGAGCACCCGCCCGGTGCAGCGGGCCGCCGCCTCCGACAGCGCGTCGCCCGGCCCGGACAGCAGCGCGCGCGTCGTGCGCGCCACGGCGTCGTAACGCGGTCCGGCCTCCAGGTGCTCCTGGTGCACCTCGGGGCCGGGGGAGAGCCAGTACCAGAACAGGTCCGACAGCCCCGCGCCCCGGCTGCGGCCGCCGGCCGCGGGGTGCCCGTAGAGCTCCCGGAACCGGTCCGGCCCGACCTCGGCGTTCGGGAAGGTGATCGCGTCGTCCCCGTTGACCTTCTCGAACACCTTGGCGCGCAGCGCCACCACCCGCGCCGGCAGCCACCGCGGCGCGGTCAGCACCACCGCGGCGGCGAGCAACCCGGTCACCCACACCGCGCGGACACCCCCGCCCCGCGCGCGACGACCAGGTCGCGGGTGAGGTCGGCCGGGTCACGCCCGCCGCACAGCGCGAGGACGTGGTCGAACTCGTCGCGCAGCACGTCGAGCACCCGCGCCACCCCGGCCTCGCCGGCCGCGGCCAGACCCCAGAGCACCGGCCGGCCGACACCGACCGCCGCCGCACCCAGCGCGAGCGCCACGGCGACGTCACCGCCGCCGCGCACACCGCCGTCCAGCACCACCGGGACCCGGCCCGCGACCGCGTCGACCACTGCGGGCAACGCCTCCACCGCCGCCGGCGCCAGGTCGGACTGGCGGCCACCGTGGTTGGACACCACGATCCCGGCCACCCCGTGCTCCACCGCCAGCACCGCGTCACGCGGGTGGAGCACCCCCTTGAGCCACAACGGCAGCGACGTCAGCTCCCGCAGCCGGTCCAGGTGCTCCCACGACACCGACGGCGACATCACGATGTCCCGCACACCTCCCGGCGGCCCACCGGGCAGGTCCCGCATGTTCTCCGCCGCCAGCCCGGCCGGCAGGTCGTGGAAGCCGTGCTCGGCGTCGCGGCGGTGCCGGCCGAACACCGGCGAGTCGGCGGTCACGACCAGCGCCGTGCAGCCCGCCCGTACCGCCCGCTCCACCAGGCACCGGGTCACGTCCTCGTCGGGTTGCGGGTAGAGCTGGAACCACACCGACGCGTCCACGTCGACCGACCGGGCCGCCGCCACCACCTCACCGATCGCCACCGTGGCGGCCACACCGGACACGAGCACCGTCCGCGCCGCCGCCGCGGCACGTGCCGTCGCCAGCTCGCCCTCGGGGTGGGCGAGCCGGTGGAAGGCGGTCGGCGCGATGAGCACCGGCGCTTCCAGTCGGCCGCCGGGCAGATCGACGCCGAGGTCCCGGGTCACCCGGCCGCGCAACACCCTCGGCAACAGGGCCAGGCGCCGGAACGCGGCCTCGTTCTCCCCGAGCACGACCTCGTCGCCGACCCCGCCCGCGTAGTAGTCGTAGTGCACGGCGTCGAGCACCGCGCGGGCCTCCTCGTGCAGCTCGGCGAGCCCGGTGCTCACGCCGGCCCCACGGCGGTCGGGGCCGTCCGGTCCCGCAGGAACGCCAGCAGCGGCGCCCGGTGCACGTCCTCGCTGTCCCACTCGTTCTCGAGGTTCTCGGTGAGGTGGTGCTCGCCGAGCAGCGCCCCGGCGCGGAAGTGCCGGACCACCGGGTGCAGGTAGCGGCCGTCGAGCCCGCTGGTGTCCTCCTGCGACACCCGGCCCGCGGTGATGTCGAACGGGTTGACCTTGTCGTGGTCCGCGCCGTACTCCAGCGTCACGGCCAGGTAGGACTCGACGTCGCCGAAGTCGCCCCGGCCGACCGCCTCGTGCAGGTGCGCGACCGGCACCTCCTCGGCGTAGCGGAGGTCGCCGTCCGGCCCGACCAGCACGGCGTCCGCCATGAACGCGAACAGCTGCCACAACGCCGACGTGCGGTTCACCCGGTCGAGGATGGCGTCGGCCACGTCCTCACGGGCGACGTGGCGGCTGGGCCACGGCACGCCGTGGTAGCGGTGCTCCAGGATGCGGTGCAGCGCCCGCGCCCCGTACCGGAAGCCGTGGATGAACCCGCTGGTCGACTTCTTGAAGTCCCTGGACTGCGTGATGGTGCCGGCGAAGAACAGGTCGGGCACGGTGGTCGACTCCCAGGCGGCGGTCTGGTCCGGGAACCGGTCGTTGATCGTCAACCGCGGCCGGCACTCGGGCGCGAAGATCGACGCGTCGAACCGGAACCCCGTCGCGAGGACGACCCGGTCGTAGCGGATCTCCTTCACCCGTTCCGCGACCCGCGCGAAGCTGACCCGCACCAGGTACCCGTCGCCGTCGCGTCGGATGTCGAGCACCTGGCCGTCCAGCAGCGCGTTCTGCGACTTGAGCTGGTAGGTGTCGAGGAAGTTGTTGTTGACCGCGCGCAGGTGGCCGACGAAGTGCGTCTGCCACGCCAGCTTCAGCGAGCCGGGCCCGGCGACGTGGATGACCGACGCGGTCTCGATCAGGTTGTCGGCGGTCTCGAACGCCGAGTTGCCGCGCCCGACGATCAGCACCTTCTGCCCTGTGAAGTCGGCCGGGTCCACCGACACCTCGTCGTACCGCTCGGCGAGCTCCACGCCGTCGATCGGCGGCACGTAGAGCTTGGACACCCCGGTCGCCACGACGAGCCGACGTGCCCGGTAGGTGCCGCCGTGCTGGTCGCGCACCACGAAGTCGTCCGGCCGGGTCACCTCCACCACCGACGTGCCGTAGCGGATCGGCAGGTCGTGCTTCGCGGCGAAGTCGCCGAGGTAGCGGACCATGTCGTCGGCGTGCGGGAAGTAGCGGGGCGTGTAGCCGGTGAACAGCAGCGACGGGTCGTCGGACAGCAGCGAGTTCCAGTCGGTGCGCAGGTTGAGCTCGGGGTCGTCCCACCCGGTGTTCGGCTTGTTGATGGAGATCAGCGTGCGGTGCCGGGGGAAGCGGGTGAAGAACGTGCCGGGGGCGTCACCGGCCTCCAGCACGACGTGGTCGCGCCCGGCGCGGGCGAGCAGGTACGACACCTGGAGCCCGGCCGGGCCGGCGCCGATCACGAGACACTCCGTGGAAACCTCGCTGGACACGACTTTCTCCTCACGTCAGGGAGTGGACAGCAGGCGCTTGTCCGGCTTGCCGCTCGGTGCGAGCGGCGGTTCTTCGATCGCGGTCACGCGCACCGGCGCGCACGCGGCGCCCAACCGGGCGGTCACCCACTCGCGCAGTGCCGCGAGCTCGGGCGCCCGGTCACCGGAGGGCACGACGAACGCGTGCACCGCCTCGCCGGTGTCCTCGTCCGGCACGGCGACCACGTACGCCTCGGCGACGTCCGGGTGCTCGGCGATCACCCGCTCGATCGGGCCCGCGTAGTGCAGGTTCGCGTTCACGATGACCACGTCCCGGGTCCGGCCGGTCAGGCGCAGGTGGCCGGCGGCGTCGAAGTGGCCGAGGTCGCGGGTGCGCACCCAGCCGTCCGCGAACACCTCGGCCGACCGCGCGGGATCCGCCCAGTACCCGTCGGCCTGCGCCGGCGTGCGGACGAACAGCTCGCCGTCGACACCCGGCGGGACCGGTCCGCCGTCCGGGCCGCGGACCTCGACGCGCACCGCGGCGGGCGGTGTCCCCACCGTGCCGGGCGGGTCGGCCGGGGTCGCCATCGAGATCATGCCCGTCTCGCTCTGGCCGTAGCCCTGGAACACGACCGGCCCGAGCACGTCCAGCGCCTCGCGGTGCCGGTCGGTCGTCAGCGGCGACCCGGACACCATCAGCGCCCGCAACGTCGACAGGTCGGCCGGTGCGCGGCGCTGCCCGGCGACGAGCTTCGCCAACCGCGGCACCGTGAACACGCTCGCGGTGGCGCGGTGGCGGGTGATCGCGGCGGGGAACCCCGGCTGGTCGGCCACGACCGCGGTGCCACCGCCGGTGATCGCCACGACCGCGTACTCGAACATCACCTGGCTCGACAGCGACCCGAACACCAGGAAGCGGTCCAGCCGGGACGCCAGTTCGCGGATCGCTGGCGGCCACGCGTCCGGCCGCGCGGCCCACCCGGCCGTCATCGCGGCGTAAGTCTGCGCGCACGCCTTGGGCGCGCCCGTGCTGCCGCTGGTGTGGATCAGCCGCGCGACGTCCGCGGGCCTGCCGGTGCAGCGGGGCGGGCCGTCGGCACGGGCCCCGCGCAACGAGTCGACGGTCAGCGCGCGGGTGCGGTCCGGGTCGACGGTCGCCGCACGGGCCACGTCCGAGTCGGTGACCACGGCGGCGATGTCGAGGCCCAGGAGGTGGCGGAGCTGGTCGTCGGGCAGTCCCGGCCGCACCCCCAGCACCCGCGCGCCCACGGCGTGCGCGGCGAGGATCGTGGCGAACGCCTCCGGGTTGACGCCGAGCACGAGCGCGACGCCGTCACCCGGTCCCAGTCCCTCGCGCCGCAGGCCGGCCGTGATCCGGGCGACCAGGTCGAGCAGTTCCGCGCCGGTCACCACCCGCGAGCCGTGCTCGAACACCGGCCGGTCCGCGGCGGCGTCGAGCACGTCGAGCACCGCGCGCGGGAACGGCTCGGCGTCACGCGCCGACAAGGCGTTCCCCCACGAACGGGGCCGGCAGATCCCGGCGGTTCTCCAGGTTCTCGGCCACGCGCGGGACGGCGGTGTCGAACCGCGGCCGCTGTCCCGGGTCGGCGTGATCGCGACCGTCGCGCTCCGGCAGGGCGGCGAGCCGCAAGCCGGCCGGTCCCGCCCCGATGATCAGGTAGTCGTGCGCCATGGGCCAGGAAGCTACGCACCGGATCTCAGAACTCTCTGAGATCGGATGCCTACCGTCGGTGCCGTGACCACGACCGTGACCGATGCTCCCGTAGACCTCGGCGCCCCGCTGACCGGCGACCACCTCGGCCGTGCGGTGGCACCGCTGCCCGTGCTGGTCAGCGCCTCCGTGCGGGAGCGGGTCGACCGGGGCCGCGAGTACCTGCGCACCGTGCTGGCCGACGACGAACGGCCCGTCTACGGCGCGAAGACCGGGTTCGGCGCCCTCATCGGCTTCGCGGGCCGTGACGACGAGGCCGACCAGTGCGACAACACCCTCGCACACCTCGGCGCGGGTCAAGGGCCCGACCTGCCCGCCGACATCGCCCGCGCCGCGCTGCTCGTGCGGACGTGGTCGCTCGCCCAAGGCTTCTCGGGCGTCTCCGCGCGCGTCGTGGACGGGCTGGCGGCGATGTTCGCGACCACGTTCGTCCCGGCGATCCCCCGGTACGGCTCGGTGGGCGCGAGCGGCGACCTCATCCCGCTGGCCTACGCGACCCAGGCGCTGCGCGGCCGTGGCCACGCCTACTTGGACGGCGAGCGGATGCCCGCGGGCGACGCGCTGCGCCGTGCCGGCCTCACGCCGCTCACCCTCGACGGGCGCGACGCGCTGGCGCTCGTCAACGGCACGTCGGTCACGACGGCCGCCACGGCGCTGGCGTTGGCGGGCGTGCGCGCCTCACACCGCGCCATCCAGGACCTGACGTGCCTGCTCGTGGACGTTCTCGGCGCCGATCCCGGCTTCCTCGAACCGAGGCTGATCTCGGCGTACGGCCATCCCGGTGCGGTCACCGTCGCCGACCGCATGCGGGCGACCCTCGTCGGCACGATCCCGAGCGGGAAGCGCGCCCTCCAGGAGCCGTACAGCATCCGGTGCTCGCCGCAGCTGCTCGGTGCGGCCGAGGACGCGTTGCGCTACGTCGAGGGCGTCGTCGCGGCCGACCTGGGCGGTGTCAGCGACAACCCGCTGTTCTTCCCGGGTGACGACCTCGTGGCGCACGGCGGCAACTTCTTCGGCCAGCCGGCCGCGTTCGCCGCGGACGTGCTCGCCATGGTCACCGCGTCGTTGGGCAACCTCGCGGAGCGGCAGCTGGACCTGCTGGTCGACCCGGTCCGCAACACCGGCCTGCCGCCCATGCTCGCCGCGGGTCCCGGGCGTCAGCACGGGTTGCAGGGCGTGCAGCTGGCCACGACCGCGTTCGTCGCCGAGATCCGTCGGGCGGTCGTGCCCGCGAGCACGCAGAGCCTGCCGACCAACCTGCACAACCAGGACGTCGTGCCGTTCGGCACCCAGGCCGCGCTGCGCGCCCACGACCTCGCCGAGCTGTTGCGGCTGCTGTGCGGCTCGCTGGCGCTCGGCCTGCGGCAGGCGGTCCACGTGGGCGGCAGACGGCCCACCGCACCCCGTTGCGCCGCGCTGCTCGACGCCCTGTCCGACGCGATCGCCCCGGTCGACCCCGACCGCCCGCTGGACGTCGACGTCCGGGTCGCGGCCGACCTGGTCAGCGCGGGCCGGTACTGATCGCCTCGCCGGCAGCGGGGTCGGCCGGAGCAGCGGGGTCGGCAGGGGCAGCGGGGTCGGCCGCCACCGGCAGCCGCAGCACGAACCGGGCGCCCCGGCCCGGGTGGCCGACCGCCTCCACCGTGCCGCCGTGGCCGGTCACGACCTCCCGCAGCAACGCGAGCCCCAGGCCGAACCGCCGCTCCGGACCGCCCGGCCCCCGGTGGAACCGGTCGAACAGGCGGTCCGCCTCGACCGGGTCGAAGCCCTCGCCCGTGTCCTCGACCGCCAGCTCGACCTGCCCGTCCCGCCGCCCGAGGCGCACGTCGATCCGGCCGCCGTCCGGCGTGTGGCGCACGGCGTTCGCCAGCAGCTCGTCCACCGCCCGCCGCAACGCGGTCTCGACGCCGATCACGACCAGCGGGCCCGCCGGGCGTTCGACGGTCAGCGTGATCCGCCGCTCGCCCGCCCGGTCCTGCTCCGTCTCCACCGCGGCCTCGGCCACCGCGGCCAGGTCCACCGGCCGACCGTCCGGCCCCTCGGACGGCCGGCTCAACCGCGCCGACAGCAGCAGGTCGTCCACCACGTCACCGAGCCCGCGGATCGTGGTGGCGAGCTTGTCGAGGCTGTCGCGGTGGGCGTCGGGGAGGTCCGCCGCCTTGGCCCAGCGCGCCAGCAACTGCGCCCGCGTGTACGCCCGCGCGATCGGCGCCCGCAGCTCGTGGCTCGCGTCCGTGACGAACCGCCGCTGCCTGGCCAGCGCCTCCGCCAGCGGCGCGACCGTGCGGCGACCCACGCCCAACCCCATCAGGGCCGCCACGAGCAGGCCGCCCAGCTCCGCGATCACCAGCGCCAGCAACAGGTGCCGCCGGTCGGCGAGCTGGTAGCGGGTGTCGAACACGGCCTGGACCGTGCTGTCACCCGCGCCGCGCTGGGTCCGCACCAGGTACTCGGTGCCGTTCAGGTCCAGGTCGCGCTCGATGGTCCCGCCCGACGCCCGCACCGCCTCCATGTCGTCGTGCCGCGGGAAACCCGGCGGCACCTTCAGCAGGCCGTCGTCCAGCACACCGTCGTCGAGGATGAACAGCCACGTGCACCCCGGAGGCGTCGACGGGGCGCCGAACGTGGCGTTGTACCACAGCTCGCGCTTCACCTGCGCTTCCTGCGCGTGCACCATCACGGCGTAGGCGATGCCGCCGACGAACGCGACCAGCACCGTGATCGCCAGCGCCACCAGCACGCTGATCCGCAGGCGCGCCCGCCGGACCACCGCGCGTTCCGCCTCGGCCCACGAACGACTCACAGCGCCCCCAACCGATAGCCGAGTCCCTGCACCGTGTGCACCACCGAACGGTCGGTCTTGGTCCGCAGGTAGTACACGTAAGTGTCCACAATGGATGTCGCGGAGGCGTCCGGGAACACCACCCGCCGCAACTGCGCCCGCGTGTGCACCGTGTCCGGGCGGCTGGCGAGCACGCGCAGGAGCGTGAACTCCCGGGTGGTCAACGGCACCCGTCCGCCGTCGGGCAGCACCACTTCCCGCTGACCGACGTCCAGGTGCCCGGCGCCGATCGGCAGCACGTCCGCCAGTTCCACCGAACGCCGGCACAACGCCCGCAGCCGGGCGCTCAACTCGTCCAGGTCGAACGGCTTCGCCAGGTAGTCGTCCGCGCCCGCGTCGAGCCCGTCGATCCGGTCGTGCACGGCGCCCAGCGCGGTGAGGATCAACGCCCGCGCCCGCACGGACTTCGAGCGCAGCCGCACCAGCAGGTCGAGCCCGTCGAGTGCGGGCAGGCCGCGGTCGATGACCACCACGTCGTACGGGCGGGTGAGGGCCAGGTGCAGTCCTCGTTGTCCGTCCAACGCGATGTCGACCGCGTAACCCTCGTCGCGCAACGCGGCGGCGAGCAACTCCACGAGCTCGCGGTCGTCCTCCACCAGCAACAACCGGAAGCAGTTGGCCGGCCAGGATCTGGAGTTGCCCTGCACGCGACCAGAATCCCACTTCGGGGTGTTCGGTCAACGTGACGAGAGCACCGTGGCTACGGCCGCGCCGTCCTCCGGCGGATCGGCGGGATGCCCGGTGGCGGGCCGGATTGGACCGAAGGGCCGCTCGTGCCGTCTCGGATGGAGGGCACGTCCGGTCAGCGGCGCCCCGGCAGGGCGGTGAGGACGAAGGTGAACTCGGCGGGTCGGACTTCGAGCCGGTACTCGGGCAACACGCCCGGCCCCACCGCACCGGAACCGAGGCCCTGCACGGCGTGGTCGGTGTACAGGTGGATCCTCGGTTCGGCGGTCAGGTCGGTCTGGTGCCGTGCCGCGGCCAGGTGCTGGTCGCTCCACCGCCGAGCGGCCAGGTTGAACACCGGGTCGCCCTCGACGCGGATCCCCGAGCCCTCCGGGTCGGCCACCTCGGCCCAGCGCACGTCCAGCCGGTTGCCGTTCTCCTGCGGTCGCACGTAGGGCGTCTGCAGCTGCTCGATCGTGCTCCGGAAGCGGCCGATGCGCACCGCCTGCCGGGAGTCGGGGTAGGCCTCGCCGGGTCCGGCACCGAGCCACTGCACGTGCGACCACTGCTCGGGCACCGTCCACCGCAGGCCGATGCGTGCCAGGGAGGGCGCCTTGTCGCGTCGGACGAGTTCCTCGTACCGCTCGGCCGGCAGCTCCGCGTCGACCATCGCCTCGGCGAAGCGGTCGTCCCGCTCCGGCCAGTGGCCGACCGGTTCGGTGTGCACGCGCAGGCGGAGTCGCTCACCGTCGGCGTCCCAGCGGTAGGTGGTGAGGTAACCGCACGTCACCGCCGCGGCGGCGCTGCGCACCACGACGGTCAGGCCGTCGCGGCCCGGGCTGACCGACACCGTCCGGTGGCGCAGCCGGTGCAGGCCGCGTGCCTCCCAGTACCGCGCGTCGCCCTGGGTCGACGAGAGGTCGTTGTCGGTCGGTGCGCGCCACAACGCCAGTCGGGGACCGTCCAGGTGCTGCCCGCCGAGGCTGACCAGCGTGCCGGTGTGCCGGTCGAAGCGCGCCGAGCCGAGCACGATGTGCGCCTCGACGGGTTGCGCGGGCACGGGCGCGCCGCTCAGCGTGACGGGGCGGGCGTCGCCGGCGGTCGGCAGCGGGATCTGGCCCCACGCGACCACATGTCCACGAGGCGCCCAGGCGGTGGGCTCCGCCGACTCCGCCTCGATGGTCAGCCACCGTTCGCCGTCGCCGCGCAGGTCGATCGGGGGGAGGGGCAGCCCGGTCCGCTCACCAGGGCCGAGTCGCGGTGTCGGGAGGACACCGTCGGCGATCAGAGTGCCGTCGCGGAAGAGCGACCAGGTGAACCTCAGGTGCGACAGGTCGAGGAAGTCGTAGCGGTTGTGCACGTGGATGCCGTCGTCGCCCGCCTCGATGCGCACCGGCTCGATGACCTTCTGGTACTCCAGCAGCCCCGGTGACGGCGTCCGGTCGGGGAACACCAGCCCGTCGCAGATGAAGTTCCCGTCGTGCAGGTCCTCGCCGAAGTCGCCGCCGTAGGCGAAGAACTCCCGCCCGTCGGCGTCGGTGGTGCGCAGGCCCTGGTCGATCCACTCCCACACGAACCCGCCCTGCACCCGCGGGTACCGCTCGCACTGCGCCATGTACTCGGCCAGGCCGCCGGGGCCGTTGCCCATCGCGTGGGCGAACTCGGTCAGCAGGAACGGCATGCGGTTGCGCGGCTCGTCCGCGGGGTCGCCCTCGCCGTCGTCGGCCGGGTAGTGGTTCTCGCCCGGCCGCAGCAGGCCGCGACCGATCCGGCCGACGTCGGCCGGCGTGCGGTACATGACCGCGTGGATGTCCACGTAGCGGGCCATCCGGTCGCCCTCGTAGTGGATCGGCCGGGACGGGTCGCGCTCGCGTACCCACGCGGCCATCGCCTCCAGGTTCTCCCCCTCGCCCGCCTCGTTGCCCAGCGACCAGGAGATGACGCTGGGGTGGTTCTTGTCCCGCTCCACGGTCCGCTCGGCGCGGTCGAGGTACGCCGCGCGCCAGCGCGGGTCACCGGAGGGGTTGTCCGACCAGTACCCGGGCCCGCTGTACTCGAACCCGTGCGTCTCCAGGTCGCATTCGAGCATGACCCACAGGCCCAGTTCGTCGCACAGGTCGAGGAACCTCGGGTCCGGCGGGTAGTGCGAGGTGCGCACGGCGTTGATGTTGTGCCGCTTCATCATCTCGACGTCCCGGCGCATGGTCTCGACGGTGACCGCCCGCCCGCGCTCCGGGTCGAACTCGTGCCGGTTGACGCCCCGCAGCACCACGCGGCGGCCGTTGACCGTGAGCACCCCGGACTCGTTGATCGCGACGGTGCGGAACCCGAGCCGCACGCGCACCCGCTCGCTTGCGGTGGCCAGCACGGCGTCGTAGAGGTAGGGGTCCTCCGCGCTCCACGGCCGCACGGCGGCGAAGTCGAACACGCGGTCGACGGGCGCGTCGTCGACCCCCAGCCGGGGGATGGTGATCGCCGCAGGGGCGTCCGCGTCCACGTCGACCCGCAACCGCCCGCCGCCGGTGGCCGCGTCGTAGTCGGCGTGGACGAACACGTCGCGAATGCCGCCCACCGGCCGTGCCAGCAGGGTGACGTCCCGGAAGATCCCGGACATGCGCCAGGTGTCCTGGTCCTCCAGGTAGGTGCCCGAGGAGTACTGGTGCACCCGGACCGCGAGGACGTTGCGCCCGGGCCGCAGCGCCGCCGAGGCGTCGAACTCCGCCGGCAGCCGGCTGCCGAAGCCCACCCCGAGCTCGACGCCGTTGAGGAAGACCCGGGCGCACGAGTCCACGCCCTCGAAGCGCACCACGGCGGGCGTGCCCGCCCAGGACGGCGGCAGGTCGAAGACGCGCCGGTAGTCGCCGGTCTGGTTCTCGTCGGGGACGAACGGCGGGTCGACCGGGATCGGGTAGGCGATGTTCACGTACACCGGTGCGCCGTAGCCGTGCAGCTGCCAGTGCGACGGGACCGGGAGCCGGTCCCACGCCGTGTCGTCGAAGTCGGGCAGCTCGAAGCCGTCCGGCTCGTCGAGCACCGTGGTCGAGAACCGGAACGCCCAGTCGCCGTTCAGGTCCAACCGCGGGGCGTCCGAGTCCAGCGCGGCGCGTGGTGCGACCTTGCCGTAGCCGGGCGAGAAGGCCTCGAAATAGCGTCCGGACATCCCGCTCCTCCTCGCCCCTCCAGCTGTCGAAGCGCTTCGACAGCGTAGTGAGGCCGTCAGAGGCCGGTCAATAGTGGGTCACGCCCACTCGACGGTGGCGAGCTCGGCGAGGACCACCTCAAGCGCCGCCGGGGCGAGCTCGACCAGTACGTCGACGGACAACTGCCAGTCCGGGAGTCTCAACACGTCGACCACCAGGTGTTCCCGGCGTGGAACCGAACGATTCCCCGCCAACGCCACCAGCGCTTCGGTCCGATGCGAACGATCCGCCGTGATGGCCCGGGCCATCCGCTCGGCCCGGTCGACATCCCCGGTCTCGGCCACCGCGCTCGCCACTCGCGTCAACGCGTCGGCCTGCGAGTAGGGGTGACCGATCGCGCGAGCGACCCGCTCGGCGTCATCGAGGAGACGCGTGGCACGTCGGCGATCACCGGCCTTGGCGGCCGCTTCGGCCATCCGCGTCAGCACGTTCACCCGGTTGTACGGTTGAGTGATGTTCCGGGCGACGCGCTCGGCGTCGTCGAGGAGACGTGCGGCACGGCTGGATTCACCGGCTTCCGCAACGGCGCCTGCTACCCGTGCCAGCGTGCCCGCCAGCCAATAGCCGTCGGCCATGGAGCGGGCGATGTCCTCGGCCCGGTCGACGGCGCCGACCTCGGCGGCCGCGCCTGCTACCCGCGCCAGCGCCTCGGCCTGCCGGCGGGGAGCGGTACGGGCGATCTGCTCGGCCCGGTCGACGTCCCCGGTGCCCGCGACTGCCTCCGCCACCCGTGCCAGGACGTTCACCGGTGAACTCTCGTGGTCGACGGTGTCGGCGATCTGCCCGGCGCGGTCGACATCGCCCGTCTTGGCGACCGCCGCGGCCACCCGCGCCACCGCCTCCGCCTTCCAGTAGTGGTCGGCGTCGGTGATGGTGAGGGCGATCCACTCGGCACGGTCGACATGACCGGCTTCCGCGACCGCCCCGGCTATCCGCGCCAGCGCCGTCGCCCGCCAGTGGGAGCTGGTGATGGTGTCGGCGATGCGCTCGGCCCGCTCGAAGGCACCGGCCTCGGCGATCATCCCGGCCACCCTGGCCAGCGCCTCCACCGGCGCGCGGCGGGGAGTGATGGTGCGGGCGACCTGCTCGGCGTCGTGGAGGAGTCGTGTGGCACGTCCCGCGTCACCGGCTTCCGCGACCACTCCGGCGACCCGTGCCAGTGCCTCCGCCTTCGAGTAGGGGTCGTGGACGGTGATGGTGCGGGCGATCTGCTCGGCCCGGTCGACCTGGCCGGCCGCCGCGACCGCTTCAGCCAACCGGGCCAGGGCCTTCGTCTGGTGGGGCGGGTAGGTGACGGTGCGGGCGATCTGCTCGGCTCCGTCGAGATCACCGGCCTTCACCAGCGCCTCGGCCACCCACTCCAGCGCGTTCGCCTGGTTGTGCGGCTCCCTGATGGAGCGAGCGAGCTGCTTGGCCTCGTGGATGAGTCGTGTGGCACGTGCCGGGTCACCGGCTTCCGCGGCCGCTGCGGCCACGCGCGCCAGCGCGTCCGCACGCGCGTGCGGGTCCGGGGAATCGGCGATGGTGCGGGCGATCCGCTCGGCCCGTTCGAACTCCCCGGTGCCGGCAGCCGCCCCGGCTATCCGGGCCATGGCCTTCGCCCACCAGTAGCGGTCGTCGGAGATGGTGTGCGCGATCCGCTCGGCCCGCTCGACGTCGCCGGCTTCCGCGACCGCTCCGGCCATCCGCACCAGCGCGTTCGCGTATGCGTGGGGGTGGTCGGCGATGGTGAGGGCGATCTCCTCGGCCCGCTCGACGTCGCCGGCTTCCGCGACCGCTCCGGCCATCCGCACCAGCGCGTTCGCGTATGCGTGGGGGTGGTCGGCGATGGTGCGGGCGATGTGCTCGGCCCGATCGGGATCGCCGGCCTCCGCGGCCGCTCCGGCCACCCGCGCCAGTGCGTTCGCGTGCGAGTCCGGGCCATCCGCCATGGTGTGGGCGAGCTGCTCCGCCTGGTCGAGAAGGCGGCTGGCCCGGTCACGATCACCCGACTCCGCGGTCGCGGCGGCCACCGCCGTCAACGCCTCCAGGCGTTTCGTGGGGTCGACGATCGAGTAGGCGATGGATTCGGCTCGGTCGACGTGGCCGAGTCCGACCCAGACGGCGGGCAGTACGGGTGGGATGTTGCTGTTGCGGTTGGTCACGTGGTCGAGGTGTATGGCGAGGCGGACCATCGCGCACAGGTCGGGGCGATCCCCGGTCGCGATGACCTCCTGCGTGGCAGTGATCTCCGATATTCCGTCGACATCACCGCCGGACAGGTCGAGCATCCGGTCGCGGCGGTGCGGGTCCGTCGCGCAGGCGACCATGTGCGACGTGAGGCCGTTGGCTCTCACCATCGCGAAGTACCCGCGGAGCAGGTACTCGGGCGTTTCGGCCGGCCAGCGCAGGTCGCGGTGGTGCTCGGCCCAGTCGTGCAGGCGCTGCCGGTACTCGCCGAGCAGGGATTCGCCCAGTTCCGCGGTCGCGATGGCGTGGAGGTCTTCGTGGCCCAGCAGGTAGACCTCGGTGTCGGGGCGCCAGTGCCCGCCCCGGGTGTCGAGGGTTCGCGCGGTGACCCCGCGCAGCAGGCGCCGCACGTCCGCGGCCGGCCGCTTGGTGAGCTTGGCGAGGTCGTCGGCGGTCAAGCCACCGAGGGCGGCGGTCACCAGGCCCAGCAGGTCACGCTCCACGGGACCGGCGTGCAGCAGTCGGTTCAGCTCCAGCAGCATCTGGTCCTCGGCGACCTCGGCGTGCGGCGATCGTGCCAGGGGCCGCGCCACCGACGGATCCCGCAACGGGTGGTCGGGCGGGACGTCGGCGGGCAGCTGGGGGTTGGGGCGCCCGGACACCACGATCCGCATCCCCGCCGGGGGGTGCGTGGGCAGGGCCGCGGCGATGCTGGTGCCGTGCACCGGTTGGTCGTGCGGGGTGCCCCGGTCCTCGTCCAGGCCGTCGACCAGCAGCACCAACCGCTCGCCACGCTCGCGGCACGCCTGCGCGGCGCGGGTGAGCAGCCCGTTCAGGTAGCTGTCGCTCACGTGCCGGGGGAGGGTGGTCGGGCTGGGCTCGCCCAGGATCTCGGCCAGTTGGTCGCCGACGACGTCGACGAACGCCGCGCGGGTGTCGTTGCCGGCCAAGCGGGCCGTGACGAAGAAGGCCACGATCCGCACGTCCGGCGGCGGCTGTAACGCGAAGTGGGCCATCAGGAGCGTCTTGCCCGACCACTTCGGTGCCCGCCACCACCGGTACGCCGGTGCGTTCTCGTCGGCGTCGGCGCAGAACGCGGCCAGCTCGGCGAGCTCCGCCTCCCGGTCGCGCAGCGGCGTCTTGGCGATCCGGGCGATCTGGTGCCGGTAGTCCGAGCGCGCCGGGGGAGCACCGGTCAGCTGCACCGTGCCGACTCCGCTGATCGCGACCGCGCCCGGCGCGCTCGCGATCGCATCCCCGGTCCTGGAGACCCTGACCTCGTCCACCCGCCGCCGTTCCGCCGACACCCGCTCGACCTGTCCCCGTGCGTCCAACATCGCACACAGCCGCTTCGCTCTGTCAAGCCACCCGCAACTTCGGCCACGTCTCCTTCCGCGCTCGGATCGACGGTCAGGTGGTCGTGACGGTTGCAGGTCGGCGGTGCCGCGGTCGTGGTGCGCCACGCGATGAAGCCGTCCGGGCGCACGAGCACGGCTCCGTCCAGGTCGTCGGGGTTCGGTGGCCAGTCGGACGTGATACCGGCGGGATTCGCGATGTGTCGAACACGCCACCAGTGGCGCCGCGAGTTTCGCGGTGATCGACCCCGCTTTCCCGCGCTTGGAAATGCGTCAGACTTTCCCACTCACTGGTGATGATCCATTCATGTGGATCCGTGGTCGATTCGCACACCTCGTCGCCGAGGTAGCCGCCGACCGAGGCCACCTGGTGGCGAATGGCCTGGTAGGCGTGCATGAAACGGTCCTCGGCACCGTCCGCGAGTCGCAGCGTGCGGGCGGGACGTCAGGCGTCCGCGCGCCGCCGACAGTCGGGCACGTGGCGCCGGTGCGTCACCGGCACCGGTCGCGCACCCGGACCCGGCCGTGGCGGTATCGCCCGGGTCCGGGTGGAGCGGGCATGGTGTGGTCGAATCGGTCGCATGACGATCGAGTACGTCCCCGTCTCCGGTGGGGGCCGCCTGTGGACCGAGAAGTCCGGCCACGGACCACCCGTGGTGCTGCTCCACGGGTCCGTTCACGACAGTCGCCTGTGGGACGGTGTGTTCCCCGCGCTCGCGCTCCACCGCACGGTGATCCGGTACGACGCGCGGGGCCTGGGACGGTCGACGCCGCCGACCGCGCCGTTCCGCTACGAGGACGACCTCCTCGCGGTGCTCGACCACTTCGGCGTCGAGCGCGCCGCGCTGGTCGGGCTGAGCATGGGCGGCGAGGTCGCGCTCGACTTCACGCTGGAACATCCCGGACGGGTGTGCTCGCTGACGCTCGTCGCGGCGTCGGCAGGCGGCCACGACTGGCCGCGGTCACCCGAGTTGGACGCCTACGCGGCGGCGGACCGGGGAGGCGATGCCGACCGCCTGGCCGAGGCCGAGCTCGCGGTGTGGGCCTCGCTGGGCGACCGGGCACCGGGGTACCCGGCGATCGCGACCATGGTCACCGAGAACGCCGAGGTGCGCGCGGTGAGCGAGAAGGGGCACGTCCGGTTCGCGCAGGAGGCCGCCGTCGAGCACCTCGGGCGGGTCGAGGCGCCGACCACCGTCGTGGTCGGCGACCACGACCACCCGGAGATCGGGGTGATCGCCCGCCGACTCGCCGAGGGCATCCCCGGCGCGCGCCTGGAGATCGTGGCCGGGGCTGATCACTACCTACCGCTGCGCACGCCGGAACGGCTCACCCGGATCCTCGTCGGTCGGTGAGCCGTTCCTGGTCGCTGTGGACGGTCGGGCGGCGCCCCGGCGGGGTCAGGCCTCGATGACCACGGGGATGACCACGGGACGACGGCGGTGGGTCCGGTACGCCCAGTTCTGCACCTCGCGCGCGAGCAGCCGTTCCAGTTCCTCGAAGTCGGTGACGCCCCGTTCGTTCGCGCCGGCCAGGGCCTTCTCGATCGCGGGGATGGCCGGGGCGAAGGTCGCGGCGTCGTGCTCGAAGCCGTGGGCGATGAAGTCCGGGGGCTCGGCGAGCCGGCGCGAGTCGATGTCGACGATCGCGACGACGGTGATGACGCCCTCCTCGCCGAGGGTGCGGCGCTGGGCCAGCGAGGCCTCGGTGACCCCGCCGACGGTCTGCCCGTCGACGTAGACGTTGTGGACCTCGACCTTGCCGGTGACGCGGGCCCGTCCTTCGTGGAGGTCGATGACGTGCCCGTTGGCGGCGATGGGCACCCGTTCGCGGTCCACGCCGGTCTTGATGGCGAGCTCGGCGTTGGCGCGCAGGTGCCGGGCCTCCCCGTGCACGGGCAGGACGTTGGCCGGCTGCACGATGTTGTAGCAGTAGACGAGCTCGCCGGCGCTGGCGTGGCCGGAGACGTGGACCTTGGCGTTGCCCTTGTGCACCACGTTCGCGCCGCGGTCGGTCAGGCCGTTGATGACCCGGTAGATTGCGTTCTCGTTGCCGGGGATCAGCGAGCTGGCCAGCAGGACGGTGTCGCCCTCCTCGACCTGGATCGAGTGGTCGCCGCTGGCCATGCGGGACAGCGCGGCCATCGGCTCGCCCTGGGAGCCGGTGCAGACGAGGGTCACCTGGTGGGGTGGCAGCCGGTCCATCCGCTTGATGTCCACGACCAGCCCGTCGGGCACCTTGAGGTAGCCGAGCTCGGTGGCCACGCTCATGTTGCGGACCATGGAACGGCCGACGAAGGCGACCTTGCGGCCGTGGGTGTGGGCGGCGTCGAGCACCTGCTGGATGCGGTGCACGTGGCTGGCGAAGCTGGACACGATGACCCGGCGCGGAGTGGTGCGGAACACCTCGTCGATGGCGGGGGCCAGGTCGCGCTCGGCGGTGGTGAAGCCGGGCACGTCGGCGTTGGTGGAGTCGACCAGGAACAGGTCGACGCCCTCCTCGCCGAGGCGGGCGAAACCACGCAGGTCGGTGATCCGGCCGTCCAGCGGGAACTGGTCCATCTTGAAGTCGCCGGTGTGCAGCACGAGGCCGGCGTCGGTGCGGATGGCGATGGCCAGACCGTCGGGAATGGAGTGGTTGACCGCCAGGAACTCCAGGTCGAACGGGCCGCGCGCGAGCCGCTGCCCCTCCTTGACCTCCACCGTGACGGGCGTGATGCGGTGCTCGACGAGCTTGGCGGCGAGCAGGCTCAGCGTCAGGCGCGAGCCGACGATGGGGATGTCGGCCCGTTCGCGCAGCAGGTAGGGCACCCCGCCGATGTGGTCCTCGTGCCCGTGGGTCAGCACGACCGCGACCACGTCCGACAGCCGGTCGCGCAGGCAGCTCCAGTCCGGCAGGATCACGTCCACACCCGGCTGGTGCTCCTCGGGGAACAGCACCCCGCAGTCGACCACGAGCAGCTTGCCCTCGTGCTCGAACACGGTCATGTTCCGGCCGATCTCACCGAGCCCGCCCAGGGCGATGACCCGCAGGGCGTCGGGAGCGAGAGCTGGTGGAGGGGTGGAGGTTCGAGCCATGGTCACACCATCACGTTACGTGCGAGCGTGACGGAATCGAAATCGGCGTCCCGCGCCGCACCGGCACGACCGCGACCTCGCCCCCTCTCCCTCCGGTCACCACCGACGACGGCGGGCCGTCAAACGGGTGATGCCGACCCGAGGTGCTGCGATCGGCCGGCCGGGGTGCCATGTTGAGAGGTGACGAAGTGGCGTGCACTCTGGCGGGGGAGCGCGATGCGGCGGACAACGATCGTCCTGCTGTCGGTGGCGGGCCTGCTCGCGGGGTGCCTCGGCCAGTCCCGGGAAGCGGATCCGGCGCGCAACGCCGACGCCAAGGACGTCACGCTGACGATCACGGCCAACGCGGTGGCGGGCGGGAAGAACGCGCGCGGCGCGGAGTGGATCACCAACTGGGTGATACCGAGGTTCACCGAGGAGCAGAAGGCGAAGGGCGTCAACGCCACGGTCCGCTTCGAGCAGAACGGCGCGGGTGACGAGGACTTCAAGACGAAGGTCGCGCTGGACTTCAAGACCGGCGGCGGCGGTGACATCGTCGAGTTGGACGGCATCTGGCTCGGCGAGTTCGCCCAAGCGGGCCAGGTCAAGCCGCTGGACGACGTCGTCGGCACCGACGAGGTCGACGCGTGGGACGGTTGGCGGCAGATCCCGGACGCCGTGCAGGGCCTCGGCGAGTTCGACGGCAGGCGCTACGGCGTGCCGATGGGCACCGACGGCCGGGTGCTGTTCTACAACAAGAAGCTGTTCGCGCAGGTGGGCCTGCCCACCGACTGGCAACCGCGCAGCTGGGACGACGTCCTGGACACCGCCGCGAAGCTCAAGGCGCTGCCCGGCGTCTCGCCGCTCCAGCTCAACGCCGGCACCGCGATGGGCGAGGCCACCACGATGCAGGGCGTGCTGCCCGCGTTGCTGGGCACCGGCACGGCCGTGCACGAGAACGGCAAGTGGCAGGGCGCCACGGCGGGCGTGAAGGACGTCCTCTCGCTCTACCAGCGCGTCTACCGCGACGGGCTCGGCGACCCCATCCTCCAGCAGGAGGCGAAGGGCCGTGACCGGTCGTTCGCGATGTTCGCCGAGAACAGGATCGGCATCCTGCTGGAGAGCGACTACTTCTGGCGCTCGGTGGTCGAGCCGCGCGTCGGCGTGGCCAAGATGGCCGACCGGGACACGGCCGTCGGGTGGGCGCTGATCCCCGCCCGCGCGCCCGGGGCCGGTGTCGGTGGCCAGGACTTCGTCAGCACGTCCGGTGGCGGCGTGCGGGTGGTCAACCCGAACACGCGGTACCCGCGGCAGGCGTGGGAGCTCATGCGGTTCCTCAACTCGGCCGAGGCGGTCAAGTCGGCGCTGGCGGGCGCCGCGCAGGTCACCCAACGCACCGACGTGAACGACGAGGTGCTGGCGGGCGACCCGATGCTGCGCTTCATCGCCGACCGGGTGCTGCCGATCACCCGGTACCGGCCCGGTCTGGCGGACTACCCGAAGGTGTCGGCCGCGTTGCAGCAGGCGACCGCCGACGTGGTGGCCGGCAAGAGCCCGGACGACGCCGCCCGGTCCTACCACGACGCGCTGGTCGAGGCGGTCGGCGAGGACGCCGTTGCGGGCGGTTGACGGCCGCGACCCGGCGGGGCTCGGCACGGCGCGGGCGATCGGGTTCGTCGCACCGGCGCTGCTGCTGATCGGCCTGTTCCTGGTGTTCCCCGCGCTGTGGACGCTCTACATCGGGATCACCGACTACCAGCTGACCGGGCCGGCCGCGGCCGAGCCGAGCGTGGTCGGCCTGGACAACTTCGCCACCGCGCTGGCCGACCCGCTGTTCGCCAACTCGCTCTGGCTGACCGCCCTGTTCGTGCTCGGCTCCGCGGTCGTCGGGCAGAACGTGCTCGGCTTCGCGCTCGCCTGGCTCCTGCGCCGGGTGCGGCCGGGGCTGCGGCGCACCGTCGAGGGTCTCGTGCTGCTGGCGTGGATCCTGCCCGGTCCCGTCGTCGCCTACCTGTGGTTCGCCGTGCTGAGCCGGGACGGCGGCACGCTCGGCCTGCTCCTGGGCCGGCCGGGGACGGCGTGGCTGGTCCAGTACCCGATGGTGAGCCTGATCGTGTTCAACACCTGGCGCGGCACGGCGTTCTCGATGCTGCTGTACACCTCCGCGCTGGCCGCCGTGCCGCCGTCGCACCTGGAGACCGCCCGGCTGGCCGGCGCCGGCGGTTGGCAGACCGTGCGCGACGTGGTGTTCCCGCACATCCGAGGGCACGTGCTGACCAACACTCTGCTCATCAGCCTGTGGACGGCCAACGACTTCACGCCGTTCCTGCTCACCGCCGGCGGTCCGAACCACGAATCGGAGGTGCTGCCCGTGCTGATCTACCGGCAGGCGTTGGAGGGCGGTCGGCTCGGGTACGCGTCGGCGATGTCGTTGCTGCTGCTGGTCGGGAACCTGGTGGTGGCGCTGGTGTACCTGCGGCTGTTGCGCAGGCGCGCGTGACACCGGCGTGGGTGGTGCGCCGGATCGGCTTCTACGTGCTGATCGCGGTGGTGCTGGCGTTCTTCGCGGTGCCGATGCTGTGGCTGGCGGGCGCGCCGTTCGACGCGCGGCCGGGGTTCGGCCTGCGCTGGCCGGAGTGGACGTCGGCGAACGTGGTCGCCACCTTCCGCCACCCGTACGCGGTGCGCTCGCTGGTCAACTCGCTGGTGCTGTGCCTGGTCGCGGCGTCGGTGACGACGGCGTTCGCCGCCCTGGCCGCCTACGCGCTGTCCCGCGTGCGCATCCCCGGCCGGGACGTGCTGCTGTACGTGCTGCTGTTGCTGTCGAGCGTGGTCACGGGCACCGCGGCCATGGTGCCGCTGTTCGTGCTGATGCTGCAGCTCGGGCTCATCGACTCGCGCTTCGGCACGGCCCTGGTGATCGCGGGCGGCATGCTGCCCGCCGCCATCTTCATCCTCAAGGACTTCGTGGACTCCGTGCCGCGCTCGTACGAGGAGTCCGCACGGGTGTTCGGCGCCTCACCCCGCCAGGTGCTCGGGCACGTGGTGCTGCCGATCGCCAGACCGGGGCTGGCGATGATCCTGGTGTGGTCGTTCGTCAACGCGTGGGGCAACTTCCTGCTGCCGTTCCTGCTCCTGCGCGACGTCGGCAAGCAGCCGGCGGCGGTGCTGATGCGGACGTTGCAGGACGAGGGCGGCAGCGCCAACCTGACCGTGATCCCGGTGTTCTCGCTGCTGTATTCGATCCCGGTGGTGCTGCTGTACCTGGTCGTCAACAAGCGTTACGGGTTCCGATTCCACGGGGGCATCAAGAGCTGATGGCGGGCATCGACCTCACCGGCGTGTCCACTGTGTACCCGAACGGGGTACGCGCGGTGGACGCACTGGACCTGCGCGTGGTGGACGGCGAGCTGTTCGCGTTGCTCGGCCCGTCCGGCTGCGGCAAGACCACGTTGCTGCGCACGATCGCGGGCCTGGAGCCGCTCTCGGCGGGTGCCGTCACGATCGGGTCGCGGGACGTGACACACCTGCCGCCAGGCGGGCGAGGGGTGGCGATGGTGTTCCAGGACTACGCGCTGTTCCCGCACATGACGGTGGCGGAGAACATCGCCTACCCGCTGCGCGTGCGCCGTGCGCCGAAGGCCCGGCAACGGGAGGCGGCCGCCGAGGTGGCCGAGGGCCTGAGCCTGTCCGCGCTGCTCGACCGCAGGCCCGGGCAGTTGTCCGGCGGTCAGCAGCAGCGCGCGGCGCTGGGGCGTGCCGTTGCCGCGGGCGCCGACGTGCTGCTGCTGGACGAGCCGCTGTCCAACCTGGACGCGCGGCTGCGGCTGGAGGCCAGGACGTTCCTCAAGCGGTTGCAGCACGACCTGGCGCTCACCACCGTGTTCGTCACGCACGACCAGGCCGAGGCGTTGGCGCTGGCCGACCGGATCGCGGTGATGGAGGCGGGCCGGATCCGCCAGCTGGGCACGCCGCGCGAGGTGTTCCAACGGCCCGTCGACACGTTCGTCGCGAACTTCATCGGCTCCACCCCGATGAACCTGATCGAGGCGGAGGTCCGCGACGGTCGCGTCGAGTGCGCCGGGGCCGGCCTGCCGGGCCCGGCGGGGCTGGCCGACGGCACGCCCGTCGTGGTGGGCGTGCGGCCCGAGTACCTGGCTCCGGCCGGCGAGGGCATAACCGGCCGGGTGGCCGCCGTGGAGAACCTGGGCGTGTCGTCACTGGTGACCCTGGACTGCTCCGGCACGTTGATCAGCCTCACCGTGCCGGAGCAGGAGGAGCCGGCCCTCGGCGCGTCCCTCACCGTCGACGCCGCGCCCGGCAGGCTGCTGTTCTACGGCGCGGACGACGGCCGGCTGCTCGGCGGCTGACCCGTCCGGCGACGCTGTCGACCGTCACCGCGCTGGTGGACCCGGCCGCGCTCTCAGTCGGGCATCCCGGTCGTCACGGCGAGCATCAACATCATCATCGAGCCGCACACGAGGGTCGTCATGGCGCTCGCCGCGGTGAGCCCGATCCGTTGACCGGTCGCCCCGGTGACCTTCCCGCCGACCGCGAGCTGCCACACGAGCGCGAGCACGGCGGGCAACAGGACCGAGTGCGGTATGAGCAGGAGGTGGTAGGAGAGCTTCGTCGCCTCCCACGGCGCCACGACCAGCGTGACCGGCAGGTGGAACGTCCAGTAGACGGCGAACGTCACCAGCGTTCTCAGCGCCCGGTGCCTCGCGGCCGGGCGGGGGTGGCGGGACCAGAGCCACGCCAGCGCGCCGGCCGCGATCGTCATGGCCACGAGCAGGCCGAGGGCGAACAGGAACCAGGGGCCGTCGAAGAGCCACGACCACCACGGGTACGCGTCGCGGATCTTCTGGGCAGCGGGCTCCGGGACGACCAGCGAGTCCAGGTGCACCCGGTGAGAACCGGGGCCGTAGTCGAACGCACGTGTGCAGGCGGTGTCGCGCGAGTCGTACGTCGCCGTGCACGACAGCTCCATGACGGGGGCGGTGTCCAGCCGGACGTCGAGCACCTTCCCGTCGACGGTCGTGGTGCAGGTGGCCACCCGTTCGACGTCCTTCACGCAGTCGATGTCGTGGTGACTGATCGAGAACTGCGTGGTGGTGATCTTGTACAGGCCGTCGGTGGCCCTTGCCGGCGAGACCGGCGCGATGGCCAGCGCTACGAGGAACAGCAGTCCGGGCACCAGCAGCGGTAAGTAGCGCAGGGGTCCGGCGGTGGTGCGTGGGATGACGGTCGTCGTCACGGTGATCCCCCTCGGGTCGATTCCGGAATCGACCCGAGCGGGATCACCGTTAGCCGCCTCGCCGGACACCTCCGGGTATCACCCGTCCGCCGACGGAGCAGCGAGGGGTACCGCGTCGGGGTGGATCCGGTGCGACGGAGGCGCGCTGCCCCGCACCGTCACGGGCTGGTGCAGGAGAGGACCGACGTGGGCGGTGAGCCGCCGCCGATGAAGCCGAACGTGGTCGACGCGTTGGCCGCGAGCGAGCCGTTGTACGGGGCGTTGCGCACCGATGCGGTCGAAGCGTCGACGGTGAGCGCGCCGTTCCAGACCTGGGTGACGGTCTGGCCGCTGTCCAGCGTCCACCGGACGGTCCACCCGCTGACCGGCGAGTCGCCCGCCCTCACCGTGACCTCGCCCTGGTATCCGCCGGGCCACGAGTTGGCGGTGCGGTAGGTCGCGCTGCACGCGCCACCGGGCTGCGGCGTGGTGGTCGTGGTGCTTGTCGTGGTCGTGGTGCTCGTCGTGGTCGACGTGGTGGTGGTCGACGTGGTCGTGGTGGTCGTCGGCACCGGGGAGGGCACCAGCGGGCAGGTGCTCTGGTACGTCCTGATGCCGTTGCGGTCCGCAAGCGGGCAAAGGAACTGCGTGTAGCGGGTGTCGCTGTCGAGGAAGACCTTGATCCACGGGATGACGGTGCGCATCATCGTGGGGTTGTTCGAGGTGGGGAAGCCGTGACCGGCGCCGGAGAGTTCCAGGTAGGCCTTCTCGACGGCGGCCGGGATCCCGTTGTAGAGGTTCTGGATGCTGGCGGGGGTGGTCGTCGTGTCGTTCTGCCCGGCCAGGAGCATGGTCGGGACCCGCGTGCTCGTCAGGTTCTGCGAGGGGCTGAACGGCGCGAGGCCGACCGCGGTCTTCAGCGAGGGGCGCTGGAGCGCCGCGTACATGGCCCCGCCGCCGCCCATGGAGTGACCCATGACGGCCGTCCGGCTCGCGTCGACCCGGTCGCGCACCGAGCTGCGCTGGGTCAGGTAGTCCAGCGCGGCCAGCAGCTGGGTGCCGCGGGCGGTGTCCCAGTCGTTGCGGGTGTTGGTGTCGATCCCGATCACCACGAACCCGAACGACGCCAGCCAGTGGCCCATCCAGGCCCCTTCGGCGGCCCAGGTGGCCGTGTAGCCGGGCACGACGGCGATCGCGCCGAAGGTGCCCTGGCTGGTGTCGGTGGGGTGGTAGATCACCCCGCCGCCGAAGCCGTTCCCGGCCGGCACGCCGACCTGGGCGGTGGCGAACGTGCCCCGGTTGGCGGCGACGCTGGCCGGCGTCGGGTCCGGTCCCCGCTGGTACGGGTTCTCGGCGCCCGACGCCGGGCTGACCGCCGCCGCGACCGTCAGCGCCCCGAACATGACCGCGGCCGCTGCCGCAGCTGCGGCGCGCTGCCACTGCGGACCTGTGGTGCGGCGCTCCGACCGGCCGAGTGCGGGTCCCCCTGGTGTGAAGGGAGCGCCATTGCTTCCTAACACTGCATGTACCTCCTGCCGAAGTGCGGCGGACAGACGTGTGCGCGGGCCCGACCCGAACCCGATGGGATGACGAGCCGTGAGGTCGCCGGCCGGTCCGCAGCGGCCGTGTGCGTGGCGAAGCGCGCTGCGAGCGCCCGGCATCCGGGCCGCGCGGAGGCGGGTGGCCTCACCGGCTCCCCGCAGAACCGAAGTGTGTCACTGAGTCTGGCCAGGGTCACCTGAAGTGTCAACGATCGGGTCTCGATACGCGCGGGCCCGCTACAGTCGGCCTCGCCCCTCACGCCGACCTGCCACGGGAGCGCACCGTGATCAGCCCGTTCGACGTCGAAGAGATCTTTCCCGACGTCGGTGCCGCTTCGGTGCGGTTGCCGCGCCGGCAGAGCGGCAGCTCACCCCAGGGCCTGGCGGTGACCCTGATCGCCGACTACACCATCCGCCGCCGGGCGTGGTTGCCGAGCGCGGCGATCGCGGCCCTGCTGGGCGAGTTCGGCGTGACCCCCGGTGCGGCGAGGACCGCCATCAGCAGGCTGGCCCGCCGAGGCGTGCTGGAGGGCAGCAGGCGCGGTCGGCACAGTTCCTACCGACTGACCGGGCCCGCCGCGGTCGACCTGTCCGTCGGCGGCACCTCGATCGCGGCGTTCGCGGCCGGACCCGACAGCTGGGACGGGTTGTGGACGGCCTTCGTCTTCACCATGCCGAAGGAGGAGAAGACCCGGCGGAGCTCCCTTCGCGCCCAACTCCGCTGGCGCGGGTACGCGCCGCTCTACGACGGGGTCTGGGTGTCGCCGCGCTCGCTCTCGGAGCAGGACCACGCCGAGCTCGTCGCGGCGACGCCCGGTGCCACGACCGCGTTCCGCGCGCGGCACCTGCGGTTCACCTCGGGCACGACACGCGACCCGATCGAAGCCTGGGACACCGCGGCCATCGCCGAGCAGTACCAGGAGTTCGTCCGGCGCTGGAACCCGCTGCTGCCCCGCGTCCGCGCCGACCGCGTCACCGGTGCGGACGCCGTGCGCGCCCGCACCGAGGTGATGGACACCTACCGCCGATTCCCCGCGCTCGACCCCCAGCTCCCGCTCGAACTCCTGCCGCCCGACTGGCCGCGCACCCACGCGCGGGAGGTGTTCCTCGCGGTGTACGACGGACTGGCCGAACCCGCCCAGGACCACGTCCGAGCCGTCGCCGCGCACTTCGACGACGGACCACACCCCGACATCGGCGCCCACACCGTGGCCGAGATGGCCGCCGGCGTCGGCGGTGCGTCATCCGGCCGCAGCGCCGACGAGGCGGTCGGCACGCAGGCGAGCCAGATGTCGACGGCGTGACCCGACGCCTTGAGCGCGAACGGCGGCACGGTCCGGCGCGTCGAGCCGTGTCCGTTCCCGCGGACTGAGCAGAACCGCCGATCGCGCGGGGTTCGCCGCCGGGGCCGCCGAACCGTCCACCCGCGCTGAATCGTGATGCCCTGCCACGAAAAGTGCGGTCCACAACGGCTGCGGTGGAAACAGGATCTGTGCGGACGCAGGAGCATCACCGCACCGGGGGTCGTGGATGGAATCGAACACCGACGAGTGGTCGGTGCCGCCACCGGTGAACCACGTCAACCTGGAGGCGAACGCGGCCGACGGCGCGGTGATCTACCAGTCGGGTCGGGACAGCCACCTGCACTTCCACGACGGCACGGGCCGCACCCGCCGGCTTGAGTCCGGCGTGGTCGTCGACGCCTGCCCGTACCCCGGTCTGGCCGCGTTCGGGCCGGGGGAGGCGCGCTGGTTCTTCGGGCGGGACCGGACCACGGCCGACCTGCTGGGGTTGCTCGGCCGGCGGCTGGCCTCCGGTGGTGTGCAGGTCGTGGTGGCCCCTTCGGGTGCGGGCAAGTCGTCGCTGCTGCGGGCCGGTCTGCTGCCCCGGCTGCACCGCCAGGCGCTGCCGGGGTCGCGGACGTGGCCCAAGTCGGTGTTCACGCCGACCGCCCAGCCGTTGCACTCCCTCGCCGTGCAGCTCGCACCGCTGATCGGCGCCCACCCTGCGGTCGTGGCGGAGGCTCTGGTCGCGCACCCCGAGTGGTGCGTGGGACGGCTCAGGGGACGGCACCCGGAGTCCCGCGTGCTGCTGGTGGTCGACCAGTTCGAGGAGCTGTTCACGCTCTGCGCGGACGAGGGTGAGCGCCACGCGTTCGTCGACGTGCTCAGCCGGCTCGCCGCACCGACCGCGAGCGGCGCGGACGTGCTGGTGGTGCTCGGGGTGCGCGCGGACTTCTACGGCACCTGTGCCGACTACCCGGCGTTGCGGGCGGCGCTTCAGGACAGCCCCGTGGTGCTCGGGCCGATGTCGTACTCGGAGTTGCGCGAGGCGATCATGCACCCGGCGAGCGCCGTGGGGCTGGACGTCGAGCCGGGCCTGGTGGAACTGCTGCTGCGCGACCTGGGCGCCACCGAGGGCGCGAGCGGCTACGAGGCGGGCCGGTTGCCCCTGTTGGCCCACGCGCTGCGCGGGGCGTGGTACGAGCGGCACGGCGCCACGCTCACCGTCGACGGCTACCGCACGACCGGCGGCATCGAACGCGCCATCGCCCAGACGGCCGACCAGGTGCACGCCCGGTTGGACCCGGTGGCACAGGAGGCGGCGCGGTCGCTGTTCCTGCGCCTGGTCAAGATCGGTGACGGCACCGACGACGTGCGTTGCCGGTTGTCCCGCGCCGAGCTCCTCGACACCGGTGACGACCCGACCGCGGCGGCGGCGGTGCTCGACGCGTTCACCGCGAACCGCCTGCTCACCCGTCACCGGGACGCCGTCGAGATCACCCACGAAGCCCTGATCCGCGCGTGGCCGGTGCTGCGGGGTTGGCTGGACAAGGACCGCGACGGCCTGCTGGTGCACCAGCGGCTCACCGACGCGGCGGCCACCTGGGAGCGGAAGAACCGCCCGCCGGACGCGCTGTACCGGGGGGTGGTGCTGGCCGACGCGCACGCCGCCGCCGAGAAGCGGCACGTCGTGCTGTCGCCGTCGGAGCAGGAGTTCCTGGCAGCCGGCCGCCGCGCGCAGCAGCGCGACACCCGCAGGCGGCGGCGGATGGTCGGCGGTCTCGTCGTGGTCATGGTCCTCGCGCTGGTCTTCGCCGGCATGGCGGCCCACAGCGCGTCCGTCGCCGCCACCGCGGAGCGCGAGGCACGGGCGCAGCAGCTGGTCGCCCAGGCCGAGAGGTTCGGCGCGGTCAACCCGAGGGCGTCGATCCTGCTGGCGCTCGCCTCCTGGAACACGGCGCGAACCCCCGAGTCGCGTGGCGCGGTGCTGAGCACGCAGACCAGCCCGTACGACGGCACCACCGAACTCGGCGGCCCCTTGTTCACCGTGGCCGCCACCGCCGACGGGCAGCTCATCGCCACGGGCGGCGAGGACGGGATCGTCCGGCTGCTGTCCCCGGCGGACCGCGCGGTGGTGCGGGAGATGGACCTGGGGCAGACGATCACCGCTCTCGCGTTCGGTCGTGACAAGGCCCTGGCGGCCACCACCGTGGCACCCGCGACGACCGCGGCGCCCGCCGACGGCCAGGTCCCCGACGAGACCGGCAAGGTCGTGCTGTGGCCGGACGCCACGTCGGACGCGGGACGCCGGGAGTTCGACGCCGGACAGGGGTACCTCTTCAAGGTCGCGTTCAGCGCCGACGGCGCGTCGCTGGCCACGGCGGGGGCCGACCCAGGCGTCAAGCAGTGGGCCGCCGGGACGGGTGAGCCGCACGGGCCGACGTTCGGTGACAACGGGGGACCGGTGTTCGACGTCGCCTACCGGCCCTGCGACGGGTGTGCGGAGATCGTCGGGGGCACGGTCGGCGCGGTCCGGCGGTGGGACCGGAACACCGGACGATCGCTGGGCACGTCGGCGGCGGCCAAGGGTGCCCGGGTGCTCGCGGTCGACTTCAACGCCGACGGGTCGTTGCTCGCGACCGGCGGCGACGACCAGTCGGTGCGCCTCTGGGACGGCGGCACCGGAGCCCCGTTGGGCGCGATGGCCGGTCACAACCTCCTGGTGAACGGCGTGGCCTTCGCACCGGGCGAGTTGTGCGGGAGGAGCGGCAACCAGCCGGGGTGCACCTTGATGACGGTCGGCTACGACCTCACGACGCGGCTGTGGAACATCACCCAGCACGAGGGCGTGGTCACCTCCGCGGAGCGGACGACCCTGGAAACCCAGGACACCACCGCGCACGGTGCCGCGTTCGTCGGCAGCTCCTTCCGGGTGGTGACGGCCAACGACAACGGCACCCTCGGCTGGTGGAGCGTCGGCCGTGCGCAGGTGTCCTCGACCGCCGCGGTCAACGACATCGCCTTCACCGACGACGGTGCCCACGTGGTGTCGGTCGACGCCACGGGCGGCGTCCTGACGAACTTCTGGGGTGACGAGGGCAGGTTCCTGCGCGGGCCGAGCGCGGTCTACACCGATGTCTCGTTCAGCGGATCCGGCAACCGGGTCGCCGTGGCCGGCGGCAGCGAGCTGGCGAACGTGTCCCGCTTCGACCGGGTCGGGGTCGTCCTCACCGGGCACTGGGCCAAAGCGGCCGAGCGGCCCGGCACCGTCCACGCCATCACCTTCGGTGCGGACGAGGACACGGTGTTCACCGGCGACACCACCGGCAAGGTGAAGCGGTGGCAGGTCGAGATCACCGACGACGGGACGACCCTCCGGAACCCCACCGAGCTGAAGGCTCCCGGCACGGCCGCCGCGCACCGGAAGGCGGTGTGCGGGATGGCGATCGACGACCACCGCACCACGCTCGTCACCGGCGGCTTCGACCACGTCGCGAGGTTGTGGAACGCCGCCGACGGGACCCCGAAGGGCAAACCGCTGGTCGGCCACCAGGACATGGTGTGCGGGGTGGCCTTCGACCGGACGGGTGAGGTCGTCGCGACGGCGAGCTTCGACAACACGGTGCGCCTGTGGGACGCCCGCACGGGTGACCCGATCGGCGAACCGCTCGTCGGGCACACCGGCCCGGTGCTCAGCGTCGCGTTCGACGGCCGCGGCAAGCTGGCCAGCGGCAGCTACGACCGCACGGTGCGGCTGTGGGACGTCACCGACCCCGCCGCCCCCACCCCGTGGGCCGCCCTCACCGGTCACCGGGACAAGGTCAACGTGGTCCGCTTCCGCCCCGGCACCACCGAACTGCACACCGGCAGCGACGACCGCACCGTGCGCGTCTGGCGGTTGGACTTCGCGGGTGCCGACGGCGTCCTCGCGGACGCGTGCGAGCAGGTGCGGGGCGACCTCACCCGTGCCGGCCTGGAGCGGCACGTGCCGGAGTTGGACCCGGACGAGCACCTGTCGATGTGCGACGGGTGAGGCCGGTCGGAGGATCTTCGACCGGGATGGTGTCCAACACCGATTCGGCGATGGTGTGGGCGGGTTCCTGGTAGGCGAGGGCGAGGGTGTGGAAGAGGTGTTGGGCGCGGATGGCGGGCCAGTCGTGGGGTAGGTGTTGGGCGGGGAGTCGGGGGTCCTGTCGGACGAGGTGGAGCCATTCGGTGTGGAGGAGGAGTTGTCTGGCGAGGTCGTCGGGTGCGTGGGGCAGTGGTTGGTGGTGGTCCCAGCGGTGGAGGAACGCCTGGTAGCGGTGGGCGATGGCGGGGATGTCGTAGGCGGTGTGGGCGATGTGGTGGGGGTCGGTGGGTTTGGCGGTGTGGGCGGTGAAGACGTTGAGGTGGTGGGTGGGGTCGAGGTGGA
>NZ_BAAGTN010000017.1:0-1147320 GCF_054781895.1 Saccharothrix stipae | reverse complement strand
ATGGGGTGGGGGTGGATGGCTGGTTGGCAGGGTTGGGCAGGTGGGGTGGGGCAGGTGGGGTGGTCGGGGTTCCGTCTCGATTTAACCGAGGGGTGGTAACAGTGTTTCCGTACATTTTCGGGCCGATCTCACTCGATCGTGTGGCCCGTGGCTCGTTCCACCGCAGGTGGGGGATGGCGAAGGGCCCGGTTCGCTGGAAGCGAACCGGGCCCTTCGAGACTTCATCCGATCGAACCTCGGTCAAGTGACCTGGTCGATCAGAAGTCCATGCCGCCGCCCTCGGGCATGGCCGGGGCAGCGCCCGCCTTCTCCGGCTTGTCCGCCACCACGGCCTCCGTGGTGAGGAACAGCGCGGCGATCGACGCGGCGTTCTGCAGCGCCGAACGGGTGACCTTCGTCGGGTCCGGCACGCCGGCCGCGAGCAGGTCCTCGTACACACCGGTCGCGGCGTTGAGGCCGTGGCCGACGGGCAGGCCCTTGACCTTCTCCACGACGACACCGCCCTCGAGGCCGGCGTTGATGGCGATCTGCTTCAGCGGCGCCTCGACGGCGACCCGAACGATGTTCGCACCGGTCGCCTCGTCACCTTCGAGGTTCAGGCCCGCGAACGCGATCTCGGCGGCCTGCAGCAGCGCGACGCCACCACCGGCGACGATGCCCTCCTCGACGGCGGCCTTCGCGTTGCGCACCGCGTCCTCGATGCGGTGCTTGCGCTCCTTCAGCTCCACCTCGGTGGCGGCGCCGGCCTTGATCACCGCGACACCGCCGGCCAGCTTCGCCAGGCGCTCCTGCAGCTTCTCGCGGTCGTAGTCGGAGTCCGACTTCTCGATCTCCGCGCGGATCTGGTTGACGCGACCCTGGATCTGCTCGGGGTCACCCGCACCCTCGACGACCGTGGTCTCGTCCTTGGTCACGACGACCTTGCGGGCCTTGCCCAGCAGCGACAGGTCGGCGTTCTCCAGCTTGAGGCCGACGTCCTCGGTGATGACCTGGCCACCGGTGAGGATCGCGATGTCCTGCAGGATCGCCTTGCGGCGGTCGCCGAAGCCGGGCGCCTTGACGGCGACGGACTTGAACGTGCCGCGGATCTTGTTGACGACCAGCGTGGCCAGGGCCTCGCCCTCGACGTCCTCGGAGATGATCAGCAGCGGCTTGCCGCCCTGCATGACCTTCTCCAGCAACGGGAGCAGGTCCTTCACGGACGCGATCTTCGAGCCGTACAGCAGGATGTACGGGTCCTCCAGGATCGCTTCCTGGCGCTCGGGGTCGGTCACGAAGTAACCGGAGATGTAACCCTTGTCGAAGCGCATGCCCTCGGTGAGCTCGAGCTCGAGCCCGAGAGCGTTGCTCTCCTCGACGGTGATGACGCCTTCCTTGCCGACCTTGTCCATCGCCTCGGCGATGAGCTCGCCGATGGTCGAGTCGCCCGCGGAGATGGACGCCGTGGCGGCGATCTGCTCCTTGGTCTCGACCTCGCGCGCGGTCTTCAGCAGCTGCTCGGTCACGGCCTCGACGGCCTTCTCGATGCCGCGCTTGAGGCCCAGCGGGTTGGCGCCCGCGGCCACGTTGCGCAGTCCCTCGCGGACCAGGGCCTGGGCGAGCACGGTGGCGGTCGTGGTGCCGTCACCCGCGACGTCGTCGGTCTTCTTCGCCACTTCCTTGACGAGCTCGGCCCCGATCTTCTCCCACGGGTCCTCGAGCTCGATCTCCTTGGCGATGGAGACGCCGTCGTTGGTGATGGTCGGCGCGCCCCACTTCTTCTCGAGCACGACGTTGCGACCCTTGGGGCCGAGCGTCACCTTGACGGCGTCGGCGAGAATGTTCATCCCACGCTCGAGACCGCGGCGGGCATCCTCGTCGAACGCGATCATCTTGGCCATTGCGGTGTGTTCCTCCGCCTGATTACGAATGGGGCCACTGCGGACGCGCGCCCGCAGCGGAACACGGTGCTTCGGCCAGGCTCGGTGCCCGCGACGGACGACCAGCCCCCTGGAGGGGACGGGCCTCACCGTCCCAGCCTGCGTGTTGGCACTCAGGTGTTCCGAGTGCCAATTACGTGTTTAGCACTCGACGGAGGAGAGTGCAAGAAGACGTGGTCAGCGGGACGAGCGGACGGGCACGCTGGTGGGCAGCGGTTTGCTGCTGGTCGTGCCCCCGACCTCGATGGATTGGCTGGTGCCGGTGTTGCCGCCCTGGCGCGGAGGTTCATCCTTCGGCGTGAGGATCACCACGAGGATGACGATGAGCACGATCGCGACCGCACCCGCGAGCACGGGCGCGAGCCACGCCGGCCGCGTCTTGGCGGTGGTGGTGAACGCACTGGCGCCGACCTGCGCGGGCGGCCGCAGCCGCACCGGCTCCTGGAGGAACCCCGGCTGCTGGTAGGGCGTGCGGTACTGGCCCTGCTGCGCCACGGGCACGCCGCCGGTCTGCGGGCCCATCGGCACCGCGCCGGAGTCGGTGCGGCGGTGCGGCGGCGCCCCCTGCGGCGCGGCGGACAACGCGGCCCGCGCGGCCGCGACCAGCTCGGCGCACGAGCCGTAGCGCTTCGACGGGTCCTTGGCGGTGCCCTTGCGCAGCACGTCGTCGATGGCGGGCGGCAGCGCGACCACGGCGCTCAACGACGGGATCTCCGCGCCGAGGTGCCCCTGGATGACGTCCTGCACACCGCCCTGGAACGGCGGCCGACCGGACAGGCACGCGAACACCATGCACGCGAGCGCGTACTGGTCGGTGCGACCGTCGAGGGGTTCGCCGCGCAGGTGCTCGGGCGCGGCGTAGGTGGGTGAGCCGAGGAAGTCGCCGGTGCGGGTCCGGTGCCCGGTGGCGCCGCGCCTGGTGAGGCCGAAGTCGGCCAGGTAGACGTGCTCGCCCGCGGCTTCCTTGGTGGTGACCAGCACGTTGGCCGGTTTCACGTCCAGGTGGACCAGGCCCTTGCCGTGCAGCATGTCCAGCGCCTCGGCGACCTGGCCGAGCAGCGACAGGGTGCGCGCGGGCGAGAGCGGGCCGTCCTTGATGTGCGACGCGAGGTCCTGGCCGTCGACCAGCCGCATGGCGATGTAGAGCAGGCCGTCGACCTCGTCGAAGTCGTAGAGCGGCACGATGTTGGCGTGGTCGATCGCCGAGGTGTTGCGCGCCTCGTCGACGAACCGCTCCCGGAACTCGGCGTCCGCGGTGAGGTGTTGGCCGATGACCTTCAGGGCGACCTTGCGACCGAGCCTGACGTCCGTGGCCTTGTAGGTCACGCTCATGCCACCGCGGCCGAGCACCCCGTCGATCCGGTAGTGGCCCAACCGTCGCCCGCTCAGGTCCTCCGACACGCACGGAGCCTAACGTCCGCGTACAGCGCCTTGCGCGGGGTTCCGGCAAACGGACGCCGGCGTGCGGCCCGACCCGCCGCGACGGCGGGTCGGGCGGAGATCACGGCGCCTTGCGCACATCCGATGCCTGGCTGCGGCCGTCGCGCCCCGCTTGGATCTCGAACTCCACGCGGTCGCCCTCGGCCAGCGTCCGGAAGCCTTCCATCTGGATCGCCGAGTAGTGCACGAAGACATCGGGGCCGCCGTCCGCCGCGATGAATCCGTAGCCCTTCTCCGAGTTGAACCACTTGACCGTGCCGACAGCCAAGACGTCCTCCTTCGAGAAATACCTTGAGCAAACCGCCACGCTAGAGGCACGAGGGGGTTCGCCGATACCTCCTTATGGAGTCATGACCGCACGCTGAATCCGTTGTCGCGCAACCAACTGACAAGTCCGCGCGGGCTGCGGGTCCGGGTGAGCACGAGCCCGGGACCGGCGAAGTCGAGGACCAGTCCTTCGCCGTTCCGCACGGATTGGGGCGCGTCGGGGGAAACGGCGCGCAACCGGCACTGCACGGTGTCGGTGAACGCGACCACGTGACCGCCGGCGACGGTGACCAGTTCGCCGGGTTCGAGGGTGACCACGTCGAGCGTGCCGTAGCAGCTGAGCACGACGGGCCCGGTGCCGAAGGCGTAGGTGAGGAACCCGTGGTCGCCGCCGTGGAGGGCGCGCACGGGTGGCGCGGTGGGGTCGAGGTGGGCGGTGGCGGCGCAGGCGAGCCAGCTGTCGCGGGCGACGCACCAGCCGGTCGTCCCCTCCAGTTCGAGCACGTGCAGGTCGCCGGGCAGGGGCGGGGCGACGTCGACCCAGCCGCCTTCGGGGCCCGCGGTGCACAGCGCGGCGCTGACGCCGGGCGACTTGGTCCGGGCGTCGACGGCGATGCCGTAGCTGGTCGCGAGCACGGAGGAGCGCTCGACCACCACCGGTTCACCGGGTGCCAGGACGAGTCGGGCGACCCCGAAGGTGGGGGTGTGGCGGGTCCGGACCTGCAACTTTCCCCCTGTCGTGATCAGCCGGTTGGAGCAGTCTGCCACGGGCGCGGCAGGATGGGGCGCGTGTCGAACACGCTGACCCGAGTCGCTGATCACAAGGCCCGTGTCGCCGGGCTCGTCGGGCGGATGCCGGTGGTGGCGTCGCCGGTCGCCGACTGCCTGGGCCTGGTGCTCGCCGAGGACGTGGTCGCGCCGGTGCCGCTGCCGCCGTTCGACAACTCGGCGATGGACGGTTACGCGGTGCGCGCGGCAGACGTGGCGTCGGTGCCGGTGGAGCTGCCGGTGACCGACGACATCCCGGCGGGGCGGACGTCGTCGGGGCCGCTGGCGGCGGGCACCGCGCACCGGATCATGACGGGCGCGCCGGTGCCGCCCGGTGCGGACGCCGTGGTGCAGGTGGAGTGGACCGACGGCGGCACGTCGGTGGTGCGGGTCGACCGCGGGGTGGCGGTCGGCGCGAACGTGCGGCGGATGGCGGACGACGTGGCCGTGGGCACGACGGTGCTGCGCGCGGGCGTCACGCTCGGTCCGGCGCAGCTGGGGTTGGTGGCGGCGCTGGGGATCGGCGCGCTGCCGGTGCGCCGGCGGCCGCGGGTGCTGGTGCTGTCGACCGGGTCGGAGCTGGTGGGGCCCGGTGTGGCGTTGGCGCCGGGGCAGATCTACGAGTCGAACGGCGTGATGCTCGCCGCGGCGGTGCGCGAGGCGGGTGGCGAGGCGGAGCTGCTGCGGTTCGTGCCGGACGACGTGGCGCGGTTCCACGAGGCGATCGGGCCGAGGTTGGCGTCGTTCGACCTGCTGCTCACGTCGGGCGGGGTGAGCGCGGGGGCCTACGAGGTGGTGAAGGACGCCTTCACCGGGCGCGGCGTGGAGTTCACGAAGGTCGCGATGCAGCCGGGCGGGCCGCAGGGCGCGGGGCGTTACCGGGGTGTGGCGGTGGCGACGCTGCCCGGGAACCCGGTGAGCGCGCAGGTGTCGTTCGAGGTGTTCATCCGGCCGGCGCTGCGGGCCGCGATGGGGTTCTCGCACGTGGAGCGGCCGGGGGCGGTGGCCCGGTTGAGCGCGCCGATCACGTCGCCGGCGGGGCGCACCCAGTTCCGGCGCGGCGCGTACGACCCGGAGTCGGGGCGCGTGGTGACGCCCGTCGGCGGGCCGGGGTCGCACCTGCTGTCGGCGTTGGCGATCAGCAACTGCCTGATCGAGGTGCCGGAGGACGTCACGGAGCTGGCGGCGGGGGCCGAGGTCACCGTCCGCTTCCTGCACGGAGAGTGATGTCGCCCTGACCGTTCGACGTTGATCATCGCTGTGACGCGGCTTACACTCGTGGTGATCGGAGTTCCGGTCGGTCCGTGCGTTCGTCGGGGGACGCACGGGCGGGCCGGACGAGGCCGGCGAAGCCGCGTAGCGTGTGGCGGGCCGGAAGCACCGCCCTGACACGGAAGAGCCATGACCGTCGATCGCGACAAGCACAGTGGTGCCGTCTCCCACTTCCTCCAGCTCGCTCGGGGGATCGTCCCCCCGATGCACCCCGCGGGCCGCCCCTTCGTAGCGGGCGCCGCCGTCGCCACGCTGCTGCTGCGCCGGTACTCCAAGCGCGCCGGTGTCGTCGGCGCGCTGCTGACCGCGTGGGTCGCGTGGTTCTTCCGCGAGCCCAAGCGCACCACGCCCACCCGACCGGACGTCGCGGTCGCACCGGCCGACGGCACCGTGTCGCACGTCGTCGAGGCCGCGCCGCCCGCCGAACTCGGGCTCGGCTCCGCGCCGATGACCCGGATCAGCGTGTTCCTGTCGGTGTTCGACGTGCACGTGCAGCGCGTGCCCGTGGCGGGTCTCGTGCGGCAGGTGTCGTACCGGCCCGGCAAGTTCCTGTCCGCGGACCTGGACAAGGCCAGCGAGGACAACGAGCGCAACACCGTGTGGCTGAGCACCGCGGCCGGCCAGGACGTGGTGGTCGTGCAGATCGCGGGCCTGGTGGCGCGGCGGATCGTGTGCGAGGTCGCCGAGGGCGACAAGGTGGCGGTCGGGCAGACCTACGGCCTGATCCGGTTCGGCTCGCGGGTCGACCTGTACGTGCCGACCGGCAGCCGCGTGCTGGTGGAGGCCGGGCAGCGCACCATCGGCGGCGAGACCGTGCTCGCCGAACTCCCCTCGGAGGGCTGAGCGGATGGCTCCCAGCGGGCCGGGGATCAGGCTGCTGCCCAACGCCATCACGGTCCTCGCGATGTGCGCCGGGTTGTCGGCCGTGCACTTCGCGATCACCGGCATGTACGGGGCGGCGATCGGCTCGATCGCCGCGGCGGCCGTGTTCGACGGGTTGGACGGGCGGATCGCCCGGCTGCTCGACGCGACCAGCAAGATGGGCGCGGAGCTGGACTCGTTGGCCGACGCGATCTCGTTCGGCGTGGCGCCCGCGTTGGTGATCTACGTGTGGAAGTTCGACCTGAGCCGTGAGGGCTGGGTCGTGGCGTTGATCTTCGCGGTGTGCATGGTGCTGCGGTTGGCGCGGTTCAACACGCTGCTGGAGGTCGAGCAGCCGCCGTTCGCGAAGGAGTTCTTCGTCGGCGTGCCCGCGCCGGCCGGCGGGTTGCTGCTGCTGCTGCCGTTGATCCTGGACGAGCAGCTGGGGCGGCCCGGGTGGTGGTCCGGGCCCGTGGTCGTCGCGGTGTGGACCGTGGGGATCGCGTTGCTGCTGGTCAGCCGGATCCCGACGCTGTCGGTGAAGACGATCAAGGTGTCGCCGCGGTACGTCGCGCCGTTGCTGGTGCTGGTCGGGTTGCTGGCGGCGGCGGTCGTCACGTTCCCGTTGGCGGCGTTGATCGCGGCGATGCTGGTGTACCTCGCGCACCTGCCGTACTCGGTGCGGCGGTACCGGTGGTTGGCCAAGCACCCGGAGGCGTGGTCGGTGCCGGCGGCCGATCGGCGGGCGATCAAGCGGGCGCACGGGGTGGCGGCGCGGAGGTTGGGCTTGCGGCAGCCGTTGGGCGGTCGGGTGGCGGGTGCCGCGATGCGTGCCGTGCGGCGGCCCCGGCGGATGGCCGATCCGACGCAGGTGGCGGCGGAGACCAACGGCCAGGGGCGGCCGGGCAAGCGGCGGGGTTGGCGACAGATCGGCTTGCGCCGGCATGATCGGCCGTAGCTCGGTACAGTGGTCCTGACCTGCTGTTTCAGGTAGCGACGCGGTGCACGATCGGGTGAATCTCGATCAGGTCATTCACCAAAACGCCGTTATTGAGAACCTGAAACGTCGGTTGAAACAACGAGGCCGGCAACCAACCCGTGCCTCGCGACAGCCGCCCCGGCCCGCCGGCCCTGGAGCCCCCGGCCCCGAGCCACTCGGGCCGGACGGATACGGATAGGAACGGACCGCCCGAACCCGGACTCGGGCCGGATGGGTTCTGGCGGACGGGCTCGGCCGGACGGGCTCGGGCAGACGGATCGGGCGGACGGGCCCGGGTCGGCGCGCCGCTGTCGGACGCGCCCGACCGGGGCGGGGCAGGCTGCGGCGAACCACCCGACCCGGATGGCCGGCCCCAACTACGCTCACCCCCGTGATCACGCTGACCGCCCGCCTGTCCCCCTCGGCCCTGGACACCCGCCGCGGGGTGGTTCGCCTGCACCCGGAGGTGCTGGACGCGCTGGGCCTGCGCGCGTGGGACGCGGTGCGCCTGACCGGTGCCCGGGTGAGTGCCGCCCTCGCCGCCGCCACGGCGGGCGACGGGCCGCCCGGGGTGGTGCTGGTGGACGACGTGACGCTGTCGAACCTCGGCGTGGTGGAAGGCGCGGAGGTGGTGGTGGCGCCCGTGGACGTCGCCGCCGCCCGGTCGGTCACCGTCGCCGGGTCGCGGTTGGCCGGGACGTCGCTCACGCCCGAGACGCTGCGCATGGCGTTGACCGGCAAGGTGTTGACCGTCGGGGACGCGGTGTCCCTGCTGCCGCAGGACCTGGCCCCGCCGCCCGGGGCGGACGTGAGCGCCACGCGGCGCAAGCTGTCCAACGCCATCGGGATGACGTGGACCAACGAGCTGTTGACCATCACGTCCGCGGACCCCGCCGGTGGGCCGGTGGCCGTGCAGCCGTCGACGGTGGTCGGGTGGCGGGATGGGGCGCGGACGGGTGATGCGCCCGCGGTCGTGTCGGGAGCGGGTCGGGGTGGGGTGGCCGGGGTCGGGGCGGCCGGAGTGGCGGGAACGGGGGCGGCTGGGGTCGGAGTGGCCGGTGTCGGGGCCGCCGGTGTCGGGGCCGCCGGTGTCGGGGCCGCCGGTGTCGGGGCCGCCGGTGTCGGGGCGGCCGGGGTGGTGGCGGCCGGTGGGGTCGGGGCGGGTGCGGGGGCGGGTGTTGCGGAGGGTCTCGACGGCGGGGTCGGAGACGTGACCGCAGCGGTGCCGGTGGCGGATTTGGTGGGGCAGCAGGAGGCGGCCAAGCGGTTGGCGGAGTGGTTCGACCTGACGTTCAGCCACCCGGAGCTGCTGGTGCGGCTGGGTGCGACGACCCGGTTGGCGGCGTTGGTCAGCGGGCCCGAGGGGGTCGGCAAGGCGACGTTCGTGCGGGCCGTGGCGCAGGGCGCCGAGGCGGCCGTGGTGGAGGTGGCCGCCCCGAGCATCGCGGTGTTGGAGGCGAACGCGGCGGCGCAGCGGGTGGTCGACGCGGTGAACCGGGCCCGGGGGCAGGCGCCCGCCGTGTTGTTGTTGACCGACGTGGAGTCGCTGTTGCCGGCCGCCTCGGCGCCGCCTGTGGCGACGGTGGTGCTGGACGCGTTGCGGGAACGGCCCGAGGGGGTGGCGTTGGTGGTCACCAGCGCGCACCCGGAGGCGATCGACCCCCGGCTGCGCGTGCCCGAGCTGGTGGACCGGGAGCTCGTCCTGCCGCTGCCCGACGGCCCGGTGCGGACCGAGTTGCTGCGGGTCCTGCTGCGCGACGTCCCGGTCGAGTCCGATGTGGACCTCGGCGTGATCGCGGACCGCACGCCCGGGTTCGTCGCGGCGGACCTGGTGGCGTTGCGCCGGGAGGCGGCGTTGCGGGCCGCCCTGCGCCAGCTGGACGTGGACGAGCCGCGGGTGGCGCAGGCCGACCTGCTGGGTGCGTTGGAGATCGTCCGACCCATCTCGATGTCCACTTCGGACACGTTGCGGACCGGCGGCCTGACGTTGGCCGACGTCGGCGACATGACCGAGGTGAAGCAGGCGTTGACCGAGGCGGCGCTGTGGCCGTTGCAGTACCCGGATTCCTTCGCCCGCCTCGGCATCGACCCGCCGCGCGGTCTCCTGCTGTACGGGCCGCCGGGGTGCGGGAAGACGTTCCTGGTGCGCGCGTTGGCGGGTACCGGGCGGTTGAACGTGCTGTCGGTCAAGGGCGCGGAGCTGATGGACAAGTTCGTCGGCGAGTCCGAACGGGCGGTCCGCGAGCTGTTCCGGCGCGCGGCCGAGGCGGCGCCCGCGATGGTGTTCCTGGACGAGGTCGACGCGTTGGCGCCCCGGCGCGGCCAGTCGTCGGACTCAGGCGTGGCGGACCGGGTGGTCGCGGCGCTGCTGACGGAGTTGGACGGGGTCGAGCCGTTGCGGGACGTCATCGTGCTGGGTGCGACGAACCGGCCCGAGCTGGTGGACCCGGCGTTGCTGCGGCCGGGCCGGTTGGAGCGGTTGGTGTACGTGCCGCCGCCGGACGCCGGGGCGCGGGCGGAGATCCTGCGGGCGTCGTCGCGGAACACGCCGCTGGCGTCGGACGTGGACCTGGACGCGGTGGCGGAGGAGTTGGACGGGTACTCGGCGGCGGACTGCGCGGCGTTGATCCGCGAGGCCGCGTTGACGGCGATGCGCGAGTCGTTGTCGGCGGCGGAGGTGACGGGTGCTCACCTGGCGTCGGCGCGCGAGCGGGTGCGGCCGTCGTTGGACCCGGCGCAGCTCGCCGCCCTGGCCGCCTACGCCGAGTCGCGCGAGCGGTGAGCCGGGCAGGTCGGGCGAGGTCGGCAGGGTCCGGCAGGTCGGGCTAGGAGACCTTGCCCGACGGGCCCTTGTAGTCGTTGGTGACGATCACGATGATGCCCGCGTGGGCGCTCTGGATGCCGTCGAACCGGGGTTCCACCCGGGCGTTGAGGATTCGGGCCAGGTCGCGGGCCGAGGTCTCCTCGTCGGTGCCGGGTCGGAAGTAGACCGTGGTGGTGGGGATGTTGCCGGAGGAGTAGTTGCCCTTCTCGGCGACCTGCCACCCGGCTCGTTCGACGTCGGCCTGGGCACGGGTGGCCAGGCCCTGGGTGGTGCTGTTGTTGTAGACGCGCACCGGCGGCTTGGGTGTGGTGCTCACGGGCGGCGGCGGTGGCTGGGCGGTGGTCCCGCCGGGGTTCGCGGACGTCGCGGGCGCGGTCGTGGTGGCGGCGGGCGCTGACGTGTCCGAGGGCGGTGTGGTCGTCTGCTCCGCGGGCGCGGACGTGGTCTGCGAGCCCGAGCCGTCCGGCGTGTCCGAGGTGGCCGAGGGCGGTGTCGACTGGGCGGCGGGCGGGTTGTCGTCCGGGCCGCCGGTGAACAGGCTGACCAGGCCGATGACCAGGGCGATGACGGCGACGCCGAGCAGCGCGTAGCCCGCGGCGCGGGCCGGGTGCGCGGGGCCCGCCGGCTGTTCCGGGTTCGTCATCGGCGTTCGACGCCCAGCCGCTTCGCCGCGCGGACGCGTTGCCTGCCGGAGCGGGACCGGCGCAGTCTCTTGATCAACATCGGATCGGCGGCCAACGCCTCTTCCTTCTCGATCAACGCGTTGAGCAGCTGGTAGTAGCGCGTCGCGGACATGTCGAACAGCTCCTTGACGGCCTGTTCCTTGGCACCCGCGTACTTCCACCACTGGCGTTCGAACGCCAGGATCTCGCGCTCCCGGTCGTTCAACCCGTCGGCCGGCCCCTCCGCCGGCGCCAGTGCCTCTGCGGCGTCCATCTGGCTCCTCAGCCGTGTCCCGTGCGTGGGTGCCATTACATCACGTGATCTTGGTGTGGGGCGGCTCATCGGTCGGCGCGTCCGATCCGACGCGCCGTTAGGCTGCACGCCATGGCAGTTCACCCGATCCGGATCGCCGGAGATCCCGTGCTCCACAACCCGACCCGCCCGGTCGAGGTGTTCGACGAGGCGCTGCGCACGCTGGTCGACGACATGTACGAGACGATGGCGGCGGCGCACGGTGTCGGCCTGGCGGCCAACCAGATCGGGGTCGACCTGCGGTTGTTCGTCTACGACTGCCCGGACGACGAGGGTGTGCGGCACCGGGGTCTGGTGGTGAACCCGACGTTGGAGACGTCCGAGGTGCCGCTGGGGATGCCGGACCCGGACGACGATTTCGAGGGCTGCCTGTCGGCGCCGGGCGAGTCGTACCCGACGGGTCGGGCGGCGTGGGCGAAGGTGACCGGGTTCGACGGTGACGGCAAGCCGGTGGAGGTCGAGGGCACGGGGTTCTTCGCGCGCTGCCTGCAGCACGAGACCGATCACCTGGACGGGTTCATCTACCTGGACCGGCTGGTGGGGCGGCACAAGCGGGCGGCGCGGAAGATGCTCAAGGCCAACGGTTGGGGTGTGCCCGGTCTGTCGTGGGACCCGGCGACCTCGGAGGACCCGTTCGCGGACGACGAGGACGACTGACGGGCGACTTGGTAGCCGACCGACGACCGACGACGTGAGGAAGGGCGCCGGCCGTGCCCCATGACCGACTCGTGCGCATCCACAGCGCCGAGTTCCGGGCGATGTCCGAGCGGGTCCTGCGGGCCACCGAGCTCACCTCCCGCCTCAACGTCCTGCCCTTCGAGGACGAGGCGGGCAAGGCGGAGCTGTGGGAGCGGATCCTCGGCCGGCCGCTGCCGCCGAAGGTCACGATCTACCCGCCCTTCTTCACCGACCACGGCCTGCGCCTGGACCTGGCGGAACGCGTGTTCGTGAACCAGAACTGCACGTTCCTGGACTACGCGGGCATCCGGCTCGGCGAGCGGGTGATGGTCGGGCCGAAGGTCACGTTCATCACCGTCGGTCATCCAGTCGACCCCCAGGAGCGGCGGGGGTGGTTGACCGGTGGGCCGATCGACGTGGCGGAGAACGTGTGGATCGGCGCCGGCGCCACGATCCTGCCCGGTGTCACGATCGGGCGTGACGCGGTGATCGCGGCGGGCGCGGTCGTGGCGGACGACGTGCCGCCGGCGAGCCTGGTGACCGGGGCCAAGGCCGCCGTCCGCCGCCGGTGGTGACGACGTCCCGGGCGACGTGGCGCGGTACCCGGTGCGGTACGCGGTTCGGGCCGGTGTCCTAGACCGGGTCCGCGGCCGGCTCGCCGGGACCGGGGTGCGCCGCCCGCTGGAGCGGTTCCGCGGTGGTGCGCTGGTCACGTTGGGGCTTGGGGTGGTGGTCGACGCGCGGTGAGCGCTCGGGTCGCCGCCAGGGCAACTCCGGGTAGGTCACCAGTTCGACGTGGGTGGTGCAGCGGGCCAGTTCGCCGTAGGCGCCGGCGAGCACGGCGGCTCGGACGCGCTGCACCTCGCCGACCGTCGGCAGCTCCCCCACCAGCAGGAACGGCAGCAGCAGCCGCCAGGCGCCGACGGTGGCGGCACGGTTGCGGTGCGGTGCCCGCAACGTCGCCCGGGCCACGCGCAACGCGTGCTCGCTCGCGGTGATCGACGAGGGGTGCCCGGCGTGGTCCCACGACCAGCGCAGGCCGTCGGCCATGGCGCACCGGACGCAGTCGGCGGGCCCGGTGGCGGGCTCCTCGCCGCACTGGGAGCACGCGAGGAGGGTCATCGCCCAGTCGGTGCAGGTCCAGGGGTGTCGTCCCACCTGGTCGGCGAGCACGAGCTCGGCCAGTTCGCGTTCGCCCGCGCCGCCCTCGGCGAGCTGTTCGGCGGCCAGCAGCTCCTGCCAGTCGAGCAGCCAGTACTGGTCCACGAGCTCGGCGCAGTACCGGCACGCGGGGTAGCCGCGGCCGGCGAGGTCGCCGCACGACGGGCACGGCGAGACGACGGCGGGGCGGGCCACGCGCCGGGCGCCGGGCGGGAACGGCTGGTGATCAGCCACGCGGAGAAAGGTACGCGCAAAAGGTGGCGCTTGGCATCCGCACCTTGGCATCGGCACCGGGCCGTGGCTATGGTCAGGTCGGTAGCTCGACACGTACCGACAACTCAACACACGCGGGAGCTCGCGCCACAGCGGGCTGAGAGGGTGGCTGGGACTTCGAGGTCCCGGTGCCGCCGACCGCCTGAACCTGACCGGGTAATGCCGGCGTAGGGAGGAATGCAGTGACGGCACTCGACGACCGTTCGGTCAAGCCCAGTGTCACCACCGGGCCCATCTCGGGTTCGCACAAGGTCTACCGCGAGGTGGACGAGGGTGTGCGGGTTCCGTTCCGCAGGGTGGAGCTGACCAACGGCGAACACGTCGACCTGTACGACACGTCCGGTCCGTACACCGACGACAACGCGACCATCGACGTCCACAGTGGACTTCCAGCGTTGCGCGCGGGCTGGGTGGCGGGGCGCGAGCCGGTCGACGGGGCGGTGACCCAGCTGGCGTACGCCAAGGCCGGGATCATCACGCCGGAGATGCGGTTCGTCGCGGCCCGCGAGAGCATGAGCCCGGAGTTCGTCCGCGACGAGGTGGCCATCGGCCGGGCGGTCATCCCGCTCAACCGCAACCACCCCGAGGCCGAGCCGATGATCATCGGCAAGAAGTTCCTGGTCAAGATCAACGCGAACATCGGCAACTCGGCCGTGTCCTCCTCGATCGAGGACGAGGTGGAGAAGATGGTGTGGGCGTCGCGGTGGGGCGCCGACACGATCATGGACCTGTCCACGGGCAAGCGGATCCACGAGACGCGTGAGTGGATCATGCGGAACTCGCCGGTGCCGATCGGCACGGTGCCGATCTACCAGGCGTTGGAGAAGGTGGACGGCGATCCGGCGAAGCTGTCGTGGGAGGTCTACCGCGACACCGTGGTCGAGCAGGCCGAGCAGGGCGTCGACTACATGACGGTGCACGCGGGCGTGCTGCTGCGGTACGTGCCGCTGACGGCGCGCCGGGTCACGGGCATCGTGTCGCGCGGCGGGTCGATCATGGCGGCGTGGTGCCTGGCGCACCACAAGGAGAGCTTCCTCTACACGCACTTCGAGGAGCTGTGCGAGATCCTGCGCACGTACGACGTCACGTTCTCGCTGGGTGACGGGCTGCGGCCGGGTTCGATCGCGGACGCCAACGACGAGGCCCAGTTCGCCGAGCTGCGCACGTTGGGCGAGCTGACCCACATCGCCCGCGCGCACGACGTGCAGGTGATGATCGAGGGCCCGGGGCACGTGCCGATGCACAAGATCGCGGAGAACGTGCGGTTGGAGGAGGAGTGGTGCGGCGAGGCGCCGTTCTACACCCTCGGGCCGCTGGCCACGGACATCGCGCCCGCGTACGACCACATCACGTCGGCGATCGGGGCGGCGCAGATCGGCTGGTTGGGCACCGCGATGCTCTGCTACGTCACGCCCAAGGAGCACCTGGGCCTGCCCAACCGGGACGACGTGAAGACCGGCGTGATCACGTACAAGATCGCGGCGCACTCGGCCGACCTGGCCAAGGGCCACCCGGGCGTGCAGGACTGGGACGACGCGTTGTCGAAGGCGCGGTTCGAGTTCCGGTGGGAGGACCAGTTCAACCTGTCGCTGGACCCGGACACGGCGCGGTCCTTCCACGACGAGACGTTGCCCGCGGCGCCGGCGAAGACGGCGCACTTCTGCTCGATGTGCGGGCCGAAGTTCTGCTCGATGAAGATCACCCAGGACGTGCGGCGGTACGCGGAGGAGCGCGGTCTGTCCACTGTGGAGGCGATCGAGGCGGGCATGTCGGAGAAGTCGCACGAGTTCACCGACCAGGGCAACAAGGTCTACCTGCCGGTGGTGGACTGACCGATGGCGTCCACGCCACCGAGGGTCCTCACCATCGCCGGGTCCGATTCCGGCGGTGGTGCGGGCCTGCAGGCCGACCTGCGCACGTTGTTCGCGTGCGGTGTGCACGGGATGACGGCGGTCACGGCGGTGACCGTGCAGAACTCGCTGGGCGTGACCGGGTACACCGAGGTGCCGCCGGACGTGGTGGCGGCGCAGATCGAGGCGGTGGCCGGCGACATCGGGGTGGACGCGGCCAAGACCGGGATGCTGGCGTCGGCGGCGATCATCGAGGCGGTCGCGTCGGCGCTGGACCGGGTGCACGTCGGACCGTTCGTGGTGGACCCGGTGGCGGCGTCGATGCACGGGCACCAGCTGCTGGCCGACGACGCGCTGGACGCGTTGCGGGCGTTGCTGTTCCCGCGGGCGACGCTGGTGACGCCGAACCTGGACGAGGTGCGGCTGCTCACCGGCATCGAGGTGCGCGGCCGAGCCGACCAGCGCAAGGCCGCCGAGGCGCTGCACGCGATGGGCCCGCGGTGGGTGCTGGTGAAGGGCGGGCACCTGTGGGACGACCCGGAGTGCCTGGACGTGCTGTTCGACGGTGCGGAGTTCATCGAGCTGCTCGGGCCGCGTTACGACGTCAAGCACACCCACGGCAGCGGTGACACGTTGGCGTCGGCGATCGCGTCGCAGCTGGCGCGGGGCGCGGACGTGCCGACGGCGGTGCGGTTCGGCAAGGACTTCATCGTCCGCTCGGTCGCGGCCGCGTACCCGTTGGGTGGCGGTGTCGGTCCGGTGTCGCCGTTGTGGCGGTTGGAGGGGTAGCGGCGGGGACGTCGGGTGCCGCGTTACCGGTTCTCAGGTTGCTTTAAGGCACCCGTGTGGAACTCATGCGTCTTGTAAGGCATGAGCGCAGACGCGAGCGCACGGCAGGACGCGTACGTCGCCGAGTTGGTGTTGAGCCAGCCCGAGGCGGTGGCGGTGTTGTTCGGCGGTTCGGTGCTGCTGGGCGCGGTCGGGTTGGTGGTCGCGCGGCGGCGCGGTTGGGCGGTGGCGCCCGCCGTGCTGGCCGGGTGCGGCTTGGCGCTGGCGCTGGCGGTGACCCTGGCCAGGCCCGGCGGGTCGCTGTCGATCGCCACGACCGATCCGATCGGCATGTGCGTGGGCAACGAGTTCTCGCTCACCGGGTCGCTGGAGCGGCTGAACCTGGTGATGCTGGCGCCGTTCGCGTTCTTCGCCACCCTGGCCACCCGCCGGCCGTTCGCGGTGTTCGCCGTGTCGGGGCTGTTCAGCGGGGCGGTGGAGTTCGTGCAGGCGGTGACGGCGATCGGGGTGTGCGAGGCGCAGGACTTCTACAACAACACCGTCGGCGCGCTCGGCGCCGTCGTGGTGGCCGCACTGCTGACCTCGCTCGTGCCACGCAGGCCGAGCACGCCGATCGCGGAGCAGACGCCGCCCGCGCGCCCGGTCCACGCCGGCCACGCCCCGCCACCGGAACCGTAGGACCGCCGTCACGCGACGGCAGCGCGTCGGCATTCACCGGACGGACGCCGCCGCCCGGACACCTCGTTCGACGTCGCCGTCAGCCGCCCAGCCCTCGGACGCCGCCACCTTGAACGCTTCGCAGGCGTCCCCCGCAGAGGGACCCCTGTTTTTATCCTGCCACGAGGGTCCGACGATTTCGGGGCCCGACGGTGCCGTCAGCCGGTCTCGCCGACCAGTTCCTCCAACGCGGGCAGGGCGTTGACCAGGGCGTCGCGGTGCTCCGGGGTCAGCTGCTCGATGCGCCGCTGCAACTCCCGCACCCGCGCCGAGCGCACGCCCGACACCATCGTCACGCCCTCCGGCGTGGGCGTCGCCAACCAGGCCCGGCCGTCCTGCGGGTCCGGCTCACGCCGCACGTACCGGGCCTCCACGAGGGCCGCCACGATCCGCGACAGCGTCGGCGGCGCGACGCCCTCCTTCGCCGCGAGGTCGCCCAGCCGCATCGGGCCGCACTGCGCCAACGTCGCCAACGCCGACACCGCGCCCGGACCGAGGCCGGGCGACCCGGTGCGGCGCAGCAGCCGGGACAGCCTGCCGATCGCGAGGTACAGCCGGGCGGTGGCGTCCTCGACCTGGTCGGCCATCACGGCACTCCTCCTCGGGGCAGGCGGACACAACGAAGCATCCATCATGCCGTGCCACGCAATCACCTCATTGCCGGACTCGACGCGTGCGCCCAGAATCGCTTCGGGATCCGACCGGCCAACCGCGCCAACCGACCGGCCTCCACGCCCGCGCGCATCGCCGCCGCCATCCGTTCGGGGTCCTGCGCCCTGGTCACCGCGGTCGCCAGCAGCACGGCCGAACAGCCCAACTCCATCGCCAACGCCGCGTCCGACGCCGTGCCGACGCCCGCGTCCAGCACTACGGGCACCGACGCGCGCGACACGATCAGCTCGATGTTGTGCGGGTTGCGGATGCCCAGCCCCGTCCCGATCGGCGACCCCAGCGGCATCACGGCGGCGCAGCCGACCTGCTCCAACCGCAACGCCAGCACCGGGTCGTCCGACGTGTACGGCAGCACCACGAACCCGTCGTCGACCAGCTTCTCCGCCGCGTCCAACAACTCCACCGGGTCGGGCAGCAGGGTCTGGTCGTCGGCGACGACCTCCAGCTTCACCCAGTTCGTCTCCAACGCCTCCCGCGCCAGCCGCGCGGTGAGCACGGCTTCGGCCGCGGTGCGGCAACCGGCGGTGTTGGGCAGGGCGGCGATGCCCAGCCGTGCCAACAGGTTCAGCACGCCGCCACCGGAGGCGTCCAACCGGCGCATCGCGACGGTCGTCAGCTCCGTGCCGGACGCCACCAGGGCGCGTTCGAGCACCGACAGGTTCGCCGCGCCACCGGTGCCCATCACCAGGCGCGAGCCGAACTCCCGGCCGGCGATCACCAACGGGTCGTCCACGTCACCCTCCCTGCACGGCGGTCAGCACCTCGACCGCGGACCCGTCGGGCACGACCGTCGTCCCCCACGCCGCCCGCGGCACGACTTCGCCGTCCAACGCGACCGCGACACCGCTGGGCGGCGCGTCGAGCAGCGCCAGCACGGTGGCGACGGTCGACCCGTCGGCCAGTTCCCGCTCCAGACCGTTGACCTTCGCCTTCACCGACTGCGTCCTCCTTCGCCGAGCAGGGCGAGCACCCGCCGCGCCGTGACGGGCGCGAGCAGCAGACCGTTGCGGTGGTGGCCGGTGGCGGCCAGCACGCCGGGTTCGAGCCACCGGATGACCGGCGCGTTGTCGGGGCTGCCCGCGCGGAACCCGGCGGCGGCCTCGACCAGCGCGTACTCGGCGATGCCCGGCCACACCACCTCGGCGTCGCGCAGCAGGTCCCGCACGCCGCCGACGGTCACGTCACCGTCGAAACCGGCCTCGTACTGGGTCGCGCCGAGCACGAACCCGCCCTCGCGCGGCACCAGGTAGACGGGCCGGCCGGACACCTGGGCGCGGATCGTGTGCCGGGGCGGCGGCAACGCGCCGGGGCGCGCCGACAGCCGCAGGATCTCCCCCTTCACGGGCCGGATCACGCCGCGCAGCAACGGGTGCAGGTCGCGGCTCCACGCGCCGGCCGCGATCACCGTCACGTCGGAGTCCGCACTCGGCTCGGCGGCGAACACCACACCGTCGGCCTCGCAAGCGTCCCGCAGCGTGCGCAGCAACACGCGGTTGTCCACGGCGACGTCACCCGGCACCGACAGTCCACTGCGGACCGGGCCGAGACCGGGTTCCAGGGCGCGCAGCTCACGTCCCGTCAAGCGGGTCGCCGACCGTCCCAGCCGGCCCAGGTAGGCGCACAACTGGTCCAGCACCTCGACATCGGCCCGGTCGACGGCCACCGCCAACGTCCCCACCGGGCTGAGCTCCACGCCGAGCGAGCGCGCGAACTCCGGCCACAGCCGCAACGACTCGACGCCCAGGGCGAGCACGTCCTCGTCACCCGGCCACGCCTCGGTGATCGGCGCGAGCATCCCGCCCGCGACCCGGGAACCGCCGTGCGGCGAACCGTGGTCGACCACTTCGACCGCGTACCCGGCGCGGGCGGCGTACCAGGCCGCGGACAGGCCGATGACGCCACCGCCGAGGACGGTCACTCGCACTGCCAAGGCACTCACGCTCCCTGCGCCGGCATGACCCGGATCAGGTTCGACGGTCGGAGCGAACCACGCTCCCTCTCAGCCCGGTGTTTTCCAGGCTCCCGTGCGGACCGACTCCACCGTAGCGCACGAAACGGGCCGGCGGTTACCGTGCGGCCCGTGCCAGGACTCGACGGAACGCGGATCAGGCGGCGGCTCGCCGACGCACGGCTCTACCTCTGCACACCGGCGCGCCCGGACCTCGCGGAGTTCGCGGACGCCGCGCTCGCCGGTGGCGTGGACGTGGTGCAGTTGCGGGACAAGGGCCTCGAAGCCAAGCAGGAGATCGCCGCGCTGGAGGTGCTCGCCGAGGCGTGCGCGCGGCACGGCGCGCTGCTCTCGGTCAACGACCGGGCGGACGTGGCGCTCGCCGTGGACGCCGACGTGCTGCACCTGGGCCAGGACGACCTGCCCGTGCCGCACGCCCGGCGGATCCTCGGCGACGACGTGGTGATCGGCCGGTCGACGCACGACGTCGACCAGGCGCGCGCGGCGGCGGTGGAGCCGGGTGTCGACTACTTCTGCACCGGGCCGTGCTGGCCGACGCCGACCAAGCCGGGCCGTCCCGCGCCGGGCCTGGACCTGGTGCGGGCCACGGCGGGCACGACCGACCGGCCGTGGTTCGCCATCGGCGGGATCGACGCCGACCGGCTGCCCGAGGTGCTGGCCGCGGGCGCGGACCGGGTCGTGGTCGTGCGCGCCATCACCGAGGCCGACGACCCCCGCGCCGCCGCAGCCTGGTTGAAACTTCAACTAAAGGGCGTACAGTCGTCGGGGTGATGCCTGTGCTGTACCTGGGCCACGGGGCGCCCCCGCTGGCCGACGACGAACGCTGGACCGGCGAGCTGAGGTCGTGGTCGGCGACCCTGCCGCGCCCGGAGTCGATCCTGGTCGTCTCCGCGCACTGGGAGAACGACCCGCTCACGCTGGGCGCGACCACCACCGTGCCGCTCACGTACGACTTCTGGGGCTTCCCCCGGCGGTACTACGAGGTCACCTACGACGCGCCCGGCGCGCCGGACCTGGCCCGCGAGGTCTCCGGGCTGGTGGACCGGCCGGTGGCGCGCGACGAGGGGCGCGGGCTGGACCACGGCGCGTACGTGCCGCTGAAGGAGATGTTCCCCGAGGCGGACGTGCCGGTGCTGCAGATGTCCATGCCCAGCCTCGACCCGCGCGAGCTGTTCGACGTGGGCCGCCGGCTCGCCCCGCTGCGCGAGCAGGGCGTGCTGATCGTCGGCAGCGGGTTCATGACGCACAACCTGAGCTGCGTGGACATGTCCGCCGGGCCCGACTACCGGCCACCGTCGTGGTCGGCGGAGTTCGACGACTGGGCGGGCCGGGCGCTGGCCGACGGCGACGTGGACGCGTTGCTGGACTTCCAGCTCAAGGCGCCCGCCGCCGGGGTCGCGCACCCGCGCACCGAGCACTTCGCGCCGCTGTTCGTGTCGCTGGGCGCGAGCGCCGCGCAGGAGGCGACGACCACCGTGGACGGCTTCTGGTACGGGCTGTCCAAGCGGTCCGTGCAGTTCGCCTGACCACTGCCCCGCACACGCCGAACGCCCCCCGAGCCGGAGCCCGGGGGGCGTTCTGCGAGCGGTGCGCGGTCCGAGGGGCAGACCGCGCCGTAGGTCCCGGTCAGCCGATCGCGAGCCGCAGGCCGTAGACGCTGAGGATCTCGTTGACCGGCTGGAAGAAGGTCGTACCGCCGGAGGAGCAGTTGCCCGAACCGCCGGAGGTCACGCCCTGGGCCTGGCCGTAGCCGGAGCCCGCCACCCACGAGCCGCCGGAGTCACCGGGCTCGGCGCACGCGTTGGTCCGCGTCATGCCGTAGACCGCGCCCTGCGCGTAGTTGACCGTCTGGTTCTTGGCCTGGACCGTGCCGCAGCGCCAGCCGGTGGTGGAGCCGGAACGGCAGATCGCCGCGCCGATGGCGGCCTCCGAGGAGCCCTTCACCACCACGTTGGTGCCGTTGTAGCGGTTGACCCACGGACGCGAGGTCCAGCTGGAGTTGGTGCGCACCCAGGCGTAGTCGTTGCCGGGGAACGACGAGCCCGCGAACGAGCCCGAGGTGACGCGGTTGTAGCCCTGGGTGGCGGTGCCGGCGCGGCCGCAGTGGCCCGCCGTCACGTAGCCACCCGCGGTGACCGAGAAGCCGACCGAGCAACGCCCGCCGCCCATGTAGAAGGCGTCGCCGCCGCGGGTGTCGTACAGGGTCGTCGGGCTCTGGTCGACCTCGACCACCCGGACCGCCGGGCTGACCGACCTGGCCGCGGCCAGGAACGACTCCGCCGCCGCGTCCCGCTGGAAGCGGTTGACCTCGACGACGACCGAGTTCGTCTGCTCGTCGACCCGCCAACCGGTGATCGACGACGGCGCCGACAGGCCGTCGATCGCCGACTTCGCGCCGGTCAGCTGCCGGTGCGAGAAGGCGACGTACTTGGCGTCGGCACCCGCGGCACGCGCCGCGCCCGCCCTCGCCGAGTCGGTCACCGCGACGACCAGCTTGCCGGTCGCGGCGTTGATCCACGACCCCGCGTAGGCGGTGCCGACCGCGGACCGCGCCGCGGACTCGACCTCACCCGCCCGGGTGTCACTCGCCAAACGGGCGGTGACCTGTTCGGCGTTCAGGCCCAGGTCGCGTTGCGCCGCTTGGAGCAACTCGGCGGGGTAGCTCTCCGTATCGGCCTGGCTTGCGCCATGGGGCGCTGCCGTGTCCGCGATGGCCGGTACGCTGAGAGCTGTAGCCGTGCCGGCGGCCAGCAGGACGGCCGAGGCAAGGCGGACCGCACTCGTGCGGTTCATTAGGCGTCTCCCTCATCTTCGGGTGCAGGGAACCCGAGAGCCTGGTTGCAGGGACCGCTCTCGGGGGCTCTAGGGGGACGGGTGGTGGGGCGGCGGCAGGGGTCGCCCCACCCCTTTACTTCTCGCCCGTGTCGTCGCCCGGGCGTTCCAGGTCGCGGTCGCACGGGGTGAGGCGCACGGCAGCGACAGCGCTCTCGCGTCTCGCATGGCCCTCCTCCCGGTCGCTACCGACCAGTACTCGCCCGTTCGAGCGACGTTATGACCCTGTTACCTATTACGGTTCGGGCCATCTGAGGGCGAAGTGTGTCACAGGACACGCCGATACGACTGCGCTGTGTAGCGTTTGACAGTTAACTCTCACTCAAGGTAGTGAGTCGATCACCGATTCGGGCGGATTTGCCAGATGTAAGTGATTCGGCAGAGCAAGCCACGGACGTGTGAATGCTGTTGGACCGGCCAGGTGACACAGGAGGAGTTCCGGTAACGGCCCGTGTAGGCACCACGCCGCCGCAGGGGTGAGGATCGACGCCATGGGACTCGTCACCACCTCCGACATCCAGGCCGCCGCCGACCGCATCAAGGGCGCGGCGGTCCGCACACCGCTGCTGCGGTTCGACGACGCGCTGTGGCTCAAGCCGGAGAGCCTGCAACCGGTCGGCGCGTTCAAGATCCGCGGCGCGTACAACGCCCTGGCGCGGCTGCCCGAGGACGTGCGGGCGCGCGGCGTCGTCGCCTACTCCAGCGGCAACCACGCGCAGGCCGTCGCGTACGCGGCGAAGCTGTTCGGCGTGCCGGCGGTCATCGTCGTGCCGGAGGACACCCCGCGGGTGAAGGTCGAGGCGACCCGCTCGCACGGCGCCGAGGTGGTCCAGGTGCCGATGGGTCGGCGCGAGTCGCGGGCCGCCGAACTCGTCGCCGAGCGGGGCGCCACCCTGATCCCGCCGTTCGACCACCCCGACGTCATCGCCGGTCAGGGCACCATCGGGCTGGAGGTGGTGGCCGACCTGCCGGACGTGGCCGCGGTGCTGGTGCCGGTCAGCGGCGGCGGGTTGATCTCCGGGGTGGCCGCCGCGGTGAAGGCGCTCAGCCCGTCCACCAGGGTGATCGGGGTCGAGCCGGAGCTCGCGGGTGACGCGGCCGAGTCGTTGCGGGCCGGCACGCTCATCCGGTGGCCCGCCGCCGACCGGGCCCGGACGATCGCCGACGGGCTGCGCGCCGAGCCGTCCGAGCTGACGTTCGAGCACATGCGCGCCTACGTGGACGACATCGTGACGGTGACGGAGGAGCAGATCGGCGCGGCGGTCGGCCTGCTGGCCCGCCGGGCGCGGCTCGTGGTCGAGCCCAGCGGCGCCGTCACCGTCGCCGCCCACCTCGCGCGCCCCGCGGAACGCACGGTCGCCGTGCTGTCCGGCGGGAACCTCGACCCCGAGGTGCTCGCCCGGTACCTCTGACGCGCTCAGTCGCGCACGCGCGCGGGAGGGCCGTCGACGCCGCAGCTGCGGCACTCGGGGACGTCCGGGGTCGCCTCGAGCACGCGGTTGTCCGTGCCGACGGCCAGCAACCCGCCGATGATCGACGCGACCGCGCACACCAGCAGGGCCGTCTGCCAGCCCTCGGTGAGCGCGGTCGGGTCGGCGTACTGGGCGCCGGTCAGGCCCGCCACGGCGGGCAGCACGGCCACCGCGACCAGGCTGCCGGTGCGGGCCACCGCGTTGTTCACGCCCGAGGCGACCCCCGCGTACCGGTCCGGCGCGGCGGCCAGCACGGTCGCCGTCACCGGCGCCACCACCGCCGCCAGGCCCACGCCGAACACCAGCAGGCCGGGCAGCACGCCGGTCCAGTAGCCCGCGCCCGGCTCGACCCACCGCAGCATCAGCATGCCGACCCCGATCAGGATCGGACCTCCGACGAGTTGGGCCCGCGGCCCGATCCGCTGGGCGATGTTCCCGGACCGCGCGGACAGCACCAGCATCAGGATCGTGATCGGCACGCTGGCCAGCCCCGCGGCCGTCGGCGAGTAGTGCAACGACACCTGCAGTTGCAGCACCATGAGCACCATCACCCCGCCCAGGGCCGCGTAGACCAGGAACGTCAGGGCGTTGGCCAGCACGAACGTCCGGTTCGCGAACAGCTGGGGCGGCACGAGCGGGTCGCGGCCGCGGCGTTGCATCACGACGAACGCCACCAGGCAGCCGACGCCGACCACCGCCGCCGTCACCACCAGCGCGTCGGCGCCCCGGACCGGCGCCTCGACCAGTGCGGCGGTGATGCCCGCCAACCCCAGTGCGCCGAGGACCGACTCGCCGATGTTGGGGTGGCCGGTGAGGGCGTCGTCGCGGGACTCCGGCACGTGGCGGCGGGCCAGCCACACGCAGACCGCCGCGACCGGCAGGTTGACCAGGAAGGCCAGCCGCCACGACCAGGCCTGCACCAGCAGGCCGCCGAGCAGCGGGCCGATCGCCGTGGCGACACCGGACAGGCCGGACCAGGCGCCGATCGCCCGGCCCCGGTCGGCGCGGACGAACACCGATTGCAGGATGGCCAGCGACCCGGGCGTGAGCAGCGCGCCGCCGACGCCTTGCAGCACGCGGGCGAGGACGAGCAGCTCGGTCGTCGGCGCCAACCCGCACAGCAACGAGGCGCCACCGAACCAGAGCACCCCGAAGGTGAACACCCGGCGGCGGCCGTAGCGATCCCCCAACGAGCCCGCCACCAGGATCAGCGACGCCAGCGCCAACAGGTAACCGTCGAGGATCCACTGCAACCCCGCGACGGACGCCTCCAACTCCGCGCCGATGCTGGGCAGTGCGACGTTGATGATGGTGCTGTCCAACATCGCCATGCCCGAGCCGAGGATGGTCGTCGCCAACACGGCCCTCGCACGCCCGGTGCCCCACACCACTGTCTCCGTCACCGGGCCATTCTGCGCCCGGAGTTGTCCACAGGCTTGCGCCGGCGTGCGCAAAACGTCGGTGCTTGCCGGCAGTATCAAGAACAGGGGTCCCCCTGGCCGGGGGACGCCTACAAAGTCTCCCCACCCTCGCCCGCCGCGTGCCCGCTCGCCGCTCGCACACACAACCGCCAGCCGCACGCCGCACGCGCACGCCGCACGCCGCACGCAACCGCCGCCCCACACACGACCGGGCCGGCCTCTACGCGCCGAGGTTCTACGCGCCGAGGTTCACCGCCGCCCTTCCTCAAAGGGAGGGCTTCGTGTCATCCCGCCGACCTGGCTTTGCCCTACCGCGCGTGTCAAGGGGGCACTGTCCAGTGCTTGCCCGGTGTGTGTCCGGTGCCGCCCCCTTGACGCGTGTGGTAGCCCGGAGGGAGGTCGGTGGGATGACGCGGAGTCCGGACCCACGACGAGACCGGACACAGGACCGCCCGACCCCGTCATCCTGCTGATCTGCCCGTCCGGCGAGGACATGCTTTTTAAGCTCTTGATCAAAGTTCACAAGCTGAAAGATCAAGAGACCAAAGCAAAAGAGTCCTCGCCGGACGGGCAGATCAGCAGGATGACCGGGTCCCGCGGTCCACCCCCGTTGCGTCGTGGGTCCGGACTTCGTGCCATCCCACCGACCTCCCTCCGGGCTACCACCCGCGTCAAGGGGGCGGCAAGGGACCCACACCGGGCAAGCCGGCACCCCGCCCCCTTGACACGCGCGGTAGGGCAAAGCCAGGTCGGCGGGATGACACGAAGCCCTCCCTTTAGGGAAGGGCAGCGGTGGACAAGAGCCGGGTGTCAGTCGGTGGGGCGGTTGAGGGTGGCCACGAACTTGTACCGGTCGCCCCGGTACACCGAGCGCACCCACTCCACCGGGTTGCCCTCCGTGTCGAACGAGTGCCTCGACAGCAGCAGCATCGGCAGGCCGATGTCCGCGCCCAGCAGCTCGGCCTCCTCGGGCGAGGCGAGCGCCGTCTCGATGGTCTCCTCGGCGTGTCCCATCTCGACGCCGAACCGCTCGCGCAGCACCTGGTACAGCGACGCGCCGGGCGCGAGGTAGCGGCGCAGGCCGCGGAACCGGCCCAGTGCCAGGTGCGTGGTCTCGATCGCCATCGGCTCGCCGTCGGCCAGGCGCAGCCGGTGCAGTCGGAGCACCTTGGCGCCCGCGCGCACGCCCAGCAGCCTGGCCAGCTCGGCCTCGGCCGGCATCTCCGACGCCTCGATCAGCCGTGACGACGGCTGCCGCCCCTGGGCCTTCATGTCCTCTGTGTACGAGGACAGCTGGAGCCGTTGCGCCACCTTGGGTTCCGCGGCGAACGTGCCCTTGCCCTGCACGCGCAGCAACCGACCCTCCACGGTCAGTTCGGCAAGCGCTTGCCTCACCGTGGTGCGCGACACGTCGAACTCCGCCGCCAGCGATCGCTCCGTCGGGATCGGCGATCCGGGCGGCAGCGCGCGCAGCAGGTCGAGCAGGTGCCGCTTGAGTCCCCAGTACTTCGGCTCGCGCTGCGCGCGAGTCCTGGCGTCCACGCCAGTCGCAGGGCTCGTCTCGAGCATGCCTTCCTCCTCGCCCCTTGCCAGCCGACATTGCCAGCGCTCCCAGACACAGGATGCCTTGTCCTCGTCCGATCGCGCGCCCGAACCCCCGACAACGGTCGAGAAATTGGTCGGATGACTTTGCAACGGTCCAGCAACGGCCTTGACATGCCCTGTGGCGAGGCACACTCTAGGCCGCATTGGTCTACACCACTTTGGCGTTCCGGTCGTTGGGATCGGGGCATGGGGAAAGGGCGCACAACGTGAAGGGCTGGAGAGGACTGGCCGTAGGTGCCGCCGCACTCGCGGTGGCCGTGGCCGGATGTGGCACGAGCTCCGACGGCGGCAGCGGCAACTCCGGAGAACCGAAGACGCTGACGGTGTGGTTGATGGACGGCTCGGCGCCGACCACCCTGACCGACGCGCTGAACAAGGAGTTCCAGGACGCGCACCCCGGCGTCACCGTCAAGTACGAGATCCAGAAGTGGAACGGCATCCAGGAGAAGCTGACCACCGCTCTGACCAGCAACAACCCGCCGGACGTCATCGAGCTGGGCAACACCCAGACGGCGAAGTTCGCCGCCGAGGAGACGCTGCTCGACCTCAGCGCCGACGTCTCCGGCCTCAACGGCGACCAGTGGCTCGGCGGTCTGGAGGACTCGCTGACCTGGGACGGCAAGCAGTACGGCCTGCCGTTCTACGCCGCCAACCGCACGGTCATCTACCGGACCGACCTGTTCGAGGCGGCGGGCATCACCGCCGCGCCGAAGTCGCGTGACGAGTGGGTCACCGCGATCGAGAAGCTGAAGGCCGCCAACGCCGCCGACCCCGACTTCCAGCCCCTCTACCTGCCGGGCCAGTCGTGGTACGTGCTGCTGTCGTTCATCTGGGACGAGGGCGGCGACGTGGCCAAGTCGCAGGGCTCCGCCTGGGCGGGCGCGCTGGACACCCCGCAGGCCAAGGCCGGCCTGGAGTTCTACAAGAAGCTGGTCGACACCTCCGGCACGAAGGCGCCCAAGGACGCCGACGAGGCCACCCCGCAGCAGATGGAGGTGTTCGGCACCGGCAAGGTCGGCATGATGATCGGTCTGCCGTGGGAGCTGGCGGGCGCGGTCAAGGCCAACCCGGACCTGAAGGCGAAGACCAGCGCGTTCCCGATCCCGTCGAAGACCTCGGGCAAGACGGCCCCGGTGTTCCTGGGCGGCTCCAACCTGGCCGTCCCGGCCGGCAGCAAGAACGCCGACCTGGCCAAGGAGTACCTGAAGCTGCTGAGCTCGAAGAAGTACCAGGACATGCTGGCCGAGGGTGGCGCGGTGCCGGGCACCTCGACCGACACCGCCAAGCTCGCCACCACCCCGATCGGCAAGGCGCTGGCCGAGTCCGCCCCGAACGGCAAGGTCACCCCGACCACGCCGGCGTGGGCCGCGGTCGAGGCGGGTCAGAACCCGCTGAAGGACATGCTGACGGCGTACCTGACCGGCGCGAAGCCGCTGGACCAGGCCACGTCCGACGCGAACACCGCCTTGTCGAAGACCCTGGGCGGATGACGATCGGATGACGGCCGTGCACACGACCGACGCCGCGGTGCCGACGAACTCCTCGTCGGCACCGCGGCGTGCCGCACCGGACGGCGCGCCGCGCCGTCGGGGCGGCGCCTTGGACCGGGCGCTGCCCTACCTGCTGCTGGCCCCCGCCGTGGTGGCCATCCTCTGGCTGATCGGTTGGCCCGTCCTCTCCGTCCTGGTGACCAGCTTCCGCAAGCTGAACCTGCGCGAGCTGACCCGCGGCGAGGTCGTGTGGACCGGTCTGGACAACTACACCGAGATCCTGGGCGACCCGGCGTTCTGGGGCATCGCGGTGCGCACCGTGGTGTTCACCGCGCTCGTGGTCGTCGTGTCGGTCCTCGCGGGCCTGCTGATCGCGCTGCTGATGCGCCAGATCAGCCCGGTCGTGCGGATCGTGCTCCAGGTGGCGATGCTGCTGGCGTGGGCGATGCCGCTGCTCGCCGCCACCACCGTCTACCAGTGGATCTTCGACCAGCAGTACGGCATCCTGAACAAGACCCTGGTCAAGATCGGGTTCGACTCGTTCGCCGGGTTCTCGTGGTTCTCCACCGGCACGTCGACGCTGGCCGTGATCGGGCTGCTGATCACGTGGCAGGCGGTGCCGTTCCTGGCGTTCTCGCTGTATGCGGGCGCCATCGGGATCCCGAAGGACCAGTACGAGGCGGCGGGCATCGACGGCGCGACGGCGTGGCAGACGTTCCGCGCGGTGACGTGGCCGGAGCTGCGGGCGTTGCTGCTGATGGTGACGTTCCTGTCGCTGCTGTGGGACTTCAAGGTGTTCGCCCAGATCTGGGCCATGCGCAAGGGCGGCCCGGACGGCGGCAGCACCACGTTGGCCGTGTACCAGTACCTGGAGGGCATCTCCAAGAGCCACTTCGGCGTGGCCGCGGCGGTGTCCGTGGTGATGGTCGCGCTGCTGGGGCTGCTGACGTTCCAGTACCTGCGCAGGCTGGTCCGTTCCCAGGAGGGCGAGCTGTGACCGTGAAAAGGGTGTCCTCGGCCAAGAAGATCACGGGGAACGTCGTCGCGCTGGTCGTCGCGCTGTTCTTCGCGTTCCCGACCTACTGGATGGTCTCGACGGCGTTGAAGCCGCGCAAGGACCTGCTGTCCAACGACTACGACCTGATCCCGTTCTCCGTGACGGGCTCGAACTTCGCCACCGCGTGGGCCAAGCCGGGGTTCCTCGGCGCGCTGGGCAACAGCCTGCTGGTGTCGCTGAGCGCGGTGGTCGCGGCGGTCGTGGTGGGTCTGCTGGCGGCGCTGGCGCTGTCCCGGATGCGGTTCCGGGGGCGCAAGGGCTTCGCGATGATGCTGCTGGTGGCGCAGATGGCGCCGTTCGAGGCGTTGCTGATCCCGATGTTCCTGATGATGCGCGACCTGGACCTGCTGGACCGGCTGCCCGCGTTGGCGCTGATCTACTTCGCGGTGACGCTGCCGTTCTGCGCGTGGACGCTGCGCGGGTTCGTCAACGGGATCCCGATCGAGCTCGAAGAGGCGGCGATGGTGGACGGCTGCGGCCGTTGGAGCGCGTTCCGGCGGGTCACGCTGCCGCTGCTCGGTCCGGGTCTGGTGGCCACGTCGGTGTTCGCGTTCGTGACCGCGTGGAACGAGTTCCTGTTCGCGTTGTCGCTGGTCAAGGACCAGGCCAAGGAGACCCTGCCGGTGTGGCTGTCGGGGTTCCAGACCGCGTTCGGCACCGACTGGGGTGGCGCGATGGCCGCTTCGGCGCTGTTCACCCTGCCGGTGCTGGTGTTCTTCCTGATCGTGCAGCGCAAGATGGTCACCGGTGTCACCGCCGGTGCGGTGAAGGGGTAGGACCGCATGTCGTTGCACCGGCTCGCGTCGGGTGTGCTGCTGCCGGGGTTCCACGGGACCACCGCCCCGGACTGGTTGCTGAAGCGGGTGGCCGACGGGCTCGGCGGTGTCGTGCTGTTCGGCCGCAACGTCGTCGACGATGCCCAGGTCACCGCCCTGAACGCGCAGCTGCGCGGTGCGCGGGCGGACGTGGTGATCGGCATCGACGAGGAGGGCGGCGACGTCACCCGGCTCGACGCCGGTCGCGGGTCGGAGGTGCCGGGCAACCACGCGTTGGGCGCGGCGGACGACGTGGGGCTGACCCGGGCGGTGGCGGCGTCGATCGGGGCGCGGCTGGCGGCGTGCGGGGTGAGCCTGAACCTCGCGCCGTCGGCGGACCTCGTGCTGACGTTGGACGACCCGGTGATCGGGGTGCGGTCGTTCGGGTCGGACCCGGTGGCGGCGGGCTCGCACGTGGCCGCGTTCGTGGAGGGGATGCAGGCGGTCGGGGTGGCCGCGTGCGCCAAGCACTTCCCCGGCCACGGCGCGTCCACTGTGGACTCGCACGCGGCGTTGCCGGTGCTGCCGCGATCGGTGGCGGAGCTGGCGGCGGTCGAGTTCGTGCCGTTCCGCGCGGCCGTGCGGGCGGGCGTGCGGTCGATCATGACCGGGCACCTGGTGGTGCCGGAGTGGGGCTCCGCGCCCGCCACGCTGAACCCGCTGGCGGTGCGCGTGCTGCGGGAGGAGCTGGGGTTCACCGGGGCGGTCATCACCGACGGGCTGGACATGAAGGCGGTGGGCGGCGACCTCGCGGAGGGGTCCGTGCGGTCGCTGGCGGCCGGGGTGGACGCGTTGTGCCTGGGCGGCGAGCCGTTGGACGACGACGGGCTGCGGTGGCTGGTCGACCGCATCGTGGCGGCCGTGGAGTCGGGTGCGTTGCCGCTGGAGCGGTTGGAGGAGGCGGCACGGCGGACGGCCGCGCTGGGCGCTCCGGCGGCTTCGGTGCAGGCGCACGACTCGTCGTTGGGGCTGGTCGCGGCACGGCGGGCGCTGGAGGTGCGCGGCACGTTGCGGCTGTCCGGGCCGCCGGTGGTCGTGGACCTCGCGGTGGAGCCGTCGATCGCGGTCGGGGACGTGCCGTGGGGGCTCGGGCCGTACTTGGCGGAGCTCGTGCCGGGTACCACCGTGGTGGCGTCGACGTCCGCCCGGGAGCTCGGGGCGCGGGAGGTCGCCGCGCTGGCCGCCGGGCGTCCGGTCGTGGTGGTGACGCGTGAGGCACACCGCCACGCCTGGGCTCGCGAGTTGGTGTCGTCGCTGGGTACTATTGGTCTAGACCTTGTGCACGTCGAGACCGGCGTGCCGGGGCCTGACCTGGGCGCCGGCGCCCGCGTGGACACCCACGGCGGTGCCCGGGTGTGCCTGCGGGCCGCGGCCGAGCGCATCGCCGCCGCACTCCAGACCCGAACCTGAACCGACAGGGGAACTCCCGATGACCGACCACCAGCCCGGCAGGCACATGGCGGCCGAGATCGACCAGCAGCCCGGGATCTTCGCGGACCTCGTCGCCCGGCGGGACGCCATCGCGTCGGTCGCCTCGGTGATCGCCGAGCGCCGGCCGCGGTTCGTGCTGCTGGCCGCGCGCGGGTCCAGCGACCACGCGGCGCTGTACGCGAAGTACCTGACCGAGGTGTTGCTGGAACTGCCCGCCGGGCTGGTGTCGCCGTCCACGACCACGCTGTACGGGGCCCAGCCGGACCTGCGGGACGTGCTGCTGGTCGCGGTGTCGCAGTCGGGTGGGTCGCCGGACCTGCTGGAGGTGACCGAGTCGGCGCGGGCGCGCGGGGCGTTGACGGTCGCGGTGACGAACACCGCCTCGTCGCCGCTGAACGGGGCGGCGGAGCTGTCGGTGGACGTCGGCGCGGGCGTGGAGCAGGCCGTGGCGGCGACGAAGACCTACTCGGCGACGTTGCTGGCGCTGTACCTGCTGGTGGACGCGATCCGGGGTGGTGACGGCGCGGCCGTCTCGGGCCTGGGCGACCTGGCCCGGTCGACGCTGGACTCGTCGGCGGACCCGGTGGCCGAGGCCGTGCAGCGGTACCGGTTCGTGGACCGGGTGCTGACGACGGGACGCGGTTACTCGCTGCCCACGGCGTTGGAGTCGGCGTTGAAGCTGGCCGAGACGTCGTACCTGGCGGCGCGGGCCTACAGCGGGGCCGACCTGCTGCACGGGCCGGTGGCGGCGGTGGACGCCGAGACGGCGGTGTTGGCGGTGACCAGCTCCGGCAAGGGCGGTGACGCGCTGCACGACGTGCTGGACGCCGTGCACGGGCGTGGCGCGGACGTGCTGGCCGTCGGCTCCGCCTCCGACAAGGTCTCCGCCGCCCTGCGGATCCCGGTCGCCGAGACGGCCGAGGAGGTCGCCCCGATCCTGGAGATCCTCCCGATCCAACGCCTGGCCCACGGCCTGGCCCTGGCCCGCGGCGGCGACCCGGACAACCCCCGCGGCCTGAACAAGGTCACCCGCACCCGCTAACCCCCAGCTCCACCGAGAGTCCAACGTCCAGAACGCGCGAGTCGTACCTTCACGTCGCGCGTGTCCTACGTTCGCGTCGCGCGTGTCCTACGTTCGCGTCGCGCGTGTCCTACGTTCGGAACACCCGAATTCAACGCTCAGAACACACGAGAGGCCCGAGGGAACCATCCCCCGGGCCTCTCGTCGTGCACGGCTACTGGCCCGCGGCGGCCAGGCCTACCGGCGCGTTCGCGTACGCCGCCGTGCTGTCGAACACGACCTCGCCGTCGACCCACACCTTGCGCGGCCGGAGGTCGTCGTCCCACCAGACCAGGTCGGCCACGGCGCCGGCCTCCAGGCGGCCCAGCGTGGGCTCGCCGATCGCCTCCGCCGGAACGATGGTCGCCGACGCCAGGGCGGCCGCCGGGTCCACGCCCACCGACACGATGTTGCGCACCGCGCGGTCCAGCGTCAGCGCGCTGCCGGCGATGGTCCCCTCCGGCGAACGCGGCACGCCGTCCTCGGTCAGCAGCACGTCCGCGCCGCCGAGCTGGTAGCGGCCGGGCGGCATGCCCGCCGCCGCCACCGCGTCGGTGACCAGCGCGACCCGGTGACCGGCGGCGTTGAAGACCAGCCGGCAGACGTCCGGGCCGACGTGCGCCAGGTCCGCGATCAGCCCCAACGTGAACCGGTCGTCCACCAGCGCCACCCCCGGCACGCCCGGCTCGCGGTGGCCGAGCGGGCGCTGGGCGTTGAACAGGTGCGTCACCATCCGCGCGCCCGCCTCCGCGGCGGCCCTGGTCTGCTCCCCCGTGGCGTCGCTGTGGCCCACGGCGACCAGCACGCCCGCCGCCGCCAGCCGGCGCACGGCGTCCAAACCGCCCGGCTGTTCGGGAGCGAGCGTCACCATGCGCAGCGCGCGGCGCAGCACCTCGTCGTCCAGGAGCATGTCGATCTCGGCCGGTCCGGGCGGCACCATCAGCGCCGGGTCGTGCACGCCCGCGCGTTTCGGCGACAGGAACGGCCCCTCCAGGTGCACGCCGAGCGGCTTGGCGCCCGCGTGCGGCGGCAGGGTCGCCGACGCCGCCAGCACGGCGTGCGCCTGGCGCACCGCGACCGGCACCGGCGCGGTGATCAGGGTCGGCAGGAAACGGGTCACCCCCGTCTGCGGGAGCGCTCTCGCCACTGCGGCCATGCCTTCGGGGTCCACCTCGGCGAAGTCGACCCCGACCGCCCCGTTGACCTGCACGTCCACCAGGCCCGGGGTGAGCAGGCCGTCGGTCAGGACCTCGGCGCCGTCGGGCGGCGAGCCCGCGACGACTTCCACGATCCGGCCCGCCCGCAACCTCAGGCTGACGGGACCGGTGATGGTCCGACCGAGCAGTGCTCGCGGAGCTGCGACAACCGTGTCCAAGGTCCCTCCTCAAATGGTCCAGACCATTATGGCCGGAAGCGGCGGACGCCGTCACGTGTGGTTATAAGATAACCGAATAGAGTGAGCTTGGGTGAATGTTTCGCCACACGGCGAGGTCGGCCCCGCGGCGCTTCGGCTTGGCCCATACTTGGCGCCAGACATCCGAGGTCTAGCTGACGAGTCGAGGGCCGCCGTGGCAGTGACCGACGACGCCATCCTGCGCGTCAAGGAGATGATCGTCTCGGGCGAGCTGAAGCCCGGCGACCGGCTGCCGCGCGAGGCGGACCTCGCCGAGCGGCTGGGCCTGTCGCGGAACTCTCTGCGTGAGGCGGTCAAGGCGTTGTCGCTGGTCAGGGTGCTGGACGTGCGGCAGGGCGACGGCACCTACGTGTCGAGCCTGCGTGCGGACGACCTGCTCGGCGCGCTGTCGTTCGTGCTGGACCTGCACCGCGGTGAGGACTCCGTGCTGGAGGTGTTGCAGGTGCGCCGGATCCTCGAACCGGCCGCCGCGGCGATGGCGGCGCAGCGGGTGGGGCCGGACGAGATCGCGGCCTTGCGCGCGTTGTGCGACGCCGCCGAGTCGGCCCGGTCGGTGGAGGAACTGGTGGAGCACGATCTGGAGTTCCACCGCGCGGTCGCGCAGGGCTCCGGCAACGCCTACCTGGCCCAACTGCTGGACACGCTCGCCGGTCCGACCGTCCGGGTCCGCATCTGGCGCGGCATCACGCAGGGCGGCGCGGTCGACCGGACCGTCGCCGAGCACCGTGCCATCGTCGACGCGCTGGCCGCCCACCAACCCGAACTGGCCCGCTCCTGGTCGACGGTGCACGTGGCCGGGGTCGAGCAGTGGCTGTCCGACCTGGCATGACGCCCGCCGTGTTCTGAGCGTTGAACTCGGGTGTTCTGAACGTAGGACTCTCGCGTTCTGAACGTAGGACTCTCGCGTTCTGGAGGTAGGACACGCGCGTTCCCAAGGTAGGACACGCGCGGGGTGGGGGCTGCCCGGATGCGGGAAGAGCGTCCGGGCAGCACGCGGAATTCGGGTCAGGGTGACTCGGGGGTCACCCGGTGGAAGTGGAACGGGCAGGTGGAGCCGCCCCGCGCGATCGTCGTCGGGCGGTGGAAGGCCACGCGGTGGCGGTCGGGGTCGATGGCGTCGATCCAGGCCGCGTCGAAGTCGCAGAACACCGTGCCCAGCTCGGGGACGCCGGCGACCGCGAGGACGTGCACGTAGAAGCAGCGGTGCACGTCGACGTGGTAGTGAGCGGCGGACTCGGTGCGGCTGAAGGCGAAGTCGTCGCCGAAGTAGTTCCGCTCGCGGTCCTTGGACATGTCGGTGATGACGGTGAACGGGTCGTCGGCCGCGTCCAAGGCGGCCTTCGTGCCCTCGTGCACGTAAGGCCGGATCGGTTCGTGGAACGCGCGAGCCACCAAGCGCAGGGCCTCCGGCTGCGGCACGCGCGGCAGGAGGCACTGGTACGCGCCGACGATCAGGGCGGTCACGGGCAGGTGCGGGCTGGAGCCGCCCACCGCCGCGACGACCCGGGCCGCCGCCGCGTCCACCTCGGGCAGCGGCACGACAGCCGCGATGTGCTCGCGGAACAGGGAAATGAGCTCTTCGTTCATGTGTGGTTGTTCCTCACGGTGTCCGTACCCGCGCACGCGCGGGACGGCCAGCACGCTCCAACCACCAACCTGGCGCTGACCAGGGTTTGCTCTTACCGCGCCAAACCTACACCCGAGCCACCGTGCCGGAGAAGATCTCCAAGCCCGAAAACACGATCACGGCAAGGCCTCCGCACGCAGGTCCTCCCACAACGCGTCCGGCACCGGCGCCTCGAACGACGCCGCGTTCGCCCGCACCTCCGCCGCCGAACGCACCCCCAGCAGCACCGACACCACCGCCGGGTGCCGGAACGGGAACCTCATCGCCGCCTGCGGCAACGTCACGCCGTGCCGCGCGCACACCGCGGCGAGCCGACGAGCGCGCTCCACCAACGACGGTGGCGCGGCCTGGTAGTCGTACGTGGCCCCGACCTCCGGCCGCGCCAGCAGCCCGGAGTTGAACACCCCGGCCGCCACCACCGCCACCCCGCGTGACGCGCACAGGTCCAGCAGCGGAGTCCCGGTCTGCTCCAGCACGGTGTACCGCCCGGCCAACAGCACCACGTCCAGGTCGTTCTCGCGGACGAACCGCGCGGGCATCTCCCACTGGTTCATCCCGACCCCGATCGCCCCGACGACCCCCTCCGACCGCAACCGCGCCAATGCGGGCAAGGCCGCCGCGGCCGCCTGCTCGCCGTGCGCGTCCGGGTCGTGCAGGTACACCACGTCCACCCGGTCGAGCCCGAGACGGTCCAAAGAGGACTCCAACGACCGCCGCACGCCGTCCGCGCTGAAGTCCCACCGCCGCCGCGCGGTGGCCGGCACCGCGAACCCGTTCGCCCGGTCGTCCCCGCCACCCGCGTACGGCTCCAGCACCCGGCCGACCTTCGTGGAGACGACGAACGCGTCGCGCGGCCGACCGGCCAGGAAGGCACCGATCCGCCGCTCCGACAACCCGAGCCCGTAGTGCGGCGCGGTGTCGAAGTAGCGGACCCCGGCGTCCCAGGCGGCCTCCAACGCGCCGACGGCGTCCACATCGGACACCTCGGCGTACAGGTTGCCGATCGGACCGCCGCCGAACCCCAACCGGGACAGGGAGATCACGGTTCCTCCTAGGGCTTCGGGCGCAACCGCAGCCCGTGCATGCCGCCGTCGACCGCGAGGATGGTGCCCGCGGTGGAACCGGAGAGCGGACCGGCCAGGTAGGCGATGGCCCCCGCGACCTCGTCCGCCGAGACCAACCGCCCGTGCGGCTGCCTGGCCTCCAACGCGGCCCGCTCGGCGGCCGGGTCCGGCGCCGAGTCGAGCAGGCGGCCCACCCACGGGGTGTCCGCCGTGCCGGGCGCCACCGCGTTCACCCGGATCCCCTCGCGCACGTAGTCCGCGGCCATGGCCAACGTCAACGCGTGCACCGCGCCCTTGCTCGCCGAGTACAGCGCGCGCTGCGGCAGACCGGCCCACGCCGCGATGGAGCCGGTGTTCACGATCGCCGCGGCGGGCGAGCGCCGCAGGTGCGGCAGCGCTGCGCGGGCGACCCGGGCCATGCCGAGCACGTTCACGTCCAGCACCCGGAGCCACTCGTCGTCCGGGTTCGCGGTCACGTCGCCCTGCGCACCGATGCCCGCGTTGTTCACCACCACGTCGAGCCGGCCGAACCGCTCGACCACCTCGTCGATCGCGGCCCGCACCGACGCGTCGTCGGTCACGTCCACTTTGATCCCGTGCAGCGGTGGGTCCACCCGCGGGTTCAGGTCCAACGCCACCGCGGTCGCGCCCCGTTCGGCCAGCAGCCGCGCGGTGGCCAGGCCGATGCCCGACGCGCCGCCGGTCACCACCGCGACCAGCCCTTCGAACTCGCTCACGTGCCATCCCTCCCGTCGAACGCCGACAGCTCCGTCCAGACCGGACCACCGGGATACCGGTAGTCGGCCAGGGTCCGCTCGTGCAGCCGGGCCGAGAAGCCCGGCTCGGTGGGCGCGAGGTAACGGCCGTCGCGCACCACGGCCGGGTCGGTGAAGTGCTCGTGCAGGTGGTCGACCCACTCGATGACGCGGCCGTCGGTGGTGCCGGACACCGCGACGAAGTCGACCATAGCCAGGTGCCGCACCAGCTCGCACAGGCCGACGCCGCCCGCGTGCGGGCACACCGGCACGCCGAACTTGGCCGCCAGCAGCAGGATCGCCACGTTCTCGTTGACGCCGCCGACCCGGCACGCGTCGAGCTGCACCACGTCCGCCCCGCCCGCTTGCAGCAGCTGCTTGAACACCACCCGGTTCGGCACGTGCTCGCCGGTGGCCACCTTGATCGGGCGCAACGCCCTGGCGATCGCGGCGTGCGCCAGCACGTCGTCGGGCGAGGTCGGCTCCTCGATCCAGTACGGGTCGAACGGCGCGAGCTCGCGCATCCACGCGATCGCCGTGCCGACGTCCCACCGCTGGTTGGCGTCCACCGCGATCCGCACGCCGTCGCCGACGACCTCGCGGGCCAGCCTCATCCGCCGCACGTCGTCGTCCAGGCTGCCGCCGACCTTCAGCTTGATCATGTCGAAGCCGTCGGCCAACGCCTGCCGGGCCAGGCCCGCCAGCTTGTCGTCGGGGTAGCCGAGCCAGCCCGGCGAGGTCGTGTAGGCGGGGTAGCCGTCGCGGACCAGCGCGGCGGCGCGTTCGGCGCGTCCCGGCTCGGCGCGGCGCAGGATCTCCAGCGCCTCGTCGGGCGTGAGCGCGTCGGACAGGTACCGGAAGTCGACCAGGCCGACGATCTCCTCCGGCGTCATCTCCGACAGGAACCGCCACAGCGGCAGGCCCGCGCGCCGCGCCGCCAGGTCCCACGCGGCGTTGACCACCGCGCCCAGCGCCATGTGCGCGACGCCCTTCTCCGGGCCGAGCCACCGCAGCTGCGAGTCGTCGACCAGCGCCGCGGACAGGTCGGCCAGGTCGGCGGCGGTCTCCGGGACCGGCCGGCCGACCACGTGGTGCGCCAGCGACCGGATCGCGGCGGCCTGCACGTCGTTGCCGCGGCCGATGGTGAACGCCAACCCGTACCCGTCCGGCCCGTCCGACGTGCGCAGCACGACGTAGGCGGCGGAGTAGTCCGGGTCGGGGTTCATCGCGTCCGACCCGTCCAGCTCGCGCGAGGTCGGGAACCGGATGTCCAGCACGTCCAGCGCGACGACCCGGTCCGTCGCCGGTGCCATCACGCGCGCCCCGCCGTCAGGCCCCCACGCCCGCCCGCCGTCACGCCTGCCCCAGCGTCTGCCGTTGGCGGCCGAGCCCGTCGATCTCCAGCTCCACCACGTCGCCCGCCCTCAGGTACGGCTTCGGCTCCGGTTGGCCGAGCGCCACGCCCGCGGGCGTGCCGGTGTTGATGACGTCCCCCGGTCGGAGGACGAGGAACCAGCTCAGGTAGCGGACCAGCTCGGCCACCGGGAAGATCATGTTCTTGGTGGAGGAGTCCTGCCGCGGTACGCCGTTGACCCACAGCCGCATGCCCAGCGCCTGCGGGTCGCCGACCTCGTCCGCGGGCAGGAGGAAGGGGCCCAGCGGGTTGAACGTCTCGCAGTTCTTGCCCTTGTCCCACTGCCCGCCGCGGTCGAGCTGGAACTCGCGCTCGCTCACGTCGTGGGACAGCGCGTACCCGGCGACGCAGGTCAGGGCCTCCTCGGTGGACTCCAGGTACCGGGCCGTGCGCCCGATGACCACGGCGAGCTCGACCTCCCAGTCGGTCTTGACCGAGCGGCGCGGCACGAGCACCTCGTCGTTCGGCCCGACGATCGTGTCCGGGGTCTTGAGGAACACCACCGGCTCGGCCGGGATCGGCAGCCCGGTCTCCTCGGCGTGGTCGCGGTAGTTGAGGCCGATGCAGACGATCTTGCCCACGCCCGCGACCGGCGGTCCGATCCGCGCACCGTCGTCCACGATCGGGTGGAGTTCACCGGCGGCGAGCGCGGCCCTGGTGCGGGCGATGCCGTCGGCGGCGAGGAACGCGCCGGTCACGTCGTCGGTCAGCGGGGTCAGGTCGTACGTGACGCCGTCGTCGGCACGGACGGCGGGTCGTTCCGAACCCGCGGGTCCCAGGCGCAACAACCGCACGGCAAGCCCTCCTCAACAGCCGGTCGACAGATCGGATGTATAGCGCTCCCGATCCGCTCCGTCTAGAGGTTGTCCGGTTATTGGTCCGATGAATCCCGGTCACGAAGGGTCGCGATGAAACACCACCGCCCGGTGTGGGCAGCCGCCGCCACCGCCGCACTGCTCGGCCCGCTCCTGGTCGGCTCGCTCCTGGTCGGCTCCCTCCCGGTCGGCGCGCTCCCGGTGGGCAACGCGGCGGCCGCCGGCCAGGACGCCCGACCGCTGCCCCCGAACCGCGCCGACCACGCGGGCAACGGGTCGTCCGAGCGGGTCGGCCCGGCGCTCGCCAGGGCCACCGGACCGGTCACCGCGTTCGTCGAGCTGACCACGACCCCGGCGGCGCGGGCGTACCGCGACGAGCAGGCGCGCGGCGCGGGCGACCCGGTGGCGGCGGCCCGGGACGCCCGGCGCCGGGCCGACGTGCAGGCCGACCGGGTCGTGCGGGCGTTGCGCGCCGAGGACGCCGGCACCCGCGAGGTCGCCAAGACCCGCAACGCGGTGCCCGGCGTCGTGGTCGCCGCCGACGCGGCGAGCCTGCGCCGCCTGGCCACGTTGCCCGAGGTCAAGACCGTGCGGCTGACCGTGCCGAAGTCCGTGCGGAACGCGGGCGCGGTGGAGCTGACGCGCGCGGCGCGGGTGTGGCGGGACACCGGTCGCCACGGCGAAGGCCTGCGCATCGGCATCGTCGACACCGGCATCGACTACACCCACGCCGACTTCGGCGGTCCCGGCACCACCGCCGCCTACGACGCCGTCGACCGCACCGCGCCGTGGACCCCGACCGCGAAGGTCGTCGGGGGCCACGACTTCGCGGGCGACGACTACGACGCGTACGACCCGGCGAAGGCCGTGCCCGCCCCCGACCCGAACCCGCTCGACTGCCACGGCCACGGCACGCACGTCGCGGGCACGGCGGCCGGGTACGGCGAGAACGCCGACGGCACCCCGTTCACCGGCGACTACCGGACGTTGGCGCCCGAGGCCGTGGCGGGCATGAGGATCGGCCCCGGCACCGCGCCGAAGGCGTCGCTGTACGCGTTGAAGGTGTTCGGCTGCACGGGGTCGACCGAACTCGTCGGGCCCGCCCTCGACTGGTCGCTCGACCCGAACGGCGACGGCGACTTCGGCGACCGCCTCGACGTGGTCAACCTGTCCCTGGGCAGCGACTACGGCGGCCAGGACGACCCGGACAGCCTGTTCGTGCGCAAGGTCGTCGAGCACGGCGTGGTGGTGGTCGCGTCCGCGGGCAACGGCGGCGACCTCTACGACGTGGGCGGCTCGCCCGCGAACACGCCCGAGGCGCTGGCGGTGGCCAACACGCGGGACGCGTTCACCATGCTCGACGGCGTCGAGGTGGCGGGCGCACGGCACGCCGGCCAGTACAGCAAGCAATACGCCGGGTACGCGGCGCTGGACCTGGCGCTGCCCGTCGTGCCGGTGTCCGACGCCGCGAACCTCGACGGCTGCGCCCCGATCGGTGAGGACCTCAACGGCAGGTTCGTGTGGCTGGAGTGGGACGAGGACGACGCGACCCGCGAGTGCGGCTCCGGCGCGCGGACCGACAACGCCGAGGCGGCGGGCGCCGAGGGCGTGCTGCTCACCACCACCAACGACCACTTCAAGGCGGCCATCGCGGGCAACGCGGGCATCCCCGCGTTCCAGTTCACCCGGGTCGCGACCGAGGCGCTGCGGCCGGCGCTGGCCGACGGGACGCTCCAGGTGCGGATGCTCGGCTCGCTGCGCAACGCCGCGCCGACGATGACGCCGACCCTGGCGGACACCATCACGCCGACATCCTCACGGGGGGCGCGCGGCGGTTCGGCGGCCAAGCCCGACGTGGCCGCGCCGGGGGACACGATCATGTCCGCGGCGGCCGGCACGGGCTCCGACGCGGTGAGCCAGGGCGGCACGTCGATGTCCGCGCCGCACGTGGCGGGCATCGCCGCGCTGGTCCGCGAGACGCGTCCGGAGTGGACGGTCGAGGAGGTCAAGGCCGCGATCATGAACACGGCGCGCGGCGACGTGACCGACGGCGACGACCACACCACCGGCAAACCCGAGGCGCCGATGCGGGTCGGCGCGGGCCGGGTGGACGCGCTGGACGCGGTCGGCGCGGAACTGCTGGCCATGGTGCGGGACGACCCCGGCACGGTGGGCGTGACGTTCGGGCCGGTCGAGGCCGCGGCGGAGATGTCGGTGACCAAGACGGTGGAGGTGGTGAACAAGTCGTCCCGGCCGCGTGCGGTGACGGTCGTGTACGAGGCCGCCACCGCCGTGCCCGGCGCGCGGTTCGACGTGTGGCCGCGGACGTTCGTCGTGCCGCCGGGTGGCACGGGGACGACCCAGGTGACGTTGACGGTCGTGCCCGACGAGCTGCGGAAGGTGGCCGACCCGACGCTGGAGAAGCGGCAGGCGGACGTGGCCAGGCAGTTCCTGGCCGAGGCGTCCGGGCGGCTGCTCGTGCGCAGTGGCGAGCGCACGCTGCGGGTGCCGGTGTACGCGGCGCCGAAACCGGTCGCGGACGTGGCGGCGGTGGACCGGGGTGACGGCTCGGTCGAGGTGACCGGGCGGGCGGTGGACCAGGGCGAGGGCGACGAGGCGTACCGGTCGCTGCTCAGCGCGTTCGAGTTGCAGGGCGTCAGCCCGGAGTTGCCCGACTGCGCGGACGGCGTGCAGGCCGACTGCGCGGTGACCGCGTCGGCCAGGGGCGGTGACCTGCGGTACGTCGGCGCGGCCTCGTCCGGCGGGATGCTCGCGTTCGGGGTCGTGACCTGGCGGAACTGGGTGACGCTGGGTGTCGCGACCAGCCCGGTGATCCGGATCGACACCACCGGCGACGGTGTGGAGGACTACGTCGTGCAGGCGGCGCAGCCGACCTCGGGCGGCGTCGTGACGGCGGACGTGTGGTTGGCGCGGACCGTGCGGGTGGCGGATGGCGAGGTGGTGGACGAGCAGCCGCTCAACGGGCAGTACGGCGACGTGGACACCAACGTGATGGACAGCGACGTGGTGGTGCTGCCGGTGGCGTTGACGGCGTTGGGCATCGACCCGGCGGCGGGCAGCGCGCGGCTGACCTACACGGCCGGGACGACCGGGAACTACCCCGCGCCGGGCAACGCGGACGGGCTCGTCGACCGGATCGGCACGCCGATGTCGTTCGACCCGCTGCGACCGGGGCTCGGGGTGGAGGGCGGGGTGTCGTTCTTCGCCGAGCCGGGTGCGGTGCTGCGGGTGCGGCGTGATCCGGAGTCGGCGGCGGCGGACGGCGCCGACAGCCTGCTCCTGCTGCACCACCACAACGCGTCGGGCGGCCGGGCGCAGGTGCTGGCGCCGCGCTGAGCCCCCGGCCCGTCGTCCCCTGCCCTTGGTCACGCAGAGCCAGGTCCGGTCAACCCGGTTGGGCGTGCCGGACCCCGGTGGTGCTGGGCATACTCGGGCCAATGGGCTTCGTGGTAGGTCTGGACGCGGGCGGCACGAGCACCCGGGCGTTGGTGCTCGACCTGGACGGCACCCGCCTGGGCGCGGGGGTGGCGGGCGGCGCGAACCCCAACTCCCACCCGCCGGAGTCGGCCGCCGCGCACGTCCGCCAGGCGTTGACGGCGGCGTTGGACGGGTTGGACGCGGGGAAGGTCGAGGCGGGCGTGCTCGGCATGGCCGGATCGAGCAAGCTGCTCAGCGATCCGGCGGTGGCGGCGTTGTTCGAGGCGGCGTGGAGCGGTGCGGGCCTGCGGTGCGCGATGCGGGTGATCACGGACTGCGAGGCGGCGTTCGCGACGGGTTCGGCGTCGCCCGACGGCACCGTGCTGGTGGCGGGCACGGGTTCGATCGCGGCCCGGATCGAGAACCACGAGCTGGTCGCGACTGCAGGCGGGTACGGCTGGCTGCTGGGCGACGAGGGGTCGGCGTTCTGGCTGGGGCGCGAGGCGGTGCGGGCCACGTTGCTGGCGTTGGAGCAGGACGCCGTGGACGACCTGTCGGCCGCCGTGCTGGCGCGTGCGGAGATCCCTGATTTGCCCCGCCGTGACCAGTGGCGACAGCTGATCACCGCGGCCAACAACGCCCGGCCGATCGCCCTGGCGACCTACGCGCCCCTGGTGACCACGCACGCCACCGCGCCGTCCGCGGACCGCATCATCACCGCCGCCGTGCGCGTGCTGGCCGACCTGGCCGAAGCCGCCCGACCGGCCGACCACCGCGCCCCGATCGTGCTGATGGGCAGCCTGGTCCACGCCCACCCCCTGGGCACCCGCCTGAAGCGCGAACTGACCACCCGCACCTCCGCCCCGATCACCGTCGCCACCGAGGGCGCCGCCGGCGCCGCCTGGCTGGCCGCCGTCAACCTCCTGGGCAACACCGCCCCCCGCCCCACCTAACGCGAGAGTCCAACGCTCACGTCGCGAGAGTCCTACGTTCACGAGCCCTGAATTCAACGCTCAGCGCGGGACCGGCCTGACCGCCGGTGGCCTGAGTGTTGAATTCGGGTGCTCCGAGTGTTGGACTCTCGCGCGCTGAGTGTTGGACTCTCGCGTCAGGTGCGGGGGTGGCGGAGGCCGGGGTGGTCGGTGGGGAGGGTTCGGCGGAGGATCCACCAGCTCACGGCGATGCACGCGACCTGGAGGGGCCAGGTCAGTGCGGCGCGCATGATGCCCAGCAGCACGACCTCGCCGGCCAGCCAGAGCGCGCCGAAGACGAGCACGCGCAGGATGTACTGGCCCACCCACGGCCACGAGGCGTAGCGGTACGCGCGCAGCAGGTCCGGGTCGCGGCGCCAGCGGAACTTCTGGCCGGTGACCAGGCCGACGACCACGCCGAGGAGTGGCCAGCGGACGGCAATCGACGCGGTCCAGACCAGCGCCGACGCGGCGTTCAGGAAGATCTGCACGAGGAAGAAGTCCTCGGCCCGCCCGGTCTGCAGCGCGACGTACGCGGCCAGGACCACCAGGGCGACGGACACCAGCAGCGCGCGGGGGCGACTGCCCCGAACGACCCGGACAACACCGACGACCACGCCACAACCGACGGCCGCGAGAGCACCGACGGCGATGGAACTCCCGCTCAGCAGCCACCCCAGGACGAACGCCAGCGGCGGCAACGAGGCGTCCAGCGCACCGCCCCGCCCGCCCAGCAGTGCGGCCAGCGACTCCTGACGCGTGTCGGTCATGCCTCCAGGGTGCCTTAGGCCAACCTAACCCAGGTAACGGACCCGTCTCGGCGCATTGACCCCCGTGAGCCCCGTCACTACCGTCACCTCGAAATCGTCTGGAAAGTTACCAGACAGGACCACCGAACAGGCAGGAGAGGCGATGCGAGCCGGGAGCCCGAGGCTGCTGCGCGAGATCAACGACCGCGCCGCGATCGAGGCGCTGCTCCGCAACGGCCCGCTGACCAGGGCGGAACTGGAAGGGATCATCGGCCTGTCCAAACCGGCGACCGCCCAGCTCCTCACCCGCCTCGAAGACGACGGCACGGTCCTGCGCAGCGGCCTGCGCGGCGGCGGACGCGGCCCGCGGGCCCAGCTGTGGACGGTCAACGGCGCGCTGGCCCACGTCGCCGCCGTCGACCTCACCCCCGACGCGATCGACATCGCCATCGCCGACATCTCCGGCACGACGCTGACCGAGCACCGCGCCCCGATGCCGAAGACCGACGTGCTGAAGGCGTTCCACAGCGCGCTCACGAAGGCCGCGGCCCAGGCCGGCCTCACCCCGGACGCACTGCACCACGTGGTCGTCGGCAGCCCCGGCGCGGTGGACCCGGCGACCGGCCGCCTCAACTACGCGCCGCACATGCCGGGCTGGGAGAACAAGAACATCCCCGAGGAGCTGGCCGCCCTCCTCGACACCCCGGTCACGGTCGAGAACGACGTCAACCTGGTCGCGCTGGAGGAGATGATCGCCGGCCGGGCCGTCGGGGTGAAGGACTTCGTGCTCCTCTGGCCCGCCGACGCGGTGGGCGCGGCCGTCGTGGTCAACGGCGTGCTGCTGCGCGGCGCGACCGGCGGCGCGGGCGAGATCGACGCCATGCAGGTCCCCGACCACGCGCACGCCGACACGGGCACCGAGCGCACCGGCAGCCGTTACGGCGAACTGCTGGCCGGCCCCGGCATCGCCCGCCTGGCCCGCGCGCACGGCGTGTCCGCCCGCACCGGCCAGGACGCCGTGGAGAGGGCGTTGAGCGAGGGACCGGCCGGCCGCGAGTTCCTGGTGGACCTGGCCCGCCGCATCGCCACCGGCGTGGCGAACGTGATCGCCGTGCTCGACCCCGAACTGGTGCTGCTGTCCGGCGAGATCGCGCAGGCGGGCGGCACGGCGCTCGCCGACCTCGTCGCCGCCGAGCTGCGCCACCTGGTGGTGCCACGCACCCCCGTCCGACTCGCCCTGGTGACCGGGAAACCGGTGCGTTCCGGCGCACTGCACGCCGCGCTGTCGGTCGTCAGGGAACAGGTGTTCGGTCTGCCCGCCGCCACGACCGAACCCTTCCGCGGTCCGAACCGGACCGCGCCGAGCACGTCGAGATGAAGGAGAGCACATGCGCAAGCTGCACCGCGCAGCGTTGCTGTGCGTGGCCGCGGCGGTGTCCCTCACCGCTTGCGCGGCGGGGTCCGGCCGCAACGCCGAGCAGTCCGGACCGGCGGCGGCTCCCGGTCGGGAGGACAGGTTCTCGCTGACCGTCTGGAGCAACTACTCCGGCCGCGAGCAGGCCGAGGTGACCAAGGCCCTGGAGAGCTTCAAGGAGAAGTTCCCCAACGCCGAGATCGAGCACGAGGGCAGCCAGGACGACGACAAGATCACCGCGGGCATCCGCGGCGGCAACCCGCCGGACGTGGCCATGTCGTTCACCACCGACAACATCGGCCAGTTCTGCTCCAGCGGCTCGTTCCAGGAGCTCAAGCCCTACATCGAGCGCGACGACGTCGACCTCGGCCAGATCCCGGACGCCGTGCGCTCCTACACCGAGTACAAGGGCAACCGCTGCGCGATGCCCATGCTCAGCGACGTGTACGGGTTGTACTACAACAAGGACATGCTCGCCGAGGCCGGCATCGGCGCGCCGCCGAAGACCACGGCCGAGCTGCTGGACTTCGCCAAGCGCACCACCAGGAAGGCGCCGGACGGCTCGATCGAGGTCGCGGGTTTCCTGCCGACCATGCTGTTCTACGCCAACCGCCCGCCGATCTGGGCGCCCAACTTCGGCGCGAAGTGGGAGACCCCCGACGGCAAGTCGGGTCTCGCGAGTCCGGAGTGGGCGCAGATGTTGGAGTTCCAGAAGGAGCTCGTCGACTTCTACGGCTACGAGAACCTGGAGCGGTTCCGGGCGGGGTTGGGCCAGGAGTACTCCACCGACCACGCGTTCCACCAGCGCAAGATCGCGATGATGATGGACGGCGAGTACCGCACGGCGTTCCTGGAGGACCAGGCGCCGGACGTGCGGTTCGGCACCGCGCCGTTCCCGACGGTCAAGCCCGAGCTGTACGGCATCGGCTTCACCACCGGCACCATCATGGGCGTCCCGAGGGGCGCGAAGAACCCCGGCGCGGCCTGGGAGCTGATCAAGCACCTGTCGTTCGACACCGAGACGATCGTCGACCTGGCCAACGGGATCAAGAACATCCCGAGCACGAAGGCCGCGCTGGCCGACCCGCGGTTGCAGGTGGACGAGAACTTCAAGACGTTCATCGACCTGGCCAAGTCCGGGAAGCTCCAGGGCAACCCGGTGACGCCCATCGGTGACGCGCACATCAAGGCGATCGGCGACTTCGCCACGTCGTGGCAGGCGGGCAAGGTGCCCGACCTCATGGCGGGGCTCAGGGAAGTCGACCAGCAGATCGACGACCAGATCGCGAAGAGCGGCAAGTAGGCATGACGGCCACGCTGGAGCGCGTGGACGTGGTGCGGACCGCCCCGGCCAAGGGGCGGTCCCGCGCCCGCGCCCGTCACCGCCTGACCGTGCTGGCGTTCATGGCGCCCGCGACCCTCGGGTTCGCCCTGTTCTTCGGCTACCCGCTGATCGCCACCATCGGGTTCTCGTTCACCAGGTACGACCTGATCAACCCGCCGGAGTGGATCGGCTGGGAGAACTACGCCTACATGTTCTCCGACAAGCTGTTCCACACCGCCGTCCACAACACCCTGTGGTTCGTGGTGGTGCTGACCGTCGCACGCGTGGTGTTCGCGTTGGGCGTCGCGTCGGTGATCGCCCGGCTGAAGTCGGGCGTGGGGTTGGTGCGCACGTTGTGCTACCTGCCCTCGTTGGCGCCGCCGGTCGCGGCGACGTTGGTGTTCTTCCTGGTCATGCGGCCGAACGACGGGCCGCTGGACGCGCTGCTGGGGTGGTTCGGGATCGAGGGGCCGCTGTGGTTCGCCGATCCCGTGTGGGCCAAGCCCGGGATCGCGGCGGTGATGCTGTGGGTGTCCGGCGATCTGATGATCATCCTGCTGGCGGCGGTCCTGGACGTGCCGCGGGAGCGGTACGAGGCCGCCGAGCTGGACGGCGCGGGACCGGTGCGCCGGTGGTGGCACATCACGCTGCCGACGATCTCGCCGGTGCTGGTGTTCGGGGTGGTGAACTCGATCGTCCTGGCGTTGCAGCTGTTCACGCAGGCCGTGGTGGCGGGTTCGGCGGCGAGCGGGTCGGCGGACGTGACGGGGGCGACGAAGGTGCTCGGGTTCCCCGAGAACTCGACGTTGACGTTCCCGGTGTGGCTCTACACGCAGGGCTTCCGGTACTTCGACATGGGCTACGCGGCGGCGATGGCGACGGTGTTGTTCGTGATCTCGTTCGCGGCGACGGCGTTGTTGGTGCAGCGGATGCGCAAGGCGTCGCACCAGGAGGAGTCGTGACGGCGGCGGTCGGCGGGCGCAGGCCGCTCGCGTGGCGGAAGGCGTTGGACTGGGTCGCGGTGCACAGCCTCGGACTGGCGCTGGGGTTGATGTTCGCGTTGCCCGTCGTTTTTGTCTTCCTGACGGCCGTCATGTCGGACAGCCAGGCGTTCACGAGAGATCTGTGGCCGCGTGAGTGGCACTGGAACAACTTCGTGGAGGTGTTCGAGCAGGCTCCGCTGCTGAAGTACCTGGGCAACAGCATGGTGTACTCGCTGCTGGCCACGGCGGGGATGCTGCTCAGCTCGATCCCGGCCGCGTACGCGTTGGCCAAGCTGCGGTGGCGTGGCCGGAACGTGGTGTTCCTGCTGGTGGTGGGTGCGATGATGCTGCCGCCGCAGGTCGTGGCGGTGCCGCTGTACGACACGTGGTCGAGCCTGGGGTTGACGGGGACGTTGTGGCCGTTGATCGCGCCCTACTTCCTGTTCGACGCGTTCAGCATCTTCCTGTTGCGGCAGTTCATCCTCACGATTCCACAGTCCTATGTGGACGCCGCGCGGGTGGACGGCTGCACGGAGTTCCAGGCGCTGGTGCGGGTCGTCGTGCCGATGGCGCGGCCGGGTATCGCGGCGACCGCGTTGTTCTGCTTCCTCTACACGTGGAACGACTACTTCGGACCGCTGCTGTACACGAGCGAGAAGCCGGACCGGTGGACGCTGTCGTTGGCGCTGTCGTCGTTCAAGGGCATGCACCACGTGCAGTGGAACCTGGCGATGGCCGCCACGTTGCTGATCATGGTTCCGGCGGTGGTGCTGTTCGCGTTCGCGCAGCGCTCGTTCGTCCGGGGCATCACGTTCACGGGGGTCAAAGGGTGAAGCTCACCGTTGTCGGAGGCGGGTCGACCTACACGCCGGAGCTGGTCGACGGGATCGCGGGGCGGCGGACCAGCCTCGCCGTGGACGAGATCGCGCTGGTCGACCCGGACGTGTCACGGCTGGAGGTGGTCGGGGCGTTCGCGCGGCGGTTGCTGGCGCACGCGGGGCACCCGGCGCGGGTGACGACGACCGACGACCTGGAGCGTGGCGTCGACGGCGCGTCGGCGGTGTTGTTGCAGCTCAGGGTGGGCGGGCAGGCGGCGCGTGCGTCGGACGAGACGTTCCCGCTGGTCTGCGACTGCGTGGGGCAGGAGACGACCGGCGCGGGCGGGCTGGCCAAGGCGCTGCGCACGGTGCCGGTGGTGCTCGACATCGCGCGGCGGGTGCGGGAGGTGGCGGGCGGGGACACCTGGATCGTGAACTTCACCAACCCGGTGGGGATCGTGACCCGGGCGTTGCTGGCCGACGGGCACCGGGCGGTCGGGCTGTGCAACGTGGCGATCACGTTCCAGCGGTGGACGTCGGCGTTGCTGGGTGTCGACCCGGAGGCGGTGCGGCTGGAGCACGTCGGGCTCAACCACCTGAGCTGGGAGACGGGGGTGTTCGTCGACGGGGTCGACCGGCTGCCGGAGCTGCTCGGGTTGTACGGGGACGCGCTGGGCGAGCACATCGGGCTGCCCGCGTCGTTGATGCGGCGGTTGGGGATGGTGCCGTCGTACTACCTGAAGTACTTCTACGACCACGACGAGGTGGTGCGCCGGCAGCAGGTCGAACCACCGCGGGCCGAGGTGGTGGCGGCGGTGGAGAAGGAGCTGCTCGGGTTGTACGGGGACGTGGGGGTCGTGACCAAGCCGGCGCAGCTCTCGCAGCGCGGGGGTGCGTACTACTCGGAGGCGGCCGTGCAGCTGGTGCACGCGTTGACCGGGGGTGGGGGCGGCGGCGCGGAGCAGCACGTGGTGAACGTGCGCAACGGCGGCACGCTGCCGTTCCTGCCCGCCGACGCGGTGGTCGAGGTGCCCGCGGTGGTGGACGGCGGTGGTGCGGTGCCGTTGCCCGTACCGCCCGTACCGGCGACGATCGCGGGGTTGATCTCGCACGTGACGAGCTACGAGCAGCTGGCGTTGGACGCGGCCCTGCGCGGTGGGCGTGACCGGGTGGCGGACGCATTGCTGGCGCACCCGTTGATCGGGCAGCACGCGGTCGCCGAGCGGCTGGCCGACGAGCTCGTGGCGCGCAACGCGGACTTCCTGCCGTGGGTGAAGGGGACGGTGTGACCGACCGGGTGCTCGCCATCGACGGCGGGAACAGCAAGACGGCCGTGGCGCTGGTGGACGTGGAGGGTCGGGTCCTGGCCCGGGTGCGCGGGCCGGGCGCGTCGCCGCAGAACGTGGGGTTGGAGCGGAGCTTGGAGGTGTTCGACGGGTTGGTGCGTGAGGCGGCGCGGCGGGCGGGGCTGGGTGGCGAGGGGTTTGGCGGCGGGGAGTTGGGCGGCGGGTCGGGTGGTGGGGAGTTGATCGCTCAGCACACGGCGGCGTATTTGGCGGGGGCGGATCTGCCCCAGGAGGAGGAAGACCTGCGTGCGGCCGTCGAGGCGCGTGGGTGGTCGGCTGCGACGGTGGTGGGGAACGACACGTTCGCGCTGCTCAGGGCCGGTACGGCGGACGGCATCGGGGTGGCCGTGGTGTGCGGGGCGGGTATCAACTGCGTGGCGGTCGCGCCGGACGGGCGGACGCACCGGTTCCCGGCGTTGGGACGGATCTCGGGTGACTGGGGCGGTGGCGGTCACATCGGGTCGGAGGCGTTGTGGCTGGCGGTGCGGGCCGAGGACGGTCGTGGCGAGCCGACGGCGTTGCGGGAGGCGCTGCTCGCGCACTACGGGACGGCGACGCTGGCCGAGGTGGTCCAGCGGCTGCACCTCGGCGCGGTCGAGTTCGACCCGCACCCGCTGTGCCCGCTGTTGTTCGAGGTCGCGGCGGGTGGTGACGCGGTGGCGCGGTCGGTGGTGGACCGGCTCGTGGAGGAGGTCGAGCTGCTGGCGAGGGTGTCGTTGACGCGGCTGGAGCTGCTGGCCGAGCCGGTGGACGTGGTGCTCGGTGGCGGGGTGCTGACCGGGACCGGTGGGGTGGTGGCGGACGCGGTCGCGGCGCGGTTGCGGACGTCGGCGCCGGCGGCTCGGGTGCGGGTGGTGGACGTGCCGCCGGTGGTGGGGGCGGCGCTGCTGGGGTTGGACGCGCTGGGCGCGGCGGCGGGGGCGGAGCAGCGGTTGCGAGCGGCGTACGAGTCGGTGGACGCGGTGGAGGCGGCTGCCGGGTGAGGTGAGGGGGTGGAGTGATCTGCGACGCACCCGGGCGGGCGAAAGCTGCGGAATCACCCATTGCCGACACTTGTTCACACCAACGAGTGACACCTTGGTAACAGCGTTGCCAACCGACGGTGGCGTAGGGCTGTCTTGGCGTTGCATGCTGGTCTGCGCGGTCATGGGGGTGCCGTGTGGAGTGGAGGGGTTGCATGGAGGGACTGGACAGCTTCATCGCGGTGGGGGACAGCTTCACCGAGGGCATGGACGACCCGGCGCCGAACGGGACCTACGTGGGGTGGGCCGACCGGCTCGCGTCGATGATCTCGGCCAGGCAGCAGGGCTTCCGGTACGCCAATTTCGCGATCCGGGGCAAGATGCTCCAGGAGATCGTGGACGAGCAGGTGCCGCTGGCGGCGGCGCTCAAGCCCAAGCTGGTGTCGCTGTGCGGCGGCGGCAACGACATCCTGGTGCCCGGCAGCGACGCGGACGCGTTGGCCGAGGTCTACGAGATCGCGGTGGCCGACCTCAAGGCGGCCGGCGCGGAGGTGTTGATCTTCATGGGGTTCGACCCGAAGCACACGCCGTTGCTGCGGTCGCTGCGGGGGAAGATCGCGATATACAACAACCACCTGTGGTCGGTCGCCGAGCGCTACCACTGCAAGGTGGTCGACCTGTGGTCGATGTCCGTCCTGCACGACCGGCGCGCGTGGAGCGGGGACCGGTTGCACCTGTCGCCCGAGGGGCACCGGCGCGTGGCGCTGCGGGCGGCTCAGGTGCTGGGCTTCGAGACGGAAGGCGAGTGGAACACCCCTTGGCCGCCGTCGGTCGACGAGGATTGGATGACGCAGCGCAGGCGCGACTTGAAGTGGGCGCGGGAGCACGTGGTGCCGTGGGTGGGGCGGCAGTTGCGGGGTGAGTCGATGGGTGACGGGTTGGTGCCCAAGCGGCCGGAGTTGCTGCCGGTTTACGAGTGATTTCCGCAGGATCGTCAGCTGTTCAGTCCGGCTCGGGTGCGCCGGGTCCGTTGTGGCGGTGACCGCTCGGGTGACCAACACGCGAGGTCGCGGAGCAGGGGAAAGTCAACACTGGGCCGGCGCTCTCCCCCGAACGCCGGCCCAGCGGTTGGGTGGCTTCCCCCCTGGTCCCCCTGCCAAGAGCCACCCGGCGCTGACGCGACTCGCTTGATCAGCGCGCCTCCAAACTCCCACGAGTTCGTGCTCTCTTGCTAAACAGCGGCTAAACCTCGGTGGTCAAGGCTTCAAGAGCCGTTCGGACCAACATCGCGCGGGGTGAGCCGAGGCGTTCGAACAACCGAAGCGATTCGGCCAGCTCCGCTTGTGCGGCAACGCGTTCACCCCGTCTGGCCAGCACCGATCCGAGCACCTGGCGGCCGAACGCCTCCTCGAACTGCATGGAGCCGCCGCGGGCCAGTTCCACTCCCTGCCGGGCGTGTTCCTCGGCTTCGGGCAGCAGCCCGAGTTCGGCGTAGAGCTCGGCCAGGTTGTTCACCGCGACCGCGTACGCGCGCTCGTCACCATGGCGGTGGTAGATCTCCATCGCGGCGAACTGGTGCTGGGCGGCGGATTCGCGTTGGCCGAGGCGTTGCTCCACTTGGGCGAGGTTGTTGAGCACGGTGGCCTCCCCCAGTGCGTCGCCGTCGCGGCGGGCCAGGTCGACGGCTTCGCGGTAGTGCCCCAGGGCTTCCTCGACCCGACCTTCGGCGACCAGCGCCAGTGCGAGCTGGTCCAGCGTCATCACGAGGTAGCGGGCCTCGCCGAGTTCCACGGCGATCCGGTGTGCCGATCGTGCCTGGTCGAGGGTGCCGCGTAAAGTGCCCGCCCGGTTGTTGAGGTCGTGCATCGCGTGCAGGACGAGCATCTCACCCCGGCGGTCGCCGCTGACGCGGGCGGAGGCCAGGCCGAACTCCGCGATGCCCCGCCACTCGCGGCTGACGAGCCTGGTCACGCAGTAGGTGTGCACGAGGCGGACGAGTTGCCAGACCTGTTCGTGCAGACCGGCTTCCGAGCCGGCGTGCACGAGGGCGATGAGGTTGGACCACTCCTTGTCGAACCAGGACAGCGCCTGTGAGGCGGTCGCGGGCCGGGGTGCGGCGGAGTCGCCGGTGAAGTCCAAGCCGTCGGACACCGGGCGGATGAGGCGGCGGGCGTGGTCGCACGCGCACAGGTAGTGCTCCATCAGTCGGCGCAGGCCGCGTTCGCGGTCCTCCACCACGCCGCGGGCGTAGAGGCGGACCAGGTCGTGCAGGACGAACCCGCCGCGCCACTGCTCCACCAGCAGGTGGGCGTCGGCGAGGTCGGCGAGTCGGGCGGCGGCCGTGCCGAGGTCGATGTCGCAGACGGCGGCGATGGCGTGCGGGCTCACCCACCGACCCGGCACGAGACCCGCGGCGCGAAACGTCTCCGCCAGTTCCGGCGGGAGGTTGCGGTAGGACACCGCCAACGCCCGCTCGACGCCCACGCCGGTGTCGGCCAGGTCCAGGGTGCGCAGCCGGGCCGCGTCGTCGGACAGCTGCGCGACCAGCGCCTCGACCGTCCACTCTGGACTGAAGACCAGTTTGGCGGCGGCGATCCGGAGCGCCAGCGGGAGGTTGCCGCACAGCTCGACCAGCATCCGCACGGCGGCGGGTTCCTGGTCGGACAGCGGTTTGCCGACGACCTCGTCCACCAGGCGGATGGCCTCCTCCTCCGACAACGTGTCGAGCGTGAGCATCCGCGCGCCGTTGCTGACCACCAGGGACTCCAGGCGGCGACGGCTGGTCACCAGGACGACCGACCCCGCACCGGGCGGCAGCAGCAGTCGGACGTGCTCGGGGTCCCACGCGTCGTCCAGCACGACCAGCACGCGCCGCTTGGCCAGCACCGACCGGTACAGGCCGACCCGGTCGTCGAGGTCGCGCGGCACGCCGTCGGCGGGCACGCCCAGCGCCAGCAGGAACCTGGCCAGCACCTCGGCCGGCTCGACCGGGTCGCGGTCGGGCGCGAAACCGTTGAGGGAGGCGAACAGCAAGCCGTCGGGGAACTGCTCGGCCCGCCGGTGCCCCCACGTGACGGCCAGCTCGCTCTTGCCGATGCCCGCCGCCCCGTTGACCACCGCGATGGTGGTGGCGGCCAGGTCACGCGCGTCGCACAGCCGGTCCAACCAGGCCAGTTCCTCGTCGCGACCGATGAAACCGCTGGCCGCGGCGGGCAACTGGGCCGGCACGACCACGCCGGGACGGGGCGGCACGAGGGCGGGTTCGGCGAAGCCGGGCGAGCTCAGCGCCGGGTCGTCGCGCAACACCTGTTCGTGCAGCACGCGCAGGCCGGGACCGGGGTCGATGCCGAGCTCGTCCACGACGCGGCGGTGGAAGCGCTGGTAGGCCTCCAGCGCGTCGGCCCGCTGGCCCGACCGGTACAGCGCGCGCATCATGTGGCCGACGAGCCGTTCCCGGAACGGGTACTCGTTCACCAGCTGCCGCAGCTCGCCGACCAGTTCCAGGTGGCGGCCCAGTTCCAGCTCGGCCTCGATGCGCTCCTCCACTGCGGCAAGCCGAAGCTCCTCCAGGTCGGTCGTCACCGGGTCGCCCGGCACGTCCGCCAACACCTGGCCGCGCCACAGGCCGAGCGATTCGCGCAGCAGCTGCGCCCGGATCGGCGCGGGCTTGCCGCGGGCGCTCGACACGAGCTGCCTGGCCCGGTGGAAGTCCAGCCGCCACGGGTCCACCGAAAGCTGGTAGCCGGGCGGGGTGGTGAGGATCCGCGCGGAGCCCGCCGGGTCGGCCTGCTCCAGCATCCGGCGCAGGCGCGACACGTAGCCGTGCACGATCGTCCTGGCCGTGGCGGGCGGCTCGTCGGCCCAGAGGCTGTCCACGATCTCGTCGATCGGGACGACCCGGTTGGCCTCCAGCACCAGCATCGCGAGCAGGCCGCGCATCCCCTTGCGGCCGATCACGAGCTGGCGGCCGTCCGCGAGCACCTGCAACGGTCCGAGGACGCCGAACTCCAGCCCGCTCTTGCTCCGGTCAGCCATGCCCCTCCCCCGCCTCGTGCGCTACAGCCCTTCCGGGCTCGTCGACCTCACGGCTTGGTCACTGGATCAGGTGCGCCAAGCGTGCCGTTAGATACCTGTGGGTAAATGTTGCTTGCTCAACTAGTCGTGCTCCCATGACCGGACGGGCGCCCGGCGGCTAGGGTTTTGGCCCCGGACGTCCCGGCCGAGTTCTGGGCGAGTGCAGGAGGGCAAGTGCCGCGCGAGCCGATGGACGTGGTCGACCGTGGCTCCGCCTGCCTGTTGGCGGGCGCGCTGGGCGATGCGCTCGGCGCGCCCATCCAGTACCTGGGGTGGGCGGACATCCAACGGGACCACGGCCCGGAAGGTGTCCTGGAACCGCCGCGCCCCGCGTTGGTCACCGACGACACGCAGCTCACGCTGTTCACCGCGGACGGCTACCTGCGGGCGTGGGTGCGCGGCCGGACCACCGGCGACTGGGACCCGGTCGAGGTCGTCTGGCAGAGCTACCGCCGGTGGTTGGTCACCCAGCAGGTGGCCGCGCCCGAGGTGGGCGCCGTGGGCCTCGTCGGCGACGAACGGCTGTACTCGAGCCGGTCGCCGGGCCTGACGTGCCTGCGCGCCCTGGCCGCCGACACACCGCCGACGCCCGAGGAACCGCACAACGAGTCGTCCGGCTGCAACGGTGTCACCCGCACCGCCCCCGCCGGCTTCGCGCCCAGCGCGGAGATCGCCTACGACCTCGGGTGCAGGTTCGCCGCGCTGACCCACGGCGGCACCGGCGGTTGGGTGTCCGGCGGGGCGTTCGCGCTGCTCATCCACCTGCTGGCGGTGCGAGGACGGCCCATCCGCGAAGCCGTCGACCAGGTGATCGGGCGGGTGCTGCGCGACGACCCGTACACGGCGAACACGCTGAACCGGGCCGTGGTGTTCGCCGACGAGCACCGGGCGCTCGGCTTCGACTCGGTGCGGGTCGACCGCCTGGGCAGCGGCTGGACCGGGCCGGAGGCGCTGGCGATCGCCGTGCACACGGTCCTGGTGTTCCCGAAGCGGGCGCAGTTCGTGGACGCGCTGCGGGCGGCGGCCAACCACTCGGGCGGCAGCGACGCCACGGCCGCGTTGACCGGGAACGTCCTCGGCGCCCTGCACGGCACGGCCGCGCTGCCGAGGGACTGGCTGGCGGGCCTGGAGCTGGTCGACCTGCTCACGCGGCTGGGCGCGGACCTGGGTCGCTCGGTGACGGGGCAGGAATTCGACCACAGCCGGTACTCGTGACACGGGTGTAGCCGGCCTCGGCACGCACGTTCCCGAATGCGTGCGACCGAGGCCGGCTCTCCACGCGATCTGCGCAGGGACACGCCCCGAGCGCGGAACCCGGCTGACCTGACCGTGGAGCGGGAAACCCGTGGCGGAACCGTAGCAGAGCGCGTGTGCGCGATCACAGGCGGCCCACCTCTTTAACAATGTGAACCACCACACTCGTGTCGGAGCACGCCGCGGGTCGGCTGTCGCGATCCTGTCGACTCGCTGTCGACCGGTCCCCCACCGGGCCGATGGCCTCGCCCGCCGGGTGGGGGTGCCGCACCATGGGCGCGTGGACAAGGGCACTTCGGTTCGACTGCTCGTGGTGGACGACGAGCCGCACATCGCGGACCTCGTGGCGACGGTGGCGCGGTACGAGGGCTGGCAGGCGGTGACGGCGGGCAGCGGTGAGGCCGCGCTGCGCACCGCCGCCGACTTCCACCCGGACATCGTCGTGCTCGACCTGATGCTGCCCGACCTGGACGGCTTCACCGTGCTGGACCGGCTGCGGTCGGCGGGCGCGATGGTGCCGGTGGTGTTCCTGACCGCCCGCGACGGCACCGCCGACCGGGTCGCGGGCCTGACCCGCGGCGGTGACGACTACCTGGTCAAGCCGTTCTCGGTGGAGGAGCTGATGGCGCGGCTGCGGGCCGTGCTGCGGCGGTCGACCGGGCCGACCTGGAAGCGGTCGGTGCTGAAGGTGTCCGATCTGGCGATGGACGAGGACACCCGCGAGGTGCGGCGGGGCGGCCGGTTGATCACGCTCACGCCGACCGAGTATGAGTTGCTGCGCTACCTGATGCGCCGGTCACCGGCCGTGCTGACGAAGGCCCAGATCCTCGACCACGTGTGGGAGTACGACTTCGGGGGCCGGTCCAACGTGGTGGAGCTGGTCGTCTCGCACCTGCGGCGCAAGCTGGACGACGGCGGCGAGCCGCTGATCCACACCGTGCGCGGCGTGGGTTACGTGCTGCGTCGAGCCGCGCGGTGACGCGCCGCCGCCTGCGGCTGGGTACGCGCCTCGCTCTCGGCCTCGGCGCGCTGGCCCTGGCGGTGTTCGCGGTCGTCGGCACGGTGATGGCGCGCAGCATGCAGGACTACCTGGAACACCGGCTGGACGCGCAGATGGAGACCACGCAGGTCTCGCTGAAGAAGGACCTCGCCAAGAACGGCGCGGTCAAGGGCAAGGCGTACGGCTGGTACTCGGTCGTCTACGACGTGCGCGACGGGCGGGCGACGCCGCGCAACCCGGACGACCTGCCCGCCGACGCCGACGAGCTGACCGCCGCGGCGCTGGACGTCGACGGCGTGGACCCGGTCTACCGGACCGAGTACCTGTACGGCGACGGCACGTACCGGCTGCGCGGCTGCCCGGTGTCCGACGGGGTGGTGCTGGTCAGCGCGGCGCCGATGAACGACATCACCACCACGGTGCGGCAGCTGGTGCTCGTGGAGGTGGCGACGTTCCTGCTCGCGCTGATCGCGTTCGTGGTGATCGGGCGGGCGGTGCTGCGGCGGGGGTTGCAGCCGTTGAGCGACATGGCCCGGACCGCGCACGACATCACGTCGCACGACCTGACCGACTCGGCCCGGCTGCCGGTGCGCGCGGAAGGCGGCAACGGCGGCGTGGAGGTCGAGGAGCTGCGCACGGCGTTCAACACGATGTTGGACCACATCGACGTGTCGCTGGCCGCCCGGACCGCCGCCGAGCAGCGGTTGCGGCGGTTCATCGCGGACGCGTCGCACGAGCTGCGCACGCCGTTGACCTCGATCCGGGGTTACGCGGACCTGTTCCGGTACGCGGCGGCGAACGCGCCGGAGGAGCGCGAGGCGCACCTGGAGAGGTTGCGGTCGGAGGCGGCGCGGATGAGCGTGCTGCTGGACGACCTGCTGCTGCTCGCCCGGCTGGACTCGGCGGAGGTGGAGGCACCGCTGCGGCCGGCCGACGGCGACCTGGCCGCGTTGGCGCGGGAGGCGGCGGACGCGTTCCGCGCGGCGCGCCCGACGCACCCGCTGACCCTGACCGTGCCGGACGAGCCGGTGCGGCTGGCGTTCGACCCGCTGCGGTTGCGGCAGGTGGTGGACAACCTGCTGGCCAACGCCGCCGTGCACACGCCGGCGGGCACGGCGGTGTCGCTGTCGGTGGCCGCGGCGCCGGGGTCGGCCGTGCTGCGGGTGAGCGACACGGGGCCGGGCATCGCGGCCGCCGACCAGCGCCGCATCTTCGACCGGTTCTACCGGGTGGACGATTCGCGCACGCGTGATCGCGGGGGCAGCGGGCTGGGGCTGGCGGTGGTGCACTCCCTGGTCACCGCGCACGGCGGCACGGTGGAGCTGACCAGCCGACCGGGCCGGACCGTGTTCACGGTGACGCTCCCCCGCTAGCCGGCGTTGGAGGACTCAGCCCACAGGTCGATGCCCGAGTCGACGGCGTGCACGTCGATCCGCTCGATCTCGTCGTCGGTGAGCGGTGGTCCGTCCAGCGCGGCCACGTTCGCCTCCAGCTGGCCCACGCTGCTCGCACCGATGAGCACCGACGTGACCCGCTCGTCCCGCAACGCCCAGGTCAGCGCGAGCTGCGCCAACGACTGCCCCCTGGACGCCGCGATCTCGTCCAACGCCCGCACGTGCGCCAGGTTGGCCTCGGTCAACAGGTCTTCGGACAGCGACTTGCCCTGCGTGGCGCGCGAGCCCGCGGGCACGCCGTCGAGGTACTTGTCGGTCAACATGCCCTGCGCGAGCGGCGAGAACGCGATGCAGCCCACGCCCAGCTCGCCCAGGGCGTCCAGCAGGTCGTTCTCGATCCAGCGGTTGAGCATCGAGTACGAGGGCTGGTGGATCAGCAGCGGCACGCCCGCCGTGCGCAGCAGCTCCGCCGCCTCGCGGGTCTTGGTCGCCGAGTAGGACGAGATGCCGACGTAGAGCGCCTTGCCCTGCTGCACGGCGCTGACCAGCGCGCCGACCGTCTCCTCCAGCGGCGTGTCCGGGTCGAACCGGTGCGAGTAGAAGATGTCGACGTGGTCCAGGCCGAGCCGGGACAGGGACTGGTCCAGCGAGGACAGCAGGTACTTGCGCGAGCCCCACTCGCCGTACGGTCCGGGCCACATGTCGTAGCCCGCTTTGGTGGAGATCACCAGCTCGTCGCGGTGCGGCCGCAGGTCGTCGGCCACCACCCGGCCGAAGTTGACCTCCGCCGAGCCGTAGGGCGGGCCGTAGTTGTTGGCCAGGTCGAAGTGCGTCACGCCGAGGTCGAACGCCCGGCGCACGATCGCCCGGCCCGACTCGTACGGCCGGTCGTCGCCGAAGTTGTGCCAGAGGCCGAGCGACACGGCGGGCAGCTTGAGCCCGCTGCGCCCGCACCGTCGGTAGGTCATCCGGTCGTACCGCGAGGCGTCGGGTAGGTAGGCCATGGTCGAACCCTGGCACGACTCGCGGCGGTCCGCGCCACGACGGGCATCACTACCCTGGCGCCATGGCCGACGTCCGCCCCGCCCGCTTCCGCCGATTATCGAGAGAGCTGCTCTGGCTGGCCCCGATGACCGCGGTCACCACCTTCATCTCGGTCGTGATCCTGCGCTCGCCCAACCACGAGGACCTCGTCGCGATCGTCGGCATCGTGCTGGCCGTCCTGGGCATCGCGATCGCGTTCGGCATCTACCGGGCCCAGGGGATGAACGGCGGCACGCCAAACCCACCGGCCACGATCGGCCCGAGGTGGCACGCGCTGTCCTACGTGTTCTCCGCGGTCCTGATCGCCGCGTCCTTCGTCTACCCGTTCCCGGAGTCCGACGACGACCCGGCGGTCTTCTTCGGCAAGGACGAGATCAGGATCGGCGTCAACGGGCGGCTGCCGGGCTGGAGCCTGAGCGAGAACGGCTCGCGGACCGGCTTCGACATCCGGTTGGCCCAGTTCCTGATGCGGAAGTTCGGCGTCGATTCCGAACGCGTGCGATACGTGGACCTGTCCCAGGAGATGCGCGAGCACCAGTGGGACGGCACCGTCGGCGAGGCCGAGCGCGTCGACCTCGTCATCTCGGCCTTCTCCATGACCGCCCTGCGGCTGGACAAGTTCGGCATGGCCGGGCCGTACTACATCGACGTGTCGAACGTCTTCACGAACCGGGAGAAGGGCCCCGTGCCGCGCAACAGCCAGGACACCCGGGGCTGCGCGGTGGCGGGCACCACCGGGTTGAGCGCGATGGACGAGCAGAAGGAACGGCTCCTGTGCGAGCACAACGCCGTGCTGACGATCGACCACCCCCGCTACTTGAACGAGTGCTTCGAACCCTTCTTCGACCCCGACGACCCGACCAAGTTCATCGCGTCGGACTGGAGCGTCATCCGCGCGTTCCAGGAGCCGGACGACCCCACCGTGCTGACCGTCGACGACTCGCAGGAGCCGGTCTACGACATGCCCGAGCCGGCGGCCACCGACCCGAGCAGGCAGCTCTACGGCGTGGCCATCCCGCCGCACCACCCCACCCTGTGCCGGGCGCTGACCAACGCCATCCACGAGTTCGTCAACACCGAGTGGGACACCGCGTTCCGCGAGACCCTGGGGCACCGCAAGCTCACCGCCGGGTGGCACAAGCCCAGGGAGAGCGAGTTCACGCTGGACCTCTGCCTGCACAAGCAGGTCGGCCGGACCGGCTGAGCGGCGGGACCGCGGCGGCCCCGCTAAGATCATCTCGGACGCCGCCGACCAGCGTGATCGCGGTCGGGGTGGAGCCGGTGGCGGGACTTGAACCCGCAACCTTTCGCTTACAAGGCGAGTGCTCTGCCAATTGAGCTACACCGGCGTGGCCAGGAGGCCGGGAACATCGTAAGCGCCCGCACGGGGTGCTACCTGCGGCGAACGGTCTGCTCACGGTGGGCCCTCGTTGGTCCGTCCGGACGTCCCGGGTACCGTCCGGGTGGTCCCGGGCACCCACAAAACCCCTGGCCAGCGGTATCAACAGTATTCAACTCACAGTGATCAAGTCATCCGGTCCAGGTACCCCGTCCAGGGGTGGCGCATGACACAGCCTCGAATCCGACACGGTCGGGCGTGGCGGCCGGGCGAGTGAGGGAGGTGACGCCGGGTGCGGCTGTGGCGCCGGCGGTTCGAGCACGCCGAGCAGGCCCGACCGGTCGAAGGACCGTCCCTCCCGGACGACTCGACCGTCCACCTGGTACTCGACCTGGCCCTGCGCGTCGGCGAGGCGCAGATGGCCGGCGGGGCGGGCGCGGCCGACGTGACGGCCACCATCCTGGCGGTCACCAACGCGTACGGCCTGCCCCACACCGAGGTCGACGTGATCTACACGTCGATCACCGTCTCCTGCCACCGCGGCACGGAGGCCGCGCCCGTCACGTCCATGCGCGTGGTGCGCGGCCGCAGCGTCGACTACACCCGGCTCGCCGCCGTGGAGGACCTGATCCGGCGGATCACCACCGACGGCACCACCGCCGCGGAGGCCTCCGCCGAGATCGACCGGATCAGCCGCGCCGACCACCCCTACCCGCGCTGGGTGGCCACGCTGGCGTGGGCGGGCATGGCGGGCGCGGTGGCGTTGCTGGTCGGCGGCGGACCGCTGCCGGCCGCGATGGCGGCCGTGGTCACGGCGACCGTCGACCGGGTCGGGCGCGTGCTCAACCGGCGCGGGCTGCCGTTCTTCTTCCAGCAGGTCGTCGGCGGGGCGCTGGCCACGTCGGTGGCGGTGGCGATGTACGCGACGGACCTGCTGCCGAGCGTGCGGCCGTCGTTGTTGATCGCCACCGGGATCGTGGTGCTGCTGTCCGGCCTGTCGCTGGTCGGCACCGTGCAGGACGCCATCACCGGCTACAACGTCACCGCCGCCGGCCGCACGGTGGAGGTCGCGCTGCTCACCGCGGGCCTCATCGCGGGCATCGCGCTGACCCTGCGCGCGGGCGTGCAGCTCGGCGTGCGGACCAACATCGCCGACCCGCTGCCGCCGCTGATCTCCGACGTGCCGGTGCAGTTCGCGGCGGGCGCGGCCACCTCCGCGTTCTTCGCCCTGGCCAGCTACGCCCCGCCGCGCGCGCTCCCGGTGGCCGCCGCCGCGGGCGCGGTCGGCACGGCGACCTACGGCCTGCTCGCGCTGACCGGCACGAACGCCATCGCCAGTGCCGCGGTCGCGGCCACCGCGGTCGGGTTCGGCGGCACGATCGTGTCCCGTCGGCTGCGCATGCCGCCCCTGCTGGTGGCGGTGGCCGGCATGGTGCCGCTGCTGCCCGGCTGGACCACCTACCGGGGCCTCTACCAGCTGACCGCGGAGGGCGACGCGGCCGGTTTGTCGACCCTCGTGCTGGCCGCCGGCACCGCGCTCGCGCTCGCGAGCGGCGTCGTCCTGGGTGAACATCTGGGTCGCCCCGTCCGCACCGGGCTGGGCCGGTTGGCCGCCCGTTCCCGGCGCTGACCGCGTGAACACCGGCTTTCCACGTGAGCTCGCCCACCTGGGAAGCTTTCGTCAAGTCAACACAGTGTGACGGGGCCGACGACAGGGCATCCAACCTGCGCGTTCCCACTAACCTCGACGGTGGGCGAGACGAATCCCTTAGGAGGCGCTACCCGGTGAGCAGCATTGGCGAGAACGGCGCGGATTTCCTGGTCGTGGCCAACCGCCTGCCGGTTGACCTGGAGCGCCTGCCCGACGGCACGCAGCGCTGGAAGCACAGCCCCGGCGGTCTGGTGACCGCGCTGGAGCCGTTCCTGCGCACGCACAGCGGCGCTTGGGTCGGCTGGCCGGGCATCGCGGACGCCGAGGTCGAGGCGTTCGAGGAGGACGGCCTCCAGCTGCACCCGGTGGCGTTGAGCGCCGCCGAGGTCGCCGACTACTACGAGGGCTTCTCCAACGGCACGCTCTGGCCGCTCTACCACGACGTGGTCGCGCCGCCCGCGTTCCACCGGCGCTGGTGGAACGCCTACGTGCGGGTCAACCAGCGCTTCGCCGACGTGACGGCGAAGGTGGCCGCCCAGGGCGCCACCGTGTGGGTGCAGGACTACCAGCTGCAACTGGTGCCGGCCATGCTCCGCGAGCTGCGCCCGGACCTGCGCATCGGCTTCTTCCTGCACATCCCGTTCCCGCCGGTCGAGCTGTTCATGCAGCTGCCGTGGCGCACGGAGATCATCCGCGGGCTGCTCGGCGCGGACCTGGTCGGCTTCCACCGGCCCGGCGGCGCGCAGAACTTCCTCTGGCTGGCCCGCCGCCTGGTGGGGCTGGAACCGAGCCGCGGCGCGGTCGGCGTGCGCACCAGGCCCGGTGTCGTCCAGGTCGGAGACCGCACTGTGCGGGTCGGGGCATTCCCGATCTCTATCGACTCGGCGGGCCTGGACGCGCTCGCCCGCGACAAAGAAGTCCAAAAACACGCGAAACAAATCCGCGAAGACCTCGGGAATCCGAAGAAGATCCTGCTCGGTGTGGACCGCCTCGACTACACCAAGGGCATCGACGTGCGCCTGCGCGCGCTGCACGAACTGCTCGCCGACGGCCGCGTGGACCCGAGCGAGGTCACCATGGTGCAGCTCGCCACGCCCAGCCGCGAACGCGTCGAGCACTACAAGCAGATGCGGGGCGAGATCGAGCAGGCGGTCGGCCGGATCAACGGCGAGTTCTCCACCGTCGGCCACCCCGTGGTCCACTACCTGCACCAATCGGTCAACCGGCGGGAGTTGACCGCGTTCATGACCGCCGCGGACGTCATGGTGGTGACTCCGGTGCGTGACGGGATGAACCTGGTGTGCAAGGAGTACGTCGCCACGCGCTACGACCTCGGCGGCGCGTTGGTGCTCTCCGAGTTCGCCGGCGCGGCGGCCGAACTCACGAGCGCCTTCCTGGTCAACCCCCACGACCTGGACGGCGTGAAGAACGCGCTGGATGCCGCCCTCACGCTGGATCCGGCCGAAGGCCGCCGTAGGATGCGCGCGCTGCGCCGCCAAGTCCTCACGCACGACGTCGACCGATGGGCTCGATCGTTTCTTGATGCCTTGGGCACGCAGTCCACGATCTGAATCAGTTCAGACCGAACTATCACCCACCTGTCCCACCGAGCATTGAGGAGGGGCGTTGACCGCCGAGGCCCTCCCCGCCGAACTCCGTCGTGCGATCGTGCAGTTGGCACGCACACCGCGCCTGCTGGTCGCCTGCGACTACGACGGGACATTGGCTCCGATCGTGGCCAACCCAGAGGACGCCCGCCCGCTGCCCGAGTCGGTGGGCGCGCTGCGCTCCCTGGCCGGTCTGCACGAGACGACGACGGCGGTGATCTCCGGGCGCGCCCTGCGCGACCTGGCGACGCTGTCACGCCTGCCGTCCGAGGTGCACCTGGTGGGTTCCCACGGGTCCGAGTTCGACGTCGGTTTCGTGCACGCGCTGGACGCTGACGCGAAACAACTGCACCGCCGCCTGGAAACCGGATTGGAGGAGATCGTCGCCGGCCACGAGGGCGTGGGCCTGGAGGTCAAGCCCGCGAGCATCGCGGTGCACGTGCGCCGTGCCGACCCCGCCGTGGGGGAGCGGGTTCTGGACGACGTCCGCACCGGTCCGGCCACCTGGGACGGCGTGCAGGTCACCGAGGGCAAGGCCGTGATCGAGCTGGCCGTGGTGCAGACGGACAAGGGCCACGCCCTGGACGTCCTGCGGCACCGCGCGTCGGCGACCGCGGCCGTGTTCGTCGGTGACGACGTGACCGACGAGAAGGCGTTCGCCCGGCTCAGCGGGCCCGACGTCGGCATCAAGGTCGGCGACGGCGAGTCGCTGGCCCAGTACTTCGTCGACGACACCCTCGACGTGGCCACCGTGCTGGCGTTCCTGCTGGAGGAGCGGCGGGCGTGGCTGCACGGCGACCAGGCCGTGCCGATCGAGCGGCTCACCATGCTCGCCAACGAGCGGTCGGTCGCGCTGCTGACCCCCGACGCCAGGCTGAACTGGCTGTGCCACCCGGAGCCGGACTCGGCGGCGGTGTTCGCCGACCTGCTCGGCGGACCGGCCGCCGGCCACTTCTCGATCAAGCCGGAGCACGGCTCGCTGCCGCTGGGCCAGCGGTACGTGCCGGGCACGATGATCGTGGAGACCCGCTGGTCGCGGCTCCTGGTCACGGACTACCTCGACCACGACCTTGCCTCGCACCGCACCGACCTGGTGCGGCGGGTCTCCGGCTCGACCAACGCGGTGATCACGTTCGCGCCGCGGCCGGAGTTCGGCCAGGTGCCGGTGCGGCTGCTGCGCGAGCGCGACGGCCTGCGGATCGTGGGCACCTCGGACCCGATGGTGCTGCGCTCACCCGGCGTCGACTGGCAGATCACCTCCGACGGCATCCAGGAGACCGCGACGGCCGTCGTGCGCCCCCGGGAGGGCGCGCCGATCCTGCTGGAGCTGCGCTGCGGCACGGACGACCTGTCCGAGGCCACCCTGGGCGAGCCGGAGCGGCGCGCGCGGGCCGGCGCGTTCTGGTCGGACTGGGCGGCGACGCTGAAGCTGCCGCCGGTCGAGTCGGACCTGGTGCTGCGGTCGGCGTTGACCTTGAAGGGCCTGGTGCACCACGACACCGGCGCGATCATGGCCGCCGCCACCACCTCGCTGCCCGAGGAGCTGGGCGGCATCCGGAACTGGGACTACCGGTACTGCTGGCTGCGCGACGCGGCGCTGACCGCCCAGGCCCTGGTGTCGGTCGGGTCGTTCGGCGAGGCGGAGGCGTTCCTGGGGTGGGTGCACGGGGTCCTGTCGACCCTGCCCGGCCCCGAGCGGCTGCACCCGCTGTACACGTTGCAGGGCACCATGCTGGGCGCCGAGGCGGTCATCGACACGCTCCCCGGTTACGCCGGGTCGCGGCCGGTGCGCGTGGGCAACCTGGCCAACCAGCAGGTGCAGCTGGACGTGTTCGGGCCCGTGGTGGACCTGGTCGTGCAGCTGGCCGCCGCGCGCGGCTCGCTGACCGACCAGGACTGGCTGATGGTGCAGGCGATGGCCGAGGCGGTCGCCCGCCGTTGGCACGAGCCCGACCACGGCATCTGGGAGGAGCGGCACGCGCCGCGCCACCACGTGTACTCGAAGGTCATGTGCTGGGTGACCCTCGACCGGGCGGTGACGCTGGCCGAGAACTACGGGCGGGAGATCGACCCGTCGTGGCCGGTGCTGCGCGACACCATCTCCAACGACGTGCTCAAGCACGGGTGGAGCGAGGACGCGCAGTCGTTCACCACCGCGTACGACGGCGACGACCTGGACGCGGCGTCGCTGCACGTCGGGCTGTCGGGTCTGATCGACCCGACCGACGACCGGTTCCAGGCCACCGTGACCGCGATCGAGGCCGAGCTGCGGTCCGGTTCCACGGTCTACCGGTACCGGCGTGACGACGGCCTGCCCGGCGACGAGGGCGGCTTCCACCTGTGCGCGGCGTGGATGATCGAGTCCTACCTGCTCACCGGGCGGCGCACCGAGGCCGAGGAGCTGTTCGCGCAGATGGTGGACGCGGCCGGGCCGACGGGCCTGCTGCCCGAGGAGTACGACCCGATCGCGGAGCGCTCCCTGGGCAACCACCCGCAGGCCTACAGCCACCTGGGGCTGATCCGCTGCGCGCAGTTGCTGGCGGCCACGAAGTAAGTGCTTTCCGCGGACGGCGCCCGGTCACGATCGGGCGCCGTTCGCTATTTCGTGAGCTTGAGCAGTTGCAGCGCGTCGAGCAGGTCGTGCGCGACGAGCGTCCGCGTCCCCTGGGGCAGCGGCCCGGCGTCCGGCGGCACCAGGGCCTTGGTGAAGCCGAGCCGGGCGGCCTCGGTGAGCCGGCGGCCGACGCCGTTCACCCGGCGCAGCTCACCGGACAGGCCGACCTCGCCGACCACGACGAGGTCGTGCGGCAGGGGCAGGTCGGTGGCCGCCGAGGCGACCGCCAACGCCACCGCGAGGTCCACCGCGGGCTCGACCAGCCGCATGCCGCCGACGGTGGCGGTGAAGACGTCCTTGTTGCCCAACCCGACCTTGCCGCGCTTCTCCAGCACGGCCAGGACCATGGCCAGGCGGGCCGAGTCGAGGCCGCTCACCGCGCGCCGGGGCGCGGGCAGGGCGGTCGGCGTGACCAGCGCCTGCACCTCACCCAGCATCGGCCGCTTGCCCTCCACGACGACCGTGACGGCGGTGCCGGACACCGCCTGGTCGCGGCGGTGCAGGAACAGGCCGGACGGGTCGGGCACGCCCGCGATGCCGTCGTCGCGCAACTCGAAGCAGCCGACCTCGTCGGCCGGGCCGAACCGGTTCTTCACGCCGCGCAGCAGCCGCAGCGTCGAGTGCCGGTCGCCCTCGAACTGCAGCACCACGTCCACCAGGTGCTCCAGCACGCGCGGCCCGGCGACCGAGCCGTCCTTGGTCACGTGGCCGACCAGCACCACGGGCAGCCCGCGTTCCTTGGCGACCGCGATCAGGCCCGCCGTGACGGCGCGGACCTGGCTGACCCCGCCGGGCGCGCCGTCGACCGCCGGTGAGGACATGGTCTGGACGGAGTCCACGATGAGCATGCTCGGCTTGACCGCGTCGACCTGGCCGAGGACGGCGGAGATGTCGCTCTCGGCGGCCAGGTAGATCTCGTCGTGCAGGTTGCCGGTCCGGTCGGCCCGCAACCGCACCTGGCCCGCCGACTCCTCACCGGTGACGTAGAGGCAGCGGCCGACCGACAGCGCCCACTGGTGCGCGACCTCCAGCAGCAGGGTCGACTTGCCCACCCCCGGCTCGCCCGCCAGCAGCACCACGGCGCCCGGCACCAGCCCACCGCCGAGCACCCGGTCCAGCTCCAGCACACCGGTCGAGACCGCGCGGGCGGACTCGATGTCGACCTGCGCGATGGGCCGGGCCTCGCTGCTCGGCGTGCCGGCGAGGAACCGCGGCGCGGCGGAGGCGCCCCGCTCCTCCACGGTGCCCCAGGCCTGGCACTCCGGGCACCGCCCGACCCACTTGGACACCTCGTGCCCGCACTCGGCGCAGCGGTACGTCGGCCTGGCCACCCGTGCTGTCTTCGCCACGGCACGGAGGCTATCCGGCACCCCCGACAACGCCGCCGGCTCGTGCGCTTCCCCCCGGGCGCGGGCAAAGAAGAGCAGGGGCTCCCTGGACGGGAACCCCTGCTCAGCAGTTCGGTGGTGGGCTCAGTGCTCCGAGGGAGCGTCCTCGCGCGGTTCCGGCGAGGCGGCGATCGGCAGCTCCAGGGTCAGCTCGCCCGCCTTCTCGAACAGGAACGTGACGCGGATCGTCTGGCCCGGCCGCAGCGGCTTCTTCAGGCCCTTCAGCACGATCTTGACCGCGCCCGGCTCGGTCGGGTCCACCGACGACGGCAGCTTCGTGCCGGTGGTCGGCGGCGCCGAGATGGAGGTGCCGCTACCCGACGTCGGCGTCGCCGAGCCCGTGGTGGTCGTGGTCGCCGTCGCCGAGCCGGAAGCGGACGGCGTGGTGGTGGTCGTCGCCGTGGCGTGGGAGTCCGACGGCGAGTGCGAGTCCGACGGCGAGTGGGACGCCGGGGCCGAGTGCGACGCAGAGGAGGCCGGCTTGGTCGTCGTGGCGTGGCTGCCCGCGTCGTCCTGGTCGGCGCCGCCGAGGATGGCCGAGCCCGGCTCCAGCCGCGCGTCGCCGGTGACCTGGGCGGGCGCGGAGAACTCGCTGGTCACGCCCAGCAGCGTGTCCGCGGTGGTGCCGTTGTTCGCGATCACGACCGTGATCGGCGCGTCGTCGCCGTCCTCGTAGGCGCCGTGCGCCGTCGGGAACAGGAACTGCGCGTCGCGGACGGCGATGTCTCCCACCTGCCCGTTGGCCCCGTTGACGACGGCCACCTGGGTGTCCGTCTGCGTGACCTGACCTGCGCTGCAACCCGCGGCGGCCAAGCCGAGGCCCGTCGCCAGGGCGACCGCCGCGGCCAAGCGGCGCGACGCGGTGGACTTCTGGAGTGCGCGACCCACGGCTGCTCGGATCCTTCCGGTGTGCTGACGAGGCGGGTCGTACCCGGTAGCACTGGGTCCGACCACCAGTGCTGGAGCCTAACGGGGTGGCCCCGGACCTGCGGCATGTGGTGCCCAACCCCACGCCGGCCCCCTCGCCCGCACGTCCACAGTGGAGCAAGATCGACCTCGGGTGTTGCATGCGACCGGGTGATTTGTCAAGCCCCCTCGCGGCCCTGACCAGCGCTAACCGATCTCCGGACGCCGAAGAGGGGATTGCTCGGCGTGTTAGGATGGGGTTAGCGAAAGGGGCAGAGGACACATGGTTTTCAAGGTCGGAGAGACCGTCGTCTACCCGCACCACGGTGCCGCTCTCATCGAAGCAATCGAGACCCGCGTGATCAAGGGCGAGGAGAAGAAGTACCTCGTCCTCAAGGTTGCCCAGGGCGACCTCACGGTCCGCGTCCCCGCCGACAACGCCGAGATCGTGGGCGTGCGCGACGTCGTCGGCCAGGAGGGTCTCGACAAGGTCTTCGAGGTCTTGCGTGCTCCCCACACGGAGGAGCCGACCAACTGGTCCCGGCGGTACAAGGCCAACCTGGAGAAGCTCGCGTCCGGTGACGTGAACAAGGTGGCCGAAGTGGTGCGCGACCTCTGGCGGCGCGAGAAGGATCGCGGACTGTCCGCTGGTGAGAAGCGGATGCTGGCGAAGGCACGACAGATACTGGTTAGCGAACTGGCGCTGGCCGAGGGCACCGACGAGGACAAGGCCGAGGTCCTCCTCGACGAGGTCCTGGCTACCGCGTCCTGATCGTTCCACCAACATTTCGGAAACCGCGAACATGGGTGTGGTCGCGCTCGTGCCCGCGGCGGGCCGGGGTGAGCGGTTGGGCTATGGCATGCCCAAGGCGCTCGTGCCGGTCGACGGCGTTCCGCTGCTCGTGCGTGCGGTGCGTGGCCTTCTCGACTCCGGCTGCGTGCGGCACGTAGTCGTCGCCGCACCGCCGTCCGATGTGGACATTGTGAGTACCGTCACCGCCCCGTTGGCCCCAGCCGACGGGGCGGTGCACGTCGTGGCCGGTGGCGCCGAGCGGTCGGACTCGGTGCGCCTGGCTCTAACGTACGCGCTGCGTGAGATCCCCGACACTTCCATCGTGCTCGTTCACGACGCCGCCCGCGCGTTCACGCCGCCCGCCGTGGTAAGGGCCGTCGTGGAGGCCGTCGCCGCTGGTCACCCGGCGGTCATCCCGGTGCTGCCGGTGGCGGACACGGTCAAGGAGGTCGACGGCGACGGTGTCGTGGTCGCCACACCCGACCGGTCGTCGCTGCGCGTCGTGCAGACCCCGCAGGGTTTCGACGCGGCCGTGCTGCTGCGCGCGCACGACGCCGCCCACGAGGCCGGGTCGGGTGCGACGGACGACGCGGGCCTGGTGGAACGGCTCGGCGTGCCGGTCGTCACCGTGCCCGGCCACCCCGACGCGATGAAGATCACCACGAAGTTCGACCTCGCCGTGGCCGAGGCGCTGCTGGTCGGGAACGAGGGAGCACCGTGATACCCAGGGTGGGCATCGGCACGGACGTCCACCAGGTGGAACGCGGCCGCGAGTGCTGGTTGGCCGGCCTGCGCTGGGAGGACGCGGACGGTTGCGCCGGCCACTCGGACGGTGACGTGGCCGCGCACGCGCTGTGCGACGCGTTGCTGTCCGCCGCGGGGTTGGGCGACCTGGGCGCGGTGTTCGGCACGAGCGACCCGCGGTGGTCCGGCCGGCACGGCGTGGAGTTCCTGGCCGAGGCCCGCCGCCTGGTCGAGGAGGCCGGCTACCAGGTCGGCAACGCCGCCGTGCAGGTCATCGGCAACGCGCCGAAGATCGGCAGGCGCCGGGACGAGGCGCAGGAGGTGCTGTCCGCGGCGGTCGGCGGCCCGGTGTCGGTGAGCGGCACGACCACCGACGGCCTGGGGCTGACCGGGCGGGGCGAGGGCATCGCCGCCATCGCGACCGCGTTGATCGTCCCGCTAGCCTGAGCCGCATGGCGGTCACCCTCAGCGCGGCGACGCGCGCCCTGCTCGACGAGCGGAACTACGTCGTGCTGGCCACGCTCAACCCGGACGGCAGCCCGCAGACATCGGTGCTGTGGGTCGCCCGGGACGGCGACGACCTGTTGTTCTCGACGCTGCGCGACCGCGCGAAGGAACGCAACCTCCGGCGCGACCCGCGGGCCAGCGTGAGCGTGTGGAGCAACGCCGACCCCGAGGTCTACGCGGAGATCCGGGGCACCGTGACCATCGCCGACGACACCGACCGCGCCCTGGCCAACGCCCTCTCCCGGAAGTACACGGGCCAGGACTTCCCCACCGAGTCCCCCGACAAGCTCCGCGTCGTCCTGCGCCTGACCCCGACCAAGGTCACCGGCAACGCCACCTGAGCCACCCCCTCCCCCTTTCCTCGCCCCCTGCCGCGAGGTCGCGTCGCCCGCCGTCCGCGGAGCAGCGGCAATCCAACACAGTGAGGCTGGTCTCGGTTCGCCTGCGGGGTGAGACCTCCGATGTCCGGACCACGTAGCGTGTTTTCCGTGACGATCCGCGCCGTGCTCTTCGACTTCTCCGGCACCCTGTTCCGCTTGGAGCACGACTCGCTGGCCGCCCACGCCGAGCTGATGCTCGCGCTCACCGCGCCCGTCGGCGTGGCGGAGGGCCTGGACGTCGATCCCGAGCAGTGGGAACGCCGCGACCTCGACCCCGACGCCCACCGCGAGATGCACCTCGCGGTGCTGACGAAGGCGGGCGCGAAGGATCCGGACCAGTTCTACGCCGACCTGTGCAGCCCGCCGTTCTGGCAGCCCTACCCGGACACCGCGCAAGCGCTTGGCAGCGAGGTGCCGACCGCGGTCGTCAGCAACATCGCCTGGGACGTGCGCGCCGTCTTCGCACGTCACGGCGTCGAGAGCCGGGTGGACGAGTTCGTCCTGTCCTACCAGGAGGGCGTCGCCAAGCCGGACCCGAAGATCTTCCGCATCGCCTGCGACCGCCTGGGCGTGCACCCCAGCGAGGCGCTGATGATCGGCGACAGCGCCGTGGCGGACGGCGGCGCGGCGGCCGTCGGGTGCGCGGTGGAGATCGTCGAGCCGCTCCCCACCGGCAGCCGCCCGGACGCTCTGCTGCAGGTCCTGCGCAAGCACATTTGACCGGGCGATTCAACCCCCGGCGGTCATCGCCCGTACCATCTCCACGTGAGCCTCCACCTATTCGACACCGCGACCCGGTCCATGCGGGAATTCGTCCCGCAGGTCAGCGGAACGGCGTCGATCTACGTGTGTGGGGCCACGGTGCAGGGCGTTCCGCACATCGGGCACGTGCGCAGCGGCCTCAACTTCGACGTGCTGCGGCGCTGGCTGGGCCGTGACGGCTCGACCGTGCGGCTGGTGCGCAACGTCACCGACGTCGACGACAAGATCCTCGCCAAGGCGGCCGAGCACGGCGCCGAGTGGTGGGAGTGGGCCTACCGCAACGAGCTGGCGTTCGACGCCGCCTACGACGCGCTGGGCTGCCTGCCCGCCTCCTACTCGCCGCGCGCGACGGGCCACGTCACGCAGATGGTCGAGCTGATGGAGCGCCTCATCGAGAAGGGCCACGCGTACGCCTCCGAGGGCGACGTGTACTTCTCGGTGACGTCGTTCCCCGAGTACGGCGCGCTGTCCGGGCAGAAGCTGGACGAGGTGCACCAGGGCGAGTCCGCCGCGACCGGCAAGCGCGACGCGCGCGACTTCACGCTGTGGAAGGCGGCGAAGCCGGGCGAGCCGTCGTGGCCGACGCCGTGGGGTCCGGGCCGGCCGGGCTGGCACCTGGAGTGCTCGGCGATGGCGACCGCGTACCTCGGCGGCACGTTCGACATCCACGGCGGCGGCATCGACCTGATCTTCCCGCACCACGAGAACGAGCAGGCGCAGTCGCGGGCGGCCGGTGACGGGTTCGCCCGGTACTGGATGCACAACGCCTGGGTCACCATGGGCGGCGAGAAGATGGCCAAGTCGCTCGGCAACACGGTGTCGATCCCGGCGATGCTGGAGCGGGTGCGGGCGCCCGAGCTGCGGTACTACCTGGTGGGGCCGCACTACCGGTCGCACATCGAGTACTCGCCCGAGGCGTTGGACGAGTCGGTGTCGGCCTACCGCCGGATCGAGTCGTTCCTGCGGCGCGTGGTCGAGCGCACCGGGGCCGTGGACGTGACCGGCGAGCTGTCGCCCGCGTTCGTGGCCTCGATGGACGACGACATGGGCACGCCCGGCGCGTTGGCCGCGATCCACAAGCGGCTGCGCGAGGGGAACACGGCCCTGGAGTCGGGTGACGACCTGGGCGCGCGTGCCGCGGCCGAGTCCGTGCGCGCGATGACCGACGTGCTCGGGTTGGACCCGCTGTCACCGCGGTGGCACGACGCCGCGGCGGGTGGCGCGGGCAGGCACGCGCTGGGCGTGCTGGTGGACCGGCTGCTGGAAGAGCGGTCGCAGGCCCGCAAGGACAGGGACTTCGCGCGCGCGGACGCGCTGCGCGATCACCTGCTGCTGGCCGGTATCGCCGTCGAGGACACCCCCGACGGTCCGTTGTGGACGTTGAAGGACGACTGAGCTCGTGGCTGGTAACTCCAAGCGCCGGGGCGCCATGCGCAACCCCGGCTCCAAGAAGGGCGCGGTCGTCGGTTCCGGCGGGCAGAAGTCGAAGGGCTTGCAGGGCAAGGGCCCGACGCCCAAGGCGGCGGAACGACCGAACCACCCCGCGTACAAGCGCGCCACCGCGGCGGCGAAGGCCGACCAGGTCCGCACGCAGCGGCGCAAGGCCGCCGAGAACGGCCCGGAGACCGTGGCCGGGCGCAACCCGGTGGTCGAGTGCCTGCGTGCGGGCATCCCGGCGACGGCGCTGTACGTGGCGCTGGGCATCGACGCGGACGACCGGGTCGCCGAGGCGGTGCAGCTGGCGGCCACCCGCGGCATCTCGGTGCTGGAGGTGCAGCGCGGTGAGCTGGACCGGATCACCGGCGGCGCGATGCACCAGGGGCTCGGGCTCCAGGTGCCGCCGTACGAGTACACCGAGCCGCGGGAGCTGCTCAAGATCGCGAACCAGTCCGGTCGGCCGCCGTTGCTGGTGGCGTTGGACGGGGTGACCGACCCGCGCAACCTGGGTGCGGTGGTGCGGTCGGCGGCGGCGTTCGGCGCGCAGGGGGTCGTGCTGCCGCAGCGCCGTTCGGCGGGGATCACCGCGGTGGCGTGGCGGACCAGCGCGGGCACGGCGGCGCGGATGCCGATCGCGGTGGCGACGAACCTGACCCGTCAGCTCAAGGAGTGGGCCGAGGCCGGGCTGATGATCATCGGCCTGGACGCGGACGGCGACGTGGACGTGGACGGGCTGGACCTGGCCACCGGGCCGCTGGTGGTCGTCGTCGGTTCCGAGGGCCGGGGGCTGTCTCGCCTGGTCAAGGAGACGTGCGACCAGACGGTGTCCATCCCGATGGCGGCCGGCGTGGAGTCGTTGAACGCCTCCGTCGCGGCCGGTGTCGTGCTGGCCGAGGTCGCCCGCCGACGCCGCCTGGACGTCCGCGCCTGACCTGAGCGTTGAACTCGGGGTACCTGAACGTAGGACTCTCGCGTTCTGAACGTAGGACTCTCGCGTGAGTCGTACGTTCAGGGTGCGTGAGTCGTACGGTCGGGGACGGTGAGTTCGGCGTTCGGGGTGGGTCGGCGTGTGAGGTGGGACGGTTTGTGAGTGATCCGCGTCGGGAGCGCGTGAGCGGCGGATAAGGTCTGCGGCGATGTCCTTCGCCAGCCCGTTGTTCCTGTGGTTCTTCCTCCCGGTCGTGCTCGCGACCGTCCTCGCCACGCCCAGGAACTGGCGCAACGGCGTGGTCGCCGTGGCGAGCCTGCTGTTCTACGTCTCCGGCGCGGGCGGGACGACGTTGCTGCTGCTGGCCTGCATGGCGGGCAACTACCTGGCCGGGCGGCGGCTGGAGCCGGGCGCCCCCGGCGACCGCAGGCTGGTCCTGGTCGGCTCGATCGCGCTCAACCTGGGCGTGCTGCTGATCTGGAAGTACGCCGGGTTCGCCACCGAGCAGCTGCACGACATCGCCGCCGTCGTCGGCGCCGACCTGCCGGTGGTCGAGCTCGCGCTGCCCATCGGCATCTCGTTCTACACGTTCCACCACATCTCATACGTGGTCGACGTCTACCGGGGCGAACGCCCGGCGCTGCGCGACCCGGTCGCGTTCGTCACCTACATCGCGATGTTCCCGCAGCTCGTGGCGGGCCCGATCGTGCGCTTCCGGGAGATCGCCGACCAGCTGCCGCAGTCGCGGATGCACCGCTGGGACGACGTCGCGGCGGGCTTCCCCCGGTTCGCCCTGGGGCTGTGCAAGAAGGTGATCATCGCCGACTCGCTCGCGCCGATGGTGGACGCCTGCTTCGCCACCCCGGCCGACGAGATGACCACGTCGATCGCCTGGCTCGGCGCGATCGGCTACACGCTCCAGCTGTACTTCGACTTCTCCGGCTACTCGGACATGGCCATCGGCCTGGGCCGCATGCTCGGCTTCCGGCTGCCGGAGAACTTCGCCCGCCCCTACTCGTCGGTCACGATCACCGAGTTCTGGCGCCGCTGGCACATGTCGCTGTCGCGCTGGTTCCGCGACTACGTCTACATCCCGCTCGGCGGCAACCGCGGCGGCGTGCTGCAGACGTACCGGAACCTGTCGATCGTTTTCGTGCTCACGGGTTTCTGGCACGGCGCCAACTGGACGTTCCTGGCGTGGGGTTTGTTCCACGGCGGGCTGCTCGTGCTGGAGCGCCGATTCGGCTGGGATTCACCGCCGGTCACTACGCGTACCCGAATTGCCCGCCGGGCCTTGACCATGTTGCTGGTGGTAATCGGCTGGGTGTTCTTCCGATCCGCCGACCTCGGTACGGCGTTCACAATCCTCGGCCACCTGCTGTGGCCGGATTTCGGCGGGCTGACCGAAGCCGTGGCCGCCGTGGCGACCAATCAGCGGATTGTTCTGCTGGTGCTCGCGCTGGCGATTGTCGCAATGCCCGACCACCCGGTGAGCGGGCCTTACCTGGAGTCTTCGCGGGACAAGATCGCCACCGCGGCCAGGGTCTCCCTGATGACGCTGGGCGTCGGCTACGCGGCGATCCTGGTGGCGAGCGGCACGTTCAGCCCGTTCCTGTACTACCAGTTCTGAAGATCGACACGCGGCCAATGTTCAACAATTGACTCGTCACCCGGGCGAGGCGAGTCGGCGACGGCAGGAACGCGCTGGCCCGGTCGGACCAGCGCCGCCGTACCCCAATGGCGCCCCGATCGACGTAGGGTAGGCGAGGATTGCTCACGCCGTGTCACCTACCGTCAACTGTGAAGAATAAGTGGGCGATTTTTCGCCGTTGTAACTACTTTATGTAACCGACCTGCTCCGTTCGGGTACACAGTGTGGTAGGACAGAGATTGCACATCCGGCAGCTTCTACCGTGCTAACCGAGGGAATTGTTACTTCGGGTGGGGGTAACGTGACTCACTCATCGGGGCCGACCAACCTGGGGGAGTTGTGACTTCCGGGGGGACCATCCGCGCGCTCGTGGGCAACCGCGAGTTCCGCGGCATGTGGATCGGCTCGACGGTGTCGACCGTCGGCGACCAACTCGCGGCGGTGGCCCTGTCGCTCCTGGTGTTCGAGCGCACCCAGTCGGCGGCGTGGACCGCCCTGACCTGGTCGTTGACGCTGTTCCCGCCGCTGGTCTCCGGCCCGCTGCTGGGCTGGGTCGCGGACCGCTTCCCCCGCCGCACGGTGATGGTGTGGTGCGCGTGGCTGCAAGCCGCCCTGGTCGGCCTGATGGCCGTGCCGGGCGTGCCGCTGTGGGTGATGATCGTGCTGCTGGTCATCGTCCTGATGATCTCGTCGCCGTTCCTGGCCGCCCAGGAGGCGAGCCTGCCCCACGTGCTGCCGGAGAAGCGCTACGACGACGGCGTGGCCGTGTTCGGCACCTCTGTGGACATCGCCCAGATGGCCGGCCTGGCCGCCGCGGGCTTCCTGGTCATCGGCACCAGCGCCAACATCGCGCTCGCGATCGACGCGGCCACGTTCGTGTGGGTGGCGATCGTGGTGCAGCTGTCGGTCAAGCACCGACCGGCCGCCGACCCGCGCGGCGCCAAGCGGGATCCCGAAGGACCCAGGGGTGCGTTCACGCTGCTGGTCACCGAACCCCGGCTGCGCAGCCTGATGGGCATGCGCCTGCTGGCTGGTCTGGCCATGGTTCCCGAGGGACTCGCCGTGCCCCTGGCGGCGAGTCTGGACGCGGTGTGGGCCGTCGGCCTGATCCTGGCGATCGAGCCCGCCGCCAACGTCCTCGGCGTGGCCGTGCTGTTCCGGGTGGTGCGCGATCCGGCGAAGCGCGAGCGGCTCATCGGTCCGCTCGCCATACTGTCCTTGGCCCCTCTGGTCATGTTCGCGCTGAACCCGAACCTGACCTGGACCATCGCACTGCTGGTCATAGCAGGTATGGCCGGTGCGTATCACACGCCCGCGCGTTCGGCGTGGATGCGCATCCTGCCCGACGCCTACCGCGGTCGGGCGTACGGCATCGGCCGTGCCGCGCTGCGCTCGTCGCAGGGCGGCGGCATGGCGCTGGCCGGCGTCGTGGCGCACTCGATCGGCTCGGTGACCGCGACGATCGCGGGTGCAGGCGGCATCGGGCTGTTGCTCGCCACTCAGGCGACCGTAGCCTGGCGACGGGCCCGCACCCGGAACGATCCGAAGGCGGTGGCGATCTGAAACGGACTCATCACATATCGCGATTGTCAAACATGAAGGACCCCTCGGCTGCGGCCCGCTAGCCCGCGGGCACGTACGGTGAACATTCGGTCCGGGATGGAGGGAGGTGGTCACATGTCGCGGTTGCGCATGGCGAACACCTCCTCAGTGCGCATCTCGGGCACGGACGTGCCGCTGCGAACGGCGTTCGCCACGCGACGCCGGGCAGAGGGTAGGGGGTCGTGGTGAAGAACAGTTTGACTGACCAGAACGCATCTGGGGCAGTCGGCCGGCCCTCGATTCGCAACTGGGATCTGTGGACGTTGCGACCGGCCGCACTGGTGTACTTCTTCGTCATCGAATCGGCCGTAGCGGCTGCCGCCGTTTGGCTGCTCACCGGCCTGGACTCGGTCTCGAACGCCGACTGGCTGCGATTCGGCGCGGTGATGTTCGCGATCACCGTGCACCTGATGATCGTCCGCCGGGCCGAGGAGTCGCGGCGCAACGAGTCGGCCGGTCCGCACATCGACCTCACGTCGGTGTGGACGTTCGCCGCCGCGATCGCGCTGCCGGGCGCGCTGGCCGTGCTCGCCACGATCTGGATGCGCATCCTGATCCAGCCGATCGCGCGACGCCAGCCGTACCGGTTCGTGTTCAGCTCCGCGAGCATCCTCGGCGGCACCATGCTGGCGTGGGCCGTGGTGCACCTGTCCGGGCTGTCGCTGCTGGCCACCGGCCGCATCCCGACCGACCTGGGCCTGGTGCTCGTGCTCATCGTGGCCGGGGTGGTCAACTGGGGCGCGCAGGGCATGAACATCGCGATCGCGTTGAAGATCGTCACCCCGCACACCCGCATCCAGGAGTTCCTGGGCTCGCGGGCGGACAACATGCTGGAGCTCAGCACGCTGGGCGCGGGCGCCATGCTGGGCATGCTGATGACCACGCACTGGGTGGGCCCGCTGCTGCTGGTCTTCCCGGTCATCCTGGTGAACGCGCTGCTCTACCACGCGGCGCAGCGGCGGTCGCACCTCGAACGGCTGCTGCGCGAGCAGGAGCAGCTCCAGGCGCGGCTGGCCGAGGACGCGCACACCGACTACCGGACCGGGCTGCTCAACACCAACGGCCTGGCCGAGTACGGGGGCAGGCTCACCGAGCGCTGCCGCCACGACGGGCAGCCGGTGACCGTGCTGGCCATCGACCTGGACCACTTCAAGCGGATCAACGACACCTGGGGCCACCCGGCGGGCAACGCCGTGCTGGCCGAGGTCGGTCGGATCCTGCGGGAGAAGCTGCGGCCGGGCGACGTGGCCGGGCGCGACGGCGGCGAGGAGTTCGTCGTGGTGCTCGCCGACACGGGCCTGGCGCAGGGCACCGCCATCGCCGAACGGGTGCGCGAGGCGATCGGCGAGATGTCCGTGGTGACCACCGACAAGCACCGCAACACCGTGACCCTGCGGGGCCGGAACCTGCCGTTGACCGGGGACGGGCCGGACGTGCGCGCCATCTCGGCGTCCATCGGCGTGGCCGTGCTGCCGGACAACGGCGAGTGCCTCGTGGACGGGCAGCACTGCGCGGACGCGGCCCTCTACGCGGCCAAGGAGAACGGCCGCAACCAGGTCCGGGTGGCCGCCGGCGAGGTCCGGCTGCTGCCCGCGCCGCGGGTGGACCAGCCGGTGGGCGACGCCGCCGAGCAGGGCGCCGCCGAGGCGACCCGCACCGCGTAAGGCGCCGGAGACGCCCCGGGCGTGCTCGCGGTGGTGCCGGGCACGTCGGTCGCGCGCACGGCGAGGAGCACGCCCTGAACCACCACCGCGACCGCGGTGGTGGTTCGCGAGCGTGCTCGTGCTGGTCCGCATGGCACCCGTCTCCGCGCGGCCCGCCGCGCGGGCCCTGGTGCCCCCTTAACGGATGGTGTACCCGCTTTCGACCGATCCCAAACGTCTTGACCGAACTTTTCTAGTGCTGCTTGGGCAGGGCTTGCCGCGCGTAGGCGCGCACGTCCGCGTCCGAGTCGTCCAAGGCCCCTTGCAGGGCGGCCACCACCTCGGGTCGGTCGGCCCACTTGGCGAGCACCCGGACGGCCGCTTTCCGCACGTCGAGGTTGGGGTCGTCGAGCGCACCGACCACGGCGTCCGGGCGGTCGACCGCCCACACCGCGCCCACGCGCACCTGCCAGCCGGGGTCGGCCAACGCCAGGGCGGCCGGCGCGCGCAGCTCGGCGAAACCCGCGCCGGCCTCCAGCGCGGCGGCGCGCACCAGCGGGTCGGCGTCGTGCGCCAGCGCGAGCAGGGTGTCCGGCCGGGCGCGCAACGTGCCGAGCCCCTTGGCGGTGAGCACGCGCAGCTCCCGTTCCGCGTCGTCGGCCGCGAGCGCCAGCGCGTCGGCCGCCCGCACCGCCACCAGGCCCCGGATCGCCGCCGCGCGGACCGCCGGCACCGGGTCGGCCAGCGCGGCGGCGTAGGTCGCCTCGTCGCCGAGCTTCAACGCCCACAGCACCTCCAGCGCGACCGCCCGCAGCGGTGACCGCGCCAGGGCCGCCCGCAGCCCCGGGCTCGGCGGCACCACCTCCACCAGCTCCCGCAGCCCCGCACCCGCCGCGTCGCGCACCGACACCTCCGCGTCGGACATCGCCTCGACCAGGGCGAACTCGAACCCGGCCGGCACCACCTCGGTCAGCAGCGCCACCGCCGCGCGGCGCACGGCCGGGTCCTCGTCACCCAGGTACGGCGTGATCGCGGCGAGGTCCGGCTGCGCGTCGGCCAGGGCCAGCAGCTCCAGCAGCCGCGGCGAGTCGGCGCCGCGCCGCGACCGCGCCGCCTGCTCGCCGGTGACCGCGGCCGCCAGCACCCGCCCGGGCAGCACCTCCACCTCACCCGGCGGCGGCACGAAGCCCTCCACCGGCACGAGGTACGGGTGCACGGGCCGTTTCACGAACTCCATCCGGCCCTCGGCGTCCTTGCGCAGGTTGAGGTGGTGGAACCACGACTCGTCGTCGCGCTCCGGCAGGTCGACCCGGTCGTGGTAGAGGCCCCAGCGGCTCTCCGTCCTGGTCAGCGAGGCCTGGGCGGCCATCTCGGCGCAGTCGCGGATGAACGACACCTCGGCGCAGCGCATCAGCTCGTGCGGCGTCCGCGCGCCCATCGCCTCGATCTCGCCGGTCATCCGGACGAACGCCTCCAGTGCCAGTTCCAGCTTCGTGCCGGTCTTGGGCGGCGCCACGTAGTCGTTGACGAACCGGCGCAGCTTGTACTCGACCTGGGGCTGGGGCGGGCCGTCCGGGTGGCGCAGCGGCCGGTAGATCAGCTCGTGCGCGGCCTCGACCTGGTCCTGCGGCAGCGGCGCCGGCGCGCCGTGGTGTTCGGCCGCGTGCGCGCCCGCCAGGTCGCCGAACACGAACGCGCCGAGCATGTAGTTGTGCGGCACGCACGCCAGGTCGCCCGCCGCGTAGAGGCCGGGCACGGTGGTCGCGCCGTTCTCGTCCACCCACACGCCGCTGGCCGAGTGCCCGCCGCACAGCCCGATCTCGGAGATGTGCATCTCCACGTCGTGCGTGCGGTAGTCGTGCCCGCGCCCGGCGTGGAACGTGCCGCGCGTGGGCCGCTCGGTGGTGTGCAGGATCGTCTCCAGCGCCGCCAGCGACTCCTCCGGCAGGTGGGTGGTGCGCAGGTACACCGGACCGCGGTCGGAGGCGATCTCGGCCGCCACCTCGGCCATCATCTGCCCGGACCAGTAGTCGCAGTCCACGAACCGCTCGCCGAGCGCGTTGACCTGGTAGGCGCCGAACGGGTTGCCGACGTACGCGCAGGCGGGCCCGTTGTAGTCCTTGATCAGCGGGTTGACCTGGAAGCACTCGATGCCGGACAGCTCCGCGCCCGCGTGGTAGGCCATCGAGTAGCCGTCGCCCGCGTTGGTCGGGTTCTCGTAGGTGCCGTAGAGGTAGCCGCTGGCGGGCAGGCCGAGCCGGCCGCACGCGCCGGTGGCCAGCACGACCGCGCCCGCGGCCACGGTGACGAACTCGCCGGTGCGGGTGTTGAACCCGACCGCGCCGACCGCCCGGCCGCCCGACACCAGCACCCGCACCGGCATCACCCGGTTCTCGATGGTGATCCGCTCGCGCATCCGGCGCTCCCGCATCACCCGGTAGAGGACCTTCTTGACGTCCTTGCCCTCCGGCATGGGCAGCACGTAGCTGCCGGACCGGTGCACCTGGCGGACGTGGTACTCCCCCGCCTCGTCCTTCTCGAACTTCACCCCGTACCGCTCCAGCCGGCGCACCATGTCGTAGCCGCGGGTGGCGGTCTGCATCACGGTGCGCTGGTCGACGATGCCGTCGTTGGCGCGGGTGATCTCGGCGACGTAGTCGCGCGGGGCGGCCTTGCCGGGGATGACCGCGTTGTTCACGCCGTCCATGCCCATGGCCAGCGCCCCGGAGTGCCGCACGTGGGCCTTCTCCAGCAGCAGCACGTCACGGCCGTGCTCGGCGGCGGTGATCGCGGCCATCGAGCCGGCCGTGCCACCGCCGATGACCAGCACGTCGCAGCTCAGCTCGGTGCGCTCGGTGACCGGTGGGATCTCCATCAGCCCATCACCGCCGCCAGGATCGCCTCGCGCCGCACGTCGACCTCGCCCGCGCCGAGCACGACCACCCGGTCGCCCAACCGCACCGCCTCGTCCACGTCGTGCGTGACGAAGATCGTCGTCGTCCCGGTCTCCCGCAGCACCTCGACCACCAACTCCTGCATCGCCGCCCGGGTCTGCGCGTCCAGCGCGCCGAACGGCTCGTCCATCAACACCAGCTTGGGGGCCTGCGCGAGCGTGCGGGCCAGTTGCACGCGCTGCCGCATGCCCCCGGACAGCTCGCGCGGCAGGTAGTGCCCGAAGTCGGCCAGGCCGACCCGGTCCAGCCACACCCGGGCCCGCTCGCGCCGCGCCGCCCGCGGCACGCCCTGGAGGGTCAGGGGCAGCTCGACGTTGCGCGACGCGCTGCGCCACGGCAGCAGGCCGTCGTCCTGGAACACCACCGCCCGGTCCTTGGACGTGCCGCGCACCGGCTCGCCGTCCACCAGCACCCGGCCGGCCGCGATGGGCAGCAGCCCGGCCACCGCGCGCAGCAGCGTGGACTTGCCGCAGCCGGACGGACCGGCCACCACCAGCAGCTCGCCGCGGGCGACCTCCAGGTCGACGTCCCGCAGCACGGGCGTGCGGCCGTAGCCCGCGGTCAGGTTCTCGACCACCACCGTCATGCCGGAACCCCCCTCGGCAACCAGCGGGTGGCGCGGCGGCCCAGCAGCTCCACCGCGGAGGACGTGAGCCAGCCCAGCAGGCCGATGGTGATCATGCCGACGAGCACGCCGGGGTAGTCGACCACCGTGTAGGCCTGCCAGGTCCGGTAGCCGACGCCGAACTGGCCGGAGATCATCTCCGCCGAGATCACGCAGATCCAGGACACGCCCATGCCGACCGACAGCCCGCCGAACACGCCGGGCAGCGTGCCCGGCAGCACCACCTTCAGCAGCACCTGCCACCGGCTGCCGCCCATGGTGCGGATCGCGTCCTCCCAGATGGTCGGCAGCGCCCGCACCGCGTGCCTGGTGCTGACCAGGATCGGGAAGAACGCGGCGACGAACGTGATGAACACGATCCCCTGCTCGTCGGTGGGGAACAGCAGGATCGCGATGGGCACCAGCGCGATCGCCGGGATCGGCCGGACCACCTCCAGCAGCGGTTGCAGCAGGTCGCCCAGCAGCCGCACCCGCGCCACCACCACGCCGAGCGTGATGCCGAGCAGCGCGGCCAGCAGGAACCCGCCGCCGATCCGCGCCAGGCTGTTGGCCAGGTCCTGGTAGTACTCCGGCAGCACCACCTGGCGGGCGAACCGCTCGGCCACCTCCACCACGGTCGGCAACTGGTCGAACCGCAGCCACAGCCGCGTGCCGGTCGCGGTCAGCACCTGCCACAGCAGCAGCCCGGTGGCCAGCGACGCCACCCGCGTCACCCAGCGCCCGGACATCAGGCGCCCACCGCTTCGAGCGCCTCGGCGAACGTCAGCACCGCGCCGTGCCGCTCCGCCGCCGCACGCGTGGTGAAGGGCAGCAGCCGACCGCCCTCCCGCACCCAGAACGCGTGCTCGGCGAACCAGCGGGTGCCGGTCTCCGCGTCCGGCACGTAGGCCGTGCGCAGCTTCCCGTTCGTGCTCTTGACCAGCCTCAGCAGGCACTCGGGCGTGGCCGCGGGCCGGGTGCCCGGCTCGCCCTCGAACCACGCCTCGCCCGCCGTGGCCGGGTCGGACACCTCGACGCCGCACGCGGTGTCCGTGCCGGTGATCCGGGCCGGGTTGACCGTGTCCGCGCTGCCCTCGCCGATGACCTCGCGCAGCGGGCCGTCGTCGATGAACCGGTCGACGTCCAGCTCCTCGATGTTGCCGATGGACTTGAGCAGCGGCACGTCGTCCTTGAGCGCCTGCCGCAGCACCGGCTTGAGCGACAGGTCGAACGTGGCGATGCCGTTGGGTCCGTTGTAGAGGTAGACGACCTCCGCCGGCAGGCCGGTCGCCTTCGCCACGACCTCGGCCGCCGCCAGCGGCTGCTCGTGCAGGTACTTCGTGGCGTCGAGCTGGGCGCGCAGGAACTCGGCCAGCACGTCGGGCCGCTCGGTGGCGAACGGCTTGCGCACCACCACGCCGTGCAGCGTGGGGTAGTTCAGCGCGGCGCCGTCGTAGAGCAACCTGGCCTGGTTGGCGAACACCAGCTGGCCCGGCCACGCGACGAACTGCGACAGCGCGGCCACGCTGCCCGCCTGCAACGCGGACGCGCCGACCGACGGCTGCTGGTTCTCCACCGTCACCTCGACGCCGCCCAGCGCCCGCACCAGGGTGCCGTGGCCGGCCGAGCCGACGCTGGCGGACACCTTCTGCCCCTTGAGGTCGGCCAGGGTCCTGGCCGCGGAGTCGGGCCGGACGACCACCATGTTGAGCGCGCCGCGCACGTTGTAGCCGGTCACCGACACCATCCGGGTGCCCTCGTCGCCGTCCGCCTGCGTGCGGGAGCCGTTGATCAGCAGCGGGTAGTCGCCCATCGAGCCGATGTCGACCTTGCCCGCGATCATCTGCGCGGTGATCGGCGCGCCGGTGTCGTAGTCCTGCCAGGTGACCTCGTACTTCTTGCCGGTGCGGCGGCCCAGCTCGTCGAGCCGCCGCTCGAAGTGGCCCAGTTCCCGCAGCAGGGTGCCCGCGGTGACGGTGTTGATGGTCTTGGACTGGTAGCCGACCACGACGGGCACCGCGTCACCCGCCGCCGACCCGGTCCCGCACGCGGTCAGCGCGGTCGGCGCGATGAGCGCGGTGAGCACCACCGCGGCCGTGATGAGCTTGCGCATCGCGTTCCCCTTCACCGCAGCAGGTAGGGCATGTTGATCTGGACCGCGCCCGTGGGGCAGCGGGCGGCGCACGGGCCGCAGTACCAGCACTCGTCCACGTGCATGTAGGCCTTGTCGGTCTCCGGGTGGATGGCCAGCGAGTCGAGCGGGCACATGTCCACGCACAGCCGGCAGCCGTCGATGCAGAGGGATTCGTCGATCGTCACCGGGACGTCGACGCGGTTGTTGACCAGGGCCATCGCGTGCTCCTGAGGGTTTTCCGGGCGCGCGGGAGCGCCCGAGGTGCCAGGTCGGGAAGGGGACGTGCGGTGGGGTCAGCGACAGATCGCGGAGGCCTGGCGGCGCAGGTCCACGTGCAGGCGGAAGCGCGGGGCGACGTTCACGGCGTCCTCCGGCACTCGGCGCGCATGGCCAGCCGGTCGCCGCGCATCCGGATGAACTCCAGGTCCACCGGGCGGCCGTCGGCGAAGTGGCTCAGCCGCTCCACCACGAGCAGCGCCGAGCCCCTCGGCACCTCCAGCACGGCCGCCGAGTGCAGGTCGGCGTTCACCGCCTCCAGGGTGACGGCCGCGGTGCCCAGGCGACGGCCCGAGGTCTGCTCGATCAGCGAGAAGATGTCCCGGTTGCGCAGGTCCTCGGCCAGCAGCGGCTCGCCGACGTCCAGGGCCAGGTAGGTGAGGTCGAGCGAGAGTGGGAGCCCGCCCAGCCGGCGCAGCCGCTCCACGTAGACGACCTGCTCGCCGTCGGCCAGCCGCAACCGCCGCGCCACCGAGGAGGGCGGTTTGATCGGCCCGGCCGCGCGCACGTCGTTGGTGACCTCGCCGTGCTCGTGCAGCGTCTCGGCCAACCCCATGAGCTGGGTGAGGCCGTGGGAGTACTTCTCGGTCACCACGACCGTGCCGACGCCCGGCACCCGTTCGATCAGGCCCTCTTCGCGCAGCAGGTCCAGCGCCTCGCGGATGGTGTTGCGGGAGGCGCAGAACTCGGCGGCCAGGAACCGCTCGTCGGGCAGCACGCCGTCCGGGAACGCGCGCTGCACGACCTGCTGGCGGATCACGTCGGCGGCCTGCCGCGCCCGGTCGGCGCGCAGGCGCCGTTCCGGTGCGCTGCTGCTCATGCGCCACAGTCTGGGGCACCGACCGGGGGCGCATTGTTACGGCGCTGTTACGCCACCCAGGTCAGCCGGGGTGCCGTCGTTGACCAGCGCAAGCGCGTCGCCCCCGGGCCGCTGCGCCACCGCGAGCCCGTCCCACCTACTGGACGCGTTCCCGCTTGCGGCTCGCCAACCGGCAGACCAGGTAGATCAAGAAGGAGACCGCGGTGACGAACGCGCTCACCGGCATGCCCGGCGCGAGCGACAGCACCATCCCGCCCAGCACGGACACCTCGGCGAACACCACGGCCAGCACGGTGGCCCGCACCGGGCTCGCGGTGACCCTGGTCGCGGCCGCCGCGGGCGTGATCATCACCGACAGCACGAGCAGCGCGCCCACCAGCTGCACGCTCAACGCCGTCGCCACGCCCACCAGCACCGCGAACACCAGCGACAGCGTCCGCACCGGCACGCCGCGAGCCACGGCCACGGCGGCGTCCACGCTGGCGAAGTGCAGCGGCCGGTAGATGAGCGCCAGCACCACCAGCACGACCAGCGACGAGCCGACGAGCAGCCACAGGTCGGTCGACCCGACGCTCACCACCTGCCCGGTGAGCAGGCCGAACTTGTTCGCCGCCCGTCCGTTGTAGAGGGCCAGGAACAGCATCCCGAGGCCGAGGCCGAACGCCAGGATCGCGCCGATCACCGAGTCGCGGTCGGAGTCACGCGAGCTCAGCAGCCCCAGCAGCAGGGCGGCGACGACCGACCCGGCCAGCGCGCCGTACCCGACGCCGATCCCGATCAGCAGGGCCGCCGCGCCGCCGGTGAACGCCAGCTCGCTCGTGCCGTGCACGGCGAACGCCATCTTGCGGGTCACCACGAGCGGGCCGAGCAGCCCGCCCAGCAGCCCCAGCACCGCACCCGCGATGAGCATCGGCTGGACGTAGCCGAGCAGCTCGAGCGTGAGCCCGACGTCGAAGAAGCCCTCCATCAGCCCTCATCCGCCAGGTGGTGCGGCTCGTCCTCGCACACGTGCTGCGCGCCGACCACGTGGATCTGGTCGCGCACGCGGACCACCTCGACGTTCGTGCGGTACAGCTCGGTCAACGTCCGCGAGGTCATCACCTCGGCGGGCGTGCCGATCCGGAACCGGCCCTCGACCAGGTACAGCACCCGGTCGACCAGCGGCAGGATCGGGTTGATCTCGTGGGTCACGAACAGCACGGCGGTGCCCGCGGCCCGGCGCCGCGCGTCGATCAGGTCGCTGACCACGCGCTGGTGGTGCAGGTCGAGCGAGAGCAACGGCTCGTCGCACAGCAGCACCTCGGGGTCGCCGACCAGGGCCTGCGCCACCCGCAACCGCTGCTGCTCACCGCCGGAGAGCAGGCCGACCGGCTCGTCGGCGTACCGGGTCGCGCCGACGGACTCCAGCGCCGCGTCCACCCTGGTCCGCCGTTCGCGCCGGTGGCGCCAGCCGATGCCCCAGCCGTGCCCGTCCAGGCCGAAACCGACCAGGTCGCGGCCGCGCAGGGCGAGGGTCGAGTCGATCGCCCGCTGCTGCGGGACGTACCCGATGCGCCGGTTGCCGCCGGCGACGCGCACGGTGCCCGCGGACAGCGGTTGCAGGCCGAGCAGCACCCGGATGAGGCTGGTCTTGCCGGAGCCGTTGGGTCCGAGGACGGCCACGAACTCGCCGGGGGCGACGTCCAGGTCCAGCCCGTCCCACAGCACGCGGTCGCCGTAGGACAACCGCGCGCCGCGCAACGCCACGGCCGCGGCCGTCGACCTGTCCGTCACCTCGGCTGTCGTGCCCGGCCCTCTCATGCGCCGAGCGCTCCCACCAGCGAATCGACCTGCTTCGTCATCCAGTCAAGGTAACCCGTGACGCCCTCCGGCAACGTCTCGGTCACCTCCGCCACGGGCAGGTTCGCCGCCTTGGCCTGGTCGACCACCTGGTTGGTGCCCGCGTTCTCGGTCTGCGCGTTGTTGACCACCGCGGTGATCTGCTTCTGCTCGATCAGCCGGGTGACCTCGGCGAGCGCGGCGGCGGGGATGTCGGTCTCGTTCTCCACGGCCTCGCTGAACGACTCGGGGGTGACGTCCTCGACGCCCGCGGTGTCGAGCAGGTAGTGCGCCACCGGCTCGGTCGCCACCACCTTCTTGCCCGCGCCCTTGCCCGCGACGCGCTGTTCGAGCCCGGTCAGCTTGGCGGCGAAGTCCTCGGCGTTGCCCTCGAAGGTCGCCTTCTTGTCCGGCGCGATCGCGCCGAGGTCGGCGGCGGCCTGGTCGGCGACCTTGCGGACGGTCTCGAAGTCGTACCAGACGTGCTCGTTGACGGCGTGGTCGTGGCCCTCCTCGCCCTCGGCGTGGCCTTCCGGCTCGGCGGAGGTCTCGGGCTCGGCGGACGGCTCGTCGTGCCCGGAGGCCTTGCCGGACACCGGGAACGCCTCGATCTTCTTGGCGGACTCGGTCTCGGGGCCGAGCAGCGTGGCGAAGAAGTCGTCGTAGCCGCCGCCGTTGAAGATGACGAGCTTGGCGTCGCGCACCGCGGCCAGGTCGGACGGCTTGCTCTCGTAGGAGTGCGGGTCGCCGGACGGGTCGTCGATGATCGAGGTCACCTCGACGGCGTCACCGCCGACCGCCTTGACCACGCTGCCCCACACGTTGGTGGAGGACACGACCTTGATCTTGCCGTCGGTGTTCGCGGCCGGGGTGTCCTGGGCGCCGCAGGCGGTGAGGACGACGGCGGTCGCGGCGGCCACCGCGCCGAGCAACGCGTTGCGGACGATCATCAGAGCACTCCTCGACAGGCTGACACATAGGCAATGGAAACCGTTGTCGAGTTCAGTTTAGAACGCTCCGCTACCGACACGTCCACCGACCGGGTGTTTTACGCACCACAGGGGCCACTCCCGCCCTGCGGCGAGGTGGCCCCTGCGGGGTGTGGATCAGTCGGTGAGGCGGTGGCCCGTCTCCGGGTGGAACAGGTGGACCTCGGTGGCGTCGCGCACGGCGATCTTCACCGTCTGGCCCAGGGTGGGCGGCGTGCGGCCGTCCACGCGGACCACGAACCGCTCGGGCACGTCGCCGATGCGGATCGAGCCGTGCATGAGCGCGTCCGCGCCCAGCTCCTCGACCAGCTCGACGGTCATGTCCATGCCCTGCTCGGAGGAGCTGACCAGGGCCAGCGACTCGGGCCGGATGCCGAACGTCACCTCGGACAGGCCCTCACCGGCGGCCTTGTCCATCATGCGGCGCTCCAGCGGCACCACGATGCCGTCGAGCTTCGCGCCCTCCGACGTCAGCGGCACGGTCTTGAGGTTCATCGCGGGCGAGCCCATGAAGCCGGCGACGAACGCGTTGGCCGGCTTGTCGTAGAGCGCGCGCGGGGTGTCGCACTGCTGGAGCAGGCCGTCCTTGAGCACCGCGACCCGGTGGCCCATGGTCATGGCCTCGACCTGGTCGTGCGTGACGTAGATCGTGGTGGTGCCCAGCCGCGCCTGGAGGGCGGCGATGTTCGCGCGGGTCTCCACGCGCAGCTTCGCGTCCAGGTTGGACAGCGGCTCGTCCATGAGGAACACGGAGGGCTCGCGGACGATCGCGCGGCCCATCGCGACGCGCTGCCGCTGACCGCCGGACAGCGCCTTGGGCTTGCGCTCCAGGTACTTCTCCAGGTCGAGCATCTTGGCCGCTTCCGAGACCTTCTGCTTGATCTCGGCCTTGTTGACGCCGCGCAGCTTGAGCGCGAAGCCCATGTTCTCCGCGACCGTCATGTGCGGGTACAGCGCGTAGGACTGGAACACCATCGCGATGTCACGGCCCTTGGGCGGCACGTTGGTGACGTCCTTGCCGGCGATGTGGATGGCGCCCTCGTCGACGTCCTCCAGACCCGCGAGCATCCGCAGCGCGGTGGACTTGCCGGAGCCGGACGGACCGACCAGCACCAGGAACTCGCCGTCGGTGACGTCCAACGACAGCTCGTCGACCGCGCGGACCGGCGGGTTGCCGGAGAAGATCCGCGAAGCCTTGACGTAGGAGACCTCAGCCATGCCACGCACCTTTCACTACCTAGCTTTGCCGCAACGCTAGGGATTGCAAGCGCTTACGGGAACGGGTGAATTGGTCTAGTTCCGGATCGGTTCAGCGCCACCGGTGCCCGCTGCCCGCCAGGTCCGACGGTGCGACAGCCGCCCGATCGAGGTGCCCGGTCCAGGCCTTTGACCAGCGGTCTTACCGCTGGTGCGGCCGTCGCGGGTTCCCTAGCCTCTCCGCTGTGAAGGTCATCAGCCAACGGGAGTTCGACCAGAACCCCGCAGAAGCACTGGAAGCACTCGAACCCGGTGATGCGCTCCGCGTCACGGGTCGGCACGGCGAAGTCATCGAGCTCTACCCGCGAGCGGACGGGCGGCCGTGGACCGCGACCGAGCTCGTCGAGCGGCACAAGTGCCTGCCGCGGGTCGACCTCGCGGAGATGCGCGCGGATATCGAAGAAGTCGTCGGTGTCGATCGCAACGACGACGACCCCTGGGAGCGCAGCCGTGGCTGATCGCCAATCCGGCGTCTTGGACACGTCCACGTACATCGACCTCGACGTGTTGCACCCGAGGGTCCTGCCGGACGTTCCCGGACTGACCACGATCACGATGGCCGAGTTGCACCACGGCGTGGTAGCCGCGAGGGACGCGATGACCCGCGCCGCCCGGACAGCACAACTGGCCGCCGCGATCGTGGACTTCGACCCACTTTCCTTCGATGCTCGCGCGTCAACCCGGTACGGCAGCCTGGTGGGACTCACGATCGCGGCGAACCGCGACCCTCGGTCACGCAAGTTGGACTTGATGATCGCCGCCATCGCGTCGTGCCACGACCTGCCGCTCTACACCCGCAACGCCAAGGACTTCGTCGGCCTCGAATCGCTGGTCGAGGTCATCGAGGTCTGAGCGGGGGCCTCCGCGCGAAGCGGAGGCCCCGCCCGGTTCAGCCCTTCACCGCACCCGACGACAAGCCCGTCACCAGGAACTTCTGCACCAGGTAGAACACGACGACCGCCGGGATCGCGACCAGGATCGAGGCCGCCGCCAGGTGGCCCCACTCGGTCCGGTTCTGCTGCACGAACACCTGCAACCCCACGGCCAGCGTCTTCGACTCGTCCGCCGCCGACAGGAACGCCGACGCGAACGCCACCTCGCCCCACGCCGTCAGGAACGCGTAGAACGCGGTCACGGCCAGGCCCGGCCGCGCCAGCGGCAGCACCAGCCGCCAGAACACGCCGAACGGCGACAGGCCGTCCACCCGCCCCGCCTCGTCGATGTCGGTGGGGATGGTGTCGAAGTACCCCTTCAGCATGTACGTGCAGAACGGCACCGCGGTCGTGCAGTACACCAGCACCAGGCCGAGCGACGTGCCCTGCAACCCCAGGTCGAGCAGGATGTTGTACAGCGGCACGATCAGCACCGCGAACGGGAACATCTGCACGACCAGGAACGACAGCATCAGCGACCGCTTGCCCGGGAACCGGAACCGCGACGCCGCGTACCCCGTGGTCGCGGACAGGAACACCGCCAGCACCGTGGTCATCAGCGCGATCAGCACCGAGTTGCCGAACCAGGCCAGGAAGTCGCCCTTCTCGCCGGCCAGGATCCGCCCGTAGTTGTCCAGGCTGGAGTCGTTGACCAGCTTCGGCGTGGTCTCCACGGCCTTGGCGTCCGGCTTGAACGACGTCACCAGCACCCAGAACACCGGGAACACCGCGATCAGCGACGCCACGACCAGCGCGCCGTGCAGCCCGACGGCGGCCAGCGGCGACCGTCGCGAGCGCGAGCGCGCACGGGCCTGCGGGACCGCCTTCAACGACGCGGCTTCGACCGTCATCACCACACCTCGCCTTGCTTGCGCAGCGCGCGCCGGTACACGCCCGCGAACACGAGCAGCACGGACAGGATCAGCACGCCGTAGGTCGACGCCACCGCGAAGTCGCGGGACGCGCCGGAGAAGAACCGCTCGAACGCGTAGGTCACCAGGATCCGGGTGTTCGGGTTCGGCCCGGTGATCAGGTAGATGATCGCGAACATGTTGAACGTCCAGATGATGCCCAGCAGCACCACCGTGCCGGACACCGACCGCAGGCCGGGCAGCGTCACGTTGCGGAACCGCTGCCAGGCGGTCGCGCCGTCGACCTCCGCGGCCTCGTAGAGGTCGCCGGGGATCGACTGGAGACCGCCGAGCAGCGCCACCATCATGAACGGCACGCCGAGCCACACGTTGACGATGATCACCGCGACCAGCGCCCAGTCCGACTGGCCCAGCCACACCGGCGGGTCGTCCAGGCCGAGGAAGCGCAGGAACTGGTTGATGATCCCGTACTGCGCGTTGAACATGTACTTCCACGCGAACGCGCTGATGAACGCGGGCACCGCCCACGGCAGGATCAGCAGCACCCGGTACACCGACCGGCCGCGCACCTCCCGGTTGAGCAGCAGCGCCAGGCCCAGGCCGATCGTGTAGTGGAAGAAGACGCAGCCGAACGTCCAGATCAGCGTGCGGACCAGCGTCGACCAGAACGCGCCGTAGCTGGCGTCGCCGGACAGCACGTTCAGGTAGTTGTCGAGGCCTACGGAGACGTAGGTCGCCGGCCGGTCCAGGATCGGGTTGGCGATGTTGCCCTCGTTGATGTCGGTGAAGGTGAAGAACACGCCCTGGGCGAGCGGGAACAGCACCAACACCGCGATGACCAGCACGACCGGCAGCACCATCGCGTACGCGTACCAGTGCCGGTCCAGGAACCTGCGCACCGAAGTCTCCCTTCGCCTCCCCGCGGCGCCCGGCCCCGAGGGGCGGGGCCGGGCGCCGCGGGGGATGGTCAGCCGACGGTGTACTCGGGGACGACGGTGTCCTTGTAGGCCTTGGCGACCTCGTCCAGCGCCGTCTTGGCGTCCTTCTTGCCCGCCAGCACGTCGGCGTAGGCGATCTTCAGCGGGTCGAACAGCTGGCCGCCCTCCGGGATCCACGCGCGCGGGTGGGCGGCGGTGGCGACCGGCTCGAACGCGGAGACCACCGCGTGGGCCTTCACGTCGGCGTTGTCGTAGGCCGACTTGCGGGTGGGCAGCAGGCCCAGCTCCTTGGCGACGCGCACCTGCGACTCGGTGCTGCTCATGCAGGCGATGAACTTGACCGACGAGTCCTTGGCCTTGGTGCCCTGGCGGATCACGTAGTCGTGGCCGCCGACCGGCGCGGAGCCCTCGCCCGCGGTGGCGCCGGGGACGGGCGCGATGCCCAGGTTGGCGGGGTCGGCGAACGCCGCGCCCTTGAGGTAGTCGGCGACCGACCACGGGCCGTTGACCACCATGGCGACCTCGCCGGAGGTGAACGCGGCCTGCATGTTGTTGTAGGAGTTCGCCGGGTCCAGCGCGGTGGACGCGGCCTTGGCGTCCAGCAGGCCCTTGGCGGTCTCCAGCGCCTTCACGTTGGCCGCGGAGTTGACCACGATCTTCTTGGCGTCGGCGTCGACCAGGTCGCCGCCCGCGCCGTAGATGAACGGCAGCGCGTAGTACGCGTCGTTGTTGATGAAGATCGTCTTCTCACCGCCGAGCTTGGCCGCCGCGGTCTTGACCTCGTCCCACGTCTTCGGCGGCTCGACGCCGGCGTCGGCCAGCGTCTTCTTGTTGTAGAACAGCGCCAGCGAGTCGGTCACCTGGGGCACGCCGTAGGTCTTGCCGTCGTACTTGGTGGAGCCGAGCGGGGTCTCCAGGAAGTCGGACGTGTCGCTCGCCAGCTCCGTGCCGGTCAGGTCGACCACGTAGCCGAGCTTGGCCAGCTGCGACACCCACGCGACCTCGGCGCGGAAGACGTCCGGGCCCTGACCGCCCTGCGCGGCGGTCCGGTAGTTGTTGAGCGCCTGGTCGAAGGCGACCGTCTCGGTCTTGACCTTGTAACCGCCCTTGGTCGCGCACTCCTGCGCGATCGCGGTGAACACCGGGCTCTCGTTGGGGCCGCTGGTGTCCCAGAAGGTGATCTCACCGGAGTCGCCGGACGCCGATCCGCCGTCGCCACCACCGCACGCGGTGAGGACGAGGGCGCCGACTGCCGCCACTGCGGTCACGAGGGTGGTACGTCGCATCGTTGCTGTCGTCCCTCCTGCGGCCTCCACCGTGATGAAGGCTCTTGCAAGAACTTGCGAAATTGTTGACGCGGATTTCATCCCGCCGACCAGGGCCGGGTCAAGGGTCTTGACGTAACCAAGCCGTAACGGCGCAGCACGGGTGGCGGAAACCACGGTGGGCGTTGCAAAATTTTGCCGCTGACGGCAGGCTGCACGGCACCCGAGGTCACGCACGAGTCAGCGAGGAGGCATGGTGTCCGGTCTGTCCGAGATCGCCAGGGCAGCCGGGGTGAGCATCTCCACGGTCAGCCGGGTGCTCAACCGCCGGGCGGGCGTGAACGACGAGACGCGCCAGCGCGTGCTCGCGGTGCTTGCGGAAATGCCTTACACCCCGCGCGGGTTGGGCGCCCTGCAGCGGACCGGCGTGATCGGGCTGCTCGTGCCGGAGCTGTCGAACCCGGTGTTCCCGGCGTTCGCCGAGGCGCTGGAGGTGCGTGCCGCGCGACTGGGGTACTCCTCGCTGCTGTGCAACACGCGGGCGACCGGTGCCGGCGCGATGGGCGAGGAGGAGTACGTGCGGATGCTCCTCGCGCGCGGCGTCGAGGGCATGGTGTTCGTGTCGCCGGAGATCACCAACGTCGAGGTGCCGCTCGGCCAGGCGCCGCGGCCGTCGTACTACGCGAAGCTGCTGGCCGACGGCGTGCACATGGTGTTCGTCAACGGGGCCACGCCGTCGCTGGACGTGCCGGACGTGACCGTGGACGAGCAGCACGCCGGGTACGCCGCGACCAGGCACCTGGTGGAGCTGGGGCACCGGCGGATCGGGTTCGTCTCGGGGCCCGCGCGGTCGTTGCCGTCGCGGCTCAAGCGGGCCGGGTGGGCGGCGGCGATGGAGGAGGACGGGCTGCCCGCGACGTCGGACTTCGTGGCGCACGCGCCGTTCGGGCCCGAGGGCGGAGCCCGGGCGGTGTCGGCGTTGCTGGACACCGTGCGGCCGACGGCGGTGATCTGCTCGTCCGACCACATGGCGATCGGTGTGCTGCGGGAGGCGCACCGGCGCGGGCTGACCGTGCCGCGCGACCTGTCCGTGGTGGGGTTCGACGACATCCCGCTGGCGTCGTACTGCTCGCCGTCGTTGACCACGCTGGCGCAGCCGATCGAGGAGATGGCGGCGGCGGCCGTGGACGAGTTGGTGCACCGGCTCGACCCGGATCGGCGCAGGCGTCCGGCGGGCAATTACACGCGCGTTTTCCGACCCCGGTTGGTGGTGCGCGAGTCGTCCGCGAAGGCCTCATTGGTTTAGACCATTGTACCCTGAGGTAACCCCATCTCATCTGCACTGATGAGATTTTGGAGGGACGCCGGTCACCCCCACTTCTGTAATTGGTTCTGAACCGTTACGGTCACTTCATGGCGCGGTCGATGCATGTGCGACGCCCCGCGACGCTCGCCTCACTGGCGGCGGAGCTGGGTGTTTCCCGGACAACGGTGTCCAACGCGTACAACCGTCCCGACCAGCTCTCGCCAGAGCTGCGACGCCGGGTGTTGGAGACAGCGAGACGACTCGGGTACCCGGGGCCCGACCCGGTGGCCCGGTCACTGCGGACCAGGAAGGCCGGTGCGGTGGGCCTGCTGCTCACCGAGAACCTGTCCTACGCGTTCCGCGACCCGGCGGCGATCGGGTTCCTGGAGGGGTTGGCGCTCGCCTGCGAGGACGCCGGGACCGGGCTGCTGCTCGTGCCGGCGAACCCCGAGCGCGAGGACGTGGCGGCCGTGCACCGGGCCGGTGTGGACGGTTTCGTCGTGTACTCGGTGCCCGACGACGACCCGCACCTGGCGGCGGTGCTGGAGCGGCCCGTGCCGACCGTCGTGTGCGACCAGCCCGACCTCGGCAACGTCGACCGCGTCGGCATCGACGACCAAGCGGCCATGCACGCGTTGGCCCAGCACCTGATCTCGTTGGGGCACCGGCGGGTCGGCGTGGTGTGCATGCGGCTGGCCCGTGACCGCAACGACGACTTCGTGACGCCGGAACGGCAGCAGGCGGCGCACTTCCACGTGCAGCGGGCCCGGTTGGCGGGGCTGGCGCAGGCGTTCGCGTCGGTCGGCGTGGACTGGGCCACCGTGCCGGTCGCGGAGCGGTTCGACCACACCATGGCGTCCGGCGCGTCGGCGGCGGCGCAGGTGCTGGAGCGCGACCCGCAGATCACCGCGCTGATCTGCACGTCGGACATACTGGCCCTCGGCGCGCTCGGCGAGGTCCAGCGGCGGGGTCTGCGCGTGCCGACCGACATCACCGTCACCGGCTTCGACGGCATCCGCGAGGCCGAGGCGGCCGGCCTCACCACGGTCCGCCAGCCGGTCCTGGAGAAGGGTCGCGCGGCGGGCAAGCTGCTGCTCGACTCGGCCGAACGCACCCGCCCCCGGGCCGTCACCCTGTCCACCGAACTGGTCCTGGGCACCACCGCCGCCTCACCGCGCGGCACGGCGGAGGAACGCTGGTTCGGCCCGTGACCCGCGGCCCGGCCTGACCACCACCGGCCGAACCCCACCCCACCGCTCTCGAACGCACTGCAGGGGTCCCCCGCCCGGGGGACCCCTGCTCTGTCCGAAGTCACGTGACGCGGAAGATGACCGGGTTGCTCGCCTTGCCCGCCACCAGGGCGGTGAGCAGGTAGTCGCCCGCACCCAGCCGGCCGTGCTTGCGGCAGCCCGGTTCCGACGTGCCGCCCGTCCACTGCAGGCCGTAGGTGAACCGCTCCCCCGGCTGCATCACCCGCACCTCCGAGCCCTCGGTGACGAAGCAGTCGTTGCTCGACCACAGCCGCGTCACGCCGTCCGCGCTCGTGACCACCAGCTCCCGCACCCGGCGGCCGATCTCCTTGGCGCACGGCAGCGGGCCGGTGTTGGACACCGCGATGGTGAACCGCACGGGCCGGCCGGCGGGCGTTGCCACCGGGTCCACCTCCGCCGCCACGGCCACCTGGGCGTCCTCGCACGCCGGCGGGGGACCCGGTGGCAAAGTCGGCTTCGGCGGCTCGACGGGAGCGGGCGGCGGAGGCGGCGTGGTCGAGGACGACGACGTGACCACCGGGGTCCGCGCCGGCTCGGGCGGGCTGGACGAGGGCTGCGCCGCCACCGGCGCCGGGTCGCCGTGCCCGATCAGCGCGCCGACCAGCCAGACCACCAGGACCAGCGCGACCGCGGAACCGGTGACGGCCAGCGCACGACGCCGCCAGTACACCGACCGCGGCCGCGGGCCCGTGGAGTCGATCACGCGCTCGAAGGTAGCCCGGTCGCCTGGAATACCCCGGTAGGCGTCGGTCACCCGATGGGGTGGACGTGAGGTTCGCCCCGATCCGCTTGCCGGCATCCGGGACTCGGGTTCCAATCCGGGGGAAACACGGGAGGTGTGCGATGACCGCGATCGACGAGCTGCTCCACCGCAACGCCGAACTGGGCAACATCGTGCCCGGCGACCGATCGTCGCCGCGCCCTTCGATGCAGGTGGCGATCCTGACCTGCATGGACTCCCGCATCCGGGTGTTCGAGATCTTCGGCCTCCAGCAGGGTGAGGCGCACGTGCTGCGCAACGCGGGCGGCGTCGTCACCGACGACATGATCCGCTCCCTGGCGCTGAGTCAGCGCAAGCTGGGCACCCGCGAGGTGCTGTTGGTCCACCACACCAACTGCGGCCTCCAGCTGGTCACCGAGGACGACTTCAAGGACGAGCTGGAACGGGACTCCGGCCTGCGCCCGACCTGGTCGGTCGAGGCGTTCCGCGAGGTCAAGGACAGCGTGCGCGGCTCGATGAACCGGGTCCGGCGCAGCGCCTTCCTGCCGCACCGCGACAACGTGCGCGGCTTCGTCTACGACGTGCACACGGGCGAGCTCACCGAAGTCGTCTGACCGGCGGTGGCCGGCGGACCGGTCGTGGAAGACTGTGCGGCGCTATGAGCCTGGACGCCGAGCTCCTCCTCGACTGGTTCGCCGACACCGCCCGCGACCTGCCCTGGCGACGGCCGGAGTGCACCGCCTGGGGCGTGCTGGTCAGCGAGATCATGCTGCAGCAGACCCCGGTGGCCCGGGTCGAGCCGATCTGGCACGAGTGGCTGGCCCGGTGGCCGACCCCGTCGGCGATGGCGGGCGCGACCCAGGGCGAGGTGCTGCGCGCCTGGGGCAAGCTCGGCTACCCGCGCCGCGCCCTCCGGCTGCACGCCGCCGCGCAGGCCATCGCCGAGCAGCACGACGACGTCGTCCCGAGCGACGTGGACACGCTCCTCGCCCTGCCGGGCATCGGCGCGTACACGGCACGGGCGGTCGCCGCCTTCGCCTACGGCCAGAAGTGCCCGGTGGTGGACACGAACGTCCGCCGGGTGGTGGCCCGGGCCGTGCACGGCGCGGGTGACGCGGGCCCGCCGTCCACCACCAAGGACATGAGGGACGTCGAAGCCCTCCTGCCCGACGAGCACGCCGCCGTCTACTCGGCCGCGCTGATGGAGCTGGGCGCGCTCGTCTGCACGGCCCGCGCGCCGAAGTGCGCCGACTGCCCGGTGTTCGACGCCTGCGCGTGGCAGCGGGGCGGTCGTCCGGCGTACGACGGCCCGGCCAAGGTCGTGCAGCGGTTCGCGGGCACCGACCGGCAGGTGCGCGGCCTGCTGCTGGACGTGCTGCGCGGCACCAGCGAACCCGTCGCCAAGTCCAGGCTGGACCTGGTCTGGTCGGACGCGGGCCAGCGGGACCGGTGCCTGCACTCGCTGCTGGTCGACGGCCTGGTCGAGCAGACCCGCGAGGGCCTGTTCGCGCTGCCCGGGGAGCACTGACGTGCACGCGCTGGTGGTGTTCTTCGACGCCGAGGCCGACCAGGCGGTGCGGACCCTGTGGCGGCGGATCGGCGCGCGGTTCGAGCTGCCGCCGCACCTGACCTACGCGGCGGCGGGCACGATCGGCCCGAAGGTGCGCGCCGAGCTGCGCGAGGACCTGTCCCGGCTGTGGCTGCCCGACGTCTGGCTGCACACCCTCAGCGCCACGGAGAACCGCCTCCAGCTCGGCGCGGTCGTGGACGGCGAGCTGCTGGCCGTGCACTCGGCCGTGCACGACGTGCTCGCGGGCCGGGTGAAGCACCCCAACGCCCAGCACCTGCCGGGCAACTGGGTGCCGCACTGCACGCTGGTCGACGGCGAGGAAGCCGACGTCAAGGCCGCCTTCGCCGAGCTGCACCCGATCGCGCCGATCCGCGCGAAGACCCGCGAGATGGCGATCGTGGACACTCAGTCCGGCGGGATCGACCCGCTCAGGAACGCCTCCACCGCGCCCCGGTAGACCTCCGGCGCCAGGTCGTGCACGACGTGCCCGGACTCCGGCACCACCAGGTGCGTCGCACCGGTCCGCCGCGCCACCTCGGCCATCTGCCCCGCGCGCAGCCCGCCCAACCCGGCCTCGACCACCAGCATCGGGCACCGGATGGCGTCCACGAAGTCCCAGTACGCCCGCTCGCCCCACTCGGTGGCGATCTCGTACAGGTCGGACAGGTGGGCGATGAGGTGCCAGCCGTCCTCGCGCTCCTCGAACATCTCCTCCACCCGCGGCACGTCCACCACCGTCCGCACGTGCGCCAGGGACTCGAACGCGGGCGGCCACGTGTCGAAGTACCACCGCCACTCGTCGACCGTGCGACCGCGGTTGTCCGGCACCACGTCCTCCGCCACGACCGCGCGCACCAGGTCGGGCCGGGTCGCGGCGAGCGCCCAGGCGTGCAGCCCACCCATGGAGTGCCCGATCACCACGGCGGGCGCGAGGTCGTGCCGCTCGATCACGTCGACCGCGTCGGCGACGAAGTCCTCGGTCCGGAACGGCCCCCGCACGGGGTTGCGGCCGTGCCCGCGCGCGTCCGGCGCGACCACCCGTCCGTAGGACTTGAGCCACTGCGCCACCGTCCACCACGTGCTCGCCCGGCTCATCAGGCCGTGGAGCAGCAGGATGCCCTGCCCCGATCCCCCGAACTCCGCAACGCTCATGCGTGCATCATGTCGGCATGGCCATCAGCTCCAAGGCGCGCCCGTACCTGATCGTCGTCATCGTGGTGCTGGTGGTGGCCGGGATCGTGGTGGCGAAGCTGCCCCGGGACCGGGCGGACCAGCAGGCCGCGGCGTCGGCGGCGGCGACCACGCCCCCGGTGGTGGACGCCGAGGGTGGCGACGGCGCGGGCGACGCGTACTACCCGCGCGACGGCAACACCGGTTACGACGTCAGCGGCTACGACGTGTCGGTCACCTACGACCCGGCGACCAGGCGGCTGGACGGGGTCGCCCGCATCACCGCCAGGGCGACCGCCGACCTGACCCGGTTCAACCTCGACCTGTACGCGCTCGAGGTGACCGGCGTGGACGTGCGCGAGCAGGCGGCCGAATTCGGCCAGGAGGGCGACCACGAGCTGGTCGTCACGCCCGCCGCACCCCTGGCGAACGGCGAGGAGTTCACCACCACCGTCCGGTACGGCGGCGAGCCGACCCTGTTCGAGGACCGCGCGCTGGGCCGCAGCGGCTGGCAGGTCTCCTCGACCGGCGGCGCGTTCGCGGCGGGCGAGCCGCACTCGGCGACCACCTGGTTCCCGGCCAACGACACCCCGCGCGACAAGGCGTCGTTCGCGCTGACCGCCCGCGTGCCGGCGGGCTGGTCGGTGATCTCCAACGGCGTCGAGCAGGGCTCGACCACCGCCGACGGCTGGACGTCGTTCCGCTGGGTCGCCGAGCAGCCGATGGCCACCTACCTGACCACGATCGCGATCGACCGGTGGACCGTCGAGCGGTCCACGCTGCCCGACGGCACGCCCGTGGTGGACGCCTACGCGCCGGGCGCGCAGGACGGCCGCGTGCACCAGCAGCGGTTGCCCGAGGTGCTCGCGTTCCTGGCGGAGAAGTTCGGGCCCTACCCGTTCTCGTCGGCGGGCGGGATCTTCCTGGCCGACGACATCGGCTTCTCGCTGGAGACCCAGACCCGACCCATCTACGCCGGGTGGGCCGACCTCGACACCGTGGTGCACGAGAACGCGCACCAGTGGTTCGGCGACTCGGTCAGCCTGGAGAACTGGGCCGACATCTGCCTGAACGAGTGCTTCGCCTCCTACGCCCAGTGGCTGTGGGCCGAGGCGAAGGACGGCGCCGACCTGGACGCCCGGTACCTCGCCGAGGTCGAGCGGGTCGCCGACCGCGACACGTACTGGGGCCGCAAGCTCTACGACATGGGCCGGGGCAACGAGTTCCGCGGCGTCTACGACAAGGGCCAGCTCGCGCTGCACGCGTTGCGCCGCCAGATCGGCGACCCGGCGTTCGACCGCGTGCTCAAGGACTGGACGGCCGCGAACCGGGACGGCAACGCGTCGTGGCCGGAGTTCGAGGCGCACGTGGAGCAGCTGTCGGGGCAGGACCTGGACGGCTTCTTCGGCGCGTGGTTCCGGGGCGACGAGGTGCCCGCCGACGACTACCTGTACCCGGGCCCGCTGCGCCGGTAACCGGCTCAGCCGGTTAGCGAAACCGACTACAGTGGTTACGTGACCACGTGGACGAGGACGCTGACCGCCCACGACGGGCAGCGGTTCCGCTTCGACCCCGGCAGCTTCGCGCTGGAGCTGCTGGTCAGCGGCGGTCCGGGTGAGTACCGGCGGTACGAGGTGCTGCACGCGCCGGATGACCTGGCGCACTGGCTGGCCTCCTCGCGCCTGGCCGCGACCGCGCCGTTCACCCCGGCCGACGTGCGCGTCACCGAAGCCGAGCTGGACGCCGTGAAGGAGCTGCGCGACGCGTTCTGGCGGGTTGCGCAGGCCATGGCCCGTGGCACCGGGATCCCGCCGGCCGACCTGGACGTGCTCAACGCGGCCACCGCCGAGACGCCCCGGCCGGTGCTCGACCCCCGGACCCGGGCGCTGGCGTGGGCGGCGCCCATCACCGGCGCCCAGGTGCTCGGCGCGGCGGCCCGTGACGCGGTCGAGCTGGTGGCCCGGGGCGGTGTGCGCGAGTGCTCGTCCTCCACCTGCGAGCTGCTGTTCCTGGACACCTCGCGGTCCGGCAACCGCCGCTGGTGCTCGATGGAGCGCTGCGGCAACAGGCACAAGGTCCGCGCCCACCGGGCCCGCCACGAGACGGAACCGGCCGGGGCGCAGTAACGTCGGGGCATGGCGGTTGTGAAGATCAATGCGATCCACGTGCCCGACGGCTCGGGCCCGGAGTTGGAGAAGCGGTTCGCCGCACGGCTCGGCGCGGTCGACTCCGAACCCGGTTTCCTCGGCTTCCAGCTCCTGCGGCCGGTCAAGGGCGACGACCGGTACTTCGTGGTGACCCAGTGGGAGACCGAGGAGGACTTCCAGCACTGGATGGGCGGCCGGGCCAAGGAGGCCCACTCGGGCGAGCGGGCCAAGCCGGTGGGCACCGGGTCGGACCTGCTGGAGTTCGAGGTCGTGCTCAGCTCCGCGCCGAAGAAGTAACGCCGGGGTGGACCAGGCGCTCGACCGCGCGGCGGAGCTGATCGAGGACGCCGACGCGCTGCTGGTGTGCGCGGGCGCCGGGATGGGCGTCGACTCGGGCCTGCCCGACTTCCGCGGCGCCACCGGGTTCTGGCAGGCCTACCCGCCCTACGCGCGGCTGGGGCTGCGGTTCGAGGAGCTCGCCGACCCGGCGCACTTCGCGGCGGACCCCGCGCTCGCGTGGGGCTTCTACGGGCACCGGCTCGACCTCTACCGGCGCACGGTGCCGCACGACGGCTTCCGCGTGCTCCGGGAGTGGGGCGCGCGGGTGTTCACGTCGAACGTGGACGGCCAGTTCCAGCGGGCCGGGTTCGCCGACGTGGCCGAGGTGCACGGCTCGATCCACCACCTCCAGTGCGTGCGGCCCTGCACGGACGACGTGTGGCCCGCCGACGACGTCGTGGTCGACGTGGACCCGGAGACGATGCGCGCGACCGGACCGCTGCCGTCGTGCCGCAACTGCGGTGGCCTGGCCCGGCCGAACATCCTCATGTTCGGCGACTGGTCGTGGGTGGACGGGCCGTCGCGCCGGGCGTTGGACGCGCTCGCCCAGTGGCGGCGGGCCCAGGGGCGGCGGACCCAGGAGCGGCGGGGTCTCGTCGTGCTCGAACTCGGCGCCGGCCTCGCCGTGCCGACCGTGCGCCGTCAGGCCGAACTGGCCGCCGCCGCGTCCGGCGCGCTGATCCGGATCAACCCGCGTGAGCCGCAGGTCCGGCACGGGCACGGGGTGTCGCTGCCGATGGGCGCGCTCGAAGCGATCACCGCGCTGGACGCGATCATCGGGCCGGCACGACGAACCGGGTGACGACGGCCCGGTGGTCGGAGCCCGGGATGTCGACCACGGCGAAGGTGTCCACCGGGCACCGGTCGTCCACCAGCACGTGGTCGATGGCCACCGGCGGCGGCCACAGCACGCCGTCGGACGGCCAGGTCGGGTCCAGGCCCGCGCCGACCTGGTCGGCGGCGTCGACGTAACCGCCGTTGAGCAGCCGGCGCAGGCCCACGTGGTCCAGGGTGGCGTTGAAGTCGCCCGCGAGCACCCGCACCGGCCCGTCCAGCACCCGCTCCGGCAAGCCGGCCATGTCCCGCTGCCACTTCTCCGGCCCGGCGTCGACCACCGGTGGCAGCGGGTGCACCGACAAGACCTCCACGTCGGCACCCGGCAGGTCGACCAGCGCGCCCGCCTGGCGCAACGTGCTCGGCGGCGTCAGCGTGCGCGGGAACACCGGGTGGCGGGACGCGATGCCGGACCCGGAGCCGCCCGGCTCGTCCAGGAAGTGCCGGTGGGGCAGCACGTCGTCCAGTCCCGCGCGGTCGAGGTCGCGCACCATCTCCGGGGTCAGCTCCTGCAACGCCAGCACGTCGACGTCGTGCGCCTTGACCGCCGCCACGACGGCCTCCCCCTCGGCCCTGCCGACCAGCAGGTTCGCCGCCATGACGGTGACCTCCTGCCCGACGCCCACCGGCCGCGAGTCGGGGAACGCCCGCGGCGCCACCGCCGCCACCAGCACGATCGCGACCAGCGACGTGACCGTGCCGACCGCCCAACGCCGCAGCAGCAGCGCGAGCGCCCCAAGCACCACCCCGGCCGCGGTGAAGTAGGGCGTGAGGGCGGTCGTGGCGACCATGTGCCGGGTGCCGTCGATGCCCAGCAGCCGGGTGAGCGCGGCGAGCAGGAACGCGATGGCGGCCACCACCAGCAGGAACGTCATCCCCCTGTGCCTGGTGCGGCGTTCCTCGATGTCGACCACGGGATCTAGTCTGCCCGAGTGGAGGTATTGCTGACCGGCTTCGAGCCGTTCGACGGCGCGGACACCAACCCGTCGTGGGACGCGGTCGACGCGGTGCGACCGGACGGTTACCGGCTGACGACGTTGCGCCTGCCGTGCGTGTTCGGCGATTCGCTCACGGCGTTGCGCGAGGCCCTCTCGGCCCGCCGCTACGACGTGGCCGTGTGCGTGGGCCAGGCCGGCGGTCGGGCCGGGATCACGCCGGAGCGCGTCGCGGTGAACCTGGACGACGCCCGGATCCCGGACAACGCGGGCGCGCGGCCCATCGACGAGCCGGTGGTCCCCGGCGGGCCGGCGGCCTACTTCACCGGCCTCCCGGTGAAGGCGTGCGTGGCGGCGCTGGAAGCCGAGGGCATCCCGGCGTCGGTGTCGCACTCGGCGGGCACGTTCGTGTGCAACCACGTGTTCTACGGCCTCATGCACCTGGTCGCGACCGAGCACCCCGGTGTGCGCGCCGGGTTCGTGCACGTGCCGTTCGCACCGGAGCAGGCCTCGACCGGCCGGCACCCCAGCCTGCCCGTCGCCACCACGGCCCGGGCGCTGGAGGTGATCGTGCGCACGTCCCTGACCACCGCCGCCGACCTGCGCACCACCGCGGGCACCCTGCACTGACGCCCGGTCCCCGCGCAACGCCCCCGACACGTCCCGGCACCGACCTCGGACACGCGAGACGCCCCCGGGCGAACCCGGGGGCGTCTCGTCAGTCGTGCGTCAGGCGGACTCGGAGTCGGACTCGCCGCCCAAGTCGCCACCGGAGGTGGCGAGGTCGACCGGCGGGGCGTCCGGCACCCGCAGCGGCTTGGTCTCGCCGCGGAAGGTGAAGTGCGCCTTGTCGTCGGCTTCCTTCTCGCCGTCCCAGCCCTCGACGTCGGTGATGATGATCTGGCCGGGCTGGATCTCCCCGAACAGGATCTTCTCCGACAGCTGGTCCTCGATCTCGCGCTGGATCGTGCGGCGCAGCGGCCGCGCGCCGAGCACGGGGTCGAACCCGCGCTTGGCCAGCAGCATCTTCGCGCGATCCGTGAGCTCGATCGCCATGTCCTTGTTCTTCAACTGCGTCTCGACGCGGGCGATCATCAGGTCCACCATCTTGATGATCTCGTCCTGCGTGAGCTGGTGGAAGACGATGATGTCGTCGATGCGGTTGAGGAACTCGGGCCGGAAGTGCTTCTTCAGCTCGTCGTTGACCTTGTTCTTCATGCGCTCGTAGTTGGACGCGGTGTCCTGACCCGAGGTGAAGCCGAGGCCGACGGCCTTGCTGATGTCGGACGTGCCCAGGTTGGACGTGAAGATGATGACGGTGTTCTTGAAGTCCACCGTCCGGCCCTGACCGTCGGTCAGGCGGCCGTCCTCCAGCACCTGGAGCAGCGTGTTGTAGACCTCCTGGTGCGCCTTCTCGATCTCGTCGAACAGCACCACGGAGAACGGCTTGCGGCGCACCTTCTCGGTGAGCTGCCCGCCCTCTTCGTAGCCGACGTAGCCGGGAGGGGCACCGAACAGGCGCGACGCCGTGTACCGGTCGTGGAACTCGCCCATGTCGATCTGGATCAGGGCGTCGTCCTCGCCGAACAGGAAGTTCGCCAGCGCCTTCGACAGCTCGGTCTTACCGACACCGGACGGGCCGGCGAAGATGAACGAGCCCGACGGGCGCTTCGGGTCCTTCAGACCCGCCCGCGTGCGGCGGATCGCCTGGCTGACCGCCTTGACGGCGTCGACCTGGCCGATGATCCGCTTGTGCAGCTCGTCCTCCATGCGGAGCAGACGCGTGGTCTCCTCCTCGGTGAGCTTGAACACGGGGATGCCGGTCCAGTTCGCCAGCACCTCGGCGATCTGCTCGTCGTCCACCTCGGCGACGACGTCGAGGTCGCCGTCCTTCCACTGCTTCTCCCGCTCGGCCTTCTGGCCCAGCAGGGTCTTCTCCTGGTCGCGGAGCTTCGCGGCGCGCTCGAAGTCCTGCGCGTCGATCGCGGACTCCTTGTCCCGGCGCACGTCGGCGATCTTCTCGTCGAACTCGCGCAGGTCCGGCGGCGCGGTCATCCGGCGGATGCGCATCCGCGCGCCCGCCTCGTCGATGAGGTCGATCGCCTTGTCCGGCAGGAACCGGTCGTTGATGTACCGGTCGGCCAGCGTGGCGGCGGCGACCAGCGCGGAGTCGGTGATGGAGACGCGGTGGTGCGCCTCGTACCGGTCCCGCAGACCCTTGAGGATCTCGATCGTGTGCTCCAGCGACGGCTCGCCGACCTGGATCGGCTGGAACCGGCGCTCCAGGGCGGGGTCCTTCTCGACGTACTTGCGGTACTCGTCGAGCGTGGTCGCGCCGATGGTCTGGAGCTCACCGCGGGCCAGCATGGGCTTCAGGATCGACGCGGCGTCGATCGCGCCCTCGGCCGCGCCGGCGCCCACGAGGGTGTGGATCTCGTCGATGAACAGGATGATGTCGCCGCGCGTGCGGATCTCCTTGAGCACCTTCTTCAGGCGCTCTTCGAAGTCACCGCGGTAGCGCGAGCCCGCCACCAGCGAACCCAGGTCGAGCGTGTAGAGCTGCTTGTCCTTCAGCGTCTCGGGCACCTCGCCCTTGACCACCATCTGGGCCAAGCCCTCGACCACGGCGGTCTTGCCCACGCCGGGCTCGCCGATCAGGACCGGGTTGTTCTTGGTGCGGCGGGACAGCACCTGCATGACCCGCTCGATCTCCTTGGTGCGCCCGATGACCGGGTCGAGCTTGCCCTCCCGCGCGCTGGCGGTCAGGTTGCGCCCGAACTGGTCGAGGACCAGGGACGAGGACGGGGTGCCCTCACCGCGGCCGCCGGACTCGGTCGGCTCCTTGCCGCCGGAGTAGCCGGACAGGAGCTGGAGGACCTGCTGGCGCACCCGGTTGAGGTCCGCGCCGAGCTTGACCAGCACCTGCGCGGCGACGCCCTCGCCCTCGCGGATCAGGCCGAGCAGGATGTGCTCCGTGCCGATGTAGTTGTGCCCGAGCTGCAGCGCTTCGCGCAGTGACAGCTCCAGCACCTTCTTGGCGCGCGGGGTGAAGGGGATGTGGCCGGACGGGGCCTGCTGACCCTGGCCGATGATCTCTTCGACCTGCTGGCGGACGCCCTCCAGCGCGATCCCCAACGACTCCAGCGCCTTGGCCGCGACACCTTCACCCTCGTGGATCAACCCCAGGAGGATGTGCTCGGTGCCGATGTAGTTGTGGTTGAGCATCCGGGCCTCTTCTTGGGCCAGGACAACCACCCGCCTCGCGCGGTCGGTGAACCTTTCGAACATTCGCACTCCCTGACTGCTGCGCCGGCGGTCCTCGGGCTCACCCCTGGCCGACCGTCTGGCTGACCGTTGGAGAGCGCGGCACCGTGGGACCACTGTAGTCGGCAGCCCCGACACTCTCAGTTCCCGATCGCAGGCAGCCGTCTTCGGGGATCTCTGACATCGGTACCAACGCGTGATCTGCCAGGCAGATTCCACGGAACGGGTGTTGTCCGCTGAGCGCGAACATTCAACCGTTCGGCGACACCGGGGGTGACCGGGGTCACCGATGCCGTGCAAGTTAGGCGAACCTCGGTAAGGTTAGGCAAGCCTCAAACCGCACCACTCGACCCGCCGGACCCGCTCGGCACCCGCTCGACCACTCGGCCCATTCGAACCGACGAGGACCTTCTGGACATGACCGTACCGGTGAGGACGACCGCGTGCGACGTGCTGACGCCCGTCGCGCAGTCCTTGGCGAGGGTGTCGCTGTACGAGGGCTTCGAGGTGCGGTTCGGCCTGCCTGCCGACCGGGGCGACTGGGTGCCGTGCTCGGAGTTCCTCGGCGAGCCGGAGCGGTTCGACGCGTGGCGCAAGGCGCTGGCGGAGTGGCTGACCGAGCAGTACGGCGAGGCGCCCGACCGGACGACGGCCGGGTACGTGATGAGCTGGTACCTCAACGTGGTCGGCGTGCTGGGCGGGCTGCTGTTCCACACCGCGCGGCGGGTGCCGTCGCTGCGCCCGGCCGACGTGGCGATCAAGGTGGCACCCGGTGGCCGGCCGCACGTGGTCGGCGTGGCGTTGCTGACCGACGACTTCGCGTGCCTGCCCGACGACCCGGCCGGCAACCACCCGGCGGCGACCGTGGTGGCCGACGAGACCGCGTTGGCCGGGTTGTTGAGGGCCCGCTTCGCGGCGCACAGCGCGCAGTTCGTGGGCGCGTTCGGGCCGACCGTGCGGCTGGGACGGCGGATGCTGTGGGCGGCGGCGACGGACGCGCTGGACAGCGCGGCGTGGACGGTGGGCCAGCTGTGCGGTGACGAGACGGCGGGCGTGATGGACTCGGCGCTGCTGCTGCCGGCCAAGCTCGACCCGTTCACCTCGGCGTCCACCCTGAAGGCCACCGACACCGGCTGGACCCGCCGCCGGGAGAGCTGCTGCTTCCACTTCGTGCTGCCCGACGCCGAGGCCTGCGGCACCTGCCCCCGCGTCTGCTAGAGCCGCCAGACGTGCACCTGCCCCTTGTCGTCACCCACGGCGAGGGTCGAGCCCTCGGGCGAGAACTCGGGCCGGTTCACCCGTGAGCCGTGTCGCAGCGCGTGCTGGAGCTCACCGGTGGCGAGCGAGAGCAGGTGCACCTCAGCGTCGACCTCACCGGGCACCGCGAGCCACCGGCGCAGCGGGTCCGTCCGGTGCCAACGCCAACGCGGGTGTGCCGGCAGGGCGCACCGGTGCTCCAGCCGGCCGGCCGGCGAGAAGATCCGCGCCTCGCGGTCGCCGACCGCCGTCAACCACGTCGGGCCGTCGTCGCACCGCAGGTAGTCGTTGGGCTGGTCCCAGCGCAGCAACTCGGTCCCGGTGGCCACGTCCCACGCGACCAGGTCGTGCCGGGAGGTCGAGACCAGCGACAACCCGTGGTCGGGTCGGTAGAAAGCGCCGTGCACCGACGCGTACTCGGCCTGCCACTCGGCCTCGGTACCCCGCACCGACCACTCCGTGACCGTGTGCCCGCCGCTCACCACCACGCACCGGCCCGTGTGGCCATCCCAGGCCACGCCCGTGATCGCCTCCTTGAACCGCCGTTCGGCGAACACCCGGGCTTCGGCGTCCCAGAGCACGACCCGGTTCATCGACTGCGACCACAGCTTGGTGAACAACGCCATGTGACCGGCGAAGGCGTACTCGGCGTAGCCGAGGAAACCTTTGTTCCGCCAGTCGTGGAGCAGCCGGCCAGTCGCCACGTCCCACTCGCAGAGCAGGCCGGCCCCGTGCGCCGCGAGCAGCCGCTTCCCGTCTGCGCGGAACGCCACGGACACCACACGGCCGGCCGCGCCGGGCGGGCCGAGTGTCCACACCAGGTGTGGCGCCGACTTGGCCGCCGGTAGGTCCGCCGGTCGGGTCACCGCCGGAGCCCTCACCCGGAGCACCGGTCCGGCCTCCGGCACCCCAACCAGGCGCAGCAGTGCCCCCACGAACCGGTCGCCGGGCATTGCGCCGCCGCGGACGTCCTCGGCCTGCACGTCCGCCAGCCGGAAGAACACCTCGCCCTCCAGCAGCAGCGGGAACACCGTTTTACCGCGGTCCTGCGCCCGGGACAGCTCCCGCCGCACCCAGGCCGACTCCTCGGCGTCCGGAGTCATCACCACCACCAGCGCCGCGCACCCGTCGATCCGGTCCCTGATGACCTGTTCCCACCGGTCGCCGCTGATCAGCTCGTCGTCCAACCACACCGGCACGCCGCGCTCGCGCAGGTGGCCCGCCAGGGCCCGGGCGTAGGGCTGCTGCCTGCGGCTGTAGCTGAGGAAGACCTCGGTCACCGCCCCATGATCCCCTGCCCGCGCAGGCCGACGGCCCTGAGTGTTGAACTCACCGCTGCTGAACGTAGGACTCTCGCGTTCTGGAGGTAGGACTCTCGGGGGTGGGGTGGGACGCGCGGCGAGCGGCGTGCCGCCGAACGGTCGAGTCGAAGATCACTATCCGCACCGGCCGACCCCGAGAATGGATCTTCAAACACGCGGGCGCCCGAAGTGGTTGCGAAAAACAACCGAAGGGGCGCCGGATGAATCCGGCGCCCCTTCGTCGATTGACGTAATTGCCGTGGCGTGCACCACGGCGACAACTCGTGCCGGCAACTCACGCCGGCCCACATCAACCCTGCTGGTGGTATGCCTCCAGCACCTCGGCCGGGATGCGCCCACGATCGGACACCTTCATCCCCTGCTTGCGCGCCCACTCCCGAATGGCCTGGTTCTGCTCGCGATCCGCCGAAGCCGGACGCGCCGCCTTCACACCGGCCGGACGACCCGGGCCGCGCTTGCGGCCGCCCGCCTTGCGGGCACTGGCGACGAAGTCGGCGAGAGCGTCGCGGAGCCTGCCCGCATTGCTCGCGGAAAGGTCGATCTCGTAGGACACGCCGTCCAATCCGAAGCCGACCGTCTCCTCCGCCTTCCCACCGTCCAGGTCATCGACCAGGGTCACGGTGACCTTCTGCGCCATGCGTATCCTCCTGGACTCGAATGCGCGGTGTTCCCCGACCGCGACCTAAAGCATTGGCGAGTGCAGGTTAGCGCACAACTACCGGAATGCGCCGCCTGGAGTCCGAGAAGTTACTCATTCCGGGCGCACGAGGGGGAACAGGATCGTCTCCCGGATACCGAGGCCCGTGAGCGCCATCAGCAGCCGGTCGATGCCCATTCCCACACCACCGCACGGTGGCATTCCGTACTCCAGTGATCGCAGAAAGTCTTCGTCGACCGGCATGGCCTCGACGTCACCGGTGGCGCCAAGGCGGGCCTGGGCTTCCAACCGCTCCCGCTCGACCACGGGGTCCACCAGTTCCGAGTATCCCGTGGCCAACTCGAAACCCCGCACGTAGAGGTCCCACTTTTCGGCCACCCCCGGCCGGCTGCGGTGCTGACGGGTGAGCGGCGAGGTCTCCACCGGGAAATCGCGCACAAACGTGGGCGCGTGCAAGGCGTCCCCGACCAAGTGCTCCCACAGCTCCTCGACCAGCTTGCCGTGCCCGAGCTTCGGGTCGGTCTCCAGGCCGTGCTTGTCGGCGAGCTCGCGCAGCCGCTCCGGAGTGGTTTCGGGCGTGACTTCTTCGCCCGCCGCTCCGGACAACGAGTCGTACATGCCCAACGTCGTCCACTCGCCGCCGAGGTCGTACTCGGAACCGTCGGCCAACGTCACCACGTGCGAACCCGCCACCGCCATCGCGGCTTCCTGGATCAGCTCGCGGGTCAGCACCGCGTTCGTGTCGTAGGTGGCGTACGCCTCGTAGTACTCCAGCATGGAGAACTCGGGCGAATGGGACGAGTCCATGCCCTCGTTGCGGAAGTTGCGGTTGATCTCGAAGACCTTCTCGATACCGCCGACCACGCACCGCTTGAGGTACAGCTCCGGCGCGATCCGCAGGAACAGGTCGATGTCGAGCGCGTTCGAGCGGGTCACGAACGGCCGGGCGGTCGCGCCGCCCTGCAACGTCTGCAACATCGGGGTCTCGACTTCGATGAAACCGCGCCGGTGGAACGACTCCCGCAACGAGCGCACCACCGCGGCCCGGTCGCGCACCGTGTTCCGCGCCTGCTCCCGCAGGATCAGATCCACGTACCGCTGGCGAATGCGGGTTTCCTCGGCGAGTTCCTTGTGCGCGACCGGCAGCGGGCGCAACGCCTTCGCGGCCATCGACCACCGGTCCGCCATCACGGACAGTTCGCCCCGGCGGGAGGTGATGACCTCGCCGTGCACGAATACGTGGTCGCCCAAGTCGACATCGGACTTCCATTCGGCGAGCGCCTGCTCGCCCACGCCGTTCAGGCTCAGCATGGCCTGCAGTTCGGTGCCGTCGCCCTCGCGCAGCGTCGCGAAGCACAACTTGCCGGTGTTGCGGATGAACATCACCCGGCCCGTCACACCGACCACATCACCGGTCGACGTGTCCGGTTCCAGGCCCTGATGCGCTTCGCGCACCTCGCGCAACGTGTGCGTGCGGGGCACTTCGACCGGATAGGGATCGGTGCCGCGTTCCAGCAGTCGCGCCCGCTTCTCCCGGCGCACCCTCAGCTGCTCGGGGAGATCGTCGTCGCTGGTCGCGGAACCGGTCGCTGGCTGCTCACTCACACGACGAAGAGTACGGAAAGACCGCTCGGGAAATCGAACCGGATCTCACTAGGCTCAGGCGGGTGACCGGAGATGACTTGCGGGCCAGGCGGGCGAACTCCTTCGGAGCGCGCGCCTCGGCGTACGCGGAACACCGACCGGACTACCCCGCCGAGGCCATCCGCTGGGTGCTGGAACCGCTGGGCGAAGGGCCGCACCAGGTGCTCGACCTCGGCGCGGGCACGGGCAAGCTGACCGGCGGCCTGCTCGCCGAGGGGCACCACGTGACCGCGGTGGAGCCGAACGAGGCGATGCTGTCGGAACTGGTGCGCCACCACGGCGCGGCGCGCGCGTTGCCCGGCAGCGCGGAGCGCATCCCCGTCCCGGACGGCACGGTGGACGCGGTCGTGGTCGGGCAGGCGTTCCACTGGTTCGACCCGGAGCGGGCGATGCCGGAGATCGCCCGCGTGCTGCGACCGGGCGGCGTGCTGGCGGCGCTGTGGAACGACTACGACAACTCGGTGCCGTGGATGGCGGAGTTCATCCGGACCGCGCGGTCCAGCGTCAGCGCGCAGGACGAGCTGGACTTCGACCCGATGGTGGAGCACGAGCTGTTCACCGACGCGGTCGGCCGGGTCTTCCCGCACGTGCACCGGCGCACCGCCGAGTCCCTGGTGGCGACGGTCAACACGCACTCGCACGCGTTGGTGATCCCGGAGGAGGAGCGGGCCGCGATGAACGCGCGGATGCTCGCGTTCCTCAAGTCCCTCCCCGAGACCGCCACCGGTGAGTTCGACTTCCCCTTGACCACCTACGTGAAGCGCCTGCGGAGGGCCTGACCCCCGGGCGAGGTCGCGGCGTCGCTGGATCGCGAGGTCGCGTCGATCGTTCGCGCCTCACTTCGCGACGATCATGTCCTTCGATCGTCGGGAAATCAGGCGCGAACGATCGACTTCCAGGCGACCGAGCCCGCCGTCTGCGGAGCAGCGGCCATCAGACACGGTTGCGTTCGAACACCAGGCGCAGGCCCAGCAGGGTCAGGTCCGGGACGTGGGCCTGGATGGTGGCCGACTCGGTCACCACCAGGGGCGCGAGGCCGCCGGTCGCGATGACCGTGACCGGGCCGGGCTCGCTGAGCTGGAGCTCGTCCACGATCCGGCGCACCAGGCCGTCCACCTGGCCGACGAACCCGTAGACGATGCCGGACTGGAGGCACTCCACGGTGTTCTTGCCGATCACCGAGCGGGGTCGCACCAGCTCGACCTTGCGCAGCTGCGCGGCACGTGCCGCCAACGCGTCCACGGAGATCTCGATGCCCGGCGCCAGCGCGCCGCCGAGGAACTCGCCCTTGGCCGAGATCACGTCGAGGTTCGTGGACGTGCCGAAGTCGACCACCACGCACGCCGTGCTGTGCAGGTGGTGCGCGGCCAACGTGTTGATCACCCGGTCGGAGCCCACCTCCTTGGGGTTGTCGACCAGCAGCGGCACGCCGGTCCGCACGCCGGGCTCCACCAGCACCTTCGGCACGCCGCCGTAGTACCGGCCGAGCATCACGCGCAGCTCGCGCAGCACCGCGGGCACGGTGGACAGCGCCGAGATGCCGGTGATCTTGTCGGCGTACTCGCCGAGCAGGCCGCGCATGGTCAGCGCCAGCTCGTCGGCGGTCATCCGGGCGTCGGTGCGCATCCGCCAGTCCCGGACCAGCGCGGCGGAATCCCCCGTGCCGTCGTACAGGCCCAGCACGATGTTGGTGTTGCCGACGTCGATGGCGAGCAGCACTGCGCGTCCCCTCTAGTCCTCGGCCTGGATCAACGCGTCCAGCGCCGCCGCGTCCTCGGTCTCCGCCGCCACCGGCTCCGGTTGCGCCGGGGTGTGGGCCGAGGTCGAGCCGTTCACCAGGCCCGAACCCTCCGGCGCGTGCGCCGGGTCCGCGCCGAGCTCGACCACCTTGTTGTCGGCGTCGACGAAGACGACCTTCGGCCGGTACGCCCGCGCCTCGGCGTCGTCCATCTGACCGTAGGCGATGAGGATGACCAGGTCACCCGGCTGCACCAGGTGCGCCGCCGCGCCGTTGATGCCGATCACGCCGGTGCCGCGGTCGCCGGGGATCACGTAGGTCTCCAGGCGCGCGCCGTTGGTGACGTCCACGATCGCCACCTGCTCGCCGGCCAGCAGGTCGGCGGCCTCCATCAGGTCCTCGTCGACCGTGACCGAGCCGACGTAGTGCAGGTCGGCCTGCGTGACGGTGGCCCGGTGGATCTTCGACTTGAGCATGGTGCGGAACATGGCGGTCCCCTTACTCGTCACCGGTGCCGAGCAGCACGGCGGCGTTGTCGATCAGTCGGGTGGAGCCGACGCGGGCGGCCACCAGCAGGCGGGCGTCGCCGTTCTCCGGCGCGGGACCGAGGTCGGGCGCGCGCAGCTCCAGGTAGTCGAGGTCGACGCCGGGCACCGCGGCGAGGGTGTCGCCGGCGGCCTTGAGCACGGCGTCCGCACCCTGGCCGCTGACGTACGCGCCCGCCACCAGGGCGGCGGACAACGCGGTCGCGGCGGCGCGCTCCTCTTCGGACAGGTACCGGTTGCGCGAGGACAGCGCCAGGCCGTCCGGCTCGCGCACGGTCGGCACGCCGACCACGTCCAGCGGGAAGTTGAGGTCGCGCGCCATCCGGTGGATCAGGGTGAGCTGCTGGTAGTCCTTCTCGCCGAACACCGCGTAGCTGGGCTGCACGATGTTGAACAGCTTGGCGACCACGGACAGCACGCCGGTGAAGTGGCCGGGCCTGGTCCGGCCCTCCAGCTCGTCGCCGAGCGGGCCCGGGTCGACGGTGACCGTGCCGCCGGGCAGGTACATGTCGTCGACCGACGGCGCGAACACCAGGCCGACGCGCTCCTCGCGGCAGAGGTCCACGTCGGCGTCGAAGCTGCGCGGGTAGCGATCGAAGTCCTCGTTCGGCCCGAACTGGGTCGGGTTCACGAAGATGGACACGACGACCACGGTGTTCTGCATCACCTGCGCTTCGCGGATCAGCTTGCGGTGGCCCTCGTGCAGCGCGCCCATGGTCGGCACCAGGGCGATGTTGCGACCCGCCGCCTTCAACGCCCTGGTGACCCGGCGCAGCCGGTCCGGGTCGCGGTGCACCGTCACGTCGCCCGGCGCGTAGTCGTCCTTGGTGAGCGGCTTGGTCATGCCTGTCCTTCGAGGGTGGTGCGGACGTCGGCCGCCAGTTCGGGCTTGAGCAGCCCGGCGGCCTGGGCGCGCGCCGCGGTGCGGAGCGCGAGGACCCGGTAGGCGGGCAGGGTGTCGGTGCCGGTGTCGGCCGCCACGTCGGCCAGCACCGCCAGGTGCTTGGCGACGGTGCCCGCGTCGCCGCGCGCGACGGGACCGGTGAGCGCGCGGTCGCCGTGCCGCAGGGCGTTGTCCAGGGCGGCGGACAGCAGCGGGCCGAGCATCCGCTCGGCGTCGGCGATGCCCGCGCCGCGCAACAGGTCCGCGCAGTCGGCGACCAGGGTGATCAGGTGGTTCGCGCCGTGCGCCAGGGCGGCGTGGTAGAGCGGGCGGGCGGCCTCGGGCACGCGCACCGGTTCGGCGGACATCTCCACCACCAACGCCTCGCCGACGTGCCAGGCGATCTCGTCGTCGTCGGCCGCGGTGACGCCGACCGAGCACGCGTTCATCCGCTGCACGTCCTCGACGCGGCCGGTGAAGGTCATCACGGGGTGCAGCGCCACGCACAGCGCGCCGAGCTCGGCGGCGGGCCGCAGCACGTCCACGCCCTGCGCGCCGCTCGTGTGCACGACGATCTGCCCGGCGCGCAGCGATCCGGTGGCGACCAGGCCGCGGACCAGGCCCGCCAGCTCGTCGTCCGGCACGGCCAGCAGCACCAGGTCGGCGGAGGCGGCGACGTCCGGCGGTGGCCGCACCGGCACGTCGGGCAGCAGCTCCTCGGCGCGGCGCAACGAGTCCCGGGAAACGGCGGCGACGGCGCTCACGACGTGCCCCGCTCGGGACAGCGCGGCGCCCAGCACCGAACCCACCCGGCCCGCCGAGATCACTCCCACGGCCAGCCGCGCGGGGCGGGGGGTCGCGTCCATGCGACGTACTCCTTCACCGCGGCGTTCCAGTCCCGATGCCCGGGTACCGGACGACGGCCGCGAGCGTAATCCGGTGCGTGGTGGTGGACCGTCAACTGCGACGAACGCCACCTGCGGCCTTCAGCGCACCGGGGGCGTCGACGGCGGCCTGACGTGCGGCGACCAGCGCGGCGAGCAGCGCGTCGTGGCGTTGCTCCGCGTCGTGGCCCGCGGTGCCGTTGGCCATGCGGTGCCGCAGGAACGCCAGTTCCGTGCAGGCCACCTGGTAGCCCGCGACCGCCTTGGCCGCCTCGTCGCCGACCCGCCGCCGCACCGTGCGCCGCCACCGGCTGCGGCCCTGGAGGCTGGCCAGCAGGGTGACCTCGCTGGAGGCGATCCACTTGTTGGCGGCCATGGCGGGCAGCTGGCCCGCGACGATCCGCTGCTCGCGGCGGCGCTGCCAGACCACCATGAGCACCATGCCGGCGAAGATCGGCACCATGATCAGGAAGTACAGGTTGATGAAGGTGGAGCCGGTGCCGACGGTGGTGGAGAAGTTCCACAGCGAGTGCAGGCCCGCCGCGCCGAGGTAGCCGAGGACCGGTGCGACGACCCGCACCCGCCTGCTCGCGCTCATCGCCGCGATGCCGATGCCGATGCCGGTCATCGACGTGAACAGCGGGTGCGCGAACGGGGACAGCACGCCGCGCAGGATGAACAGCGCGATCACGCCGCTGCCCAGGTCGCCGAAACCGCTGTCGGAGAAGACGCGGGCGAAGTACCAGATGTTCTCGGTGAACGCGAAGCCCGCGGCCGTGACGCCCGCGTAGACCACGCCGTCCACCACGCCGTCGAACTCGTGCCGCCGGCGCAGGAACAGCACCACGATGAACGCCGCCTTCGCGGCCTCCTCGGTGATCGGCGCGCCCACCACGGCGGCGAACGTGCTGCCGTCGCCGCCGTCGATCAGCTGGCCGAGCACGTGCGCGGTCTGGTTGAACACCAGGGAGGTGATCGTCGCGCCGCACGCGCCCCAGAGGAACGCCAGCAGCAGGATCTTCGCGGGCTCCGGCTCCCAGCGGTCGACCCACAGGTAGGCGCCGATCACCGCGAGCACGGGCAGCAGCGCGGCCACCGCACCGACCAGGATCGGCAGCAGGCCGGTCTGGGAGGTGCCCAGGCCCAGCAGCACGAGTCCGCACACGCCGAGCGCGATCAAGCCCAGGACCGGGAGCAGGACGGTCCAGCGCTGCTGGTCGACGCGCTTGCGGGCGGGAGTGGTCACGAGGTGGAACTTTAAAGGGACACTTGACCGGTGGTGGACTCGGAAGCCCTGTGGCGGGAGGCGTTGTACGGGCCGTCGGGGTTCTTCACCCGCGGTGAGGTGCCCGCCGACCACTTCCGGACCGCGCCCCTGGTGGGCCCTGAGCTGGCCGAAGCGCTGCTCGTGCTGCTCGATCGAGTGGACTTCGCGCTCGGCAGGCCGGCGCGGCTGGACTTCGTGGACGTCGGGGCCGGTGGCGGGGAGCTGGCGGCGGCGGTGCGGTCGGGCGCGCCCGGGTCGTTGGCGGCGCGGTTGGTGGTGACCGCGGTGGACCTCGGGCCGGCCCGGTCGGTGCCGGGTGTGCGGTGGAGGTCGGCGTTGCCCGCCGCGGTGTCCGGGTTGCTGGTGGGGCACGAATGGCTGGACGCGGTGCCGTGCCCGCTGGTCACGGGGCCGTTGTCCCATCCTTGGTTGGATCGGTGGTGGCCGGTGGGAGAGGGGGAGCGGGCGGAGGTCGGGGCGCCGAGGGACGCGGCTTGGGCGCGGGCCGTGTCGCGGGTCGTGCGCGGGGCGGCGTTGGCGGTGGACTACGGGCACGTGCTGGCCGACCGGGCGGCGGGTCGGTACGCGGCGGGGACGTTCGCGGCGTACCGGGGCGGGCGGCGGGTGGAGCCGGTGTTCGACGGCAGCTGCGACCTGACCGCGCACGTGGCGCTGGACGCGTGCGCCGAGGCGGCGGGCGGCGACCGGGTGCTGGTCTCGCAGCGGGACGCCTTGGCGGCGCTGGGCCTGGTGGGCAGGGTGGGCACGGGGGCCGGGGTGGAGTGGTTGGCGGCGGCCGAGCGGGCGTCCCGGATCGCGGAGCTGCGGGCCGAGGGCGGGTTGGGGTCGTTCGGCTGGCTGCTGCACGGCGTCGGCGTGCCCGTGTCGTCCCTGCTCCCGCCCCTGCCCCCGTGGCGGCCTTGAGCCCTACTGGGACCAGGGCGGGGTGATCCGCTGGTCCCCGACCAGGCCGGTGATGCCGACCGACGTGGCGACCAGGACCTTGGCCGGGCCGCCGACCAGCTGGAACTCCACGTGCGGCGGGACGACGACCGTCTCTCCGGCGCCCGCCTCGACCTCGTTGATCGTCACCCGGCCTTCGAGGACGTGGAACACCTCCTCCTTGTCGACCTGGTGCCGCTCGCTCTTCGCGTCCGCCGGCACCTCGACCGTCCACAGGGCGATCTGGGTGCTACCGCCCTTCGACGGCGTGGCGTGGGGGCGGAACACGAAGCCGTGGCGCTCGAACATCGTTCTCCAAACTAGTCAACTTGGTTGTCTTGTAGCAGACTAGGCGACCGTGGAGCCCGTGTCGATCCTGTTCGCCAGGACCTTCCGCCTGATGACCGACCGGTTCCACGAACGACTCGCCGAACGCGACCTCGAACCCCTGCGCCCGGCGCACGGCTTCGTCTTCCGCTACCTCGCCGACCGGCCCGCCGCCACCGCCGTCGACCTCGCCGCCCACCTCGGCGTCTCCAAGCAGGCGGCGACCAAGACCGCGGCCGAGCTGGTCGACTGGGGCTACGTCCACCGGACCCCGCACCCGAAGGACCGCCGCGCCCAGGTCCTGACCCTGACCGGCAAGGGCCGGTCGTACCTCCGCCTCGCCGACTCCCTCTGGGCGGAGCTGGAAGCCGAGTTCGCGGCAGTCGTCGGCGCCGAACGGCTGACCGTCCTGCGCGAGGCGTTGGAGACCTATCTCGCGGACGCCGAGGGCGGTATCCGCCCGGTGTGGTGACACGACGGCCGAAGACCGCCGGCACCGCGACCCGCGCCCGACCAGGGTCGAGCGCATGAGAATCCACGCGCTGCCGGACGACGTGCTGGACCGCGCTCGCGAGCTCGCCGGCACCGACGAGCACCACGAGCTGCACGACGAGTCACCCGGCGCGCCACTGCGCTGCTGCCTGCGCAAGGCCGGACCGGGTGAGCCGGTGATCCTCTTCCGCCACACGCCCACGGCCGGCGTCGGGCCGTACGAGGAGCTGGGGCCGGTGTTCGCCCATGCCGAGCCGTGCGACGGGCCCGCGAGCACCGCGGAGTTCCCGGAGGCGTTCCGCCACGCGCGGCGGACGCTGCGCGCCTACACCGCCGGGGGCCGCATCCACGACGGCGAGATCGCGGAGCCGGAAAGCCTGTCGGACCGCGTCGAGGCGTTGCTCGACCACCCGGAGGTCGCCGAGGTCCAGGTCCGCAGCGTGTCCCACGGGTGCTTCCTGTTCGCGATCACCCGCGATTAGCCCTCGACCCCGGCGACGACGGGCCGTGCGACGATGGGCGGGTGGAGATCACCGTCGGCGTCGGCGCCGGTGCGCGGCACCTCGGGGTCGACCGCGTGGTCGACCTCGGCCCACTGCACCCGTCGGCGCACGGCGCGTACCGGTTGCGGCTGGCGGTCCGCGACGACGAGGTCATCACCGCCGCCGAGCCCCTGGTCGGCCACCTGCACCGGGGCGCGGAGAAGCTGTTCGAGGTCCGCGACTACCGGCAGGTCCTCACCCTGGCCAACCGGCACGACTGGCTCGCCGCCTTCTGCAACGAGCTGGCCGTCGCGCTGGCCGTGGAGCGGATGACCGGCATGGACGTCCCGCCCCGCGCCCAGGCGCTGCGCGTGCTGCTGTGCGAGCTCAACCGGATCATGGCGCACCTGGTCTTCCTCGCACCGCTGACCGGCGCCCGCGACCGCGACGCCGTGCAGGCGGTGCTGGAGGAGGCGTCCGGCGGCCGGATCCACTTCATGGCCAACCGGATCGGCGGCCTGCGCGAGGACGTGCCCGCCGGCTGGACCGACCGGGTGCGCGAGGTGCTGTCCACTGTGGACCCGGGCGAGGCGCCGGCAGGTCTGGCGGGCATCGGCGTGCTGACCCGGGACGCCGCGCTGGCGTTCGGCGTCACCGGTCCGATCGGGCGGGCGTCCGGAGTGGACTTCGACCTGCGCCGCGACGACCCGCTGCCCGGCTACCGGAACCTGGACGTGCGCCCCGTGGTCCGGTCCGAGGGCGACGCGCTGGCCCGCGTCCGCGGCATGGTGGACGAGGTGCGGCACTCGGTCGCGCTCGCCCGCCAGTGCCTGGACCGGCTGCCGACCGGCCCGGTCAACCTGCGCCTGCCCAAGGCGATCAAGGCGCCCGAGGGCTCGGTCTACACGTGGGTCGAGGCGCCGCTGGGCACGTCCGGCGTGCACCTCGCGTCACGGGGCGAGAAGACGCCGTGGCGGCTCAAGCTGCGCACGCCGTCGTTCAACAACGTGCAGGCGCTGTCCGCGCTGCTGCCCGGCACGGGGGTGGCCGACCTGCCCGCGGTGCTCGGGTCGTTCGCCGTGGTCGTCGGCGACATCGACAAGTGAGGGTCAGTCCTCGCGGCGGCGACGGCGGCGGGGCGAGTCGGCGCCGCCGAACGCGGCGAGCAGCTCGCTGACCGACTTGCCGTCCGCGTGCGCCCCGGCGGGCTCGGCCGGCTCCGGCGCGCCGCGCCTGCCGGACGGCTTGGGGCTGTCCTCCCACGAGTCCCAGCGCTCCTCGGCCCGACGCCGACCGCCCGGCTCGCCCGCGGGCTCGGCCGCCCGACGACGGCCCTCCGGCGGCGTCACGGAAGCCGACGCGGAGTCCGCCGAACGCCCGCCGATCGACTCCGGCTCACCGACCACCGGCCGGTGCCCACCGGCCGGCTCGGCCGCGCGGCGCGACCGGCGCACGTCGTCCTCGGTCGTGCGGCGAGCGGCCTCCGACCGACTCGCGACCGGCACGTGCTCGCCGGTCAGCTCGGCCCGCGCCGCGGGTCGGCGCGCCGGTTCGCGGACCGGGTCCGGACGACCCACGGGCCGGTGCTCACCGGTCAGGTCGACCCGGGCGGCCGACCGACGACCGGTCTCGCCCACCGGATCCGGACGCGCCGCGGCCCGCGACTCACCCGTCACGTCCACCCGCGCACCCGACCGACGGTCCGCCTCGCCGACCGGATCCGGGCGTCCGACGGGCCGGTGCTCACCCGTCGCGTCCACCCGCGCCGCAGACCGACGACCCGACTCAACCACCGGATCAGGACGACCCACCGGCCGGTGCTCACCGGTCAGGTCCGCGCGCGCCGCAGGGCGACGACCAGGCTCAACAGGATCCGGGCGCCCGACGGGCCGGTGCTCACTCGTCGCGTCCACCCGCGCGGCGGGCCGACGACCAGGCTCAACCGGATCCGGGCGACCCACCGGACGGTGCTCGCCGGTCAGCTCCACCCGCGCGGTCGACGGCCGGCGCACGTCCGGCGACGCCGCCGACCGCTGCTCGCCGGTCGACTCGACCCGGGGCACGGCCCGCTGCTCACCCGTCGACTCGGGACGCCCCGGCGTCCGCCGCACGGCCCCGCCGGCGGTGTCCGGTCGCCGTGTCTGACCTTCGGCCAGCGCCTCCCGGCTGATCATCTCGGTCCGCTCGGCCACACGGCTGCGCCGCTGCACGGTGTGCTCGGTCTTCGACGGCTCGGCCGCCCGCGTCCGCTCGGCGGGCTCGGCGGGCCGAGCGGCCGCCGCGGGCGCACCCAACCGCGCCGCCACGTCCCGGTTCACCCGCTCGGTCGGATCCGGCTTCGCCGGCTCCCGCCGCACCACCACGGGCGGCGTCGGGCGGGCCTGGGCCGCCGCCCGGGCGGGCTCCCGGCGCACCGGCTGGGCCTGCTCGCGCCGCGCGGGCTCCGGGCGCGTCGGTTCGGGACGCCGCACCTGGTCCTTGCGCGAGGTCTCCACGTTCACCCGCTCGATCAGCTCGGTGCGGTCGACCTGCGGCTTCTCCGCGACCTTCTTCGTCACCGGCACGGCCGGACCGGCGTTGATGATCCGCTGGTCACCCACGGCCATCAGCCGGGACTGGTCGGACAGGGCGCGCATCCGGGTCGACTCGGCGCGCAGCGCCACGCGTTCCACCAGCACCTCGCCGCCGAGCAGGGCCTCCAGGTTCTCCCGCAGGGCGCGCAGCTCGCCGCGCAGCGCCTCCAGGTCGTCCTTGGCCTCCTCCTGCACCCGCTTGCGGGTCTCGGCCTCGACCTCCAGCTCGTACTCGCGCCGCGCCGCGACCTCGCGTTCCAGCTCCAGCTCGTAGACCGACTGCAGGTCGGCCACCTCGTCCTCGCGCTCGGTGATCTGCTTGCGGTACCGGGCCGCGAGGAACGCGCCGACCAGCGCGGCCCACAGCGCGGCCACCACGGCCAACCGCAGCCAGCGGGCGTTGTCGCTCAGCACCAGCACCGCCGCGGCACCGAGTGCGAGCGCCAATGCCGCTACCAGCAGTAGCCGCCCGGAGCCACGACCGTGATCTTGCTGCTCGTCATCGTCCGACGCGCCTCGCCCGGTCATGGCGTCTACCGTACCGGTCAGTTACCCGATTGAGACCTCGGCGTCCGTATCTATTGATCGAGATGCGGGTCGTCGGGCGTCTTGCAGCACCGTTCCAGCCACAGCGCGGCGGCGATGAGCACGGCCGCGCAGACCACCCCGACGATGCCGCTCACCGTGTCGTTGTCGGCCGCCTCGAACTCACCGCGCGCCGGCAGCACGTACACGAGCACACCGGCCCACGCGCCGAGCATGATCGCGCCCAGCAGCGACGAGGCCTTGGCGAACGCCACCGCCCGCGCCGCGGCCAACGGCTCGACCGGCCGCGCGCCCGGCTTGCGCAGGATGCGGGCGCGCAGCGAGAACGCGAGCCACAGGTTGACCGCCGCGATCACGAGCAGGGTGAAACCGGCGAACGTCGGCAGCGGCGGGAGCGTGTCGTAGGCGAGCCTGATCAGCAGGTGCGCGAGCAGGCCCGCGACGAGTCCGGCGGCGAGCAGGTCACGGGGCTTGGTGAACCTCACCCCACCATCGTCCCCGACTACTCGACCAACGCGGTGTCCCGCCTGCCGAACATCGACAGCACGGGCAGCCACGGGGCGGGATCGGCGTCCCAGTCCAGCGCGCGCACCTGGTCGTCGCTGCGCCGTCCACCCAGCACCCGCAGCAACTCGAACGACGACGTCCGCAGCGCGCCCGCGGGCTCGCCCTCGCCCACCACCCGGTCGCCGTGCTCCAACGTGATCCGCAACGCGGGCAGGTGCCGCGCCCGCATCCGCTTGTCCAACTCCTGCAACGGTCGGGTCAACGCGGCGCGCACGGCCACGTTGTCCCGCTCGCCCGGGCGCCCCAGCGCGGTGCGGATGTCGTGCTCGTGCGAGACGATCTCCGCGACCAGCACCGCGCCCGACGGCGAGTCGAACAGCCCTTCGGCGACCTGGAAGCTCCGCTCCCACTCGACCAGCAGCTCGCCCGTGGTGCGGCCGCGCCGGTCGGCGACGTGCCGCTCGCCCCACGACCCGTCCTCGACACCGTCGAACCGCTGCTCGCTGAAGTCGCCCAACTCCGCGGCGAGGTGGGCGAGCACGTCCTTGACCGTCCACCCGGGACAGGCGGCCACCGGCGCATCCGGATCGCCGCCGGTGACCAGGCTGATGATCCGCCGCCGTGCGGCGTCGTAAGTGACCGCGTTGCTCATCGCGCCACCTCCGCGGCCAACGCTAGCCCGGTCGTCCGGGCGCCGCAGCGCCGCTCAGGTCAGCCGGAGATCATCCCGTCGGGTGACCCCGGTGAGGTCCAGACCGGCGAGCAGGTCGCGCACCGGGCCGTGCCCCGGCACGACCGCGTCCGGCTCCACGTCCAGCCACGGCGCCAGCACGGACGCGCGGTCGTGCGCGCCGGGGTGCGGCAGCAGCAGTTCCGGGTCGGACGACCGCACGCCGTCCACCGTCACGACGTCCACGTCCAGCGTGCGCGGCCCCCACCGCCGTTCCCGCACCCGACCGGCGGCCTGCTCCAACGCCTGCCCGCGCCGCAGCCAGCCCCACTCGTCCACGTCGCCGGACACGACCAGCACCGCGTTGAGGAAGTCGCCCTGGTCGGTCACGCCCCACGGCGCGGTCTCGTACACCGGCGACGCGGCCACCAGCACGTCGGCGAACCCGGCCACCGCCAGCCGCAGGTGGCCCAGCCGGTCGCCCAGGTTCGAGCCGAGCGACAGCACCGCCCTAGTCACGGGTGCGCCTGATCGTCACCGAGACGTCCTCGAAGGCCAACGGGATCGGTGCGGACGGCTTGTGCACGGTCACCTCGGTCACCCGCACCCGCAGGTCGGTCATCACCTCGTCGGCGACCTTGCCCGCGACCGTCTCGATCAGGTCGTACGGCCCGCCGGCCACGATCGCCGCCGCGCGCTCGGCCAACTCGCCGTAGTGCAACGTCTCCCGCAGGTCGTCGGTGGCCGCCGCGCGCGACAGGTCCAGCCACGCGGTGATGTCGACCAGGAAGTCCTGGCCGTCGCGCTTCTCGTGCTCGAACACGCCGTGGAACCCGCGCACCCGCAGGCCGCGCAACGAGATCCGGTCGGACACCTCGGCCACCTCCGCTGGAGCGCTCACGTCAGTGGGCACTGCCCCGCCTCCACGCCCCCGCCACCGCGACCGCGTCCAACGACCGGTCCACGTCGTGCACCCGCACGCCCCACGCGCCCGCGAACGCCGCCAGCGCCGACACCGCCGCGGTCGCGTCCTCCCGGCCGTCGGGTGGCCGCTCGCCGAACAGGGCGCCCAGGAAGCGCTTGCGCGACGCGCCGACGAGCACCGGGAAACCCAGCTCCAGCAACGAGTCCAGCCCGTTGAGCAGCTGCCAGTTGTGCGTGGCGTCCTTCGCGAAGCCGAGACCGGGGTCCAGGACGATGTCGTCCGCCGCCACCCCGGCGGCCAGGGCGGCGTCCACCTGGCGGCACAACTCGTCGCGCACGTCGCGCACCACGTCGTCGTACACGGCCAGCTCGTCCATCCGCCTGCTGTGCCCCCGCCAGTGCATCAGCACGTACGGCACGCCCGCCGACGCCACCAGCGGCGCCATCGCCGGGTCGGCCAACCCGCCGGACACGTCGTTCACGATCGTCGCGCCCGCGTCCAGCGCGGCCCGCGCCACCTCGGCCCGCGTGGTGTCCACGCTGACCGGCACGCCCTCCGCGACCAGCGCCCGGATCACCGGCGCGACCCGCCGCGCCTCCACCTCCGGCGACACCCGGTCCGCGCCGGGCCGCGTCGACTCGCCACCCACGTCCACCAGGTCCGCGCCGCGCCGGAACATCGCCACGCCGTGCGCCACCGCCTCGTCCAGGTCGAGGTACCGGCCGCCGTCGGAGAACGAGTCCGGGGTCACGTTGAGCACGCCCATCACCACGCAGTGCCCAGGCCTGGGCACGCTCACCGCAAACGTCCCTTGATCAGCTCGATGGCCTCCGCCCGCGACGACGCCGAGCTGCGCAGCAACCCGCGCACCGCCGAGGTCGTGGTCCGCGAACCGGGCTTGCGCACGCCGCGCATGGCCATGCACAGGTGCTCGGCCTCGACCACCACGATCACGCCGCGCGGTTCGAGCCGGCGCATCAACGCGTCGGCCACCTGCGACGTCAGCCGCTCCTGCACCTGCGGCCGCTTGGCGTACAGGTCGACCAGCCGGGCCAGCTTCGACAACCCGGTCACCCGGCCGTGCTCGTTCGGGATGTACCCGACGTGCGCGACGCCGTGGAACGGCAGCAGGTGGTGCTCGCAGAACGAGAACATCGGGATGTCGGTGACCAGCACCAACTCCTCGTGGCTCTCGTCGAACGTCTTGGCCAGCACGCTGTCCGGGTCGGTGTGCAGCCCGGCGAACAGCTCCCGGTAGGCGCGCGCCACCCGGGCGGGCGTGTCCCGCAGCCCTTCGCGCTCCGGGTCCTCACCGCACGCGAGCAGCAGCTCGCGCACCGCCTCCTCGGCCCGCTTCTGGTCGAAGGGCCGGCGCGCGAGACCGGCCCCCCCGTTCACGGAGAGGCCGGTCTGGTCGATCGCGGTGCCTTGCTCGGTCACGTGCGGTTGTCCGGGTCCGTGTCGAAGGACCGCTTCCCCGCTTCCGCGTCCGTCGGCTCCGGCTGCCACTGCGGTGGCTGCGGGGCGCCGCCGGGCACCGTGGCCGGCGTCCACCCGGGCGGCGCGCCGTAGTTCGGCGGACCGGACGACGGGTGCTGCGGCTGCGGCGGGTAGGACTGCGGCTGGGCCGGCGGGTAGTTCTGGGCCGGCGGGTAGCTCTGCCCCTGCGGGTGGTTCTGGCCCTGGGGGTACGACTGGGCCTGGGGGTAGGGCTGTGCCTGCGGGTACGGCTGGGCCTGCACGCCGTTGCTGCCGTTGGTCGGCGTCGGCACCGGGTCCTGCGCCGGCGGCAGCTCCTGGTCCAGGGTGTCCTCGATCGCGGGCGGCCACGGCTCGCCGCGCTCCTTGGCCAGTTCCGCCGGGGTCTTGACCGGCGGCTTGTCCGACGGGGTGCGGTTGCCGAAGTCGTTGAACTTGGTGATCCGCGGCCGCTTCTCGACGCCGGCGAACACCCGCTCCAGGTCCTTCTGGTGCAGGGTCTCCTTCTCGATCAGCTCCAGCGTCAACGCGTCGAGCACGTCGCGGTAGGTGTTGAGCACCTCGTACGCCTCGGTGTGCGCGGCCTCGATCAGCTCGCGGACTTCCTCGTCGATCTCGTGCGCGACTTCCAGCGAGTAGTCGGCCTGCCGGCCCATGCTGCGGCCGAGGAACGGCTCGCCCTGCTCCTGGCCGTACTTGACCGCGCCGAGCCGGGCGGACATGCCGTACTCGGTCACCATCGCGCGGGCGATCTTGGTCGCCTGCTCGATGTCGTTGGACGCGCCCGTGGTCGGCTCGTGGAAGACCAGCTCCTCGGCGGAGCGGCCGCCCAGCGCGAACACCAGCCGGGCGATCATCTCGGACCTGGTCATCAGGTCCTTGTCCTCCTCGGGCACGGAGAGGGTGTGACCACCCGTCCGGCCGCGGGCCAGGATCGTGACCTTGTAGACCGGGTCGATGTCCGGCATCGCCCACGCGGCCAGGGCGTGCCCGGCCTCGTGGTAGGCGGTGATCTTCTTCTCCTTCTCGGAGATGATCCGGCTCTTGCGGGCCGGACCGCCGATCACCCGGTCGACCGACTCCTCCAGCTCGACGCTGGTGATGATCGTGCCGTTCTTGCGCGCGGTGAGCAGCGCGGCCTCGTTGACCACGTTGGCCAGGTCGGCGCCGGAGAAGCCGACGGTGCGCTTGGCCAGGCCGTCGAGGTCCGCCTCGGGCGCCAACGGCTTGCCCTTGGAGTGCACGCGCAGGATCTGCTTGCGGCCCTTCAGGTCCGGCGCGGACACCGGGATCTGCCGGTCGAACCGGCCGGGGCGCAGCAGCGCCGGGTCGAGGATGTCGGGCCGGTTCGTCGCCGCGATCAGGATGATCCCGCCGCGCGAGTCGAAGCCGTCCATCTCGACCAGCAGCTGGTTGAGCGTCTGCTCGCGCTCGTCGTGCCCGCCGCCCATGCCGGCGCCGCGGTGGCGGCCGACCGCGTCGATCTCGTCGACGAAGATGATGCACGGCGCGTTCTGCTTGGCCTGTTCGAACAGGTCGCGCACGCGCGAGGCGCCGACGCCGACGAACATCTCCACGAAGTCCGAGCCGGAGATCGAGTAGAACGGCACCCCGGCCTCACCGGCCACGGCGCGCGCGAGCAGCGTCTTGCCGGTGCCGGGCGGGCCGTACAGCAGCACGCCCTTGGGGATCTTCGCGCCCAGGGCCTGGTAGCGGCCCGGGTTCTGCAGGAAGTCCTTGATCTCGTAGAGCTCTTCGACGGCCTCTTCGGCGCCCGCGACGTCCGCGAACGTCGTCTTGGGCATGTCCTTGGACAGCTGCTTCGCCTTGGACTTGCCGAAGTTCAGGACGCGGTTCCCGCCGCCCTGGGCGTTGTTCATCATCCACATCAGCAGGAGCAGCAGCAGGCCCAGCGGGACCAGGTACAGCAGCATCTGCATCAGGAACGAGTCCTGGGTGACCTTGGTCTCGACGACCGGCTTGTTGCCCGCCTGGTCGAGGATGGTGAAGATCTCGTCCGTTGAGCTCGCCGGGAACTGGGCGCGCACGCGGTTGCTGCCCTCGACGGTCACCCCGTCGTTGAGGGTGAGCTTGAGGAGCTGCTCCTTGTCCTCGATCGTGGCTTCCTTGACCTGGCCGTCCCGGATCTGTTGCAGTGCCTGGGACGTCTTGATCGGGGTGTAGCCCCGGTTGTCGTCGAAGAGCACGTTGAAGGCGTAAAAGAGCAGCAACACCGCCACGATCCACAGCAGCGGGTTGCGAAGCAGGCGCTTGCGGTCCATGCACTTACGGCCGGCGGGCGGCCTCGACCCTCCCTGACTTGTCGACGGGCGCAGACGGGCACACCCGTCCGACCAGACTACCGCCCATGGCTCGGGCGAAGCGCTCCGCGTGCGGGCCCTGTCGCGTCTTGCCCGACCAACGGGCGAGGGCCGCCCGGGGTTCCCGTGGTGACCGCGAACACGGATCCCAGGTCAGCGCGGTTCAGCCGGTCGGATGACTCGATCATGAACCGGGTGGGGCTCAACCCCGTAACACTTACATGGGGTGGTCCGTTACTAGCAGGTAGCGACGATGTGAGGACCATTCGAGTGATGTAGAACACGAGAGTTTGTCATGTGAGTGAGCCGTGTCATCCTCGGCCAACCACCGAGTGTTCTTCGCCCACCCGAAAGGGTGAACACCGACCGAAGGTACGAAGCATGTCAGCTCGCAACCCGGACAAGCCCGGTCGCTTCCGCCGCGTCCTCCTGCCCGTCGGCGCGCTGCTCGGCGTCATCGCCGCCGCGGGCGTCACCGTGGTGGCGCTGCGAGCCACCAGCGGCCCCGAGTGCCGGGGCACCCTCCCGCTCAAGATCGCGGTCACCCCGGCGATCGAGGAGGTCGTCCGCGGCGCCGCCGACGACTACCAGACCACCCAACCCATGGTGGACGACAAGTGCGTGCAGGTGCAGGTGGAGGCGCGCGGCGCGGCCGACGTGGCCAACGAGCTGCCGACCGCGCAGATCAACCCGCCCGCGCTGTGGGTGCCGGACTCGTCCATGTGGGCGGCGGAGACCCAGCGGCAGGCCGGTGACGAGGGCGCCGAGGCGCCGCGGCTGGACATCCTCGACCCGCTGGCGAGCTCGCCGCTGGTGATCGCGGGCTCGGAGCGGGCGATGACCGCGCTCGGCTGGCCGATCTCGCCCGTGACCTGGGCGAAGGTGGTCGACCCCACGGTGCCGGTGACGTTGAGCGACCCGACCACGTCCACCGAGGGCCTGGCCACGCTGGCGGTCATCCGCGCGCAGCTGGGCAACCCGGACGGCACGCCGAAGCCGGAGCTGATCGGCGCGCTGCTGCGGGTGGGCCGCAACGCGCTGCCGTCCGTGCGCGACGCGTTCGGCAAGGCCGTGCAGGGCGCGGAGAACGCGCCGGTGTTCACCGCTTCGGAGCAGTCCGTGCTGGCCGCCAACCGGGCGGCCGGGGCGCGCCGCGTGGTCGCGTCCTACCCCAAGGAGGGCACGGTCTCGTTCGACTACCCGCTGGTGCGGGTGAGCCGGCCGGGCGAGCAGGCGGGCACCGCGCAGGCCGCGGTGGACTTCGAGAAGGCGTTGCGCACCGGCCGGACCGCCCAGCGGTTCACCGAGGCGGGCTTCCGCACGGCCGACGGCAGCGCGCCCGGCGGGTGGACGAACGAGGAGCACGGCGTGCGCGGCGACGACGTGGCCGTGCTGAAGACGCCGGACCCGGACCAGGTCTCCGAGCTGCTGCGGACGTGGGGCGCGGTGAGCCTGGACACCAGGCTGCTGGCCGTGCTGGACGTCTCCGGTTCGATGGCGGAGAAGATGAGCAACGGCCAGACCAGGATCGAGGCGGCCCGGGAGGCGGCGCTGACCGCGCTGGGCATGCTGCCCGACACCTCGGAGATCGGCCTCTGGGCGTTCTCGACGAACAAGAAGCCGCCGAACGACTGGATCGAGCTGGTGCCGGTCGGACCGCTGGGCGAGCCGATCGGCGGCGCGCCGCGCCGGGTGCAGCTGCAGAAGGGCGCGGGGAACCTGCCCGCCCTGGTCGGCGGCGGCACGTCGTTGCACGAGACGGCGCTGGCCGCGTTCCGACACGTGCAGCAGACCTACGACCCGTCGAAGATCAACTCGGTCACGCTGATCACCGACGGCAGCAATGACGACATCTCCAGCATCGACCTGCCCGGCCTGCTGGCCACCTTGAAGCAGGAGGCCGACCCGGCCCGCCCGGTGCCGATGATCATGGTGGGCCTGGGCGCCGACGCCGACATGAACGCGTTGCGCCAGATCGCCGACGCCACCGGCGGCAAGGCCTACCAGGCCATGGAGCCAGAGGACATCCGCGGCGTGCTCCTGGACGGCATCTCGCAGAGGCGCTGCCGGCCGAACTGCTGACGGCGAGTCGGAACGGGGGCGGCACCATCGCGGGCCGCCCCCGTTCCGCGTCCTCAGCTTGAGTAGACCTTCGGGTCCAGGGTGCCGATGTAGGGCAGGTCGCGGTAGCGCTCGGCGTAGTCCAGGCCGTAGCCGACGACGAACTCGTTGGGGATCTCGAAGCCGACGTACTTGACCGGCACCTCGACCTTCACCGCGTCCGGCTTGCGCAGCAGCGTGCACACCTCCAGCGACCGCGGCTTGCGCGACGCCAGGTTCTTGAGCAGCCACGACAGCGTCAGGCCCGAGTCGATGATGTCCTCGACGATGATCACGTCGCGGTCCGCGATGTCCCGGTCGAGGTCCTTGAGGATGCGCACCACGCCGGAGGACGAGGTCGACGAGCCGTAGGAGCTCACCGCCATGAACTCCAGCTGCACCGGCACCGGCAACGCCCTGGCCAGGTCGGTCATGAACATCACCGCGCCCTTGAGCACGGTGATCAGCACCAGGTCGTTCACACCGTCGGCCGGGTAGTCAGCCGCGACCTTGTTGGCCAGCTCGGTGACCTTGTCGCTGATCTCCTGCTCACTGATGAGCACGGAACTGATGTCGCCGTCGTACACGGACGGTTCCCCTTTTGTCATGACTGCACTGGTTCCACTCGCAGCCTGCCATGCGCGCGCCGCGCCACAAAGCCGCCGGGCAGCCACACGCCGCCCTGTCCACGCCACTCGCTCACCAGTGCGTCGACCCGGCGCAGGTGCGAGTCGGACAACTCGGGCACGTCCTCGGCCAGCAGCCAGCGGCGCAGGACGCGGCGGCGCAGCGCGGTCGGCAGGCGTGCCACGTCGTCGACCGAGCGGCAGTCGCCGTCGAACGCCTCGGCGAGCTCGTCCAGCGCGTCGTTGTCCTCACGCAGGTGGGCCGCAGTGCGGGCGAGGGCGTCGGCCACCCCGCCCCGGAGGACCTCCTCCAGCAGCGGGAGGACCTCGCGGCGCAGGCGGACCCTGGTGTAGCGCGGGTCCTCGTTGTGCGGGTCGCTCCACGGCGTGAGGCCGAGTTCGGCACAGGCGGCGTTCGTCACGGCCCGGGAGACGCGCAGCAGCGGACGGCCCCACGGCGGGTCGTGCGGGCGCATCCCGGCGATGCTGCGCGGCCCGGAGCCGCGGCCGAGGCCGAGCAGCACCGTCTCCGCCTGGTCGTCCCTGGTGTGGCCGAGCAGCACCAGGCCGCGCTCCGGTCTCAGCGCCGCGTACCTGGCCCGGCGGGCGGCCGCTTCAGGACCACCCGGTCCGGTGACGACGACGCGGCGCACCTCGGCGGTCAGGCCCAGCTCGCGGCAGGTGTGCGCGGCCCGTTCGGCGACGTCGGCGGAGTCGGCTTGCAGGCCGTGGTCCACGACGACGGCCCTGGCCTCGGTGAGCCCGGCCGTGACGGCGGCCAGGGCGAGCGAGTCCGCGCCGCCGCTCACCGCGACGGTCACCTGGTCGGGTCGGTGCTCGTGCAGGAAGCGCTTGACGGCCGTGCGCACTTCGGCGAGGGGTCCGTTCACGACTGGTCGCTCATGGCTGCTCGCTCACGGCTGGACGCGACGCAGCCACCCCGCCGGGTCGGCGATCTCCGCGCGCGTGGGCAGGGTGTCCGCGCTGGTCCAGATGGTGTTGAAGCGGTCCATGCCGACCGCGTCGACCACGTGCCCGGTGAACGCCGCGCCCTCCGCGTACTGGCGGACCTTCGCCTCGACGCCGAGGAGGGTGCGCAGCACCCGGTCCAGCACACCACCGCCCTGGCGGCGGGCGGTGAAGCGCTCGCGGATCGTGCGGACCGACGGCACGACGTCCGGGCCGACGGCGTCCATCACGTGGTCGGCGTGGCCCTCCAGCAGCGTCGACAGGGCGATGAGCCGGTCGAGCACCTCGCGCTGCGCGGGGCTCTGCAGCAGTTCCACCAGGCCGCCCGCCTCGCGCAGCCGCTTCGGCAGGTCGCGCAGGCGTGGCGCGGAGCTCTCGTCCATGCTGCCGAGCAGGGTGCCGACCAGGCCCGCGAAGTGGTCGGCGAGCCACGGCACGGCGGTGAACTGCAGGCGGTGGGTGCCCTCGTGCAGGCACACCCACATGCTGAAGTCCTCGCCGGAGACGTCGAGGGCGCGTTGGGCGCCGACGATGTTCGGCGCGACCAGCAGCAGCCGGCCGCCTTCGGAGAACGGGTCGTACTGGCCGAGCACCCGGCCGCTGAGGAACGCGATGACGACACCCGCCTGGACGCCCGCCGTGCCCGCGAGGACGCCGCTGAGCGCGCCGGACTGCTTCGGCAGGGCGCCGTCGGTGAGCGCGGCGAGCCCTTGCACGGCGGCGCGCACCCAAGCCGGCCGGTCGACCACCTCGCCCTGCTTGAGCGGCAGCCCGTGACCGAGGCCGGTGAGGTCGCGGACGTGCACCTCGGCGTCCACGGCGAGTTCGCGCAGGCGGTGCACGGCGACGTCGGCCTCGGCTCTGGGCACGACCGGGCCGGGGCGGACGAGCCTGGTCGCCGTGGTGACGGCCAGGGCCCAATCGACCGGGGCACTGCGGTCCTGCGTCGCCGGGTTCACCCTCCTGACGCTACCTGCGCAACCCGCCCGAACGTAGAACTCTCACGTCCTGAACGTACGACTCACGCGTTCCGAACGTAGGACTCACGCGAGAGTCCTACGTTCAGGTCGCGCGTGTCCTACGTCCGGAACAGGCGTGTCCTACGTTCAGGTACCCCGAGTTCAACGCTCAGGACAGGTCAGCAGCCGCAACCGCGCAGGGCGGCGGCCATCTCGTCCAGCGCGCCACGCACCTGCGCGAGCTCGTCGCCGCTCAACGAGATGAACGCGAACACCAGCAGCCGCCCCTCGGCGTCCACCACCACGCCCGCGAGCGAGTTCACGCTGGTCAACGTGCCCGTCTTGGCCCGCACCCAACCGCGCCCGCCGGCACCCCACTGCTCGTAGCGGTTGGCCAGCGTGCCGCTGCCGCCCGCCACCGGCAGGGCCGTCAGCAACGGGCGCAGCTTGGCCGTCCTGGGGTCGGAGGCGTCCGGCTTGGCCGCCGCCACGAGCACGTCGGCCAGCAGCTTCGCGGGCACCTTGTCGTTCGGCGACAACCCGCTGCCGTCCACCATCGTGGCCGCCGACAGGTCGAACCCGTTCTCCGTCAGCACGTCCCGCACGGCCTTGGCCGCACCGGCGAACGACGGCTCCGCCCCGCGCGCCTTGGCCACCTCCCGCGCCATCGTCTCGGCCAGCACGTTGTCCGAGATCTGCATCAGGTTCTCGACCAACCGGTCCACCGGCACGGACTTCACCTCGCCGAGCACCTCCGCGCCCGGCGGCGCCACGCCCGCAGCCACCGCCGGCACGCCCAACCGCTGCGCCAACCCCTGCGCCGCCAGCGCCGCGGGGGTCGACGTGCGCCGCACCTCGTCCTTCGTCGGGTCCTCACGCCCGCCGTCCAGCATCACCGGCTCGATCGGCGCGACGTACCCGCCCGGCACGTCGTCGGGGTGCCAACCGGGCGCGGTCCCCGGTCCCGCGTACCGGGACACGTCGTACTGCACCTGCGTCACCGGGCCACCGGCGGCACGCACCTGCGCGGCCAGGTCGTCGATCGTCGCCGCGCCCGGGTACACCGTCGGCTGCCCGGCGGGCAGGGACGACAGCGTCGGGTCACCCCCGCCGACCAGCACGACCGACCCCGGCTGCGCGCCCCGCACGACCTTGGTCGACAGCTGGGACGTGTGGTCGAGGCTCAGCAACGCCGCCGCGGCGGTGAGGATCTTGATCGTGGACGCGGGCGTCAACGGCGTCGCCTCGCCCTGGTTCCACAGCACCGTCCCGGTGACCGGGTCCACCACCACGCCCGACACGGGGTCCAGCAGCCCGTTCGCCGCCGGACCGGCCAGCACCGCGCGCACGCCCGCGGCCGTGGCCGGGGTGCCGCCCGCGCCGACCCCCTTCATCGCCAACGACACGGGCGCGGGCGGCAGCGGCGCGGCCGTCGTCGGCGCCGGGGTGGTGTCGAACCACCCCATCCGGGTGCCGGTCACCGCCGTGCCCGCGAGGGCGATCACCATCAAGGCCACTGCGGCGAGCACGAACGGGCGCTTCCGACGACGCGCCGGGAGTGCCGGCGCTTCACTTTCCGTGATCGGTTCAGGGACCGGTTCAGGTTCCGACTTGATCTCGGTCGGCGGCGCCGCGGCGGGCGGCGAGACCGGCTTCGGCGGCACCCTGACGGGCTCGGCGCGCACCGGCGCGGTGATCCGCATGGTGGGCGGGTCAGGCCGCCTGACCTGCACCGTCGGCGGCTCGCGGTCGACCTCGTCACCGTCAACGGTCGGCCACGATGGCTCGTCGGGCACGCAGTCCTCCGCGGTCGAGTACGGGCAACGTCACACCCTCGGCAAGGGGTTGACGAGACGTCGTAGTCCACACTAGTGGCGTAACGAACGGCGAAGACGAGCGAGGACCGCGCAGTGGAGTTCGACGTCACCATCGAGATCCCCAAGGGGGTCCGCAACAAGTACGAGATGGACCACAAGACGGGGCGCATCCGGCTGGACCGGACCCTGTTCACGGCCACTCAGTACCCGGCGGACTACGGGTTCGTCGACAACACGCTGGGCGAGGACGGCGACCCGCTCGACGCGCTCGTGATCGTCCAGGAGCCGACGTTCCCCGGCTGCCTGATCAAGTCGCGGGCGATCGGCATGTTCCGGATGACCGACGAGAAGGGCGGCGACGACAAGCTGCTCTGCGTCCCGGCGGAGGACCCGCGCTCGGAGCACCTGCGCGACATCCACCACCTCAACGAGTTCTACCGGCTGGAGATCCAGCACTTCTTCGAGGTCTACAAGGACCTGGAGCCGGGCAAGAGCGTCGAGGGCGCGACGTGGGTCGGCCGCACCGAGGCCGAGGCCGAGATCGTCCGCTCGTACCAGCGCCTGAAGGACGCCGTGGCGCGCGGCGAAGAGCACTGAGCCGAACCTGAGCCGACGCGGCAGAGGCCCGCTCCCCCGATCGGGGAGCGGGCCTCTTCTTTCGTCCGACGGCGCCGGGCGCTACCGGATCAGTGCATCGCGATCGGGGCGGGCTTCTCGTCCTCCGCGCTCGCGTCCTGCACCCGCTCCAGGCCGGACCGGTTGGACAGCGGCACCTCGCGCAGGAACCAGATCATCGCGAAACCGATCAGCGTCACCACGCTGCCGACCAGGAACACCAGGTCGATCGACTCGGAGAAGCCGTCCAGGAACGGCCGGGCCAGCGCCGGGTCGAGCTTGGTCAGGAACTCGGTGTTGTCCAGGTCGAAGCCGCCGCCGCCCTGCAACCCGGCGGCGAACTCGCGGTTCTCCGGTCGGGCCAGCGCGGCCTGGAAGTCCGGCGTGCCCGCGGCCGTGCGCAGCGCGTTGCCGATCTTGTCGCCGACCGTGCTGAACAGGATCGACAGGAACACCGCGGTGCCGACCGTGCCGCCGATCTGGCGGAAGAACGTGGCCGACGAGGTCGCCACGCCCATGTCGCGCGGCTCGGCGTCGTTCTGGATGGCCACCAGCAGCGTCTGCATGCACAGGCCGAGGCCCGCGCCGGTGAAGAACATCAGCACCAGCGGCTGGTAGCTCGGCGTGTCCGTGCCGACGAAGCTGAACAGGAACAGCGAGACCGTCATCAACCCGAACCCGATCACCGGGAACACCTTGTAGCGGCCGGTCTTCGCGGTGATGTTGCCGCTCGTGCCCGCCGCCGTCATGATGCCCAGCGTCAGCGGCAGCATCATCAGGCCCGACTCGGTGGCCGAGTAGCCCTTGACGATCTGCAGGTACAGCGGCAGCGACACCATCGCGCCGAACATCCCGACGCCCAGCACGAAGTTGATCCCGTTGCCCAGCGAGAACGTCTGCCGCTTGAACAGCCGCAGCGGGAGCAGCGCCTCGTCGCCCATGCGCCGCTCGGTGAGCACGAACCCGATCAGGCCCAGCACGCCGACGACGTACATGGCGATCGCGGTGCCCGACGCCCAGCCCCACTCGCGGCCCTGCTCGGCCACGATCAGCAGCGGCACCAGGCCGACGGTCAGCAGACCGGCGCCGACGAAGTCGATCCGGTGGTTCACCCGCTGGTGCGGGATGTTGAGCACCTTGGCCACCACGGCCAGCGCGACCAGCGCGATCGGCACGTTGATCAGGAACACCCAGCGCCAGCCGGCCGTGCCCAGGAACGACTCCATGCCCGCGAACAGGCCGCCGACGACCGGGCCCGCGACGCTGGAGATGCCGAACACGGCCATGAAGTAGCCGGTGTAGCGGCTGCGCTCACGCGGCGAGGTGATGTCCGCCAGGATCGCCATGGCCAACGACATCAGACCGCCGGCGCCCAGGCCCTGCACCGCGCGGAACGCGGCCAGCTCGTACATCGAGTTCGCGATGCCGGACAGCAGCGAGCCGGCGAGGAACAGCGAGATCGCGGTCAGGTACATCGGCTTGCGGCCGTAGATGTCGGACAGCTTGCCGTACAGCGGCGTGGAGACCGTCGCGGTGATCAGGTACGCGGTGGTGGCCCACGCCTGCAACGTCTGGCCGTGCAGCTCGTCCGCGATGGTCTTCATGGCCGTGGCCACGATCATCTGGTCGAGCGCGGCCAGGAACAGCCCGAGCAGCAGGCCCGACAGGATCGTCAGGATCTGCCGGTGGGTGAGCAGGGCGGCGCCGGGTGGCGGCGCGTCCGCTCGGGTTGTCGCTTCCGACATCACTTCTCCCCTTCTGAGCGCGGCCCCAGTCCGCTCTCAGCGATGAAATCCGGTAGCGCCTTCTCGTAGTCCCCCACGAAGCGCTCGAAGTACTCGATGAACTGGCCCCACTCGTGCGCGGGCCAGTCCGCGAACAGGCGGGCCAGCGCCGCGTTGCGCTGCGCCCGGCGTTCGGCCAGCAGACGGGCGCCGGCCTCGGTCACCGCCAGCACGCTCGCCCGGCCGTCCTCCGGGTCGGCCCGGCGTTCCACCAGGCCGTCCTTGACCAGGGTCGCCACCTGGCGGCTGACCGTGGACGGGTCGGAGAACACCGCCTCGGCCAGCGCGCTCGCCCGCGACGGGCCGAGCTGGTTGAGGTTGGCCAGCAGCACGAAGGAGGCCTTGTCCAGGCCCGACTTGCTCATGTGCGCGGCGACGCAGGCGTGCATCTTGTTCATGCGGACCAGCGCCATGCCGACGCGGTCGGCCATGGCGAGCTCATCGGCCCGCACTCCGTCACTCACCGGGGTCGCCATCGCACACTCCGTTTGCTTGCATCAACCAACTAGTTGCTGAGTACAAGCATGAACTTTGCCGCGCGCGTTGGCAAACGAAATACCGGTGACCCCGGTCTCACGGTCGCCGCTGATCACCGCGTAGTAGAACGTCCCCATGAAGGTCGACCGGCTGGAGATCGAGTACGACCCGCGGACCGTCCTCGACGCGGCACGGGCGGCCGAGGCCGGGGGTTGCGACGGGTTCTGGTTGGCCGAGACCCGGCACGACCCGTTCCTCGCGCTGGGCCGCGTGGCGGACCAGGTGGCGCGGGTCGAGCTGGGCACGGCGATCGCGGTGGCGTTCGCGCGCAACCCCATGAGCACCGCGGTGCAGGCCAACGACCTCCAGCTGCTGTCCGGCGGCCGGTTCAACCTCGGGCTGGGCTCGCAGGTGGAGCCGCACGTCACCAAGCGGTTCGGCATGCCGTGGTCACGGCCCGCCGCGCGGATGCGCGAGTTCGTGCTGGCGCTGCGCGCGATCTGGGAGGCCTGGGCCACCGGGGAGCGGCTGAGGTTCCGCGGCGAGTTCTACACGCACACGCTGATGACGCCGTTCTTCGACCCCGGCCCCAACCCGCACGGCCCGCCGAAGGTGTGGCTGGCGGGCGTCGGCGAGCTGATGACCGAGGTCGCGGGCGAGGTGGCCGACGGGTTCCTGTGCCACGCCTTCACCACCGAGCGGTACCTGCGCGAGGTGACGCTGCCCGCGTTGGCGCGGGGCCGGGCCAAGGCGGGCAGGACGCTCGCCGGGTTGGAGATCAGCGGACCGTCGCTGGTGGCCTGCGACGAGGCCGCCGTGGCCGAGGTCAGGCGGCAGATCGCGTTCTACGGCTCCACGCCCGCCTACCGCAAGGTGCTCGACCTGCACGGGTGGGCCGACCTGCACGAGGAACTGCACCGCCTGTCCCGGCGGCGCCAGTGGGACGACATGGCCGCCGCCGTCGGCGACGACGTTCTCCACACCTTCGCGATCGTGGGCACGCCGGAGGAGGCGAAGGCCGAGGCGACCCGCCGCTACGGCGACGTGATCACCAGGATCGCGGCGCCGGTCCTCAGGACCGGATGAGGTGCGGTCCGCTCGGATCTTCCCGCACCCAGTGCCGGAACAACTCGGCCCGAACCCGCGCCACGGTCCGCCGCCGCACCCAGCGCCGACGCCCCACGCGCGCCGCGAGCACGGCCAGCGGCAACGCCAGCACGGTCACCACGACCATCGTGACCATCGCCATCACCTCCACGGTGGCAACGACACCGTCGCCCACACCTGACGCCAATGGTGAAAAGGTCACCCCGATGGAGCAGTGTCGCCGACTCGCGCCGTAATCGGCGAGCGAACGAGCGGAACGGGGCCGGACACGACGAAGGCCCCGGGTGGGACACCCGGGGCCTTCGGATCTCGCGAGCCGCCTATCGGAATCGAACCGATGACCTGCTCATTACGAGTGAGCCGCTCTGGCCGACTGAGCTAAGGCGGCGAGACGCGACAACTATAGCCCAACCCAAGAGCGTCACCGCGCCGGGGTTGGCTCGTTGGAACAGGAGTGACGCTGCTCACGCGCGCGTCGCGAGGACGACGCCGCCATGGAGGTTCGACCACATGCGCTTGATGGCCTTGCCCGCCGCCGCCGTGCTGGTCGCGCTCTGCGCCGCTCCCGCCCTCGCCCAGCCGACGACGACCCCCGTGCCCGGCCCGCGCGACCCGAACCAGCCGCCGGTGTCCGCCGGACCGGCACCCACCGCGCACGCGATCGGCGACGCGGGAACCGGGTTGGCCGTGGTCAGGCTCGCGCCGGACTCGACGCCCACCGAGACGATCCTGCCCGGCTTCGGCGAGCAGCTGCCCAAGCAGGCGGCGGCCGAGATCGGTGTCGGGCTCGCCTCCGCCCAGGCCAACACCGAGTCCTACCTCGCCTCCGAGCGCTCGGTGGCGCAGGCGTCGCCGCTGGGCTTCGCGGTGCGGGGCCGGGCGCCGCAGACGCCGGGCACCCTGGTGCAGACCGCCTCGCCGGACAACGCCACGCCCGTCACCGGTGGCCTCACGCCGCCCGCCACGCCACTGGACGCCCTGCTCAAGGTCGGTCTGCTCAACGGCAGCGTGCACGCCCGGTGGGACGACGACCTGGGCCCGTGCGTGCAACCGCTCGCGGACGCCAAGACCTCCGTTGCGTCCCTCAGCGTGCTCAACGCGATCCCGACCCTGCCCAGCACGCCGGACCTCACCGACCTGCTCGCCGGCGACGCGCCGAAGCTCGACGCGACCGCCAAGCAGTCCCTGATCGACCAGGTCAAGCAGCTGACCGCGCCGCTCAGCCAACTCGGCGGCCTGCTCTCCGGCACGCCCGACAGCGGCGCGGACGGCTCGCTGCTCAGCCTCCCGGACACGCTCGCCGCCCGTTCCACGGTCGAGCTGGTCGACCTGCCCGGCAGCCCGAACAAGGCCGTCCGGTCGACCTCCACGCTCCAGGCCGCGAGCGTGCGGCTGCTGGCCGGCACCCCGGCCGAGATCCGCGTCGACGTGGTCGGCCAGCCGACCCTCGTCGCGCTGTCCACCGGCGACCAGGCCACGTCGAAGATCAGCTACACCGCGCCGGTGCTGCGGGTCAGCCAGGGCGGCAAGGAGCTCGGCACGCTCGACGCGGCCAACCCCAGGCTGGACGTGCCGATCGGGCTCACGCCCGGCCAGAAGCTGCCGCTCGTCGGCGCCCTGGCCGAAGGGCTGCCCAAGCTCGACATCGGCGTGCTGCGACTGCAGATCGCGCAGCTCAACCAGAAGGACATGGTGCTCGACGGACCCCTCCAGCAGGACGGTCCCACCATCAAGGGCTTCATGCTCGGCGCCACCGCGCGCCTGCTCGACCTCCAGCTGCTGCCGACCGACGCGCTCGGTCTGCCGAACCTGCCGTCGGCGCTGGCACAGGTGTCCCTGGGTGAGCAGATCGTGCGCGCGGCGGCGCCGAGCGGCGGCGTGGTCTGCGCTCCCACGCAGGCGCCGCCGGGCGGTGGCGGGCAGGCGGCGCCGCCGAAGGGCCGACCGCTGGCCTACACCAACGCCGCGTACCAGGCGGTGCCGATCTTCTGGACCGGGACCGCCCTGCTGCTGATCGGCGCCGTCCTGGTCGGCGCGCTGCCGAACCGCCGCCGCCCGACGGCACGCCCGGCCGGCGTCAGGACCCGATCGCCCGAGCCACCGCCCGCGGCCTGAGCACGGGCCGTCAGCCCCGCTGGAGCGTGGTGAGCATGGCCTCGATGGCGATGCGCGGCTTCACGTTCAGCTCCAGCGCGGTCCGGCAGTTCAGCACGGCCTCAAGCCTGCGCAACGTCGACTCCGGCGTCCACTCCGACGCCGCCGCACGGGCGTCCTCGGCCCGGTCCGGGTGGTTGAGCACGGCCCGCGCGCCGGTCGTGGTCACCAGCACGTCCCGGTAGAACGCGGCCAGGTCGACCAGCGCCTGGTCCAGCGAGTCGCGCTGGGTCCGGGTGGCCCGCGACTTCTGCCGCTTCTCCAGGTCCTTCAACGCGCCCTTGGCACCGCGTGACGCGGCGGCCGTGCCCTTGCCCGTGCCGCCACCGCCCATGGCGGTCTCCAACGCCTCGCGTTCGGCCACGTCACGACCCTCGTTCGCGGTCAACGCGTCGCCCTCGGCGGCCGAGACGAGCTGGTCGGCGCAGGTGAAGATGTCCGCGGGCCGGCGCAACGCCATGGGGATCCGCAGCACGGCCTCGCGCCGCGACCGGGACTGCTCGTCGGTCGCCAACCGCCGCGCCCGGCCCACGTGCCCGCCGCACACCGAGGCCGCCCACGACGCCACCTCCGGCGCCACGCCCTCGTCCTCCAACGCCGACGCGATCGCCGCGGCCCGCGGCGTGGCCAGCGACACGATCCGGCACCGCGACCGGATGGTCACCGACACGTCCTCGGGGTGGTCCGACGGCGCGCACAGCAGGAACACGGTCCGCGCCGGAGGCTCCTCGACGGCCTTGAGCAGCGCGTTCGCCGCGCCCTCGGTGAGCCGGTCGGCGTCGGCGATGATCACCACCTGCCACCGCCCGGACGTCGGCCGCCGGGCCGACACCTGCACCAGCGACCGCATCTCGGCCACCGAGATCGACAGGCCCTCGGGCGCGACCACCCGCACGTCGGCGTGCGTGCCCGCCAGCGCGGTGTGGCACCCGGCGCACGAACCGCAGCCCGGCCGGTCGTCCGCGGTGGTGCACAGCAACGCGGCGGCGAACGCCCGTGCCGCCACCGAGCGCCCCGACCCGGGCGGCCCGGTGAACAGCCACGCGTGGGTCATCGCACCCGGCGCCGGCGACCCGCCCGCCACGATCGACGCGGCGGCCTCGGCCGCCGCCGACAACACCGCGACCGCCTCGGGTTGACCGACGACGTCGCCCCACACACCACGGTTCACCAGCCGACCGTACCGATCCGTCAGGGCGTCTCCGCCACCGGCTTGACCGGGATCCTGGTCCGCCGGGCCAGCAGCGGCAGCACCGAGGTCCGCACCCGTTCGGCCACCTCGTCCTCGGTCCCGTCGGCGTCGACCACGACGTAGCGCTCCGGGTCGGCCGAGGCCATGTCGGTCAGCAGCTTCTGCACCCGCCAGTGGTGCTCGACGGTGTCCAGCGTGCCGCCGGAGGCCCTCACCTGCGACGGCGTCCGGTCCAGCAGCACGGTCACGTCCGGCCGCAGCCGCCCGGTGGCCCAGTCGACCAGGCCCTCCACCTCGCGCGGCTCCACGCTGCCCGCCGCGCTGAAGTGCGCCAACGGGCTGTCGACGTACCGCTCCATGACGACCAGCGCGCCGTTGTCCAACGCCGGGCGCACCTCGCGCTCCACCACGTCGGCCCGCACGGCGGCGGCCACCAGGGCGTGCGCCCGCACGCCGGCCAGGTCGGCGGTGGTCAGCAGGTTGCGCAACCGCTGCTCGTCCAGGTCGGGGTCGGAGGCCAGCACCACCTCGCGCCCGGTCTCGCGCAACGCCTCGGCCAGCCTCCTGGCCTGCACGGACGTGTCCTGCCGGGTGTCGCCCTCGACCGCGATCAGCAGCCCGCCCGTCCGCCGCGCCCGACCGCGCAGCGCCGCGAGCAGGTCGGACAGGATCGGCTCGGACCGCCGGTTGTCCATCTGCCGGTAGGCGATCAGGCCGAGCAGCGCGGCGATCACGCCCGCGCCGAACAGCACCGGCCGGGTGCCGTCCACCTGCATGGGGTGGTCGAAGATCGTGATCGTGCGCTTCTGCACCAGCGTGACCAGCAGCGGCGCGGCCGCCGACGCGGCGAACAGCACCACCTTGAGCAGCGACTGGAGCAGCGCCACGGTCCGGCCGCGCATCGCGTCCTCGACCTGCGAGCCGACGATGGTCAGGCCGGTGAGGAACGCCATGCCCGCCGACGCGCCCACGAACGCCACCGCCACCAGCGCGAACCAGAGGTGCGGCGCGAAGGCCACGAACAGCAGGCTCAGGCCCGCGACCAGGATCGTCACGCCGAACAGCCGGTCGTAGGGCAGCCGCCGGGCCATCCGCGGCGCGGTCGCCATGCCCAGCGCCAAGCCCGCGAACACGGCCACGAACAGCAGGCCGAACGTGGAGTCGCCGCCCAGCAACGACTGCGAGTACGGGGTCGCCGTGCCGATCACCGCGCCGGCCGCGGCGAACGCGCCGATCATGCCGACGACCAGGCCGCGGACCAGCGGTGTGCGGGCGGCGTACTTCATGCCGTCGCGCAGCATGGCGAAGAAGCCGGGCGCCTCGCCGTTCTCCCGGGTCTGCTTGACCGCGGCGATCCGCCCGGACAGCTCCGGGATGCGGGTCGCCACGATGATGGCCGACGTCACGTACAGCGCGCCGTTGACCATGACCGCGATGGTCGCGATCCGGAACTCGATGTCGCTGCTCTGCAGGCCGAGGTAGCCGGGGATGCCGGAGATGATCGAGTACAGGCCCGCGCCGGAGATGACCGAGATGCCGTAGGTCATCACCAGGCCGAGCTGGTTGGCCGTCTCCACCTGGTCCGGGCGGCGCAGCAGGTTCGGCACGGCCGAGTCCTTGGCCGGGATCCACAGCATCGCGCAGCAGCCGACCAGGAAGTTCGCGATGAACAGCCACCACGCCGTGCCGACCAGCGCGATCGAGATGAACAGGCCGCCGCGCAGCAGGTCGCAGACCACCATGATCTTGCGGCGGTCGAACCGGTCCGCGAGCACACCGCCGAGCGGGGCGAACAGGATGCCGGGCAGCAGCTGGGTCAGCACGACCAGGCTGAGCGAGAAGCTCTGCCACTGGTAGCTGTCCATCATCTTGGTGACCAGGCCGGTCAGGGCCAGCAGTGACAGCCAGTCACCCACGCTGCACAGATAGGTGACACCCCAGAGCCTGCGGAACGGCCGGATCGCCAACACGCTACGAATCCGGTGGCTGGTCGAGGCCGCTGTGCCGCCGTCTTGGATGGTGCTCACCCCCGCCGATGATGCAGGCCGTAAGGGTAGCCGGACCGATTCACCCGCCTGACCACATCCGCCGTTCGGGTGACCGAAGCGAGATCATCTCATCAGATCGACCACGGCTTCGATGATCTCACGCAGCACGTTGAACAGCAGCCCGCTGAGCGCGGCCAGCACGACCAGGCACCCGATCAGCCCACCTTTGCCCTTCTTCGGACCCTGCCGCACCGCGTCCTGCTGAGGCTGCCGACTGGCCAGCTGCGCGTGCGGCACGTGGGCCGCAGGCTGCCCGGACACGTGTTGCGCCGGAGCGCGCACGGGTTTGCGCGCCTGCTCGCGGGCGGACGCGCGGCGGGCCGGTGGGACGTAGGCCGGTCCTGGCTGCGGCACGGGCATCGGCGGCGGCGGCACGACCGGCGGCGCGGCCTTCGCCTCGTAGCGCTCGCCGGTCACCAGCCCCGCGAGCGCGTCCGGGAACAGCGGCGGCGGCGGGGGCGGCTGCGTGCCGTCGTAGCCGAACCGGCCGGCACCGACCTGGCCGGCGCCGGACCGGTCGGCACCGGACCGACCCGGGACTGAGCCGTCCACCGCCCCGCCTCCTCTAGCTCTTGGTCTTCGCCGGAGCCTTCTTGCGCGCGGGCGCCTTCTTGGCCGCCGGTGCCTTCTTCTTCGTGGTCGGCCCCTTGGCCCGCTTCTCGGCCAGCAACTCGGCCGCCCGCTCGTCGGACAGGCCTTCCACGCTGTCGGACTTGCGCAGCGAGGCGTTGGTCTCGCCGTCGGTCACGTACGGGCCGAACCGGCCCTCCTTGACCACCATCGGCTTGCCGGACACCGGGTCCGCGCCCAGCTCCTTCAACGGCGGAGCGGCGGCCGCCCGGCCTCGCTTCTTCGGCTCGGCGTAGATCTTCAGCGCCTCGTCGAGGGTGACCGAGAACAGCTGGTCCTCGCTGGTCAGCGACCGCGAGTCGGTGCCCTTCTTCAGGTAGGGCCCGTACCGGCCGTTCTGCGCGGTGATCTCCGCGCCGGTCTCCGGGTCCTTGCCGACCACGCGCGGCAGCGAGAGCAGCTTCAGCGCGTCGTCCAGCGTCACCGAGTCCAGCGCCATCGACTTGAACAGCGACCCGGTGCGTGGCTTCGGCGGCTTCTTCGTGCCCTCGGGCGCCTCGGGGAGCACCTCGGTCACGTACGGCCCGAACCTGCCCTCCTTGGCCACGATCTCGTGCCCGGTGACCGGGTCCGTGCCCAGCGAGCGGCCCTCCTGCGGCGTCGAGAACAGCTTCTCCGCGACCTCGCGGTTCAGCTCGTCCGGCGGCAGGTCGTCGGGCAGGTTCGCCCGCTGCGCGCTGGTCTCGCCCTCCGGCCCCTCGACCTCGCGCTCCAGGTACGGCCCGTAGCGGCCGACGCGGACGTAGACCGTGCGGCCCTCGACGTCGGAGAACAGCGGGATCGAGTTGACCTCGCGGGCGTCGATCGCCTCGACGCTGGAGCCGACCAGCTTCTTCAGGCCGCCGGACCGGCCGACCGACGACTCCGGGCCGACGTTGCCGCCGAAGTAGAACCCGGACAGCCAGGTGGTGCGCTCCTGGCGGCCCGCGGCGATGCCGTCGAGCTCGTCCTCCAGCGCGGCGGTGAAGTCGTAGTCCACCAGCCGGCCGAAGTGCTGCTCCAGCAGCCCGACCACGGCGAACGCCACCCACGACGGCACCAGGGCGGAGCCCTTCTTCCACACGTAGCCGCGGTCCTGGACGGTGCTGATGATCGAGGCGTAGGTGGAGGGGCGGCCGATGCCGAGCTCCTCCATCGTCTTGATCAGGCTCGCCTCGGTGAAGCGCGGCGGCGGGCTGGTGGAGTGGCCGTCCGCGGACAGCTCGGCCGCCAGCACCGACTGGTCCTTGACCAGCTGCGGCAGGCGCGACTCGGCGTCGTCGGACTCGCCGCCCGCCTCCGAGTCGACCGTCTCCACGTAGGCCTTGAGGAAGCCCGCGAAGGTGATCGTGCGGCCGGAGGCGGCGAAGGTGACGGCCTCGCCCGCCGCCGTGGTGCCGGAGATGCGGACGCTGGTCGTGTTGCCGCGCGCGTCGGCCATCTGGGAGGCGATCGTGCGCTGCCAGATCAGCTCGTAGAGCTTGAACTCGTCGGACTCCAGCTCACGGGCCACCTCGCCGGGGGTGCGGAACACCTCGCCGGCCGGGCGGATGGCCTCGTGCGCCTCCTGCGCGTTCTTGACCTTGCGGGTGTACTGGCGCGGCTCCTTGGCCACGAACTGCGAGCCGTACAGCTCGGTGGCCTGCGCCCGGGCCGCCGTGATCGCGGTCTCCGACAGCGTCGTGCTGTCGGTGCGCATGTAGGTGATGTAGCCGTTCTCGTACAGCTTCTGCGCGGTGCGCATGGTGCGGTCCGCGGAGAAGCGCAGCTTCCGGCCCGCCTCCTGCTGCAACGTGGAGGTCATGAACGGCGCGTAGGGCTTGCGCGTGTACGGCTTCTCCTCCACCGAGGAGACCGTCATGGCGGCGTTGACCAGGCCTTCGGCGATGGCCCTGGCCTGCGCCTCGTCCAGCACCCGCACTTCCGAACCGGCCTTGAGCCTGCCGTCGGAGCCGAAGTCTCGGCCCGCGGCCAGGCGGGTGCCGTCGACCGCGATCAGCCGGGCGCCGAACGTGCGGGGCGAGGCGTCGGCGCCCGCGTCCATGGTCGCCGAGACGTCCCAGTACGAGGCCGTGACGAACTTCATCCGCTCGCGCTCGCGCTCGACCACGATCCGGGTCGCCACGGACTGCACGCGGCCCGCCGAGAGCTTCGGCATGACCTTCTTCCACAGCACCGGGCTGACCTCGTAGCCGTAGAGGCGGTCGAGGATGCGGCGGGTCTCCTGCGCGTCGACCAGGTCCTGGTCCAGGTCGCGCGGGTTCGCGGCGGCGGCGAGGATCGCGGGCTCGGTGATCTCGTGGAACACCATCCGCCGGACCGGGACCTTCGGCTTCAGGGTGTCCAGCAGGTGCCAGGCGATGGCCTCGCCCTCGCGGTCGCCGTCTGTCGCGAGGTAGAGCTCGTCGACGTCCTTGAGCAGCTCTTTCAGCTCCGCGACGGTCGAGCGCTTGTCCGGCGTGACGACGTAGAGCGGCTCGAAGCCGTGGTCGACGTCGACACCGAGCCGGGCCCACGGCATGCCCTTGTACTTCGCGGGCACGTCGGCCGCGCCGCGGGGCAGGTCCCGGATGTGCCCCTTGGATGACTCCACGACGAAGTCGTTGCCGAGGTACGACGCGATCTTCCGCGCCTTCGCGGGCGACTCGACGATCACCAACCGCCGGTTGCCGCTCGCTGATCCCCCGTTTGTCTTCCTCGCCCGTGTCGATCCAGCCACGCCGTCCCGCTCTCTTCGAACACTGTGTCCCGACCCGCCAGTGTGCACTGTCCTTTGTCGCCGCTGGGCAGCCCTGGTCGGGACAGGGTGACACAACTGTGCCGGATCCTCCGCCAACCCGACGCGCTACGCGGCCGGCCAGGTGCGTTCCGCGACGCCCCTCGGCGCGCGTCCGACCAGCTCCGCGAGCCGTTCGAGCCGCCGTCGGCCGACGACACGCAGCGCCGGTCCCCCGGCTCTCCCCGCCAAGAGTGTCGCCGGGAGGCCCGACGTGGCCAACGCTTTTCGGAGGGTTTCGTGCGTGTCGGGCGCGTCCGGGTCGAGGCCGAGCAGGTACCCGGAGCCGGACTCCACCCACCGGCCGGACGCGAGCGCCCACAGCCGCAGCGCGCCGCCGTCGAGCGTGAAGTCGGGGGGCACGACCTTGCGGTCGCCGTCGAACCACTGCCCGGCCAGCCCGGCCAGGTCGGCCCGGAACGGGGTTGTGACCTGCCACGACTCCGTGATCTCCGGTTCGACCAGGCCCGGATCCGACACCTCGGGATCGGGCAGTTCGGGGTCGGTCGCGGCCGGCTCGGGTTCGGGCAGGTCGGCCTCGGACTCGGCCGGACCGCTGCGGCCCGACCCGATCACCACCGGCGCGAACCCGTCCGGCTCGTCGTCGACCGGCTCGTACTCGGGCAGTTCGCCGTCGATCGGCTCGTGACCGGGCAGTTCGTCGTCCGGCGACTCGTCCACCGGCTCGTCGGCGGCGGTCGACTCGGCCCCGGCGGGTTCGGGTTCCACGGCGTCGGCCGCCTCGACCCGGACCGGCCGGGAGCGGATCAGCTCGACCCGCGCCTGCACCCCGCGCTCGGCCAACGCCGCCACCACCGCGACGGCCCGGTCCCGGGTGTCGAGGTCCACCGACACCCGGGCCGCACGTCCACGGGCGAAGCCCAGCGCCCGACCGGGCCCGCACAGCAGGCCCGCCAGGTCACCGACACAAGGTTGTCTCGCCTCGGCCGAGTAGAAGGACAGTTGCCCCACGAAGACGCAGCGTAGAACACACGTTCGACCACGGCCAGTCTCCGAAGGGCTGAACCACGTGCCCCACCGGTCTCAGCCGTCCCATCGGCGGGTCAGCCGCCGAGCGACTTCAGCGCGTCCGCCATCTTGACGCACTGCGGGGCCTGCTTGAACGCCTCGGCGAGCTTCGGGTCCTCCTGGAGCTTCTTGATCTGCTCCTGGAGCTTCGACGGGTCGGCCTGGTCGCCACCCAGCTCGCCGAGCTTGGTGCTGAACTCCGGGTCGTTCGGGTCGAGCGCGGCCAGCTCGGTGTTGACCTTCTTCAGCTCCTCGCCGGAGTCCTGGAAGAACTTGACCAGCTCGTCGTGCAGCTGCTGGGTCTCCGGCGAGGGCGCGCCGAGCTTCGCCAGCTCCGCGCCGGAGTCGGTCAGCGCCTTGCCCGCGTTGGAGGTGTAGTCCAGCATCGCGGTCTTCTGCAGGGCCGGGTCCTCGGCACCACCCTCGAACATCGTCTTGAGCAGGTTCATCACGCCCTCGATCGTGGGCCCGAGACCGTCGCAGAACGTGCCGGTCCACTTGACCGGGTCGGCGTTGGCCGCCGTGGTGGTGGTCGCGGCGGCCGTGGACGAGCCCGACCCCGAAGACGACGAGCCACCACCGCACGCGGAGGTGACCAGGACGGCGGCGAACACGCCGGCGAGCGCGACACGGTGCTTCACGAATACCCCCAGGGAGATGACCAGTCGATGGCGCAACCTACTACGAGGTGGGTGACGCCGATTCCGACGGCCTCAAGGTCCGCAGGTCCTGGCAGGCACCGGCCTTCTCGGCCGCCGACGAAAGCTCAGGTGACGCCTCCAGCTGCTTCAGCGGCGCCACGAAATCATCCAGACGTGTGATGGCCTCACCGGCGGCCTGGAGCCCGCCGACGGGGTCGTTGGCGTCCGCCGCCTCGATGGCCGCCTTGGCGTCGGTGAAGTTCTTCGCGATGTCGGTGAACGTCGCCGCCATCTGCTCCACCTGCTGGTCGCCGCCCGCCACCGGCGACGGCCCGACGTCGCGCAGCCTGGCCGCGGTCTGGCTGAACGCGTCGGCCATCTGGCCCATGTAGGCGCCCATGTCGGCCTTGAGCTTCGCCGGGTCGTTGGCGTCCAGCTGCGGCGGCGTCTTCTGCACCGTGGCGAACGACGCCGCGGCCGTGCACACCTTGTCCATGTACGCCACCGCCGCGGCGTCGGACGGCGAGGTGGACGACGTGGGCGCGGTGGTGTCACCCCCGGACCCGCACCCGGCGAGCGCCACGACCACGGCGGTCGCGGCGACCAGCGGAAGAAGTCTCATCAGGGTGCTCCCCACCGTTCTGTGCGAGTTCGATCCTGGGCAGATTGAGTTCTGGGCGACACCCGACAGTGTGCGCCCATCCGGACGAGCCCACCCGACCTGCCCCGGACGCGCGAGGGCGGGGTGCCCCGAACCGCGACACCCCGCCCCCTTACCCGCACGTCACGCGGAGGTGGTGGCCTCCGCCGGGGTGTCCGCGATGGCCGTGCCGCGCCGCTTGGACACGACCACGGCCGCCACGATGACCACGGCCGCCACGACCGCGATCGAGTACCGGATGCCGGCCGACTCGCCCGCGCCGACGGAGAACCCGACGATCGCGGGCGCGATCAGCACCGAGACCAGGTTCATCACCTTGATCAGCGGGTTGATGGCCGGACCGGCGGTGTCCTTGAACGGGTCGCCGACGGTGTCGCCGATGACGGTCGCGGCGTGGGCGTCGGAGCCCTTGCCACCGTGGTTGCCGTCCTCGACCAGCTTCTTCGCGTTGTCCCAGGCGCCACCGGAGTTGGCCAGGAACACCGCCATCAGCGTGCCGGTCGCGATCGCGCCGGCCAGGTACCCGGCCAGCGGACCGACACCGAGGCCGAAGCCGACCGCGATCGGCGCCAGCACCGCCAGCAGGCCGGGGGTGGCCAGCTCGCGCAGCGAGTCCTTGGTGCAGATGTCCACGACCCGGCCGTACTCCGGCTTGACCGTGCCGTCCATGATGCCCGGGTTGTCCCGGAACTGGCGGCGCACCTCGAACACGATCGCACCCGCGGCCCGGGTCACCGCGTTGACCGCGAGACCGGAGAACATGAACACCACGGCCGCGCCGATGATGACGCCGACCAGCACGTTCGGGCTGAACACCACGTTGCTGAACGACACCGGCACCTCGCCCAGGCCCACCTGCACGTCCCGCAGCGCCTGTTCGATGGCGTCCTTGTAGGAGCCGAACAGCGCGGTCGCGGCGAGCACGGCGGTGGCGATCGCGATGCCCTTGGTGATGGCCTTGGTGGTGTTGCCCACCGCGTCGAGCTCGGTGAGGATCTGCGCGCCCTCGCCGTCCACGTCGCCGGACATCTCGGCGATGCCCTGCGCGTTGTCGGAGACCGGGCCGAAGGTGTCCATGGCCACGATCACGCCGACCGTGGTCAGCAGGCCGCAGCCCGCCAGCGCCACCGCGAACAGCGACACGACCACGGAGCCGGACAGCAGGAACGCGCCGTAGACCGCGCCGCCGATGACCAGCGCGGTGTAGACCGCCGACTCGAAGCCGACCGAGATGCCGGACAGGATGACCGTCGCCGCGCCGGTGAGCGAGGTGCGGCCGACCTCCTTGACCGGCTTGTGCTCGGTGCCGGTGAAGTAGCCGGTCAGCCACAGGATGACGCCCGCCAGCACGATGCCGATGATCACCGCGACGGCGGCGATCAGGGCCGGGTTGCCCGGGGTGCCCGCGATCTCCTCCGACACGCCCGCGAGGCCCGCGAACGAGCTCGGCAGGAAGAGGAACGCCGCGACCGTGCACAGCACCGCCGAGATGACCGCCGAGATGTAGAACGAGCGGTTGATCGCGGCGAGGCCGTTCTCCCCGGTCCGCGCGCTGGTGATGTACACGCCGATGACCGCGGTGAGCACGCCGATCGCGGGCACGATCAGCGGGAACAGCAGGCCCTTCGCGCCGAACGCGGCGGTGCCGAGGATCAGCGACGCCACCAGGGTGACGGCGTAGGACTCGAACAGGTCCGCGGCCATGCCGGCGCAGTCGCCGACGTTGTCGCCCACGTTGTCGGCGATGGTCGCGGCGTTGCGCGGGTCGTCCTCGGGGATGCCCTGCTCGACCTTGCCGACGAGGTCCGCGCCGACGTCGGCGGCCTTGGTGAAGATGCCGCCGCCGACCCGCATGAACATGGCCAGCAGCGCGGCGCCGAAGCCGAAGCCCTCCAGCACGCGCGGCGCCTGGCCCACGTAGACGAACACGACCAGGGCCGCGCCGAACAGGCCCAGGCCGACGGTGAACATGCCGACCACGCCGCCGGTGCGGAACGCGATCCGCATGGCCTTCTCCCGGCCGCCGGTCTCCTTGGCCGCGGCGGCGACGCGCACGTTCGCGCGGGTCGACAGCCACATGCCGAGGTAGCCGATGACGGCGGAGAAGCCGGCGCCGACGAGGAAGAACAGCGATCGGCCGATCCGTTCGCCGATGTCCTCGGCAGGAAGCGCGAACAGCAGCACGAACACGATGACGACGAAGATGCCGAGCGTTCGGAACTGCCGGTTGAGGTAGGCCGCTGCGCCCTCTTGGACCGCCTTGGCGATGTCCTGCATCTTGGAGGTGCCCTGGCCCGCGGCCAGTACCTCCCGGAGCAGCACGTAGCCCACGGCCAGGGCAGCCAGGGCGACCACGGCGACCACGGCGACGAGGCCGCGATCACCTCCGGAGAGCTCTAGGCCCTCCGCGAGGAATTGCCGGGACATCCGTCCTCCTGGTGAGTTTTCCAAGCCCAATGCCAGGGCCACCCCGCTGGTGTGAGGCGGGTCACTCACGCGACTGTCAGCCCCGACACAACGTGATGCACCCCTCATTGGATGCGATAGCGGCGGAGTCTATTCATAGTGCGCAAGCAGGCAACGAGGCGTCCCGTTCCGTGCACACACCGTTATCCGCGCAGGCTGTGTCGCATCCCTTCCGGAGGGGTCCGTGAAGTCGGCGCGATGTGCGAAGCTGCGCCCCGTGGCGAACCAGGGACGTCGTTTGCTGGACCGGGTCCTCGCCGGGGTGCCGGCGGGCGAATCGCCGTTGACGCACGCCGAGGAGCAGCCGCCGCGTCCGGCCCGACCCGTCGCGTGGCCGTCGTGGGTGCCGCCGTCGGTGAAGTCCGCGCTGGTGGAGCGGGGTGTGGCGCAACCGTGGCGGCACCAGGTGGAAGCGGCGACGTCGGCTTGGTCCGGGTCGCACGTCGTGGTGGCGACGGGCACCGCGTCGGGCAAGTCGCTGGCGTACCAATTGCCGGTGCTGAGCGCGTTGACGGTTGATCCGAAGGCAACGGCCCTGTACCTCTCGCCGACGAAGGCGTTGGGCGCGGACCAGTTGAGGTCGGTGAGCGGTTTGGGCGTGCCGGGCGTGCGGGCGGCGTCGTTCGACGGCGACACCCCGATGGCCGAACGCGATTGGGTGCGCGCCCACGCCAACTGGGTGTTCAGCAACCCCGACATGCTGCACCGGGGCGTGCTGCCCAACCACGCCCGGTGGATCAGGTTCCTGCGCCGGCTGTCGTACGTGGTGGTCGACGAGTGCCACACGTACCGAGGTGTCTTCGGTTCGCACGTGGCGTTGTTGCTGCGGCGGCTGCGGCGGGTCGCGCAGCGGTACGGCGCGGACCCGGTGTTCGTGCTGGCGTCGGCGACCGTGGCCGATCCGGCGGCGTCGGCGGCGGCGTTGCTGGGCGCGCCCTGCGCGGCGGTGACGGAGGACGGGTCACCGCGCGCGGGGCGGACGGTGGCGTTGTGGGAGCCGCCGCTGCTGGACGAGCTGGAGGGCGAGAACGGCGCGCCGGTGCGGCGGTCGGCGGGTGCGGAGACCGCGCGGATCCTGGCGGACCTGGTGGTGGAGGGCGCGCGGTCGTTGGCGTTCGTGCGGTCGCGGGTGGGCGCGGAGCTGACCGCGTTGGGGGCGCGGCGGGTGCTCTCGGAGGTCGACCCGGCGCTGGCCTCGCGGGTGGCCGCCTACCGGGGCGGGTACCTGCCGGAGGAGCGGCGGGCGTTGGAGCGGGCGGTGTCGTCGGGCGAGCTGCTGGGTGTGGCGACGACGAACGCGTTGGAGCTCGGCGTCGACATCGTCGGGTTGGACGCGGTGGTGGTGGCCGGTTTCCCGGGCACGCTGGCGTCGTTCTGGCAGCAGGCCGGGCGGGCGGGACGGACCGAGGACACCGACGCCCTGGTGGTGTTCGTGGCGCGGGACGACCCGTTGGACACCTACCTGGTGCACAACCCGTCGGCGGTGCTCGACAAGCCGGTCGAGGCGACGGTGCTGGACCCGACGAACCCGTACGTGCTGGAGCCGCAGCTGGCGTGCGCGGCGGCCGAGCTGCCGTTGACGCCGGAGTCGTTGGAGTCGTTCGGCGGTGCAGCGGCGCTGGCCGTGGTGGAGGACATGACGGCGCGGCGGGTGCTGCGGCGGCGGCCCAACGGCTGGTACTGGACCTCGCACGACCGGCCGCACTCGGCCGTGGACATCCGCGGGTCCGGTGGCGAGCAGGTCGTGGTGGTGGAGGCCGACTCCGGGCGGATGCTCGGCACGGTCGACCCCGGTTCGGCGTGCTGGCAGGTGCACTCCGGGGCCGTCTACCTGCACCAGGGCGAGTCGTACGTGGTGGACGAGCTGGACCTCGACGCCGGTCTGGCGATGGTGCACGCGGAGAAGCCGGACTGGACGACGACGGCCCGTGACACCAAGGACATCTCGGTGGTGCGGGTGCTGGAGAAGCGCGAGTTCGACGGGGTGACCGTGTGCCTCGGCGAGGTCGAGGTGACCTCGCAGGTCGTCGGCTACCTGCGGAAGCTGCCGTCCGGTCAGGTGATCGACTCGGTGCCGCTGTCGCTGCCCGCGCAGACGTTGGTGACGCGGGCGGTCTGGTACACCGTGTCCGCCGAGTTGTTGAGCGGCGAGGTGTCGGGCGACGGGGTGTCGGGCGACGGGTCGGTGGACGGTCGGGGTGTGGGCAGTGCGCCGGGGGGCGCCGGTCTGGCTCCGGCGCGCGTCCCCGGCGCACTGCACGCCGCCGAACACGCGGCGATCGGCCTGCTACCGCTCTTCGCGACCTGTGACCGCTGGGACATCGGCGGAGTCTCGACCGCGCTGCACGAGGACACCGGGGAGGCGACGGTGTTCGTGCACGACGGTCATCCCGGGGGAGCCGGGTTCGCCGACCGCGGGTTCACCGCGGTAGTCCCGTGGTTGGTCGCTACTAGGGAGGCCATCGCGTCTTGCGCGTGTCCGGCCGGGTGCCCGTCCTGCGTTCAGTCGCCGAAGTGCGGGAATGGCAACGATCCGCTGGACAAGGCGGGCGGTGTGGCCGTGCTGGACGTCGTGCTCGGGGTTGTCGGGGAGAGCCGTCACGACGCCCGGCACGGCCACGTGGATCACGACCGGTCGGCGGCGACCAGGCCGTAGTCGGTGGTGCGGTCGGCGGCCTGGAGGAAGGCGTCGCGGACCACGTCCGCGTGCGGCAGGTGCCACGCGCAGATCTGCGGCTTGACCCGCCAGTGCACGACGCCGACGTGGGCCGGGCTCGGCGGCAGCGCGACGTACTCGCCCTTGCCGTGGTGCTTGACCTCGGGCTCGGTGACCGGCGCGCCGCCGGAGGCGACCAGGAACATCCAGCGGCCCTCGGGGGTCGCCAGGATCGGCACGGGGACGCCGGTGGCGCGCAGCTCCACCGCGGCCCGGCGGCCCAGGTCGGCGCCGACCTCGATGGCGTCCACGCCGTGGCCCGTGGCCAGCAGGATGCTGTAGGAGTGGCCCGTCCACCAGGTGGCGACCTGCGCCGCCTTGGTGCCGATCCGCTCCTGCCAGTCGTGGTGCACCGGAACCGGCCCGTCGTCCTCGACGCCGTCGCGCCCGGCCCACCGCTCACCCGCCGGATAGGTGCCCGGCAGCACAGGCCACCCGTGCCACGCGAGGTTGACCGCCTCTGCGCGCAGCTCGATGCGGAAGGCCCCGCGCCAGCTATCCGACCACTCCATCTTTCGTTCGCCTCCTGCGGTTCCACGACACCGTGTCGCGTGTTGTTCGACACCGTGTCGGTGCCACCACTTGAACTAACGGCATGACCGGGGGTTTTGGTAACCGCCAGTCGACAACTGGTCGTTGTGGCACGGCGAGCGCGGTGGGTGGGGGCGTGCGGCAGAACGCGTCACCAGCCGTTCACCCACCGCGAAGCCGCGAATCTGCGGTCGTGTGAGTCCGCTCACCGCCGGCGGACGACCGTTCGTCGCGTCGGGTAGGGGTCACGGTTCGGCCGGACCTGCGCGAGCGCGGACGCTCACCGAGCCGAACGCGGTGGTACCACCGGACACCCTCACGGTCACCTCCCAGCCCTCTACCAGGCACGCGACCAGCCGACCGCCCATCTGGTCGACGACCCACTCGGCGCGGGCACAGGCGTGCGCGACCCCGGAGGCCAACTGGCCGGCCGCCGCCAACGCGCCGAGATCTGCCGCCGCGCTCACCCGGTGCCTGGTCACGACGGCCTCGCCGACGTGCACGCCGACCACCACCAACGCGAACCACACCGCCGCGACCGCCACCGCCACCACGGACGCCGCCCCTCGGTCATCCACCGGCCACCCCCGGCTCGACCACCGCGTGGGCCCGGGCCCGGAGCTCCACGCCCAGGCGCGAGACGGTGACCTCGACCGAGGCCGTGTCCCCCTCTCGCCGGACCGCCCACCGGGCCCCTTGCGGCGCGATCGCCCCGACCACACCGTCCACGCGCCCGACGTCGCCCCGGGCCACCAACCGCGCCGCCTCCCGTGCCGCGTCGGTGCACCGGAGCTGGCCCACGACCGCCATCACGGCGGCGACACCCAGGGCGAGGACGGCCACCAACCCGCACACCGCCACCGCCGCCTCGACCGTCACCCCTCCCCGGTCACCGACGAGCGCACCCCGGCCATCAGCGGACAGGCCCCGGTCACCGACGAGCGCACCCCGGTCGGGGTTCACGCGTCCACCGTGAACGCCCGTTGCAGCAGACCCCGTAGGAGGCCCTCCACCCAGTCCCCGCTCAACAACGAGAACAGCAGCAGGGCCAGCGCGGCGGCGGCGAGCGTGCCGATCGCGTACTCCACCGTGGACATCCCGCTGTCGTCCCACAACTTCTGCTTACCGGCAATCATGTTCCAGCCTTCCGTCCATTGTGGACTTTCACCAGTTGTGTGTCACGCCGGCGACGATGCCGATGACCACCGGCACGACACCCAGGCACAGGAACGCGGGCAGGAAGCACAGCGCCAGCGGTCCCGCCACGAGCACCGCGGCGCGTTGCGCACGCGCCTCGGCCTGGTCGGCCACCCTGGCCCGCGCCTCCACCGCGAGATCCGCCGCCGCACCGGCCAGCGCGGCACCCGACCGGGCGGTGCGGCGGGCCGCCCTGGCCAGCGGCGCGGTGTCCGGGTGGCCGAGCGCCCCGGCCCACGCGTGCACCGGGTCCGCGCCCAGCGCGAGCAGGTCGACCACCTCGCGCAGGCACTCGGCCGGCCCCGGCGGCACGCCGGGCAGGACGGCCCGCACCGCCCCCGCCACCGGCAACCCCGCCCGCAACGCGGCCGCCAGCAGATCCCAGGTAGCCGCCGCGGCAAACGGATCCGGCGGCCGCGCCTTCGCCTCCGTTTTCCGCTCGGGCACCGGCTTCACCCGCAACGCGGCCCTCGACCGCACCGGCAACACGAGCACCGCCAACACGAGCAACAACAGGCTCACACGACCACCCACCCACCACACCGCCGGCGCCGAACACGGATCACGCCCGCCCCGACCACCCTCGCCGGCACCACCCGACGACCCCGCCCGAACAGCCGGCCACCGCACCCCACCCCGACCCAGACCCCGCCCACGCGCACCGCACTCAAGCGATCACCCGACCGACCAACCAACCACCCCACCGCAACCCCACCCAGCCCACGACCGCCCCGACCGTCCGCACCAGCCATCCCCACCCCACTCAGGCGACCACCCACCCAATCGACCGGCCCGCCCACCACGACTTCGACCAAATCCCAGCCGCCCCACCCGCGCACCCCAGTCATGCGACCACCTGCCTGGCCAGCCGACCGCTCCACCGCAGGCCCGCACAGGCCACGACCGCCCCGACCATCCGCACCGGCCATCTCCACCCCACTCATGCGATCACCCACCCGACCGACCCGACCGGCCGCGCCGGCCATCCCCACCCCACTCATGCGATCACCTGCCTGGTCAGGCGACCGCTCCACCGCAGACCCGCGCAGATCAGGACGACTCCGGCGACCAGCAGCGCCTGTCCCGGCGCGGTGCCGGTCAGGATTGCCAACGGACCCGCGCCGCCCAGTTCGCCGAGCACCACGCCGAAGAGCGGCAGGCCGGCCAGCACCGCCGCGCCCGCCCGCGGGCCGGCCATGCGGGCGTTGACCTGACCGGCGAACGCGGTGCGCCGATCGAGGTCGCGGCGGACCGCGTCCAGCACATCGGCCAACGGCACGCCGTGCGCCGCCGACAGCCGCCACGCCCGGGCCAGGTGGTGGGCGTCCGGGAAGTCGGCGAGCGCCGCCTCGACATCACCGCCGCGTGCCGAAGTCGAAGCGATCGCGCGCAGGACCTCGCTCGCCGGTGGTTCCGCGTCCTCGGCGGCACCGAGGGCGGCCTCGGCCGGGTGGGCGCCCGAACGCAACTCGGCCACGAACCCCTTCAGCCCGTCCGCGAGGGCGACCGAAGCCGCCAAGTGCTCCCGTTGCCGGGTCGTCTCGCGGTACGTCCGCCACACGGTCCCGGCCAGCAACGCACCCGCGACCGCCCCGCCGACGCCGACCGGGATGCCCAGGAGGAATCCCGCCGCCACGACCCACCAGGGGTTGGGCCTGAACCCCTTCCACCGCCGTCTTCCCCGAAGCCGGACAAGTCGCCGCCGCGCCTCGGCGGACGGCAAGACCACCAGGGCGGCCGCCAGCAACAACCAACTCATGGCCACCCCACAGTCGACTTCAGGGCCGCGGCGGCCTCCTGCCAACCGCCGTCACGTCGCCACGCCGGCCGGATGACCAGGTGACCGGAACGTCGTTCCAGCACACCGATCTCGGCGAGGTGTCGGCTGCCGTCGCCCGCACGGCGCATGTGCAACACGACCTTGACCGCCGCGGCGAGCTGGCTGTGCAACGCCTGCCGGTCGAGCCCGCCGAGCGCGGCCAACGCCTCCAGCCGGGCGGGGACCTCGGCGGGCGAGTTCGCGTGCAGCGTCCCGGCCCCACCGTCGTGCCCGGTGTTGAGCGACGACAGGAGCTCGCACACCTCCGCGCCACGCACCTCACCGACCACGATCCGGTCCGGCCGCATCCGCAACGCCTGTCGGACCAGGTCGCGCACCGTCACCTCACCCGCGCCCTCGACGTTCGGGCCGCGCGCCAGCAGCCGGACGAACTGCGGGTGGTCTGGCTGGAGCTCACCCGCGTCCTCCACGCACACCACCCGTTCGTGGTGCGGCACGCACCCGAGCAACGCGGCGAGCAGGGTCGTCTTCCCCGAGCCGGTGCCGCCGACGACCAGGAAGGCCTGCCGGGCCACCACGATCGCGCGGAGCAGGTCGGCCGTCGGCCGGTCGAACGTGCCGCACGCCCGCAACGTCGCCAGGTCGTGCACCGCCGGGCGCAGGATCCGCAACGACAGGCAGGTGAACGGCGCGATCGGCGGCAACACCGCGTGCAACCGCACCGAGCCGGGCAACCACCCGTCGACGCAGGGCGCCGCGTCGTCCAACCGCCGCCCCGCCGCCACCGCGAGCCGCTGCGCGAGCCGGCGGACGGCGGCTTCGTCGGGGAAGGCGACGTCCGTGCGCCGCAGACCGCCGACGCCGTCCACCCACACCTCGTCAGGCCTGGTGACCAGGACGTCGGTGGTGTCGGGATCCCGCAGCAGCGGTTCGAGCGGACCGGCGCCGACGAACTCCTGCCGCAGCACGGCGAGCGCCCGCTGGACGTCCTCGTCGCCCAGCACCCCACCGGCTTCCCCGCGCACCGCCGCCGCGACGGCGGCCGACGTGAGATCGCCACGCCCACTGGCCAGCCGCTGACGGACGCGCTCAACAAGATCGTTCACGACCGACCTCCTTCGACAACCCCGTGCGACGCCTCGCCACGACCTCCGACGCCGCCTCCACCAACACCCGCCGCCCACCACCCGGCCCGGTGGGGAAGTGCGCCGCCAACTCGCCGAGTACGAGGGTCGACAGCGGCACGGGACGACAGGTCCGGAACACCCGCGTCGGTCGGAACGCGGGATGCCGCCTCACCGCGGGCTTGCGATCACCGCTCACGACCCACCAACCCGATCGCATCCCGCGCGGCTCATGCGGCACCGCCGACTTCCGTTGCCACCACACGACCTCTCGGCCGACCGCCATCGCCCGACATCACCGGCACTCCGACCCGCCGGCGGGACCGGACGACAACCGCCATGGCCCATCGGCGACCGCCGTCTCGCGCAACACCGCCGGCGAAAGCGCCCGAAGTGCCGGCTGGGCGGCCACAACGGACACGGCTCGCCTGCCAGAGCCGTTGCCCGAACCACGGCGCGAACCCGCGGGTGACGGGAAGGACTGAGCGGCGACCGACGACGCCGCTCGCCGGGAGTGGAAGTCATTGAGCGGCGAGGATTGGCACGGCTAGTGGTCATGGAGGGCCGCCAGGACCGTTCGGGCCGCCTTGGCCAGGGGACCGCGGGTGGTGGCCGGGAAGTGGCCGTTGTCCAACGCCCTCGCCAGCCTCGGCTCCGGGCGCATGGTGGTCAGCAGGGGCAGGCCTATCGCCGCCACCACCTGCGCCGTGGTCAGACCGCCCGGAGCCGGACCGCGCACCACCGCCTTGAGCCGCACACCCCGTTCGGCGGCCTGGTCGACCACCGCCTTGGCCGCCATGCACGCCTTCACGTCGGCCGGCACCACCAAGACCGCCAGGTCGGCCCGGTCGAGGGCGGCGCACGCGGCACCGGTCAGCTGCCGCGGCACGTCGCACACCACCGTCCCGCCCGCGCGCCTACCGGCCTCGACCACCGCCACCACGGCGTCCGGCTCCGGTCCGGGACCGGTCCGACCGCAGGACAGCACGGTCAGGCTGCCGCGCCCGCCGGAACGACCCGGCAGCGCCGAGCGCAGCGCCGCGGCGGGCACCCGGCCACCGGTCAACCGCAACGTCGGCCACCGCAGCCCCTCCTGCCGCTCGGCGCCCAACGTCAGGTCGAGACCGCCGCCCAGCGGGTCGCAGTCGACGAGCAGGCCGTGGCCACCGGCGGACAGCACGGCCTGCCCCACCGCCACCGACAGCACCGACGCCCCGGCGCCACCGCGCGCGCCCAGGATCGCCAGCACCCGACCGTCACCGACGGGCTCGCCCTCGGCGGCATCGGCCAGCACCGCGCGCAGCCGTTCCTGGTCGGCGGGCAGCTCCAGCACCTGCTCGGCGCCCAACGCCAGCGCACGCCGCCACACCTGCTCACCCGGCGGCCCGGCACCGACGATGTGCACACCCGATCTGCGCGGGAACCCGGCGGACGCGCACGCGACGACGGCCGCCTCGTCCAGCACCACCGCCGACGCCCCGTGCCAACGGCCCCGCAACGCCGTCACGTCGACCACGCGCTCCAGCTCGCAGCCGACGACGGCCGCCGCGTGCAGCACCTCGTCCACCACACCGCCGTCGGCCACCAAGGCCACCGGTCGCCTCATCACGCCCTCCCCTGCCGTTGTGGATCTGCTGGTTCCACGGTGGCGAGCGGTGAGGAAGCACACAACGGGACATGATCAACATGTGGACAACCGGACTGCCTGTGGACAACTCGGGGTGCCACGAAGGGCCGCGGCGACGCCGTCACGGGCGGTTCGGCGAAAGATCGAGGTTCGATGCAAGAAGGGCCGCAAGAGGGCCGAGGTCCAGCGCGAGGTACCCGGGAAACCGACCCCGGACATGGGACGACCCCCGCCAGGGGGGAGGGACGGGGGTCGTCATTGGTTCAGTCCCGGGGGGTCGGACTGAACCTGTCCGGTCGAGCCGGACAGGACTACTGTATCCCCACGGGACAGGGTCACGCGTGTCTTCCGTTAGAGGGACGCAAAAATTCAATAGACCGCACACCTGGTTCGTAAACTCCCGAACAGCCACCGGCGGCCGGCCCGGCCCACCCCGCCTAAGCTTGACCGGTGACCGAGCACGCCACCGAAGGCCGTCGGGTCGCCGCGTTCTTCGACCTGGACAAGACCGTCATCGCCAAGTCGAGCACGCTGGCGTTCAGCCGGCCCTTCTTCCAAGAAGGCCTGATCAACCGGCGTGCGGTGCTCAAGAGCGCCTATGCGCAGTTCGTCTTCATGCTGGCCGGCGCCGACGCCGACCAGATGGACCGGATGCGCTCGCACATCACCGCGCTCTGCGAGGGCTGGGACGTCGAGCAGGTGCGCTCGATCGTCGAGGAGACGCTGCACGACATCGTCGACCCCCTCGTCTACAAGGAGGCCACGCAGCTCATCTCCGACCACAAGGACGAGGGCCACGACGTGGTCGTGGTGTCCGCGTCGGGCGAGGAGCTGGTCGCGCCCATCTCCACCATGGTCGGCGCGACGCACAGCGTGGGTACCCGGATGGTCGTCGCCCAGGGCCGCTACTCCGGCGACGTCGACTTCTACTGCGCCGGCGAGAACAAGGCGATCGCCGTCAAGCAGCTCGCCGAGCAGCACGACTACGACCTGAGCCGCTGCCACGCCTACTCCGACTCGATCAGCGACCTGCCGCTGCTGGAGGCCGTCGGTCACCCCACCGCGGTCAACCCGGACCGCGCGCTGCGCCGGGTGGCGACCCAACGCGGCTGGCCCGTCCTGACGTTCTCCGACCCCGTGTCGCTGCGTGCCCGCATCCCCCGCCCGTCGGGCACCGCGGTCGCCGTGACGGCGATCGGGTTGGGCGCCGCGACGGCGGCGGGCGTGGCCTGGTACGGCCTGCGCAGGCGGCGCCGGAACTGATTTCACCCCGGCGTGCCCCCGGTCAGCGGTACCGGGCGCTCCGCCGGCACGAAATCACTGTCACAGAAGCCTTTCCGCTACTGAACGTCGCTTGACCGGTGCACTCCATCGAGCCCTTGCCGTGACACCCCACACGCACTACAAAGGAAGTGCGGACCTCGGGTCGGCCAGGGACGAAGCGGAAGAGAAGCAGCGTCCACCCCGGCAGAGCTCCGTGCGCGGACTTCGAGACACCCACGCGCAGCACGCCGCGGGAGGCTTGTCGTCTAGGGCCTGCGTACCGGGACGCCGGACGCCGAGGCCAGGTCGGTACGACACGAGTTGCACGCTTGGTAACTCAGAAGCCCGCGCTGACGACGGTGGGGCCCCTCCACGAGGGGCCCCACCGTCTTTGTGTCTGCCTTCTGCCCCGAAAGCACCCACGCGCAGAACAAGTGCCCGATCGAGTGATGCGGCAAACCCCTGGTTTTGTCGGTACCCCTCCCCACAATGGCCACACAGCGCAACCCGTTGACCCACCTCTGTGACGTGGGTAACTTGCCAAACGCACCACTTGGTGGTGGAAGATTCCCAGTGGGGAGGCCGCAGTGCTCCGTCCGCTCGTCGCCGTCGCCATGGCCGCGGCTTCCGCAGTGACCACACCGGCACACGCCGCACCGGCGCACCCGGCACCCGCGCACGCCGCACCGGACCAGGCTCAGCACATCACCGCCCTGGTTCGGGGCATGTCGCTGGAGCAGAAGGTCGGCCAGCTCTTCGTCACCTACCTGCACGGCCAGGCCCCGGACGAGGCGCACCCGGGCAACCTGCGCGACTTCGGCGTCGCCACCCCGGCCGAGGTGGTGGCGAAGTTCCAGCCGGGCGGTGTCGTCTACTTCAACAACTCCAGCTACGACAACATCGACACCCCGCGCCAGATCGCCGCCCTCTCCAACGGCCTGCAACGCGCCGGCCGCATCCCCCTGGCCATCGCCACCGACCAGGAGATGGGCATCGTCACCCGCATCGGCGCGCCCGCCACCCAGTTCCCCGGCAACATGGCCCTCGGCGCGGGCCGCAGCGCCGAGGACGCCGAGCGGGCCGCCCGGATCACCGCCCGCGAGCTGCGCGCCATGGGCATCACCCAGAACTTCGCGCCGGACGCGGACGTGAACTCCAACCCGGCGAACCCGGTCATCGGCGTGCGCTCCTACTCCAGCGACCCGGCGTTGGCCGCCGAGCTGACCGCCGCCCAGGTGCGCGGTTACCAGGGCCGCTTCCTGTCGCCGCACGCGGTGAGCGCGACCGCCAAGCACTTCCCCGGCCACGGCGACACCGACCAGGACAGCCACACCACGCTGCCCAGGGTCGACCGGACCGAGGCGCAGTGGAACGAGGTGGACGCCCCGCCGTTCCGGGCCGCCATCGCCGCGGGCGTCGACTCGGTCATGACCGCGCACATCCAGATGCCGAAGATCGACCCGTCGGGTGAGCCGGCGACGTTGTCCAAGCCCGCCCTCGACCTGCTGCGCGAGAACCTCGGCTACGACGGCGTGGTCATCACCGACTCGCTGGCCATGGCGGGCGTGCGCCAGCTGCACGGCGACGCCGAGATCCCCGTGCTCGCCCTGAAGGCGGGCGTCGACCAGCTGCTCATGCCGGTGGACCTGGAGCTGGCGGTGAACAGCGTGCTGGCGGCCGTGCGCGGCGGCGAGCTGACCGAGCAGCGCATCGACCGGAGCGTGCTGCGGGTGCTGCGGATGAAGTTCCTGCGCGGCATGCTCACCGGCCCGCTCGTGGACGTGGACGCGGTCGACTCCGCGGTCGGCCCGGCCGAGCACCTCGACGCCGCCCGGCGGATCACCGAGCGCACCGTCACCGCCGTCCGCAACGACGCCGGCGTCCTGCCTTTGCGGGCCAAGCCCACCGCCGCGCTGGTCACGGGTTGGGGCGAAACGACGACCCGAACCCTGGCCGGCATCCTCGGCGGCACCGCGCTGCCCACCGGCAGCGCGCCCACCGAAGCCCAGATCACCGCCGCCGTCCAGGCCGCGGGCAACGCCGACGCGGTCGTCGTGCTGACCAACGCGCTGTCCCGCCAGCCGGCGCAGCAAACCCTGCTGACCAGGCTCCTGGCCACCGGCAAACCGGTCGTCGCGGTCGCCGTGCAGAACCCGTACGACGTGGCGCACACCGCCGCGCCGACCTGGCTGGCGACGTACTCCTACAGCGCGGTGTCGATGGCCGCGCTGGCCGGGGTGATCACCGGCGAGATCGCACCGGTCGGCAAGCTGCCGGTCGCGGTTCCCGGACCGACGCCGTACCCCTTCGGCCACGGATTGGCTTGGTGACCGACATGGACCGCAGGCACTTCCTCGCCGCCGGCGCCCTCGCCGTTCCCGCGCTCACCGCGCTCGACCCGCCCGCCGCGGACCAGGCCCCCGACCGCCACCGCCCCCTGAAGACCGGCGCGGAGCAGTTGGCCGAGGACGGTTGGCGCCGGTTCGCGGGCCACCGGGTCGGCGTGGTCACCAACCCGACCGGCGCGCTGCGCGACCAGACCCACATCGTCGACTCGATGGTCGCCGCCGGACTCACGCCGCGGGCCGCGTTCGGCCCGGAGCACGGTTTCCGCGGCACCGCACAGGCCGGCGGCTCGGAGGGCGACTACCTCGACCCGCGCACCGGCGTCCCCGTCTACGACACCTACGGCGCGAGCACCGCCAAGATCGCCGGGATGATCACCAAGGCGGGCGTCGACACCCTCGTGTTCGACATCGCCGACATCGGCGCGCGCTTCTACACCTACATCTGGACCATGTACGCGGTCATGCAGGCGGCCGCCGCGACCGGCGTGCGGTTCGTCGTGCTCGACCGCCCCAACCCGGTCGGCGGCACGGCCCGCGGCCCGCAGCTCGACCCGGCCTACGCGACGTTCGTGGGCCGCAAGCCGATCGCCCAGCAGCACGGCATGACGATCGGCGAGCTGGCGCGCCTGTTCGACGGCGAGTTCCTGCCCACCGACGGCGGCCGGGTGAGCAGCCTCGAAGTGGTCGACGTGAAGGGCTGGAAGCGCGACGACCTGCACTCCGGCCTGCCCTGGATCCCGCCGAGCCCGAACGTGCCCACGCACGACACCGCGCTGGTCTACCCCGGCACGTGCTTGTTCGAGGGGCTCGTGTTCTCCGAGGGCCGCGGCACCACCCGCCCGTTCGAGACGATCGGCGCGCCGGGCCTGGACTGGCGGTGGGCCGAGGACCTCAACGCGCTGGAGCTGCCCGGCGTCCGGTTCCGCGAGACCTACTTCACGCCCACGTTCAACAAGTTCGCCACCAAGCTGTGCGGCGGTGTCGCCCTGCACCTGACCGACCCGCACCGCTTCGACGCGCCGCGCACGGCCGTCGCCATGATCGTCACCGCGAGGACCCGCTACCCGGACGTGTTCGCGTGGCGACCGGACCACTACATCGACAAGCTCAGCGGCTCGGACCGGCTGCGCCGCATGGTCGACGCGGGCGCGGGCACCGATGAGGTGGTCGGCGCCTGGGCCGACGAGCTCGCCGCGTTCGACCGCACCCGCCGGCCGTACCTGCGCTACCGGTAGAGGGAGACAAGCGATGCGCATCCCCGCCCTGCTGATCGCGACCACCATGGCCCTGTCCGTCGCCCTGCCGGCGCACGCCGACCGCCGCGAGGCCCGCTTCGACCAGCCGCACGACGGTTGGGCGAGCAGCGTGCTGCGAACGGGTACCCCGCAGCGCGTGGGACTCGACCCGGCTCCGCTGGACGCCGCACTGGCGCAGATCGAGCGGTACACGGTGCCGGACGCAACCGGCCACCCCCTGTTCGCGGGCGCCGTCACGCTGTTCGCGCACGACGGCGTCGTGGTCACCCACGAGCCGACCGGCTGGGCGGTCCGCTACGCCGACGCCGTCGGCACCGAGCTGCCCGAGCCGCAGCGGGTGCCGATGACGCGGGACACGATCTTCGACCTGGCCTCGATCTCCAAGCTGTTCACCTCGATCGTGGTGATGCGGCAGCACGAGCTGGGCCGCTTCGGGCTGGACGACCCGGTCGCCCGCCACCTGCCGGAGTTCGGCGTCAACGGCAAGGGGTCGATCACCGTCCGGCAGCTGCTGACCCACACGTCGGGCCTGGTGGCGTGGCTGCCACTGTGGTCGCAGTACCCGGACGTGCCGTCCCGGCTCAAAGCCGTGATGGACACGACGCCCCGCAGCGCGCCCGGCACCGCGTACCTGTACTCGGACCTGAACCTGATCACCCTCGGCGTGCTGGTCGAGAAGTGGTCGGGCAAGACGCTGGACCAGCTCGTCCGCGACGACATCACCGGCCCGCTGGGCCTGGTGGACACCGGCTACAACCCGCCGGCGGCCAAGCTGGACCGGATCGCGGCCACCGAGTACCAGGCGGGCCGGGGCATCATCCGCGGCACCGTGCACGACGAGAACGCCTGGTCGCTGGGCGGCGTCGCGGGTCACGCGGGCATGTTCTCCACCGCACGCGAGCTGGCCGTGCTCGGTCAGACGATCCTCAACGGCGGCGCGTACGCGGGCGGCCGGATCCTGCGCCCGGACACCGTCGAGCTGATGCTCACCGACTTCAACCAGGGCTTCCCCGGCAACTCGCACGGCCTGGGCTTCGAGCTGGACCAGCGCTGGTACATGGGCGCCCTGACCTCGCCGAGGGCGGCCGGGCACACCGGCTACACGGGCACCACGCTGGTGCTGGACCCGCTGTCGCGGTCGATCGCGATCCTGCTGACCAACCGCGTGCACCCGAGCCGGAACTGGGGCTCGATCAACCCGGCGCGGCGCGTGGTGGCCAACGGCCTGGCGCAGGCCCTGGCGGTGCGGCCGCGGCACGGCACGGCGTGGACGCCGGAGTCGGACGGCGGCACGTTGACCACGCGCGACCTGCCGCTGCGCGGCGAGCGGCAGCGGTTGTCGTTCTGGGCGTTCGTCGACCTCGACCCCGGCGACCGGGTCGTCGTCGAGGCCACTAACGACGGGGCCGCCTGGCGCGATGTCCAGGTGTTGGCCGGTTACGGACAACGGCGTTGGCAGCGGGTCGAGGTCGAGACGGCGTCGGCGACGCGGTTCCGCTGGCGGTACGTGCGCGGCACGGGCTACGGCGGGCGCGGAGCGTACGTGGACGCCGTGCGCGTCACCGACGACCGGGGCGTCGCACTCGACGCGGAGCGCGAACCAGCGGGTTTGCACCCCGAAGGGTGGCGGGCCGCGGACCGTTAGTGACATCCGCATCGCGGTGGCCCGCCAAGCGGTGCGATTCGGTCACGGTTGGGGTGAGTTACCCCCACCCCGCGTTGACCGAGTGTTGGACGGTTAGTAAGTTTCCCACGTGTCCACCGAAAGTACCGCCGACTCCAGTCCCCTGGTCAAGATCCGTTCACTCCTGCCCGGGCTGGCCCGGGCGGAGCAGCGGGTCGCCAAGGTCGTGCTGGACAACCCGGCGACCGTCGCACACCGCAGCATCACCGAGGTCGCCGAGGCCGCGGGCACCAGCGAGACCACGGTGACCCGGTTCTGCAAGGCCATCGGCGTCGGGGGCTACCCGGAGCTGCGCATAGCGCTGGCCGCCGACACGGCCCGCACCTCGATGCGCCCCGATCGCGACCTGGGCGGCGACATCGGCCCGGGCGACGACATGCGCCAGGTGGTGGGCAAGGTGGCGTTCGCCGACGCGCGGGCGGTCGAGGAGACCGCCGAGCAGCTGAACGTGGAGACGCTCGAAGCGGTGGTCGAGGCCGTCGCGGGCGCGGGCCGGGTGGACGTCTACGGGTTCGGCGCGAGCGCGTTCGTCGCGTTCGACCTCCAGCAAAAGCTTCACCGGATCGGGCGAACCTGCTTCGCCTGGAACGACACCCACATCGCGCTCACGTCGGCCGCCGTGCTGACCGGGGCCGACGTCGCGGTCGGGATATCGCACACCGGCTCCACCTCCGAGACCGTCGAGGCGCTGCGGGTGGCCAAGGAGCACGGCGCGACCACGGTGGCGTTGACCAACTTCCCGCGTTCGCCGATCAGCGAGGTCGCCGACCACGTGCTGACCACGGCGGCGCGCGAGACCACGTTCCGCTCGGGCGCGATGGCCAGCCGGATCGCCCAGCTCACCGTGATCGACTGCCTGTTCATCGGGGTCGCCCAGCGGCACGTGGACAGCGCCAAGACAGCGCTCGAAGCGACGTACGACGCGGTGTCGGGGCATCGCCTCGGCGCCCGACCGGACGGCAGGCGACGCCGGGAGTCCGGTAAATGACGCCGCCCCGGCACGATGTCGCGGTCCGCGTGGACTCACCCACCGAGGCCAGGAACCCGCGGACGGAGGACATCGACCGGCTCTCCACGCTGGACGTGCTCCGCCTGATCAACGCCGAGGACCACCTGGTGCCCGGGGCGGTGGCCGCCGTGCTGCCCGAACTCGCGCGCGCCGCGGACCTCGCCGTCGGCGCCCTGCGCGCCGGTGGCCGCGTGCACTACGTCGGCGCGGGCACGTCGGGCAGGCTGGCCACGCTGGACGCCGCCGAGCTCGTGCCGACGTTCAACGCGCCGTCGGACTGGTTCGTCGCCCACCACGCGGGCGGCCGGGACGCCCTGGTCAACGCCGTGGAGGACGTCGAGGACCAGGGGTCCGACGGTGCCGCCGAGATCCGCAAGCACGCGGCGGCGGGCGACCTGGTGGTGGGCGTCACGGCGTCGGGCCGCACGCCGTTCGTGATGGCCGCGCTGGAGGAGGCGCGGACGCTGGGCGCGCACACCGTGCTGGTCTCCAACAACCCGACCGCGCCCGCGCCGGTCGAGGTGGACGTGCTGATCGCGGTCGACACCGGCCCGGAGGCGATCGCGGGGTCCACCCGGATGAAGGCGGGCACCTCGCAGAAGCTGGTGCTGACGTCGTTCTCGACCGCCGTGATGGTCCGGCTCGGCCGCACGTACTCGAACCTGATGGTGTCGATGCGCGCGACCAACGCCAAGCTGCGCGGCCGCACGGTGCGCATCCTGCGTGAGGCGACCGGCCTGGGCGAGCACGAGTGCACGACGGCGTTGGCCGACGCGGGCGGTGACCTGAAGGTGGCCTTGGTGCACCTGTTGGCGGGCGTCCCCGCGGCGCGCGCGGCGGAGGTGTTGGAACGCACGCAGGGGCACGTCCGGATGGCGCTCAGCCAGCTAGCACCGGGCGCCACGGGATAGGCGTCGACAGCACCATCGCGCTGGACGTCTCGCCGTAGCCGCCCAGCCGCACCAGCAACCGCTCCAGCTCGCTGATCGACGTGGTCACGACCTTGACCACCGAGCAGATGTCGCCGGTCAGCCGCACCACCTCCACCACCTCGGGGCAGTCGTCGAGCAGCTCCGGGTGCACCGTGATGCACCGCGGCCCATAGCACTTCATCCGCACCAGGGCGACCACCGACCGCCCCACCGCCGTCGGGTCCACGGTCGCCCGGTAGCCGGTGATGACGCCCGCGTTCTCCAGCCGTCGCACGCGTTGCGCGACCGTCGGCGGCGACACGTGCACGCGCCGTGCCAACTCGTTGTACGACAGCCGCGCGTCCTCTTGCAGGGCCTCCAGCAGGCCCCAGTCCACGCCGTCCAGTTCGATGCTCACGACCGCAAAGCTACTCGCGATGTCGCCTTTCGTTTGTAAGAACTTCTCGGCGCAACGCCGTCCCTTGCCCATTCAATTCACCCGAAGACGCGGTCATGATGGAAGGCATGACTTGTCCGGTCGCACCCAAACTCGATTTCGGCGGCACGACGCCCTACGAGGACTACGTGCACGCCTCCGTGCTGCACTCGCTGCAACAGCAGTGGTCCAAGGACCCGCGTGAGATGTCGTTCCTGGTGATCACGCAGGTCATGGAGCTGTACTTCGGGCTGCTGTGCTTCGAGTGGCGGCAGGCCAAGACCGAGCTGCGCGCCGACGACCTGCGGGCGGCGGTCCGCACCCTGCGGCGCAGCGAACTGCACATGCAGGCGCTCAACGCGGCGTGGCGGCCGATTGCCCGGATGACGCCCGCCGAGTTCAACTCGTTCCGGGACGCGCTCGGCGAGGGCTCCGGCTTCCAGTCGGGCCGGTACCGCGAGGTGGAGTTCCTGCTCGGCGAGAAGTCCCGGTCGATGCTCGTGCCGCACCGCGCCGTGCCGCAGCAGCACGACGCGCTCGAAGCGCTGCTCGACGAGCCGAGCCTGTACGACGACGTGCTGGCCGCCTTGGGGCGCCAGGGCCTGCCGATCCCGGCCGACGTGCTGGAGCGCGACGTCAGCCAACCGTACGAGCCGAACGCCGAGGTGGAGGCCGTGTGGGCGGACGTCTACCGCGGCGGGTCGCGTGACCTGCTGGAGCTGGGCGAGGCGTTGACCGACATCGCCGAGGAGTTCGCCCGCTGGCGCTACGACCACCTGCTCGCCACCCGCCGTTCGATGGGCGCGAAGACCGGGACCGGCGGTTCGGCGGGGGTTGCGTGGCTGGAGAAGCGCACGCAACGCTCTGTCTTCCCCGAGCTGTGGACGGCTAGGAGTCACGTATGACGCGCACGACCGACCCGCTGGCGCACGTTCGCGACCTGTTCGACCTCGACGACGACGTGGTCTACCTGGACGGCAACTCCCTGGGTGCGCCGCCGAAGGCCGTCGCCGAACGGGTGCAGGACGTGGTGCGCAACCAGTGGGGCCGACGGCTCATCCGGAGCTGGTCGGAGGGCTGGTGGGAGGCGCCGGAACGGGTCGGCAACCGCATCGGGCGGCTCGTCGGTGCCAAGCCGGGGCAGGTCGTGGTGGCGGACTCGACCAGCGTGAACCTGTTCAAGGCGCTGATGGCGGCGGTGCGCAACACCGACCGCATGGAGATCGTGGTGGACGCGGGGACGTTCCCGACCGACGGGTACATCGCGCGGTCGGTGGCGGAGCTGACCGGTCTGGCGTTGCGGCCGGCGCCGCCGGAGGCGCTGGACCTGCGGGACACGACGGCGGTCGTGCTGCTCAACCACGTCGACTACCGCACGGGTCGGCTGCTGGACATGGCGAAGCTGACCGAGCAGGCGCACGCGGTGGGGGCGAAGGTCGTGTGGGACCTGTGCCACAGCGCGGGCGTGCTGCCGATCGAGCTGGACGCGCTCGACGTCGACCTCGCCGTCGGCTGCACGTACAAGTTCCTCAACGGCGGGCCGGGCTCGCCCGCGTTCCTGTACGTGCCCAAGCACGCGCAACCGACGTTCGACCAGCCGTTGACGGGGTGGACGGGCCACGAGGTGCCGTTCGCGATGTCGCCGGAGTACACGCCGGACCCGGGTGTTTCCCGTGCCCGCGTGGGGACGCCGGACATCATCTCGATGCTCGCGCTGGACGCCGCCCTGGACGTCTGGGACCACGTCGACCTGAAGGACGTGCGCGCCAAGGGCCTGGCCCTGACCGCCCACTTCCGCGCCCTGGTGGAGGACCTGCCCGGCATCGAGGTGATCACCCCGGCCGACGAGTGGCGCGGCCACCAGGTCTCCCTCCGCCACCCCGACGCCGCCCGGCTCATCGACGAGCTGGTCGAACGCCAGGTCATCGGCGACCACCGCCCACCGGACCTGCTGCGCTTCGGCTTCGCCCCGCTCTACAACACCTTCGACGACGCCGACCGCGCCGCCACCACCCTGAAACAACTCCTCTGACCGCGAGAGTCCAACACTCACCACACGAGAGTCCAACACTCACCACCCGCGTGTCCTACGTTCAGAACGCGCGTGTCCTACGTTCAGGTACCCCGAGTTCAACGCTCAGGACGGCCACCCGTGTTCTGAGTGTTGAACTCGGGTGTTCCGAACGTAGGACACGGTGGTTCTGAACGTAGGACACGCGCGGGCTGGAGGTACGACTCTCGCGGCTAGGGGGTGGCGGCGTCGGCGATGCTGCGGGCTTCACGGGCGCCGGCGGTCAGGGCCTCGCAGTAGAACAGGACCCAGCGGGTGATGCCCTCGGGGTCGCCGGTGGAGAAGCCGTGCAGGGCGGCGGCGTAGTCGTTCTGACGGCGCAGGCACAGCACCTCGGGCACGCCCAGCGACTTCGGGTCCAGGCCGGTCGCGATGGACGCCAGGCGGGACGCCGCACGTGCCACCACGCCGTTGGCCGTGTCGAACGGCGCCAGCGACATCAGCTCCCCGTGCACCACGGCCACCAGCAGCGGACCGGGGACGAAGGTGCCGCCGGTGACCAGCTCGGAGAGCACGCCCAGGCGTTCCGAGACGCCCGGTGCGGCACGGGGGCGGCCCAGGTCACCGCCCAGGTCGGCGGCGGCCAGCACGTGCAACCGCGCCAACGCCTGCAACGGCGCCCGCTGCCACGTCGGGAACACCACGCCCAACGACTCCGCCACCCGCAACGCACCCGCCAGCACGGGATCGGACACGGTGCCGTCGGACGGGATGGCGGTCGGCCCGCCGTCCAACGCCGCCGACGCACGGGCGGCGCGCACGGACGCCTCGGCCGCGGTGGTCGCCCACCCGCGCAGGTTCACCCGGTGCCGGTGCACCTGGAACACGGCGTCGCGCGCCGCGGCGACGGCGTCGGCCACACCGGGCAGGTCCAGCAGCGGGGCAAGCGGATCGGTCACGCCGGAGCACACTACCCGCCGGTAAGTGGCTATCCACAACTAGCTGGAAATGGATATTCAAGATAGCCACTAACCGGAGTTACCGTCGGTTCATGAACTGGTACGACCGCCCCGTGCTCACCGGCGACCACGTCCGCCTCGAACCCCTCACCCCCGACCACGCCGAGGGCCTGCACGAGGCGGGCAAGGACCCGGAGGTCTGGACCTGGCTCAGCTCACCCCAGCCGGCCACGGTCGAGGAGACCCGCGCGTACATCGAACGCGGCCTCGCCGACACCACCCGCCTCGCCTGGGCGCAGATCGACCCGCGGACCGGCGAGGTCGCCGGCACCACGTCGTACTACGAGATCGACCCGAAGCACCGCGGCCTCTACATCGGCCACACCTGGATCGGCCCGCGCTGGCAGCGCACCGCCCTCAACACCAACGCCAAGTTCCTGCTCCTGCGCCGCGCCTTCGAGGACCTCGGCGCGCTGCGCGTCGGCTGGCACACCGACCTGCGCAACGAGCGCTCGCAGCAGGCCATCGAACGCCTCGGCGCGACCCGCGAGGGCATCCTCCGCGTGCACCGCATCCGCCCGGACGGCACGCTGCGCGACACGGTCGTCTACTCGATGACCGCCGCCGAGTGGCCGGACCTGAAGGCCAAGCTGACGGCGTGACGCGCGTCACGGAGGGTGCCGCTGGTCGCAACCTACGTGTCGTTCGGCGGCATCGCAGTGGTCACGCGGCACGGGTCGGGTTACACAGTTACCCACGCGTTTCGAACTCGGCCGAAATTGGTCTGAACCTTTTGGGTGCGCAGTGAGCTGAATCGCACTACGGTCAGTGCGCATCCCCACGGATTCAGGAGGTCCGCCCACCATGACAGAGCCGCAAGCCGCCCTGGACAACCTGTCGACGGAGACCAGGACGTTCCCGCCCGGCGAGGAGTTCGCCGCGCAGGCGAACGCCACCGCCGCCCTCTACGAGGAGGCGGACGCCGACCGCGAGGCGTTCTGGGCGAAGCAGGCCGAGCGGCTGTCCTGGGACACGAAGTGGGACCGGGTCCTCGACTGGTCCGACGCGCCGTTCGCCAAGTGGTTCGTCGGCGGCAAGCTCAACGTCGCCTACAACTGCGTCGACCGGCACGTCGAGTCCGGTCACGGCGACCAGGTCGCGATCCACTGGGAGGGCGAGCCCGGCGACAGCCGCACCATCACCTACGCCGAGCTCCAGCGCGAGGTCTCCAAGGCCGCCAACGCGCTCGTCGAGCTCGGCGTCGGCGCGGAGGACCGGGTCGCCATCTACATGCCGATGGTCCCCGAGGCCATCTTCTCCATGCTCGCCTGCGCCCGCCTCGGCGCGATGCACAGCGTGGTGTTCGGCGGGTTCTCCGCCGAGGCCCTGCGCACCCGCATCGAGGACTCGCAGGCCAAGCTCGTGATCACCACCGACGGCCAGTTCCGGCGCGGCAAGCCGGCGGCGCTCAAGCCCGCCGTGGACGAGGCCGTGGCCAACGCCGGGAGCATCGAGCACGTGCTGGTCGTCAAGCGGACGAACAACGACGTGGAGTGGACCGAGGGCCGCGACGTCTGGTGGCACGACGTCGTCGACCGCCAGTCCGACCAGCACACGCCGGAGGCGTTCGACTCCGAGCACCCGCTGTTCATCCTCTACACGTCGGGCACCACGGGCCGCCCCAAGGGCATCCTGCACACCTCCGGCGGCTACCTGACCCAGGCGTCCTACACGCACCACAACGTGTTCGACCTCAAGCCCGACACCGACGTGTACTGGTGCACCGCCGACATCGGCTGGGTCACCGGGCACAGCTACATCGTGTACGGCCCGCTGTCCAACCGCGTCACGCAGGTCGTCTACGAGGGCACGCCCAACACCCCGCACGAGGGCAGGCACTGGGAGATCGTGCAGAAGTACGGCGTGTCGATCTACTACACCGCGCCGACGCTGATCCGCACGTTCATGAAGTGGGGCGCGGACATCCCGGCCAAGTACGACCTGTCCAGCCTCCGCGTGCTGGGCAGCGTCGGCGAGCCGATCAACCCCGAGGCGTGGATCTGGTACCGGGAGACCATCGGCGCGGGCCAGACGCCCGTGGTGGACACCTGGTGGCAGACCGAGACGGGCGGGATCATGATCTCGCCGCTGCCCGGCGCCACCACCACCAAGCCCGGTTCGGCGCAGCGCCCGCTGCCCGGCATCGGCGCGAAGGTCGTGGACGACCAGGGCAACGAGGTGCCGCACGGTGGCGGCGGCTACCTGGTGCTGGACCAGCCGTGGCCGGGGATGCTGCGCGGCATCTGGGGCGACGACGAGCGCTACCGCGACACGTACTGGTCGCGGTTCGGCGACCTGGGCTACTACTTCGCCGGTGACGGCGCGAAGTACGACGCCGACGGCGACATCTGGCTGCTGGGCCGGGTGGACGACGTGATGAACGTGTCCGGGCACCGCATCTCCACCACCGAGGTCGAGTCCGCGCTGGTCTCGCACCCGACGGTGGCCGAGGCGGCGGTGGTCGGCGCGACCGACCCGACCACGGGCCAGGGCATCGTGGCGTTCGTGATCCTGCGCGGCGGCGTGGCCGAGGGCTCCGACGGCGCGGAGGCGATCAAGGCGCTGCGCGAGCACGTGGCCAAGGAGATCGGCCCGATCGCGAAGCCGCGCCAGATCATGGTCGTGCCGGAGCTGCCGAAGACCCGCTCGGGCAAGATCATGCGCCGCCTGCTGCGCGACGTGGCGGAGAACCGGCAGGTCGGCGACGTGACCACGCTCGCGGACTCGTCGGTGATGGACCTGATCTCGAACGGCCTGAAGTCGGGCGCTTCCGAGGACTGAGCACGGCAGGACCGAGCACGCCGGCACTGAGCACGTCGGGAGGGGTCCGCCGATCATCGGCGGGCCCCTTCCCGGGTTAGGATCACTCCCGGTGAGCCGGGAAGCCTGGTCGGCACGAGGATGAGTCGTAGCCGAACCACCGGAGTCGATCTTGAACCGCATTCGCCCGGCCGCCGCCGAGTTCGCGCGCTACCTGCGCACCGAGACCGTCGGCGGGATGATCCTCCTCGCGGCCACCGCCGTCGCGCTGATCTGGGCGAACTCGCCGATCTCCGGCAGCTACGCGGCGTTGCGCGACTTCCACCTCGGGCCGGCGTCGCTGCACCTGAGCCTGAGCGTCGGCGACTGGGCCAAGGACGGCCTGCTCGCGATCTTCTTCTTCGTCGCCGGGTTGGAGCTCAAGCGCGAGCTCGTGATCGGCGAGCTGAACGACTTCAAGTCGGCGATCCTGCCGGTGGTGGCCGCGGCCGGCGGCATGGTCGTGCCCGCGGTGATCGCGCTGGGCGTCGGTTGGGGCGAGCCGGGCGTGGAGCGGGCGTGGGCGATCCCGGTGGCCACGGACATCGCGTTCGCGCTGGGCGTGCTCGCGATCACCGCCTCCGGTCTGCCGAACAGCCTGCGGTTGTTCCTGCTCAGCCTGGCCGTGGTGGACGACCTGGGCGCGATCTTCCTCATCGCGGTGCTGTTCACCGCGTCGTTCAACCTGGTCGCGGCGGCCGCGGCGGTCGCGTTGCTGGCGCTGTACGCGTTCCTCCAGCACAAGCGGGTGACGACGCCCTGGCTGTACGTGCCGATCGCGCTCGGCACGTGGGTCGCCGTGCACGCCGCGGGTGTGCACGCCACCATCGCGGGTGTCGCGCTGGCCCTGCTGACCCGCGTGCGCAAGGACCGCTACGAGCACGAGGCGCCGGCGTTGCGACTGGAGCACCGGTTGCAGCCGTGGTCGGCGGCCGTCGCGGTGCCGGTGTTCGCGCTGTTCGCGGCCGGTATCCCGGTCAACGGCGAGGCCTTGGGCTCGCTGTTCTCCGACCGGTTGGCGCTGGGCGTGATGCTGGGCCTGGTGGTGGGCAAGGTGGTCGGCATCGTGGGCGCGTCGGCGTTGGCGGTGCTGTTCAAGGCCGCGGTGTGGCCGAGCGGTGCCGGGCCGCGGGACATCTTCGCGGTGGCGATGCTCGGCGGCGTCGGGTTCACCGTGAGCCTGCTGATCGCGGACCTGGCGCTGGACGGGCCCGCGGCCGAACAGGCCAAGGCGGCCGTGCTGCTGGCGTCGTTGACGGCGTCGCTGCTGGCCGCGGTTTTGCTGGTGCGGCGCAGTCGGGTGCACCAACGCGCCGATGACGACGAGTAAACCGCAGTGGATCAGCCGGTCGGGCGGCCCCCGGCCGGTGTGCATGGCACGATGAGCCGGTGACCAGCGCTCGGGAGAACACCAACGGCAGCGGACTGCCACCTGTTCCGTCGATCCCGTTGACCGCGGAGAGCGCGGTGAAGATCGCGGAGGAAACGTCCATCGGCGGGCTGGTACGCGACGCCACGGCCCACCTGTCCACCTTGGTCAGGGCCGAGGTGGAGCTGGCCAAGTCCGAGGTCGCGGGCGAGATCAAGAAGGGCGTGAAGGGCAGCGTCTTCTTCATCGTCGCGCTGACGGTGCTGCTGTTCAGCTCGTTCTTCTTTTTCTTCTTCGGCGCGGAGCTGCTGGACGTGTGGCTGCCCCGCTGGTCGGCGTTCCTCATCGTGTTCGGGCTGATGCTGCTCACCGCAGTGCTGTTCGCGCTGCTGGGCTACCGCAAGGTGAAGAAGCTGCGGGCACCCCAGCGGACCATCGACTCGGCCAGGGACACCGTCGCGGCCCTCCGGCACCGCGGCGAAGACCGCGACGGCCGCTGAGCCACGCCGTGCGGCTGCCACCGGACCCGTCGACCGCTCGGGTGCCCGGCCCGTGGACGCACCGCGACGTGTCCGCGAACGGCATCCGCCTGCACGTCGCCGAGCTGGGCGAGGGCCCGCTCGTGCTGCTGCTGCACGGGTTCCCGGAGTTCTGGTGGACCTGGCGGCACCAGCTGGTCTCGATCGCCGAGGCGGGCTACCGGGCGGTGGCGGTGGACCTGCGCGGCTACGGCGACTCGGACAAACCACCGCGCGGGTACGACGGGTTCACGCTCGCCGGTGATGTCGCGGGCCTGGTGAAGGCGCTCGGCGAACCGCGGGCGCACCTCGTCGGCCACGCGTGGGGCGGCATGCTCGCGTGGACGGTCGCCGCCATGCACTCCCGGCTGGTCTACTCCGTGACGGCGGTGGCCGCGCCGCACCCGCTGGCGCTGCGCCGTGCGATCCGCCGCCACCCGCGCGGTCAGGGCCGGGCCAGCGCGCACCTGTTCCGCTCCCAGCTGCCGGTGTACCCGGAGCGGTGGCTGACCAGGGACCGCGGTGCGGCGGTGGCCGCCATGCTGGACGCGTGGGGCGGTCCGAAGTGGAGGGTGTCGCCCGAGTTCGACGAGGTGGTGCGCCGCAACCGCGAGGCGGTCCTGGTGCCCGGCGTCGCGCACAGCTCGATGGAGTACCAGCGCTGGGCGGTGCGGTCCCAGCTGCGCGGCGACGGCCGCCGCTTCGCCGAGGCGGTGGACCGCCGGCTGGAGGTCCCGGTGCTCCAGCTCCACGGCGCCCTCGACCCGGTGGTGCTGGAGTCGACCGCGTCGGACTCGTCCCGGTGGACGGGCGCGCGCTCGTCGTACCGGGTGCTGCCCGAGGTGGGTCACTTCCCGCACCAGGAGGCGCCGAACACGACGAGCCGGATCATCACGGACTTCCTGGCGAAGGTCTGACCACCGGGTCCGACTACGCCGTCAGCTTCTGCTTGAGCGCGCCGACGAGCCCGACCAGCTCCGCCGGGCTGCCGCCCCGGTAGACGAGCCCCGGCGGCAGGTCGTCGGGCAACCGGCCGCAGTCCAGCAGCAGGATCCGGTCCGGGTGCCGCGCGGCGACCGAGTCGTACTCGACCCGCGTCCAGTGCTTGGCCGCGTAGACCTCCGTGGCCAGCACCAGCACGTACCGGCTGCGCGCGCCGTAGGTGTTGGGCAGCAGCCGGGTCAGGTCGCCGCCCCACAGCGCCGCGTCCTGGTCCGGCGCGTAGAACACCTTGAACTCCGCGCGCAGCTGGTGGTTGATCTGCCTGGCCAGCGGTTCGTCCTCGGAGGCGTAGGAGATGGCCAGGTCGAACACCAGCTCGTCGGGGTCGCGCCCGAGCAGCCACTCGGTGAACAGCCGCGGACCGCGGGTGAGCCGACCGCCCGACAGCCGCAACGCGCCGACGCTGCGACCCACCCGGACCGCTTCACGGTGCCGTGACCACGGCGGACGGCGCAGCTCCTCGCGCGTGAGGCCATCGTCGGGCAGGTCGCGCACGAGCCGCCGCCCGGCCTCGCCCAGTTGCCGCTCCCACACCGGGAACGTGCCGACGACCTGGTCGAACACGTCGTCCACCGCGTCGTCGAACAGCGTGCCGTCGTGCAGCTCGGCGAGCAGCCGGGTGGTCAGCCACGCGTGGCCGCCGCCGTGGTCGAGCAGCCGGTCCACGTCGGCGCCGGGCGTCGGCGCGGCCAGTTCGGCCACCGCGTCCCGGTCCAGCGGGTCGAGGAACTTCGGCTCGGCCGTGTTCAACGGCGGCGAGCCCCGGTCGTCCGGGTCGCGGAACAGCGCGAGCACCGGTCCGCCCGCGAGCAGGATCGCGATGTCGTCGCGCAGGTGCGTGTCGTCCAGCCAGCGCAGGAACGCGAAGAACCCCGGTCCCCACGTCGCCAGCAGCACCCGGTCGGCTTCGTCCACCACGAGCGTCACCGGCCGGCGTTCGGTCAGCGCCGCGGCCACGTCGTGCCGGGTCGCCGATGCGTGCGCCGTCTCCTGCCTGCCTTCGACGGCGCCGAGCAGCGCCCCCAGCGCCGCGTCCTCCGACGACAGGTCCCAGCCCATCACGTCGGTGCGCACCAACAGCCTGCCCTCGCTCACCAGGTGCCGGGCGAAAGTCGATTTACCGACCCGCCGACCGCCGATGAGCAGTGCGGACCTCCCCTGCTCTAATACCCCGGCCACGTGCGCGAGCTGGACGTGGCGGCCGACGAACAACGCCGACGAGTAGTACGGGTTCATCCGGCCTCATCGTCCAGCAGCCACTGCCGGAACAGGCCGATGCGCACGCCGTCGCCATCGACCAGGCCCTGCGCCCGCAACGCGGCCAGCGCCTGCCGTTCGGCGGCACGGGGCACGAACTCCGGCACGGGCCGGTCGTGCACGACGGCAAGCACGACCTCCCGTTCCACCGGGGTCATCAGCTGCCACAGGTTGTTGCGCAGAAAGAATCCCACGGCGTCGGTATCCTCCAAACGGTCGAGCCCGGCGTGCAGATCCCGCGCCACAAGCTCGTACGGCCTCCGCCGCTGCCGGTAGGCCTCCGCTGCCACTGTCCGTACCAGGGCCGGGTGGCCGCCGGTCAAGTCGAACAGCTCGCCGACGAAGTCCGAACCCGGCGGCTCGACGCCCATCGCGCCGCTCAGCGACACCACCATCTCCTCGACCGCATCGCCGTCAAGCATCGGGACCGGCATCTCCTGGAAGAACGAGAAGAACGGGTTCGTACCCGCCGGTCCGAGGTCGTTGGCACGGTTGACCTCGGCCCGCAGGTCCGCGCCGATCACGACGAGGTGCCGGTGCTCGCCCTGTGCCAGTGCCCGCAACGCGCCGGCAGCCCGCACCCACTGCCGGGCCGCGTAGTCCTCACCCGGCGCGGGAAAGACGCGTTCCAGCTCGTCCAGCACCACCACCAGGGTCGTCGGGGAGGGCCCGAGGTGCTGCTGGCGGCGCTCCAACTCGGCTTCTAGTTCCGTCGCCGTCTTCGGCCGGGCCGGATCGAACGGCCAGTCACCCCGCTCGGCCCGTCCCCACCGGTCGAACGCCCGCAGCACCATGGCGAACAGCGCGCGCGGCCAGTCCTCCCGGTGCCTGTCGAAGCGTTCGAGGTCCACCTGGCACACCGGCCGGTCGACCAAGTGCTGGCGCAGGATGTTGAGCAGACTGGTCTTGCCGACCTTGCGCAACCCGGTTACGAGGACGTGCTCGTGCCGGCGCAATGCGCTGCCGATCGTGTTGAGCATGACGTCGCGCCCGTACAGGAACCGCTCGTTGATCAGCGCGTTCCTGGTGTCGAACAGGTTGTCCCGGTTGCCGTAGTCGCGTTCCAGCTCGGCTAGGAACGCCTCAACCCGCTGGTCAGCGTGCGCCGCACGCAACGACCGCGTGGTGATCGCCACCACCGGCTTGCCACCAACCCTCATCTGGTCCAGCGCGATCTGCGCCTCGCGGCTCATCTCGCCCACGTGAACGAAGTAGCCGAGGCCGCCGTGGGGCACGTGTTCGGCGAATCGCTCAAGCTCACGACCGGTCGGCGACACCTCGACCGAGATCCACACGGGACCGGGGCGGAACAAGGTCAGCGTGTCGGGTTGGAGCCGCAACGGTCGGCGTGCGGCGCCGAACGCGTCCATCACCAAGCTGCGCACGGCCTGCAGGTCGTCGAGCCCGAGCACATCGGCGTCGACGCCCAACACGAGGTGCGCCCGGTTCGCCCGGGCGGCGATCGCTCGCCGCACCCGTTCCGCAAGCCGCCGCAACGACTCCGGCGAGGAGAAGTCGGCCCGGACGCTCTGCCTGCTCGCCAGGGTATGGGGTAGCCGCTCCGGCGCGCCGGCAGCGAGCACCGGAATGAGCAACGTGCCGGTGCTCGCCGCCGTTTCGATCTCACGCAAGGTCCACGGTGACAGATGCTCCGCCGTAATCACGGCCAGCACGGCGTCGGATGATCGCAGGCCGGCGTCGATGCCCGTACCGAGCGGCATACCGGGAAGCAACTCATTCGTGTCCAGCCACACGTCGAGCCCGACCGACTCCAACGCTTCGGCGAGCTTCGCGGCCAACTCGCCGTCGCGGTGCTGGTACGAGATGAAGACCTGGGGCACGCTGGGTAATCGTGCCGTGACGGAGATCGTTACGACGCGCAGGTCTGGGTGGACACCCGACGCACCATCGTTGGCGCCTTCGACACTTCCTCCGCGACCTCGTCCGCGGTCAGCACGAACCCGGTCTCCTGGTCGTCCACGGCCGCGCCGAACACCACGCCCATCACCCGGCCCTGCGGGTCGACCAACGGCCCGCCGGAGTTGCCGCTGCGCACCTTCGCCCGCACCGTGTACACGTCCCGCGTCACGGTCTGCGCGTCGTAGATGTCCGGTCCGCGCAGCATCTTGATCCGCTCCCGCACCCGCGCCTCGGACGCCGTGTACGGGCCGTCCAACGGGTAGCCGAGCACGATCCCGTCCTCGCCCGGCGCGATCTCGTCGGTGCGGAACTGCAACGGCGTGGCCTCCAGGTCCGGCACGGCCAGGATCGCGATGTCGGTCTGCGCGTCGTAGTGCACGACCGTGGCGTCGAACTCGCCGATGCCGACCTCGACCGTCACGTCGGTGGTGCCCGCGACCACGTGCGCGTTCGTCATCACCCGCTCGGGCGAGATGACGAAACCCGTCCCCTCCAACGCCCGCGAGCACGACGGCGCGCGCCCGCGCACCTTCAGCACGCTGGGCTCCAGCTTGCGCACGATCGGGTTCCCGCTCAACGCCGGGTCCGGCGGACCCACGTCCCGCAACGGGGTCTGGTCGAAAGGGTCCATCGCGGCCGGGAAGCCGGACACGTCGAACAGGGACTGCAGGTCGTCGGCCAACGTCCGCGCCGCCTGCGGCATGGTGTCGTCGACGGTGGACAGGATCACCGACTGGTTGAGCGCCTTCGCCAGCGACGGCAGGCCCGCGACCATGGTCAGCGGCAGCGCGATCATCCACGCCACCACGAACACCACCGCGCCCTGCACGATCGCGCCCAGCGTGTTGTCCGCGCCGCGCAACGGGCTGGAGTTGACCCGCGGCTTGATGGTGCGGCCCACGTACACGCCCAGGGTCTCGCCCAGCGCCACCAGCAGCACCACGATGCCGACGGCGAACACGACCTTGGTCACCACGTTGTCGAACTGGGCGACGACCAGCGGCGCGACCTGCGTGCCGAGCGCCAGGCCGAGGAGCACGCCGACGAACGCGGGCAGCGCCACGACCATGCCCTGCCGCGCGCCGGACACCGCGGCGAAGGCGGCCAGCGCCAGCACCAGCAGGTCAACCCAGTTCACTCACACCTCCACCGCGCGCAGGGCCAGGTCGAGATCACGCACGTCCCCGGTGTCCCAAGGCCGTTCCCACCCGCCCAGCGCGAGCAGGCCGTCGAGCAGGCCGGCGGTGAAGCCCCACACCAGCATGCCCGGCGCGGAGAACGCCGGACCGACGTAGCCGGACGGGTGGCTCACCCGGAAGCGGTTCGCCGGGTCCGCCAGGTGCGCGATCGGCACCCTGGCCACCGCGGCGGTCTCGGCCGGGTCGACCGGCGCGACCGGCGACGGCGCGTCCCAGTGCGCCAGCACCGGCGTGACGACGAACCCGGACACCGGCACGTACAGCCGCGGCAGCGTGGCCACCGGCCGGACGCCCTCGCGCAGCACACCCGTCTCCTCGAACGCCTCGCGCAGCGCCGTGTCCACCGGTCCGTCGTCGGTGGGGTCGGCCGCGCCGCCGGGGAACGCGACCTGGCCGGGGTGCGAGCCGAGGGTGTCGGCGCGGCGCAGCAGCAGCACGTCCGGGCCGCCGGGGCCCTCGCCGAACAGCATGAGCACGGCGGCGGGCCGTCCGGTGCCGTCGGGTGGCGGCTTGATGCGGGTGAAGGCGCGCGCGTCGGTCCCGGCGGTCGCCTCGACCAGCCCGCTCATCCACCCGGGTACGTCGTCCGGGTCGACCAGGGCCGTCATCCGACCACCTCGCGCACCTGGTCGACCGACGTGAAGACGATGGGATCGGTCACCCGGGTCAGCGAGCCGTCCGCGCCGACGAAGTAGTTCATCGGCAACGTCCGGGGCGTGCGGACGGCCTTGCGCACGGCGTCGGCCGGATCGACGACCGACGGCAGGTGCACGCCGAGTTTCGCCAGCAGCTCCAGACCGTCCGCCTCCTCGCTATCCACCAGGACCGCCACCACCGGCACCGCGCCGGGCTCCCGCGCGTAGGCGTCCAGCACCTTGAGCTCCTCTTGACAGGGAACGCACCAGGTGGCCCAGAAGTTCACCACAGCCCGGCCGGTCACGGTGGACGCCACGTCGACCGGGCGGCCGTCGCCCAGGCACGTGACCACGACACCGCGCAGCGGCTCCGGCCCCCGGACGTCCGGCGGCCCCTGGGGGCACGGCCCGAGCGCGGCCCGCGCCCGTGCGGCGTCCACGTCGGCGGTGCTCTCCGTGCGGGTCGGGATCGTGCCCGGCCCCACCGGCTCGGGTGACCGCGGCCACAGCGCGACCACGCCCGCCACCGCCAGCACCAGGACGACGACGGCCCACCGCGCGGCCGCGCTCACGCCAGCTTCTCCCCCGCCCGGACGCGTTCGGCGAGCTCGATCAACCGCGGCGCTTCCTCGCCCTTGACGAGCTTCTGGGCCTTGACCGGGTCGACCTGCCCGATGCCGTAGGACGGGCACTGGGGCGCCAGCAGGCACGCGCCGCAGGCGGGCGTGCGGGCGTGGCAGACGCGGCGGCCGTGGAAGATCGTGCGGTGCGAGAGCAAGGTCCACTCCTTGCGCTCGACCAGCGCGCCGATGGTGTGCTCGACCTTGACCGGGTCCTCCTCCCGGGTCCAGCCCCAGCGGCGGACGAGCCGGCCGAAGTGCGTGTCGACCGTGATCCCCGGCACACCGAAAGCGTCGCCCAGCACCACGTTCGCGGTCTTGCGGCCCACGCCGGGCAGCGTCACGAGGTCTTCGAGCCGGCCGGGCACCTCGCCGCCGAACCGCTCGACCAGCGCGGCGCCCAGGCCGATCACGGACGTCGCCTTGTTGCGGTAGAAGCCGGTCGACTTGATCAGCTCTTCGAGCTCGGCGCGGTCCGCGGCCGCGTAGTCGGCCGCCGTGGGGTAGCGCTTGAACAACGCGGGCGTGACCTGGTTCACCCGGACGTCGGTGGTCTGCGCGGAGAGCACCACCGCGACCAGGAGCTGCAACGGGTCGGCGAAGTCCAACTCGCAGTGCGCGTCGGGGTAACCCTCGCCGAGGACCCGGACCATGCGACGCGCCCGGCGGACCAGCCCCAGCCTCGTCTCCGGCTGCTTCACCGCGCTCTTCGCCATGGGACGAGGTTACTGGCCCTCCGCTTCGCCGGGCGGGAGCGGGTTTGACGCGGCACGATCACGGGCAAGCAACCACAGGCCGATCGCGCACGTCCCTATAACGACCTCGAACCGACACGCCAGAGTGACCCCCCTTGACCGCGCGCCGAACCGGATGCGCAAGGATCGGAGCCATCATGACTGCCTGGTTCGTCATCGCCGTTCCGATCGTGATCATGTTCTTCGCGCTCTTCATGGAGCGCGTTGAAGCTCGTCTGCGGCACGTCGCCGTGCAGGAGGACGAGGTCGAGGAGTTCCTGGAGTCGGCCCGCCCCGACGAGGTCAGGGCGCTCTACGGGCACGGCATCGGCCGCGCGCTGGAACTGTTCCGGCTGCGCAGGCTGGGCGGTCGTGCCAGGAACCTGCGTCAGCGGCGCACCCGCCGCTAGCGGGGTAGGACCGGCGAGGCCCACGGGGTCAACCCCCGCGGGCCTTATCGGGCTGTCCGGGCTGGTTGGCGGCGCGCCGAAAGGCGATCCCGACCACAGCCCTTAGACTGCACTCAGTGATCGGCGGCAGGCGCTGATCCGCCAGAAGGCGGAACGCGCTCAACCATGCCGCCGCGTCTCGACAGGAGGGACGAGGTGGACGAGACCCTGGCCCGCGCGGGCATTTTCCAGGGGGTTGAACAGGCCGCAGCGGAGGCACTGGCGCAGACGCTGGAGTCTGTTGAATTCCCGCGTGGCCACGTGATCTTCGCGGAAGGCGAGCCGGGCGACCGGCTCTACATCATCCAGTCCGGCAAGGTGAAGATCGGCCGCAAGTCGCCGGACGGCCGGGAGAACCTGTTGGGGATCTTCGGACCGTCCGACATGTTCGGCGAGCTGTCGATCTTCGACCCCGGTCCGCGCACGTCCACCGCGACCACGGTGACCGAAGTGCGCGCGGTCAGCATGGACCGACCCGCGCTGCGGCAGTGGATCACCAACCGGCCGGAGATCGCCGAGCAGCTGCTGAGGGCGTTGGCCCGCAGGCTGCGCCGGACGAACTCCATGCTGGCCGACCTGATCTTCACCGACGTGCCCGGCCGCGTGGCCAAGGCGTTGCTGCAACTCGCGCAGCGCTTCGGCAGCCAGGAGGCCGGTCTGCTGCGGGTCACCCACGACCTGACGCAGGAGGAGATCGCCCAGTTCGTGGGCGCCTCGCGCGAGACGGTGAACAAGGCCCTGGCCGACTTCGCCCACCGCGGTTGGCTCCGGCTGGAGGGCAAGAGCGTGCTGATCCTCGACCCCGAGCGCCTGGCCCGCCGCGCCCGCTAGCGGCGTCGAGAAGCACAACAAGACCGGGCGCCGCCCCCGACGCGGCGCACCGGTCTTGTTGTCGCACGGCCCATCCCCCGACAGACCGCGCTCTTTCCACACCTCCGGCGCCCGCAGGCCCCGACCCTCGTAGCGCCGGAAGGAGGCTTGGTTACCCGCCGCGACCTCGGTCGAAACGGGTTGGCAGTGGGAGTGGCTCCTTCCACGATCGCACGCCACCCACCCCGCAACTCAAGGCCGTTCACCCTCAAGGACCCTCTGTTCAGCGGTTTCTCGGGGTGGTTTCACCCGGTCATCCCATTGTTGTGATCGAACCGCAACCAACTCCCACCGGCTGGACGGTTCAAGACCATCCGGAGCCCCGGAAGACCTGGTGACGGATGGCACCGGTAATTGACTGGTACGTACGTACCACTGTCGGCATACTGGTACGCATGTCCCACTCTGCCCGCCTCTCCGACTACCGCACCGCCCTGACGACCCCCGGCATGCGCGGCCCCGTGGTCGCGTCCCTGCTCGCCCGCCTGCCGATCGCGATGGTCGGCCTGTCGCTGCTGCTCTACGTGCAGCGCGAGACCGGTTCGTTCGCCGCGGCCGGTCTGGTGTCGGCGGCGTCGCTGGTGGGCGTCGCGGTCGGGTCGATCGTGCAGGGCAGGTTGATGGACCGGCTCGGGCCGACCCGCCCGTTGCTCGCCGCGGTGTCGTTGTTCGCGGTCTTCGTGGCGCTGGCCATCGCCGCGGTCGAGGCGGGCGCGGCGCTGACCGTGCTCGTGCCGGTCGCGTTCCTGGTCGGGCTCAACGAACCGATGGTCGGCTCCGCGTCGCGCGCGCTGTGGTCGCAGGTGCTGCCCGCCGGGCCCGCGCGGCTGGCCGGGTACGCCTACGAGGCGATCAGCATGGAGGTGTTCTTCATCCTCGGTCCCGGCCTGGCCGGGCTGCTGGTCGCGGCGCCGTGGGCGGGCACCGGCGTGGTGATCGGCGCGGCGTCGATGGTGGTCGGCGCGTTGTGGTTCGCGTTGAACCCGACGGTGCGCGGCGTGCGGCCGGTGGCCATGAGCCGGAACCTGTTGGGCGCGTTGGCGTCGCCGGGGATGCGCACGGTCGCGTTGGCGGCGTTGGGCTTCGGTGTGACGATCGGGTTCATCGAGGTCGCCGTGCCCGCCGCCGCGGCGCAGGCCGGTCACGTCGGCATGGGCGGCCTGCTGCTGAGCCTGTGGTCGGTCAGCTCGGTGCTGTTCGGCATCCTGTACTCGATGAGGCCGTTCCCGCGGGCCATGCACCTGCGGCTGCCCGTGCTGCTCGGCGGGTTCGCGGTGCTGTCGCTGCTGCTCGCCGTGCCGACCGGGTTGATCGGCCTGGGTGCGGCGCTGCTCGTGGTCGGCACCCTGATCACGCCGCAGGCCACCGCCCACTCGGCCGCGATCGAGCAGGTCGCGCCCGCCGGGACGGCCACCGAGGCGTTCGGCTGGGTGGTGACGGCGGTGACCGTGGGGTTGGCGATCGGGCAGTCGGCGAGCGGCCAGCTGGTCGAGGCCTACGGCACGGGCGCGGCGTTCGTCGCGGCGGCGGTGTCGGGCCTCGCGATCGCGGTGCTGGTGTGGGTCTTCCGCGGCACCGTCGCGGCGGGCGTGCCGGTGTCCCGGGAGGACCTGGCCCTCGTGGGGCGCTGATCGCCCGGAATTGTCGGTGGTCGGGTCTACCTTCTGCCGCATGGACCTGACCGCCACCACGGCCGACCTGGCCGCCGCCGCTGCCGACGTCGCCCGCCTCCTGCCGACCAGGGTGTACGACCCGGTGCTGGCCGGCCTCGTGCTGCGCGCCGCCGCCGGCGGGGTCGAGCTGGCGGGCAGCGACCGGGAGCACGCCGTCCGCCTGACCCGTGCCGCGACGGTGCACGCGGACGGTGCGGTGGTCGTCCCGGCGCGCCCGCTGGCGGACACCCTCCGGAGCCTGGAAGACCCCCAGGTCAGGTTGGTCGTCGAGGGGTCGCGCCTGGCGGTGCGGACGTCGACGGCCCGCTTCGCCCTGCCGTTGCTCGACCTGGCCGCGCACCCCGGCATCCCACCGCTGCCGGCCGCGGTCGGCACGATCTCCGCGCGTGCGCTGGCGGGTGCGCTGGTCCCGGTTTCCGGTGCGGCGTCGAAGGACGACGCCCTGCCGGTGTTCACCGGCGTCCGGATGCACGGCGGAGCGGGACGGCTGGAACTGATCGCCACGGACCGTTACCGGATGGCGTTCGCATCACTGCCTTGGGCGGCGACGGGCGAGTTGGACGTCCTGGCGCCGGCGGTGGTGCTGGCCGAGGCGTCCAGGCAGCCGGACCGCGATGCCGACGTGACGGTGCACGCCGACGTCGACCGCATCGCCCTGTCGTGGGCGGGTGGGAGCGTGAGCACGGCGCTGCTGGCCGCCCCGTTCCCCGACGATCGAGTGCGGAAGCTGCTGGAGGCGGTCATCGACAGCACGGTGGTGGTGGAGGCCGATGTGCTGGCCGGCGCGGTGCGACGGGCGGTCCCCTACACCGGGCCGCACGGTTCGGTCACCATCCAGGTGGACGACGGGGAGCTGCGGGTGCGCGGCAGTGATCCGCAGAGCGGTGAGTCGGAGGAGTCGGTGAAGGCGACCGTCGACGGCAACAGGGTGACGAAGACGTTCCAGGCCAGGTACTTGGCGGACGCGTTGCGGGCGTTCAGCGGTCGGCGAGTGGAACTGCGAATCCAGGACGGCCTGCGTTCCACCGTGCTGACGAGCCAGGTGGGCGAAGACGGTGTAGAACTCACCTACCTGGTCGTCCCCCTACGAACCGCCTCCTAACCAGCCGGGTCACACAATCGGGTGATCATGGCCCGAAAATGTACGGAAACACCGTTACCCCACCTCGGTTGAAAACCAGCGGAGCCCGAAACCACCCCCGACCACCCACTCACCCACCCAGACCCCGCGTACCCGGGACCCACCTACCCCGCGTCCGCACCCCAGACCCACATCGCGTCCAGCACCCCACGCAGCCCGTGCCCACGAGCCGTCAGCGAGTACCGGACCCGACTGGGCCACCCCCGCTCCCGCACCCGCACCACCACGGCGCTCGCGGCCAGTTGCGCGAGCCGTTCGCTGAGCACCTTGTCCGACAACGCCGGCAGCGCGGCGGCCAACTCACCGAAGCTCCGCTCACCCGCGAACAACTCCCGCACCACCAACGTCGTCCACCGCCCCCGCAACGTGATCTCCACCGGGCAGTCCGCCACCGGGTGGTCGACCTCGCCGTGCGGATCGCCCGCCCAGGCGCCGACCGCAAGCCCCGCGCCGGCCACAGGTCCCGCGCCAGCCGCAGGTCCGGTGCCGGCCGCGACTCCCGCACCCGCCGCAAACCGCGCGCCGACCGCAGATCCCGCGCTAGCAGCAACCTCCGCGCTTGCCCCAAGTCCCGCGCCAGCCGCAAAATCCGCGCCCACCCCGGCGCCGGCGTTCGTCCCGGCACTCACCGTTTGGTTGGTCACGCGACGCCCTCCTAACGTCCCCCGCATGATCGCGCGCACCCCCGAAGAGCTGCCCGCGCTGTTCGCCCGGGCCTTCAACGCCGGCGACCCCAGCGCCCTCTACGAGCCCGGCGCACGGCCCGATGAGCTCGCCGGACACCTGGCTCTCACCCAAAAGATGACTGTCAACCCCCGCAAGGTGATCACCAAGGGTGATCTCGCCTTGTTGATCGTCGACTGGCGCATCGGCGACGTGACCGGCACGGCGACCGACGTGGCGCGGCGCGGGCCCGACGGCGGTTGGTTGTATGCGATCGACAATCCGTCAGGCGTCGCGTAGGTACTCCAACTGCGCCCGCACCGACCACTCCGCCGCCGGCCACAGCGAACGATCGACATCCGCGTACACCGACTCCACCACCTCACGCGCCGTCGGCGAGCCGCCCAGTTCCGCCACCGCCGCCCGGACCTGCGCCAACCGCTGCTCCCGGTGCACCAGGTACCCACCCGCGGCAGCCACCACGTCCGGCAGTTCCGGCCCGTGCCCCGGCAACCCGATCGTGCCCTCCGGAAGCGTGGTCAGCAGCCGCAACGACTCCAGGTAGTCACCGAGCCGACCATCCGGGTGCGCCACCACCGTCGTCCCCCGACCCAGCACCGTGTCCCCGGTCAACACCGCGTCGTCCAACCGGAAGCACACCGAGTCGGCCGTGTGCCCCGGCGTCGGCAGCACCCGGATCGACAACCCCGCCGCCTCGATCACGTCCCCCTCCGCCAACCCCTGCCCACCCAGCCGGAACGCCGGGTCGACCGACCGCACCGGCGCATCCACCTGTCGCCCGAACGAACGCGCCCCATCCGAATGATCCGGATGACCGTGCGTCAGCAACACGACCTCCACCGGCGCCTGCTCCGCGATCCGCCCCAGGTGCACCGGATCCGCCGGCCCCGGATCGACCACCACGCACGACGACGACCCGGGCGCACGCAGCACCCACGTGTTCGTCCCCTCCAACGTCATCACCCCGGGGTTCTCCGCCAACAGCACCGCCGCCGTCGGCGTGACCTGCCGCAACACCCCATAAGCACTCACGGCACGACCACCCGCACCACGCCACCGTCCCGCACCAGCTTGGGGATCACCTTCGACACCGCCCGCGACTCCGACAACACCGCCGCCACCGACCCCAACTCGTCCAACTCCGCCAACGTCACCCAGGTGGGCGGCATCAACGCCCGCCGCCCCGCCTTCCAGTCACCCAACGCATCCGAGGGCCGCTGCCAGGCCGCGTCCGAAGCCTCCGTCGTCACCCCGTCCGCGCTCTGCCCGACGGGCAGCACCGCCACGAAGAAGAACGTGTCGTACCGCCGCGGCTCCTCCACCGGCGTCAACCAGTTCGCCCACGGCCGCAGCAGGTCCGCCCGCAGCACCAACCCCTCCGACGCCAGGAACTGCGCCAACGACAACTCCCGCGCCACCAACGCCGCACGCGCCGAGGCGTAGGCGGCCGTATCGGCCACCACCGACGACGAAGAAGGCCCGGCCAACAACACCCCGGACTCCTCGAACGTCTCCCGCACCGCCGCGCACACCAACGCCGTGGCCAACTCGACGGAACACCCGAACCGCTCGGCCCACCACGACGGCGGCGGCCCGGTCCACGCCACGGACGTGTCCGCGTCACGCCGGTCGACCCCACCACCGGGGAACACCGTCATCCCGCCCGCGAACGCCATCCCCGCCACCCGCCGCAGCAGGAACGCCTCCAGCCCGGCCGCACCGTCACGCACCAGCACCACGGTCGCGGCGTCACGGGGTTCGACGGGCGGACCGGTGAAGTCCTCCGGGATCACGCTCGCCGGCAGCACCAGTTCCTCGGGTAGTTCGCGCACGACCCGAGCCTACGAGGATCATCCGCATGTGGACACCACGCGCAAAGGCTGCCTAGTCAACGTCCTGCTGTTCGTCGTGGGCGCGATCGTGGGCACGGGCCTGACGGCCACGGCCGCCGTTCTCCTCTTCCTTCCCGGCACGTCCACGACCAGCACGAACGAGGGCACGCCGAACGTCTACGTCAAGGAGCGGTCCAGCCTCGTCGGCGGCACGGACCGCGAGGTCTGGCTCGGCCGGTCACCCGACCACGGGCACGTGGTCGGGATCCCCGACGGCTGGGACGACAGCCCCGACGTCGAGCGCCGACCGGACGGCGTCGAGCTGCGGTTCGACAACGGCGGCCGGATCTTCGTCCCCGAATCGACTTACATCGGTGGCCGATGAAAGGCAGGATGGGCCAGGTGGACGAACAGCTGCGCGTAGGACTCATCGGTGCCGGCCCCTGGGCGACCATGGTGCACGCACCGGGCATCGCCGATCACCCGGGCACCCGCCTGACCACGATCTGGGCCCGCCGGGACGAGGCGGCCGCCGAGCTGGCCAACGCCCACGGCGCGACCACCGCCAGGACGCCGGAGGAGCTGCTGGACCAGGTGGACGCGGTCGCGTTCGCGGTGCCGCCGCAGGTGCAGGCCGAGATCGCGATCAAGGCCGCCGAGCGGGGCAAGCACCTGATCCTGGAGAAGCCGATCGCGGCGAGCCTCGATGACGCCGAACGCCTCGCCGACGCCGTCGAGCGCAACGACGTCGCGTCCCTGGTGGTCCTCACCAAGCGATTCGCCCCCGAGACCCGCGAACAACTCGACCAGCTCCGGGAAGCCGGCGGCTGGGTGGGCGGCAGCGCGCGCTGGCTGACCGGGGCGCTCCTCGGCGGCCCGTTCTCCCACTCGCCGTGGCGGCACGAGCGCGGCCCGCTGGACGACATCGGCCCGCACGCGTTCGACCTGCTCGACGCGACCCTGGGCACGATCACCGACGTCATCGCGGCGAACCGGTCCGAGCACGGGCTGTGGCAGATCGTGTTCCAGCACGAGACGGGCGCGACCAGCGTGGCGACGATGACCATGACGTTGCCGCTGAACCCGGGCATCGCCGAGGTGATCGTCTACGGCGAGCACGGCCACCGGGTGCTCGCCGACCGCGGCACGACCGCGCAACAGGCCTTCACCAACCTGCTGGACGACTTCGTGGCCATGGTCGACAGCGGCACCACCGAGCACCCGCTGGACGTCCGCCGCGGTCTGCACCTGCAGCGGATCATCGACCTGGCCCGGCGGAAGTCCGAGGCGTGACGCGGCTCGGCCCTGCCTCCCGCTCCAGGCGGACGACAGGGCCGAGCCGGTGATCGGTCCCTAGCCGGGGTACTTGCCGTTGGTCGGCTTGGGCACCCCGTTGACGAACTCGGGCCCACCCGGCCACGACTGCTGCTCGCGCTGCGCCAGCTCCTCGTGCAGCTGCTGCAACAACGCCCGTTCCCGGTCGCTGAGCTTCGCGTCCACGGTCGGCGGCAGCTGCACGGCGGCCGGGGCCTGCCCCTCCGCCAACGCGGCCTGCAACGCGGCCAGGTCGTCCGGTCCGAGCTCCGTGGTCACCTCGGCCCGCGACAGCGGGTGGTCGTCCGGAAACGCGAACACCGGCGCCGGCGGCTCCTCGACCACGGGCGGCGGCTCGACCGGCGCCTCCTGGACGGGGATCTCCTCGACCCGGACGTCCTGGACGTCGTGGACCTCCTGGACGTCCTCGACGCGCACCTCGTCCACCCGCACGTCGTCCACCCGCACCTCGTCGACGACGCGGACGTCCTCGACCGGCTCGCGCACCGGCATCCGCTTCACCGGCTTGGGCGGGAACGGCTGCGCGCCCTCGTACGACTCGACGCGCGCCCGACGTGACTTGGAGCCGTTCTGGGGTTCGACAGGCACCGGTTCCGGCTCGACCACCGGTGCCTGGCCCCGCGGTTCACCGTCGAACCACGTGGCCGGGTCCGGTGGTGGCTGCGGGCTCGTGGAACCGGACGGGAAGAACACCTCACGCGCCGTCGTGACGGCCGCCGCGTGGTACTCGCCGAGCTGCGTGCCGACGGTCAGCACCTCGACCGCCGCGCGGATGCCCGCCTTGCGCAGCACGGTGTCCACCCGGTAGGCGGTGGCGGGGGCGAACCCCGACGGGCCGATGTCCACCAGGACGACCCGCTGCGGCAGCGGTCCGGGCGTCGCGCCGGCCGGGCTGGACCGCCACGTGGCACGCACGCCGCGCACGTCCGGCAGCACCGACACGGTCTTGCCCAGCACGTCACCGAGGCCTTCGGCCGGGTCGGACTCGACGCTGAACCGGTGCTTGACCACCGGCACCCGCTCGACCGCGAACAGCCGGTCCGCCAGCGCGCGGTCCGAGCGGACCTCGCCCAGCAGCCAGCCGACCTCGCGGCGCTCCTCCGGCGACACCGGGATGCGCCCGGCCAGCAGGCAGCCGACGACGAGCTCCACGGCTCTGTCCAGCTCCGCGACCGCCAGCAGCTCCCGAGCCTGGGTCAACGCGTCGTCGTCGACACGTCCGGCCAACGCCAACAGGAGGTCGTGTAAACGGACGGGGAGTCCCACTCCGTCGTTCGTCACGCCTGTTCTCCTTCCGGCTCGCGCGGGAGCGCCGAGCTCTATACGGGCACCAAGTGCCCGTCGGCGTCGGCGCCGGCGCACACCAGCTCCGATGCCGCCAACGCCGCCCTGTGGTAGGGCGGCAGGTCCAGTCCGGCGGGCAGGACCTCAACGCACGGGTCGTGCTCGCCGAGCGCCCGCAGCACCCGTTGGAGTTCACCGGTCAACCGGGCTTCGCCGGTCGTGGCGGTGACCAGGATCAGCCTCCTGGGTTCGCCCCCGCCCAGCCGCCACGAGGACCGGACTTCGCCGACCCCGAGGCGTCCCCGCAAGGTCGCTCCGAGCACCACGGTCGCGGAATCACCCATCGACACCCGATCGGGTGATTCCGGGGAGAAGGTGTAGCCGGATTCGGGCAGTTCGTCCAGCCCTTTGACCGAACTGATCGTGGACCGGTCGGCCCCGTGCGGCACGAGGGCGTCCGCCAGCAGCCGCTGCTCGTAGTCCGTCAACCCGATCCGGTCGTGCAGCAACGTGCGCGGCAGGGCCCGGGCGAGCACCGCGATGGCGTCCGTGGCGGCCCAGTCGCGGAACCTCCAGAGGAGGTCGTCCGGCATCCGCCCGGCCAGCCTCAGCAACAGCTCGTGGCACGTGTCCGACATCTCACTCCCCGATCTCGACGATCAGATCCACCTCGACGGGCGCGCCCAGCGGCAGCTCGGCCACGCCGACCGCGGCCCGCGCGTGCTGCCCGGCCTCGCCGAACACCTCGCCGAGCAGGTCCGACGCGCCGTTGATCACGGCGGGCTGGCCGGTGAAGCCGTCCGCGGAGGCGACGAAACCGGTCAGCTTGACGACGCGCACGACCTTGTCCAGGCCGACCAGCGCGTCCACGGCGGCCAACGCGTTCAGCGCGCAAGTGCGGGCGTGGGCCTTGGCCTCCTCCGGGCTGACGTCGCCGCCGACCTTGCCGGTGGCCGCGAGCGAGCCCTTGACGAACGGCAGCTGCCCGGACGTGAAGACCAGCTGCCCGGTGCGCACGGCGGGCACGTAGGCCGCGACCGGGGCCGCGACCTCGGGCAGCTCGACGCCAAGCTCGGCCAGGCGGGCCGTCCAGCTCATGCCTTGGGCCGCTTCAGGTAGGCGACGTGCTGCTCACCGCTCGGGTTCGGCAGCACGGTGACCAGCTCCCAACCGTCGTCACCCCACTGGTCCAGGATCGCCTTGGTGGCGTGGATCAACAGCGGGACGGTCGCGTACTCCCACTTCTGCATGAGCGGCAGCCTAGCGGGGTGCCGGACAGGGACACCCGGTCGAGTACCCCCATTCGTGTCAGGATCCTGTATACAATCTACAGAATCCTGTCCGCACCACGCTTGACGTCGGCCAAGAACGCGGAAAACGCCGCGGCGGGGAACACCAACGTTCCCCCATCCCGGTTTTTTGTATCCCGTACACCGGCGACACTCTCCGTCACCGCCAACTCGACGCACTGGGCGTCGGACGTGCTGTGGCTGCTCTTCCGCCACGTCGCGTTGATCACGAGTCTCCTAGCGTGTCCCGTACCGCTCTGATGAGGCCCACGGAGTCCTCCGCCGTGAGCGCCAGCCGGGCAGCGTCGTCCCACACGTCCGACAACACCCCGGCCTCCTCATCTTCCACCGATACGAGACCGGTCAGTGCCTCCACATAGGCCGTGAGCGGCTCGTCCGACTCGGGGAACTCCAGCAGGCTCAAGCCACCGACCTGGGCGCCGTAAGCACCCACCACGTACGGCAGTACCTGGATCGTGATGTTCGGCAGCTCCGCCATGGCGACGAGGTGGTCGAGCTGGTCCCGCATCACCTCGACGCCACCGACGAGCCGCCGCAGCGCCGCTTCGTCGACCAGCGCGTGGAGCTCCAGCGGCTGCTCACCCGACAGCAGCTCCTGCCGCTGCGACCGCTCGGCGGCGGCGTGCTCGTCCCAGCTGTCGCCGGCGATCCGCCGGTGCGCGGACCGCGCCACCGCCTCGGCGTACCCGGCGGTCTGCAACATCCCCGCGATCAGCGCCGGGTCCAGGGATCGCTCCCGCACGGCCTCCAACTCGTCCATCCGGAACCGCTTGTAGTCGGCGGGCAGGTCGCGGGCGTGCTCGATCGCGGACGGGTCGACGTCGGCGATCTCCCAGAGCTGCAGCGCCCGCGTCTTCTCCTCCGGGGTGGCCCCGATGACGTCGAGGACCATCGACAGCGTCGGCCAGCGCGCCAGGGCGTCGCCGGACAGCATCCGGACGATCGTCGGCCGGGACACCCTGGAGACCTTGACGACCTCGTCCACCTTGAGGCCGGACCTCTCCAGGATGGGACGGATGTGACGTCCGAGACGGCGCTTGCCGCGCGTCGAGCCGATAGCCATTCGATCACCCTAACCACTCTCGGTAACGATCGGTCGCCCGAACTTCACTCGTTCGATTTCACCGACTTGAACAAATCAAACTGTACTCTCAAACCATGGATGACATGGAAGTGATCGCGGAAGCGCCGAGGCTGTTCGCGATCGTCCAGGAGGACGCCGAGGACGGGTGGGTCGCGGCGTGGGGCCTGGACTTCGGGGACGGCTCGGCGGAGGTGACCGGACCGGGGGGCGGGCCGGGTCTGCGGATCTCGACCACGAGCGCGGAGCGGGCGCTCTGGTACTTCGCGATCGACAAGACGGCGCGGGCGCGCCTGGTGTGGGTGGAGAGGGAGGTGGTGCACGAGCGTCAAAGCGTGACGTGACTGGGCGATCACGCGGCGCTAGCTTGATCACGTGGAAACGTGGCGGATCGTCGCCACCAGCGCGTTCCTGCTGGGCGGGCTGGTGATGATCCTCGTCGGGATGGCGCAGGCGCGGGATCGCAAGGGCGCCAGGCGGGCCGACGTGATGCGGGCGTTGCTGATCGGGGCGGTGATCGTCGCGGTCGTCGCGGTGCTCATCGCGTACGTGCTGCCGTCGGTCGTGGCGTGGGGCGTGGTCGCGGCGACCGCCATCGCGGTGGTGTTCGTCACGATGATGGACTGACGTGACCGGATGGACCTCGGTCGGACCGGCCGCGGCGGGCGGCGTGCCAGGCGGCGTAGCCAGCGGTTCTCAGGGCAGCGCGCATAGGCTGATCTGGTGAACGGCTGGACCGACGAACTCACCCGCGCGCGGCTGCACGTGGTGACGGGCAAGGGCGGGACCGGCAAGACCACGGTCGCCGCGGCGCTCGCGCTGGCGCTGGCCACCGGTGGACGGCGCGTGCTGCTGGTGGAGGTGGAGAACCGGCAGGGCATCGCGCAGCTGTTCGACCGGCCGCCGCTGCCGTACTCCGAGGAGCGGATCGCGTCCGCGCCCGGTAGCGGCGAGGTGCGTGCGCTCGCCGTGGACCCCGAGGCGGCGCTGCTGGAGTACCTCGACATGTTCTACAACCTCGGCTTCGCCGGCCGGACGTTGAAGAAGATGGGCGCGATCGAGTTCGCCACCACCCTGGCGCCGGGCCTGCGGGACGTGCTGCTCACGGGCAAGGTCAAGGAGTGCGTGCGCCGCGTGGGCAAGACCGGGCGGCACGAGTACGACGCCGTGGTGCTCGACGCGCCGCCGACCGGGCGGGTGGTCCGGTTCCTGGACGTCACCAGGGCCATGGCCGACCTCGCCAAGGTCGGGCCGATCAAGGGCCAGAGCGACGGCGTGGTGAACCTGCTGCACTCCGGTGACACGGCGGTGCACCTGGTGGCGTTGCTGGAGGAGATGCCGGTGCGCGAGACGTTGGACGCGGTGGCCGACCTGGACGCCGCGGACCTCAGGCCGGGCGCGGTGTTCGTGAACCGGGTCAGCCAGCCTCGGCTGCCCGCGCGGTCGGTGGCGTCGGCGGCCGAGGGCCGGGTCGACGTCGGGCGGGTCCGCACCGGGCTGGCGGCGGCGGGCCTGGAGGTGGACGCCGAGGTGCTGGACGGCCTGGTCGACCAGACCGTGGAGCACGCGCTGCGGGTGCGCATGGAGGAGCGGGCGAAGGAGCGGCTGGCCGAGTCGGACCTGCCGACGGTGGAGCTGCCGGAGCTGACCGACGGGGTGGACGTGGCCGCGCTCTACGAGCTGGCCGAGGTGCTGGTCGGGCGGGGTGTGCGGTGAACCGGCTGGACGTGGACGCGTTGCTGGACGACCCGGAGACCCGGGTCCTGGTGTGCTGCGGGTCCGGTGGCGTCGGCAAGACGACCACGGCGGCGGCGCTGGCCGTGCGGGCCGCCGAACGCGGCAGGCGGGCGGTCGTGCTGACCATCGACCCGGCGCGCAGGCTGGCCCAGTCGCTGGGCCTGGGCGAGCTGGACAACCAGCCGCGGCGGGTCGTCGTGGACGGTCTGGACGACGACCACAAGGGCGAGCTGCACGCGATGATGCTGGACATGCGCCGCACGTTCGACGACATGGTGTGGCAGCACGCCGGTCGTGAGCGGGCCGAGCAGATCCTGGCGAACCCGTTCTACCAGACGATCTCCACGTCGTTCTCCGGCACGCAGGAGTACATGGCTATGGAGAAGCTCGGCCAGCTGGTCGAGCGCGACGAGTGGGACCTGATCGTCGTGGACACGCCGCCGAGCCGTTCGGCGCTGGACTTCCTGGACGCGCCGCAGCGGCTGTCGACGGTGCTGGACGGCAAGCTGATCCGGATGCTGTCGGCGCCCGCCCGTGCGGGCGGGCGCGGCATCCGCAAGATCGTGGGCGCGGGCTTCGGCCTGTTCACCAAAGCCGTGTCCACCATCGTCGGCGGCCAACTCCTGCAGGACGCCTCGACGTTCGTGCAGGCGTTCGACAGCATGTTCGGTGGCTTCCGGCAACGCGCCCAGGCGACCTACGAACTGCTGCGATCACCCGGAACCGGTTTCCTGGTGGTCGCGGCGGCCGAACCGGACGCGTTGCGCGAGGCCAGCTACTTCGTGGAGCGGTTGAGCGCGGAACGGATGCCGTTGACCGGCCTGGTCGCGAACCGGACGCACCCGGTGCTGGCCCCCTTGCCCGCACCCGGTGCGTTGGCGGCGGCGGACCGGCTGGAGCGCACTGGGGACGCTCCGCTGGCCGCCGCGGTGTTGCGGGTGCACGCGGATCGCGTGGCGGTCGCCGATCGGGAGAAGCGACTGCTCGCGCGGTTCACCCGTGCGCACCCCGGTGTTCCGCTGATCGGGGTACCCGCGCTGCCTACCGACGTGCACGACCTGGAGGGCCTGCACGAGATCGGTCGGCGGTTGGCGGGCGAGTAAGGGGCCCTGCTAACCGACCTTGGACTCCTCGTGGTGCTCCTGACGTGCCGTGTCCAGGAGCTCGTGCCAGGAGGTGACATCCGGGCGTCGCCGCAGCAACGCCCGCCGTTCACGCTCCGTCATTCCACCCCACACACCGAACTCGATCCGGTTGTCCAGGGCCTCGGCAAGGCACTCGGTGCGCACCGGGCAACCCAGGCACACCACCTTGGCCTTGCGCTGCTCCGCACCTCGGACGAAGAGCTGGTCCGGCTCCTCATCACGGCACGAGGCCTTGATCCGCCAATCCCCCTGCTGCATATCTCCCCCACCTCAGTTCACACAGTGTCCAGACTTCCCAAATCCGCCACACCCCTGCCGCGGATGCCGTAGGCTCACCATCGAGTGGTCGTGCCTTCGGCTGCTGTCTTGGACAGTGACGGACTGTAGAGCCTTCCGGTTCCACCTCCAACCCTGGGTTGCCCACCTGTTACCTGTCTTGAGTACGAGTACTCATCCTGGGTAATCAACTGTGCGCGATACGGATCACCTCTTCAGGTGCCGCGTACGCTGACCTGCATGCGAGCCAGGAACGGCGTGCTGAAACTGCTCGGCCTGTGTCTGCTGGCGGGGGTGCTGCTGGCAGGCATGTTGTTCCCTGTCGTGGGCTCGTTGGGGATGGTGTCCAACAGAGCCAGCGACACCGTCGACAGCATCTCCGCCGACCTGGTCGCCACCGACCCGCCGTTGATCTCCACGATCACGGACAAGGACGGCGCGCCGATCGCGTACCTGTACGACCAGTACCGCGTGCTCGTCCCGCCCGAGCAGATCTCGCCCACGATGAAGGCCGCCCTCGTGTCCATCGAGGACCGCCGGTTCTACGAGCACCAGGGCGTGGACTGGCGGGGCACGATCCGGGCCGGGTTGACCAACCAGTTCAGCGGTTCGGTCACGCAGGGTGCTTCCACGCTCACGCAGCAATACGTGAAGAACTACCTCGTGCACGTGGTCGCGCGCAACAACCAGGTGGAGCAGCAGAAGGCGCAGGAGCAGACGGTCGCGCGCAAGGCCCGTGAATGGCGCATCTCCTTGCAGCTGGAGCAGAAGCTGGGCAAGGAGGAAATCCTCGCCGGGTACCTGAACGTGGTGCCGTTCGGTTCGACGATCTACGGGATCGCGGCGGCGGCCCAGGCGTACTTCAACACCACCGCGGACAAGTTGACCGTGGCGCAGTCGGCGATGTTGGCGGGCATGGTCAACAGCCCGTCCGCGCTGAACCCGGAGGTGTTCCCGGAGAAGGCGTTGGAGCGGCGCAACCAGGTGATCGACAAGATGGTCGAGAACGACAAGTTGTCGCGTGACGCCGCCGAAGCCGCGAAGATCGAACCGCTGGGGTTGGCGGTGCCGGTGCGGACGCCGCCCAACGGGTGCGTCGGTGCCGGGCCGGAGCACGGGTTCTTCTGCTCGTACGTGCTGAACTACTTGCAGCGCAACGGTTTCAGCCTGGAACAGCTGAAGACCGGCGGTTACACGGTTCGGACCACTTTGGACCGCACGATCACCGGTCACGCCAAGCTCGCGGCCGAGGCGCAGGTCGGGAAGTCGACCGACGGGATCGCGAACGCGATGGCGGTCGTGCGGCCGGGCAAGGAGCGGCACGAGGTCGTGGCGTTGGTGGCGAACCGGGATTACGGGTTGAAGGCCGACCAGTTCCAGACCCAGTTCGACCTGCCGTCCGGGGTGGAGAACAAGTTCGGCGCCGGGTCGGTCTACAAGGTTTTCACCGCGGCGGCGGCGTTGGAGAAGGGCATGGGCATCGAGAACACGATCGCCACGCCGAATTCGCACGTGTCGCGGGTGTTCAAGGGCGGTGGGGACAAGTGCCCGCCGACGGGTGAGCCGAGCACCCGGTGGTACTGCCTCGGGAACGCGTCGTCGAACTACCCGCCGCAGATGTCGTTGCAGACGGCGTTGCAGACCTCGCCGAACACCGGGTTCGTGATCCTGGAAGAGCAGTTGGGCATGGACCCGGTGGTGGACATGGCGTCCCGGCTGGGGATGCGGGAGACGATGGCGACGAACATCGCGGGCGTGCGGCCGGACCCGAAGGCGAAGAACCGGGAGCTGCGGGTCTCGCAGACGGAGTTCTACAAGTCCAACGGTGGCAACGCTTCCTTCACGTTGAGCCCGGCGCCGGTGAGCACGTTGGAGCTGGCGAACGTGGCGGCGACGATCATGAGCGGCGGCGTGTGGTGCCCGCCGTCCCCGATCGGCCAGATCCTCGACCGCAACGGCGCCGCCGTGCCGGTCAACGAGGCGCCGTGCGAGCAGGTCGTGGCCGAGCCGTTGGCGAACGGGCTGGCGGTCGGGATGTCGAAGGACGACCAGGGCAGCGGCACCGCGGCCGCGGCGGCGCGCCAGTTCAAGTGGACGCGGCCGATGATGGGGAAGACGGGGACCACCGAGGACTACAAGTCGGCCGCGTTCATCGGCGCGACCCCCGACTTCGCCGGTGCCGTGCAGACGTTCAACGACGGTGTCGAGCCGCGCGGCATCTGCGTCAACGGCGGGCCGCCTCGCTTGTGCGGCAAGGGGGACATCTACGGCGGCACGGTGCCCGCGCGGACGTGGTTCGACACGATGACGAAGATCCACGACGGCCTACCGGTCCGCGGCATGCCGCCGGTCGAGGAGCGCTACCTCAAGGGCGGCAGCGAGATCCGCGTGCCGGACGTCGTGGGCCGCAACGTCAACGACGCCACCCGGATCCTCGAACAGGCGGGCTACAAGGTCTCGGCGCAGAACCGCAACTCCGAGCAGCCCAAGGGCCAGGTGGTCAGCCAAACCCCCCGCGGCAGCGCCCTCAAGGGCACCGTGGTCACCCTGATGGTCTCCACGGGCTACGTCCCACCACCGCAGCCGAGCGAGCCGCCACCCACCACCGAGTCCCCCAACCCGGGCCAAGGCCAACCCGGCCAGCCGGGCGAGCCGGGCCGCCCCTTCGACCCACCCCAGATCACCATCCCCACCGACCCCCCGCGCCGCTGACCCCCGGCCCTGCCGCGCCCCACCCGGCATCCCGGTGGCGGGCCTGCTGACGGCCCGGACGGCCACAGCCGTTGGACGTTCACGTCGGCGGCCGGACCAAGCGCCTGGTCGGGTCGTCCCGGTCGGGCGGTCGAGTCGGGGTGGGGCGGGTGGTCTGGGCGGTCGGGGGGTGGTTTCGGCGCTCCGCTGGTTTTCAACCGAGGTGCGGTAACCGTGTTTCCGTACATTTTCGGGCGATGATCACCCGATCGTGTACCTGCCCCGCCCCGTCGTCTCCAACGTTGCCCCGTACCGGTGCCCCGGTGCCCGCGTCTTGCACAGTCCGCGCAGAACCCTAAGCCAACTTGGCCTTCACCGCAGCGGCGACGCGGCCACCTTCCGCACGGCCCGCGACCTGGGCGTTGACGGCCTTCATGACCTGGCCCATCTGCCGCTGGCCCGGCTGCTCGCCGAGCTGCTCGGCCACCTGGGCGACGGCGGCGTCGACCAGGGTCGCCAGCTCGTCGTCCGACAGCTGCGCGGGCAGGTAGGCCTCCAGCACCTGGGACTCGGCCTGCTCCAACTCCGCCTGCTCGGTCCGACCGGCGCCGGCGAAGGCCTCCGCGGCTTCCTTGCGCTTCTTCACCTCACGGGTGATGACCTTGAGCACCTCGTCGTCGCTCAGCTCACGAGCGCTCTTGCCGGAGACCTCTTCGGTGGTCAGGGCGGCCAGCGTCATCCGCAGCGCGCCCGCCCGGACCGTCTCCCGGCCCTTGATCGCCGCCGTCAGGTCCGCCTGCAACCGCGCCTTCAACTCCGCCATGAGCCGGAACGGTACCGGGCGGCCCGTTCCGCCCCGAATCGGTCAACCCCCTACCCTCGACCATGTGAACACGCTGGGCCGAACGCTGCTTGCCACGACCGCCCTGGGCACCGCCACGCTCGCCTACGCGGCGGGCATCGAGCGGAGGCGGTGGACGTTGCGCGAGGCGACGGTGCCGGTGCTCGCGCCCGGTTCGTCGCCGCTGCGCGTGCTGCACCTGTCGGACCTGCACATGATGCCGGGGCAGAAGTCCAAGCAGCGGTGGGTCGCCGCGCTGGACGAGCTGGAGCCCGACCTGGTGGTGAACACCGGGGACAACCTGGCGCACCAGCAGGCCGTGCCCGCGGTGGTCCGCGCGCTCGGTCCGCTGCTGAGCCGTCCGGGTGTGTTCGTGTTCGGCAGCAACGACTACTACGCGCCGCGCCCGAAGAACCCGGCCCGCTACCTGATGCCGTCGGCGAAGAAGAAGCGGATCCACGGCATCCCGCTGCCGTGGCAGGACCTGCGTGCGGCGATGGTCGAGCGCGGCTGGCTGGACCTGACCCACGCGCGCCGCCGGTTCGAGGTGAACGGCCTGGAGGTCTTCGCCGCGGGCCTGGACGACCCGCACCTCAAGCGCGACCGGTTCGACGAGATCAGCGGCCCGGTCCCGGACGTGCCGCTGCGCCTGGGCGTGACCCACTCCCCGGAGCCGCGCGTGCTGGACCCGTTCGCCGCCGAGGGCTACGACCTGGTGCTGGCGGGCCACACGCACGGCGGCCAGCTGCGCATCCCGGGTTACGGCGCGATCGTGACGAACTGCGACCTGGACCGCTCGCGCGCCCGCGGTGTGTCGCGCTGGGGTTCGCACATGTGGTTGAACGTCTCGGCCGGCCTCGGCACGTCGCCGTACGCGCCGGTCCGCTTCGCCTGCCCGCCGGAGGCGAGCCTGCTGACCTTGGTTCCGCGTCCCGTCGACGCAGGTCAGGACGTGTCCGGCGCGGAAAGGGATACCCGGTTCGGAGTGGGCGGGAACGTCAGGTAGAGTTCTCCTCGTTCGATCCCAAGCCGGGGTGTGGCGCAGTTTGGTAGCGCGCTTCGTTCGGGACGAAGAGGTCGCAGGTTCAAATCCTGTCACCCCGACAAAGGTTAGTGCAGGTCAGGCCCCGTTCACGGTAGTTGTGGACGGGGCCTGATCCGTCAGTGGGCTGCACGGGAGCGCATGGGCGATCGGCAGCCGAATCCCTTTTCCGAGTGAGAGGTGCACCCAAGTGCGCAGGTCCGTTTCGTCCTTCACCGGGGTGCTGGTCGCAGCGCTCGCCGCGTTAGCGGTCGTCCCGACCGGCGCCTCCGCGGCGCCGCAGGTCTCGGCGGCCGGGTACGGCGTCCAGGCCACCGGTTGGACGGCCATCCCGTCCGACTACGCCACGAACCGCAACACGCCGACGTTCAGCGCCTGCCGCGTCGCCCAGACGCCCGACACGATCACGCTGAAGGTGCGGGCGAAGCGCCCGAACAACGTCGCGGTGTCGTTCTACGTCAACTGGAACACCCGGCGTGACTTCACCGGTGTCGGTGACAGCGCCTACGCCGCCGACTGGGGGCCCGCCGGTTACGCGACGGTCAGGTTCACCATGTCGAAGACCAGCTACCAGGCCATCAGCTGGCAGTCGTCCACCGTCGGCTACGGCTTCACCTCGCCGAAGCGGCCGCCGCTGGACACGCTGAGCTGCCCGTAGTCATGGGTTGGCGCGTCACGGTTGGTGAGACCGTGACGCGCGCTCCTCTTCTCCGGTGTCGGGTCGACGTCCCCGACCCGGTCACACGCCTCGCAGCGGCGGGTACGGCTGGTCCGGCTCGGGCGGTGCGTTCTGCTTGTTGAGGTTCCTGGCTTCCTGGAGTTGGTCCTCCAGGGTGACGATGCGGCACGCGGCGTCGAGGCCCATGCCCTGGTCGACCAGTTCCCTGACCCGGGAGGCCAACCGGAGTTGGTACCGGGAGTAGCGGCGGTGGCCGCCTGACGAGCGCTCCGGCTCGATCAGCTTCGCCTCGTCCAGGCTGCGCAGGAATCCCGGCGTGGTGCCGAGCATCTCCGCGGCTCTGCCCATCGTGTAGGCGGGGTAGTGGTCGTCGTCCAAGTTGTCCGCCGCTGGTCGCGGCTCGTTCGTTTCTGGGGTCATCGCACCTCCGCGCCACGAGGGGCCCCGGTGCCGTTGTCGGCACCGGGGCCCCGGGGTTTTGGGTTCCCACCATCCGGCCCTGAGGCCGGCTTACCGTATCCGCGTCATCCGCCGAACAGCTGCGGAGACTGCGAGGATCGCGTTTTCGTAACCGGAGACCACCTTCCAATCGTGCTGGACTGCGGTACCCGCCCGGCTCGACTTCAGCTCCCGGCGGGCTGTCCGATGGTGTGCAACCCGTCCCTTCTTCTCTGGTTACCGACTTGCCTGTCACCCACTCGACGGACGGCACCGGACTTCTCGCTTGCTCCGGCTCACCTCGCCGACCGTCCGGCCACCGCGCTGGAACCCCTTCCACTGATCGGCTCCGACGCGCCTGACCTCCTTGCCACTGCTCGCGCGGGTCTGTCGGCTCCGGGTGCGCATTGCCGTCCTGCATAAATCGCTTGCGCTCCCGGTACCGCACACGCCGACTGCCCACGCATCACGGGTAGTTCGTCATCTCCCGTGCCGATCGGACGTTCTCTCTCGTACAACGAGAACACTACACACGACGGCGTGCGAATGTCTACTCCAGCGATCATAGATTTACTCGTCCGAGGGACTCCGGCTACCTCACCTGCGGAGATGTCAGTCGCGCCCGCCAGATCTCCTCGCTGGGCCACTGCCGCGCCCACGCGGACGACACCTCGGGGTACTCGCGGTTCGCCGGGTCGGGCGCCTGGATCTCCACCAGGTCGTCCACGGTGAAGCCGGTGTCGCGCAGCAGCCTGAGCATCTCGCCGTGCGGCAGGGTGAACTCGGCGGACGTGCCGTGGTCGACGCGGCCCAGCCCGAACTGCGGGCGCTGCAAGGACGTGGACGCCGTGTCGCCGGGGCGGGTGCACAGGGCGAACAGCGGCGACCGGTGCAGGAAGACGAGGTGGCCGCCGGGCCGGAGCAGGCGGGCGGCCTCGGGGATCCAGCGGTACGGGTCGCACCACAGGGACGCGCCGTACTCGCTGATCGCCAGGTCGAACGAGCCGTCCTCGCGCGGCACCCGTTCGGCGTCGCCCCGCAGCAGCGGGAAGTCCAAGCCGAACTCGGCCTGCATCTCGCGGGCGGTGGCGAGTTGGCGTTCGGAGATGTCGATGCCGACGGGGCGGGCGCCGAGCCGGGCGAGCCAGGCGGACACGTACGCGGTGCCGCAGCCGAGCTCGATCACGTCCATCCCGGCCAGGTCCGGCGGCAGGACGGAGACCTCCGACTCGGGGGTGCCCCACAGCCCCCAGCACGGCTCGGTCCGCGCCCAGTGTTCGCGGGCCAGCGGTCCGTGCGCGGCGGCGGCGCTTTCCTCCCAGTGGCGGCGGTTGAGTTCCGTGTGGTCGATCATGCGCCCATTGGAGCGGGGGTCGCGCCGATCGGCCAGCGGTTAAGCGGCGGCCCGGGAGGTCCGCTCGGCCTCCCGGGCACGCCGATCGGACGTCACTTCACGTGCGGTCGCAGCTCCGCGAGGCGCCGGAGGAGTTCGCCGACCTCGTTCCAGTCGAGCTTCGCGGACTCGCCGGGCGGGGTGTGGATGCAGACGTTGCCCTCCTCGGTGAGCGACACCTCCAGCGTCCGCCGACGACCCAGGGCGTCCACGCACCCGACGCGAACGCCCTGCCGAACCGTGTTCTCGATCATCGGTCAGACCTCCCCTGTGCCACCGTCACCACCGTCTACCTCGTGATTCGTTCGGACCAACGAGGACGTTACGAATCACTCCTCGCTGTTGCTTAATTCGAGATCGAGCCATCCAGGCGAAGGTCCGTCACGTTCCGTTAACCCGATCAGGTGAATGTTGACGATTCAAGTCACTATGCGTAACAAGCGGCGGTGCTCGTACGACGACGAGTCAACGCGTCCGGCCCGACGCCCACCACCGCCAGCAGGGAGAAGCCGCATGACCACCACCACCTCCACCGCCCGCTGGATCCCCGTCGTCGCGTGGACCCAGGTCGGCCTCGGCTTGGCCGGTCTCCTGGCGGTTGTCCTCTCCCCCACCGCCGCCGTGCTCGTCGGCGCGGTGGTCGCGGTGATCGCCCTGGCCGGCCGCGCCATGGTCCGCGCGTCGCACAAGCTGGACCGGATCCTGGACGAGGAACTCGACCGCTAGCCCCCGTCACGACCGGTCGCGCCACCCACGATCAGGTGACCGTGCGTGGCGTCCGTCGCGGTGAACGTCTCACGCAACGTGAACGGCGTTGGCATCATCGCGGGTGTGGGAGACAAACTCCGCCGCGTGTACGGCACGGGTGACCTGGCCGCGTTACCGGTGTTCGCGGGCGGCTTCATCAACTTCGGCTACTGGCGTGACGTGGACCTGGCCGGCGAGGTCACCGTCGAGCAGCGCGTCGCCACCCAGGAAGCGCTGTACGAGGTCGTCCTGGACGCCCTCGCGGTGCGGGCCGGGGACCGCGTGCTGGAAGTCGGCTCCGGGCGCGGGCTGGGCGCGCGGAGCGTCCTGCGCCGCGATCCCGCCCTGGTCCGCGGCGTGGACCTGGTGCCGGAGCAGGTCGCGCGGGCGGCGGAGGCCAACGACGACCCGCGGGTGGCGTTCGTCCAGGGCTCGTCCGACGACCTCCCGTTCCCCGACGCCTCGTTCGACGCGCTGCTGTCGGTAGAGGCCGCCCAGCACTTCGAGGACGTCCAGGGGTTCGCGCGAGACAGCGCCCGCGTGCTCGCCCCGGGCGGCCGGATCGCCGTCACCACGTTCTTCGCCAGGGCCGAGGGCGCCGGTCCCCGGCTCGCCGAGCTGCTGCGGACGTTCGCCTCCGGCCTCGACCGCGCCCACCCGGTCGACGACGTGCTGCGCGACCTGCGCGAAGCCGGGTTCGCCGACGTCACCGCGCGCAGCATCGGCGAGCACGTGTGGCGCGGCCTGGACCGGTGGCTCGAACTGGGACCGCACCGGGACCGGTGGGACCGCAACTGGTTGCGCGCCGCCGAGCTCGGTCTGGTGGACTACTACCTGGTCACCGCGCGGAAGCCGGCAGGATCGGGTGGGTGAAGACGCACCCGACCGCCGAAGTGCCCGACCCGCTGTTCACCGACGCCGAGGCCGAAGCCCGCTGGCGGGCCCGCTTCACGGCACCGCGCGTGAGCCTGCCCGGGTGGGCCGACGACGCCCCGGACCGCAGCCTGTACCTGTCGAACTCAAGCGGCGTGTGGGAGATCTACTCCTGGGACCGCGCCACCGACACCCACCGCAAGGTCACCGACCGCCCGAACGGCACGTCGCACGGCGCGCTGAGCCCGGACGGCGAGACGATCTGGTGGTTCGCCGACACCGACGGCGACGAGTTCGGCACGTGGGTCAGCGAGCCGTTCAAGCCGGGCGGTGCGCCGGGCGCCGCCGTGGACGGCGTGCCCGCCGGGTACCCGGCCGGGTTGGAGATCGGGCACGAGGTCGTCGCGGTCGGCACGTCCACCGACGACGGCACCGCGGTGTACGTCGCGCGCGGTGGCGGCCCGGCCGAGGTGATCTACGCGCACGAGAACGACGGCGGCGTGTCGGCGTTGTCCAAGGACGAGACGCTGGTGGTGCTGTCGCACTCGGAGCACGGCGACAACCGGCACGCGGCGCTGCGCGTGGTGACCCCGACGGGTGAGAAGGTCACCGAGAAGTGGGACGGGCCGGGCAAGGGGTTGGACGCGATCGCGTTCAGCCCGGTGCGCGGTGACAACCGGCTGCTGGTCGGGCACGAGCGGCGCGGCAAGGACGAGCTGCTGATCTGGGACGTCGCCGCGGACACCGAGACCGAGGTCGTGGTCGACCTGCCCGGCGAGATCAGCGCCGACTGGTACCCGGACGCGCGGTCGCTGCTGGTCGTGCACACGTTCCAGGCGCGCAACACGCTGCACCGCTACGACTTGGAGACCGGTGCCCTGCACGCTTTGGACACTCCGCACGGGACGGTCGGCAGCGCGCACGTGCGGCCGGACGGCGCGGTGGAGTACTCGTGGTCGTCGGCCGCGCGGCCCGGGGTGGTGCGGGTGCTCGACGTGGACGGTGACGAGCGCGTGCTGCTGGAGCCGGCCGGTCACAAGGCGCCGGAGTCGGTGGACCTGACCGATGTGTTCGTGGGGGACGTGCACGCCCTGGTGGCGCGTCCCGCCGGCGCGCCGGACGGTCCGCTGCCGACGGTGTTCCACCTGCACGGCGGACCGCACTCGGCGGACGAGGACCGGTTCTCCGCCTACCGGGCGGTGTGGCTGGACGCCGGGTTCGCCGTGGTGCACGTGAACTACCGCGGTTCGACCGGGTACGGGTCGAAGTGGCGGGACGCGATCGAGGGCCGGCCGGGGTTGACCGAGCTGGAGGACGTGGCGGCGGTGCACGACTGGGCCGTCGAGTCGGGGTTCGCCGACCCGGCGAAGTGCGTGGTCAACGGCGCGTCGTGGGGCGGGTACCTGTCGCTGCTGGCGCTGGGCACGCAGCCGCAGCGGTGGGCGGCCGGTGTCGCGGGCGTGCCGGTGGCGGACTACCTGGCCGCGTACGAGGACGAGATGGAGCCGCTGCGGGCGTTCGACCGGGCGTTGTTCGGCGGGTCACCGGAGGAGCTGCCCGACCGGTACCGCGAGTGCTCGCCGCTGACCTACGTGGACGAGGTGCGCGCGCCCGTGCTGGTGCTGGCGGGTGAGAACGACCCGCGCTGCCCGATCCGCCAGATCGACAACTACCTGGACCGCCTGGCCGCGCGCGGTGCGGCTTACGAGGTGTACCGGTACGACGCCGGGCACGGTTCGCTGGTGGTCGCCGAGACGATCCGGCAGACGGCGGCGGAGGTCGCTTTCGTGCAACGCGTGCTCTAGGGCCGCCGTGCGGCGCGTGCCCTAGGGCCACGGCCGACGGCGGAGCTGCGCAGGCGTCCCCGCCAGGGGGTCCCCTGCTTTCAGGTTACCGACGAGGTCTGACGATTTCGGGGGCCACCGGTGGTCCGGTGGCCCCCGCGAGGCCTGGTCAGGCCCGCCGAGCCGCTCGTGCCAGGCCCGTCGAGCCGCTGGTCAGGCCTGCTGGGCCTGCCACATCCAGTGGGCCTGCTCGAAGTTCTTCGTGATCTCGATCAGCAGGTCCTGGGTGACGAGGTCGGACTTGTCGGTCTCGTCGATCCGGCTGCGCAGCCGCCCGATCAGCTCGGCCAGCGCGGTGACGACCGCGGTGACGACCTGCTCCTCCTTCAACCACCCGCCGGGGAACTCCGGCACGCCCGAGCCCTCGGCCACGGTCTTGGCCTTGCCGTCCGGCGAGATGCCCAGCGCGGCGGCCCGTTCGGCGACCTCGTCGGTGTACGTCCGCGCCGTCGTCACCAGCTCGTCGAGCTGGAGGTGGACGCTGCGGAAGTTCTTGCCGACCACGTTCCAGTGCGCCTGCTTGGCCACCAGCGACAGGTCGACCAGGTCGACCAGCGTGGCCTGCAGCACCCCCGCGACCGACGCCCGGTCGGCGTCGGACAGCGAGCTGGTGATCGGAGACTTCTGAGACTTGCTCATGGGTCTGACGCCTCCTCTAAACGGTGGTCGTGAGAGCCACCTCGATGTTGCCTCGCGTTGCGTTGGAGTAGGGGCAGATCTGGTGCGCCGCGTCGGCCAGCCGGTCGGCCACGGCCTGCTCGACGCCCGGGATGTGCGTCACCAGCTCCACGGCCAGCTGGAAGCCGCCGCTGCCGTTCGGGCCGAGGTCGACCTTCGCGGTCACCGTCGTCTCACCGAGCTGGACCTTGGCCTGCCGGGCGGCGACCTTCAGCGCGCTGTGGAAGCACGCCGCGTACCCGGCCGCGAACAGCTGCTCGGGGTTGGTCTTGTCCCCGCCGGGACCGCCCAGCTCCTTGGGCGTGGCGAGCTGTTCGTCGATCACCCCGTCGGAGGAGCGGACCTCCCCGTTGCGTCCGTCCCCGACAGCGATGGCTTGCGCGGTGTAGAGCACCTGCATGGTGAACGCTCTCCCTTGAGCTGGTGGTGGGCCCGTCGATCAGCCCAACACCCGGCCGAAGCCGAACCACACCCGGTCGTGTGGCAGCTCACGCCCCTCCAACACCTACCCGCTCAGCCCGCCCTCGACACGGCGAACTCGGCCACCTGTCGCCCGATCGTGCGCAGTTGGTCGGCCACCGAGGGCACCGAGCAGCCGCCTTCGAGGTCGAACTCGACCTCGCGCGAGTTCACCGCCGCGCCCAGCGGCGTGGGCCAGCCGCGCAGCGCGTGCACGATCGAGCGCAACGCGGTGAGCGTGGTCACCGACGCCTGCCAGCCCTGGGCGGTCGCCACGCAGCCGACCGCCCGGCCGTCCAGGTAGGGGCGCCCGTCGCCGCGCAGGTCCTCGATGTAGTCCAAGGCGTTCTTGACCAGGCCGGACACCGTGCCGTGGTAGCCCGGTGAGACCAGCACCACGCCGTCGGCGACGCGCAGCGCCTCCACGAGCCGCCGGGCGTTGTCGGTGCGGTCCGGGATGGCCGGGTCGTAGAACGGCAGCACCAGGTCGGGTCCGGACACCTCGACGACCTTCGCGCCGGCGTCCACCGCGCCCTCCAGGGCGATCCTCATCGCGCGCTCGGACTGCGAGTTGGGGCGGAGGGATCCGCCGATGCCCACCACGGTGACCGTCATGTGTCGATCCTGCCACCTGCACCTAACTGGAGGTCCAACGCTCGCCCGAACCCCTACCGACTAGTAACGTGCGTCTCATGTCGAAGCTCGCCGAGTCGCTCCCTCCCGGTGTCCTGGCCGGTGCCCTCCGCTTCGTGTTCGGCCTGCCCACGTCGCTGCGCAGGCTGATCGCCGGCCCTCCCATCACGTTGGACGGACAGCGGCTCCACCCGGAAGCCCAGCTCCTGCTGAAGTTGCAGCAACTCAGCGGCGAGGACTGGCAGACGACCACACCCACCGCCAACCGCAAGGCGCTCAGCCGCAGCAACGCGCTGGTCTGCGGTCCGGTCATCGGCGGTGTGGCGGTGCGCTCGCTGTCGCTGGACGGCGTCGGCGCGCGGTTCTACGAGCCGACCGGGCTGGCCGCCGGCTCGCCGTTGCTGGTCTTCTACCACGGTGGCGGGTGGGTCAGCGGCGACCTGGACAGCCACGACAACCTGTGCCGGTTCCTGGCCGTCGAGGGCGGGGTGCGGGTGCTGTCGGCGGACTACCGGCTGGCGCCGGAGCACCCGTTCCCGGCCGCGACGGACGACGCGCGGGCCGCGTTCGAGTACGCGGTGGCGCACGCCGAGGAGCTGCGGATCGACCCGCGTCGGATCGCGTTGGGCGGTGACAGCGCGGGCGGCAACCTGGCGGCGGTGACCGCGTTGCACGCCGGTGAGGTGAAGCCGGTGTTCCTGCTGCTGTTCTACCCGGCGGTGGACGCGTCGGTGCGGCGGCGGTCGCGGGAGCTGTTCGGCAACGGGTTCTTCCTCACCGACCAGAAGATGGACTGGTTCCTCGACCACTACGCGCCGTCACGCGACACGCACACCGACCCGCGGTTGTCCGTGCTGCTGGCGGAGGACTTGAGCGGGTTGCCGCCGACGTACCTGGCGACGGCCGGGTTCGACCCGTTGCGGGACGAGGGTGAGGCGTTCGCGGAGAAGTTGGCGCGGCAGGGCGTGCCGGTGGTGCTGCGGCGGTACGAGGGGCTGTTCCACGGGTACGCGAACATCCTCGGCGTGGGCGGCGTGTTCCGGGAGGCGGTGGCGGAGGCGGTGGGGTCGCTGCGCACCGGGTTGGCGCTGGCCAACACCAGGCAGGACATCCCCGAGACCGCGTGACGACGGGCCGGTCGCGTGGGGCGACCGGCCCCGCTCCGCCGTTTGCGTGGCAGGAGGGCCGGGAGATCGGTTCGTGGGCGTCGACTCGGAATTGCGGCGACCCGGTGGTGCGCGGCTCGTTAGGATCGGGTTCGTGAAGACGTTCTTCTTCCTCGTCTGACGCGCCCGCCGGCGGGTTGCGCGGACTTTCCCCTCGCCGGCGATGCGGGGCGGTGATCACGCCGCTCCGGGTCGCGACGTGGGAGCGGATCAAGTGATCTCTCGTGGACCGGCGCCCGTGCGCGCCGGGGTTCTGCCGCGTCCTGGCGCCGTCGTCACGACGTGACGGCCGTGCGCCTGGTGGCGCGGACGGTGCGGGGTGTCGAGGGCGTGGTGGCGGCGGAGGTCCGTCGCCGGGGACTGGGTCGGGTCGAGCGGATCGGCCACCGCGAGGTGTGTTTCCGGTGCGCCGACCCGGGTCCGGGCGTGCTCGCCCTCCGCACCGCCGACGACGTGTTCCTGGTGGCCGCCGAGGTCGCCGGGGTTGGCCGTGCGAAGGCCGGTCTCCGTCGGTTGGCCGAGGCGGCCGGGGACGTTCCGGTGTCTTCGCTGCTGGGTGTTCGGGAACGCTGCGGCGGTGGGGTCGTGGGGGCGGGGGTGGACGTTTCGGCGTCGTTCCTGGGTCGCCGCAACTACAGCCGTTACGACGTGGAGGACGCGGTGGGCGTGCCGCTGGCCTCGGTGTCGGGGGGTGTGTACCGGAGCCGGCGGGCGGGCCGCGTGCCGGCGGCGGGTGGTTCGTCGTGGCGGGTGACCATCGTTGACGACCGGGCGTTGCTGGCGCTGCGCGTCGCGGACCGGCCCCTGCACCGCCGGGGCTACCGGGTGGCGTCGCGGCCGGGCAGCCTGCACCCGCCGCTGGCCGCGGCGATGCTGGCCGGGGTGCGTCCGGGTTCGACGGTGCTGGACCCGTTCTGCGGGACGGGGACGATTCCGATCGAGGCGGCGCTGGTGGCCTGGCCCGTTGCGCCGGTTATCCACAACCTGCACATCGTGGCCGGCGACCGTGACCGCGCGGCACTAGCGTCGGCCCTGATCAACGCCGATCGCGCCGCCATGGCCCGAGCCATTCCTACCGCCACACGATTGGGTGAACATCGCCGGAAAATGTACGGAAACACTGTTACCACACCTCGGTTGAAAACCAGCGGAGCGCCGAAACCACCCCCGACCGCCCACCACCCCGATGCCATCCGCTATCCCACCACCGACCCCCTTCCGATCACCTGGGCCACCGCGGACGCCGCCCACCTACCCTTGGCCGACGACACGATCGACCTGGTCGTCACCAACCCACCGTGGTCCCGCCAAGTCCCACCGACCGGCACCCTGGCCCGCGACCCGAGCCGGCTCTGGCACGAACTCCGCCGCGTGCTCCGCCCCGACGGCCGCGCGCTGCTGCTCCTGCCCGACGCCGACGAGCACATCGCCGCCGCGGCACGGGAGGGCCTGGACGTCGTCCGGCGGCGGTCGGTGAGCCTGTCGGGGACGCACCCGGAGGTGGTGGAACTGACGCCGCGCCGGTAGCCCCCGCCCACCCCGCACGCGCCCACCCCGCACGGCCGGTGCGTCCGGTTCGGCTTGTCGTGTGCGCGCGGGGTTCGGGTAACGCGTGCGGGCGGCGGTACATGCGGAGCGGTACGGGTGGAGCGGCGCGTGTGGAGCTGCCCGCTCCGGTTGTGCGGGTGGGAAAGGGACAGGGCCGCCCGGGTTCAGTCGGGCGGCCCTGTCGGGGTGTGCACTATCAGGGGTGCACAGTCTTGGGGACGATCACTTGCCGAAGGCGGCGGCGATCTTGTCGCCGGTCTGCTTGTCGATGTTGCGCCAGTACTCGAACACGCGCTCCAGCACGGGCTCGGACACGCCGTTCGAGGCGTGCGCGATGACGGTCTGCACGAGGCGCTCCCGCTGGCCCTCGTCCATGACCTCGCGGATCAGGGTGCCGGCCTGGCCGAAGTCGTCGTCCTCCGCGTGCAGCTTGTACGCCGAACGGGTGACCGCGTCCTCGACGCCGTACGCCGACGCCACCTCGCCGGACGCCTCGGCGGAAGCGTGCGGGCCGCCGTAGGAGTTGGGCGCGTACACCGGGTCGACGGCGTTGCCGAACCGCATCGCGCCGTCCTTGGAGTACGAGTTCACCGGCGACTTCGGCCGGTTCACCGGCAGCTCGTTGTAGTTCGCGCCGATCCGGTACCGGTGGGCGTCCGGGTAGGAGAAGATCCGGCCGATCAGCATCTTGTCCGGCGACGTGCCGATGCCGGGCACCAGGTTCGTCGGCTCGAACGCGGCCTGCTCGATCTCGGCGAAGTAGTCCGCCGGGTTGCGGTCGAGGACCAGCTTGCCGACCTTGATCAACGGGTAGTCGCCGTGCGGCCACACCTTGGTCAGGTCGAACGGGTTGAAGCGGTACGTCGCGGCGTCCGCGTACGGCATGACCTGGACGTGCAGCGTCCACGACGGGAACTCGCCGCGCTCGATGGCGTGCCACAGGTCGGCGCGGTGCGCGTCGGCGTCCTCGCCGGCGATCCTCGCGGCCTGCTCCGAGGTCAGGTTCTCGATGCCCTGGTCGGTCTTGAAGTGGTACTTGACCCAGAACCTCTCGCCGGCGGCGTTCTCCCACAGGTAGGTGTGCGAGCCGTAGCCGTTCTGGTGCCGCCAGGTCTTCGGGATGCCCCGGTCGCCCATCAGCCACGTCACCTGGTGCGACGTCTGCGGCTGGAGGGTCCAGAAGTCCCACTGCATGTCGTGGTCGCGGCGGCCGGTGTCGGCGCGGCGCTTCTGCGAGCGGATGAAGTCGGGGAACTTGATCGGGTCGCGCAGGAAGAACACCGGGGTGTTGTTGCCGACGAGGTCGTAGTTGCCCTGCGTGGTGTAGAACTTCAGCGCGAAACCGCGGGGGTCGCGCCACGTGTCGGGGGAGCCGAGCTCACCGGCGACGGTGGAGAACCGCAGCAGCGTCTCGGTCTTCACGCCGGGCTGGAACAGCGCCGCCTTGGTGAAGCGGCTGACGTCCTCGGTGGTCTCGAAGTGACCGAACGCACCGCCACCCTTGGCGTGCACGACCCGCTCGGGCACCCGCTCCCGGTTGAACTGGGCGTTCTTCTCGATCAGGTAGTGGTCCTGGAGCAGGATCGGGCCGTTGGCGCCGAGGGTCAGCGAGTGGTCGTCGCTCGCGACCGGGATGCCCGCGTTGTTGGTGGTGTGACGCGCTTCGGTCACGCTGGTAGCTCCTTCTGGTGGGGGGCGGCAGTCAGTGCCCGGGCCCGGAGGCAGTCCGGGCACAGACCCCAGAACAGGACCTCCGCCTCGTCCACGGCGAAGCCGACCGTGTCGGAGGGTTCCAGGCAGGGCGCGGCGCCGTGGACGCAGTCGACGTCCTCGGTCCGGCCGCAGACCCGGCACACGAGGTGGTGGTGGTTGTCGCCGGTCCGCGTCTCGTACCGCGCCGGGTGCCCGGCGGGTTCGATCCGGCGCAACAACCCGGTCCGCGCGCACGCCTTCAGCACGTCGTAGACGGCCTGTGTCGACACGGTGCCCAACCTGGCCCGCACGCCCTCGGCGACCGCGTCGGCCGTGGCGTGCGGGTGTGCGGCGAGCCAGTCGAGGACCGCGAGCCGGGGTGCAGTGATGCGCAGTCCGGCGTCCTTGAGCAGCTGACGGGGTTCTGGGGTCATGGCTCTACCACTCCACCACGCTTTCTGGAACCAGTCAAGAAAACGACAGGTTAAACCTGTTGCCGACGCACGTGAAGATGGGCACGTGAACGTCTCTCACTACCTGGCCGTCCTCCGAACGCCGCGCGTGCCCGGCTTCATGCTGTTGATGCTGCTGGCGCGCGTGCCCCCGACGGCCGCGGGCATGACGATCACCATGCACGTCCTGCTCGCCCTGGACCGGGGTTACGGCGCCGCGGGCCTGGTCGGGGCGGTCAGCACGGTCGGCATCGCGGTGGGCTCGCCGCTGATGGGCCACCTGGTCGACCGGCGCGGGCTGCGCGCCATGCTGGCCCTGTCGGTGGTCACCGAGGGCGTCTTCTGGTTCGTCGCCCCGCTGCTGTCCTACGAGGTGCTGCTCGTCACGTGCTTCGCCACCGGCATCACCGTGATGCCCGTCATGTCGCTCGGCCGCCAGATCCTGACCGCGCTCGTGCCGGACGACCGCAGGCGCACGGCGCTGGCGATGGACTCGATGGCCGTGGAGGTCTCGTTCATGGCCGGGCCCGCGCTGGGCGTGGCGCTCACCACGCAGGCATCGAGCCGGACGGCGATGTGGGCGATCGGCGCGGCCATGGTCCTGATCGGCGCGATCCTGTACGCGGTGAACCCGCCGGTGCGGCACGAGGGCGAGGCCGGCGGCGCGCGGGTGCCCAGGCGGGAGTGGCTGGACGGCAGGCTGCTGGGCGTGCTGATCAGCGCGGGCGGCGCGACGTTCGTGCTGTCGGGCGTCGAGGTGTCGGTGGTGGCGTCGATGCGCGGGCTGGGGCTGACCGGGTGGACCGGCGCGATGATCGTGGTGATGTGCGTGGCGTCGCTGGCCGGCGGTTTCCTCTACGGCGGGCTGACGCGCGTGCCGCCGCTGTGGGCGCTGATGGGCGGCATGGGGTTGCTGGCCGTGCCGATCGGCCTGTTCGGCTGGTCGCCGTGGTGGCTGGCGCTGGCGCTGGTGCCGACGAACTTCCTGTGCGCGCCCACGATCACCGCGACCGGCGAGCTGATCACGAAGTACGCGCCGGTGTCCGCGCGCGGCGTGGCGATGGGCTTGCAGAGCTCGGCGTTCACGCTGGGCGTCGCGGTGGGCGCGCCGGTCACCGGTTTCGTGATCGACCACTCGTCGCCTGGGTGGGGCTTCGCGGTGGCGGGCGTCGGCGCGGTCGTGGTCGCGGCGGGCACGGTGGTGCTCGACGGCCGCGTCCGCGCTTCACACCAGGTCGCGTAGCGCCTGGTAGAGGCGGTCGATGCCGGGGCGGGCGCGGGCGTAGTGGCGGACCGCGTCGGGGTCGGGCGGGATCGTCTTCACGGGTTTGATCAGGTCGGCGGCGACGGTCAGCGACCCGATCTCGCCCAGGGCCCGCCAGGCGACCAGGGCCGCGCCGACGCCGGAGCCCTCGCTGTCGTCGGCCAGTTCCAGCGGCAGGCCCAGCGCGGACGCCAGCACGGTCGCCCACAGGTCGCTGCGGAACGCGCCGCCGGTCACGCGGACCGCGTGCACGTCGGCCACCGACCGCACCGCGTCCAGCACCAGCGCCAACTGCTGCGACACGCCCTCGACCAGCGCGCGGGTGATCTCCGCGCGCCCGTGCTCGCGCCGCAGGCCGATCACCGCCGACGTCGCGTCCGCGTCCCACCACGGAGCGCGCTCGCCGAGCAGGTACGGCAACGCGGTGACGCCGGCCGCGCCCACGGGCACCTCGGCGGCTTCGTCCAGCAGGGTCACGAGGTCGGCGCCGAACGCCTCGGCCGCCCACTGCGCGACCACGCCGCCGTTGCTGACGGCCCCGCCGAGCACCCACAGCCCTTCGGCGATGGCGTAGCAGAACACCCGGCCCCGCTCGTCCACGGCGGGTCGGTCGCGGACCACGCGCAGCGCGCCGCTGGTGCCGAGCGACACGGCCGCCACACCGGGCAGGACGGCGCCGACGCCGAGGTTCGCCATCGGCCCGTCACCGCCGCCGAGCACGACCGGGGTGCCGGCGGGCAGGCCGGGGACGTCCAGCGTCAGCGGGAACGAGTCGACCGGCGCGCACAGCCGCGGCAGCTGGTCGGCGCGGACACCGGCGAAGTCCAGCGCGTCGGGGTGCCAGTCCAGCGATTCGAGGTCCATCAAGCCGGTCGCGGACGCCGTGGAGTGCTCGGTCGCCGGCACACCGGTCAGCTGGAGCGCCACGAAGTCCTTCAGGCCGCACCAGCGCGCCGCCGTGAACGACTGCTCCTTGAACCACGCCAGCTTCACCAGCGGCGACATGGTGTGGATCGGGGTGCCGGTGGCGCGGTGCAGCGCGATGCCCTCGGCCGTGCCGCGCAACCGCGCCGTCTGCTCCACCGCGCGGTTGTCCGCCCACGACAACGACGGCGTGACGGGCGTGCCCGAGGGGTCCAACCCCACCAGGGTGTGCATCGCGCCGGTCAACGACAGCGCCCGCACCACGTGCCCCTGCGCCGCGACCTCGCGCAACGCCCGCAGCGCCGCGTCCCACACCTCGACGGGGTCGTGGGTCGCCTCACCGGAGGGCGTGGTGCGCATCGGGTAGCCGTGCTCCGCCGATGCCACCACGCCCGCGTTCCGGTCCACCGCGATGACCTTGGTCGACGTCGTACCGAGGTCGATCGCGAGCACTACGTCCACCATGGGGTGAAATCTACAGCCGGCCCGCCAGCTCCTCGGCGATCTCGTAGGTGTTCAGCGCCGCACCCTTGCGCAGGTTGTCGCCGCACACGAAGAAGTCCAGCGTGTTCGGGAAGTCCAGCGCCTGGCGCACCCGGCCGACGTAGGTCGGGTCGCCGCCCACGACGTCCGCGGGCGTCGGGAACCGCTTCGCCGCCGGGTCGTCCACCAGCACGATCGACGGCTGCGCGTCGAAGATCTTGTGCGCCTGCTCGACGGTGACCTCGCGGGCGAACGTGGCGTGCACCGCCAGCGAGTGCGTGGTCACCACGGGCACGCGCACGCAGGTCGCGGACACCTTCAGCTCCGGGATGCCCAGGATCTTGCGGGACTCGTTGCGGACCTTCAGCTCCTCGCTGGTCCACCCGTCGTCCTTCAAGGACCCCGCCCACGGCACCACGTTCAACGCCAGCGGGGCGGGGAACGGCGAGTCGGACACCGGCAGCCCGGCGGCCTCCAGCGTCTCCCGCACGTCGCCCGCGCGCACGCCGACCTCCTTGCCCGCCAACGCCGAGGTCTCCGCGTACAGCCGGTCGATCGCCGCCTGCCCGCCGCCCGACGCCGCCTGGTAGGACGCCACGACCAGCTCGCGCAGCTCGAACTCCCGGTGCAGGGCGCCCAGCGCGGCCATCATGGACAACGTCGTGCAGTTCGGGTTCGCGATGATCCCCTTGGGACGCTCGCCGATCCGGTCCGCGTTCACCTCGGGCACCACCAGCGGCACCTCGGGGTCCATCCGGAACGCGCCCGAGTTGTCCACCGCGACCGCGCCCTTGGCCGCGGCGATCGGCGCCCACTCGGCCGAGACCTCGTCCGGCACGTCGAACATGGCGATGTGGACGCCGTCGAACGCCTCGGGCGACAGCGCGACCACGGTCAGCTCCTCACCGCGCACGGTGATCTTCTTGCCCGCCGAGCGCGCGGACGCGATCAGCCGGATCTCACCCCACGGCACGGACTCCCGGCCGTTGATGATGTCGATCATGACGGTGCCCACCGCGCCCGTCGCGCCCACCAGGGCCAGCACCGGCCCCTGCGGGACGATCACACCTGAAGCCTCGCTCATCGTCCACTCCCCGCGTACACCACGGCTTCTTCGTCGCCGCCGAGCTCGAACGCGTCGTGCAGCGCGCGCACGGCGTCGTCGAGCTGCGTGTCGCGGCAGATGACCGAGATCCGGATCTCCGAGGTGGAGATGATCTCGATGTTGACGCCCGCCGCGGCCAGCGCCTCGCAGAACTGCGCGGTCACGCCGGGGTGCGAGCGCATGCCGGCGCCGACCAGCGACACCTTGCCCACGTGGTCGTCGTAGAGCACCTGGTCGAAGCCGATCTCCTCGCGCGCCTTCTCCAACGCGGCGACCGCGCGCGGCCCGTCGTCCTTCGGCAGGGTGAACGTCACGTCGGTGCGGCCGGACACGGCCTGCGAGACGTTCTGCACGACCATGTCGATGTCGAGCTCCGCCTCGGCCACGACGCGGAAGATCCGCGCCGCCATGCCGGGCAGGTCGGGCACCGCGGTCACGGTCACCTTGGCCTCGGACCGGTCGTGCGCGACGCCGGTGATCATCGCCTGTTCCACGGGAAGGTCCTCCACTGACCCGGACACGATGGTCCCGGGCTTGTTGCTGAACGAAGATCGGACGTGCACCGGGACGCCGTAGCGGCGGGCGTACTCGACGCAGCGCAGCATGAGCACCTTGGCCCCGCTCGCCGCCATCTCGAGCATCTCCTCGTAGGTGATGGTCTCCAGCCGCTTGGCGTTCGGCACGATGCGCGGGTCGGCGGTGAACACGCCGTCCACGTCGGTGTAGATCTCGCAGACGTCGGCCTTCAGCGCCGCCGCCAACGCCACCGCGGTGGTGTCGGTGCCGCCGCGGCCGAGCGTGGTGATCTCCTTGCTGTCCTGGCTGACGCCCTGGAAACCCGCGACGATCGCGATGGCGCCCTCGGACAGCGCGTCCTGGATGCGGCTGGGCGTCACGTCGATGATGCGCGCCTTGCCGTGCACGGACGTGGTGATCACGCCGGCCTGCGAGCCGGTGTAGGAGCGCGCCTCGGCGCCCAGCGAGCTGATCGCCATCGCCAGCAACGACATGGAGATGCGCTCACCGGACGTGAGCAGCATGTCCATCTCGCGGGCGGGCGGCACCGGGGACACCTGGCGGGCGAGGTCGAGCAGCTCGTCGGTCGTGTCGCCCATCGCGGACACGGCGACGACGACCTCGTTGCCCGCTTTGCGGGTCGCGACGATGCGCTCGGCCACCCGTTTGATCCGCTCGGCGCTCCCGACCGAGGAACCGCCGTACTTCTGGACGACGAGCGCCACAGACCCACTCCTCCCAGGTGCTTCAAGCCCAGCTCACCGGGGAGACTACCTGGCCCGAGGAGTGGACAGCGGTCGCCGTGACGCCCACTACCCTCGACCCCGTGTCGACCCTGGAGGCCGTTCGCGTGGACCCCGACGACGCGCCCCGCGCGCGTGGACGGCTGGCGGGCGTGGCCAGACACCGGGTCACCGTCCTGCTGGCGCCCGCCGTGCTCTACCTGGCCGTGCGCGAACTCGGGCTGCTCGTGCTGCAACTGATGGCGGCGCGGTGGGACAAGGACGTCACCAGGGCGCTCACGTCGTGGGACGGGCAGTGGTTCCTGGGCATCGCCGAGGGCGGCTACGGCGACGTGCCGGAGTGGCTGGTGGACGCGTTCGGGCGGCGGACCGCGGAGACGCCGCTGGCGTTCTTCCCCGGCTACCCGACGCTGGTGCGGTGGGTCGACGGGCTGCCCGGCGTGCCGACGGTCGGCGCGGCGTTCGCGGTGAGCCTGGTCAGCGGCGTGTGCTGCGCCTACGGCCTGGCGCGGCTGGGCACGCGGGTGTTCGACGGGTCGCGGCGGGCCGGGCTGGTGCTGGTGGTGCTGTTCGCGGCGTCGCCGATGGCGGTGGCGCTGTCCATGACCTACTCCGAGGCGACGTTCTGCGCGCTGGCCGTGTGGTCGCTCGTGGGCGTGGTGGAGCGGCGCTGGGTGTTGGCGGGCGTGTGCTGCGCGGCGGCGGGGCTGGTGCGGCCGACGGCGGCGGCGCTGGTCCTGGCGGTGTGCGCGGCGGCGGCCGTGGCGGTGTGGCACCGCCGGGACGACTGGCGGGCGTGGGTCGGCGGGCTGGTCGCGCCGCTCGGGCTGCTCGGCTACCTCGGGTACGTGGCGCTGCGCACCGGGCGGTGGGACGGCTGGTTCGCCGTGCAGCGGATCGGGTGGGACTCCCGGTTCGACGGCGGCGCGGCCACCGGGAAGTTCGCGCTGCTCATCCTGGGTGACCCGAGGTCGGTGCTGGAGCTGACCACGGTGTGGCTGCTGGTGGTGGCGCTGGCGCTGGTGGTGCTGAGCTTCCGGCGCCGGTTGGCGTGGCCGCTGGTCGTCTACGGCGTCGGCGTGCTCGCCATGGACCTGGGGTCGAACGGCCTGATGAACTCGAAGGCGCGGCTGCTGCTGCCCGCGTTCACGCTGCTGGTACCGGTCGCGGTGGCGCTGGCGCGGCGGCGGACGAGCACGGTGGTGGCGGTGCTGGTGGGTGTTTCGGTGTTCAGCGCGTGGTTCGGCGCGTACGCCATCACGGCTTGGCAGTATGCGATCTGATGGAACTCAACGACCTGATCGCACGGCGCTGGAGCCCGCGGGCGTTCGACGGCACGGCCGAGGTGTCGCCGGACACCGTGCGCGTGCTGCTGGAAGCGGCCCGCTGGGCGGCCTCGCACGGCAACACGCAACCCGCCCGCTTCCTCGTCGGGTACCGCGGCGACGACACGTTCGAGCGAATCTTCGCTGCGCTGCGGCCCGGTAACCGGACGTGGGCCGGGCGGGCGTCGGTGCTGCTCGTCGGCGCGGTGGCCGAGTCCGACGAGCGCGGTCCGGTGCCGAACACCGAGTTCGCGCTGGGCCTGGCGGTGCAGAACCTGGTGTTGCAGGCGGTGGAGTCGGGCCTGGTCACGCACCAGATCGGCGGGTTCTCGCCGGACGCGGTGCGGGAGGCGTTCGGGCTGCCCGACCACGTGCGGCCGGTCGTGGTGGTCGCGGTCGGCCTGCTCGGCGACGACGCGGACCTGCCCGAGGACCTGCGTGCCCGGGAACGGCGGCCGCGGGTGCGCAAGCCGCTGTCCGAGACCGCGTTCACGGGTCGGTGGGGCCGGCCCGCCTTCCCCGGCTCAGGCGAGGCGGCGGACGAGCCTGACCACGAGTGAGCGCGCGACCAGCCAGAACAGCGCCGCCAAGCCGTGGTTGACCAGCACGCGCAGCTTGGCGTCCTCGGGCGTGAAGAGGTCGCGGAACCCGAGCGCGAGCCGATCGGCCCAGGTCGCGACCGTGGTCGTGATCGAGTTGCCGGGGTTCGCGCCGCCCACCGTCAGCAGCACGTGGGCGACCAGGACCACCGCGCACAGCAGCCCCGCCCAGCCGAGCACTCCCGCCACGACCGAGACGACCTTCGTGCGCACCGAGCGGTCCGCGGTCCGGTGTTCAGCCATGACGGGAGTGTGGCACGCCCTAGCGGGCGACGAGACGGGCCAGCAGGCTGGTCACGACGACCCAGAAGACCGCCGCCAGGCCGTAGTTGATGATCAGGTCGAGGTTCGCGTTGCCCAACTGGAACAGGCCGGGGAAGAACAACGCCAGCGGCTCGGCGAGCTGCTGGATGAACCGGAAGAACGCGTTGGCAGGGTTCGCCCCGAAGAGGATCATCAGGATGTAGAGGACCTCGATGAGCGCGAACACGGCGCCAACACCGCTGATCACTCGAGCAGCGGTGAAGCTGCCGCTGCGCGTTGAGGTTCGCCATCTGGACATGTCAAGAAGGTGCCCGCCCCACGATCGAGTGAAACTCGACGGGGTGAAGTTCCACCATCTGGGCGCTCGGTTCCACGCCGGCGCGGAATGTGGTTAACCTGTGCCGCATGGCACGTGCCCTCCTGCTTCGCCGCCGTGACGGGGTCTGATCAGACCGGCCCCCCGTCGCGGGAACGAGCGTTGCCGCCGGTCGTCATCCCACCGGCAGCAGCAGGAGCACCGCGAACATGAACACCAGTCACGATGCCTACACCTCCGGCACCAGCCGCATCCGGCCCCCGGCCCGCCCCGTGCCCGACCAGCCCGCGTGGAACCCGCAGCGCGGCACGTCGATGCCGGTGCACCGCTACCGACCGTTCCACGACCAGGTGGAAGCGGTCGACGTACCGGACCGGACCTGGCCGACCAAGCGGATCACCAAGGCGCCGCTGTGGTGCGCCGTCGACCTGCGTGACGGCAACCAGGCCCTGATCGACCCCATGTCGCCCGCGCGCAAGCGCAAGATGTTCGACCTGCTCGTCCGGATGGGCTACAAGGAGATCGAGGTCGGCTTCCCGGCCGCGTCGCAGACCGACTTCGACTTCGTCCGCGAGATCATCGAGGACGGCGCGATCCCGCCCGACGTCACCATCCAGGTGCTGACCCAGTGCCGGCCCGAGCTGATCAGCCGCACGTTCGAGTCGCTGCGCGGCGCGGCCAAGGCGATCGTGCACTTCTACAACTCGACGTCCATCCTGCAACGCCGGGTCGTGTTCAAGTCCGACCGCGAGGGCATCAAGAAGATCGCCACCGACGCCGCCGCGTTCGCGCTGGAGCAGGAGCAGGACTACCCGGAGACCGAGTTCCGCTACGAGTACTCGCCCGAGTCCTACACCGGCACCGAGCTGTCGTACGCGCTGGAGGTCTGCGACGCGGTGTCGGCGGTCATCCGGCCGACGCCGGAGAAGCCGCTGATCATCAACCTGCCCGCCACGGTGGAGATGGCCACGCCGAACGTGTACGCCGACTCGATCGAGTGGATGTCGCGCAACCTGGCGCGCCGTGAGTCGATCATCCTGTCGCTGCACCCGCACAACGACCGCGGCACCGGCGTGGCGGCCGCCGAGCTGGGCTACCTGGCGGGCGCCGACCGGATCGAGGGCTGCCTGTTCGGCAACGGCGAGCGCACCGGCAACGTGTGCCTGGTGACGCTGGGCATGAACATGTTCAGCCAGGGCGTCGACCCGCAGATCGACTTCTCCGACATCGACGAGGTCCGCCGCACGGTCGAGTACTGCAACCAGCTGCCCGTGCCCGAACGGCACCCGTACGGCGGCGACCTGGTGTTCACCGCGTTCTCCGGCTCGCACCAGGACGCGATCAAGAAGGGCTTCGAGGCCCTGGAGGACGCCGCCAAGGCCGCCGGGCAGCACGTGGACGAGTTCCCGTGGGAGGTCCCGTACCTGCCGATCGACCCGAAGGACGTCGGCCGCAACTACGAGGCCGTGATCCGGGTGAACTCGCAGTCCGGCAAGGGCGGCGTGGCGTACCTGATGAAGACCGAGCACCACCTGGACCTGCCGCGCCGGTTGCAGGTCGAGTTCTCCCGGGTCATCCAGGAGGTCACCGACACCCGCGGTGGCGAGATCGGCCCCAAGGACATGTGGGACGCGTTCTCCGACGAGTACCTGGACGCCACCGCGCCGCTGAGGCTGGTGCGGCAGAAGGTGTCCGGCGACGGCAGCGGCCACGAGACGATCAAGGCCGTCGTGGTGGTGGACGGCGAGACGCAGGAGATCACCGGCGGCGGCAACGGCCCGATCGCCGCGTTCGTGGACGCGCTGGCCACCATCGGGTACGACGTGCGGGTGCTGGACTACTTCGAGCACGCGATGTCCTCGGGTGACGACGCCCGTGCGGCGGCCTACCTGGAGTGCGCCGTGTCCGACCGGGTGCTGTGGGGCGTCGGCATCGACAGCTCCACGGTCGCCGCGTCGCTGCGCGCCCTGGTGTCCGCGATCAACCGCGCCAACCGGTAGTCGTCGAGGGGGTCGCCTCGCCGGTCTCCCGGCCGGCGAGGCGACCTCGTCTCAACGCAGGACGGCGAAGAACTCGCGCACGTCCGCGACCAGCAGGTCCGGCTGTTCGAGCGCGAGGAAGTGGCCGCCCCGGTCGAGCTCGGTCCAGCGGACCACGTCGTGGTCGCGCTCGGCCCAGCGGCGGATCGTCACGTCGTGGACCGACACCAGCACACCGGTGGGGACCTTCGCGGGCTCCGCCGCCCAGTCGCCGCCGTCGTCCCACGCCTTCGCGGAGATCTCCTCGAAGTACACCTGCGCCGCCGACGCCGCCGTGCCCGTCAGCCAGTACAGCGACACGTCGGTGAGGATGCGGTCGCGGTCGACGCTGTCCTCGGGCAGGCCGTCCTCCGGGTCGGTCAGCTCCTTGAACTTCTCCACGATCCACGCGAGCTGGCCCACCGGCGAGTCGTGCAACCCGTAGGCCACGGTCTGCGGCCGCTTGGCGTTGCACTGGAGGTAGCCGTCGTTGAAGTCCTGCATGGCCGCCCACCGGCGCTGCTCGACCTCGGTGAGGCCGTCCAGCTCCCCCTCCGCGCCGACCGGGAACGTCAGCAGGGCGTTGAGGTGGATGCCGATCACCCGGTCGGGCGCCTGCCTGCCCATCTCCGGGGCGACCCACGCGCCGGTGTCGTAGCCCTGCACGCCGTACCGCTCGTACCCGAGGGCGGCCATCAGGTCGACCAGGACGCCGGCCATCCGGGCGGCGCCCATGCCCGGTCCGGCCAGCGGGGTGGAGAAGCCGAAGCCGGGCAGCGACGGGATGACCAGGTGGAACGCGTGGGACGGGTCGCCGCCGTGGGCGCGCGGGTCGGACAGCGGGCCGATGACGTCGAGGAAGTCGGTGACGCCGCCGGGCCAGCCGTGCAGCAGCACGAGCGGCAGGGCGTCCGGCTCGGGTGAGCGGACGTGCAGGAAGTGGACGTTCTGCCCGTCGACGGTGGCCAGGAACTGGGGGTGCTCGTTGATCGCCGCCTCGTGCGCGCGCCAGTCGTAGGTCGTGCGCCAGTGCTCGGCGAGGTCCTTCAGGTAGTCCACCGGCACGCCCCGGCTCCAGCCGACGCCGGGCAGCTCGGCCGGCCAGCGGGTGGCGGCCAAGCGTGCCCTGAGGTCGTCCAGCCGGTCTTGCGGCACGTCGATGCGGAACGGGCGGATCTCTGTCATGGCGGCGACCGTAGGAGGGCCTTGGGACGGTTCCGGTCCTAACGATCGGGCAGGCTCCACGGCATGGTGGACACGTCCGCGCGGCTGCTCCGGCTGCTGTCGCTGTTGCAGACCCGGCGCGACTGGTCCGGCGCCGAGCTGGCCGAACGGTTGGACGTCACCACGCGCACGGTCCGCCGTGACGTCGAACGCCTGCGCGGGCTGGGCTACCCGGTGCACGCCACCCGCGGCACCGCCGGCTACCGGCTCGGCGCGGGCGCCTCGCTGCCGCCGTTGCTGCTCGAAGACGACGAGGCGGTGGCCGTGGCGGTCGGGCTGCGCACGGCCGCGGGCGGGTCGGTGGCGGGGATCGAGGAGACGTCGTCGCGGGCGCTGGCCAAGCTGGAGCAGGTGCTGCCCGCGCGGCTGCGGCACCGGGTCGGCGCGCTGCACTCGGCGACCGTCCGCGTCGGCGCGGGCGGGCCGCGCGTGGAGCCGGACGTGCTCGTGGCCATCGCGGACGCTTGCCGCCGGCACGAGTCGCTGCGGTTCGACTACCGCAGCCCGCGCGGCGGCGCGACGACCCGGTCCGTGCAGCCGCACGGCCTGGTCAGCTTCACCCGGCACTGGTACCTGGTCGCCTGGGACACCGACCGCGACGACTGGCGCAGCTTCCGCGTCGACCGGCTGGCGCTGCGGACGCCGAACGGCCCGCGCTTCACACCCCGCGAACCGCCCGACGGCGACGTGGCGGCCTACCTGGAGCACCGGCTGTCATCGCGCGCCTGGCCGGTGCGGGCGACCGTGCTGCTGCACGAGCCGGCGGACACCGTGACCGAGCGGATCTGGCCCGGCATGGGCGTGGTCGAGCCCGTGGACGAACGAACCTGCCTGCTGCACGTCGGCGCGGAGACCGCGGTCGACCTGGTGTGGATGATCACGTCGGTGGACGTCGCCTTCACCCTGACCGACGGCCCGCCCGCCCTGGTCGACGCACTGCGCGCCCACGCCGACCGCTGCCTGCGCGCGATCGGGGGGCCTTAGCGAGACCCGTGCCGCACATCACATCGTCGAGGTCCTACCTGCGGATTCGTGATGTCGAGCTGACGGGTTGCTGAAGACGTCGACAGGTCGGAGATGATCGGGAACCCGGCGGCGTTCCCCGGTCATGACCGCGTTCGTGGTGCTGTTCGTCGTCGCCGTCGTGCCGCTGGCGCCGACCGAGGCCGTGTTGATCGGGTACGGCGTGCTGGCGGCGTCCGGTGAGCTGTCGTTGACCGCGGTGATCGCGGTGGCGGCCGCCGGCTGCGCGTTGTCCGATCTGATCAACTTCGGCATCGGGCGCGGTGCGGGGATGCGGGCGCTCGCGCGGGTCGGGCGGCGGCCCGGGCCGCGGGCGGTGATCACGTGGACCGCGGCCAAGCTGGCCACGCGCGGTGAGTCGATCCTGGTCGGGGTGCGGTTCGTGCCCGGCGGTGGGCTCGCGGGCGCCATCCTGGCCGGGGCGCTGCGGTGGCCCCTGCGGCGGTTCACGCCGATCGCGCTCGTCGGCGCCACGCTGTGGAGCGCCTACACGGCCACGCTCGGCTACTTCGGCGGCCAGGTCTTCACCGACCCGGTGGTGGCCACGCTGATCTCGTTCGGGGTGGCGACGCTGATCAGCGTGCCGATCGGGATGGCGGTCAAGGCCGCTCAGCGCCGGGCCGTGGACGCCGCCGTGCCGGATGTCGCCGTGCCCGAAGCCGCCGTGCCGGACGCCGCACCCGAAGCCGCCGCACCCGCCTGAGCCAAGCGGTTGCGCACCGCGACGCGGGCCCGTTCGTACGCGTCCGGGTCGTCGTGCAGCACGGACTGGGCGTTGGCCATCTCCAGGAACGCGATCAGCTCGAACGTCAGCTGGTCGGGGTCGGCGATCCCGCCGACCTCGCCGATCGTCTGCCGCACGTAGGAGTTCCACTCGCGCCCGTACCCGGCGATCGCGTCGCGGACCCGTCCCGGCCGGGCGTCGAACTCGGCCTGCACGGCGTAGAAGAAGCACCCGCCGGGGAACGTGCGGTCCTCCGAGTACCTCAGCCACCCGTCCAGCAGCCGCTCCAACCGGTCCAAACCCGGCGGCACGGTCAGGGCCGGCTCCACCACCTGCCGCGCGAAGATCGCCGCCGCCGCGCGCACGGTCGACAGCTGCAACTCCTCCTTCGACCCGAAGTGCGCGAACACCCCGCTCTTGCTGACCTCCAGCTCGGTCGCCAACCGCCCGATCGACAGGCCCTCCAGCCCTTCGACCGACGCGATCTCCGCCGCCCGCCGCAGGATCTGCCGCCGCGTCTGCTCGCCGCGCTCCACCCGTCCGTCGACCTTCACGACCTCCACGCTATCCCCCTTGACCACCGCCAAACTAACTGTACGATCGTTCGTACAACTTGAGGGGTGGGCACCAATGGATCTCCTGGACCTGAACCGGTCGGCACTCGACCTCAACCTGAAGCTGATGGCCGGCCTCGACGAGGACCACCTGGACCTGGCCACGCCGTGCGCCGGCTGGACGGTCTACGAACTGCTGCGCCACCAGGTCGAGCTCACGCTGTCGTTCACCGCGGCCATCCGCCACGCGGCCGTGGAGGCGCCGGCCGACGACGACATGCCCACCGCGTACCGGGCGGCGACCGACGCGGCCACCGAGGCGTTCCGCGCCGATGGCGTGCTGGAGCGCGACGCCGAGTTCCCCGGCTACGGCCGCCGCCCGGGCCGCGACCTGGTCGCCGGACACTTCGTGGACAACCTGGTGCACGCCTGGGACCTGGCCCGGGCGATCGGCGTCGACAGCACCCTCGACCCCGAACTCGCCACCACCGCCTACCGGATGGCGCGGCACTACCCGACGACGCCGGACGTGCGCGGTCCGGGCGGCGCGTTCGCGATGCCGGTCCCCGTGCCGCAGGACGCGCCGGCCACGGACCGCCTGGTGGCCCTGCTCGGCCGGGCGCCGACCTGGTCGGCCTGACCACCGCGTCGGGGCGCCGCCAACAGGGGGAGGCGCCCCGACGCGGTTCCCCCGACCGGGCCCGACGGCCGGGTCGGTGTCGCCGGACTAGCCAACCGGCGCCGTGCGCTCCGCGCGGACCTCGTGCGCCGGGACCACGACACCGTCCTCGTCCACGAACCGCACCGACACCGCGCGCCCGTCGGCGGCGCGGTAGTCGACCGTGGGGACGGTGCACGGGATGTGCTCGTCGCCCCACTGCTGCAACGCGCACAGCACCACGCTCAGCTTCCGGCCCGCCTCGGTGAGGTGGTAGCCCTCGCGCGGGCGCTGCCCCGGCTCCCGGTAGCCACGCCGGCACATCAGCCCGGTGTCCACCAGCTTGGCGAGCCGGGCCGCGAGCACGTCGGAGGCGATGCCCAGCGCGGCGCGGAACTCCGAGAACCGGCTGGCGCCCGCCAGCGCCTCGCTCAGCACGAGGAACGTCCAGCGCTCGCCGACGACCTCCACCGCCTTGACCATGGCGCAGGGCGAGCCGTCGGGTGCCGTCACGATCCCAGTATGGCTGGGTTGCCACACCCAAGCCAGACCCCGCTAGGTTGGGCGCACCAACCCACGCTCAGGGGAGAGAACGCATGGAGATCGCCAACTCGGTCGCCCTGGTCACCGGGGCCAACCGCGGCCTCGGCCGGCAGTTCGCGCGGCAACTGCTGGACCGGGGCGCGGCCAAGGTCTACGCGACGGCCCGCAACCCGGACCGGGTCGACCTGCCGGGCGTCGAGGTGCTGCGCCTGGACGTCACCGACCCCGGGTCGATCGCCGCGGCGGCGACCGTCGCCACCGACGTCACCCTGCTGGTCAACAACGCGGGCCTCATCACCGGCGAGAACCTCGTCACCGGCGACCCGGCCGCGATCCGGCTGGAGATGGACACCCACTTCTACGGCACGCTGGAGGTGATCCGCGCGTTCGCACCCGTCCTGGCCGCCAACGGCGGAGGGGCGATCCTGAACGTGCTGTCCTCGATGTCGTGGGTGTCCTACGACCGCGCCACCGCGTACAGCGCGGCCAAGGCGGCGCAGTGGAGCCTCACCAACGGCGTCCGGGTGGAGCTCGCGGGCCAGGGCACGCTGGTCACCGGCGTGCTGCTGGGCCCGACCGACACCGACATGACCGCGGGCCTCGACATGCCCAAGAACGACCCGGCCGACGTGGTGCGCGCCGCCCTCGACGGTGTCGCGGCCGACCGGATCGAGGTGCTGGCCGACCAGGGGGTCGTCGACCTCAAGGCGGCCCTGGCCGCCGACCCGACCCTGCTCTACCCGCAGGCCGCCCGGGTCTGACCACCTGCGTCCGACCTGCCCGGGTCCGAACGCCCGGGTCCGGGGCTCCGTCGGTGGACGGCGCCCCGGACCCGCGGCTCACGGGTTCAACGCCTCCGTCACCGAGGCCGGGCCGACCAGCGGGACGTCCGGCGAGATGCCGTCCTCCTCCACCAGCACGGCCTGCACCTCGTGCGGCCGGATCTTGCCCGCCCGGATGTCCTCCGCCCAGTGGCAGGCGACCTTGTGCCCCGGCAGCACCTCGCGCAGCTCGGGCCGCTCGGTGTCGCAGCGGGTCGCCTGCTTCCACGGGCAGCGGGTGTGGAAGCGGCAGCCCTTGGGCGGGTTGGCGGGCGACGGGAGGTCGCCGGACAGCAGGATGCGTTCGCGCCGGTCCTCGACCAGCGGGTCCGGCACGGGGATCGCGGACAGCAGCGCCTTGGTGTACGGGTGCAGGGGCTCGGCGTACAGGCCGTCCGAGGTCGCCTCCTCCACCAGGCCGCCCAGGTACATCACGCCGACCCGGTCGGAGATGTGCCGCACCACGGCGAGGTCGTGCGCGATCACCAGGTAGGTGAGTCCGAACTCCTCCTGCAACTCCTCCAGCAGGTTGACCACCTGCGCCTGCACCGACACGTCCAGCGCGGACACCGGCTCGTCGGCGATGATCAGGTCCGGTTCGACCGCCAACGCCCGCGCGATGCCGATGCGCTGCCGCTGACCGCCGGAGAACTCGTGCGGGTACTTGCGCAGCGACGTGGTCGGCAACCCGACCGCCGACAGCAGCGTGCGCAACCGCTCGCCGGTCTGCTCGCGACCCTTGTCCAGGTCGTGCGCCCGCAGGCCCTCGACCAGGATCGACTCCACCGACTGCCGCGGGTCCAGGGACGACATGGGGTCCTGGAACACCATCTGCATCCGGCGGCGCATCCGGCGCAGCTGCTCGCCCTTCAACGTCGACAGGTCCGTGCCGTCGAACACGACCCGCCCGGCCGTCGGCTCGGACAGCCGCAGCACCGCCCGCCCGAGGGTGGACTTGCCGCAGCCGGACTCGCCGACCAGGCCGTAGGTCTCGCCGCGCCGCACGGACAGGTCGACCCCGTCCACCGCGTACACGTGGCCGACCGTCCGGTCGAGGATCACGCCCCGCTTGATCGGGAAGTGCACCTTGATGCCCTCGACGGACACCAACGTCTCCCCGAGGGGGCTCGGCCGAGGGCTTTCCGGCTGGAGGCTTTCCGGCTGAGGGCTGTCCGGCTGGGGGGTGATCGCGGTGCTCACACCGACACCTCCTCGGCCACCGGCGGCCGCACCGGGTTGTGGCAGCGCAGCAACCGGCCGCCGCCGATGTCCTCCTGCTCGGGCGTCACCTGCACGCACACGTCCAGTTTGTTCGGGCACCGGGGCGCGAACGCGCACCCCTGCGTCCACGGGATGTTGTCCGACACCGAACCCCTGATCGGGTTCAGCTTCTCGCCGCGCGGCGCGTCGAGCCGCGGGATCGACGACAGCAGGCCGTGCGTGTACGGGTGGCGCGGCGCGGCGAACAGCTCGTGCCGGTGCGCCTTCTCCACCACGCGCCCGGCGTAGAGCACGTTCACCTCGTCGCACAGGCCCGCGACCACGCCGAGGTCGTGCGTGATCATGACCAGCGCGGTGCCCAGGTCGTGCACCAGTTCCTTCAGCAGCGCCAGGATCTGCGCCTGGATCGTCACGTCCAGCGCCGTCGTCGGCTCGTCCGCGATCAGCAGCCGCGGCCGGCAGGCCAGCGCGATGGCGATCAACGCGCGCTGGCGCATGCCGCCGGACAGCTGGTGCGGGTACTCCGACAGCCGCCGGGTCGGGTCGGGGATGCCGACCTTGTCCAGCAGCTCCGCCGCCTCCAGCATCGCCTTCTTGCGCGGCACGTCCCGGTGCCGCTCCAGCACCTCGGTGACCTGCAACCCGATCGGGATCACCGGGTTCAGCGAGGACAGCGGGTCCTGGAACACCATGCCCAGGTCGCGGCCGCGCCGGTCGCGCATCTCGCGGTCCGACAGCGACAGCAGGTCCACGCCCTCGTACCGCACCGAACCGGACACGCGCGCGCCGCGCTTGGGCAGCAGCCCCATGATCGCCAACGACGTCACGGACTTGCCGCACCCCGACTCGCCGACCAAGCCGACGGTCTGGCCCGGTTCCACGTCGAAGCTCACGTGGTCCACGGCGGTGAAGGGCTTCTCCCCCTTGCGCTCGAAGACCACGGTGAGGTCACGTACTTCCAGGAGTGGCACGACTCACCGCCTGCTCTTGGGGTCGAGGGCTTCGCGCAGGGTTTCACCCATCAGCGTGAAGCCGAGGGCGACGACGATGATGGCGCCCGCCGGCCAGAACGCCAGCTGCGGGTGCGTGTCGAACACGGTCTGCACGTCGCCGAGCATCTGCCCCCACTCCGGGATCCGGTCGTCGGGGTTGCCCAGGCCGAGGAACGACAGCGCCGCGGCGTCGATGATGGCCGTGGCCAGCACCAGCGTCGACTGCACGATCACCGGGCCGAGCGAGTTGGGCAGCATGTGCCGGAACACGATGGCGCCGGGCTTCACGCCGAGCGCGGTCGCGGCCAGCACGTGGTCGCTGTGCCGCTGGGCCAGCATCGACCCGCGCAGCAGCCGCGCGAACACCGGGATCTGCACCACGGCCACCGCGATGATCACGGTGTACTGGTTGGGCTTGGCGAACATCGCGCTGATGCTGAACGCCAGCAGCAGGCTGGGCAGCGACAGCATGACGTCGACCACGCGCATGACGAGCGAGTCGACCCAGCCGCCGAACGCGCCCGCCAGCGTGCCGAGCGTGAGCCCGCCCGCCAACCCGATCAGGGTCGCCAGCACGCCGACGATCAACGTCTGCTGCGAGCCGATGAGCAGCCGGGACAGGAAGTCGCGCCCCTGGAGGTCGCCGCCGAGCGGGTGACCGTCCTGGGGCGGCGGGATCTCGTTGCGCGCCTTGATGACCTGGTCGATCAGCATCGGCTCGGACGGGTCGTGCGGCGCGAGCCACGGCGACAGCACCGAGACGAGCACGAACAGGCCGATGATGGTGGCGCCGAAGAGGAACACCGGGCTGCGGCGCAGCGTCCGCCACGCGCTCGCGGCGAGGCTCACGCCGGCGTCGGCGCTGCTCCCCGCGAGCTTGTCGATGCGGTCCTTCTTACGGGTGGGAGTGACCATCGCGGCTCACCTCGTCCTGATCCGCGGGTCGATGAGCGCGTACGAGAGGTCCACCAGCAGGTTGACCACCACGTACACGATCGTGGCCATGATGATCAGCAGCAGCAGCACGGGGTAGTCGCGTCGCTCGAACCCGAGGGCCAGCGCCTCGCCCACACCGGCGAACGCGAACACCTTCTCGGTGAGCACCGCGCCCGCCAGCAGCGCGCCGGTCTGCAGGCCGATGGTGGTGACGACCGGCAGCATCGCGTTGCGCAACACGTGCCTGCGCCGGATGGTCTGCGCGGTGAGGCCCTTGGACTCGGCGGTGCGCACGAAGTCCTCGTCGAGCACGTCGAGCACGGCGGCGCGGGTGATCCGGAACACCACCGCGAACGGGATGGTGGCCAGCGCCAGGGCGGGCAGGATCAGGTGCTCCAGCGCGTTCAGCGCCGCGTCCCACTCCTGGGTGATCACGCCGTCGAGGACGAAGAACCCGGTGACCCGGGTGGCGTCGATCGCGTCCTGGCGGCCACCGGTCGGCAGGCCCAGCGCGGACGACAGCACGTCCTTGAGCACGTAGGCCAGGAAGAACACCGGCACGGCGACGCCGAGCAGCGAGCCGCCGACGCTGAGGTTGTCGAACCAGCCACCGCGGCGCTTGGCGGCCATGTACCCCAGCGGGATGCCGACCGCGATGGCGATGACGATGGCCAGGAAGCTCAGTTCGAGGGTCGCCGGGAAGCGCTGCAGGAAGATGTCGAGGGCCGAGTCGCCGGGCTGCACGCCCGTCGACACGCCGAAGTCGCCCGACAGCGCACGGCCCATGAACTTGAAGTACTGGAGGAAGATCGGCTGGTCCAAGCCGAGCTGTTTGGTGAGGGCTTCCCGCGACTCGGGCGTGGCGCGCTCTCCCAGGAGGGCCGAGACCGGTCCTCCCGGGAGAGCGCGGAGCCACGCGAAGAGCAGCAGGGACAGCACCAGCACCACGCCGACCAGCTGGATGAGCCGTCGGATCGTGTAGCGGAGCATGAGCTACCCCGTCGTCTCTGTCTGGAGTTGTGCGACTCAGCCCTTGCTGGCCGAACCGAACCTCTCGTCGGTCAGCGGGCTGGGCACGACACCCTTGATCTCCGACTTGAGCACCAGGGCCGGCGGCGAGTGCGACACCGGGACGGCGGGCAGGTACGCCTCCATGATCTTCTTGTTCAGCTCCTCGTACATGCCGCGGCGCTTGTCCTCGTCGGGCTCCGAGTTGGCCTTGCCCAGCTCGGTGGCCAGTTCCGCGCCCCACGGCGACGAACCGGTGTTGAACCGGTTGTCGGTGCGGCCGAAGAACGTGCCGATCCAGTTCTGCGGCGTGCCGTTGTCACCGGTCCAGCCCAGCATGAACAGGTCCGGGATGCCCTGGTCGACGTCGGTCAGGTAACCGCCGTTCCACGGCTTGCTGGAGACGTCCAGCTTGATGCCGGCCTTCTCCAGGTCGCCCGCGATGGCGGCCTGGATGTCCTTCGGGCTCGGCATGTACGGCCGGGTGACCTCGGTCGGCCAGAAGAACTTCAGCGTCAGGTCGGACGCGCCCGCCTCGGCCAGCAGCGACTTGGCCTTCTCCGGGTCGTACTTCACCTCGGAGATGCTCTTGTTGTAGCCGTCGACCGTGCTCGGCATGAACTGGGTGGCCACCGTCGCGCCCTCGGGCAGCTGCGACTTCACCAGCTGCTCGCGGTTGATCGCGTACATGAGGGCCTGGCGGACCCGCAGGTCCTGGAGCTTCGGGTTGTTCTTCTGGTTGATGCCCAGGTACAGGACGTTGAACGCCGGGCGGACCGCGACGTTGAAGCCCTTCTCCTTCAGGCCCGGCCAGTCCGCCGCGTTCGGCAGGTCGTAGCCGTCGATGTCGCCGGCTTCGAGCGCCTGCTTGCGGGCGGTCTCGTCCGGGATGATCCGGAAGACGATCTTGTCGAGCTTCGCCTTCGAACCGTGGTAGTTGTCGTTGCGGACGAGTTCGACGACGTTGTTCGCCTTGTCGAACTTCGAGAACTTGAACGGGCCCGTGCCGGTCGGGTGCTCGTTGGCGTAGGCCGGGTAGGTGAAGCTGTCACCGGCCGAGACCACGTTGTCCGCGTCGTACTGCTTGAGCGCTGTCGGGCTGGAGATGGAGAACGACGTGAAGCCCAGGACCGACGGGAACTGCGAGGTGGCCTCGTTCAGCTCGATGATCGCGGTCTTGGGGTCCTTGGCCGTGCAGGACTTGTACAGCGACGGCTTGTCGGGGGTGTCCGCGAAGCCGCCGAAGTTGTCCAGCCAGTACTGCGAAACGGCGTCGGACTGACCGGCGCCCTTCTGGTTGTACCAGCGGTCGAAGTTGAAGCACACCGCTTCGGCGTTGAAGGCGGAGTCGTCATGGAATTTCACGTTTTCTTTCAGTGTGAACGTCCACGTCTTGCCGTCTTCGGAGGAGTCCCAGTCGGTCGCCAGCGCGGGCTCCACCTCGGCGGTCCCCGGCTTGAAGCCGACCAGGCCCTCGTACATCTGGCGGGAGACGCGGAACGTCTCGCCATCAGTGGCGTAGAACGGGTCGAACAGCTTGGGAGCACCGGCCGCACCGAAGGTGAGCGTGCCACCGACCTGGCCGGCCCCCGGGTCGTCCGTGCGGCCGGATTCGGCGCAGGCGGACAGTGCGAGCGCAGCGACGCCGGTCAGGCCGATCGCGGCCGTCCAACGGCGCCGGGCCGTTCGGGAATGAACCATCAAACACCCCTAGGGAAATCCGGGATCTCACGGTGTGGTCACGGACCCTAACCGGTCACCACACCCCTTCCGACGTAACACAGGTCACGATCCGGCCACGCGAATCAGCATTCTCATACGTCCGGCGCACGTTCGCTGACCCAACGCGACCACGGCGGATCGGGCAAACGCCCTCCTACGCTGTACAACGGACAACAGAAACCTGCACACGTGCGGAGGGAGGTCGCCGGTGAGCCCTGTGGTCGAGTTCCGCGTCCTCGGCCCGTTGCAGGTGCTGGTCGACGGCGAGCAGGTCGTGGTGCGGGCGGGACGGCAGCGGTCCCTGCTTGTGTCGCTTCTCATGCGCGCCGGCGCCGGCGTCTCGGTGGACGAGCTGGCGGAGCACATCTGGGGCGCCGAGCCTCCCGCGCGGGCGCGCGGCACGTTGCAGACCTACGTGATGCGGCTGCGCCAGGTGCTCGGCCCGGCCGTGCCGATCCGGACGGTGCCCGACGGCTACCTGATCGACGTGGACGAACGCACGATCGACGTCATGCGGTTCGAACAGCTGGTCGAGGAGGGTGAGCGGGAGCGGGCCGCGGGCAGGCTGGAGTCGGCGTCGGCGATCTTCACCGCGGCGCTGGCGCTGTGGCGCGGTCCCGCGATGGTGGACGTGCCCTCGGAAGTGCTGCACCGCGACGAGGTGCCCCGGCTGGGCGAACGGCGGCTGCACGTCGAGGAGCGCCGGGTCGAGGTCGACCTCGACCTGGGCCGACACGCCGAGCTGATCCCCGAGCTGTCCCGGCTGACCAGCGAGCACCCGCTGCGGGAGCGGCTGTGGGCGCAGCTGATGGTCGCGCTGTACCGGTCCGGGCGGCAGGCCGACGCGCTGGGCGCGTACCGGCGGGTCAGCGGGCTGCTGGCCGACCAGCTGGGCATCGACCCCGGTGACGAGCTGCGGCGGGTGCACCAGCAGGTGCTCGGCGGGTCGCCGTCGCTGGACCTGGGGCAGAACGCGCCCGCGGCGCGGCGCGACCGGGTGGTGCCCTCGCAGCTGCCCGCCGACATCGGCGACTTCGTGGGCCGTGAGCAGGCCGTTCAGCTGATCGAGGCGTTGCTGCGGACCGCGCAGGGCGTGCCGGTGGTGACGTTGGCCGGGCCGCCCGGGGTGGGCAAGACGGCGCTGGCGGTGCACGCGGCGCACAAGATGCGGCACCTGTTCCCCGACGGCCAGCTGTACGTGAACCTGCGCGGCTACGCCCAGGGCTCGCCGTTGAGCGCGGTGGACGTGCTGCCGCGGTTCCTGCGCGCGCAGGGCGTGCCGCCCGAGTCGGTGCCGCTGGACCAGGACGAGCAGGAGGCGATGTTCCGGTCGCGGCTGACCGACCAGCAGGTGCTGCTGGTGCTGGACAACGCGGCCAACGCCGAGCAGATCCGGCCGCTGCTGCCCGGCTCGCCGGGCTGCGCGGTGCTCGTGACCAGCCGGGACACCCTGCGCGGGCTCGCGGTCAGCCACGCCGCGTCCAACGTGCGGCTCGACGTGCTCGACCGGGCCGAGACGCGGGCGCTGCTGGTCGGGATGCTCGGCGAGGACGTGGTGGCGTCGCAGTCGGAGGCGGCCGAGGAGCTGGCCGAGCTGTGCGCCCACCTGCCGCTCGCGCTGCGGATCGCGGCGGCGAACCTGCTGTCCCGGCCGGAGATCACCATCGCGTCGTACGTGGAGGAGTTGCGCGCGGGCAACCGGCTGGCGGCGCTGGCCGTGGAGGGCGACGAGCGGGCCGCCGTGCACGCGGCGTTCGACCTGTCCTACACCGCGTTGAAGCCGGAGCTGGCGACGCTGTTCCGGCTGCTGTCGCTGGCGCCGGGCGACATCACGCCGGACGTCGCGGCCGCGTTGGGCGGGCTGACCACGCAGGACGCGCGGCGCAGGCTCGACCGGCTGGCCACGGCGAACCTGGTGGACAACCACGCGCCCGGCCGCTACCAGTTCCACGACCTGCTGCGGGACTACGCGGCCGAGCGGCGCGAGTTCGAGGACGACGCGGCGGAGAGCGCGCAGGCCGCGCGGCGGCTGCTGGACTGGTCGATCCGGTCGGTGGACAACGCCACGGACGCGTTCAAGAGCACGTTGCTGCGGCTGCCGCGCACCGACGTCGTGCCGGGCGTGACGCCGCGCCTGTTCTCCACCTCGGCGGAGGCGCTGGCCTGGCTCGACGCCGAGCGGGGCAACCTGGTCGGACTCGTCGTGCACGCCGCCGACCGCCAGCCCGACCGCGACGTGTGGCAGCTGGCCGACGCGTTGCGGCGGTACTTCTACACGATCGGGTTGCCGGTGGAGTGGCTGGCGACCGCCAAGGCCGGGCTCGCGGTGGCGCAGGCCTCCCAGGACGCGGTCGGCGAGGTGGCGATGCTGTCGTCGCTGGGCACGCTGTACTGGGCGATCGGGCAGCACCGGGTGGCCGTCGACTACTTCCGCCGGGCGATCCCGATCCAGCGGCGCACCGGCGCCGCGCCCGCCGTCGAGGCGGCCGTGCTGGCCAACCTCGGCGCGGTCTGCATCGACATCGGCGAGCTGGAGCAGGCCGCCGAGCACCTCGAACGCGCGCTGGTGATCACGCGGGACATCGGTGCGCTGCAGCAGGAGGGCATCGCCCAGCTCAACCTCGGCGGCGTCTACATGCAGCTCGGGCAGCTGGACCGGGCGGTGTCGTCGTTCGAGGGCGCGCTGGACGTCGGCAACCGGCTCGGCGCGTGGATGACGCAGGCCGACAGCCACCGGGCGCTGGCCGAGGTGCACCTGTTCCTGGGGCAGCCGGAACGGGCCGCGCAGCTCTACGTGCGGTGCGGCGAGCTGTACGAACGGGCCGGGGCGCGCGGGTTCGCGCACTTCTCGCACGAGGGCCTGGCGCTGACCTGCGTGATGCGGGGCCGGTGGGCGGACGCGGCGCACGAGGCCGGGCGGGCCGTCGAGATCGCGCGCGAACTGGGCAACCTCAAGGGGTTGTGCGACGCGAAGATCGCCCTGAGCGAGGCGCTGTGCGGGTTGGGTCGGCTGGAGGAGGCGGTGGAGCGCAGCACGGAGGCGCTGCGGATCGCCGAGGAGACCGGCTACCCGTTGGGCATCTGCGCGGCGCGGCGGAGCCTCGCGCTGGTCCACCGCGCGGCGGGCCGGTTGGACGAGGCCAAGTACTCGGCGAGCCAGGCGCTGGACAGCGCGGTCCGCTACCGACTGCGGATCGCCGAAGTCGACGTGCTGGCCGTGCTCGGCCGGATCAGGCTCGACCAGGGCGACGTGGCCCAGGCGCTCGACCTGGCGCTGCGGTGCCTGGAGCTGAGCGGCGCCACGGGGCAGCGGTTCGTGCGGGCGCGGGCCGCCCACCTGGCCGGTGACGCGCTGGCCGCCACCGGAGACGTCGCGGGCGCGGGGCGGCACTGGCGCACCGCGCTGGAGTGGTTCACCGCCATCGGATCGCCCGAGGCCGACGTCGTGCGGGCGGCACTCGACGGGTAGCGGCACGGGAACCGGTCAGTCGATCGTGACGATCCGGTCGGCGCGGGCCTTGGTGTCGTCCACGGCGAACCAGCCGCGTTCGAACGCCTGCCAGCGCCGCAGGTGCTCGCGGCTCCCCTCGCCGTCCCTGGCCACGGCCCGGCGCAGCCGTTCCTCCGGGTCGGGCACCTCGACCCAGACCGCCTCGTCCAGCAGTGGCGCGATCGAGCGGCGGGCCGCCGAGACGCCCTCGACGACCAGCACGTCCGGCACCGGCACGACCACGAGGTCACCGGGTCTCGGCCACCCCAGCGTCCAGTCCACCCGCCGGTACCGGGCCTCGCGGCCGTGCCGGAGCGGGTCGAGGACCTCGGCGACCAGGCGCGGCCACCACGACACCGGGTCGGTCCAGGTGGCGAAGTGGTCGGTCGTCACCACGGCCACGCTCAGCTCCTCGGCGCCCAGCTCCTCGGCGAGGCGCGCCGCGTAGGTCGACTTGCCCGAGCCCGACGGCCCGTCGACCGCGACGAGCCTCACATGCTGCGCCGGCCGGACAGGGCCCGGCCGAGGGTGAGCTCGTCGGCGAACTCCAGGTCGCCGCCCATCGGCAGGCCCGACGCGAGCCTGGTCACGGTGAGGCCCGGGAAGTCGCGCAGCATCCGCACCAGGTACGTCGCGGTCGCCTCGCCCTCGGTGTTCGGGTCCGTGGCGATGATGATCTCGTTCACGTCGGTGCCGATCCGGGTCAGCAGCTGCCTGATCCGCAGCTGGTCCGGCCCGACGCCCGACAACGGGTCGAGCGCACCGCCCAGGACGTGGTAGCGGCCCTTGAACTCGCGCGTGCGCTCGACCGCCAGCACGTCCTTCGGCTCCTCCACGACGCAGATCAGGGTCAGGTCGCGGCGCGGGTCGCGGCAGATGCGGCAGGTCGCCTCGGCCGAGACGTTGCCGCACACGTCGCAGAACACCACGCCGTCCTTGACCTTCTGCAACGCGTCCTGGAGCCGGCCGATGTCGGCCGGGTCCGCGGCGAGCAGGTGGAAGGCGATGCGTTGCGCGCTCTTCGGACCGACGCCCGGCAGCCTGCCGAGCTCGTCGATCAAGTCCTGGACGGGCCCCTCGTACATCAGCCGAACAGCTTCCCGAGACCGCCCAGGTCGTCCATCCCGCCCATGCCGCTGGCCAGCGGGCCCATCTTCTGGGCCGCCAGCTCCTGCGCGGCCCGGTTGGCGTCGCGCACGGCCGCGACCACCAGGTCGGACAACGTCTCGACGTCGTCCGGGTCGACCACCTTCGGGTCGATGTTCAGGCTCTTGAGCTCGCCGCCACCGGACACGACGGCGGTGACCAGACCGCCGCCGGCGGTGCCGGTGACCTCGGCCTCGGCCAGCTCTTGCTGCGCAGCGGCGAGCTGCTGCTGCATCATCTGCGCCTGCTGGAGGATCTGCTGCATGTTGGGCCCACCGGGTTGCACCGCGGGTTCCTCTCTTCGGGGTCTGCCGCCGTACGCCAGCGTAGTCGCGTCGATCAGCCCTTCAACGGCCGCGCGCCGAGCTCGTCGGCGAGGAGCTTGAGCACCACGGCCTCCGGGTCGAGCCGCTGGTCGTCCGCGTCGCCCGGCAGGGCGGCCTCGGCCAGCATCTCCTCCTCGTCCACCGGCTCCGGCGGGAGGGGCTCATCGGGCTCCGGCGGCTCGGGCGGCGGCGGCACGTCGTCGGCGGGTGCCCTGCCGGCCGGCGCCGGGCGGTTCGGCTCGGGTTGGCGCGCCTGGCCCTGCGCCTGGCTCGGCCTGGTCGGCGCGGGCCGCTGCGGCTTCTGCGGCGCCTGCCGGGCCGGTGCGGCGCTCGCGTCGCCGTGCACGCACCGCACCTGCCACGTGCCGCCGAGGACCTGGGCGAACGCGGCGGCGATGGTGTCGGCGTTGCGCGGTTCGGCCAGCCGGCGGGCCAGCGGGGCGGAGGCGTGGGTGAGGGTGACCGTGGTGCCGTCGACGTCGGCGACGGTGGCGTTGGTGAGCATCGCCTCGGTGCTGCGGCTCGTGCCGCGCACCACGCCCAACAGCTCCGACCAGCGCCGACGCACCTCGACCGCGTCGACACCGCCCGAGGACGAGGCCGGGGCGGCCGGGACCTCGGCCTGCTGGTCCGGGTACTGCTGTTCTGGGTACTGCCGGTCCGGGTACTGGTCGGCGGCCGGGGCGGGCGGCGGGACCACGGGTGCACCGCCCACCGCGCCGTTCGGTGGCACGTCCGGTGCGGCGGCGGGCGGCGGCACCGCACCCCGATCACCCTGGGCATGGGCCCGCGGCTGGGCGGGTGCGGCCGGACCGTCCGCGGCGGCCGGGTCGCCGGCGGACCTCATCGCCGCCGATCGCAGCACCGGAGGGGCGGGCAGCCCGGGCGCGGCGGCTTGGGGCGCGGGAGCGGCGGCCGGCGCGGGTGCGGCGGCGGCCGGCGCGGGTGCGGCGGCGGCCGGCGGTGTGGACTGCGGGGCGGCCGGTTCGGCGGAGCGCTGCGAGGGCCGCTGGAACCTGGCCTCCGGTGCGGGCCCGGCCGCGCCGCCGGCCGGTGGGCCGTGGCGTTCCAGCTGCTCGACGCGTTGCAGCAGGCCCGACTCGACGTCGCCGACCGAGGGCAGGAGCATCCGCGCGGTCACGAGTTCGAGCAGCAGCCGGGGCGCGGTCGACCCGCGCATCTCGGTCAGCCCCTGGTGCAGGATCTCCGCCCACCGGGTGATCGTCGCGGGCCTGGTCGCGTCGCGCTGCGCGATCATCTTGGCCAGCTCGTCGTCCGGCGCGGACACCAGGCCGCGCTGCGCCGCGTCCGGCACGGCGTGCAGCAGCACCAGGTCGCGCAGCCGGTCGAGCAGGTCGGAGGCGAACCGGCGCGGGTCGTGCCCGGCGTCGACCAGGCGGTCGACCGTGCCGAAGACCTGCGAGCCGTCACCCGCCGCGAGGCCGTCCACCACGTCGTCGATCAGCGCCACGTCCGTCACGCCGAGCAACGAGATCGCCCGGTCGTAACGCACCCCCTCGGGGCCCGCGCCGGACAACAGCTGGTCCATCACCGACTGCGTGTCCCGGGCCGACCCACCGCCCGCGCGGATGACCAGCGGGAACACCGACGGGTCGACCGCCACGCCCTCGGCCGCGCAGTTGCGCTCCAGCAGCGCCCGCATCGAGCTCGGCGGGATCAGCCGGAACGGGTAGTGGTGCGTGCGCGAGCGGATGGTCGGCAGCACCTTGTCCGGCTCGGTGGTGGCGAAGATGAAGATGAGGTGCTCGGGCGGCTCCTCCACGATCTTCAGCAGGGCGTTGAAGCCCTGCGTGGTGACCATGTGGGCCTCGTCGATGATGAACACCCGGTACCGCGACTCGGCCGGCGCGTAGAACGCCTTGTCGCGCAGCTCCCGGGCGTCGTCCACGCCGCCGTGGCTGGCCGCGTCGAGCTCGACCACGTCCACGCTGCCCGGCCCGTTGGGCGCGAGCCCCACGCACGAGTTGCACTCGCCGCACGGGTCGGGCGTCGGGCCGTTCACGCAGTTCAGCGAGCGCGCCATGATGCGGGCGCTGGACGTCTTGCCGCAGCCGCGCGGCCCCGAGAACAGGTACGCGTGGTTGACCCGACCGGCTGCCAGGGCGGTGCGCAGCGGTTCGGTGACGTGCTCCTGCCCGACGACCTCGCCGAAGGTCGCCGGACGGTACTTGCGGTAGAGGGCGAGCGCCACGTCGGCGACCTTACCGGGAGGGTCCGACAAAGAAAGGGGACCCCGTGCACCCACCAGAGCCCGCTTATCCTTGCTGCCTTCCGGCCCTGGGGAGATTCGCGAGATGTGTGCCGCACGAGGTCCGAGGCAAGTGTAGCCGGTCGCCCCGCCGGGTCCGCCCGGACCCACGCTTGGCCCTGTCCGGCCCGCGCCCGGAACGGGAGAATTTCACCGGCTAGTAGCACTACCCGGTGAAGGAGGAACCAGATGAGGGCTCTCGTCCTCGCGTGCACAGCCCTGTTGCTCGGAGCCACCACCGCCGCGGCCGAACCGGTACCGCCCCGGCACGCCATCGTCGTCTGCCAGACCGCGAGCTTCTACGGCAACTACAACCACGCGGTCGGCCCGGTCGAGTTCAAGCGCACCCTGACCTACGGCAACAAGATCGGCCACACGCCCGGCGCCCACCCCGTCTACAACGGGTGGGCGGCGAGCATGGACTTCGGCCCCAACGACTGGGGCTACCTGCGGATCGAGTGCATCGGGGGTTACGACTCGTGGTGAAGGCAACAGCAGTCCTGGTCGCCGCCGTCGCCCTGGTCGCGACCGCGGCACCCGCCCAGGCCGCCAACGGCACCATCGGCGAACGCGAGACCGTGTGCGCCAACGACCTCTACGTCCGCACCGCGCCCAACGACGGCCCGTGGATGGGCACCCTCTACCGGGGCCAGACGTTCCTGGTGAAGGGCCCGAAGGTGGGCAACTACGTCTACGGCTTCGCCTACGGGCACATCAACGCCCACGGCTGGGTCGCCGACGGCTGGTTCTGCTAGCCCCGTTTTGGGCGGCCCACCCGCCGTCCGGTAGTCTCTCCGGCGGAGGATTCGCATAGTGGCCTAGTGCGCACGACTGGAAATCGTGTTGGGTTAACCCCCTCACGGGTTCAAATCCCGTATCCTCCGCAGGTCAGAGCCCCGGCACCCTCAGGTGACCGGGGCTCTGTCGTTGACGGGTCTCAGTGCGGGTCTCAATCGACCCTCTACACGGCCTGTACCCAAAGTGACATTCTTATTCACGGACAGTGGCGAGCGGTGATTTCGTTCACTCCGACAGAATCTGTAACCGCAGGTCAGAGGCGGCTAGCCACCAAACCGCAGGAGAGACCTACTTGCTCTCCCCTGGGGAGACCGTAGGCGATGCCGTCATCGCACACCTGATCGACACCTGCCGCAGCTAGCTCGGTAGGACCCCCTGCCGACTCTCCCCAGAGACCGGAGGACAGAACAGGTGAGCGATAGGGAACCGAAGGATGGGCGGCCGTGCCCTCACTGCGGGGCCGGGACGCGAGAGAAGCGCCTGGACCACCAGCAGGCGGCACAGACGCCCCTCTTCGTGATCACCAGGATCGTGCTGTGGCTAGGCCTGGACAGCTAGCGCCACAGTAGATCCGCTGGTCAGGCCCGGGGGCCACCCTGGGCCTGACACAATAGACACCATAAAATGTGTCATGCGGAGTCTCGCCAGGATGGCCCGGCTAGTCAACACTGGTACCAGTGGTTTACCCATCTCGGGCAACTCTGCTTAGCATCACAACAGGTCAAGAGCGTGACCGCCGTCACATGTGAGTGCGCCGACTGCGCTGGCCAACAGCGTTGGCACAGATCGACCTAGGCAGCAGCCCTAGACAGACGCCGTCAGGCCAGACCCGGCGCGCCAGCCGGACCACCGTCGCCGTCGTCCGTCAGTCCTTCAGTCAGCCGCTGCCGCCAGCTCTCCGGCAGCGCAGCTGCAAGCGCGAGAAGCGCGGCCCGTTGCTCGTCGGTCAACTCCGACCTTGCCCCGGAACTCCTTGGGCGTGATGTGGGCGATGATCCCGAGGTGCGAGCGTGCCGCCATGCGCGCGTCCACGTTGCTGCCCGCGACCTTCGGGCGACCGGCACCACCACGGGTTTGCGGGCTTACCACCGGGTTTGGTGCGGGTTTGTCCGAACCTCAAACCCGCACCACATCACCGCCGGTCACAGCCCTACAGCGGCCCGATCGGCGGGTTTGCGGGTTTACCGCGCCATACCCGCACCCGCACCGTCGCGCGGTCCAGGCCCGCGCGCTGTGGCCTGGCGTGGGACAGCGGGACAGACCAAGTGCTGTCCCACCTGTCCCAGCTGTCCCTCTACCCCATCTGACCTGCAACAACAGCAGGGACAGGGGTGTCCCTGCCTGTCCCTGCTTGTCCCTCTCGACCAGGTGGACAGCGGAGACGGCCAGACATGCCCCACTAGCCCGCGCACAACGCCAGTGGTCCAGCCGAAGGGGACGGGGAGGGAAGACGCGACGGGGGAGCACACACCCGCCCACGGGCCTGTCCGGGCCACCGGCCACACCGCCGGGTGATCTTCCCTGGCAGGGGTCCACGCAGCTCTCCGCAGGGAAGTGGGGCCAGGGAAGCGCTCAGGGAACCTTCCCTGTCACCCCCACGCTTCCCTGCTTGCTTCCCTGCCCGCTCGCCTGCCCCGTGACGGGCAATGGTCTACCTCGTCACGTCCGGATCGACCGCAGAGGGCATCCTGCGGGCCGCTGACACGGCCACAGAGCCGCGAACGCGCCCCGCCCGGCGCGCGACCGCCCGCCGAACCGCACAGAGCCATACAGAACCGCACCCCTGATGCCCTTAAGAGTGTTCCAGCCGTCCTGTCCGACCCGGCCCCCAGGCACCGCCGAGGGGAATCCCCGGCAATGCACACCGCCAAAAGAGTGGATCGCCAGAGTTGTCAATAGTGATTACCGGGCACTACTCTATTAGAGTTATTCCACGTGCAGAGTGAAACCGTTGCGCCTCTCGTAAACCTGCGGTTAGGCTCAGCTAGATCCACAATTCACATAATCGGTGGGAGTAGCTTTGAGATTCGTACGCACAGTCCTCACGGCACTTGGTGTGACTCTCTTGTCGGCCACGCTGCTCGCGGCCCCCGCGAGCGCGGAGGCCCAGGGCATGCCCGCGTCGGTCGACGTCTCTGCGCAGAGCAGGGTGGCGGGTACGACGGTCGGCACGCTGGACTCCAGCTGCCCGGACTTACACGTCTGCGCCTGGACGGGTAGCGGCTACACCGGAGGGAAGTACTGGTACAACAACGATGTGTACCGAGTCGATTTCCCTGTCAATATCCGGTCAGCAAAGAACCGTTTCAACCTGCGTGCAGCCGCCTTCTACAACGCCTCAACCGGCGAACGCGTCCGCTGTCTGAACCCGGGAGCCTCCTTCCCGGGCCCCTTCCCGGACAACACCCGCATCCTGATCGTCGGCGGCGCGGGTTCATCCTGCTGAAAACGGTGATGAGATAGCGCTGTCTCCCAGCTCAGACGCCCTTCGAGGCTCTAGACGGGGGGTCTAGATCTAGAGGGAGGCGGGTCTAGACCTAGACCCGCTAGCGGCCTGGTCAGCGACCGTCGAACACCCTAGGTGCCGCCCCTAGGGCTAGGGCCGGTGACGCTAGCCGCGGGCGGACTTCCCGCGCGGCGCGCGGCTGCCCGGGGAAGCACACGCGGGGGAGCAGACAGGCCACCAGGGCACTTCTCGTGCCCACCACCGGCACAGCCGATGATCTTCCCCGAGGACATCGGCGCTGGTCGCCCCAGGGAAGTTGACCAGGGGAGCAGTTGGGGGAATTCCCCCGGATCTCCCTGCTCCCCCGGCTGCTCCCCCGTCCGTCGCAGGGTCTCAGTACGGCACCGTTCAACCCGTACCGAACTGTTGCAGCCATAGCTTTGACCAGGGCAAACGTACATCCACGTACTCCGCCGAACGGTCATCGACGGAACTGGAAATCGTGTTGGGTTAACCCCCTCACGGGTTCAAATCCCGTATCCTCCGCGGCCCAGGGCCCCGGTCACCACCAGGTGATCGGGGCTCTGTCATTGCCGCGATGCAACGCCGGACGGCCTTGCCCGCGTTTGAACCAGTGATCGACTGATTACTGGGAGGACACGCACATGAGGATCGTCACGACGGCCGCAGCGGTCGCCGCCGCCGCCACGGGCCTGCTCGTCGGTGGTATCGCCACGGCCACTGCTTCGGCCGAGGTCGGCGCGAGCGGGCCGCCGCAGTACTCCGCCACGGCGTGGCACGACGTCAAGGTCCGGCACTGCCCGTCGACGTCGTGCACGCAGGCGCCGGGCAGCCCGATCCTGGCCGGTTGGACGGTCGGGGCGTACTGCTGGGTGCACGGCGAGTCGGTCACGGACTTCGGCTACACCAACGACGTGTGGCTCAACATCGGCAGGCAGGACGGCGGCACGCAGTGGTCCAGCGCGATCTACTTCAAGGGCGACCAGTACGCCAACCTGCCGAAGGACGCGCGGTGCGCTGACGCGCCCCAGCCGCCCACCACCACCCCGAGGCCGACCACCACCAAGCCGAGCTCCACGACCACGGGCGCTCCGAGCACCACGCGGCCAGTCCCCACGACCACGAGCGCTCCGAGCACCACGCGGCCGGTCCCCAGCACCACCGCCGCTCCCACCACCAGGCCGTCCAGCACCACCAAGCCGTCCGTCCCGACCACCACCGAGGTGCCGACGACCAGGCCCGAGCCGACCCGGGGCTGATCGCCGCGAACGCGAAGGCCCCCTCGGACGCGGTGTCCGAGGGGGCCTTCGCGCTGCTCCGGGCTACGACCGGGGCAGGCAGTCCGCGATGTCCTCCAGCAGGAACACGAACTGGTCCACGTGCGCGTTGCCCGTGCTCGGGCGCAGCTTCACGACCTGCGGGTCGTGGTCGCTGGCCTGGTCGGCGAACTCGGCGTTGACGTGCACCACGTCGTAGCGGTACCGGGTGATGTTGGCGCTGATCAGGATGTGGTCGAGGGTCTGCGAGTTGCCCTCGAACACGTAGCTGTACCGCTCGTTCGCGGGCAGCGTGTCCATCAGGGCCACCACGTCGCCGTTGCCGGTCAGGGTCCGCACCACCGGGGAGAACTGGTAGTCGTTGATGTCACCCGCGAGGACCACGTTGGCGCCCCTGTCGACCGCCTTGACCTGGTCCACGAAACCGCGCAGCAAAGCGGCCTGCTGCGCGCGCTGCACCTCGGAACCGCGCACCGGCTCCTGGTAACGACCGTGCATGGCCTGGTCGCCGCCCTTGGAGTTGAAGTGGTTCGCGACCACGAAGACCGTGCGGCCGCGGAACTTGAACTCGCCGGCCAGCGGCTTGCGGCTGCTGTTCCACGCCGGGTCGGTGGGCGCGACGCGGCCCGGTGACACCGACAGCGCGGCCCGGCCGTGCTGCTTCACGACCGACACCGCGGTGGTCGCGTCGCCGCCCGCGCGGTCCACGAAGGACACCCGGGCCGGGTTGAACAGGAACGCCACCCGGATGTTGCCGCCCGGCTCGCCGCCGTCGGCCTTGTTCACCGGGTCGATCTGCCGCCACTGGTAGCGCGGGCCGCCCGCGGCCGCGATGGCGTCGGTGAACTTGGCGAACGTCGCGTCCGCCGCCACCGTGCCGTCGTCGGTCGCGCCGTTGTTGTCCTGGATCTCCTCCAGCACCACGACGTCCGGGCTCTTGAGGTTGTCCACCACGGCCGCGCCGAGGCGGTCGAACTTGGCCTGGTCGTTGGTGGCCGCCAGGTTCTCCACGTTGTAGGTGGCCACCGACAGCTCGTAGCCGCGCTGGGCGTCCGTGACCTCCGGCGTGATGCCGCCCGACACGTGCTCGCCCACCGTCTTGGTGGCCAGGGTGTAGCCGCCGCGGGTGGTGTACTCGATGTTGCCGACCGTGGCGCCGCGCCACACGTCGCCGACGTTGCTCGCCTGCGGCGCCGCGGCGCCCGGCTTGACCTTGATCCGGCCGTTGTTGGGCTGGTCGTAGCCGAGGTAGATCGTGCCGCCGCGCGGGGTCGGGTTCTGGGTCGGGTTCGTGGTGATCCAGGTCTCGTCCAAGTCGTTCGTGGGTCCGACCACGCGGACGTCGTGCACCTGGACGTACATGCCCTCGCGGGACTCGTAGTAGTCCTGGGCGTAGGTCGCCGGGTCGAGCGGGAGCGCCTCGATGCTGCCGCCGCCCGCGGTGGGCAGGTAGCCCGCCGGCAGGTTCAGGGTCTCCGGGGTCGGCAGGGCGTTGCCCTTGGACTTCACCGTGACCGTGGCGCCGGTGATCTCGGTGAGCGTCTGGTTGGAGTTGCTCGCCGCGTCACCGCCCGGCCGGTACTCGGCGATCGTGCCGGAGACCAGCACGTCGTCGCCGGGCACGACGGTCGGGGCCAGGCCCGCGGTGTAGACGAACACGCCCTCGCTGGTGCGCGGGTCGGTGTCCGGGGCGGTGTCCTGGATCCAGAAGCCGCGGTCGCCGGTGTCGCGGGTCGCGGTGACGACGCCGGGCACGCCGGCGACCTTCTGGCCCAGCAGCGGCGAGACGCGGGTCGTGCCCTGGATGTCGCGGATCCGCTTGTCGCCGGGTTGGGGCTCGGGGTCGGGGGTGCCGGGGCCCTGGCCCTTGGAGTTGACCGGGGTCGGCGCGCCGACGGCGAAGTCGGCCGCGTTGTCGTCGGTGTCGGTCAACGTGCTGCGGGCTGCCGAAGTGGTGTTGCTCGGGTTCGCCGTGGGGGTCGTCTCCCGGACGACGGTCGACGTGCCGTAGCCGACCAGGTCGCGCACGCGGGTGTCGGCGGCGCAGTCGGCGGCGGTCTTGCAGGTCAGCGGGGAGGTCGCGGTGACGAGCGCGATCGTGCCGCCGGAAGCGCCCATGGCGATCGTGCCGGTGGCGTCCGGCGCGGGCAGCTCCACCGTGCCGCCGGAGCCCTTGGCCTGCGCCACCAGGAACCGCGCGCCGGCCGCGATCGAGCCGGTCAGCGGGGTGACCTGCCACTGGCTGGACGCGCTCGCGCTCGCCGGGAGGTACTGCACGCTCCAGCCGTCGACGGCGACCGGGGCGCTGCCCGCGTTGCCGAGTTCGACGAAGTCCTGGGTCAGCGTGGCACCGGAGTTGCCGCCGCCGCCGTAGACCTCGGCGATGAGGGCGTCCTGACTCGGTGCCGCGTGGATCGGCGTGGCGAGGGCGAACGTCACGGCCGAGGCGGCGGTGACCGCCAGTCCGACGCGGAGCGGGGTAGGTCTCAACGGGTCCTCCGTAGTTGGCGGCTGCGCGCATCCTGCCCGGATCGAGTGAACGGCGGAAGACACCGTGACTAACGGTTGACCTATACCCTCACTCGAACGTGTGTTCGAACGTAGGGTAGGGTCATGGCCGTGCCTCCCGGTGGCCCTCCCAGCGCCGGCCCGGGCACGCCACGCACCACAGGGGCGCCGACCCGGACCTGACGAGGACCGGCTCGGCGCCCGTGCGCGTGGGCCGCCCGACTATCGTCGCGGGGATGACGACCGGTGGTGCGATCGGCTTCTGGAGCTACGCGCACGACGACGACCGCTCGGCACGCGGCGGCATCCGGAAGCTCTCGGAGAGCATCGCCGAGGAGTACGACCTGCTGACCGGCCGGAGGCTGGAGCTCTTCGTCGACCGCACCGCCCTGCGGTGGGGTGACAACTGGAAGGAGCGGATCGACACGGGCTTGTCGGCGGCGACCTTCTTCATCCCGATCATCACGCCGAGGTATTTCAGCCGCCCCGAGTGCCGCCGCGAGTTCATCGAGTTCTCCGCGCAGGCCACCAGCCTGGGGTTGCAGGAATTCATCCTGCCGATCCTCTACGTCCAGGTCGCGGATCTGACCGCGGACAGCCCCGACGAGCTGATGGCCAACGTCGCCCGGACCCAGTACGAGGACTGGACCGCGCTGCGCTTGGCGGACAGCGACTCCAGCGAGTACCGCCAGGCCCTGCACCGGGTTGCGTCCCGGCTCGTCGAGATCGAGTCGCGCCTGGCGGAGGTGCAGCTGCGCAACGAGGAGCCGTCGTCACCCGAGGAGGACGAGGACGACTTGGTGGGCTTGATCGCCAAGGTCGAGACCCTGCTCCCGGAATGGCACGACGCGGTCGCCAGCGCCCGGACGACTTTCGCTCAACGCCGAGCCACGGTCGAGACCTACCACTCCACCACGCAACGATTGCGTGCCCGGGGCGCGACGCAGTCCGCTCACCTCTCGAATTTGATCCGGTTCGCGAACGAGAGCAAGCCGCTGAGCCTGCGCCACAACGGCGAGGCAGCACGGTACTCCGCGCTCTCGATCGAACTGGACCCGGTGATGACGAAACTCCTGCGCGCCGCGTCCGATCACCCCGCGGGCCTGGCTTTGATCGAGTCGATCGGCGACGCGATCGACGACGCGGTGCACGAAGTGGAGCTGGGGAAGAAGGGCTTACCGGACGAAGGGGACATCCTGGATTTGTACGCCCGGCACGTCAAGCTCAGCCGGACCTTCCAGGAACTGGTGAGGCTGGAACAGGAGTACAAGCGGCTGGTCGGTGACGGCAACGCCATCGTCCTGCGGTGGGCGGAGCAGCTCGCGGAGGCTCGGGAGGCGGCAAAGCGAGAGCCCCGGGTGCCGTGATGGCACCCGGGGCTCTGCGGAGCGGTGGCGGTGGGATTTGAACCCACGGAGGCTTTCACCTCACACGCTTTCGAGGTCTGCGAACCACAGGTCAGCGCCGGTCGTGACGCCTATTCACGCAGCTCAACGAGAACAACGGTCTCCCGTGACCGCACCCGACCGTCAGCGAACGCCACCACGAATGCAACCGCAGTGCACCGCGCCCAAGCTAAGCCGTAGTTGTGCGGTGTGTATCGGTGGTGGACGTGATGGTGTTCCCCGGTGACCCGTCGGTCCGGCGGACCGGGATGAGGTGTATGTGGTGATGGGCGGGGCCGCGGGGGATGACCGTGTCGTGCCGGGGGTTCGGCAGGAGGCGGACGTGTCGGGGCACGGGACGGCGGTGCAGGCGGGTCGGGACGCGACGGTCACGATCCACCAGGCGGTTACGGGACCGGCGCGGGTGGTGTGGCCGGTGCGGGTGGGTGCGGTGCCGTTGACTGTGGACTGCTACCAGGACCGGGTCGCGGAGCGGCGCATGGTGGAGGCGTTGACGTCGGACGGTGCCGCGGTGCTCGTGCCGGCGGCCACGGCGGTGTTGCACGGGTTGGGCGGGGTGGGCAAGACGCAGATCGCCGCCCGGCACGCCCGCCGTGCCTGGCCCGACCCGTCGGTGGACGTCGCGGTGTGGATTACCGCGATGTCGCGGGACGCGGTGGTGACCGGCTACGCCGAGACGGCCAGGCGCCTGCTGTTGGCGGGCAACGACGTCGAGCCCGAACGCGCGGCGCTCGCGCTGCTGGGGTGGTTGGCGGTGACCGACCGTCGCTGGCTCGTGGTGCTGGACGACCTCACCAGGCCGGTGGACCTGCGCGACCTGTGGCCCCCGCATGATCGCACCGGTCAGCTGCTGGTCACCACCCGTCGCCAGGACGCGGCCGTGGCCAGGAGCGACTGGGAGGTAATCGAGGTCGGCGTGTTCAGCCCCGCGGAATCACTGGCCTATCTGCGAGAACGCCTGCCCGATGTCGTCACCGACGAGGAGGTCGGACAACTGCGCGGGCTGGCCGGGGACCTGGGACACCTGCCGTTGGCGCTGGCCCAGGCCGCCGCGTTCATCGCGGACAAGCCCCTGCTGACCCCGGCCGCCTACCGGGCACGCCTGGCCGATCGCCGCCGCCTGTTGGCCGAGGTGATGCCCGATGACCAGAGCCTGCCCGACGGTCACCGGGCGACCGTGGCCGCGACGTGGTCACTGTCGGTCGATCTGGCCGACGAACTGCGCCCGTCCGGCCTGGCGCGTCCGCTGCTGGAGATCGCCGCCCTGCTCGACCCCGCCGGCATCCCCACCGACGCGCTCACCGGCGAGACTGTGTGCAGATACCTGGCCGACCGGGTCGGCCGCCCGGTCGACACCGAGGCGGCGGGCGACGCCCTGGGATGCCTCAAACGATTGAGCCTGATCACCCTGGACCTCACCCAACCGGCGCGTGCGGTTCGGGTCCACGCACTGGTCCAGCGGGCCACCCGTGACGCGGTGCCCACCGATCGCATGCCCGCGTTGGCGTGGACGGCGGGTGACGCCCTGGTGGAGGTCTGGCCGGAGATCGAACGCGATCAGACGATGGCGGCGGGTCTGCGATCCAACGCCACCACGCTGTGGAGCACCGCAGAGGAGTACGTGCTCGACCCCGACCCGGAAACCGGCGCCCACACGGTGTTGTTCCGCACCGGGCGCAGTCTGGGGGAAACAGGGCTGACCGCCCAGGCAATCGACCACTTCCACCGACTCCACGCAGTCCTGCACCAACGCCTCGGATCCGACCACCCCGACACGTTGACCACCCGCGGCGACCTCGCCTACTCGCGGGGTGAGGCCGGTGACCTGGCCGGTGCGGCCGAGACGTTCGCCGAACTGCTCACCGATCGACTGCGCATCCTGGGACCCGACCACCCCGACACGTTGGCCACCCGCAGCAACCTCGCCTACTTGCGGGGTGAGGCCGGTGATGCAGCCGGTGCGGCCGAGACGTTCGCCGAACTGCTCGTCGACTACCTGCGCATCCTGGGACCCGACCACCCCAACACGTTGACCACCCGCAGCAATCTCGCCCACTGGCGGGGTGAGGCCGGTGATGCAGCCGGTGCGGCCGAGACGTTCGCCGAACTGCTCGTCGACTACCTGCGCATCCTGGGACCCGACCACCCCGACACGTTGGCCACCCGCCACAATCTCGCCCGCTGGCGGGGTGAGGCCGGTGATGCAGCCGGTGCGGCCGAGACGTTCGCCGAACTGCTCACCGATCGACTGCGCATCCTGGGACCCGACCACCCCGACACGTTGACCACCCGCCACAATCTCGCCCGCTGGCGGGGTGAGGCCGGTGACCTGGCCGGTGCGGCCGAGACGTTCCCCGAACTGCTCGTCGACTACCTGCGCATCCTGGGACCCGACCACCCCGACACGTTGACCACCCGCCACAATCTCGCCTACTGGCGGCGTGAGGCCGGTGACCTGGCCGGTGCGGCCGAGACGTTCGCCGAACTGCTCACCGATCGACTGCGCATCCTGGGACCCGACCACCCCGACACGTTGACCACCCGCAGCAACCTCGCCTACTTGCGGGGTGAGGCCGGTGATGCAGCCGGTGCGGCCGAGACGTTCGCCGAACTGCTCGTCGACTACCTGCGCATCCTGGGACCCGACCACCCCGACACGTTGACCACCCGCAGCAACCTCGCCCACTGGCGCAAGAACGCTGATGACTAACCCTGCTTCCTTGTGGTCCGATCTGCACTTACCCGATCTCGAGTGGCAGAATTCAAACCTGCGACCTCTTCGTCCCGAAGCAAAGTCCGCATGGTCCAGGCCTCCTTGTTTCCCCAGTTCAAAGCACGTGCGACGTCCGTGGACGTCCGGATGCGTACGCATCTGTCCGTCTCGGTTGTCGCGCAGTTGGTCGCTCAGTCGCCGTCCATTGTGGACGGCCTCTGAGTCGGCCGTTCCTGTGTGCTTTCCGGCAGGTGGGCTCGCTGCGGTTGGTGGGTCGCTACTCGCGTGACGTGAACGTCCGCCAGGCCGACTGGCCCCCTGAGCTTAGCGGCAGGCACCACTCAAGGCCTCATGTCACCCGTCGGAGCCAGCTACAGACGGCGGGAACTCAAGCCTTACGCACATTGCCCGACCGGGCTGAGCAACGGTGGCGGTGGGATTTAACCCACGGAGGCTTTTACCTCACACGCTTGGTCCGACAATCGGCGGATTTGTGAGGGATGTACATGTTCTGCGTTGGTGTATTCCGTCAGTGTTCCGTCGTTCGGATCCGCGGGGTGTGGTCTGTGCTGTAACCAAGGGTCGGGCGGGCACGATGTCCGGATACATGGTTGGAGGGTGGTGTCCGTGGCGGACGGGTGGGACTTCTTCGTCTCCTATACGCAGGATGATCGGCAGTGGGCCGAGTGGATCGCGTGGGAGTTGGAGGAGGCCGGTCACCGGGTGCTGATCCAGGCGTGGGACATCGTGCCGGGCAGCAACTGGGTCGCCACGATGCAGGAGGGTGTGCAGAAGGCGGAGCGCACCATCGCGGTCCTGTCGGCGGCCTACTTGAAGTCGGCGTTCGGTGCGGCGGAGTGGCAGACCGCGTGGCGTGACGCCCCACTTGGTGAGAACCGCAAACTGCTGGTGCTGCGAGTGGAGGACTACGCCCGGCCGGGCCTGTTGGGCTCGGTGGTGTCGGAGGACCTGTTCGACCTGCCCGCCGACGAGGCCCGCGACCGCCTGCTGCGGGTCGTGAAGGGTGCTGTCGAGGGCCGGTTGAAGCCCGCCACCGCTCCGGGGTTTCCAGGGCGGACGAGGGCGGTGGCGCGGGAGCCGCGCTTCCCGGGTTCGTTACCCGAGGTGTGGAACGTGCCAGCGCGGAATGCGAACTTCACCGGGCGTGCTGGGTCGCTGTCGCGGTTGCGGGAGGCGTCGCGGTCGTCGGGGACGGTGGCGGTGCACTCGCTGCGGGGCCTGGGCGGGGTCGGCAAGTCGCAATTGGCGATCGAGTACGCGCACCGCTTCGCCGCCGACTTCGACGTGGTGTGGTGGATTCCCGCCGAGCAGCCCTCGCTGATCCCCGACCACCTGGCCGAACTGGGTGCCGCGCTGGGCATTGACGGCGGTGCCGACCCCACGGCCATGGCCGCCGCGGTCATGACCGGGTTGCGTGGACGGCGGCGGTGGTTGTTGGTCTTCGACAACGCCGAGGACGTCGACGCCCTGCGGCCGTACCTGCCTTCCGGCGACGGCCGGGTGCTGATCACCACCCGGCGCAACGGGTTCCGGTCGCTCGGCCCGGTGTTGGACGTGGATGTGCTGAACCGCGCCGAGAGCGTGGCACTGCTGCGACGTCGCGTCCCCGAAATGGCCGACGACGCGGCGGATGCTCTGGCCGCGTGGTTGGGTGATCTGCCCTTGGCGCTGGAACAGGCGTCGGCCTACCTGGAGACCACCGAACTCCCGGTCGGCGCATATCTGGATCTGCTGCGCACCCGTAGCGTCGAGATGATCGGCCGCGGCCGGGTCGCCGGTCGTGGGAAGACGTTGGCGACCCTGTGGGACCTGTCGCTGACCGCCTTGAAGGAACAGGACTGGGCGGCGGTGCAGCTACTCGACCTGCTGGCCTGGATGGCACCCGAACCCGTTCCCCTGGATCTGTTCACCGCCCACCCGGAGGTGCTGCCCGAACCTCTGGCCGAGGTCGCCACCGACCCGGTGGGGTTCGCCGAGACGGTCGGGGCACTGGCCGGCTGGTACCTGGCCCGACGTTCCGGCGACGAGGTGACCATCGCCCACCGACTGCTTCAACAATCACTACGCGCCCGCACCACCACAACGCCGGCACAGGACCCCACATCCCCGGTATCGGTGGTCCAGCAACTGCTCGCAGCGGACCTCCCGGGCGAGATCATGACCGCACCGCAGAACTGGCCCCGCTGGCGGGCACTCCTCCCCCACGTCCTGACCGTGCACGAGGACAGCACGAACACCCCGTCCATCACGACCGAGCACACCGCGTGGCTGCTCGACCGCGCCGCCACCTACCTCGAAACCCACGGCCGCCCCGGCGACGCCCACCCCATGTTCGAACGCGCGCTGGCCATCACCGAGGCCACCTCCGGACCCGACCACCCCGACACGTTGACCACCCGCAACAACCTCGCCCGCTGGCGGGGTGCGGCCGGTGACCCGGCCGGGGCGGCCAAGGCGTTCGCCGAGCTGCTCACCGACCGACTGCGTGTCCTGGGACCCGACCACCCCGACACATTGACCACCCGCCACAACCTCGCCTACTGGCGGGGTGCGGCCGGTGACCCGGCCGGGGCGGCCGAGGCGACTGCCGAGCTGCTCACCGACCGAACGCGTGTCCTGGGACCCGACCACCCCCATACGTTGAGCACCCGCAGCAACCTCGCCCGCTGGTGGGGGGAGGCCGGTGACCCGGCCGGGGCGGCCGAGGCGTTCGCCGAGCTGCTCACCGACTACCTGCGTGTCCTGGGACCCGACCACCCCGACACGTTGAGCACCCGCAGCAACCTCGCCCGCTGGTGGGGGGAGGCCGGTGACCCGGCCGGGGCGGCCGAGGCGTTCGCCGAGCTGCTCACCGACCGACTGCGTGTCCTGGGACCCGACCACCCCGACACGTTGACCACCCGCAGCAACCTCGCCCGCTGGCGGGGGGAGGCCGGTGACCCGGCCGGGGCGGCCGAGGCGACTGCCGAGGTGCTCACCGACCGACTGCGTGTCCTGGGACCCGACCACCCCGACACGTTGAGCACCCGCAGCAACCTCGCCTACTGGTGGGGGGAGGCCGGTGACCCGGCCGGTGCGGCCGAGGCGTTCGCCGAGCTGCTCACCGACTACCTGCGTGTCCTGGGACCCGACCACCCCCATACGTTGAGCACCCGCAGCAACCTCGCCTACTGGCGGGGGGAGGCCGGTGACCCGGCCGGGGCGGCCGAGGCGACTGCCGAGGTGCTCACCGACTACCTGCGTGTCCTGGGACCCGACCACCCCGACACGTTGAGCACCCGCAGCAACCTCGCCTACTGGTGGGGGGAGGCCGGTGACCCGGCCGGGGCGGCCGAGGCGTTCGCCGAGCTGCTCACCGACTACCTGCGTGTCCTGGGACCCGACCACCCCCATACGTTGAGCACCCGCAGCAACCTCGCCTACTGGCGGGGGGAGGCCGGTGACTGACCCCCGTTGTCACAGGGGTGCGCGTTGGGGGGCCTGACCATCCCTCCACGTTGATCGCCCGCAGCAACCTCGCCCGCTGGCGGGGTGAGGCCGGTGATCCGGCGGGGGCGGCCGAGGCGTTCGCCGAACTGCTCGCCGACCGACTGCGCGTTGGGGGGCCTGACCACCCCGACACGTTGGCCGCCCGCAACAACCTCGCCTACTGGCGCAAGCAAGCTGTTGACTGAACCTCGTTTCCGCAGGGGTGTTCAGGGCTGCACCACCTCCAGCACGCGGTTTAGGAAACCGCACTCGCTGGCACGTTCGAAACCCCCTCTGACCTGCGCAGATTTGTCGTTGCCCAGCTTGGGCAGGGGCAACTTGGGCAGCCATTGGGCAAACGGGCCGCTCCACCGGCACCGTCCCAAATGGACCGAAGTCCTTCCAGGAGTGCCCGGCGGAGGGAGCCGGCCTGACTTGATGTTGAGGGCACGGGCAGGGTCCTACGTCCGTGCCCCCTGGTGTCCCAACCCTAGGGCGGGGCGGTTCGTCGCCTCTGAGGGGATCTCACGGCGTCCTGTGTGCCCCTCTGCGGCTCCGGCCGCCGTCGGCAGGCCGTTGGGCATGCGTCGGCACAGCCATGTACTACTACCCCTCAACCTTCTTAGAGTCAGAAAACAAACCCGCAAACCCGCAGGAGACTGACGAAGCAGGCTCTGACCTGCGCTGATGGCCTGCGGGTTTGGGTGCGGGTTTGGTTGAGTCGGCGGGTTTGAAACCCGCAGTCAACCCGCCAAACCCGCGCCTCCGCATGACGGCCCTACTACCCCGCGCGGGCTAGTAGGGCCGTCTGTGCCTGTCCAGGACGGCACTCACCTCCGGAGGGCGGTGCGACTACCGGTTGTGCTGAGCGTTTTACCAGCACAAACAGCAAGGTGATCTTGTCCCTAAGGTCCACTTTGGCCCGTATTTGGCACAGGCGGTATCTGTCGACCGTTTAACAGCGGTCAGCGACGTAAGCTGCTGTAACAGCCGAGCCGGGGCCTTGTTCCCCTGTGCTTGGAGGGTGTCCCTGACCCATCACTCGCGGCTTGCACACCGCTCTGCGGCCGTCTCAGCGCTACACGTATAGACCGGATCGTCACCGTCGTAAACGCCCGGAGCAGGCGTACATAGGCGTGTAGAACGAGAGGACCCCACTAGGCCGACCGTCCCGACTGTTGCAGCGTGCTCGGCTCGGCCCACTAGGTCGACCTGAACCCCCGGTGCCGCACTGAATCGTAGTGCTGTCGCGTCGCACAGGTGAGGTGAGCGGTCTAAGCTTCTCGGATGACTTCCGAGTTGGCCAAGTTGTTGAAACAACGCGGGCATGAAGTAATCACCGAAGGTAAACCCAGGGACGTTCTACTTCCAAATACGGAGGACGTTACTATTCGGACGTCTTTTGAGAACATCCTGTACTCTATGATGAGGCGGGAGAGTGTAAGAAAAAGCTTCAGCGCTTGGGCGCACGGTAGAGAGTCCATGAGTGTGGAGTTGACCCAAGAGGTAGAAGCGTACGTTTCGCTATGTGTTGCGCACAGTAAGTCTGGTACAGACTTAAAGAATAGGCAGCAATTGTATGCGAAGACGTTCGAGTGGTACGTGAGTGAAGTTTTCCGACGGGAGTTCGGTGCGCGAGCGGCCGGTTTTGGTATCCGGCTGGCAGACGCGCACCCAGAAGACGATTTCGACTGCCTTGCGATCCTCGATTCAGGGGTTATGTATGTTGAATGCAAGACCGGCGGTGACCAGGTCTACGGAGGTGTGAAAAGATTCATCAGGCGGGACAGGGAGATAAATGCCTACTACTCGCTGTACATCTTCGATCGCGGATATGCCTTCCAGAAGCGCAACAGTGGTACCGATGATATGCCACGCCTTGACTCCGATCAGGCAGCACGGTACTCCACCAGAGGGCTGGCGCGGATCACCACGCTTGCCGGAGACTGTACTTACTTCAGATTCCAAGGGGATGGCGGACGTTCATTTCTGGCATGTACGGCATCCGGAAATCTTGAGAAGAAGATACGACATGCTATTCGATGGAGTAACCTTGAGCATGAATCGGGAATAATTTATCATCCCGAGCTTTACAACTATGAGAATATTGCTTTTCCGGCACCGGAGTCGTTCCCAAGTCCAGACGGCGCATGATTGTAGTGATAGGTGCTACGGAGGGCTGGTATGCGCTCGCGCTCGTCCCGGGAGGGCACTCGTCTCGAAGGGCGGATGCGGTAGTGGGCATATAGATTTTCCGTCCTGTCTCACCGGAAACCCCGGTCGGCCGTTACGGCGAGATAACTGGGGCAGTGCTCGGATAAGTAAATTAATGCGTACATCGTGAAGCGCGGGAGGTCGTATGGCCGACATGGCTAGGCGTAGAGGTCCAGCTTTTGACCGTGTTGTTGGAGCAGCCGGTGGCGCGACTGTGGGTATTCTTGCTGCCCTAGCGCTAGGGCCAGAGGCAGCTGGGATAGTAGGTAATTCATCGGGGCCGTTGATTGAGGAGCTTTCGTACGGGGTGCGTCAGCTTCTCATGCGACAGATCGGGCGTGTGGAAGCGGCTACTGAGGAGGCTGTCACGTGCGGGAACTGCACCATCGATGAACTCCTACGTGAGTCGCTAGCCGATGATCGCCGTGCTGCTGTGATGACTGCGGCGTTGAGGGCTGCGGCTGTCGCTCAAGACGAAGCGACTGTGTTGGCTCTAGGCCGAGCATATGCGCGAGGTGTACTAACCGCTGATGACGCGCAGATCGATGAGCAGATGCGAATCGTCGCCACGCTGGGAACTCTTGATCCTGTGGACGTTCGCGTACTACATGTAATGCGTGAGGGTGAGTGGGCTAAACGGCCTTCAAAGGGTTCAAGTCTTGGGTTCCTATCTGAAGAGATTCCAAGCGTCCTTTCTGTTGTCGACGCCGTAGTAGCTCGACTGTTGACGGAAGGGTTGATTTCCAATGAGGCTCCAGGGATGATGGCAGGCACTCGCTTGCAGATTACCGATTTTGGTCGTCTGTGTCTACGATCGCTGTGGGAAGTTGGATATCAAGCGTCTGATAACGCGGTTCAATAGTTAAATTCTGGTGCCCATCCCTCGAGAGCGTGCGCTGTCATGGAGTGGGGCAGGTGTTCCGCGACTCTAGTCCTACCATGGATTCGCCGGTCAACCGCTATGGCGGGACAGGCGGGGAAGCGCTCCCTTCACAGGGCAGTCGCCCGGTCGATCAGAGGAGAGCGGCCATGCTGTCAATCACTGCGTCGGCTCCTGCTTGTGACAATCGCGCACGCTTCCCGGGTTTGTTAGCGTATCCAATAGACTTGGCTCCCGCTGCGTGACTTGCGGCAATATCGGTGATGGTGTCGCCGATAAGAACTGTGTCCGCGATGCTCACGCCCAACCGATCGGCAGCTAGCTCTAGGGAGGATGGATCAGGCTTCATCAAGGCAGGGTTGGCATGAACGCGGCCGGATACGAACGAGATAATATTTCTTAGATCGTGCCTGTTCAGGTATTTCTGTATGGCCAGGGCCGAGTTATTGCTAACCACTGCTACAGGTCGGCCACTGTCGACGATGCTACGCATTACCTGGACCGCGAACGGAGTTGGCTCTGCCGATTCGACTGCTTGACCTTCGGCTTCCACGAGGTGGTTCTCTACATCAAGTACGCTGTCGCGCTGGTGGATTCCGGTCCAGCGGAGCACGTCCATGGGGTCTGTCTCGTCGTCTATGGCAGGACTGAAGATTGCGCCGCGCTGTCGTAGAAGTGTGATCAAGTCAGACGCGATGCGGTCGGCTGGGTAGCCCGCGAAGACGCTGCATATCGGTCCGTCGAAATCGAATAGGACGGCCTTAGCGTGATCGAGTACAGTGCGGTGCGGCTCAGTCATGAGCGTACTCCCGAGCGATCGTGTTCCAGATCGAGTCGAACCAAGTCCGGGCTTGACGCACATACTCGGCCGCGGTTGAGGTATCGTCGCTCTCGCTTACCGAGTACTGGAATAGGGTGGCGTCCTTGCCCATCGGGTCATAGATGGGCATCGGCTCGCCTTTGATCGTCACGTCGTGCTCTACGACGGGGTAGAAGCCGAAAAAGGCATCCTCATTGTTGAGGATATACAGCTTGAGAACTGGCGGGATGCCGTGAACCCTGACCTGGACGTTGCCGGACTTGATTAGGCCCAGGTCGGTGAGTTCCTGTACGTCATCAACGATCGCGTCAATCGACCGCTCGCTAATCCGCTTCTGCCGCATCCGGACCGCTGGGTCGTCGGCGGCGGTGTCTGCCCTGCACGGAAGTGCCATCGGTACGGACATGTCGGAAACCATGATGCGAATGACGAGGCTTTCGGGCGTAAGTCGTCCCGCGCGTACCTTGTCGAGGACTTCTGACAGCGTGTTGCAAAGAGTTTCACTTCCGAAGCCTGCGAAGTCGATCGAGACATGTGTTCGTTCGAACGCCGCTTCAACGTGTGGGCGGAGTCCTACCGGGCGCTCCGTCTGGGCACGCACGAACGTACCGCTGCCTTGGCGGCTCACGATCAGGTGTTCGGCCGCTAGAAGCCGTAGTGCCGCCTTGATCGTCTCGCGGGCGACCCCGAACCGGCTCGCCAGGGCGGGTTGTGAGGGCAGCTTGTCGCCGGGCTGGAGCTTCTTCGTCAGAATCGCAGCGCGCAGCTTGTTCGCGATCTGCTGCGACTCGGTACGCGGGTCGTCCGGATCAAGGTCGTCCAGGTACTCCAGGCCCTCGCTCATGGCTTCAGCATACCGCCTGACTAGCCAAGACGTACTTTCTGGGTGCATTCTCTTGACATGACTAGCCATGTCCGCCAAGCTTCGAACAGCTCACCTGACTAGCCAGGGGAGCCAGGAGGAGGCTTAGAGATGGGCATCACGAGCAGCTACCCGGATGGCCTGACTGCAGGGGTTCTGCGACTGCTGGACCAGCAGGTGTCGGTGGAGATCGCGGCGTCGGCTGAGCCGTCGTCGGCGTTGTTGGACGGTTCGGCGCGGGAGCGTCGGAACCGGCGGATCTTGGCTCGTGCGTTGGCGGGTGTCGTGCCGCGGTTCGGGGTGTCGGTGGCGCAGGCGGTGGCCGAGTCGGAGGTGAGGCCGCGCCCGATGGTGACGGTGACCGTCCCGGCGCCGGTTGTCGACGCGTTGTCCGTCGACGTCCTGGAGGTCTCGGAGTCCGGTGGTGTCGACACGGCGGATGTCGTGGCCGTGACGGCGTTGGCGGCGGTGGTGGAGCACGTGGCGGAGAAGCCGGAGGAGTCGGCGACGCGGGCCGATCGTGCGGCGTGGTGGTTCGAGCGCGCCGATCTGTTGCGTGTGCTGCGGGCGAAGGTCGACAACGCGTTCACCTGGGAGCGGGTGCAGGACTTGGTGGAGGCGGCGGAGACGGAGGGGCGTCGTCTGCTGGTCGATGGCGTGTCGCCGTGGTTGGTCGAGTCGGAAGCGGTGGCGTGATGGCCGCGAGGTTGGCGCGCTTCGACAAGCGTTTGGCCGCTGCTGAGGAGCGGGTGCGGGCGGTGAGCGCGCGTTTTGCCGCAGCGGGTTACGACCTGAGCGCCGAGGGTTTCGATCTGGTGGCGTACTTCGGGGATGTGGCCGAGGCGGAGGCCGAGATTGCGGCGGTGTTCGCGGCGGCACGGGCGACGGTCTGTGTGGGCGGTGTCGCGTGGTCTGCTCTGTACGACGCGGAGCAGGTGCACGCGGAACGTGCCGCCGAGGCGCGTGAGTGGTTGGCCCGTCACGAGTCGCGCGCCGGTTCGGTGCCGGAGCGGGCGGCGTGACATGTCCCGCCGTCGGTTCCCGTGGGTGTGGGTGGAGTCGGTGCCCTGGGCTACCGGCTCGGTGCTGACGCGCGGCACGGTGGACGGGTTGCCGCTGTTGACGTGGGGCCGTGCGCCCCGCGACAAGTTGGCCACTCGCCGACAGTTGCGAGCACGGGGACTGCGCCCCGGTGGTGCCGATCCGGTGGCGGTGCTCTACGTGAAGCACCGGGCGTCGGGTCGGCGCAACTTCGCCAACCTCTACCTGATCAGCGCCGCCAAGCCCGTCCGGCCGATGACCCCCGCCCGTTGGGCGGCGCTGGACAAGGCCAACCGGGCTCGACTCGCCCGCCGGTACACACGGTACGACGCCGCTGCCTGAAACCGTTGCGCCGCAACGAGACCACCGGTCCCGGGTGCCGTGGACACACCACGACCGTGTAGTTCCCCTCCCCACCTGTCCACCACCGACATCAACACCCGTTCCCCCATCCCTTTCGCAAGGAGATCACTGTCGTGAAGACCAACAACGCTTCCATCACCACCGACGTGTTGCTGTTCGCCCAGGACGACGCCGAACAGTGGCGGGTGCTGCTGATCGAGCGTGGTCACGAGCCGTTCGCGGGTCGGTGGGCGCTGCCCGGCGGCTACGTCGACCCGCACGAGACGTTCGCCGCCGCGGCGGTGCGGGAGCTGCGCGAGGAGACCGGTGTGGTTTTCGAGAAGGCGGAACTGGACCGGGTCGGCGTGTACGACACGCCCGACCGTGACCCGCGTGGCCGTGTCGTGTCGGTGGCGTTCGCGGCGGTGCTGGACCACATGCCCGCCGCGGTGGGTGGTGACGACGCCCGCCAGGCCCGCTGGTGGCCGGTGGCCGAGGTGATGTCCGTCGGCTTCGGGCGCTTGGCGTTCGACCACGACCAGGTTCTCAACGACGCCGTGGAGCTGTTCATGGCGCAGGGCATCGCCCTCGTGCACTGACTTCGCCCGGACCGGCGGCCCACCTCCGGCAAGAGAAACGCCGCCGGTCCGGTCCACCCCAACACCGCACCCGAGGGGTGCGGGTCAGGAGAGCTGAAGCATGTCACGCACGACCTATGACGACACCGCCGTGTCGCGGGTTGAACCCGCCGCCCGCGCCCGCTACGAGTCCACCCACCCCGGCCGGTCCTGGGACGACGCCCCGGCCTACCAGCGCGACCATGCCCGCCTGGTCGAGCGGCAGCGGGCGGGGGTGGCCGACGATGAGTGACCGGCTACCCACCTTAGACCTCCTCGCCGTCACGGCCACACCGCTGCTGTGCGGGGGTGCCCGATGACCGCGGTACCGACCCCGTTGCTGCTGCTGGGTGTGGTGCTGGCCCTGGTCGCGGTGATCGCGTTCTGGAAGCTGCTGGCCGTGGCCGGCTCGATCGGCCTGGCGCAGTGGGCCGTCACCGTCCAGACCGATGACCCCGTCGTCCTGCTGGTCGCCTACGGCCTGCCCGCCCTGGTGGTGGCCGTTCTGATTCGCCGGGCCGTATCCCGTACCGGCCGCCGCGCCGGACTGTTTCCGCGTTCCGCCCGCCGACTGGAGGTGACCCGATGAGCACGACCGCCCTTCCCTTGCCCGGTCCTGAGGAGTCCGACCCGTTCGCCGCCGCCGTGGCCGAGGTGGAGCGCTACGTGGCCTCCGCCGCACCCGCCGCCACCAGCCCGACCGTGCCCGTCGACCGCGACGAGTACCCCGCCGACGACGAGGGCCGGGACCACGACGGGCACCGTGTCGACGGGGACACGCGTCGGGTGCGTGGGCTGCGTGCCGAGGTCGCCGAGGCCCATGCCCTGTTGGCGTTGCAGCACGACACCGCGCCGCTGCTGGTGGACACCAAGCGTGTGCGCAAGGCACTCAAGCGCAGCCACGAGGCCGCGCGCCTGCACATCCTCGGGCGCAACCCGATGGCGCGTGCGTGGCAGGCAGCCCGTGTGCGCCTGGTCCTGACCGTCGTCGCCCTGGTCGCGTTGGTCGGCGCACTCGGGTGGTCCACCACCGGCGTGCACCACACCCTCACCCTCGACATGATCGAGCGCGGTGCGGCGTGGTGGGGCGCGTGGGCGGTGGAACCGGTGATCTCCGCCATCCTGCTGGTCGTGGTCGGGGCCAAGGCGTTCCTGACCACCAGGGGACACACCCTGCACCACCCGCACCTGACGCGCGTGGAGTTCGGCGCGCTCGGGGTGACCCTGACGCTCAACGTCTGGCCCTACCTGCCGTTCGTCGCCGAGACCTTCGCGCCCATGACGCTGCTGGCCCACGCCATCGGTCCCCTGGTCGCGGTCGGCGCGGTGACCGTCCTGCCGGTCATCTGGGACGGCTTCGCCCGCCTCGACCACGCCCGCCCCGGCGACTCCACCGGCCCCGCCCGCCCGTCGTCGGCGCACCCCGCCGGCCCCCGTACCGACAGCCCGACCGGCACCACCCCGACCAGCCCGTCCGAGCCGGCCCCGGTGATCGGCGACGACACCCCCGACGGTGCGGCCGACACCCCGATCGTTCAGGCAGAACTGTCCGCACGGGCCGCCGCGCTGCTGCCCCGACTGCGCGCCGCCATCGCGGCCGGTGACCTGCCCGCCACCGCGTCGGCCAGCGCCATCCGCGCGCACCTGCGCTGCGGCAGCGAGTACGCCCGCGAACTGCGCAACGCCCTCACCAACCCCACCCGACCGGAAGCGAGGTGACCCGATGAGCACCACCGCCCACACCCACGACGGACACCAGGCCGACGAGGGCCAGGAGCACACCAACGTGGTGCACCTGCCCGTGCGGCACACCGACGCCACGTCGGCCGGCCCGGTCGCGGCCCCGCCGGGCACCGCGCTGGAGTCAGACGCCGCCGTTGTCGGTGAGCTGTTGACCGAGGAGGAGTCCGCGGAGCTGGACCGTCGCCTTGCCGCACAGTCGGTGCGGGAGCGTGCGGGGGAGTTGGTGCGCGTGGTGCGCGCCAACCCGGCGGCGGGCAGGGCCGCCAAGGGCGCGCGGGTCGCGGCGCGGGCGGGGTGGACGGTGGCGCAGGGCCACGTGTCGTGGACCCGCCGCGCGGCGCAGGCCATGACCTACGGGCACGTGCGCGAGCAGGTCCGCCTGGCCCAGGTCGCCGGGGACTCGGTGGCCCTGGCGGAGTGGACCGACCGGCTCGACGCGCTCAAGAACGGGCGTGCGCAGCGGCTACGTGCCCTGCCCGGCACCCTGTGGGCCGGCCTGAAGGCTTTGATGTTCGCGGTGACGGTCCTGGCCGGTGTGCTGCTGGTCTGCGGCGTGGCCATCCAGCTCACCCCCGGCGGGTGGGACTGGGCGACCTGGTGGGGCGTGCTCGGTGACATCGCGGGTGTGGTCGGGGTGCTGGCCACGATCGCGGTCCACCTGCTGGTGTGGGGCGCGGTGCCTGCGCTGCTGGTCGCGGCGTGGCGGGAAGGGCGCCGGTCGGCCATGGTCCCGCGCTGGCTGGTCAGCGAGCGGGAGCGGGCGGAGATGGATTCCGAGATCACCCCGGACCTGATCACCAAGGCACTCGCGCACGTCAAGGTCACCGCCCTGACCGGGTTTCTCAAGCAGGGCGGGCAACTGGAGTACCTGGTCCAGCCGCGCGAGCAGGGCGGCGGCACCTACACCCAGATCAAACTGCCCATGGGTGTGGTGGCCGCGGACCTGTTGCCCTCGGGGAAGGTCGAGCTGTTGGCGGGCAACCTGAGCAGGCACAAGCACGAGGTGTGGCCCCAGCGCGACCCCACCGCCGACGCCCGCGTGCTGGATCTGTGGGTGGCCGACAAGGGCACGATGGACCGCCCGGCCCCCGCGTGGCCGCTGCTGCTCGATGGCGAGTTCGACGTGTTCCGCGACCGGCTGCCCTTCGGCGTGACCATGCGCCAGGAGCAGATCGGCGTGGGCATGTTGCAGAAGCACTGGCTGATCGGCGCGACCAGCAAGCAGGGCAAGTCCACCGTCATGCGGCTGATCGCGTTGGGCCTGAGCCTGGACCCCACGGTGGAACTGCTGGTAGCCGACCTGAAGGGCGACGGCGACTGGAAGATGTTCGCCCGCCGCGCCACCCAGTACATCGAGGGCTCCACCGACGGACACGCCGGGCGGACCTGCGACATGCTGGAGTGGGCCGTCGGGGAGATGGAACGCCGCTACCAGGCCAAATCCGATCAGGGCATCGTCGGCCCGATCCCGCGGGAGCTGTCGCGGCGCAAGGGCTCCGGGTTCCACCCGGTCTACGTGTTCGTGGACGAGTGCCAGGTGCTCTACGGCGCACCGCACCCGATCGGCGGCACCAAGGACGACTCCCGCGCGGTCAAGGCCGCCAAGCGGCTGCACGACCAGGCGCGCGCGGTCAACATCCACCTGTTGCAGGCCACCCAACGACCCGACGACCGCACCCTCCCCGTCCGTGTCCGCGAGGGCGCGCACGTGCGCTGCTCGCTCAACGTCCCCAACGAGGGCACCGCCCGCATGATCCTGGCCGACGCCGTCGACCGCGGCGCACGCCCGCAGGACCTGCGCCCCGGCGCGGACGCCGGAACCGTCGTGGCCACCGGCGAAGTCGAGGACATCCCCGCGGGCCAGGCCTTCGTCATCACCCGCACCCACTACGTGTCCACAAAGCAGGCCTACGGCGTCATCGAACGCGCCATGGGCATCCTGGCCCGCTACGGCCGCACCGTCGACCCCGCCACCGACACCACCGAACCCGCCGCGCCCGTCGACCACCTGGCCGACATCGAACACGCCATGCGCGACGAGGCCCGCACCCGCACCACCGTCGTCCTGGCCCGCCTGATCGAGGACAACCCGGCCGTCTACGAGACCTGGACCGCCGAACGCCTCGCCGAGGAACTGCGCCGCTGGCACATCCCCGTCGTCAAGAGCAGCAACAAGGTCATCAAAGCCGACGACGTCCACGCCGCCATCACCCGCCGTGACAACGGCGACCTGCCCGACGACCACCACGACACCACCGAATAAGCCCTTCACGGCCCGCGGACACACGCGGGACCCCTCACGGGACCCCACCCGATCCACGGGACTTGTCCCGCCCAGGGTCCCGCGACGGGTCCCGCACGCCCACCAGCGCAAACCATCGTCACGGGACCGTGGGACCCCCGCCTCCGACACCAGCGGAAACCCTCTCCACGGCCCCGATCGGGCACCCCTCACCGGGTCCCACACCCCGTCTCACACCACCGCGCCGGCACCACGCACCACCGCCCGCGCGTCACCCCCGCACACCCACACACCGTCACACACGGTCACGAAAGAGGTTCGTCATGGGCGACGACGACAACCTGATCCACCTGCAAGTGCGCCGGTCCCGGTGGGACGGCCACGCCGTCACCGCCTGCGGCCTGCGCATCGACAACCCCGAAAGCGTCTGGACCTGGTTCACCTCCCGCACCTGGTGCCCCACCTGCCAAGCCGCCGACCGCGCCCGCAACCGCTGACCGGCCACACCCCAACGCACACCAGGGACGTGACATGTGCAGAACCGGCGGACGCCGCTGTGAGGGCAGCAGCCACAGCGGCCGCGCCACCCAGGCCACCCGCAAACAGGTCTCCCGCGCCCACAAAGCCCTACGCCAGGCCAGAAGCGCCGGAGACCCGGACGCTGTCGACACCGCCCGGCAGCGGCTCGCCGACGCCCGCGCCGCGCACCAGGAGGCCAGGAACGCCATGAGCCACAACGAAAACCCAGGCCAAGAGGGGGACGTGACCCCGCCGACCAACCCCCGATCCGACACCGACCAGTCCGTATCGCCGCGCGTCGCGGAGTTCACCGCACGGCTACGCGCCCTCGGTCAGTTGAGCGACATCGGCCGGCCGCCAGTCGACCCGTCGGCGCGCCGTACAGCAGGTCAACACGGGGACGTGACCGACAACCCGCGCGGCACCGGGCAGGAAGCCGGCCCTCGCACGGGCCGTCCGACCTCCCACGGGCAGAACGACCGACACCACTCCGGCCCCGGGCAACGGCACGACCGGCCCCGCACCACCGTCACCAACACCAACTACGCGGGGCCGGGCGCGTACGTCGGCAGTCAACACGACGTCATCGAAGGGCCGGTCAGCTTCCACTTCGGCGCAGGTGACGACGGGGACGTGACCGCACCGACCGGCACGCCCAGGCACCCCCGGACCACACCCGCCGGGACACACCACACCGACCGGGCGCGCCACCGGGACACCGCCGACCACCGCGCCACCCGCAACACCGCCTCCGACGGTGACCACGTGGCCGTCCAAATCGGACTCCACCTCGGGGACATCCACTACCACCGCGACACCGACTGACGCCTTCACGGGCTGGACGGCGTCGGGGACGCCGTCCAGCGCACGACCACAACACCGCAACCCGGCCAGGGCGACCACGTTCCTGGCCGGGCGGATACGCCCGCCCACCACAAGGAAGGCATCGCATGAGCAGCACTCCACCCACGGTCACCGTCGGCACCGCGACCGAGGTCGGCGGACGCACCCGCAACGCCGACGCCGTGGCCGTCTCCCGCCTGCCGCTGGGCACCGGGGCGGCGGTCGTGGACGGTATCGGAGGAAGCGACGACGTCTGCCGCGCCGCGCGACTGGCGGCCGACACCGCCGCCGTGGTGGCCGCCCACCGCGGCGCACAGGCCGGGATCATGGCCGCCGCCGACACCATGCCCGACTACCCCGGCGCACCCAACGCCGTCGCCGCCGTCGTCAGCGTCGAACCCGGCGGGCGCATCGAAGTCGCCCACGTCGGCGACGCCGCCGTCTGGACCTGGTCGCCCAACACCGGCCTGTTCCGCTGGACCGAAGCCCAGACCGTCCGCTCCCACATCGTCCACATGCTCGCCAACCCCAGCCTCACCACCGCCGATCACCAGCGGCTGGCCCAGTACGGCGACGCCATGGACGTCATGGACGACTACGTCCTGAGCGGACTGGCCTACGCCACCGTGTCCACCATCGCGTGGACCCCGCTGCGCGGCAGCGACGCCGACGTACCCCTCGTGCTGCTCACCAGCGACGGCGTCCACAAGCCCCTGCACAACCTCGACATCCTCGACCTGGTCCAGCGCCACCAGCACGACCCGCAGGCCCTCGCCGACGCCCTGGTGAACAACGCCCTCGCCGCGCCCCTGGCCGACCCCGACGAGGCACACGACAACGCCACCGCCGCCGTGATCCGACTCGACTAGCACCCACCACAGGGCTGGTCGCGCCGGGGACGTGACCAGCCACCGTCCCCGGCGCGGCCCACCACATCCATCACCGTCCACACGGGAGCCACGCCATGTCCACCGCGCCCCCCACCACCCCCGCCGGGTGGGACACCGTCACCCTCACCGTCCACGACCGTCCCCTGATCCTGCCCGCGGAACCCGCCGCGTCCGGCCTGGTCGTCGTGCCGTCCGTGACCCACACCGGTTGGTCCGGCGGATACGCCGTGGTGCACGCCGCCAGTGGCAAGCACGTCGGCCCGTACCGCCTGCCGCTGGCCTACGCCCGCGAACTGGCCCACCAGCTCGCGACCGACACGGACTGGACCCGACCGGCCGACCAGGTCCGCGCCGACGCCACACTCCGCCACCACGCCTGGGAAACCCTGTGCGACCTCGGGGAGGCACGCGACCACGGACTACCCCTGTACTGGGCACGGCCAAGCTGCCGACGCGTCGCACCACCCTGGCTGATCGACAATCGCACCCCCGGCGGGGACGGGCCTTGGGTCGCCGACACCTGGTCCCACGTCGTGCGGTTCGCCGACCAGACCGCACGCCACGGCTGGACACCCGTATCCGACGACGCCGTGGTCTACCGCGCCGAACACCCGGAGTGGGAACTGGTGTGCGCCGCGCCCGGCTGCGGACGAGGCCGCGGCACCACCCCCGGCAACCCCGACCGGCCGCCCGCGGTGCTGACCGACTGGGACGACGAGGTCGGCGACGACCGGCCCTTGCGCCGCGCCACCCGCGCCGAACTCGTCGCCCACGCCCGCACCGAGCACTGGCGCGAACACACCGACCCCCACCACGGCCAGCACTGGCTGTGCCCAACCTGCGCCGACGACCACCCCCGCGACCACGACTGACCAGCCGCTCGCCCCGAGAGGAATCGCCGTCATGACCACAACCAGGACCACCGCCACCGCCGCCGACGTCGCGATGTGGGTGGCCGGCCGTCACGGCTGGCACGTGCTGCCGCTGCACCCCGGCACCAAACGCCCGCTGGCCGGCTGCCCGGACTGTCGGGGCGGCGGAGACCACACCGCCGACCGGTGCCCGTGCCTGGCCCGCGCCGACGGCGCACTGTGCCACGGCGTGTGGGCCGCCACCGCCGACACACAGGTGATCGACCGATGGGCAGGACGGTGGCGCGGTGGCGTGTGGGCGGTGCACCTGGGCGTGTCCGGGCTGCTCGCGGTCGACCTCGACACCCACGGCGGCACCCCACCCACCCAACCACTGCACGGCGTGTCCTGGCCGCGGGACAACCCGCCGCCCGCCGACGGCATCGACACCTACGCCACCCTCGCGGGCCTACGCGGACAGGCGTTCGACCTGGACACCCTGGCCACCGAAACGCCGTCCGGTGGGCTGCACCTGCTCTACACCGCCGAACCGGGCCGGTGGAAGTCCAGCACCGGCCGCGTCCGCGACGGCGACGGCGTGGTGAGCAGCGGACTCGGCTGGCAGATCGACATCAAGGCCCACGGCGGTTATGTCGTGCTGCCCGGCTCCACCACACCCGCCGGCACCTACCGCCGCGCCTCCACCACCCGCACCCCGGCCGCGCTGCCCGACTGGCTCACCACCGACCTCGTGCGCACCGGCCACGACCGCCACGCCACCCCCACACCACTACACCCACCCGCCCGGCGACCGACGCCGGTCGCCGTCAGCCCCACAGGTGTCGACCGCAACGCCCGCTACGCCGCCGCCGCACTCAAGTCCGCGTGCACCGAGCTGGCCGCCATGCCGCCGGACTCCGGACGCAACCGCAAGCTGTTCCGCTCCACCACCCGACTCGCCGGGATGGTCCAGGCCGGATGGATCGGCCGCCACCAGGTCGAGACCGCGTTGGCCGACGCCGCCCGCGCCGCAGGCCTGCCCGCCGGGGAGATCCGCTACGCGCTCGCCTCCGGGTTCACCCGACCCCACACCCCGACCGAAGACCCCGCCGCATGACCGCCACCGCCGACCGCGCCCACCGGGTGCCCCACACCACACGAGGTGCCACGTGAACGTCGTAGAGCTGTTCGCCGGGATCGGCGGCCTGTCCCTGGGTCTGGAACGCGCCGGGATGCACGTGGTGGGCCAAGTGGAGATCGACCCGTTCTGCCGACAGGTACTCGCCAAGCACTGGCCGGAGGTTGACCGCCATGACGACGTCCGCACCGCCGCCGCCTGGTGGCGGTCCCGACCCCGCCCCCACGTCGACCTCGTCGCGGGCGGATTCCCCTGCCAACCCGCCTCGCTCGCCGGTCTCGGACTCGGACCGGCGGACCACAGGTGGCTCTGGCCCGCGATGGCCGACGTCGTCGCCGCCCTCCGACCCGAGTGGGTCGTGTGGGAGAACGTGCCCGGCCTGCGCAACCGAGGACTCGACATCGTCCACACCGACCTTGTTCGACTTGGCTACCACCACCGTGTCGGCCGCATCTCCGCCTGCGGCGTGGGTGCACCACACCCACGGTCCCGCCTGTTCGGAGTGGCCCACGCCCCGAGCCTCCGACGGCGAACGCGGCGGACGCGGGGACCTGCTGGCCAAACTCCGCACCGGCACCACCTCCCGCCGCAAGGAATGGACCCACAACCAGCCCACCACGCGGCGGGCCACTGGGCGCGCGAACCCCGAGTGGATCGGCTGGTTGATGGGCTTCCCCGAGGGCTGGCTGAACGGCATCTCCGAGCCCTCGGAAACGCCGTCGTCCCCGCCGTCGCCGAACACATCGGCCGCCTGATCACGGCCCACGCCGCCGAGACCAGGCGGGCGGCATGACCACCATCGCCGACCGCGCTCCCGAAGGGAGGCCAGTCGCATGACCACCGCCGCCGAACCCGCCGTCACCGACGCCGTCACCGTCGACACGGACACCGGCGCCGACAGTGTTCCCGTCGACCGGCCGCCCATCCGGATCGGCGGGGACGCCGAAACCATCCGCACCCTCACGACCGCCGTCGCCGGTGGCGCACTGCCCGACGTGTTCGTCTCCGGCGGGCAGCTCGTGCACCTCTCCCGCGTCTCCGGCCCCACCGGCACCGACCACACCCCCGGACAGCCCGCAGCACTGCCCGTCCACGCCGAACCACTCACCGCCCCCGCCCTGGCGTTCCTGCTCGCCCACCACACCTACCTCCACCGACTCAAGAAAGACAGGAACACCGACGAATGGACCGAAGTGGAGGTCAGCCCCACCGGAACCGCACTGTCCGCCGTACTGTCCTCCCGCTACTGGCCCGGCGTCCGACCACTGCACGGCATCGTCGGCTCACCCGTCCTGCGCCCCGACGGAACGCTGATCCAGACCAGCGGCTACGACCCCGCAACCGGCCTCTACTACGCCCCCACCGCACCCATGCCACCCGTTCCGACCCACCCCACCGCCGACCAGGTCGCCGACGCCAAAACCTTCCTGCTCGACCGGCTGCTGTGCGACTTCCCGTTCGTCGCCCCCGCCGACCGCGCCAACCACCTCGCCCTACTACTCGCCCCGATCCTGCGCCCCTACCTCGGCTGCCTCACCCCGTTCGGCCTGATCTCCGCCACCACCCAGTCCAGCGGCAAAACCCTGCTCGCCGAAATCCCCGGCTACATCTACGGCTGCAAAAACCTCGTCTGGCGCAAAGGCGACGACAGCGAACTGGAGAAATCCGTCACCAGCGCCCTCCACAGCTCGTCACCGATCATGCTGTGGGACAACATCGCGGAAGGCACCATCGTGTCCTCCGCCGTCCTGGCCCAACTCCTCACCTCACCACAATGGTCCGCCCGCATGCTCGGTTCCTCCGGCGCGGGATTCACCGCCACCAACAACCGACTGTGGCTCGCCACCGGCAACAACATCCGACTGGGCGGGGACATGGCCACCCGCACCGTCCTGGTCCGACTCGACCCCAACGACCCACACCCAGACCAACGCGACCAAACCGCGTTCGGCATTCCCCACCTCGACAACTGGCTCAAAACCCCCACCAACCGCGTCACCGTGTTGCGGCACCTGCTGATCCTGGTCATGGACTGGATCAACGCCGGAGCGCCCCGCTCAGGCCACACCATGCGCCAATTCACCACCTGGGCAGGAGCCTCCGGCGGGTTGCTCGCCCACCACTCCATCGACGGATTCCTCGACAACCTCACCGACATGCGCGAAGCCGACGACGAAGACGCCGAATGGGTCGCCTTCCTCTCCCGCTGGCACGAACTCAACCACGACCGCCGCATCACCAGCCGACACCTCCGCCAACAAGCCGAAATCGACATCATCGACCACCAACCCGTCGACCGCTGGGAAGGAACCTTCCTCACCGACGAACAAGGCCGCACCCCCTCCACCAAATCCATCGGCCGCATCCTCACCGGCCACATCGGACGCTGGCACGGCGACTACGTCATCCGCTCCGCCATGGACACCCACGCCAAAGCCCGCGTCTTCTGGACCGAAACCCGCACCACCGACGACCAGCCCTCCGGCCACCCCGACGCCGAGCAGGTCGACACCGGCCAAGCCGACCTCTGGTAGTAGCAGGACAGCCCTCGAACCGGCCCCGCCGCCCCGGTTGCGGGTTTGACGAGGCCGCCCGCGGGTTTGGTGCGGGTTTGGACGACACGGTAAACCCGCACCACATAATCCCAGGCCAAAGGCCCGATCCGGGCTGGTCGGCGGGTTTGCGGGTTTATCCACCCGCACCCCCACGCGCCACAGGCACAGCCGCACCAGCCTGGCCACCCACCACTCCAGCTCACCGGACAACCCGCCAGGGTGATGACGCATGCCCGAAATCGCCACCCGACGACAGGCCTCTCCACCGGAGGGGCCGGGACTGCTACTCCTTTCATCCGCGTCACCGGAGGTGCAGCATGACTACAGATCGCCGCAACGCCGAAATCGCGGAACTTATCGCACGATTGACAGTCCTCATGACAGTGCAACCGGCAGTCGAGGTACCCGCACAGCGGCCGATACCGACACGGGTTCTACTTACCGTCGAGGAAGCGGCGGAACGACTCGGAATCGGCAAGACGAAGACGTACTCCCTGGTGAGGACGGGAGATTTGGAATCGGTATTGATCGGTCGTCTGCGCAGGATCCACGTGGACGCGATCGACCGCTATGCCGCTCGATTGGTCACCGAGCAGACCTCGACCCGTCCGGCTGTGTAGGAGACCAGGTGCCGCGCGAGAAGAAGACACGTAATTCCAACGGTCGATCGAGTATCTACTACAGCGAGAAAGACAAGTGTTGGCACGGTTACGTCACCGTGGGACTGAAGGACAACGGCAGGCCTGATCGTAGGCATGTTCGCGGCCAGAGCCGGACCGAAGTCACCGACAAGGTCCGCAAGCTGGAGAAGGAACGCGACGAAGGACGTGTCCGGAAGGCGGGTCAGAACTGGACCGTTGAAACCTGGCTCAAGCACTGGTTGGAGAACATCGTCGCTCCACCGGTCGTTACCGAGAACGCCTACAGTGCGTATGAGGTAGCGGTGCGGGTTCACCTGGTTCCCGGTATCGGCGCTCACCGGTTGGACAAGTTGCAGCCTGAACACCTTGAAAAGCTCTACCGCAAGATCATGAAGCAGAAGACGAAGTTCGGACCGACCACTAGCGCGGCAACCGCGCACCAGGTTCACCGGACCATTCGTGCAGCGCTGAACGTCGCGGTTCGTCGGAAGCACCTGACCGAGAACCCAGCGCTTGAGGCCAAGGCACCGAAGGTCGAGGAGATCGAGGTCGAGCCGTACACGGTCGAGCAGGTCAAGGCGCTGTTGGAGGCAGCGCAGCAGCGGCGCAACAGTGCACGCTGGGCCATCGCGTTGGCGCTTGGACTGCGGCAGGGTGAAGCGCTCGGTCTGCGCTGGTCGGACGTGGATTTGGAGGTTGGGACACTCACGGTTCGTCGGAACAGGCTGCGCCCGAGGTGGCGTCACGGATGTGTCGAGCCGTGCGGCAAGAAGTACGGCGGGTACTGCCCGAACAGGGTGCCGGCGCGCGATGAGACGGCAGGGACGAAGTCGGCTGCGGGTAAGCGTGGGATCGGCCTTCCCGACGAGTTGGTAAGGCTGCTCAAGCTGCACCAGGCCGAGCAGGGCCGGGAGCGGGACAAGGCGGCCGACCTGTGGACCGAAACCGGCTACGTGTTCACCACTCCGACCGGTGCGCCCCTCAACCCGCGTTCGGACTACGACGAGTGGAAGCGGCTGGTGGAGGTGGCGAAGGTGCCGGACGGTCGTCTGCACGACGCGCGGCACACCGCGGCGACAGTGCTGCTGCTGCTCGGAGTCGCCGAGCGGACCGTGATGGGCATCATGGGCTGGTCGAACACCGCGATGGCGGCCCGCTACCAGCACATCACGGCGGCGATCCGTCGGGACGTGGCTCAGCGGGTCGGAGGGTTGCTCTGGAGAACCGCTGAGGAGTCCTGAGTCCACCGGCGACGGCGAGAAGTGGGAACGCCACCGGGGCACGCGTACCGGCTGCGTAGAGGGCAATTGCCACCAGGAATGCCACCGAACGTCAGAGCCCCGGTTGCCGTGATCGACAACCGGGGCTCTGAGCAGCGGTGGCGGTGGGATTTGAACCCACGGAGGCTTTCACCTCACACGCTTTCGAGGCGTGCTCCTTCGGCCGCTCGGACACGCCACCGCCGAGAACAATACAAGACCGGCGCGCTGTGACCCAACAGGGGGTGACAGGTGGAGTTTGCGCTGGTCAGGGGAGGACAGGGTCACAGGTCGGCGAAGAAGGACTCCAGCAGGGACGCGCACCGCTCGGCCAGGACGCCGCCGACGACTTCGGGGCGGTGGTTGAGGCGGCGGTCGCGCACGACGTCCCACAGGGAGCCCACGGCGCCGGTGCGGGGTTCCCAGCAGCCGAAGACGACGCGGTCCACGCGGGACAGGACCAGGGCGCCGGCGCACATGGTGCACGGTTCGACGGTCACGGCCAGGGTGCAGCCGGTCAGCCGCCAGCCGTCGCCGAACGCCGCGGCGGCGGCGCGGAGGGCCAGGACCTCGGCGTGCGCGGTCGGGTCGCCCAGCGCTTCACGGGCGTTGCAGGCGCGCGCCAGTTCGGCGCCGTCCGGGCCGTAGACGACCGCGCCGATCGGGATGTCGCCCGTCCGGGGCGCCTCGGCGGCGACCGCCAGGGCGGCCTCGACCATCGCCTCGTCGGACGCCTGGCTGATCACCGGGTCACGCCTGGATGCTGTCCAGCAGCTTGACGAACTCGTCGCCGAACCCGCAGCGCTGCGCGATCATCTGCAGCTGCTCGTCGGGATACAGGTCGACCTCGTCCACGATCACCTGCATCTCGTGCTGCGGCATGCCGAGGTCGGCGAGCACGGCCAGGTCGCCCTCCGGCCACAGCTCGTCGTCCTCCTCGTCCGGCGGGTCGACCCGGAGGAGGTCGAGGACGTCGGCGGCGATGTCGTAGTCCAACGCGGCCGCGGCGTCGGACAGCAGCAGGGACACCCCGCCGGGCACCGGGCGCAGGACGATGAAGAACTCGTCGTCCACCGCCAGCAACCCGAAGACGGCACCCGTCGAGCGCAGTTGGCGCAGTTCCGTGATCGCCGCGTCGAGCTCGGACAGCGCTGAGCCGTCCATCTTGCTGCACCGCCACCGGCCGTCTTCACGGACGACCGCGACAGCGAAGCCGTTGACCGGCTCCTGGTGTGCCATGTGCACACCGTAGGGCCACACCGGCGCACCCGGTAGCACGGGGGCCTCGGCCACGGGCATGCGGGGCCGCGCGGTGCCACTATCGGAGGATGAGCACAACGCTGCCGAACGCACAGACGACCGCCCCCGAGCCCAGGTTCACCGGGCTGGTGGAGGCCGCCCGAGCACTCCAGCCCAGGACAGTGGCGTTGCGACGGCAGGTGCACCGGCACCCGGAGCAGGGCTTGGACCTGCCCGCGACCCAGGCCGCGATCCAGCACGCGCTGTCCGGCCTGCCGGTCGAGGTGACCACCGGAACGTCGAGCAGCTCGGTCACCGCGGTGCTGCGCGGCGACAAGCCGGGACCGACCGTGCTGCTGCGCGGCGACATGGACGCGCTGCCGCTCCAGGAGGAGACCGGCCTCGCCTACGCCTCCGAGGTCGACGGCTCCATGCACGCCTGCGGCCACGACACGCACGTCGCGATGCTCGCCTCCGCCGCCCGCCTGCTCTCCTCGCGCAAGGACGCGCTGGCCGGTCAGGTCGTGTTCATGTTCCAGCCCGGCGAGGAGGGCCAGCACGGCGCGCGGCACATGCTCGACGAGGGCGTGCTCGACGCGGCGGGCACGCCGGTGGAGAAGGCGTTCGCCCTGCACATCACCTCCACCCTCCAGTCCGGCGTCGTCATCTCCCGCCCCGGGCCGACGATGGCCTCGGCGGACACCTTCCACATCACCGTCAAGGGCCGCGGCGGGCACGGCGGCATGCCGCACGACGCGGTCGACCCGGTGCCGCCCGCCGCCGCCATGGTCGGCGCGCTGCAGACCATGGTCGCCAGGCGGGTCAGCGTGCACCACCCGGCGGTGGTCACCATCGCCCGCATCGCCGCGGGCACCACGACCAACATCATCCCGGAGACCGCCCTGGTGGAGGGCACCATCCGGACGCTCTCGGAGGACACCAGGACCCTGGTGCACCGCGAGCTGGAACAGGTCGTCACGCACGTGGCCGCCGCGCACGGCTGCACGGCCGAGGTGCGGATCGTGCCCGGCTACCCGGTCACGGTGAACGACGACGTGGTCGGTCCGCACGTCATCGACGTCACCACGGCGGCCCTCGGCTCGCGGTGGGCCTCCTACATGGAGGATCCGTTGATGGGCGCCGAGGACTTCTCCTACGTGCTGCAACGGGTGCCGGGCGCGATGGCGTTCCTGGGCGCCTGCCCGCGCGGGGTCGAACTGGCCCAGGCGGAGCCGAACCACTCCAGCCGGGTGCTCTTCGACGAGGCCGCCATGGAGCACGGAGTGGTCGTCTACACGGCGTTCGCGCTGGACGCCCTCCGGTAGGAAGCGCCCCGGCAGGAAGTTCTTCGGTAGGAAGCTCCTGGGTAGGAAGCTCCTGGGTAGGAAGCTCCTCGGGTGGCCGTAGGCGGGTGGGCTGGGTCGGGGCTGTGGTGTTCATGGCCTCGACTTTGCCCGCGCGCGGCGGGTGGGGCGAGGGGTGATCGGCTACCTGTGGACAACTCCTGTCCTGTGGACAAGTGAGGCGCCGGGGTCGACGCCGGCAGGATGGGCGCCGTGCGAAGCGTCTGCGTGGTCGGGCTCGGGTTGATCGGTGGTTCGGTGTTGCGCGCGGCGGCCGCCGCAGGGCGCGTGACCTGGGGCGCGACCGCTTCGACAGCCGACGCGGAGGCCGCCCGCGAAGACGGCCACGACGTGGTCGACCTCCCCGGGGCACTCGAACGCGCACGCGTCCAGGACGCACTGGTCGTGGTCGCCGTCCCCCTGCCGGCTGTGGAAGAAGTGCTCCGCGCGCTCCCCGACGGCATCAGGCTCACCGACGTGGTCAGCGTCAAGGGCCCGGTCGACGACCTGGTCCGCCGGGTCGCGCCGCACGCCCGGTACGTCGGCGGTCACCCCATGGCGGGCGCCTCGGCCTCCGGCTGGGCCGCGGGCCGCGCCGACCTGTTCGACGGCGCGGCCTGGGTCGTCACCACCGAGGACGACGCCGACCAGGACGTCCTCACCGACGTCATCGAACTCGCACTGGACGCGAAAGCGCACGTCGTCCCCACCAGCGCCGCCGAGCACGACGCCGCGGTGGCCCGCATCTCGCACCTGCCGCACCTGCTGGCCGCCGTGCTGGCCAGCGTCGGCGCGGACGGCGGACCGCTGGCCCTCTCGCTGGCCGCGGGCTCGTTCGGCGACGGCACGCGCGTCGCGGGCAGCCGTCCTGAACTGGTCCGCGCGATGTGCGAGGGCAACCGCGGTGCGCTGCTCGACGCCGTGGACGACGCGTTGGGCCGGCTCGGCGCCGCCCGCGGCTCGCTCGCCTCCACCGGCGGCCTGGCCAAGACCATCGACGCCGGTCACACCGCACGCCTCGCGCTGGAGAACCGGCCCCCGCACACCGACCTGACCATCGACCTCACCGCGCCCGACGCCCGGCAAGCCCTGCGCGACCTGGGTTCACGCGGAGGCCGGGTCGTTGGGCTGAACGGCACCACCGCGCTCGCTCGCACGCCATAAGGTGCACCGGTGGAGCGTCGGAGACTCATCGCCCTGGTCGGCGGCCTCGTGCTCCTGGGCGGTGCGGTGGCGGTCCTGCGCGACGAATCCGCTCCCCCGCGCCCCCTGCCCCTCGAACGGTTCCTGGACGAGAAGGTCGAGTACGTCCCCGACACCCAGCGCCTGGTCGCACCCACCGACCTGGAGCTGACCGCGTTGGACCGCACCAGCCTGCGCGCGTCCTGGACGGCCACCGACGGCATCGGCCACGGCGGCTTCGAGGTGCGCTGGAACGGCCGGACCCGCCTGGTCCGCGGCACCGAGACCGAGTTGACCGACCTGGACGCCAACGCCGACACCGCGGTCGAGGTGCGGGCGCTCGACGCGATGGGCAACCGGTCGGACCCCGCGACCGCCCACGCCGTGCCGCGGCTGGCGTACGACGAGTCGTGGCTGTCGCACCTGATGGCGCCCGTCGACCTGTTCGACGGCCCGGAAGCGCTCAACCCCCGTCGGTGGCGGGTCTTCGACCGCGGCAACACCGATTGCCTCTGCCTGCGCCCGTTCAACGGCAAGCGGGTGGAGATCGACTGCGACCGCGTCGACCTCCAGTCCAACGTGCCGGTGCGGTTCAGCGCGCCCGCGCCGGACGGCGCGATCGCCCGGGTCTCGCTCACCACCGACGGCCCGATCGGCCACCAGCCGGACGAGAGCGTGGTGCTGATCGCCCTGCTGCCCGACCCGGTGCACGACCTCGGTCACCTGGAGGCACCGTTCCCGCCGGACGCCGTGGTCCTGCGCATCACGCCATTCGGCGCGCAGTTCGTCCTGGCCGGCGACGCGCCATCGAACGAGCTGGGAGGCACCTACCCGCCACCGACCTGGGGCGTGCGCCACCGCTGGGAACTGCGCGTGCTGCCCGAGAGCGTGCTGGCGTTGCGCGACGGGGTCGAGGTGGCGGCCGCGCCGGTGCGGCTGCCGTGGACTTCCGCCCGCGCGCGCCTGGTGTTCCGGCAGGCCCAGGGCACCCACGTGGACACGTTCGGCATCGGCGGTGCGCCGGGCACGCCGGCACCGGGGTCCGTGGCGCCGCTCGGGCCGGGCGAGACCGTCGACGGCGGGGTGTCGCTGGGCAACGTGGCCAACTCGCAGTTGGCGGGCGCGTCCTCGGTGCGCGTGGTCGCGTCCGTGGTGGCCGAACGCACCGCGCCGATCACCGTGGAGCTGGGCACGCGGTCCGCGCCGGCGGTGTTCATGCCGCCCGACCTCGGCCTCGACCGGTCCCGCCCGTCCGTCGTGCACGCCGACTTCCCGCTGCCGCACCCCGACTCGAACCCCAAGGTCAGGCTGCGTTCCGACGGCGGCCTCACCTCGTACAGCGCGCACCTCGTCATCGCCGACGGGCCGGACGCACGCCACCCGCTGCCCCGGCTCGTCAGCCGCGCGGACCCCGCCGCGCAGGTGCCGCTGCCCGCCGTCTCGGTGGTGCACGAGTCCGGGGACGACTCGCGGTTCCCGCACGAGGGCAAGGTGCGGCTGGCCGTCGAGCTCGCGGACTCGCGGGCGCGCGAGGTCGCCGCCGTCGAGGCGCTGGAGGTCGACCTCGACGGTGAGCGGATCGTCGTGCTGCCCACCAACGGCTCGGCGGGCGGGCGGCACGAGTTCCTGCTCGACCTGGCGCGGCTGTCCTCCGGACGGCACGAGCTGGACGTGCGGGTGGTGCCGGTGGGCGAACGGTCGGGCGTGCGGTCGCAGCAGCAGACGTTCGAGATCCGGCCGCTGTAGGCCTCGGCGGGCGTCGCTTGGTCTCGGCTCCGCAACAACGTAGTGACCTCCATCACCGCGCCACCTAGCTTGGCGCAATGGAACGTCGCCGGATCGCCCTGATCGCCGCCGGTGTCGTGCTGTTCGCCGGTGGGGTCGCGGTGATGCGGACCGCGGGCGTCGGCGACCCCGTCACCGCCACCAGCGTGTCCGCGCCGCCGCCGACGTCCCTGGCGCCGTACGCCGCCGAGGGCGTGCTCGTGCCGACCGCCGGTCCCCTGCCCGAGCCGCCGCAAGGCCTGAGGGTGACGTCCGGGCCCCGGCGGCTGCAACTGCGCTGGAGCGGTGACGCGCCCGGCTACGAGGTGCGGTGGGGCGACGACCGCTCGCGGTTGATCACCGAGCCGGTGACCCAGATCGACGGGCTTGAGGACGAGCGGGAGTACGAGGTCGCGGTGTACGCCGTGGACGCGTTCGGGCAGCGTTCCGCACCCGCGAAGGCCACCGGGACGCCGCACGCGCTCCCCTCCGACGACTACGCCCTGGAGGACCGGTTCGACCAGCCCGACGCGCCCGACCCGACGCGGTGGCGGTTGGCGTCACGGGGCAACTGCGCCCGTGCCACCCCGGGTCAGGGCGACGACGGGCGGCGGTTGGTGCTCAGCAGCAACTGCGCGGCGGCTCCGGCGACGTTGCGGTCGCGGACGCCGTTCGTGCTGCGCGACGCGGACGAGCTGGGCCGGTTCGTGGTGGAGACCGACGCGCCCGGCGGTGACGGCGAACTGGTGCTCGACCTCGTGCCGGGGCCGGTGTCGCTGGTAAGCGGCGACGCGCTGCCGCCGGACGCGGTGCGGCTGCGGGTGGCGACCGGCGCCGGGACGACGTCCGTGCAGGTGGTCGTGGCCGCCGGGACGCCGACGGAGGTGGTGCGCGCGGTGCCCGCGTTGGAGACCGGCATCAGCCACCGGTGGGAACTGGTGCTGCGGCGTGACGGCGCACGGGTGCTGTTCGACGGCGACGTGGTCGCGACCAGCCCCGCGGTGCCCGCGTGGCGTGAGGCGACGGCGCTGGTGTCGGTCGCCGGTCCGACCGGGCAGCGCGCGGCGGTCAGCCTGATCGCGTTCGACGCGGCGCCGGCCGTGACGCCCGCGTGGGTGCCGGGGCCGGAGGTGGAGGTCGCGGTGGCGGTCGAACCGGCGGCGGCCGGGCCGCTGGAGGCGTGGCCCGGCGTGACGGGCGGTCAGCTGCGGATGGCGTTGCTGCACACCGACGCGTCACCGGAAGCGCCGTCGTTCAGCGTGTCGGTGGCGGGTGTGGTGGTGCCGCTGCGGCCCGCGCCGGGCGGTGCGCCGTGGCGGGCGGGGGTGGCCTACCCGGTGGTGGCGGACCTGCCGGTGGAGGCGTTGCGGGTGACGTCGTCGCGGAAGCTGCCGGTCACGCTGGTGACCGGGCTGCGGGTGCAGGCCACGCACGTGGACCTGGAGCTGAGCGGGTCGTTCCCGGGCACGCCGCCGAGCACGGAGAGGGTGCCGCTGCACGGGCGGGAGCTGGAGCTGGCCAGGGTGAACGGCACCGTGCTCGACGCCAGCGGCCAGACCGTGCCCGAGGGTGCCGCGGTGCAGCGCGGTCGGATGGTGTTCGACCTGGTGCTGGAGGGGCGGCCCGCGGTGGCGCTGGCCGGGCTGGCCGGGTTCAGCGTTCGGGTGGACGACGAGCGGGTGGCCGTCGTGCCGACCACGTCCGGCGGGCCGGGGATCGCCGGGCGGTACCGGTTCGCGCTGAACACCGGCGACATGTCGATCGGGCCGCACATGATCGAGGTGCGGCTGTTCGGCACGTCCGGTGAGACTCGTCCCACCTCGGCTTACATCCCGTTCTTCGTCGGCCGGTGAGAAGATGGGGCGCATGTCGCGCCCCCTCGTCCTCGACGCCGCCCGCACGCCGTTCGGTCGCTACCGCGGTGGGTTGTCCGGTGTGCGCGTGGACGACCTGGCCGCGCTGCCCATCGTGGAACTGCTGCGGCGGCACCCCGACCTCGACCCCGCGTCGATCGACGACGTGCTGCTGGGCAACACCAACGGCGCGGGCGAGGAGAACCGGAACATCGGGCGGATGGCCGCGCTGCTGGCCGGGCTGCCGACGTCGGTGCCGGGGGTGGCGGTGAACCGGCTGTGCGCGTCGGGTGGTGAGGCGATCGTGCAGGCGGCGCGGGCGTTGGCGCTGGGTGACGCCTCGCTGCTGGTCGCCGGTGGGGTGGAGGGGATGACGCGGGCGCCGTTCGTCGTGCCGCGGCCGGACCGGCCGTTCGCCGACCGGTTGGAGTCGGTGTCCACGGCGCTGGGGTGGCGGCTGGTGAACCCGAGGATGAAGGCCGAGTGGACCGTGCCGCTGGGGCGTGCGGCGGAGGACGTCGCGGTGGCGTTGGGCATCACGCGGGAGCAGATGGACCTGTTCGCGCTGCGGTCGCACCGGCGGGCGTCGGCGGCTTGGGACGCGGGGGTGCACGAAGGGTTCGCGTTCCCCGTGCAGCTGCGGGACGGCCCGCCGGTGCGGCGGGACGAGTCCGTGCGGCCGGAGACGTCGGCGGACAAGTTGGCGAAGCTGAAGTCGGCGTTCTCGGACAGCGGGCCGGTGACGGCGGGCAACTCGTCGCCGTTGAGCGACGGTGCGGCGGCGGTGCTGATGGGGTCGGAGGAGACGGCGTCCTCGTTGGGGATCACGCCGTTGGGTGAGTTCCTGGGGTCCGCCGTGACGGCGGAGGAGCCGCAGCGGTTCACGTTGGCCCCGGTGTCGGCGATCCGCAAGCTGCTCGACCGGTTGCGGATCGAGGCCGGGCAGGTCGACCTGTGGGAGATCAACGAGGCGTTCGCGGCGATGGCGCTGTCGGTGCTCCACCACCTGCCCGAGGTGGACCGGGAGAAGGTCAACGTGCACGGCGGCGCGATCGCGTACGGCCACCCGCTCGGCGCCTCCTTCCCGCGGGTGATCGTCGACCTGTGCCGGCACTTGCGCGCTCGCGGGGGCGGCCTGGGCGTCGCGGCGGCGTGCGTCGGGGTGGGCCAGGGCATGGCCATCGCCGTCCGGGTGTGAGACCGCCCGATCGAGCGACAGCGTGGCCGGGCTCGGGCTTGCTAAGCTTGGTCCCAGCCGAGGCCGCTAGGCCGAGGAAGTGGACCCGGGCAGGACCCGCCGGACGACGGGCGCCCGGGTTTCGCGCTGTTCAGGCCCTGGTGCGTGGCAGGTCGCCGCAGTCGATGACCTTCTCGATCAGCGGTTCGACCCGACGGCGCCAGTCGCCTCCCGCGCCGAAGCACCACGCCACGGCATCGGGAATCCACAGGGCCGGATCTTCGTGCGGTCGGAAGTGCTCATAGGCCAGGGCATCGCTGGGGGTGCGCAGTCGCTGAAGCGTTCGCACGATCTCGCGGCGGTCGTCGCGATCGCGGATGACGCCACGTGACTCGATGACGAGCCGTTGGCCTCCCGCGTCCACCACGTCCGCAACGAGCTCGCGCAACAACGCCGCGCGAGTCGCGTCTTTGGGGCCGCGTCCGGTGTAGACACGTATCCGAAGCGGCTGTTCGACCAATCGCGCGACGACGTTGCGCCGACGGTTGTCGCTTTCGGCCTGAAAGTGCACGCGCCGCTCCCCGGAGAGGCACAGGCGGCGCATGACCGCGCGGATCGACACTAGTTGCCGGACCGGTAGGTACGCGGCCACCAGAAGGTAGCTGGAACGGCCGGACTCATCCACGAAGACGTGTGCGCTCACCCAACGATCGTTGCGTGCTCGCACGACAGGCAAACGATTGCTCGCCCGATGTGGTGATCGGATTCCGGGAAGTCACCTGATCAAGCGAGCGCGCGGTCGGCCCGGTTGTCGATAGACTGTCGGCAGCCGAGGTCGCTCGACCGAGGAAGTGAGCCCTGGTAGGCCCGTCGGACGGCGGGAGCCAGGGCTTCGCGTCGTTGTGGGGCTCAGATGCGGTAGGCGATGCGGGGGTAGTCGACCACCAGGCCGGTTCGGTCGACGGTGATGTCCTGTTCGAACTCGCCGTGCGTGAACGAGACCACCGAGCGGTCCTCGCCGATGGAGACCGTGCGGTAGCGCTGGCGCACCAGTTGGACCGACAGGTCCGGCAGGGTCACGTAGACGACCGGGATCTCGTGCTCGCCCTCCTCCTGCTGGAGGTTGAGCCTGCGGATCGGGATGGCGTTGAACAGGACCGCGAACTGCACGTCCACGTCCACCGCACCCTCGAAGTCGGCACGCTCCGCACCCTGGCCCGCGTCGACCAGCCAGATGCCCTCCGACGAACGGCTGACCGAGATCTGCCGTTCCTCCGACACCGTGGCCGTGCGCAGCAGCAGCCGCGTGACCGCGCCGGTCTCACCGACCGACACCTCGAACGACCCGCTGAACTGCTCGGCCGGACCGGCGGTCACCAGTCGGCCCGAGGCGCGCAGCTTGCGCTCCGAGAGCAGGAAGCGCACCTGCTCCAGCCTGGGCACGTCGTAGCCCTGCCAGGTCACCATCTGCGCGGCGGCGGAACGGGTCTCGCCGGACGGGTTCGCCCGCTCAGCCGTGTTGAACGAGTTCACTCTCCACCCGGAAGGATGTCGTCGGCCTGCTCGGCCGCCCGGTCGCTGGTCTGGTCGAAGCTCATCGTGCTCCTTCGCACTCCTGACGCAGGCTACCCGAATCGATCCCCCACCCCCAGCGGCCACCGGCATGAGTCACCCCCGCACGCCGGAACGGCCCCCTGGGAATCCCAGGGGGCCGTTCCGGTGGAGATCAACCAGACGATCAGGCGGTGCGCTTGCGACGCAGGTACAGCAGCGCGCCGGCACCCGCACCCAGCAGGCCGAGGCCGATCAGCAGCGGCACGAAGATGGACGCACCGGTGTTGGCCAGGTCGTCGTCGGTGCCGCCACCGGACGCGACCGTGGTGGTCGTGGTCGGCGCCACGGTGGTGGTGGTGAACGTCGTGGTCGTGGGGGCGGCGGTCGTGGTCGTGGTCACGATCGGACCCTCGACCCACTTCGCCTTCGCCTCGGCCTCGACCTTGACCTCGGACGGCTTGGCGATGATCAGCGACTGGGTCTTCTTGCTGCTGTCGACCGACACGAACAACCGGCCGTGCTGCAGCTGGGCGTTCGCCTTGACGGAGAACTTCACCTCGCCCGGCTCGGTGCCCGCGGCGACCTTGACGTACACGTCGGCGGTCTTGGTCTCGACCGCCTGGGCGCCCAGGTCACCCTCGGTCGCGGTGGGCAGCTCGGTGCCGTCCTTGTCGGTGAGCGTGACGCCCTCCGGCAGGTCGGCCTCCAGCATGACCTTGTCGGCCGTGGTGGAGACGGTGAACGGCCCGATCAGCTCGCCGGCCTTGCCGGACAGCTCCTTCGGGTCGACCTTCAGCGTCGGCGCGGGCTGCTGCTCGATGCCCGTGTTCTTCTCACCGGTCAGGTAGGCGTAGACGGCCTTGACGTCGGCGTCGACCTCGGGGTTCGAGTCCTTGGTCGGGTCGTCCTTCAGGCTCGCGCCGTCGGTGAAGTGCCAGATCGCGGCCTGCGTGGCGGCGATGGCCTCGCGGTTGTCGATGTCGCGGCCGGTCGCCTCCGACAGCGCGTCGGCCTCCAGCAGCGGGTAGCTGTGGTGCAGGATCCAGTTGACCTTGGCCGCGTTCTCCTTGAACTTGGTCCGGTCGTTCGGGTGCTCGTTCCAGGGCACCTCGTGCAGCGGCGTGCCGTTCTGCAGCTGGGTCGGCAGCTCGACGCAGTACGCCTTGACGACGGTCTTGTCGCCGTTCTCGATGACGTACAGCGGGATCAGGTTGGCGTCGAACCACTCACGCGACTCACCCTTGAGGCCGAGCTCGATGCCCTCTTCGTGGTGCTTGCCGAAGTCGGGGTCGTCGCGCTCGATCGGGATGATCTTGATCGGGTCGGCGGCTGCGGGCAGTGCCGCAGTCATCAGCGCGAGCGAGGCGCCGAGGACCGCGGCCCCGAGGCGCTTCGGACTCAACCGGGATGCCATTTGTCTCCTTGAGGCTCGCGAGGGTAGCCCGTTGGTGTGGTTCAAGGCGGCGGTCCGTGTCGTCCGGGGAGCTACTTGGCAGAGCGCTCCACCACCAGACGACAGGAATCGGCCGAACACTATCCGATCCCGTTCACTCGATCGAGGAAGGGTGCCACTGGGGGTAGAGCCCGCTACCAGCAGCGGAAACGCGGTTTGACCGTCCACAATGGATGATCCGAGGCAGTCGACGGGGCGTCGGGAATGGGCGCCGACCGCTCGTTTCGACGCGGGCCGAAACGGACACACCACCCGCCGCCGAGCGATCAGTGCAGCTCAGACGGTCCACAGTGGATTGCACGTAATAGTCGGCGACCCGCTTTCGACGCCACACCGTTGCCAAACGGTGATCTACGCCACCAACGCGGACGGCGCGACCGGGCGGATGTCGCCGACCCGCAGCGACGTGCCCGGCAGGCACAGGTCGCGGGCGGTGGGCGGCCGACCGGTCAGCATCCACCTCACCAGCGCCGCGAGCTGGAACGAGATCAGCGGCGGCACGGCGTCGCCGAGGTGGCGGTAGGCGTTGCCGATCACCGAGACGTCGAACCGGAACCTGCGCGGGAACCCCTGGAGCAGCGCCATCTCCCGCACGGTGCACAACCGGTGCTGCTCGGGGTGGGAGTAGCGCCCGTTGCCGACGTGCCCGCACTCGCGCTTGATCGTGCGCGCCGGCTCGTCCCACCACAGCCGGCCGTACACGTCGGGGTGCGAGCCCCACTTGCCCTCTTCGATGATCTTGCGCTGGGCCGGGTTCAGCAGCAGCTCCGCCGGTGAGCCGACCAGGTCGCCCCACGACCCGCCGTCGGCCGGGATGGCCCGCATCCGGTCCAGCGAGCGGTCCCGGCGGAACGACGGCGACACGTGCATCGCGTCCTCCGCGTGCGCCTCGCCCGCCTCCACCGCCGGCAGCTTGCCGATCGCCCGCCGCACGGTGACCGCGCCCGGCCGGACCTCCCAGCCCTGCCACAGGTCCTCCAACGTGCGCAGCGGCACGCCGGCGTCGACCGCCACGACCATCGCCCGCTCCCGCAGTTGCGGCAAGCCGAAGCGGGACAGCATGTGGGTGCTCGCGTCCACTTCGTACCCGATCTCGAGCAGCTGGTCGGCCAACCCCTCCAGGTGGTGCCGCTGCTTGCCCTTGACCAGCTCCCGCGCGTTCTCCAGCACCAGCACCCGCGGCCGGAACTCGGCCACGTACGCGGCGACCCGGCCGACCAGCGAGTTGCGCGGGTCGTCACGCAGGTGGTTGGCGGGCGCGATCCGGGTGAAGCCCGAGCACGGCGGGCACGCCACCAGCACGTCCAGCTCGCCGCGCCGCAGGTTCCACACCTGCCGCAGCACGGCCGGGTCGAGCCTGCCCAGGTCCACCTGCAACGGGTCGACGCCGATGTTGTCCCGGTAGATGCCGTTGCAGCGCAAGGAGCCCAGCCGGGACGACGGCTTGCCGATCTGCGCGTCGGCCGCGCCGACGATGGTGAAGTCGCGGTGCGCCTGGAAGCCGAGGCTCATGCCACCGGCGCCGGAGAAGAGGTCGACGATCTTGAAGGTGGGTCCGCGCACCGCGCGATCGTACGGTGGGGTCGTCCCCCTCTGGCGAGTGATCCCACCGGTACTCATGCACGCAATCGCGTACGTTGCCCGCCATGGAGCTCCCACCTGCGTGGCAACGGCCGGACCCGTTGCGCGGACTGGAGGACATGCCCTGGTCGGTGCTCGCACACGGGACAGGCGTGGACGACTTGATGCGGCGCGTGGTGCACGGCGAGCGGGTGACGCGGGAAGTCGCCTGCGAAGCCCTCGCCGAGCGGCTGCTGGGCGACGACACCGTGTCCGAGGCCAGCGTCTGGGCCGTGCCCTTCCTGGTCGAGATGGGCGCGAGCTACCGCGTGCCCGCGGACAGCCGCGATCGGGTGATCTTCATGCTGGCCGCGATGGCGTTGGCCGGCGCGGGCTTCACCGACGGCGGCAAGCGCACCCGACGGCGGTGGAACGCGCTCGGGCGCGAGCTGCCCCGTCGCCCACCGGACTGGATCACCCAGACGCGGTACGAGGTGGCCAAGGGCGCGCCGAAGGTGTTCGAGGCGCTGGCGGGCGCGGAGGTGGCGTGCTCGATGGCGTTGGCCATCGCGGTGCCCGAGGTCGTGCCGCGGCACGTGGTGGACGTGGCCGAGGCGCTCGCCTCGGCGGACCGCTCGCCGCGGCTGCTGGCGCTGGCCGCGCGGGTGGTGCTGCACCTGGTGGACGACGAGCCGGTCACGCCCGCGCTGCTGCGCGCCACCGCGCAGTGCCACCCGCACCTGCTGCGCGCCTACCGGGGCAACGCCTTCCCGCCCAACCAGCCGCCCGAGGTGACGTTGCAGCTGATGGGTTACCGGTACGCCTTCCTGGCCGCCTACGGTGACGACCAGGAAGGCGTGACGATCACGCCGTGACGATCGGGCCGTCGACGATCAGGCCGTGACGGCGGTCGGCTCCACGACCGCCGCGGCGGCCTCGTCGTCGGCGACCGGCACCGCGGGCTCCAGCGGGCCGAGCGCGGTGCCCCACTCCTGGTCGGCCAGGGCGAACGCGGCCACGGTCAGCGCCACCACCGGACGGGCGGGCGGCAGCTGGTCGGCGTAGAAGTCGAGCTCCAGCCGCGCGCCCAACGGCGACGGCCGCAGCCGCAGCACGCCGTGCGGCGCCTCCTCGGGGTGCGCGAACCGGCACGACCACTCGGTGAACACGATCGAGCGCTCCACCACGTCGGTCGGGTGAACCGCGCGCACGTTCGCGCCGACCGAGCCGTGCCGGTAGTCGTCCGCGGCGGAGACCAGCAGCTCCTCGAACTCGATGGACGACACGCCGAGGTCGTGCCCGGCGACCAGCGCGACCTGGACCAGCGCCAGCGGCAGCTGCGGGAGGGCGTCCTCGAAGCACACCATCGCGCCGCCGTAGCGGGTGTTGATCTCGGTGGGCAGGAAGCCGTCGGCGGTCGCGATGCCGTCGAGGGTGAACGTGCCGCGGTAGTCGACCGTCTCGCGCAGCCGCTCGCCGACCCGGCGGGCCAGGTTGCGCATCTCCTCGCGGATCCACCCGGGCGGGTCGTAGTACGACGCGCAACCCGCGTACAGGAACCGGGCTTGACCGGCGCGGCGCGGCACGACCATCTCGATCGGCCGCAGCACGGCGGTGCCGTCCGGGAACACGATCCCGTGCACGCTCACCGGGATCCCCTCCAGGAACGGCATCACCCGGACGAAGTCGCACTTGGGCGCGAGCACGTCGAAGGCGTCCTGCGCCTCCTGCCGGTCGCGGACGCGGCGGACGAAGTTCGCGCCGCCGTTGATCGCCGGGCCGTCGCCGGACCAGACGACGCCCGCGCCGCGGTCCAGGCGCCGGGTCGCCGCCCACAGCCCCTCGAAGTCCAGGCCGAGCACGACGGCGGGCGCGCGCGGCGCGGACAGCTCGTCCCACAGCCCGTCGATCGTCGTCTTGTTCTCCAACTCCACCCATTCGGGGCGGCGGGCGTTGAGCACCGGCCTGCCCGCGAACTCGGGGGTGTGCACGTACGGCGTGCTGATCACCAGCGCCTCGCCGCGCGGGTCGAAGTCCGCCAGCACCTCGCGGACCTCGCGGTTGGGCGAGGTGAGCAGCTTGGTGAGCCGGTTCTGCTCGACCGCGACGAAGCCGCCCGCGATGCCCAGCGGCACCCAGCGGGCCACTTCGGAGTCGTGCAGCGGCGCGTGGTCGTCCGTCGACAGCACGAGCGTGTGGCGGGCACCGAGCTGGTGGAGCTCGCCCGCGCGACTACTCAGCCGAGTGCCGCCCGCGAGCACGACCAACCGGTCGCCGAACAGGTTTCCGAGGCGCGCTTGAAGCGCGGAAAGGACGTGATCCATCGCCGAGAACTCGCTTTATGAGAAGCAGACGAGACAACCGGCGAGCGCCGGGTGTCACGCACTGTAGAGGCAGGCGATGGGATCGGCCTAGCACGGTCCGGCAACGACCGGATGAAACTTGCCGATGGGATCGGGGACGGTTGCGCGAGATCATCGAGCGGCGTGGCGAAGTACCTGGTCAACCCGGTTCAGGAAAGCACGCGGACCCTTGGCCTTGGGGAACGGGAGCAGCAGGCCGAGCAGCGTGTCGTCCACCGACGGTGGCGCGGCGGCCACGATCGCGGCGGCGGTCTCCAGGAAGCGCTGCCGCTTGGCCTCGTGCACGGCGTGCTCGGCGAGAACGCCCTCGATGCTCGTGTGCATGGCTGGATGCGGGTAACTCACTTGGGTTGTATCGGCCCCACTGGTCCCTACCTTTAGGGTGAATTTGCACCGAAGTTGCGGGCCCCCTGTCGAGCGGTGGACGTGCTGGGATGTGGCCATGCGCGTTCTGGTCACCGGATCCAGCGGGTACGTCGGACGGGCGGTCTTCGCCGAGCTCGCCGCCGCCGGTCACTCCCCCATCGCCTTTTCGGGTGATGTCCGCTCGCCCGAGGGGCTCGGCGGCCTCGGCGACGTCGACGCGGTCGTGCACCTGGCGGGCCTGGCGCGGGTGCGCGAGTCGTTCGACGACCCGGTCCGGTACTACGACGTCAACGTGGGCGGCACGGTGAACCTGCTGCGGTCGCCGCCGCCGCGGTTCGTGCTGGCGTCCACGGCGGGCGTGTACGGGGCTGGCGTGTACGGAGCGGGCGTGCGCGGGCCGGGCGAGGCGGCGACGATCGCCGAGGACTGCCCCCGCGCGCCGACCAACCCCTACGCCTCCTCCAAGGCCGCCGCCGAGGACGTCCTGGCGTGGGCCGCCGCCGCCGGTCGGGTGAGCGGGGTGGCGCTGCGGCTGTTCAACGTCGCCGGCGGCGGGGACGTGGACGACACGCGCCTGATCACCAAGGTGTGCGCGGTGGCGGCCGGGCGGCGGCCGGCGGTGGAGGTGTTCGGCGACGGGTCGGCGGTGCGCGACTTCGTGCACGTGCGGGACGTGGCGCGGGCGTTCGTGACGGCCGTGGAGTGCGACGGGCCGGAGTACGCGGTGCTCAACGTCGGCGCGACACCGGCGAGCGTGGCCGACGTGCTGGCCGCCGCGGCACGCGTGACCGGCCGGCCGGTGCCGGTCGTGCGGCGGCCCGCCCACCCCGGCGAGGTGCGCGACCTGCGCGCGGACACGACCCGGCTGCGCGCGTTGGGCTGGTCGCCGACCTGCTCGGACCTCGACGACCTGGTCCGCGACCAGTGGGCGACCGAGGGCCCGCACCCGACCTGAGGGGTCAACGGCCCGCCTCCCAGCGAATCCGGTACTGCCGCTGGCCGAGCACGAGTTGCTCGCCGAGCTTCTCGGTCAACAGGTAGCGCTGGGCCGGCGTGGTCGGGGGCTCATCGGGGTTGCCGTCGAGTGGCGCGGCCACGGGCGGGACGTGCTCACCGGGGTGGCCGTTCGCGGTCACGTCGTCGCCGGAGACGCGCGGTTCGGGCCGAGCCGCGGCTTCCGGTACCGGATCCGGGTTCGGTTCGGGTACCGGCTCGGGGTTCGGCGCCGGCTCGGACTTCGCCGGGTCGGCACCGGTGCGCCCCGGCCCGGTTGACTGGCGCGGGCCGGTCGGGTCGGGGCCGACGGACACGGTGGCGGGTGGCTCCGGCGCTTGCCCGGGCGCCACCGCGTCGAGCCGGGCAGCGCGTTCGAGCAACATCGCGGCCAAGTCCGCCGCTGCCGCCCGGTGCACCTCCGCGGTGTGGCGCAGCGCCACCGGGTCGCCGCGGTCGGCCTCCCACAGGTGCTGCAGCTCGTGGACAAAGGAGTTGTGCCCCTCCACCCGGCGCAACACCTCGTCGTGCGTGTCCAGCGCGAACCGCCACTGCTCGGTCAGGCCGTCGCGGGACCGCGCGAACCGCTCCCGCGCCCCGCCGTGCCAGTAGACGGGGTCCAAGCCGGGCAGCCGCTCGACGCCGGCCGCGAACGGCTCGCGCTGCGCCGCCGTCGTCTCGGCGAGCGCACGTATCCAGCCGGGGTTGCCCGGCGCCTGGTCCGGCGCCTCGGACGGCCCCGGCCCACGCGAGTGCGCGGACGGTTCACCGTCCTCCGGTTCACCGACTTCCGGCTGGTCCACCCCGATCACCCGCCCTCGACAGGTCGGCCAGCGCGGCGAGCCGGTCGGCCAGTTCGCCGTCCGTCCGCCGGTATTCGGCGGTGATGGCGCGCAGCACCTCCGCGGTCCGCTCGGCGCCGCCGCACAGCCGGTCCATGGCGGCGTGCAGGCTGCGCTGGTACACGGTCACCGCCTCGCGCAGCGGGTCCGACTCGGCGAGCTGCGCGACGTCGATGCCGAACCGCCACACGACGTGGCCGCGACCGTCGTCGGACACCGCGGTGAACCCGCGCGCCAACCGGTCCAACTCGTCCAGGTCGACGGACAAGCCGTCCGCCATCACCGACCTCCCGCCCAGCGCCGCGCCACTTCCTCGGCGGTCCAGTAGGTGCTGCCCAGGCCTCCGACGACCGGGTCGACCACCAGACCGATGCCGGAACGGGCGGCCAACCCGAGCAGGTCGCCGCCACCGGCGCGTCCCGGGGCGCCCGGCGGCCCGCCCCGGGTCCGCTGGTACTCGGCCAGCCGCTCCGAACTGGTGAACACGCACAGGTACTCGCCACGATCGGCGGTCTCGGTCGTGGCCAGGAAGCCGCTGTCGGTCTCGAAGTGCAGGACCCACCGCTCCAGCAGATCCTCGATCTCGCCGCGCCCGGACGAGTTCCAGCTCTCGATCAGCCTGGTGAGGCGGTCCGGGCCGATCGCGTCGGTGCGCACGCCCACACCGGTGGCCCTGTACTCCTCCTCCGCCTGCCGCAGCCGGTCCAACTCGGCCGACGTGGGCGGCGCGGGTGGCCGTGCCCGCCAGTGCTGAACCAGGCGCAGACCGAGCGTGGCGACGCGCTTGTCCGCCGACCGCCGCTTCGGACCGCGGCGTTCGGCGAGGAGTTCGAGCCGCTTCTCCTGGTTGTCGAGGCTGTTGAGCACAGGGTCTCGTGGTGTGTTGCAGCTGTAGGCGAGGATGTCCGCGTCCCCCGCCCTTTCCACCACCTCTGGAATCGCCTTCTCCAGCTGGTGGAGCACCTTGACCAGAACGGTGTCCTGACCATCGGACGGGTGGACGTGCAGCAACGCACCGAGCTCGGAACCGCAGATTCTGATCAGGCCGTCGTCGCGCACACCCAGCCGGGCACGCAGCTTCTTCTCATCGAACACCGACACGTGGGGGACTCCTTGCGAAGCGCGCCGGAAACGGGTGATGGCGGACGATGGTAGCCGATCTCCACGACTCGCCCCACCCACTAAAACGCCAGGTCAACGCATCTGGATGATCTTTCCGACAAGTTTCCCGGCACCGAACACCGTTCGCCGCACGATTGCGGGCCCGAGCACCGGAGTTGCCCGGATATCGCGCGTCCCACCTGCGGAAACTTCCGCGAACTTTCCGGACCTCGCCGACGGAGCACGGCGAATTGCCGAAAAATTTCCGAAAGGCGGATATTGCCTGGATCTTGCCGACCGAAAACGTTGAAAGGCGTCCGAGAGGCCTCTTAACTCGATGAGGAGGAACGACGAGACAGGAGACCGGAGATGACCGCGACGCCCGATCCCGGCGGATGGCCCGCCCTGCTGCACCGGCTGGTCACGAGCTGGTCGGTGCTGCTGCGACTGCTGGTCGGTGTGGCCTCCGTGGTCGGGATCGTCACGTTCGCCTTGTACTTCCTCGGCGCGGTGACGGTGCAATTCGGGCCGTTCGTCATCGATCTCCACCCGTAGTCGACGGTGGTGCTCGCTCAGGACCGGCCGTCACGCCGCCGGGGCAGCGGTACCCGGTCCAGGTCGGCGGCCACCACGACCTCGCCGTCGAACACCTCGGCGGCCTCGTCGTGGAACAGGCGCGGGTCGGTGTAGCGCTGCGAGAAGTGGGTGAGGACGAGCTTGCGCACGCCGCACTGGGCCGCGACGGTGGCCGCCTGGCGGGCGGTGAGGTGCCCGTGCTCCACCGCGAGCGGCTCGTCGACGTGCAGGTACGTCGACTCGATGACCAGCATGTCGGCGCCGTCGGCCAGCTCGAACACCCCGTCGCACAGCCGGGTGTCCATGACGAACGCGAACCGCTGGCCCCGGCGCGGCACGCTCACCTCGTCCAGCAGCGGCGGCCGGAGCTCGCGGATCGCCGGGCCCCGGATGCCGCGGGCGGCCAACCGCTCGGGGAGCATCGTGCGGCCGTCCGGCTCGACCAGGCGGTAGCCGAAGGCGGGCAGCGTGTGGTCCAGCCGCCGTGCCTCCACCCGGCCGAACGGCCCCTCGGCGAGCACGCCCTGCTCGGTGACCGGGTGCGCGCGGACGTCGGCCACGTCGTGGAACGAGCTGGCGTGCCGGAGCCGTTCGAAGTAGTCCGCGCCCTCGGCCGGGAAGTGCGCGTGCACGGGGTGCGGGACGCGGTCGAGCGACATGCGCTGCACGACCCCCGGCACACCGAGGCAGTGGTCGCCGTGGAAGTGCGTGATGAAGAGCCTGGTGACGTCGGTGACCGCGACGCCCGCGCGCACCATCTGCCGCTGCGTGCCGTCGCCCGGGTCGAACAGGAAGCCCTCGGCGTCCCAGCGCAGCAGGTAGCCGTTGTGGTTGCGGGCGCGGGTGGGCACCTGGCTCGCGGTGCCGAGCACGACCAGTTCTCGGGGTGACACGTGGCAGAGTCTGCGGCATGGAGAGCTTGCAGGCCGTGTCGTCGTGGCCGGTGGACACCGCGGCGACGGCCGTGGTCGACGCGCGGGGCGAGGTGCTGGGCACGCACGGGCCGGTCGACCACCGGTTCCCGCTGGCGTCGGTGACCAAGCTGCTGACGTCGTACGCGGTGCTGGTGGCGGTGGAGGAGGGCGCGGTCGAGTGGGACCAGCCCGCCGGGCCCAAGGGGTCGACGGTGCGGCACCTGATCGCGCACACGTCCGGGTTGGCGTTCGACTCGGCCGAGGTCCAGGCCGCGCCGGGGGCCAAGCGGATCTACTCCAACACCGGCTTCCAGGTGCTCGCGGACTTCGTGGCGGCGGCCACGGAGATCCCGTTCGCGCGGTACCTGGCGGAGGCGGTGTTCGAGCCGCTGGGCATGGCGTCGTCGGAGTTGACCGGCTCGGCGGGCGCGGGCGGGGTGTCCACGGTGTCGGACCTGGTGCGGTTCGCGGCGGAGGTGCAGGCGCCGAAGCTGGTGTCGGCCGAGCTGGTGGCCGAGGCGACGACGGTGGCGTTCCCGGGGCTGCGCGGCGTGCTGCCCGGGTTCGGGTTGCAGAAGGAGAACGACTGGGGCCTCGGGTTCGAGGTCCGGGCGGCGAAGTCGCCGCACTGGACGGGGTCGGCCAGTTCGCCGCGCACGGCCGGGCACTTCGGGCAGAGCGGCACGTTCCTGTGGGTGGACCCGGACGCCGGGGTGGCGTGCGTGGCGCTGACGGACCGGACGTTCGGCGAGTGGGCCGCGGCGGCGTGGCCCGCGTTCACCGACGGTGTGCTGGCGGAGCTGGGCCGATAGTCAGTGCAACTAGTCGACTGATTCGCGCAATTTCTCGACAAACTCTTGTGATGCAGCGCACAGCCCGCCTAGGGTCACGTCGCCCTGCCGGTGCGAGAGAGACGAGATCCCGATGCCGCGGATGTCAGCCAGGTTCGGCATGGTCGTGGCGGTGGTGGCGGCCGGGCTCGCGACGCCCGCGGCCCAGGCCGCGCCCGCACCCGTCGTCACCAGGGCCGCGCTCGACCCGGCGCTCGTCGCGGGCCGGGGCGCGGACGTCGCGTTCGTGGAGCAGGAAGCCGAGAACGCGACCACGACCGGCACGGTGATCGGACCCGACCGCACGGCGTACACGTTGCCGTCCGAGGCGTCCGGCCGGATGGCAGTCCGGCTGCGGCCCGGCGAGCACGTCGAGTTCACCCTGCCGCAGGCCGCCGACGCGATCACCGTGCGGTACAGCATCCCGGACGCGCCGACCGGCGGCGGGATCACCGCGCCGCTCGACGTGGCGGTGAACGGCAAGCACCGCACGACGATGACGCTCACCTCGCAGTACGCGTGGCTGTACAACCAGTACCCGTTCACCAACGACCCGGACGCCGACCTGCTGCACCCGGACTGGTGGCTCACCGAGTGCTCGTGCGTGCCGTCGCAGACCACGCCCGCGCCCGTCATCCGCAAGCCGTTCCGGCCCAGTCACTTCTACGACGAGCAGCGCCTGAAGCTGAACCGGACCCACCGCGCGGGCGACCGCGTCCGGCTCACCGCGCCCGTCGGCACGAACGCCGCGTGGACCGTGATCGACCTGCTGGACTCCGAACTGGTGCCCGCGCCGCACGTGCGCCCGGTGGCCGCGAACGTGCTGCTGTTCGGCGCGGACCCGACCGGCGGGCGCGACTCGGCCGCCGCGCTCGACCGCGCCATCGCGTTCGCCAAGCGGCACCGGCTCCCGGTGTACCTGCCGCCGGGCACGTTCCGGGTCGACCGGCACATCGTCGTGGACGACGTGACGATCGAGGGCGCGGGCAACTGGCACACCGTGGTCAAGGGCCGGGAGGTCGCGCTCCCCGAGCCCGCGCCCGACGGCTCCGTCCACACCGGAGTCGGCTTCTACGGCAAGCCGGCCGAGGCCGGCGGCAGCCGCAACGTGCACCTGCGCGGGTTCGCCGTCGAGGGCGACGTGCGCGAGCGCATCGACACCGACCAGGTCAACGGGATCGGCGGCGCCCTCAGCGACTCCACCATCCGCGGCCTGCACCTGCGCCACACCAAGGTGGGGCTGTGGTTCGACGGTCCGATGTCGAACGTCTCGGTCACCGACAACATCGTGGTCGACCAGATCGCCGACGCGGTGAACTTCCACACCGGTGTCACGGATTCCTTGGTGCGCAACAACTTCATCCGCAACACCGGTGACGACGGCCTGGCCATGTGGTCGGAGCACCGGCAGAACGCCCGCAACCGGTTCGAGCGCAACACCGTGCAGTCACCCGTGCTGGCCAACGGGATCGCGCTGTACGGCGGCACGGACAACGCCGTGGTGGGCAACCTGGTCGCCGACCCGGTGCGCGAGGGCAGCGGCATCCAGCTCGGCTCGCGGTTCGGTGCCCAGCCGTTCACCGGGTCGGTCCGGATCACCGACAACACCACCGCGCGGGCCGGCACTTACGAGCTGAACTGGAACATCGGGCTCGGCGCGATCTGGTTCTACGCGTTGGAACGTGACATCGACGCCGACGTCCGGGTCGTGGGCAACCACTTCCTGGACAACACCTACAACGCGATCATGATGGTGAGCGAGTGGTCGGTGAAGGACCTGCACTCGATCACCAACGTGCACTTCCGGGACGTCCGGGTGGACGGGACGGGCACGTCGGTGGTGAGCGCCCGTTCGGCCGGGTCGGCGACGTTCGAGAACGTGGACGCCCGCAACGTCGGCGCGGTGCCGGTGAACAACTGCGGCGCGTTCCACTTCCCGGCCACCGGCTCGGAGTTCGCCCTGACCGACCGCGGCGGCAACGACGGCTGGCTCGCGCCGTGGCTGCTGCCGAACACGATCACCTGCGACGACCGCCCACCGGTCGTGCCGCCGCCCGCGCCGTCGCGGTGGTGACTAGGGCGTGATGACGGCGTGGCCGCGCACCCGGCCACGCCGCACGTCCTCGATCGCGGCGGCCGCCTCGGCCAACGGGTACGTGCGGTCCAGCGCGGGCGTGACCTCGCCCGCCTCGATGAGCTCGCGGAGCAGCACGAGGTCGACCAGGCGGTCCTTGTGCACCAGCGGCCGTGCCCTGATCCCGAGGAACGGCGCCGCGACCAGCCCGCGGACCCACCGGTCCAGGCCCATCAACCACCGACCGCCCGTGCCGCCGACGAGCGCGACCGTCCCACCCGGCTTCAGCAGCCGGCCGAGGGTGCGCAGCGGCGGGTTGCCGTAGAGGTCGAGCACCACGTCGAACCCGCTCGCGGTCAACGGCCCGGCCGCGTAGTCGAGCACGTGGTCCGCGCCGAGCCCCGTGACCAGGTCCGCCTTCGCCGCGCTGCACACCGCGGTCACCTCGGCGCCGTAGTGCTTGGCGAGCTGCACGGCGTACACCCCGACGCACCCCGAAGCGCCCAGCACCAGCACCTTCTGCCCGGCGCGGACCCGGCCCACGTCCCGGACCGCCTGCAACGCGGTGAACCCGGCGATCGGCACCGCCGCCGCCTGTTCCGGGGTGAGGTTGGTCGGCTTCACCGTCACCTGGCCCTCGGGCACGGCGGCGTACTCGCAGAACGCGCCGGAGCACCACCCGAACACCTCGTCGCCGACCTCCAGGCTGGTCACGCCCCGGCCGATCGCCTCGACCGTGCCCGCCAGCTCCAGGCCGGGCACCCGGTTGCGGGGCCGCCGCAGCCCGACCACCGGCCGTGCCGCGTAGGGCAGGCCGCGCAGGATGTGCCAGTCGGAGCCGGAGACCGCGGCGGCGTGGACGCGGACCAGCACCTCGCCGTCCCCGACCGAGGGCTTGTCGATCTCGTCGAGCCGCAGCACTTCCTCGAGCACGCCGTACGCGTCCTGGGTGATGGCTCTCATCAGTCTTCCTCCGGGTACTGGAACACGTCGCCGAGCGGGACTCGGAACACGCGGGCGATCTGGAAGGCCATCTCCAGCGAGGGCGAGTAGCGGCCCTGCTCGATGGCGATGACGGTCTGGCGCGTGACGTCGATGCGGCGGGCCAACTCGGCCTGCGTCATCTCGCCGTGCGCGAAGCGGAGGGCGCGGATCGAATTGGTGATCCTGGTCGGCTTGCCCACTCAGAACCCCCGCCGGTAAGCGACCAGCTTGACCGCCGCCCCGAACACGGCCCACGCGGTGAACACCGCGTAGATCGCGTTGGCGATCCAGAAGTGCGGCGCCTCCACCATCGCCAGCACGAAGGGCAGCACCATGCCGGCCCCGAGCACGATCCCGGCCACGTGCTCCCCGAACCGGTTGATGTCGCGGTCGCGGGCGTCGGCCTTGTAGCTGTCGCTGGGCTTGGCGATCTCCATCGCGATCCGACTGATGATCGACAACGCGATGGAGACGCCGATGGCCCACAACATGGGCGCCAGGTAGGACACCTCGGCCAACGGCCGGCCCCCCGCCCGCCCCAGGACGACCACGGCGTACCCGAGGTAGGTCAGCACGCTGACCACCAGGTACACCAGGGTTCCTCTCTCCTCGTACGACATCGCGCCCACCCCATGTAAAGGAAACTTGACATGGCCAGTGTCTGCCTTGCTTGACAGCATGTCAAGGATCTTTGACATCCGTAGGGCGTCGGGTGTCGAGCGCCCTCTACTGCGGGCGCTTTGGGATGCTTGTCGGACGCCGCCGCAGGACAGGTTGGAGCCATGTCGGACCGTGAGGTCAACAACTCGATAAGCGGATCCATCGTCTTCGGCGACGTGATCCAGGCAGGAGCCCTGGGGCAGCCGCACGACGTGTTCGCCGGCGCCGACGAGTGGGTCGTCCGGGCTGTCGGGTCGACCGTGTGGACCCACGTACCCGCCGAACGGGATCCGGGCGGGTTCCGCCACCACGTCCACCACTGCGTCCGCCGCCTGGTGGAACTGCGTGACGGGGTCGAGCCCCGGCTCACCGCCGATCCCTGGCACGACCCCGGGTTCGCCCTGCGCTTCCTGGAACGCGTCGAGTGGCTGGTGGGCGAACCGGATCCCGACACCCACCTCGACCTCTACCCCGCCGAGGCCGCCCTCCTCGTCCTCCTGCCCTTCCTGCACCAGGTGCACGGCTCGGAACTCGTCGCCGAGGCCGCGGGCGCGGACACCGCACGGGTGCTCCTCGAACAGGCCGAGGGGCACGACTTCCTGCTGAAGCGGGCCCGGCTGCGGCCGGACAGCGAGCCGTCCATCGGCTGGTGGCTGTCACACCGCCGGATGGCGCGGGGCGACGACTTCGGCGCTCCCGGACGGGTGCGGGACCTGCTCCACCGCATCGGTGCGGCCGCCATCGGGGAAGCGTTGTCGACGCACCGGGTCGTGTCCCTGCTCGACGGCTTGCGCCGCGGGCGCGAGGTGTGCGACTCCGAGTTCCTCGACTCGCTGCCGTCCGACGACCGCGTGCGCGGTCCCGGGCACCAACGCGTGCGGGACCAGCGGCTCTGCCTGATCACCGCGCTGGCGCACGGCGCGGCGATCGGGATCGCCGACTTGCCGGAGGTGGTGCCCGCGCACCTGGGCATCCCGCACCCGGTTGAGCCGCGAGCGCTGCGGCGCACCCTGGACGAGATGTCCTGGGGTGGTTCCCACGACTTACCAGTGCTGCGCGCGCAGTGCCACCACGAAGCCGTCATCGAAGGCCTGCGAGAGCACACCGCCCGCCTCGACGACTTCCTGCACGCGGTGCACCGCGTGGCACGTGAGCGGATCACCCAGCCCATGCCGGCCCTGCCTACGCGGTTGTCCGCGGCCGGCGTGGTCCCGGCGGACGGCGCGTTCACCGGGTGGGCGCGGTTCCGGCTCGACGAGCACCGGATCCGCGACCTGCTCATGGGCGTCCAGCTCTACAAAGACGAGGAACTGGCAATCCGGGAGCTGTACCAGAACGCGCTCGACGCGTGCCGGTACCGGGCGGCGAGGACCGAGTACCTCGATCGCACCGGCCCGGCGAAGTACTCCTACGACGGTCGGATCCGGTTCACGCAGGATGTCGACGAGGACGGCCGCCACTACCTGGAATGCGCCGACAACGGCATCGGCATGGGTGAGGCGGAACTGCGGGGCGTGTTCTCCAACGCGGGCGCGCGTTTCACCCGGCAAGCGGACTTCCGGCACGAGCGCGGCGCCTGGGACCGACTCGACCCGCCGGTGCGGCTGTACCCCAACAGCCGATTCGGCATCGGCGTCCTCAGCTATTTCATGCTTGCCGACGAGGTGCGGGTCACCACGTGCCGGATGGGTCGGGACGGCCTTCCCGGTCCCTTGCTGGAGGTCGGGATCCACGGCCCCGACCATCTCTTCAGGATCGTCGAGCGCGCCGAACGCGGTGACGAGCCCGGCACGCGTGTCCGGCTCTACCTGCGGGACGACGGCCTGTCGAGCATCGAGGTGCTGCGGCGCCTGCTCGCCATCGCCGAGTTCGCCACCTCCGTCCACCACGGTGAGCACGTCGAGCGGTGGGCACCGGGGCAGCTGAAGATCCGCAGGGGAGCCAACGAGACGTTCGGCCTCACGGCGCACGGCGCAACGGTCGCCTGGACGGAGGCTCCCGCCGGAGCACGGGTGATCTGGTGCCAGTACGGCGGCGCGCTCCTGGTCGACGGCTTGGTCGTGCACCCGTCGGTCCGCGCGGGCGTCTTCGCGCAGAGCTCCGCCGGCCTGGTCGGCGCCGTGGTCGACCTGTCCGGACCGTTCGCGCCGAAGCGGTTGTCGGTCGACCGGACCGAAGTGCTGGACGATGTCGCACCGGTGGTCGAAGACCTGCTGCGACGTGCCGTGGGCGCACTGGTGGCGGATGAGGCGGTGCTCGACTTCTCATACCTGTGCCGGGTGGCCGCCGGCAGCGTCCAGCTCGCCGACATGATCACCCGGACGTGCGTCCGGGGGCGGCATGAGCTGATCCTCGCCGACCGGGCGGTCGACATGGCGCGGGCCGGGTGCTTCCCGGCCGACGTGGGCATCCTCCGATCGCTTCAGTTCTCGAACCTGCTCACCGAACAAGGCGCTCCGTGGACCGGCGTACGAGGAGGCCTGGCCGACCACGTCCTGCTCTGGCGGTTGCTCGCCCATGCGCCGAACCCGGCATTGGACCGGCTCGTGGAGTTGTGCCCCGAACTGGACGTCGCCGCGCCGGTCCGCCCGGCACTTCCCTCGGATCAGGTAGTGCTCGCCACAATGGGTGGCCCCACGACCGGTACGTGGCGGCTATTCCCGATCTCCACCGAGGCGCTGCGGGCGGAGGTGACCTCCGCCGGCCTCGGGATGACCGAGGCGGAGCTGGAGCAGGCGATGCGGGCGCTCGGTGTCGACCGCGTCCCCGACCCACCGGATCTCGGGACGGTGCTCGACTCGGTGGTGTCGGAGGTGGAGGACGAGTACAAACCGGCCTACCTGCTGGTCGACGCGGCCGAGAACGGGTCCGAGGTCGAAGCCGCCGCCGCACGGGCCCGGCAGGAGGGTTACGTCGTCGCGGAGGACGTGGTCGCCATCGCCGCCGAAGCCGCAGCGGACGGCGACGACGTCCTCTTGGCGATCGACGGCGACCGGGAGTCACACGGTTGGATCGACCTCGACGAAGCGGTCCCTCCCGGGCACCTCGCCCGGATCACCGCCGCTCGCGGCATCCCCGCGTCCCAGGCGGTGCGGAAGCTCCGGCGGCTGGGGTTGGTCGCGGACGCCGCCGGCGTGCCCGCGGAGCCGGACGAGATCACCATGTCGCTGCTGAGTCGCTACTGGACCGGGTCAGGGTCGTGGCGCGAGCCAGGGGCGCGGGTGTCGCTCACCGAGGTCATGGAGGCGGCGATCACCCACGACCTACCACTGGCCGAAACCCACCGGCGGCTGGCCGAGCTGGGATTCGACGTCCCGGAGGCCTTCCCCGCCGACGCGCGAGTCGACGACCGGTTGCTCTTCCCGGTCGACGAAGGAACCGGCGAAGTGCTGGAGCCGACGGACGTCGTGAGGTACGGCGACGTCATCGCGTCCGCGTCCAGGAACGGCCTGCCAATCGCCGAAGTGGTGAAACGGCTGAACTACTACGGCCGCGGTGGTGACTAGGGCGTGACGACGGCGTGGCCGCGCACCCGGCCACGCCGCACGTCCTCGATCGCGGCGGCCGCCTCGGCCAACGGGTACGTGCGGTCCAGCACGGGCGTGACCTCGCCCGCCTCGATGAGCTCGCGGAGCAGCACGAGGTCGGCCAGGCGGTCCTTTCCGCGGGCGGCCGCGCCGATCCCACCGAGCGGCCCTCCCGACGGGTCCGAGGTCTCGGGAAGCCTGGCGGCCAGGCGCTTCACGCTGCTCGTGGCCCACCTGCTGCCAGCATTGCCCCTAATGGCGCATCCCCGGACTGGCGTCCGGCCTGAACCTCACCGCGCCAGCCCCTGCACGATCAAGGTCAGTAGTTCCGGCGCGAGCACTCCGAGACCGATCAGCGCTCCAGTCGCGAGCACCAGCAGCAAGCACAGGCGGATGAATCGCTTCCGGTCGTCGATCGCGCGGTGCAGGAACCCAAACCATGTGACGGGATCGCCGTTCGCCTCGGGAGTGATCCCGACTCGCGTGGACATTTGGCCGACGTCGGCCCGCTCGACCTCGGTGGTACCCGACTGAGAATCGGCCGATCGGTCGTATGGCTGCTCCATGTCTCCTCCTCTACACCGGTGATCGACGTCGGTCGACGGCCACGGGCTGGCCTGGGTCCAGGTGCACCCATTGGTGTGCTTACGAGGCTGACGAAACGCACTGACCAGCAATGATCTGCAATCTGTCGAGTACTCGTCATCTATTCAGCGCCTGATAGCGATACGCCGGCATCATTGGAGGCAGTCAGCGGTTGTTACGTTCTCGAGCCAGCTCCGATGCAGAGAAGTGAAAGCAGTTCTAGATCGCGGCAAGTCGGATGCCAGGGCTGACAGCAGCAAGACAGTCACTGGACAGTGGCTGGACAGCGAAGGTCGGCAAGATCGTCGTGGTACCTGCGACGCAGGTGCGCGGGTTGGGATGGCCAGCGGTGGAGTTGAGAGTGCTCGGCACGGTAGACGTCTTCACGGGTGCCCCCCACAGGGCCGACGAGCATGGCGACGTCGTCGAGTTCGACGGCCCGTCCGCAGCTCTTCTCACGGTGCTCGCGCTCCACCGGGGAGAGCGAGTGTCGAAGCAGTACCTGCACGAAGCCGTGTGGCACGGGGCCGTGGCGGTGAACGCGGTAGAGACCACGGTCGCCCGGGTGCGGCACCGGCTCGGGCTGCGGGCGAGGGACAACACGTTCCTGGTCACGGACCGTTCCGGTTACCGACTGGCAGCACGAAGCGACATCCAGGGGTTCGAGGAAGAGGCACGTCTCGGCGACCAGGCGTTGCGGACTGGGATGAACGCCGAAGCACTCGCCTTCTACGACGCAGCACTGGCACTGTGGCGAGGTGCACCGGGTGCCGGACTCCTCGACGATGCGCTCGATGTACGGCCTGCGCTCGAAGAGCTGCACAGTTGGCACTGGGCCGTTCAGGTACACCGGCTCAAAGCGCTGACCAAGCTCGAACGGTGGGACAGCGTCCTGCGCACCGCCGACCGTCTACTTGCCCGCGAGCCGCACACCGAGCGGCTGTTGCTGGCGAGGCTCCACGCCGTCGAGCACCTGAAAGGCGCATCGTCGGCATACGACGCGCTCACTGCGGCCGTGCGCGCGATGCGGGACGATCTGGGCGCGGAGCCCTCGCAGGATCTCCGCGCCTACCGGACGAGATTGCTGGCGACGATGACACCCAGCAACGACTCGATTCCGCACGAAGCCGCCTCGGCGTCGGAACCGGCACTGGAAACCAGGGTCGAGCCCTCCGGAGCCGCACCGGGCACGCGGCTCGACACCGCGGTCGATCACAACCTGCCAGCTCCGACATACTTCACGTTCGTTCCGCGCCCACACACCAAGAGGATCCAGGAGGCGCTGACTGCGGGCCTGCCGATCATCTCGCTGGTCGGCATCGGCGGTAATGGGAAGTCGACCCTGGCCAGGGAGTTCGCTTTCGCAATCGCCACCGCCGCCGACCCGTTCAAGTTGATCGTATGGGTTTCGGACAAGGAGGTACCAGGGTCCACCACTCTTCCCTTAGTTCTCGACGAGATCGCGCTGACAGCGGGATTGCGTGAGCTGACGGCGACCACCCACGCCGGCAAGATCCAACAAGTGAATCGCATGCTGCGGCAGAATCCGGCTCTTATTGTCATAGACAACTTCGAGACTATCGTCGATCAGGAACTCATCGACTGGCTGCCGACCGTGCCGTACCCGAGCCGCGTGTTGATCACCAGTATCGTGCGGCCGCGAGCAGTGGAGCAGTACTGCCTCGAGATCGAAGTTGGCGGCTTGGGCGAAAAAGAACGGCATTCATTCCTGGCCCAGTTGTTGATCCGACACAATCTGCGGGATTTGCGTGCCGACTCGGACGCGATTTCCGAAATCTGGGCAGCCTCGTACGGCAATCCGAAACTCGTCGAGTGGGCACTCGGGCAGTACCGGAGCCGCGGCAGGAGCCTCCGGTCGATCGCAGACGAGATCACCAGGACCCGCACGCGCGCAACGACCGAACGACTGGGTGGGGACTTTGTATTGGAGGAGTTGTTCAGATCCAGCTGGAAAGAGATGACCGACGACGAGGCGCAGGTGCTGTTGGCAGCTTCTTTGTTTCCACACGGCTGCGCGACCGAAACCGTACACGAAGTAGCGGGCATCGACGTACGGTTCGCCGACACGATCGAGTCGCTGACCAATCTCTGCTTCCTCTCACGACAGGCTCGTGACGACGACCAATCGCCCTGGTACGCGGCCGAACCGCTCGTCCGCATGCGTCTTGCCGGTCACTTCGCTGTCGACGTCACGGACGTAGAGGACCGTTTCTTCCGCTATTGGACGAACTTCACGGCGAGCATCGGCTTCTGTCCCCACGATGTGACGAGGCTGCTCAAGCTGGACATTCCGGGTACCCGCGAGAACCTGGAGTACGCCATCTGGCTGGCTGCCGAGTCCGGTCGACATCACGATGTAATCCGGATCGCTAGGGAGGCTCGGTACTACTACTACGTACGTGGGTTCTGGTCCGAGGAACGGAACATCCACCTGCTCCGGGCCGAGGCCGCGAAGTCAATCAGTGACCACACCGAGGAGTTCGACGCCCGGGTCTACTTCATCAACATCGCCAGCAAGCAGGAGAACCTGACCGCGGTGGAGAAGCAGAACCCGAGGCTCACCGAACTGATCCGCCGGTACGGAAGTGAGCTGGACAGTCGGAGTGTAGGCGAGTATCGACACGCCTACGCCTTGTATCTCCTGGCCAAGGGCGACTACACCGAAGCCGAAGACTTGTGGCGGGAGAATCTCCTCGATGTCGAGGCCCTTGGTCCGGCCAACCACAACGCAAATCTGCGCTGGTTGGCGATCTGCATAGCCCGTGGCTCATCGGCACGTTCATCCGAGGCGCTTGAAATATTCGCCTCGGCTCGCGCACAGGCCGACCAGTTCGGCTATAAGAGGGCCCGCTTTCTCATTGACCTCGAACAGGCCCAGATAACGTTGAGCCAACAACCTTCGAGGTCGGTAATCGGTCATCTTCTACGGATGTTGACCGGGCCGGATGCACTGGAGCAGCTTACCCTGCTCGGAGATCGCCGGTACGAGGCGGACCACCAGTGGCTTCTGGCAGGTTGCCATGAACACCTCGGCGACTACGGACTCGCCATCGAACGTCGCGAGAAGGCGGCGGAACTCTACGACTCGCTCGGCCTCATCGAGCGTGCGGCTATCGCCAGGCGAAGAGGTGACCTGAATGCGTGAGCTAACCTCTCGTGACGCGACACAGGAAGCTATTTTGCCTCACCTGCGGACGACCGAGATGCTGCTGGCCAGGGCGGCATCACGGATTTCCGGTCGATCGCGGGACGCCGAAATCGTACCGATGGTCGATTTAGGCATACCACACAACGTACTTCGGATGCACGGCGGCTTCTTCACGGGTGCCCACTACCGGTGGGATACCGACGTACCCATGGTTCCAGTCGATGCCACCGTGAACGTGTGCGGTGTCGCATTGTTCAAGACATCCACCGACATCAGCAGTGAAGAGGAGTTCCATGGTCGTGTCCGCGCGGCCCGGAAGACCTGGGAAGAGCAGACACCGTTCTCGTGGAACTTCAATACCGGCAACCACTTCATCATCTATGCCCAGGTTTCCGGAGAAGGACAACTGCCAGCGGGCCGGTACCTGGTCGTGCACGCATCGACTGCAGAGTTCAAGTCCCAGTTCAACGGTCTCTACCCGAGCCAGAACAACTGGTACAGCGACCATGTCTCGTACCTGCCCGGTCCCGGCAACCGCTACCTCCGGTATTTGAGCGGTCGAATGGCCGAACGCTTCTACGGCGTTGCCACGATGCTACAGGGGTACCAGGTGCATCGGCAGCGCCTGATCGCAGGGCTCGTGCTCGGTGAGGAAGGGGTGGAACGTGAGGTTCTGTCCGTGCCACACTACGGCATGCCGGACCAGTCTTCGGTGGCAATCGGTTGTCAATGGCTGGACGCCGCCAGTGCCCGTTACCTCCTGCTCACCCGGCCGCACGCACCGCTCTACTTGATCGAGGCGCATGACGGCGGTTCCAATGGGGTGCGCACCGAGCACGGTGACCGGTTGTTGACGCCACACGGCCTGGGTGTCCGCAGTACCGGAACCGACGTATCGATCGAATACCTACCCGACTCGCTGCTGGTTTCCGGCAAGAGATTGAGCCGATCCGAGAGCTTGCGATCGGCTGGGGGGATGAGCATACGAAATTTCGATCGTGAATACGCCATCGGTCAGGTTCTCAAGTCCTGCCCCGGGACCGTCGAAGATGAGTTGACACAGATCTACTCGTACTTTTGGGAAGGAAACAAATGACCTCGCTCGACCCACAAGCGCAGGCACTCCTCGACGGCGCCGCACGCAGTGGCCTCCCGCCCGTCTACGAACTGACGATCGAGCAGGCCCGGACTCGCATGCGAGCAGCCTTCATCTCCGAATTCGATACCACTGTGATCACGGAGAATAGGGAATCCCCTGGCCCCGCAGGTCCGATCGCGGTGCGCAAGTACTCCACAGGGACCGCGGCCGAAGCGCCAGCGGTGATCTTCTTCCACGGCGGGGGCTGGACGGTCAACGACCTCGATACCCATGACCGGCTCTGCGCGCTGATTGCCGAGCAATCGTCGTGCAGTGTGCTATCGGTCGATTTTCGACGGTCGCCTGAGGCCAAGTACCCGAATCCGCTCCTGGATGCGTATACGGCAACGAAGTGGATCGCGGAGAACGCCGGGGAACTCGGCGTCGACGCGCGGCGCCTGTGCCTCGCGGGGGACAGCTCCGGCGGCACCCTGGCAATCGGTGTCGCGCTCCTGTCGCGGGACGAAGGAGGACCGGACTTCAGGCAACTAGTGTTGATGTACCCGGTAACGGACTATATCACTTCGGCGACGGGCTCCTATCTCGAACGCGGCCGGGGTTACTCCCTTGACCGCAAGTTCATGGAATGGGCATGGCACAACTACCTGCCCGCAGACTGGTCACGAGACGATCCTTACCTGTTCCCGATGCGAGCGACGCTGGATGGTTTGCCGCCGACCCTCCTGCTCACCGCCGAATTCGACCCCTTGCGGGATGAGGGCATCGCGTTCGCCGCGAGCCTACGTGGGGCCGGGATCGAGGTCGACCACTGGCACTACGAAGATCAGATGCACGGCTTCGCCATGCAGACCAAGAGCATCGCTCGTGCGGCTGACGCGGTGAGCAAGGTAGCCGCGGCGATTCACGATCGTCTGTACGCCTGAGGTCGAGGAAAGCAGGATAGGATGGACGTGTCGGGATCCTTTGTCGGCCTATGGGCACTGCGCCATGCGGAGACGAAGTCCAATCAATCCGGAACCTTCATGGGGTCGCTCGACGTACCGGCCAACCCGGAAAGCCTCCAGTTGGCGAAGTCGATTGGCAGCAAGCTGCGAAAAGAATTCCACCGAGCATACGCCTCGCCGCTTTCACGAGCGACGGAAACCGCTCGTGCCATCTTTCCGGACGAGTCGATTGTCATCGACGATCGACTTCGCGAAAGATCGCTCGGCCAGTGGGAGGGCATGCGCGTAGCGGAGGTCCGAGAAAGATCACCCGAAGCCTTCGTCAGTGGACACATGGACGCCAGGTACACGCCACCTGGTGGTGAAACCTTCACCGAGATGCGGAACCGGATCATCGAATTCGTGAACTTTCTGGCGACACAGGACGAACCAGAAAAGATTCTGGTTGTGAGCCACAACGGTTGGATACGGACCACACAGAATCTCGTCGGCTGCATCGCCGTCCAGGACATTTATCTATATTCGATCCCGCAACTCGAACCGATCCGGATCAACAAGATTGTCCCACCGGATGCGTAAAGAGATTGCCTCATTCGAACGCGAGAACGGGTCCGACAATGCACCACTGTACCATCTTCTCCAGTTGGCCAGGCGGTGCGAGTGGCTGTACATGAGAAGTCCCGTCGGTCACGTCCGCGTCGGCTCTGCCGAATGGCACATCCGCCAGAATCGCTTGTCACGGAGATCCTCTGTGGGACTGGACCTAATCGTCCGTTCGTGGTTCTACGAGACCTCGCTGGCGTCCTGCGGTCGGGAATTGTGCGTCTTCCCGGACGTCGTGATGCACTACCCGCGCAACGTACGAGTAGGACGGAACGTGTTCATTAACCGCGGTGTAAGCATCACGGCTCCCGCGTCGGTCACGATCGGCGACGCCGCGCTCATCGGGCCTTATACTGTGATTAACAGCGGGAACCACCGGTTCGCGGAGAGCAGGCGACTCATCCGTGACCAGGGACACGACCTGAGGCCCATCGTCATCGGCGCGGACGTGTGGTTAGGCGCGCACGTCACCGTGGTGGCAGGGGTGCACATCGGTGATGGCGCGGTCGTCGGGGCAGGCGCGGTAGTCACCAAGGACGTCGCGCCGAACACGGTGGTCGGTGGAGTACCGGCCACTTTGATCGGTAAGAGAGAAACGCTGACTTCTACACCCTCGGCATCCAATTCGTACCCGCCCGACCTTCCGGCTTCCTAGTGTCCTCCGCCGGAAATCCGCCTGCTAAGTCTAGTGTGGCTGGATGACACGGATCGGACGGCCGCCCGCCGAGGTGAGGTTGAGCGAGCAGGAGCGCGAGACGCTGCTGCGGTGGCGCGTCGGGCGAAGTCGTCGTAGGTGTTGGCGCAGCGGTGCAGGATCGTGCTGGCGTGCGCGGATGGCTTGCCCAACAAGCAGATCGCCGAGGACCTAAGGGTCCATCCGACGACGGTCACCAAGTGGCGCACGAAATTTCTCAAGCACCGCTTGGACGGCCTGGCCGACGAGGCGCGGCCGGGCCGTCCTCCGTCGATCCCGTTGGACCGGGTCGAGGAGGTGATCGTGGCGACGCTGGAGGAGATTCCCCGCAACGCCACGCACTGGTCGCGCACCTCGATGGCCGAACGCACCGGCCTGAGCGCGTCGACCATCGGCCGGATCTGGCGCGACTTCGGCCTCAAACCGCACCGCGCCGAGACCTTCAAGCTGTCCACCGACCCGTTGTTCGTGGAGAAGGTCGTCGACGTCGTCGGCCTCTACCACAACCCGCCCGAGCGGGCGGTGGTGCTATGCGTGGACGAGAAGTCCCAGATCCAGGCACTGGACCGCTCCCAGCCGGTACTGCCGATGATGCCGGGCATGCCCGAGCGTCGCACCCACGACTACCACCGCAACGGCATCACCAGCCTGTTCGCCGCGTTCAACGTCGCCGACGGGACGGTCATCGGCCAGTTGCACCGCCAGCACCGCGCCACGGAGTTCCGCAAGTTCTGACCACGATCGACAAGACGGTGCCGGCGGAGTTGGACGTGCACCTGGTCTGCGACAACTACGGCACCCACAAGACCCCGGCGATCAGGAAGTGGCTGGCCGCGCACCCGAGGTTCCACGTGCACTTCACCCCCACCGGCTCCTCCTGGATCAACCAGGTCGAGCGTTGGTTCGGCTTCCTCACCGACCAGATGATCACCCGCGGGGCGCATCGCAGCGTCCAAGCGCTGGAACGCGACATCCGGGCCTGGATCGCCGACTGGAACGCCAATCCCCGCCCGTTCCTGTGGACCAAGACCGCCGAGGAGATCCTGGAGTCAATCGCCCGATTTTGTATGGCCAGGATCGGTCGGACCGCGAAGGACCCGGTGCGGTTGCGTCGGGCGATCGTGGTGCTGATGTCGGCCCAGGGGCAGGCGGTCCCTGACATCACATCGTTGATGCAGGTCAGCGCCGACTACGTGCGTGATGTGATCCACGCGTTCAACGAGCGGGGGTTCGCGGCACTGGACCCAAAATGGAGCGGCGGGCGACCGAGGACGATCGGTGAGGCGGTCCGGCAACGGATCTGCCTGATCGCCCGGACCTCGCCCGCCGACTGGAACATCACCGCGTTCTCCACCTGGTCGCTCGCGAAGCTGCGCGCCCATCTGATCGACCGCGGCACCGTCGTGGCCATCAGCCGGGAGACCCTGCGCCGCATCCTGCACGACGGCGGGGTGTCCTGGCAGACCACCAGCACCTGGAAGTCCTTCACCGATCCCGACTTCGTGGCGAAGATGCACCGCATCCTCGACCTCTACGACCACCCACCCGAGAACGGCAGGGTGATCTGCCTGGACGAGTTCGAACCACTCAACCTCCAGCCCCGCAAGGGCAAAGCGTGGCGACCTGCCAGGTCACCGCGACGATTACGGGCCACCTACAACCGCCGGCACGGCGTGATGCACATGCTCGCCGCACTCGACCTGACCACCGGGCGGATCCACTACCGCATCCGCCGCCGCAAACGGCACCGAGAGTTTCTCGACCTGCTCAAAACCCTTCGCAGCCGCTGGCCCGACGGCAGGCTCTACCTCGTCATGGACAACTTCTCCCCGCACCGGCACGCCGACGTCCGGACGTGGGCCGACGACAACGACGTCGACTGGTGTTCCTGCCGACCTACAGCTCCTGGCTGAACTGGATCGAGGCCGAGTTCACCGCGTTGCGCTACTTCGCCCTCAACGGCACCGACCACCTCACCCATGACGAACAGAACGCCGCCACCGCCGCCTACATCCGCTGGCGCAACGCCCGAGCCCGCCCCAAGACCGGCTTCGCCACCGACTCACCCATCCGCACCTGGTCGACCAGGCTCCACGTCCTGACCGACCGCGTTGACATACGGTCTCCGAAGCCGACCTCGATGAGTCCGACCGCCCTCAGACCGCCGATCAAGGCCACCACGCAGCTTCTTCGCCGTGGGCGGCGACGCGGCGACGGTGCAGCGGATCCTGCGGCACAGTTCGATCAGTGTGACGACCGGCACGTACATCGAGGTGATCGAGAGCGTCCAGCAGGATGCGGTCAACCGGATGGGCGTGCTCTTCGACGAGCCCGCCGAGAAGTGAACTGCGGTCACAAATGCGGTCAGAGCCCCTGTGGAAGATTCTCCACAGGGGCTCTGACCAGTGCGCGCTCGGCAGGATTCGAACCTGCAACCTTCTGATCCGTAGCGGCGAGAAGGTCAGCCCACACGGTCCGCCTGGTCCGTTCGAGCTGGTGAGCGTCCGTTAGGCAGTCCAGGTCAGGGCCTCCGATCCCGCCCCGTCCGAGCAGTCCGTGAGACGACTGTGAGACGGGCGCGACGGAGGCCCGACCAATGTCGACACCTACCCACTCCTCTATTCGCACGCCCGACGACATCCCGCACCAGCCGCTCGGCGAACTGGTTGAGCACTGGTCGTCGGCGCGACTCCGCACCGCCCTGGCCACCCATGTCGAGGGCAGCACTCCGACCGCCGACGACCTGTTCGCCGAACTGGCCTACAGCACCCGCATCGCCCAAGAGGCCATCTCCGGTCGCTGGTGTGCAGTCGCCGACCTGTTGCGCACGCGCAACGCCACCTCGTGGCCCGAGATGGGGGCAGCGATGGCGATGACCGGCCTCGAAGCCAAGACCGGCTTCCACGAGTGGATCGTCCGCCAGACGCACCTGCGTATCACCACCGGCACCCTCGGCCTCACCGACGCCGAGGCGACCACCCTCCACCTCCTCGCCGGGGAGGTGTCCTGGTGAGCATTGAAGCGATCGGCTGGGCGCTCAACGACGCACCGATCCCCCGCGACCGCGGGGACGCCGCCAGCCTGGCGGCCGTGCTGATCGGCCTGGCGAACCACGCGGACCCGAACGGCCGCCACGCCTTCCCCAGCATCGAGAAGCTGATCCACTACACGCGCCTCTCGGAGCGCACCGTCCGCTCAGCTCTCCGCAGCCTCCAGGCCCTCAACCTGATCTGCCCCTCGGACCCGGCCGTCATCGCCGCGCACATCAAGAGGGCCGACCGCAGGCCGAACGGCTACGACCTGGCCCTCCGCCCTTTCACCGAACCTGAAGACACCCATCACCACGGCCTGCGAGCATTGCCGCCCGTTGACCAGCACGAGGGGCAAATAACGCGGCTACGACCGGCAAGGAACGGCTTCACGAGGGGCAGCACTCGCCCCCGAACCGTCCTTAACCCTCCAGAGAACCGTCCTTCGCGCGAGCCCGCGCCCGAAGCGCGCTCGCCCAGGCCGCCCTGCGGCGAATGCGACGCCCGCGACTCCGACCCGATCTCGGCCCGCGTCATCTGGCTGGACGAAGACCGAACCCGATCGGTCCTCTGCGCCCGCTGCCACCCACGAGCCATCGGAGCTGGGGAGGCGGCCCAGTGACCGCGCCCGACCCGGAACTCGTCACCCAGATCCGCCAAGTCCTCGAAACGGCGCGAGCAGCAGGCGAACCACCACCGGGCCGCCCCACGCTGGTACGCCTCACCGGCGCCACAGATCACGCTGTCCGCAAGGCCCTGGCGGAGTTGGCGGCGGAGGACACCAGCCCTGGCGACACCTCCACACCACCCTCGCCTGCCACTCCACCAGCCCGAACCACGGACGGCCGCCTGATCGCCTGGGCAGGCTTCGTCTTCGGCTCGTTCATGTCGATCGCCGCCAACGTCCTCCACACCTGGCTACCAGCCGAACACCACCCCGCCGGCTGGTCACCAGGACTGGCACCCCAGATCGGAGCCGCGGTCTGGCCCATCGGCCTTCTGCTCTCCGTCGAAGTTCTCTCGCGCATCCACTGGCCGAAGGGCTGGCAATGGACCCTCGCCCGCTTCGGCGGCACCGGCACCGTGGCCCTCGGCTCAGCCGTCATCTCCTACCGACACCTTCGCGACCTCCTACTGGCCTGGCACTACGGCCCGCTAGCAGCCGCCGTCGGTCCACTCGTTCTAGACGGCCTCATGGTCATCTCCGGTGTTGCGCTTCTGGCAATGACCAAACCCGAAGCTCACTCATCGAAGACTCGTGCTGGTACAGGGCAGTGTGTAGCACCGAGGCACTTGCCGACGACAACAGTGCAACGAGAGGTCGACCCAACGAAGGTCACAGTTAACAGGATGTGACCCATATCACCCAGAAGGGGCTATCCTGTAGAGCGGAGCGATTGGCAACGTAGCGACGAGGAGCGAAGTGGGACGACAGTACGACGACAACACAATCGCCGAGGCATTCGGCGTCGATCGGCAAAATATTGAATATCTCGGAACCGGCGCATTCGGAGAAACATGGAGAATACGCCAACCCGACGGTACCGATACGGCGTGCAAGATCATCTACTCCGATGGATTCCCCGCAGAACGAGTCGACCGAGAAGTAGACGGACTTCGTCGAATTCACCATCCGCGCGTCGTCAGCTTCTTGGAGCACACGGAGCTAACAATCAGAGGAGAACTACGTCAGTTACTCCGTTTCGAATACGTTCCTGGCGGTGACTTGCAGCACGCACTTCGTCATAGTTACCAAGCGACAGCAGCAGAAACATTTGACCTACTTAGAGGATTGCTTGAAGCAGCTCAAGCACTTCACGACGCACACGTTGTGCATCGTGACATCAAACCCGGCAACATAGCCCTTCGACAGGGCTCACTGACCGAGCCTGTATTGCTCGACCTAGGACTGGTAAAGCCACTGGATGCCTCCAGTCTCACAGAATATCCAATGCCTATCGGTAGTCCGCCATACATGGCGCCAGAGCAGGTACTTGGCGACCGTGCCCGGAACGGCGCCGATCTTTGGGCGATTGGCGTGGTGACAGCAGAAGCTGTCATCGGAATGCATCCTTACTGGAAACCACACCTAATACGTGATCGAACTCAATGGATAGCTGCGCAAGAAAAGCTTGCCGTAACGCTACCGCCGTCTCTCCCGGAGCCTGTACAAAAAGTAATTACAAAACTGCTGTCGTTCAGAAAATCTCAGCGTGGTTCCGCGCGATCCGCACTAGCTATACTGAATGGTCGGTGATGCAGGCGTGTCGGGTAAAGACTTCAATGAGGAACAAGATGAGTCAAGCGCCTACGGTCCCCTAGGCGTCAATTTTGATCCTCAAACCGGTCTCTTTTCCGCCGATGGCGAGGAAGATGCCAAATACGACTCTGAATTCCCTGAGGAGTTGGCCGAAGAGTTCGGCGAAACACAGACCGAGATTTCGATCGGTGAGGCCCTTGAGGATGACGGAACATACGCCGCTCCACCGTCCGCCCAGAACGCCATCAATACAGGGTTCCCCGTCCTGTTGCTGACGAGACCGCATCGGGATTTCAATTTGATTCCACCGATTCTCAGGATGATTTCTCGTCAGTACGGAAGCACTATTAACCTAGCTGCCAGCACCTCGCTAATTCGTATCGGCCCAAGCAATGGAGATGCATTTCTCGCGAGCTGCAGTCCAGCGGCATTGCGTATAGCGGATCCTGTGGCCTTTGCATCCCACGATAATGTCCCAGGCCGATCACCTGCGGCACCGAAGAATCTAAGATGGCCGTATCAGCAGCATGGAACCCTCACCAGCAATAACGAAGATGCGTGGATAGCAGAGGTCATCGCCGCTCAGCGCGCAGCAGGAGCGAATATAATTCTTTCACCTGGTCGATATCTCGCAGGTGACGACATTCAGCTTGAACTAGACACCGCTATTAGACAAGCGGAATCGACCGCGGGCCAAGTTTCCAAGGGTGAACCAAGCGCCCTCAATCTGACATTGGGAACTAGTTGGGTAACCAACCCCGCGAAACGCGATAACTTGCTCGAGAGACTGATCGAATACGGCCCCAGCCTCGTCTTCGTAAGGGTTTTGTGGCCACGCCTCGATACTGCTGCGCAACCCGTAGACCCGGCTCTTCTGATCGGATACAAAGAGATGTGCGAGGTTGCCGTTTCAGAGGGGATAAGACTTATATTTCCTAATACCGACCTCACCGGCTGGCTGACGTTGTCTTGGGGATCCACCGGCTTCGGAACTGGCATTTATGCCGAAGCCCGCGCCTTCACTACAACACAACGAGGCGGCCCTACACCAAACATTAAGGCGAGGTTCCTTGAAGGAGAACTTCTACATACCATCCTCCGTGATGAACACGAAAGTCTCGTGAGGCTTTCGCATGTAAGCCCGTGCCTGTGCAAATTTTGTGCTATTGCCGGGAATGGATACCCCTGGCCGATATTGCAAGCCAGCCATCACGTTCTAGAGGTGGCGAGACTGACTTCCCTCATGCCCACGCCGCGCAATTCGAATATACCCGCAGCGCGAACGAAAGTGGCGAAAACTCACGTGACCTCAGCTCAGCGCCTATACAAGAAGGCAATCAAGGACATAGCCTTCGAGGCGGGATCGATGCCGAAACATCTAGCTTCATGGCAATCAGTACTCTGACCAACATTCCTTCAAAATCGTGGGTCCCGCCCTGTGGAAACTGTCAACATTTTCCCGAAAACCTGCTGGACAGGGCCAGAAACGCGACCAGTCCAAGCGACACCCAAAACTTGCTCTGCGACGTACATGCGCGCCAACGCACTTCTCGTTGTCCGAGACGGAAATGGAGCGGAGGCCAAACAAGTCACCTGACGACTATCCGGGTCGACAGACAATACGCCCAACTGCGCATTAGTGATTATGCGAGACTGTGCTACCGCACGTACACCAACCGTGGGTGGTACCGCCAAGAAGGAAGCATCAGCGAAAGCAGTATGCCGGCTCGCTTGCGCTGCTGCACGCCTCCAGTCAGCTCTCTTGGCCTCCACAGCAATCAACTTCATTACCGGCAGTCTATATCGCCATGTCGCCGAAATCCGGGCTCCTTTCTGTTCACTCACGACATGTCCATTGGCCTCTAGTCTAGCCAGCGGCCCTCTACGCAGACCCGAAACAGAAAGCCCTACCTTTACTGCCGTGTCAACCACTGGAACCAAATTTCCACCAAGCGCTTGCAACGCCGCGAACGTACGCACTTCATATCGATCAGTTATTGGCTCCAACTGATAAGTACGCCTCTCCATCAAAGCATGTCCATCGAACAGAACGTACACCACATCGACCACACCGCTAGTTGCCTGCACTTCGAATATCACAGACCACCGTTCCCCCGTTACACTAGAATTGGTCATTCGTTGTGCGTAATCGCGCAGCGCAGGGAGCATATCGGCTTCTCGTTCGAATGCTGCCGTGACATTCGACCTAGCCTTTACCGACACCGACACCGCAAACCCCTTTACACAGCCAAGCAGACTACAACTCATCGAGAATACTCTATAGCGCGCGCAGGAGGGCCGCTTCGCGATTATTGCACCCGTAAGGAGTAATGCAAGTCACGCGCGCTCACCGGACAGAGCCGATCGCTTAGGCGAGATTACTACCGATAGTCACTCGTGCAACACATAAAGCGGCAGGCGAACTGTCCAGCGGTGCACTCATCGGCTCGACTGATCGATGAGCAAGATAAGTGCAAGAGTGCCTCTTTCTGACAGTCAAGACCGCCGCCGTCCTAACCAGGTTCAGCGAAGTGAAGAACTCCGCTCCCATAGTGACCTGCGGCTCGGAGTACCGCATCAGGAAAGCCCCCGGCAGTCCGGTGCCCGCTGGCGCGGGCGGCGACTCAAGAACGATCTCGACGGGCACAATCAAGAGGTTGCGCCGCAGCATCGTGGGTGGGGTCAGGTTTTCTGCCGCTGACCCTCGCCTCAACCGCGCGGATGCTGGGACAACGCCTTGGCCGTCGCACCGGCCCGTCCCCTGTCCACTGGCTCGCACCTGACGACTGCTGCGTACCAGAGCGGGATTTCGACTCGGTGGGCGTCGCCAACGGATGATCTACCTCACTGCCGAGTAGCAACTGGGTGCCGCGAAGACGGAGTCGGATCTGCACAACCCTCGGCACTAACGGTCACCCACACGGGCGAGGTTGTGTGATCGAAGCCGACCTGGTGAACCCTGCAGAGCAGACCAACCACGAGCGACAGGGGACCTGAGGCGCAGCATCCGCCCAGCGGACCCGCATCGGCCAGGCAGTGTTCTCCGATGCATTCTGCAGCAGGCAGGCATGCTGGGCCTGCTCAGTCATCACCGGCGAACATCCGAGTCGCACGCTGCGGGCCCGGCCCGCGTCCAGGCCGTCCTGGGTGTTCCCTGCAACGCCTAGACCTCATGGGGCGGCCAACAGCTTCACACGGACCCGGCTGCGCCTACGCCGCGCGACACCATCCCCGAGCTTGGTACGGCTGATCGAGCCTCCCGAAGGTGAGACAGAGTCTAACGACATCAGACACGTTTTTGCTGGTCAGCCGGGTGGCGTGTCCTCGCCAGATTGACTATGAGTCTCGTGTGTCTCACACTTGTCACAGCGCCATCGGCAGACTATCGCGATAGTGTGCCGATGAGCTGCCAAAGGGTGAGGGACCGCACCGGAGGTCTGAACGACCTACCGGCACGGCCCCTCAGGGTGATCAGCCTGTGGTGACTACTGGTCGAGCAGGAACCACAGGGCGATCCGTGCGATGAACCCTACGACGCTGAGGAGCGTCCGCGCCGCCTGCCAGCGGTTCGGGCGCTTCTTGCGTTCAGGGAGCCTCGCGGGGGTGTCCCGGTTGGCCTTACCGCGGTCCTGCTGCGGCTCCTGAGCGCGGTCGTGCGGTTCGTTCTGCCCGTCCGGCATGTTCTTCCACCTCGTGTTGTTGGCAGGGGAGAACCTCTCCGGTGATCCGGATCGGCTCCTGCCGCGAAGGTCGTCGGTGGAGACGTGCCAATTCAGGCTCCGCAAGGATCTCCCCTAGGGCCTTGCTTACGCAACTCGATGGGGTGATCGGGCGTGTCACTCGCACGCCGTGGTCACCGGGTCGGACCGGCACGACGACGCGCGCCCATCTCTGGCACCGAACGTCCGGACAGCCGGGCCTTCGACGGGTCGAGCCGCCGTTCGACGTCGTCAACCAGCCGCGCCGCCGGAGCGGCGGTGGTGCGGTGCCGATAGGGGCGCAGGTGATCGGCGGCCGCGCGCAGGTGCGCGCCGGGTTCGCCGCGTGGTGGCCGTGGTTCGCCTGTCCCGGTGATGCGGTCGGACAGGGCGATGACCAGCATCGCAAGTGCGGCCAGGACCAGCAGGGCCAGGGCCAGTTCTGCGTCGCCGGTGCGCACCAGGCGCACCAGGCGCACCAGGCGCACCGCGAGCTTGGCCAGGACCGGCAGCAGCGGGCGAGGTCGAGGCGGGCGGCGCGTCGGTGAGGGGTGCCACAGCCGGGTCGCAGCGGCGAGGTCGTCGGCCGCGCGGCGCACCGCGTCGGCCACCCGCTGCTGGTGTTCGTCGGCCGGGTCGGCGGGCCAGCGCAGCGCGAGCACCGAGGTCAACTGCGCGGCCTGCTCCACCGCGACGTGGCGGTGGACCGGGTCGTCGAGGTCGAGGCGGTCCAGCAGCCCGGTCGCGGTGATCACGAGCACCTTGGCCATCGCCCACCACGCGTCGCCGCCCCGCGTCGGCTTGGTCGACGTCGGCGCCCACGCCGCCGGGTCGCCGACGTCGACCACCACGTCCGGATGGTCGGTTCCCTTGTCGTCGGCCAAGACGGTGCGGGTGCGTCCCCACCTGTCGACCAGCTCGGGTAGCGTCAGGTCGCGGGCCAACTGCCCGCCGCCCAGATGCAGGGCCGGGCCGCCATCGAGCACCTGGTCTTCGGCCAGAGCGACCCGGTAACCGGTCACCCGCCGCGCGCCCGAGTCGTCGCCTGTCGACGGCGTCACCCGCACCCCAGCGAGCGCGAGGACGTCAACGAACTCCCCCGGCCCGGTCGACCCGGCGGCCGCGGCCCGCACCCGCCGTTCCAGGGTGCGCCGTTGCGGCTCGACACCGGTGCGGTCGGCGCGTTCGTGTTCGGCACGGGTCAGCTCGCGGGCGCCGGTGCCGGTCGCGCCGGTGCGCACCAGGCCCAGCCGCTGTTCGACCTCCTGCGCCCACGCGCGGGCCTTGCGCTTGCTATGCGACAGCCGCGCGACCTTGCCGTCCTCGTCGACCAGCTGCACCACCAAGTGGATGTGGTCGTTGCCCGCCTTGGAGGTGCCGTGGTGCACGGCGATCCACCTGCACCGCTCCAACCCCAGCCGAACGACGAACTCGCCCGCGAGCTCGCGCCACCGCTGGTCGCCGAGCAGACCGTCGTCGCGGTGCGCGGAGATCGGCACGTGCAGCACGTGCCCGGCCGCCACGGTCTTGCGCCGCAGGCGGCGCGGTGCGTCGAGCTGCGTGATGATCTCCCGCAGTACGGTCTCCCATTCCGCGCCCTGGTCGTTGGGGCGGGCGACCTCGGGGTGCAGCAGGTCGTCATCCCACGCGGCGACGATGTGCGGGTCGGTGTGCACCGTGCGGCCGCCGACGGCGAACAGATACCGGACGGTCTCGCGCAGGTTGGAGTGGCGCGGCAGCAGCTTGGGCAGCATCTCGGCTCACCGGGTGCCGCGCCGATGCACGACCCGGTCGGGGTCGAGCCGGTCCAGCCAGTCCTCGACCCGCGCGAGCACGTGCGCCAGGTAGTCGACCGCGGCCGTGAGCTGCGCCGCGCTGACCTGGTCGCCAGCGTTGGCGGCGCGGGCGAGCTGGTTGAGGTTGGTGCCGATCCCTGACAGCGTCCGGCGCAGCGGCACCAGGTCCGCCGCCAGGGCGACCGCGTCCTGCCGACTCATCGGCGGCCGCAGCCGCCGCAGCGCGCGGGCGGTGGGCTCGAAGAACCTCGCGGTGATGTGCGCGAACGCCGCCGGAGCCACCCCGTAGACGGCGGCGCGGCGGGTGACTTCGGCCAGCTCGGCGGCGGTGAACCGCAGCAGCAGTTGCCGTCGACGTCCACCGGGAATGGGTGCCAAGTGCCCGCCGTGGCCGATCAGGGTCGGCAGCGACGCCAGCCTCTCCTGCCCAGAGGTGTCCGGTAGCGATCCGGTGATGTCGGGATCATCGACTGGCCAGTCGCCAGCCAATTGCACGCGGTCGTCCTCGCTGTGGCGCATGAGGTCCCCCCGGACCGTCGGGGCGTTCGACGCAATCCCCCGACGCGCCGCGTCCCACGCCGCGACCCTACGCTCGCGCCAAGCCGTGCCGCATACGTGCACGGCTGGTGACCTGGTGTTTCCGCCTTCGGTTAGCGCAGCTAGCCGAAGGCACATCTTGCCTCCGGCCCGGTGGCGGTGGGGTGGCTATCTGACCGGACGGGCCACTAGACGAACGTCGCTCCCCGAACGGGCTACGTCGAGCAGCTCTAGGCGGAGGATTCCGGCCATGCTGTGGATGCCCGCGTTCTCCAAGCCGCTCTTGCCGGAGCCGAGCAGGGCGGGGGCCACGTAGTTCACCACGCGGTCGACCAAGCCTTGAGCGATGAAGCTGCCGGCGAGCGTGGGGCCACCTTCGAGGAAGATCGCCCGCACGCCGCGGTCGTGGAGGCCCGCCAGGACGGATGGCAGGTCGAGGCCCTTGTCCGCGCGCTTGACCTTCAGCACGTCCACCACGCCGTCGAGGTGTGACGCATCGGCGTCCTCGGCTACGACGATGAGCGTGGGCGCGGCGTCGTTGCAGACGTTCGCGTCGGCTGGGGTCTTGGCGTTGCTGTCGATCACGACGCGAAGCGGTTGGCGCTTCGGGTCGTTCACGATGGACAGGTCCAGGCGCGGGTCGTCGTTGCCGCGCACGGCCAGGTTGGGGTTGTCGGCTTGCTGGGTACCTGAGCCGACCACGGTGGCGTCGCAGCCCGCCCGGAGGAGGTGGACCTCGGCTCGGCTCTCCGGGCTGGTGATCCACTGGCTGGTGCCGTCCTCGGCGGCGATGCGGCCGTCGAGGGTGGCGGCGAACTTGTAGACCACGAACGGGCGCCGGTGCGTCTGGGTCAACGAGTCCCATTCGGCTCGGCCGACCAGCTCGTCAACGCTCAGCGTGCCCATTCGGATCCCCTTCGTTCCTCACCGCTCGGATGAACTCGTCGACGCTCGGGTGCGCCTTCCACGACTGCATGATCTTGGCGCTCGTCGCCAACTCTCGGACCGTGCGGTGCGACTGGGTGTCCTGGGCGATCCTGAGCGCTTCTACGCCGCTCTCCAGCGCTGCTTCGGGGAGACCCGCCCGTGCTGCGACAGCTGTCCTGCGGGCGAGGTGCAGGCCGCGTTCGCGGTGGAAGGACCTGGGCCACTGGCTCATGACATGGTCGTACTCGGCGAGAGCACGTTCGTGGTTGCCGAGGGTGCCGTAGACGGCCGCACGCTGCACTGACACGTAACTGGATGTGCAGTAGCTCGCCAACGAGTACGGGTCGAGCGCTGGTGCGGTGGCCTCGGAGAGGGCCTCAGCACGGTCGATGTAGGTCATGGCTGCGTGCTCGTTGCCGTCCAACGCGCTCGCGTGCGCGGCCTGCTGATGGATGGCCGCCCGTACCTGTGGGCTGGACACCCAGGCTTCGTAGCGGATGGACGCCTGGGCGAGCGTGATGGCTCGGGCGCGTTCGCCGAGGAATTGGGCCTGCTGGCTCATCCGCATGAGGACGTAGGCCGCGATGTTGGGATTACCGGACGAGTGAGCCCACTCAAGTGCCCGGCTCGACCAGCCTTTGCCCGCGTCGAAGTTGCCCAGGTCGTCGGCGAGCCAGCCGCAGAACTCGGCGAACAAGGCACCGATCTCGAACAGGCGTCCGCGCGACCCCGACTCGATCCGTTCGTACAGCTTGGCGATGTTGCCAACCTGCTCTCCCGCTGACCGCACTAGGTCACCGGGTCCGAGGAGACTGTCCGCCGACACCAAGGCGTCCCTGAGCGAGACGAAGTGGTCGATGACCTCGGGATCTACCGCGGCACGGCCACCAGACCGCGGGGACAGGAAGCCTGGGAGGGAAGCCGCTGCTAATCCGGCCAGAGTTCCCATGAATTCACGCCGCTCCACGCTGTCCCCTCCGGACGAGTCCTCAGCCCGCCTGGCGAGGCGGCGCTGCGCTTTGGTGGCAGCGACCGCCCGTGCGAGCACTTCCACCGGAATTCCGAAGCCGCTCGCATAGTGCTGCTGCCAGTAGGGCGTCACCAGGCGTTTCTCGGATTCCCAGCGGGACACCTCGTTCCGGGTGACCGCACGGCCGGCACGCACGGATAGGTCATCGGCCTGCTCGCTCTGCGAGCGACCGGTCTCCTCGCGGAGGCGGCGCAGGAGCGCACCGATGCTCGTCGGCCCGTGCATGTCGCCATCCTGACTGCCGAGGAGGTGGAACGTCACCATTGTGGCCACCTCCCCCGGCCCCCTCTGGCCTATATGGCCCCTCTGGCGGCGACTCCGCCCGATCGGTCTAACAGCGACGCTGATTCCGGCACCGGCGCCAGGTGATCAGTCAGGAAGTGCCCCCATGACCTGCGGCATCTCTGGCGCTGGTAGCCGCTCAATGAGGCCGTACGACGAGGAGGGCGGACGACTGTGACGGCCGCGCCGACGTCGTACACCGTCAGGCTCCGCGCCAAGTCCTTCGCGAAAGCGGCGCAGCTCGCCGGCTTCAGCTCCGACTACCGCCTGGCCGGCGCAATGGGACTCAACCGCTCGACCGTCAAGCGGGTCAAGAGCGGCGAACTTCAGCCCGGTCCTGCGTTCATCGGCGGCGCACTGATCGCGCTGGCACCGATGCAGTTCGAGGACTTGTTCGAAGTCGTACCCGAGTCCCGACGGACTGGCCTCGACGTTCCCCAGCAAGAAGAGAGGACCGACCGTGCCGAAAGCCACCCCGGAGATCACCGATCCGATGACGGCCGCGCTGGCGTACGCCGAGATGGGCTGGCCGGTCATACCCGGAGCGGTGTGGCGGAACGGCAAGTTCGTCGACCCGGTGTCGGGTGAGCCCGCAGACAAGATCGTGTTGCGGCCGATCGAGACCGCGACCGCGGATCTCGACATGGTCCGCCAGTGGTGGTCGACCCCCGGCCTGCACGCCCCGACGGTGCTTGCCGTGACCGGGCCGACGTTGGGCGCGGTCACGGTCCACGAGTCGTTGGTCGAGGCGGTGCTCGATCACCGCTGGTTCGCGACCCACCCCACGCCGGTGTTCGCCATCCCTGGGATGCCGATGGCCTACTTCCTCGTGAAGCCGCCCTGTCCGTTGGCACTGGTCCGCGACGAGGTGCGGGTCATGGCGGAGGGCACGACGCTTCCGCTGCCTCCGGCCTCCATCGGCGAGACCCAGGCGATGTGGCTGGTCACGCCCGAAGAAGCAGGCAACGTCCTGCTCCTGGCGGACGAGTTCGATGCCCTGCTGCGGAGTGTTGGGAAGGCTGCCGCATGACCGAGCTGGACGAGCGCCCGGTAGTCGAGGCGCAGTGGGGTCAGGAAGAGTTCGCCGACGTCATGCGAGAACTCGCCGAGCAGGAGGCCCCGCGGTTGTTCGCCCTCGTCGAGGAGTACGGGGATCGAGTGGACGCCAGGGTCGCGGCCTACGGCTTGGCTTACCCCGACCGCGCCGACGTCAACTCCGTGGAGGGCGACTTCTCACTGAGGTCCCAGAGCCCGGAGAACGCGCGGAAGCTCTTCGAGATCAGCTCGCGATCCAGGGGTGTACGAGTGCACGTCGTGTGGCTGGACGGCGCGGACGGAAGCCTTCAGTAGCCCCAGTCCGCCCGTCAGCAGGAGGTGGTCCCGATCGACGGGGCCACCTCCTGCTGGTGTCTAAGCAGCCTCGGCGGACAAGGCTCGGACGATCGACGCGGTGATCACCCGGTAGGTGGTGCGCAGTTTGATCACCTTGGCCGGGAACTTCCTGGTCGCGATCAACTCGTAAGCATGACTGCGCGAGATGCCAAACGCGCTCGCCGCCTTCGCCACGTTCACTGTCGCGGGCCAGCGCCTGACCTCGTCGAGCGTCGGGTGCCATGCATCCTTGTTTTGCCTGGTCATGTAACGAACCCCCCGATTCGTTGTAGTCCATTCGAGTGTGCGTCGACCCTCGTCTGTCTGTCAAGCGAACCGACGAGCTGGCATACTCGGCGAGGTGACAGAGCCGCAGTCGGTCGGTGCCGTCGTCGGGGAGAACCTGGAGCGCCTGCGGAAGCGGGCGCGGCTCACCCAGCACGAGACGGCTCGGTTGTTCTCGCGGCGGGGAATCCCGTTCAGCCGCAGCAAGATCGCGGCGTTGGAGGCCGGGGAGCGGCCCAACCCGAACTTCGCCGACGTGCTATTGATCGCTCACACGTTCAACGTGGAACTGTCGGAGCTGTTCGAGGGTGACGGGCCGGTCGCTGTCGCCGAGCACATCACCCTGAACCGGCCGCTGATCCGGGACTTCATCCGGGGGATCGCCGTCGTTGGCGGGTCGGAGCAGTGGGATCCGAAGACACGCCGGGACGAGCTGTTCGGGCTGTCCGCGATCCGGGCCAAGGGTGAGGCGTGGTTCGCGGCCAAGGTGCAGGGGACCGAGGCGGACAACACCCTGGCCAACCGGCTCGGGGTCTCGCCCAAGGCGGTGGTCGACATCGCCCAAAAGCTCTGGGGACGGACGCTCACTGACGAGCGGGACGCCCAGTTGGCTGACCTCGGCGACATCGACATCAACGAGCGCCAGGCCCGCCGCGGGCACATCACCCGGCTGCTGTCACAGCAGGTCCAGGCCGAGCTTGATCGGCGTGGGCTGATCGTGAAACCAATCGAACCAGTGGGACCGACGGAGGAGGACGAGTGAGTGACCCAATCAAGAAGATCACGTTGAAGGACGGGACGGTGAGATATCGGTTCGTTGTGGACATCGGCCGCGACCCGGCGACGGGCAAGCGGCAGCAGAAGACGTTCACGTTCGACACCAGGCGCGAGGCCCGCGTCGAGTACGACAAGACCCGCCACAAGGTCAACGAGGGCACCTACATCCGGCCCAGCAAGGTCACGGTCGATGAGTACCTCGATGGGTGGCTGGAGGGTGCGACGCGCGACCTTCGGGCGTCCAGCAAGCGCAGCTACCGGGACGCGCTCCGACCCGTGCGCGAGCAGTTGGGCGCCACGCCGATCCAGAAGGTCACCAAGGCCGACATCGAGCGGATGGTCACCTGGATGCAGACGGAAGGAAGACGTCGTGGTGGCAAGCCGGGGACAGGGCTGGGGCCGCGCAGCGTCCGGTTGACGTTGGGCAGGCTCACGGCCGCGTTCGAGATGGCCACGCTGGAGGGCCTGGTGGCGCGGAACGTCGCCAAGCTGGTGAAGCCGCCGAAGTACAAGCCCGCGAAGCCGGACACCTGGTCGAAGGACGAGGTGCGGCTGTTCCTCCTCAAGGCCAAAGAGGACCGGTTGGACGCGGCTTGGAGGTTGACGCTGTACGGGCTTCGCCGCGGCGAGGTGCTTGGGCTGCGGTGGGACGAGGACATCGACTTCGGCACATTCGCCAAGGCGTGCAGCACGCACGAGGTGAAGTGGTGCATGGACTGCTACGTCGAGGGCACGGCGACCGTGCACGTCCAGCAGGCCCGCGTGTTGGTCGAGGGCAAGGTGCTGATCGTCCCGCCCAAGTCGGAGAACGGGTTCCGCAAGCTCCCGCTCGACCTCGCGGCGGCGTCGGCTCTGCACACGCTCAAGGTCAAGCAGGCCGAGGAGAAGCTGGCGGTTGGCGAGGGCTACCGGCAGAGCGGCTACGTCGTTGTGGACGAGGTCGGCGAGCCAGTGCACCCCGAGTGGTACTCCGACGAGTTCGGCAGGCTGTCCAAGCGAGCCGGCGTGAAGCGGATCGTCCTGCACGAAGGGCGACACACGGCGCTCAGCCTGATGGAGAAGGCCGGAGTGCCGATCTCGATCGTCAGCAAGTGGGCTGGGCACTACGACACGGCGTTCACGTACTCGACCTACGTCCACGCGAGTGATGAGGATCTCCACAGCGGGACCGAGGCGCTCGGCAAGCTCTACGGCTGAGCAGCAGCACGAGCGTTCGTGTGAAGATGTGAGACAGCAGCCCCCCACACAACAAATCAGGACCCCGTTCCGTTAACCGAAACAAGGCCCTGACCTGGACTTACTCTTGCGCGCTCGGCAGGATTCGAACCTGCAACCTTCTGATCCGTAGTCAGATGCTCTATCCGTTGAGCTACGAGCGCATCGTTCTTCAGTTGTCACCCGGCCGAAGCCGGGTGTTGCGGAGGCTCCGGGATTTGAACCCGGGATGGGCGATAAACCCAAACCGCATTAGCAGTGCGGCGCCATAGACCAGACTAGGCGAAGCCTCCCGGAGCCCTCGGCTACGACGCATAGATTACACATGACCCCGGTGGTCAGGCAAAACGCCCCCCTCCTTACGGCATCCTCGCTGGTCAGAGCCGGTACAGGTGGGTGGAGGGGGGCGTTCACCGGGTGTTCAGGGGGTGGTGGCGTGAGGTAGGTCTCGTGCCAGGTCGAGGAATGGTGTCAGTGCCGCCGGGTTGCGCAGGGCGTCGAGGCTGACCGCCCGCTCCGGTGGGGTGCCCGCCAGGATCTTCTTCACCGGGACCTCGCACTTCTTGCCGTTGAGGGTCCGCGGGATCTCGTCCACGGCCACGAACCGGTTCGGCACGTGGCGCGGTGACAGGTTGGTGCGCAGTTCCGACCTCAGGCGGGGTTCCAGGTCGGCCAGGGCGACCTGCGGCTCCAGGACCAGGAAGCACAGCAGCTCGCCATCGGTCCGGCCCGCGCCGGACGTGTCGATGACGAGGGAGTCGGCCACGCCGGGCAGGCCCTCGACCACGCGGTAGAACTCGCTGGTGCCCATGCGCACACCGCCGCGGTTCAGGGTGGAGTCGCTGCGGCCGTAGATGACCGCGGAGCCGCGGCCGGTGATCCTGATCCAGTCGCCGTGCCGCCAGACGCCCTCGAACGTGGAGAAGTAGGCCTCGCGCAGCTTCGAGCCGTCCTCGTCGCCCCAGAAGAACACCGGCATCGAGGGCATCGGCTTGGTGATCACCAGTTCGCCGACCTCCTCGACCACGGGCACGCCGGACTCCGAGAAGGACTCGACGGCCGCTCCCAGTGCCCGGCACGAGAGTTCGCCCAGCCAGACGGGGAGGTCGGGCGAGGCGGCGACGAACGCGGTGCACAGGTCGGTGCCGCCGGAGACCGACGCGATCTGGACGTCCGGACCGACGGCCGACGCGATCCAGCGGAAGCCCTCGGGGGTCAGGGGGGCGCCGGTGGAGCCGACGACGCGCAGTCCCGTCAGGTCGTAGCGGTCGGCCGGGTGGACGCCCTCCTTCAGGCACGACTGGATGTACGGCGCCGACGTGCCGAAGTACGTCACGCGGTGCTGCTCGGCCAGGTGCCACAGCACGCCGAGGTCGGGGTGCGCGGGACTGCCGTCGAACAGCACGATCGTCGACCCGACCAGCAGGCCGGAGACGAGGAAGTTCCACATCATCCAGCCGGTGGTGGTGAACCAGAAGAACCGGTCGCCCGGACCGAGGTCGCTGTGCAGCGCCAGCATCTTCAGGTGTTCGAGCACGATCCCGCCGTGGCCCTGGACGATGCCCTTCGGCAGGCCCGTGGTGCCGGACGAGTAGAGCACCCACAGCGGGTGGTCGAACGGCACCGGTTCGAAGGCCAGCGGGGCGTCGGCGTGCGCGGCCAGCAGGGAGTCCCACGTCACCGCGCCGGGCAGCGGGGTGCCGCCGACGTAGTCGATCATCACGGTGGCGCGCAGGGACGGGATCTCCGACCGCAGCGCGTCCACCGTCGCCCGCACGTCGAACGCCCGCCCGTTGTACCGGTACCCGTCGACGGTCACCAGCACGGTGGGCGAGATCTGGGTGAACCGGTCGGCGATCGCCCGCGCCCCGAAGTCCGGCGAGCACGACGACCAGGTCGCGCCCAGCGACGCCGCCGCCAGGAACGCGATCAGCGCCTCCGGCGAGTTCGGCACCAGCGCGACCACCCGGTCACCGCGCCGCACGCCGAGCTCGGCGAACCCGGCGCGCACGGCGGCCACCCGACGGCGCAGCTCCCCGTACGTGAGCTGGGACGACAGCCCGTCCTCCCGGTGGAACACGACGGCCAGGTCGCCGTCCGGGCCCCGCAACGCGTGCTCGGCGTAGTTGAGCGTGGCACCGGGGAACCAGACCGCGCCGGGCATCACCGGGGCCTCCAGCACGCCCGTGGGCGCGCTGTGGAACACCACCTGGAAGAACTCCGCGAGCGCGCCCCAGAACCCCTCCAGGTCGGAGGTGGACCACTCCCACAGCGACGGGTAGTCGGGGAGGTCCAGGCCCTTCGACGAGGCGAGCCAGGAGCGGAACGCGGTCATCCGGCTGTCCTGGACCCGGTCGGGGTCCGGGCGCCACAGGACTTCCGCCTCGCCGGGGGCGGTGCCGGCACGCATCTCGGTCATACCTGAAGTTCCTAGCCGATCCGACGGCCCGGAACCACAGTCACCACCCACACACCGGGTCAGTTCCGGCCGGCGGTCGCCACCAGTCCCTCGACCGCGGAGATCAGCCGCTGGGCGTCCGCGGGCGCGACGACGAGCCACCCGTCGTCGCGCCGCACGAGGTAGCGGCCGTCGGCGGTGTCCAGCCACGACACGACCGCGCCGGTCGGGTGCAGGTAGCCGGCCCGGTTGCGGGCGATCACGCCGACCTGGCCGCCGCCGCTGCGCGTGGTCACCGCGCGCATCAGCGTGTTGGCCTCGGGCTCGCGCAGGCCGACGGCGCGCAGCGCGTCGAGGAACCCCTCGCTGCCGTCGTCCTCCCCCGCCTTGCCGGCGGCCAGGTAGTCGTCCCAGCGCACGTTCACCGACCGGCCGGTGCCGGGCGGCGCGGGCGGCAGGGTGTTGACCGTGGTGGCGGCCAGCGCGGTCGGCCGGAACCCGGCGACCTGCACCTGGTTGCCGAGCCTGCCCGCGAACGCGCCGTGCCACGCGGCGGTGGCCAGGCCGCGTGCCTGGGCGCCGCGCACGGTGAAGAACACCTCCAGGCCGACCTCGAACTCGGCCAGGCCGCGCAGCAGCCCGTACAGCTCCTCGTCGGGCCGCTGCACGGTGCCCAGACCGCGTGCCGCGAGGTCGCGGGACGCGGTCTCGACCAGCGCGGCACGTTCCCGCTGGGTGTGCCCGAAGTGCCTGGTGCCGAGCGGGACCGGGTGGGCGTCGCGGTGGACGGCCTGCCAGAGCAGGAAGAACTCCACTTCGCTGAGCCGGAAGACGCGCTCGGTCACAGGCCGATCACCGGTGGTGCGGCCTTGCGGTCGACGCCGAAGACGTTGTCGTCGTCCTCCAGGTACCCGGGGCGGTTGCGGTCCTTCTCACCACCGGCGCCGGCGACGGGCGGCGGCGCGGCCATCGGCGCGGCGCCGATCATGCCGGACTGCGGCGTCACCGACTTGGGCGCCTGGAACTGGCTGGTCACGCTGCCCGGGTTGGCGCCGGAGCCGCCGCGGTCGGCACCGAGCGCTCCGGTCACGCCACCGGGACCGGCCATCGGGCCGCCGCCACCGCCACCGCCGCCACCGCTCGCGCCGACGGGCGTCGGCATGGCGCCGCGGCCGCGGAAGCCACCGCGACCACCGCCGGCGCCACCGCGACCGAACTGGGCGGACGTGCCGCCGGGCCGTTGGTTGGCGGTGCCGTCGGGGTTGGTGGCGGGTGCCGGGACGGGGTTGGCGGAGCCACCGGTACCGCCGCCGACGCCGTCGCCCACGGGCGGGTTCGGCGTGATCACCACGGGCGGCGGAGGGGGCGGCGCGACCGGGTTGGTCGGCGGGGCGAAGGACGGCACGGTGCGGTCGACCTCGTAGGAGTTCAGCTGGAACATCGCCATGACCTCGGCGGCCTGGCGGTGCGTCGCGTCGGCGGTGAGGACGGAGTCGACCGCGGGCGCGGCGATGCTGTCGATGCCGGTGAACGCGCCGACCGACCTGGGCAGGGTCGGGCTCGCGACCAGGCCGTCGTCGGACACCGGGACCGGGGTCCGGAAGCCGCCGACCTCGTCCACCGGCCGGTGCCCGACCAGCGGCGAGCGCGGCGTGGCGACCGGGGTGGGCGTGGCGACCGGGGTCACCGCGGTGCCGCCGACGGGCGTGACGACCGGGGGCGCCGGCGCGGGCGGCGGCATCATCTCGCGCGCCGTCTGCACGTGGTCGATCTCGGTGGCGATGCACTTGGCCACGTTGTCGGCGTGGTCGCTGGTGTTGAGCGCCCACTTCTCCACCGACTCCAGCGCCTCGCGGGCGCGTTCGGCGGACTCGCCCGTCCACGCCTGGCTGGACTGGCCGATCGCCTTGGCGAGCAGCGACTGCACCTCGCCCAGCGCGTTGCCCACGGCCGCCCAGTCGGCCTGGGCGCTGCCCGCGGCCTTGAGGTCGACGCCGGTGTTGACCATGTCCCACAGCTGCTGGTGGGTGTAGGTCATCCAGTCGACCTTCTGGCCGAGGTCGGAGGGCTTGTCGTGGCCGTGACCGCCGCCGTGGCCACCTCCATGACCGCCGCCATGACCGCCGTGGCCCTGGCCGTGACCGCCGCCGTGACCACCGTGGTTGCCGCCGTGCTTGTTGTCGCCCATCAGCCCTTGGCCTCCCCGGCGGAACCGAAGGCGTCCGCCGCTTCGTCGTCGGCCCGTTCCAGGTTCCGCGCCGCTTCGCGGATGGTCTCCTCGACCTCGAAGAGCACCTGCATGAAGTCGCCGATCACGTTGACCGCCGACTCCTCGTTGCCCACCGCGACCTCGCGCAGCCGTCGGCTGATCGCGTCGCTCACCCAGTTGTTGCCGAACTTGAGCTCGACGTCGAGGTTGTTCACCGCACGGCTGTGCACGGTGTCGACCAGGTTGCGGGCCTTCGAGACCAGCTTGAGCAGGTCGTCGACGCCCTGCTTGTCCAGGTCGAGCTGGACCGACCCCTTGTCCACCGCGCCCAACGCCGTGGTGGCCTTGTCCAGGTCGGCCTGCGCCGCCGTCGCGAAGTTCTCCGTCACCGGCTTCACCACGACGGGCTCGGCCGGCGCGGTCACCGCGGCGCCCGCCTCGGCGGCAGGCGCCACCGGCTCGGCGGCGACCGGGGCCGCCGGAGTCGCGGGCACGTCGGCGGGCGCCGGCGTCGCGACCGCCGGTGGCGGTGCCGCGGACGGCGTGAAGCCGGGCGGGATCTGCACCGTGGGTGCTCCCGCGAGTGGAACCGTGTTCCCGTCGCTCATCACTACCCCCTGCACTGCGATTCGCCGCGGGCCCACCGCGCGTTAGCCGACGACGAGGAGGAACCAGGCGTTCCGGACGCCTCCCTTAGATGTACCGGGAAGCACGTTCGGTTCCAAGCCGCCGACCAGAGGCTTAACGCAGGTGCGAGTCGAACCAGTTCAGCGCCCGCTGCCAGGCCTCCGCGCTGACCTCCGGCGTGGTGTCGAACCGGTGGCTGGTGTGCGAGAACCGGACCACGTCCGTCGCGACGGGTGCCGCGGCCGCGGCGTCGCGCAACTTCTCCACGTCGCTGAACGGGATCTCGGCGTCGTCGTCACCGTACAGGCCGAGCCACGGGCACGTCAGCTCTTCCGCGACCTCCACCAGCGACGGGAGACCCTCGGCCAGCGGATCCAGGATCCCACCACCTCCGACGGTCACCGCGGCACCGATGGTTCGGCTTCCCGCAACCACCATCGCGACCGATCCGCCCAGGTCGAAACCCATGACGCCCATCCGGTCCTGGCTCACGCCCTGCTGCCCCAACCAGACGAACGCGACGTCGGTGTCGGCCAGCACGGCGTCACCGGACAGCGTGCTCACCATGGCGGGCGCCTCGTCGCCGGACACCTCGTCGTAGAGGTGCGGCGCGACCGCCAACCACCCCTCGGCCGCCAGCGAGCTCACCAGAACGCGGACGGTGTCGGTCACGCCACGCGCCTCGTGGAGGACGACCAGGCCGCCGCGGACGGCGTTCTCCGGCTCGGCGACGGTCAGCCGCAGCTCACGGCCGTCGGTGAGGGAGAGCGTCTCGGTGCGGGTAGCAATCATGGGCCAACCCTTCCACGTGGGGGTGAACGCCAGTCAACGTGAGCATCCGTACGGCGGGTATGACCCATACGGCTCTTTCACCGGATAACGTCCAGCTCAGAACCCCGAAGGGAGTCCTTGGATGACCGTGCGAACCCGCGCCGACCTCGTTGCCCTGCCCGGATACGTGCCCGGCAAGACCATCCCCGGCGCGATCAAGCTGGCCAGCAACGAGGTGTCGGCCGGACCGCTGCCCAGCGTGGTGCGGGCCATCGCGGACGCGGCCACCGCCGTGAACCGCTACCCCGACACCGCCGCCACCGAGCTCGTGGCCCGGTTGGGCGACAAGCTCGGGGTGCCCGTGGCGCAGCTGGCCGTCGGCTGCGGCTCGGTGACGTTGTGCCAGCAGCTGGTGCAGGCCACCTGCGCCGACGCGGACGAGGTGGTGTTCGCGTGGCGCTCGTTCGAGGCCTACCCGATCATCACCGCGGTCGTCGGCGCGCGGCAGGCCAAGGTGCCGCTGACGCCGGGCCACGGGCTCGACCTCGACGCGATGGCCGACGCGATCACGCCGAAGACCCGCCTGGTGTTCGTGTGCAACCCGAACAACCCGACCGGGACGGCGCTGCGCCGGGCGGAGATCGAGCGGTTCGTCGAGCGGGTGCCGTCCGACGTGCTCGTGGTGATCGACGAGGCGTACAAGGAGTTCGTGGACGACCCCGACGTGCCCGACGGCGTCGAGCTGGCGAAGGCGCAGTGGGCGGCGGGCCGGGACAACGTGGCCGTGCTGCGCACGTTCTCCAAGGCCTACGGGCTGGCCGGGCTGCGGGTCGGGTACGCGGTGGCCTCGCCCGCGGTCGCCGAGACGCTGCGCAAGGTCTACGTGCCGTTCAGCGTGAACGCGCTGGCGCAGGTCGCGGCGCTGGCGTCGTTGGACGCCGAGGCGGAGCTGATGGCGCGGTGCCGCGCGATCGTGGCCGAGCGGGCGCGGGTGCGCGGGGAGCTGCTGACCGCCGGGTTCGAGGTGCCCGAGTCGCAGGCGAACTTCGTGTGGCTGCCGCTGGGCGAGCGGACCGCGGCGTTCAACGAGCACTGCCTGGCGCACAAGGTGGTGGTGCGGGCGTTCGTCGGCGACGGCGCGCGCGTCACGATCGGCGAGCCCGAGGAGAACGACGCGTTCCTGGCAGCGGCCCGGTCCTTCACCGGCTGAGCGGTCAGCGGGTCAGCAACTGGGTGATGGCCACGACTCCCACCACCACGATCACCGCGCGCAACGCGGCGGGTGGGAGTCGGCGGCCGACCTTCGCGCCGAGCTGGCCGCCGACGACCGAGCCGATCGCCAGCAGCAGCACCGCGAGCCACGCCACGTCGGCGATGAAGATGAACAGCACGCCCGCGACCAGGTTCACGAACGCGGTCAGCACGTTCTTCAGGGCGTTCATCCGCTGGATGTGCTCGCTCATCAGCACCCCCATCAGGCCCATCACCAGCACGCCCTGGGCCGCGCCGAAGTAGCCGCCGTAGATGCCCGCGAGGAACACGCCGATCCACAGCGCGAGGCCGCCGTGCTCGTGGCGCTCCCGTTCGGCGAGCTTGCGGTTGAGCCACGGCTGGGCGACCACCAGCACCAGCGCGATGGCGATCAGCACCGGCACGATCCTGGAGAACGCGTCCTCCGGCAGCACCACGAGCAGGATCGCGCCGACCACCGCGCCCAGCACCGAGGCGGGCAGCAGCCGCTTCACCCGGCCCGCCTGGCCGGTCAGCTCGCGCCGGTAGCCGAACGCGCCGCTGAGCGAGCCGGGCACCAGGCCGAGGCTGTTGGACACGTTGGCCACCACCGGCGGGTAGCCGACGGCCAGCAGCACCGGGAACGTCACCAGGGTGCCCGAACCCACCACCGTGTTGATCCCACCGGCGAACACACCGGCCAGCACGACGACGATCACTTCAAGCGTCGTCACGGGCACGCCCCTGTGCTGGATCGCCGCTGCTCCGCAGCCGGCGGGCGGAGATCAGTGGTGGTCCGTGCTCGCGACATCGGTGGTCAGCTTAGGGCGAACGGGCGAACACGGCCCCGGGAAGTGAGGATCGTCGCGGTTCGGGGCACGGGCGGGGGTCAGCCCAGGTTGTTGGTGTCGAAGGTGTTGCAGCGGGTCGGGTCGCCGGTGTCGAAGCCGGTCATGTACCACTTCTGGCGCTGCGCGGACGAGCCGTGGGTGAACTTGGTCGTGTCGACGTGGCCGCCGCCCAGTTCGCCCTGGATGAAGTCGTCGCCGATGCGGGCCGCGGCGTCCAGCGCGGCGTTCACGTCGTCCTGGGTCACGCCGGTGATCAGCGGTTGGCCGGACGCCGTGGGCACGTTCTGCGCGTGGTTGGCCCAGGCGCCCGCGTAGCAGTCCGCCTGCAGCTCCAGCCGCACCGAGCCCGACGTCGGCCCGGACTCCTGGCCCACCCGGTCGGACGTGCCGAGCTGGTTCTGGATGTGGTGGCCGTACTCGTGCGCCAGGATGTAGGCCTCGACGAACGGCCCGCCCGTGGCGCCGAACTTCTGCTGCATCTCCTGGAAGAACCCCAGGTCGATGTACACCTGCCCGTCCGCGGGGCAGTAGAACGGCCCCACCGCGGACGACGCGTTGCCGCACCGGGTCGACACCCCGCCGGAGAAGAAGTTGGTCTGCGCGGGCTGGTAGGTCCGGCCCGACCGGGCGAACTGGTCGGTCCAGTAGGCCTGGATCGAGTTGATGAACGCCACCGCGCGGCAGTCGGACTCGCGGTTGGCGTCCGCGCCGGTCCGGCACTTCTCCTTGATGGCCTCCGACCCGACCTGCTGGCCGTCGGTGACGTCGCCGAACCCGGAACCGGACGGCAGCTGCACGCCACCGCCGAGCTGCGACAGCACGAAGTAGATGATCAGACCGACGATCCCGAGCCCACCGCCGCCGAGGGCGACCCGGCCACCGACCCCGCGTTGGTCGGTGACCTGCGACGTGTCGAGCTCGGCGTTCTCGTTGAACTGCACCGCGAGGCCTCCCAGTTGCGCACCGAACCCGGACAGCACGAGTCCCGGGTGCGGGACCCGACGTCGGGGCACCGCACCCGGGATTTCCCATGTGGAAGTGACGAAACCTGCGTGACGAGGTCGGCGTGGACTCCGGTCGGCGCCGACGGTGGAGACGGCACACTGAGACATCCCGGGTCAACATCGTCAAGCGCGGCGATGGCGCCGGTGGCGCCGTGCGCTCGAAACCCCTCGTCGGAACCGCTCACGTTCGCGATCGGGCCGGTCTTGGGACCGCTCCGCCCGCGGGGTTGCGGTTCGAACGCGATTCGTCACCGCGAGGACTTACCTGCACCGCACCACCTACCCCTTCCGGGCGTGCCGTCGGCGGGTCAGCTCGGGTTCCGCCGGTGGCAGGTCCTGCATCGAGCATGCGCCTGATCGGCGCAATGCACAACTGCTGGAGAAGCCCCTGAACTGGTGAAATGAGATTCATCCGGGTCGGTGGGCCGACCGTCGCGCACAGTGAGCGCGCCGTGAGCGGACACCTCGGCGCCCGCTCACGGCGCGTGTTCTCACGGGGTGGTGGTGATCCGGCCGAGCGCCGGCGGAGCGGTGTTCGGGTTGGCGGCCAGGTAGGCGGTGAAGCCGTCCAGGTCGATCCCGCCACCGGTGATGTCGGTGCCGCCGGTGAACGCGCTGAAGCCGTCACCGCCGCCCTGCAGGAAGCTGTTGATCGTGACCCGGTAGTTCGCGGCCGGGTCCAACGGCGTTCCGTTGAGGACGATGTTCGACACCTTCGAGCCGATCGGGGCCGACGCCGACCACGAGTAGGTCAGGCCCTGGGACGGCTGGAGGATGATCTGCCGCGTCGCGCCGTTGACGACCTGCCACTGCTGCTCCAGCGCCGCCTTGAGCTGCACGCCGCTCAACGTGACCGTCTGCAGGATGTTGCCGAACGGCTGCACGGTGAACACCTCGCCGTAGGTCACCACGCCGTTGCCCTCGCCCGCGGGCGAGGAGGCGTAGGTGAGGTCGGCGCGCACGCCGCCCGGGTTCATCAGCGCGAGGACCGCGCCGTTGTCCGTGGTGGCGGCCAGCTGGGAGTCGGCGATCAGGTTGCCCAGCGCCGACTCGCCCGCCGGGTTCTGCGCGCGCAGGATGTCCTGCGCGATGGTGCCGACCGGGCGGTTGGCGATCGGGCCGGACTTCGACTTGGCCAGGTCGATGATCGACTGGACCTCCGGGTCCGCGGGCACGTCCTTGGTCACCACGTGGTTGCGGGCGACCGTCGCGGGCCGGATGACCTCGCGGGTCCGCTTGTCGATCTTGAGGTCGACCACGGACAGCTCGCGGCCGAACGCCAGGCCCTCGATGAACGGGCGCGGGTTGCCCGCCGGGTCGTTCACCGTGCAGTTGTAGTGCTGGTGGCTGTGGCCGGAGAAGATCGCGTCGATCTTCGGGCTGACCCGCTCGGCGATGCTGCGGCCGGGGCCGCTCGGGACCGTGCGGCAGTCGTTCGGGCCGCCGCCGGAGGTGCTGTCGCCCTGGTGGATCAGCAGCACGATCGACTTCACGCCGAGCCAGTTCAGCAGGTCGGCGTACCGGTTCGCGGCCGCGACCTCGTCGCCGAACTGGAGCTCCTTGATCCCGTTCGGGTCGACCAGGATCGGCACGTCCTTGAGCGGCATGCCGATGAAGCCGATCGGGACGCCGTCGCGGAACTCCACCCAGAACGGCGGCAGCGCGGGGCGGCCGTTCTTGGCCAGCGTCACGTTCGCGCCGAGGATCGGGAAGTTCGCGCCCTGGTAGGTGTCGCGGAACTGGCAGCCGTCGGTCGGGTGGCAGCCGCCGCGCTGCATGCGCAGGAGCTCCTGGTAGCCCTCGTCGAACTCGTGGTTGCCCGCCGCCGTGGCGTCCATGCCGACCTTGTTGAGCACCTCGATGGTCGGCTCGTCGTGGAACAGCGCGGACACGATCGGGGAGGCGCCGATCAGGTCACCCTGGCCGACGATCACCGAGTTGCGCACCTCGGCCTGGAGGTTGCGGATGTGGGTGGCGTTGTAGGCGGCGCCGCCCGCTTCGACCTGCGTGCCGTCGGAGAGCGTGACGCGGCCAGAGGAGCCGGTGGGCGGCTCGATGTTGCCGTGCAGGTCGTTGATGCCGATCAGGCGCACGTCGACCGTGCGCGACGGCTTGTTGTCGGCTTGCGCGGGGTTCTGCACGAGCGTGACCGCCAGCGCCGCCGCGGCGGTGACCGCGAGCGCGGCGGAGCGCTGCGCGGTGCGTCTGAACGAGGTCATGGGGTGGGTTCCTCCCTGCGGCGCCCCGGTAGGAGGGCGCGGTACGGCGCAGGAGTTTGCCCGGCGCAGCTGTCCGGCACCAGACATGTTCATGGATCGTCCGTTAACGGAGATGTGCGGCATAGCCTTGAGGGGTGACTGAGCACGAGCCGCGGTGGCTGGACGATGGGGAGATGCGCGCCTGGCGCAACTACGTGGTCGGGGCGTCGATGCTCGCCGACCGGCTGCACCGCGAACTGCAGGACGGGCACGGGGTGTCGCTCGCGGACTACGAGGTGCTCGTCCGGCTGTCCGAACGGCCGGGGCGGCAGATGCGGATGTCGCAGCTGGCCGACGAGGTGGCGTCGTCCAAGAGCCGGGTGTCGCACCAGGTGGCGCGGATGGAGCGGGAGGGGCTGCTGCGCCGGCGGGACTGCCGCGACGACGGCCGCGGGGTGTTCGCCGAGCTGACCGACGCGGGCATGGCGCTGCTGGAGGCGTCCGCGCCGACCCACGTCGAGGGCGTGCGCGAGCACATCATCGACCTGCTGTCGCAGGAGGAGCAGCAAGTGGTGGCCGAGGTCTTCGAGCGGGTCATCGCGCACCTGCGGGACCTGGACCGGTAGTCGCCACCCGGGACGCGGCAGCGCCCCGTACCCGGTGCGCGGGTGCGGGGCGCTTTGCGCGGTAGCGGTGGGATTTGAACCCACGGAGGGGATCAACCCTCGCACGTTTTCAAGACGTGTCCCTTAGGCCGCTCGGGCACGCTACCTCGCCCAGGAGCCTAGCCGACGGGCGTCCTCGGCGAGGAACGCCGTCGGTCGCGCGGGTGTCCGGTCAGGCGAAGATGCCGTACACGTCGATGACCAGGTGCGTGTAGCCGGCGTTGTTGTAGAACGAGTGCGCCGGGCGGTGCACGCCCGCACCCGGGTCGTACGCGCTGCCGAAGCGGACCGCCGCCGTGTTGGGCGCGGTCTGGCCGGGCACCAGGTTCAGCGACGAGGTGCCGGCCCGGTCGGAGCCCGTCGGGAACGCCGTGACGTAGGTGTGCGCGGTCGGTTCCGTGCCGGTCAGGTTCATCAGCAGGGTGTTGCCCGGCGCGATGTCGGGGTCCGTGTACAGCAGGGTCATCGTCTCGGCGGGCCACATCGGCTCGCCGTCGCCGCGGGTGTCGTACGCGCGGGTGGGGGTGACCGGGTAGAAGTCCGCGCCGCCGTCCTCGGTGGGCAGGTAGTACCCGGCGATGTCGACGACCAGGTTCAGGAAGCCCGCGTTGTTGTACAGGTTGACCCTGCGGTCCGCGCCCAGCGCCACGGTCACGCCGTTGGGCGTGGTGCGGCCCGCCGGGACGTTGAGGCTGGACGCGGTCGGCCGGTCCGAGCCGGACGGCCACGCGGTCACGTAGGTGCTCTCGGTCGCGTCGACACCGGTGACGTTCAGCGACACCGCCGTCGCGGCGGACGGTACGCCCGCCGACGCGAAGTCGACGCCGCGCGACTCGCCGGCCCAGAACGCGCCGCCGGAGGTGCGGGAGTCGTACACGCGGGTCGGACCGGTGGCGAAGTACCGGCCGGGCGTGGTGAACCCGGCGCCCGGGTCGTCGCGGACGTAGTAGCCCGCGACGTCCGCGATCAGGTGGGTGCTACCCGCGTTGTTGTAGAGGTTGACCGTGCTGTCGGGCGACACCCACGTGGTGACCGAGTTGGCGCGGGTCTCACCCGGCACCAGGTTCAGCGACGACGCGTCGGGCCGCGGCACGTCGGCACCGCCCTCCCACACCGTCACGTACGTGGCCGCGGTCGGCGAGGTGCCGGTCACGTTCAGCACGACCGCGAGGGTGTGCTCGGGCAGGCCGTCGACGGCGACCTCGATCCGGCCGCCGGCGCCCACCGGCGCGGTGACGCCGTCACGGCCGAGACCGCTGCGGGTGTCCAGGACGCGACGCGGGGCCGACGGGGTGAACCGCGTCCCGTCGTACGCCTCGGCCCCAGCCCTCTTCGTGCCGTAAGGGCGGCCGATGCCGGTCAACGACACCCCGGTGCGGGCGACCCGGTCGCCGTCGCGGGGCTCGGCCGCCGCCGGGACGGTCACCACGACCGCGGTCACCGCCGTGGCGACGAGCAACGCTGCGGAACGACGCATCGATCCTCATTTCCGGACGGCGCGAGGTGAACGCCGACGCTATCCCGGCGACGTGATCGCGGACGACGGATTCCCGGCATCCCCGCCCCGGTTTCGTCGTGGGCGAACGGAAAGGCCGGCCTCCCGCGCGGGGGAGGCCGGCCTTTCACCACCAGCTCTGCGCTCGATCAGGCGAAGATGCCGAACACGTCGACGACCAGGTGCGTGTAGCCCGCGTTGTTGTAGTACGAGTGCGCGGGGCGGTACACGCCGGCGTCGTAGTCGTACGCGCTGCCGAAGCGCACCGCGGCCATGTTCGGCGAGGTCTGGCCGGGCACCAGGTTCAGCGCCGAGGTGTTGGGCCTGCTGTAGCCCGCCGGGTACGCCGTGAGGTAGGTGTGCGCGGTCGGCTCGGTGCCGGTCAGGTTCATCAGCAGGCTGTTGCCCGGCACCACGTCGGGGTGCATGAACAGCAGCGTGAGCGTCTCCGCCGGCCAGATCGACTCGCCGTACTCGCGGGTGTCGAACGAACGGGTGGGCGTCACCGCGTAGAAGTCGGCGCCGCCGCTCTCGGTCGGCAGGTAGTACCCGGTGATGTCCACGACCAGGTTGAGGAAACCCGCGTTGTTGTACAGGTTGACCTTGCGGTCCGCGCCCAGCGCCACGGTCACGCCGTTCGGCGTTGCGCCACCGGGCACGACGTTGAGGCTCGACGCGGTCGGCCGGTCCGAGCCGGACGGCCACGCGGTCACGTAGGTGCTCTCGGTCGCGTCGACACCCGTGACGTTCAGCGACACCGCCGTGGCGCCGGAGGGCACGCTCGCCGAGGTGAAGTCGATGCCGCGGGACTCGCCGGCGTAGAAGGCGCCACGGGTCGTGTTGCGGGAGTCGTAGACGCGCGCCGGGCCGGTGGCGAAGAACTTGCCGGGGGTGGTGGAGCCGGCGCCGGGGTTGTCGCGGACGTAGTAGCCCGCCACGTCCGCGAGCAGGTGGGTGCTGCCCGCGTTGTTGTAGAGGTTGACCGTGCTGTCGGGCGACACCCAGGTGGTGACCGAGTTGGCGCGGGTCTCGCCCGGCACCAGGTTCAGGGTCGACACGCCGGGCCTGGTGATGCCGCCGCCCTCCCACACCGTCACGTAGGTGGCGGCGGTCGGCGAGGTGCCGGTCACGTTCAGCACCACCGACTCGGTGTACAGCGGGACGTCGCCGACGCGGACCTCGATCCGGCCACCGGCGCCCACCGGCGCGGTGACGCCGTCACGGCCGAGACCGCTGCGGGTGTCCAGGACGCGACGCGGGGCGGTCGGGATGAACCGCGTGCCGTCGAACGGCTCGGCTTCCTGGCCGGTGCTCTCGGCCTGCTTCGTGCCGAAGGGGCGGCCGAGACGACCGGCACCGCCCGGCGCCAACTCGGCGCGGGCGATCTTCTCCCCGTCGTGGACGGGCTCGGCGGTGGCCGGGGCCACGCCGGTCACCACGGCCGCGGTCGCCGCCGTGGCGACGAGCAGCGCTGTGGATCGACGCATTGATCCTCATTTCCGGACAGAGCGCGGTTTCGTCGTGGGAGCGGAAAGGCCGGCCTCCCACGCGAGGAGACCGGCCTTTCGTCGCTTGACTAGGCGAAGATGCCGAACACGTCGACGACCAGGTGCGTGTTGCCCGCGTTGTTGTAGAACGAGTGCGCGGGGCGGTACGTGCCGTCACGGTCGTCGTACGCGCTGCCGAGGCGGACCGTGGCCATGTTCGGCGCGGTCTGGCCGGGGGCCAGGTTCAGCACCGAGGTGTTGGGCCTGCTCTCACCGGCCGGGTACGCCGTGATGTAGGTGCTCTGGGTCGGCTCGGTGCCGGTGAGGTTCATCAGCAGGCTGTTGCCCGTCACCACGTCGGAGCTCATGAACAGCAGCGTGATCGTGTCACCGGGCAGGATCGGCCAGCCGTGCTCGCGGGTGTCGTACGAGCGGGTGGGGGTGACCGGGTAGAAGTCCGCGCCGCCGCTCTCGGTGGGCAGGTAGTACCCGGTGATGTCGACGACCAGGTTCAGGAAGCCCGCGTTGTTGTACAGGTTGATCTTCCGGTCGGCGCCGATCCCGACGGTCACGCCGTTGGGCGTGGTGCCACCGGGCGCCACGTTGAGGCTCGACGCGGTCGGCCGGTCGGCGCCGGACGGCCACGCGGTCACGTAGGTGTGCTCCGTCGCGTCGACACCGGTGACGTTCAGCGACACCGCCGTCGCGCCGGAGGGAACGCCCGCCGGGGCGAGGTCGACCGTGCGGGTCTGGCCGGCCCAGAAGGGGCCACCGCTGGTGCGGGAGTCGTACACGCGGGCCGGGCCGTTGGCGAAGTACCGGCCGGGGGTGGTGTAGTCCGGGCTCGGGTAGTCGTAGACGTAGACGCCCGCCACGTCGGCGATCAGGTGGGTGCTGCCCGCGTTGTTGTAGAGGTTGATCTTGTGGTCGATCGACACCGAGCTGGTGACCGAGTTGGCGCGGGTCTCACCGGGCACCAGGTTCAGCACCGACACGCCGGGCCGGGCCACCGCGCCGCCCTCCCACACCGTCACGTAGGTGGAGGCGCTCGGCGACGTGCCGGTCACGTTCAGCACCACCGCGAAGGTGAACTTCGGCAGCTCGGCGATGGCGACCTCGATCTGGCCGCCCGCGCCGACCGGCCCGGTGACGCCGTCACGGCCGAGACCGCTGCGGGTGTCCAGGACGCGCCTGGGTGCCGGGGACGGGATGAACCGCCCGGCGCCGTAGGACTCGGCCCCCACCCCCTGGCCGTCGGTCTTCCTCGTGCCGAAGGGAACCCGGTCCAACGACGCCTCGGTGCGGGCGACCCGGTTCCCGTTGTCGACGGGCGCGGGCTCGGCGGTGGCCGGGGCCGCGGCCGTCACCACGGCCGCGCTCGCCGCCGCGGCGACGAGCAGCGCGGTGGAACGACGCATTGATCCTCTTTCCTGACTGCAGGGGGAACTGACGACGTCGGTCCACCAACCCGTCCGCGGCGCAGACGCGCGGACGTGGGGCAGCGCGGCACGCGACCCCCGTGGGACGAGCCCCCGACTCGACCGAACGGGCCGGACGCTACCTCAGGGATACGACCGGGCGAAAGTGAAATGTGGTCGGTTTTCACTTTTTCCGTGCGGTGCGCGAATTCGCTGTCCCGCCGGCGGGCCGACCATTCCTCTGTGGACTGTCCCGACCGGACGAAAAAGGCCGGCCCCATAGGGGACCGGCCTTTTCGTTACTCGTTCAGCCGTGTTTCACGCCACATCGGCGTGCGAGTGGTGCTCCTCCACGTGCAGCGAACGCATGGCCGCCGCACGCGCCTCGGCCCGCTGCGCCCGCGCCGGCACGCCGTTCACGCTCTCCGTGCTGATCGCGTACGACGCCGTCACCCACGCCAGCGCGTCGGTGTTGCGGTCCAGGGCGACCCGGTCCAGGTTGCCCAGGTTGTCACCCGACCCGTGGTAGTTGGGGTCGTAGGCGACGCCCGCCGTGCCGCCCCACTTCGCCGCCTGCGCCTCGGTCTTGACGCCCTCGGCGCCGGTGAACAGACCACCGGCCGGGATGCCCTGCGCGATGAACTCGCCGTAGTCCGAACGGCCGCTGAAGTCGGTGCCCTCGGTCTGCACGCCCTTCTCGACCGTCAGGTACTGCACGAACGCCTGCTCGATCTGCGCCGAGCCGTACGGGCCCGCGCCCGCGCCGACGCCGTCGGAGTTGTCGCCGTCGTAGACGAAGTACGCCGCGTTGGGCGAGCCGATCATGTCGAAGTTCAGGTACAGCGCGATGTCGAGCTGCTGCTCGAACGTCAGCGACTGCACGTACTTCGTCGACCCGATCAGGCCGAGCTCCTCAGCGCCCCACCAGCCGAACCGCACCGCGTTGTTGACCTTCGGCGACCCGCCGAGCTTCAGCGCGGTCTCCAGCAGGCCGGCCGAGCCGGTGCCGTTGTCGTTGATGCCCGCGCCGTTCTCGACGCTGTCCAGGTGGGCGCCCGCCATCACGACATTGTCCGTGCGACCGGTCTTGGTCTGCGCGATCACGTTGCGCGAGACCCGGTCCTCCTCGTGGTAGCGCAGGTCGACGGTCACCGGCTGGCCACCGAGCTGGGCCAGCGCGTTGCCGTCGGCCTGGGTGACGCCACCGGTGGGCACGAGGCCCGGCGCGCCGAGCGTGACGCCCGCCAGCGTGCCCTCGCGGTTGTTCGAGATGATCACCGCGACGGCGCCCGCGGCGGCCGCGTTGCGGTGCTTGACGTCGAACGTGCACGAACCGCGGCGGATCAGGGCGACCGCGCCGACGAAGTCCTGCCCGGCGAAGTCGGTCGCCTCGCAGCCCGGGGTGGTGTCCTCGGGCACGACGCGCAGCGGGGCGGTGATGCCGCCGACCGGCGTCTGCGGCGAGAACTCAAGCGGGATGTTCTCGTAGGTCGTCGAGCCGACCTTGGCGGTCGCGGCGTCGGTGATCTGCACCGGGTAGATGAACTCCGGCGTGGTCACTTCGAAGCCCGCGCCGCGCAGCTTGCCCGCGACGTACTCGACGCTGGCGTCGTAGCCCGGCGTGCCCGCGGCGCGGTTGCCGTCGTTGCGGTCGGCGATGCGCTGGAAGGCGATGAGGTGGCGGTGGACCCCTTCCACCGTGACGTTCTTGGTGAGGTTCTTGGCCAGCTTCGGCCCGTCGAGCGTCGATGCCGAGGCGACGTTGACGGCCGGAACGGCGACCAGTGCGAGGGACGCGGACGCCGCGAGGATCGCCGCGCGTCGGATCCCTGTTCTACCTGACATGATCGAGTTCCCCTTCACTACGGATGCCGAACCATCACAAGTCACGGAGGTGAAAGCAATCCGTCACTCGGCGGGTTCTCGCCCTGTGAGCAGGGACAAGCATGGCGTGACACCCGTCACCCCCAGCTCCCAGTCGGGTCGGCGCACCGTCGCCGGTGTCACCAGCAGCCTGACCTGCTCGGCCGGCTCACCGCGCCGGACCTGCGTGAACGTGCCGTCCGGCCGATAGCCGAGCTTGCGGCTCACGCCGTGCGACGCGAGGTTGTCGGCGAACGCGCTCGACCGCGCCGCCACCGCGCCGAGGTGGTCGAACGCGAACACCAGCACCGCCGCCCGCATCTCCGTGCCGATCCCGCGGCCCTGGTGCCGCAGCCCGAGCCACGACCCCGTGGTGACCTCGCGCAGCACCGGGAAGTCGTCGGCGCCGAGGCCCTGGGTGCCGACCACCCGGCCGTCCAGGCGCACCACGAAGTTCACCGTCCACCGCTGCGGCGACAGCGTCGAGCGGACCCGCCAGAAGTGCTGGAGGGTGTTGACGCCCAACCGGTCGCGCGGCGCGTCGGTCCACTCCAGGCCGAACGGCATCCAGTCCGGCGCGTGCACGCCGTCCAGCGCCAGGTCCGCCAACTCGGCCACGCCTTCGTCGTCGTCCGGGCGCAGCTCCAGGCGCGGTGTGCGGAGCACGAGGTCGTGCAGCGGCCAGTGCTTCATGCCCGTCGATGGTGGCGACCGCGCACGCCGAAGGCGACCGGATTACCGTCGGATCATGCGCGCGATCACCACTCGTGGACCCGGCGGACCGGACGTGCTGACCTGGACGGAGGTTCGGGATCCCGAACCCGGGCCGGGCGAGGTGCTGATCGACGTGGCCGCGACCGCCGTGAACCGGGCGGACCTGCTGCAACGTCAAGGCCACTACCCGCCCCCGAAGGGCACGTCGGACGTGCTCGGCCTGGAGTGCTCGGGCACCGTCGCGGCACTCGGCGACGGCGTCACGGACTGGCGGGTCGGCGACGAGGTGTGCGCGCTGCTGGCCGGCGGCGGCTACGCGGAACGGGTCGTCGTCCCCGCCGCCCAGCTCCTGCCCCTCCCGGAGGGCGTCGACCTGGTGACCGCCGCGTCACTGCCCGAGGTCGCGTGCACGGTCTGGTCGAACGTCGTGATGGCGGCGCACCTGGAAGCCGGCGAGACGTTCCTCGTCCACGGCGGCGCGGGCGGCATCGGCACGCACGCCATCCAGGTCGCCAAGGCGCTCGGCGCCCGCGTCGCCGTCACCGCCGGCTCGGCCGAGCGGTTGCAACGGTGCGCCGAACTGGGCGCGGACATCCTCGTGAACTACCGCGAGCAGGACTTCGTCTCCGAGGTCGGCCGCGCGGACGTCGTGCTGGACAACATGGGCGCCGCCTACCTGGACCGCAACGTCGACGTCCTCTCACCGGACGGCCGCCTGGTGATCATCGGCCTGCAAGGCGGCGTCAAGGGCCAGCTGAACATCGGCAAACTGCTGTCCAAGCGCGCCACCATCACCGGCACCGGCCTGCGCTTCCGCCCCGTCGACGGCCCCAACGGCAAGGGCCGAATCGTCACCGAAGTACGTGACCACCTCTGGCCACTGATCGCATCAGGCCAGGTCAAGCCCATCGTGCACGACGTCCTGCCGATCACCCACGCCGCCGACGCCCACCGCGCCCTGGAAGCCGGCCAAGTCCTCGGCAAACTCATCCTCACCACCTGACCACTTCACCGCCCCTTCTCGAAACCCGGACCACGCTGGTACGGGAAGTCGACCGCGGGGCCGTGTCATCCTGCTGATCTGCCCGTCCGGCGAGGACTCTCTTGATCTTTCGCTTTCAACGGCTCACTCCAACGCCGTCGCACTGGCCAAGAACGTCCGCGGCGTCGTCCGGAACCTCAACGCGAACTCCTCCGCCCACCGCACCAACACCGTCTGCTCACCGGGCCGCTCCGCGTCGTCCACCAACACCGCCGCCCCCGGCGCGAGCACCCCGCGCAACACCGGTAACGCCGGATACCGCGCGTCACCCAGCAGCGGCCCGTCCACCAGCAGCAGGTCCACCAACCCGTACCGCTCCACGTACGCCGACACCTCGTCGTGCACGAGCTGCGGGTGGTACCACTGCGCGTTCCCCAACGCCGCCGGATGCGGCGTCAGCGGCGCGTGCACGACCCGCGCCACGTGCCCCAGGCCCTCACGCCGCAGCTGGCTGGCCACGAACGCCGCCGTGCGCTCGTCGTGCTCGACCGACAGCAGGTGCCCGAACCCGCGCCGGGCCAGCAACCGCGCCAGCACCACCGACGACGCCCCGCACCCGCACTCGACCAGCACCGTCCGCGACCCGAGCAGCACCTCGTCCACCACGGCCGCCAGCGCCGCGGGGCGCAGCTCGTGCGCCGTGTTGGGCAGGTACTCCGACATCAGGGGCGCCAGGCGGTGCAGTGCGGCGAGATCGGCGAGCTCCCGTGACAGCAGGTCGTCCACCCATCTCCCCCGGTCTCAGCGCAACCCGATCTCACCCCAGCTCGGCAACCGCCCGCACGAGCTCGTCCACTTCCACCGCGTTCGTGTAGTGCGCCAGACCGACGCGGATGGCCCCGCCGACCTCACCCACTCCCAGCACCGAGAACACGCCGTGCTGCCCCGAGTCCGCGAACGCGCACACGCCCCGCTCGGACAGGTGCTCGACGCCGTCGGTCGCCTTCACGCCGGCCACCGTGAACGCCAGCGCGGGCACCCGCCGCATGGCGTCGCCGATCACCATGACGTGACGGAGCGATCGCAGTTCGTTGATGAGATTAGCCAGAAGTCCCGCCTGGTAGGCCTTCACCGAACCCAACGACGTGAGCACGCGCTCGCGGCGCGGACCCACCGCGGCGTCGTCCATCCCGGCCAGGTACTCGACCGATGCCACCAGACCCGCCAGCAACGGGTAGGCGTGCGGACCCAGTTCCAGGCGTTCGGGACCCCGCGCACCGGGCTCCACGGCCACCGAGGGCAGCAGGTCGAGCATCGACGGGTCGCGGAACACCAGCGCGCCCACCGGCGGCCCGCCCCAGTTGTTCGCCGACACGGCCACCACGTCGGCGTCCATCGCGGTGATGTCCAGCGGCACGAACGGCGCGGCGGAGGAGGCGTCCACCACGACCAGCGCGTCGGTGCGGCGGGCGGCCTCGGCGATCTTGCGCAGGTCCGGGCGGGTGCCGACGGAGCCGGACGCCGCGGTCACCGCGACCAGCTTGCACTTGGGCGTGACCAGGTCGTCGTACTGCCAGGCGGGCAGCTCGCAGGTCTCGATGTCGACCTCGGCCCACCGGACCACGCTGCCGGTGCGCTGCGCGGCCCGCTGCCACGGCGCGATGTTCGCCGGGTGGTCCAGCCGCGACACCACGACCTCGTCACCGAGGAACCAGCCCTCCGACAGCGCGTCGGACAGCCGTTGCAGCAGCACCGCCGAGCTCGGGCCGAGCACCACGCCGGCCGGGTCGGCGCCGACCAGGTCGGCCACGGCCCGCCGGGCCGCGTCGACGATGGCCTCGGCGCGTTGCGAGGCGGGGAAGATGCCACCCGGCCCGGAGACGGGTGCGCGCAGCGCGGTGGAGACGGCCGTGGCCACCTGTTCGGGTACTTGCATCCCCGCAGGAGCGTCCAGATGAACCCAGCCGTCGCCGAGCGCGGGGAACAGCCCACGGACCCGGGCGACGTCGAACGCCATGCCGCACACCGTACGGAGGACGCCGGCCCGAGCGACAGCAGGGGCCGCGGGTTTGCCACCCGATCTGTGACCCGGTTCGGCGTGCGCCACCCGATCGGGCCAGGATGGGAGGCATGAGCGAGGCATCCCGAGACGATCAGGTGGACAACGAGCGGCGCACCGCCGGCCGCGCCGGCGACCAGGCCGTGGTCGTGGTCGGCCCGGACGGCGCCCCGGTGGGCGCCGCACGGCTGCCGTCCGGCGACGACGCGGGCGGCCAGGACGTGACCGACCTGGTCGAGCAGCCGGCGAAGGTCATGCGGATCGGCACGATGATCAAGCAGCTGCTGGAGGAGGTGCGCGCCGCACCCCTGGACGAGGCCAGCCGCAACCGGCTCAAGGAGATCCACAAGCGGTCCATCGACGAGCTGGAGGACGGCCTCGCGCCGGAGCTGCGCGACGAGCTGGAGCGGCTTTCCCTGCCGTTCACCGAGGAGGGCACCCCCTCCGACGCGGAGCTGCGGATCGCCCAGGCGCAGCTGGTGGGCTGGTTGGAGGGCCTGTTCCACGGCATCCAGACGGCGCTGTTCGCCCAGCAGATGGCCGCACGCGTCCAGCTGGAGCAGATGCGCGGTCGCGCGCTGCCCGCCGGCACGGGTCACGCCGACGGTGAGAGCGGTCCGCACATCCGAGGGACCGGTCAGTACTTGTGACGTTCCGCTACTTGTAACGTTCCGGTGCGGTGGTGAGGGCGTGGACTGGACAACGGGTACCGCGCTGCCCGAACGTGTTCACCGCCACACCCGCGAGAGGAGCCGTCAAGTGCTCGACAAAGTCCGGCACAGCCCGTTCGTCGAAGAAGTCCGGAAGCGCGTGCGCGGCAAGATCTTCCGGGTCATCGACGACGTCGTGCGCCCCTACCACCACGAGCAGGCCCAGCGGATCGCCCGGCTCCAGCACGAGGTGGAGCAGCTGCGCAGGCAGGCCGACCGGGCGGTCGACGCCACGATCCAGTACGAGGTCCGCGCGCGCCGCGACCTGGTGTTCGCCGGCGAGCAGGAAGCCGCCCTGGAGAGCGCCCGGTTCGTGCGCAGGCACCTGCCGACCGCGCCGCACTTCGGCCACCCGCACGCGACGCTGGAGCACGGCCTCGGCCTGGTCGAGGCCGAGGGCATGGCGCTGGAGTTCGGCGTCTACACCGGCGGCACGCTCAAGCTGATCGCCACCGCGTTCCAGGGCCGCGACGTGTACGGCTTCGACTCGTTCGAGGGCCTGCCCGAGGACTGGCGCAACGGCTTCCCGGCCGGCCTGTTCGGCATGGACGGCCTGCCCGACGTGGACGGCGCCGAGCTGGTCGTCGGCTGGTTCGACGACACCCTGCCCGGCTTCCTGGACAGCCACCCCGGCCCGGTGTCGTTCCTGCACGTCGACTGCGACCTGTACTCCTCCACCAAGACCGTGCTCGACCTGGTCGGGCCGCGGCTGGTGCCCGGCACGGTGATCGTCTTCGACGAGTACTTCAACTACCCGGGGTGGCAGGAGCACGAGCACAAGGCCTGGACGGAGTACGTCGAGCGCACCGGGATCGAGTTCGACTACTGCGGGTACACGTACGATCACGAGCAGGTGATCATGAAGGTGACCGGTGTGCCCGAGGCCGGCGAAGCAGGGGTGACCGCACCGTGACAGCCCGGCGACAGGGCCCACACCCCGTCGCCGGTAGTCTCACCACTCGTGCAACCCACGAGTACGGTCGAGCGACCTCCCGCTCCCCTGGCACCCAACTCGCGCACGTTCGCGCGCGCGTTCGGCGACGTGCGCGACGCCTGGCGGCAGCGGGAGCTGTGGGGCCACCTGGGGTGGCAGGACATCAAGCAGCGGTACCGCCGGTCGGTCATCGGCCCGCTGTGGATCACGATCTCCATGGGCACCACGGCGCTCGCGCTCGGCCTGCTCTACTCGCAGCTGTTCAACCAGGAGCTGGGCACGTTCCTGCCGTACGTCACGGCCGGGTTCATCATCTGGCACTTCATCCTCGGCGTGGTGACCGAGGGCACCGAGGTCTTCATCGCCAACGAGGGCCTGATCAAGCACCTGCCCGCGCCCATAACGGTGCACGTGCTGCGCATGGTGTGGCGCCAGACGCTGTTCCTCTTCCACAACCTGGTCGTCTACCTGGTCGTCGTCGTGATCTTCTTCCCGACGCTGACCGAGAGCTACCGGATGGAGGGCGACAAGTTCCTCCAGCCGGGCCTGTCGTGGACGGTGCTGCTGGCCATCCCCGCGCTCGCCCTCGTCGTGTTGAACGGGGTGTGGGTCGCGCTGCTGTTCGGCATCATCAGCACCCGGTTCCGCGACATCCCGCCGGTGATCAGCAGCTTCATCAACCTGATCTTCTTCATGACGCCGATCGTCTGGCACGTCGGCGTGCTCAACAAGGTCACCGGCGGCGAAGGCAGCGGTGACGAGGGCGACTGGCGCATGCTGATCGCCGAGCTGAACCCCATCTACCACTACGTGGAGATCGTCCGCGCCCCCATGCTCGGTCACGCGCAGGACTGGCACCACTGGGTGGTCGTCGGCGCGTTCACCGTCGTGGGCTGGGGACTGGCGCTGATCGCGATGCGGAACTACCGTGCCCGCGTCTCCTACTGGGTCTGAGTGAGGCCGCAACACATCATGGTCAGCATCGACGTCTGGAACGCCTCGGTCGACTTCCCGATCTTCGACGCCAAGTCGAGGTCGCTGAAGAAGCTCGCACTGGGCAAGGTCGGCGGCAAGATCGGCTCCGAGGGCCGCGTCCCGATCATCGAAGCCCTGCACGACATCAACATCTCGCTGCGGCACGGTGACCGGGTCGGGCTCGTCGGCCACAACGGCGCCGGCAAGTCGACGCTGCTGCGGCTGCTCGCGGGCATCTACGAGCCCACGCGGGGCAGTTCGCGCGTCGTCGGCAAGGTCGCGCCCGTGTTCGACCTCGGCGTCGGCATGGACCCGGAGATCTCCGGGTACGAGAACATCATGATCCGCGGTCTGTTCCTCGGCATGAGCCGCAAGGAGATGGAGAAGCGGGTCGACGACATCACCGAGTTCACCGAGCTCGGCGACTACCTGCAGATGCCGCTGCGCACCTACTCGACGGGCATGCGGGTGCGGCTGGCGCTGGGCATCGTGACGTCGATCGACCCGGAGATCCTGATCCTGGACGAGGGCATCGGCGCGGTCGACGCGGCGTTCATGGCCAAGGCGCGCGACCGGATGAACGACCTGGTCAAGCGATCGGGCATCCTGGTGTTCGCGAACCACTCCGACGACTTCCTCGCCGAGTTCTGCACCACGGCGATCTGGATGGACGAGGGCAAGGTCAAGATGCAGGGATCGCTGCGCGAGGTGCTCACGTCCTACAAGGGTCGTGACCCGTTCGAGAACATGGCCCCGGAGACGCTGGAGCGGATCGGTCAGCCGAGGGTGCTGAGCGGGAACGGTGGCGAGTAGGTGAGCGTCGTGGGCGCACTGCCGGAGGGTTCCGTCGTCGGGGTCGTGGTGACCCGGCACCGGCGCGAGCTGCTGGCCGACTCGTTGAAGGTGCTGGCCTCGCAGACCCGCCCCCTCGACCACCTGGTGGTCGTGGACAACGGGCCCGACCAGCCGGTGGACGACCTGGTCGCGCAGTGCCCGATCCCGACCACGTACCTGGCCTCGCACCGCAACCTCGGCGGCGCGGGCGGGTTCGCGCTGGGGATGCTGCACGCGCTGTCGCTGGGCGCGGACTGGCTGTGGCTGGCCGACGACGACGGGCGGCCCGCGGACGAGACCGTGCTCGCCGTGCTGCTGGAGGAGGCGAAGCGGCGCAAGCTGGCCGCGATCTCGCCCATGGTGACGAACATCGAGCGGCCGGAGAAGCTCGCGTTCCCGCTGCGGCGCGGGTTGACGTGGAAGCGGAACGCGGCCGAGCTGGGCACCGACTTCCTGCCGGGCATCGCGTCGCTGTTCAACGGGGCGCTGTTCAAGGCGTCCACGGTGGACGTCATCGGCGTGCCGGACTACCGGCTGTTCTTCCGGGGTGACGAGGTGGAGATCCACCGGCGGCTGGTGCGCACCGGCCTGCCGTTCGGCACGTCGTTGAAGGTCGCCTACCTGCACCCGGACGGTTCGGACGAGTTCAAGCCGATGCTCGGCGGCCGGTTCCACGCGCAGGACCCGGAGAACGCGGTCAAGCGCTACTACACCTACCGCAACCGCGGGTACCTGCTCTCGCAGCCGGGCATGCGCAAGCTGGGGCTGCTGGAGGCGTTCCGGTTCGGGCTGTACTTCATCGGGGTGCGGCGCGACCCGAAGGCGTTCCTGGAGTGGCTGAAGCTGGTGCGCCTGGGTCAGCGGGAGCGCTTCTTCCGCAAGTGAACCGGGCCGCCGCGGCCCAGCCCCGACCCAGCGGTTCAGCTTGGCGCGGAATCGCTGACGGCGAACCTGTCTTGCCTGGTCAACCCACTGCTGGTGGGCTGTTCGGCATGACTTCTGAAGCGCGTAAGACGACGCTGGTCCTGCACCTGGCCGCGAACCCCAACCCGATCTCCGTCAAGATCTCCCAGGAGACCGCCGAAGACCTCGGCTCACGCCTGATCCAGGTCGTGCGCAACGGCCACACCCAGGCCATCACGACCGCCGACGGCAAGGAGTTCGTGGTGAACTTCAGCCACGTCGTCGCCGCGCACTTCGACTAGCCACGCGCCCTCAGCGGTTCTCGAACACCTTGCGCCACTGCTCGGCCGACGTGAGGTCGGGCAGGGCGTCGCGGTACTGCCTGCGCAGCCTGGGCCACTCCTTGCCGAGCCTGCGGTAGTTGCGCACCGCCCTCGCCATCAGGGTGCGGAACTGCTCGGGGTCGCGCTTGTAGAACGCGACGCCGGTGCCGTCGGCCGTGGAGACCGTGGCGCTGTCCAGGTTGCCCAGCAGGAACCACCGGGCGTTCAGCGCGGGCACGTTGAGCTGCGGCCGGTCGCCCGCGGCGGGCTGCGGTGGGCGCAGGTTGTGCAGCACGGACTTCGCCGCGCGCACCGCGATGGTCGCCTTGCTCCTCGACGGCTGGAGCAACGCCTCCGCGCGCACCATGTCGAACGTCGGCGGTGGGAACTCGCGCGCCGACTCCAGGCGCTGGGCGTCGCTGAACTCCGCCCGCATCGCCCGCACCATCGGCAACGCCGTGCGCAGCGAGTCGAACAGGCCGGCCGGGCCCGCGAGGAAGTCCTCGATCGCCTTCTGCTGCAACGCCACGGTGGAGTACTCCATGGACAGCAGGTGCCGCAGCGACAGCTTCAGCCCGTGCTTCACGATGACCGACCGCACGTCGTACGGGCTGTGCAGCGCGGCCAGGACCAGCCGGTTGCGGGTGTGGAAGTAGGCCTGCCAGTCGGTCGAGTCGTTCTTGTCCGTCCACGGCATGTGCCACACCGCCGAACCCGGCAGCGACACCGTCGGGTAGCCGTGCTCCAGCGCCCGCAGCGAGTACTCGGCGTCGTCCCACTTGATGAACAGCGGCAGCGGGTAGCCGGTCCGCTCCACCACCTCGCGCGGGAACAGGCACATCCACCAGCCGTTGTAGGTGGCGTCGACCCTCGGGTGCAGCTCGGGCGTCTCGCGCAGCGACGACGTGGCGAAGTCGTGGTCGGTGACCGCGCCCGGCGCGGCGCGCCAGAAGCACGTGCCCAGGTCGACGATCTCCGCCGTGCTGTGGATCCTGGTCCTGGCCTGCAGGTTCAGCATGTGGCTGCCGACGATGACCGGCGACGCCGCCGCCCGCGCGAACGCGTTGGACCGCAGCACGGCCTCCGGCTCCAGCCGGATGTCGTCGTCCATGAGCATGATCTGGTCGGCGTCGGTGTGCTCGACCGCCTCGAACATGCCCCGGGTGAACCCGCCCGCGCCGCCGAGGTTGTCCTGCTCGATGACCTCCAGCCGGCCGCCCAGCCCGGCCTCCGCCTCCGAGAAGCCCGCCACCGAACGCACCTTCACCGCGCCCTGGTCGGCCACGAACACGTGGCTCACGACGTCGAGCACGGCGGGGTCGCTGCCCAGCGCGCGCAGCGCCGCCACCGCGTCGTGCGGGCGCATGGTGGTGATGCTGACCGCGACCTTCCGCACCGGCAACGGCTCCCGCACCGCCCACTCGGCGTCCTGGATCTCCAGCACCGCCTCGTGCGTGAACACGTCGAACCAGATCAGCCCGCCGTCCTCGAACGGCCGCAGCGACACCGGGAATTCCAGCGTCGTCCAGTCCGCCGCGTCCCGGACGAACTCGCCCTCCAGGTGCACGACGTCGCCGCTGGGCTTGGAGCGGTACACGTCGACCCGGCCGGAGCCGCGCACCCGCATCCGCAGCACGACCTCGTCCACGACCGTCCACCGCTTCCAGTAGCTGGCGGGGAAGGCGTTGAAGTAGGTCGCGAACGACACCTTGGCGTGCTCGGGCACGGTCAGGCCGCGCCGGGAGTCCACCTGGCAGTGCACGTTCTGCGGTTCGTCCAGGTACATCGGCCGGACGTCCAGCGGGTCGTCGTCCCTCGGCAGGATGATCCGGTGCACTGCGTCCACAACAGGTCCCTACGGTGAGAAGCGCGTGAGGAGGACTGGGAGAAAAAAGCGGGGCGACCCGCGATGGGCCGCCCCGGAACACCGATCAGAGGTCGTACAACCGCTGCCAGTTCTCGCGGCTGGTCAGCTCGCCCATCGCGTCGCGGTAGGCGCGCTGCATCTCGGGAGCACGCTGGTACAGCTCCTTGAGCAGCCTGGTGCCCTGCTTGCCGAGCCGGATGGCGAGCTCGCGGTCGCGCCGCCGGACCCGCACGCCCTCCTGGGACGCGTCGGTGACCACCGCGGTGTTGAACAGCGACACGTGCCACCAGGCCGAGTCGCCCGCGGCCACCGCGCCGACGTCGTGCACGCTGCGGCCGAGCAGCTGGTTGACCACGCGCTTGGCCAGCACCGGCGCGAACAGCCGCGGCGCGGGCGGCGCCGTGATCAGCGGCAGGTCGCCGGACGAGATGCCGGGCACCTCCGAGGCCGGGTGCTTGATGGTCTCGGGGAACTCGGCGCGCAGCTTGCGGATCTCCGCCGCCGCCTCGACGCCGCCGTCACGCAGCACGTCGGGGCCCTTGAGGAAGTCCTCGATGGCCTTGAGCTGGGTCGCGGCCAGGCCGTACTGCATGGCGACCAGGTAGGTGGCGAGCTGGCCCGCCATGGACCGGCAGATCCGCTTCGGGTCGAACTGGCTGTGCAGCGCCGAGGTGATCAGGGCGTTGCGCAGGTTGAAGTACCGGTGCCAGTCGTCCCAGTCCTTCCAGTGGAAGTCGGCGTGCCACACGCCCGCGCCGGGCAGCGTGACCGTGGCGAACCCGTGCGCCCGCGCGCGGAAGCCGTACTCGATGTCGTCCCACTGGAAGAACAGCGGCAGCGGGTAGCCCACCGCCTTGACGATCTCCGACGGGATCAGGCACGACCACCAGCCGTTGTAGCCCGCGTCGACCCGGCGGTCCTGCACGTTGCGCTTGCCGGTCTCCTCGTCGTACCCGGTGAGGTCGGCGTCGTGCAGCGCGCCGTCCACGACCTGGCCGGGGGCCAGCGTGTCGAGGTTGGCGTACTCCGCGCCCACGTGCAGGTGGTTCGGGTGCAGCAGGTACAGCATCTGGCCGCCGACGATGACCGGCTGCGCGGTGCGGTTGGCGAACGCGGTCGTCCGGACCACGATCTCCGGCTCGCACAGCACGTCGTCGTCCATGAAGAGCACGTTGGCGTGCTCGGCGTGGTCGACCTCCATGACCTCGTAGAGGCCGCGGGTGAAGCCGCCGGCGCCGCCGAGGTTGGGCTGGCGGATGTAGCGCAGCTTGTCACCCAGCGCGGCGGAGACCTCGGCGAACCTGGGCCGCGACTCGACCGCGTCGCTGCCCTGGTCCACCACGTACACCGCGTCGACCAGGCCGAGCGGCTCGGAGTCGGACGCGAGGGCCGCCATGGTGTTGAGGCAGTCCTCGACCCGGTTGAACGTGCAGATCACGATCGCGGTCGGCCGGACCCGCCTCGGCGGCGCGACGGTCCACCGGGCCTGCTCGACGACCAGCTGGTGCTCACCGGTGACGACGTCGAACCACAGCGCGCCGCCGTCGGTGAACTTGTCGATCTTCGCCGTCATGGTGACGACCTGGGCCTTCGCCCCGGAGACCTGCTCGGCGACGATGGTCCGGGACTCGCCCTCGGCGTCGGACGCGACGATCGAGACCGTGCCGGAACCGGTGAGGGTCAGGCTCAGCTCCACCTCGGGGCTGACGCACCACCGCTGCCAGTAGGTGGCCGGGAACCGGCCGAAGTAGGTGTTCAACGACACCGTGGCGTGCGGGTGCACGACCAGGCGGTGCCGCTCGCGGTCGGCGATGCCCTGGGAGATCTCGGCGTAGAGGTCCTCCGAGACGATCTGCGACGGCCCGGCGAACAGGCCGCGTTGCGCCAGCAGTTTCTCCGGAGCCTCGTGCTCGACGAGGGTGGAGTTGCCCGACATAACCGAATCAGTCCTCCAGCGAACCGTCCAGCGCCCGACCGGTGGCCAGGTGCGGAGCGATCTTGTTGTCGAACACGCTCAGCGCGGAACCGATCGCCATGTGCATGTCCAGGTACTTGTAGGTGCCCAGTCGACCACCGAAGACGACGTTACGCTCGGCGGCTTCCCGCCGCGCGAGTTCCCGGTAGCGCTCCAGCTTCGCCCGGTCCTCGGCGGTGTTGATCGGGTAGTACGGCTCGTCTTCCTTCTCCGCGGCCCGTGAGAACTCGCGCACGATGACCGTCTTGTCCGACGGGTACTCGCGCTCGGGGTGGAAGTGCCGGAACTCGTGGATGCGGGTGTAGGGCACCTCGGCGTCGTTGTAGTTCATGACCGGCGTGCCCTGGAAGTCGCCCACGGGCAGGACTTCCTGCTCGAAGTCGAGCGTGCGCCAGCCCAGCCAGCCCTCGCTGTAGTCGAAGTAGCGGTCGAGCGGGCCGGTGTAGACCACGGGCGTGCCCGCCGGGATCTCGTCGCGGACGTCGAAGTAGTCGGTGTCGAGCCGCACCTCGATGTTCGGGTGGTCGGCCATCCGCTCCAACCACGCGGTGTACCCGTCGACGGGCAGGCCCTCGTAGGTGTCGTTGAAGTAGCGGTTGTCGAAGGTGTAGCGCACCGGCAGGCGGCTGATGACCGCCGCGGGCAGCTCCTTCGGGTCGGTCTGCCACTGCTTGGCCGTGTAGTCGCGCACGAACGCCTCGTACAGCGGGCGGCCGATGAGCGAGATCGCCTTCTCCTCCAGGTTCTTCGCGTCCTTGGAGTCGATCTCGGCGGCGTGCTCGGCCACCCACGCGCGGGCTTCCTCGGGGCTCAGGTAGCGGCCGACGAACTGCGAGATGAGGCCCAGGCCCATGGGGAACTGGTAGGCCTGCCCGGCGTGCATCGCGAACACCCGGTGCTGGTACCCGGTGAACTCGGTGAACTGGTTGACGTAGTCCCACACCCGCTTGTTGGAGGTGTGGAACAGGTGCGCGCCGTACCGGTGCACCTCGATGCCCGTCTCGGGCTCGGCCTCGGAATAGGCGTTGCCGCCGATGTGGGCACGGCGTTCCAGCACGAGCACGCGCTTGTCGAGCTGTGATGCGGTGCGTTCGGCGACCGTCAGGCCGAAGAAACCGGAACCGACGACGATCAGGTCAAATCCAGCGAAGCTCACAGCAGTCGAGGGTACGGCAGTGACCGGACGCTACTGCCCACACCCCATGGGGTGAAACCGAGACACTGACGGGTCGATACGCTCACCGACCGGCCCCCGCCGAGGCGCCTTCGACCGCGCTCGCCTGGCCGTCGATTTCGTAAATCACCGAATCGGAGTTCCGGAACACCTCGGTGAAGCCCGGCGTGCGGTCCAGGCCGACGAACCCGGGTGCGATGCGGTTCTCCCGGCGCACGAAACCCCGGCCCACGATCACGTACCGGACCCTCAGCTCGGTCAGGTCCTCGCGCACCTCCGGGTCCTCGTCCAGCTCGTTGAGGTGGTGGACCAGGTAGTTGCTCGGCGTGCCGGCGGGCGTGCCGTAGAACGTCCACTCGACCGGCTCGACCTCGGCCATCGCGTAGAGCCAGGCGCTGCCGTCGAACACGTCGTTCATCACCCGCTCGCCGGGCCGCACGTGCTCGGCCAGCCACCGGTAGGCGGCCAGCTCGCCGTCGCTGACCGTCGGCCCGTTCTGGTAGTTGCCCGCCAGGCGGGCGCTGTTGCGACCGATGTACGCGCCGCTGACCAGGCCGATGAGCAGGAAGAACACCACGCTGACGGCCACCGGCGCCCAGGGCGAGCGGGAGAGGGCGGCGGGCGCCCGGCCGGCGTAGCGGTCGACCACCCACGTGCCGAGCGCGACCACGGCCACGCCGAACGCGATGGCGCCCGGCAGCGGCAGCATGACCGCGAGCCGCCAGTGGTCGTTGTAGAAGTAGCCGGTCAGGCGCTGGATGATCGCGCCCTCCAGCGACACGGTCACCGCGTACAGCCCGCCGAACGCGAGCCACACGCCGACCATCCACACCATCAGCCGCCGCCTGGCCATGACCACGATGCCGAACAGCGCGGGCACGCCGATCCACCACTGCGGGAAGTCGACCACGCCGGAGAAGGTCAGCATCTGCCCGAACGCGCCGGCGGGCGTCGCCTCCGAGGGCCACACCATGGCGGCCACGCCGTCGGCCGCGCCCATGGAGGGCAGGATCAGCGGCGCGGCGCCCAGCGCGCCCAGCACGGCCACCGCCGCGAGCGTCGGCCACGCGCGCTTCCAGTCGATCGGCACCAGCCGGAGCACGCAGGCCAGGAAGATCACGCCGAGCAGGCCGGCGAGGATGAACGCCAGGCTGGGCTGCAGGCCGACCAGCGCCGCCGCCGACACCGCGATGGCGACCGGCCCGGTGATGCCGCGCGGCCGGATCAGGTACGTGACCAGGGCCAGCACGGCGGGCAGCAGGGCGATGCCCGCCACGTAGGGCCACAGCGGGCCGCGCCACAGCGAGTCGTAGGGGAACGGGGAGAACCAGGTGGACACGGCGGCGGCCGGCGCGACCACGCGCGCGGGCAGCTTCCACGCCAGGCCCATCGCGGCGATGCCGACCGGCCACACCAGCACCGTGCTCAGCGCGCCGGAGTTGAGCAGCTGCGGCAGCGTGATGCCGAACTGGTCGAGCAGCAGCGCCAGCAGCTGGTGGTAGGTGGCCGGGTAGAAGTAGTTCGCGTTCTCCGGCTGGTTGCCGATCGCGCCCGCGCTGGAGACCAGCGACGTCTGGTGCTCGGCGAGCCAGCGCACGAGGTTGCCGTGGTGCGGCGCGTCCCAGTCCTGGGCGAGGCGGTCGAGGCTGCTGATGCCGCGCAGGAACGTGACCGCGCCGACCGCCAGGCCGATCACGACACCCGCGGCGACGACCAGGTGGCCGCGGCGCGAGACGCGCGGCTCGTCGTCCTCGACCCGGGCGGGCCACCGCCGCTGCACCAGCGTGGTCACGGCGAACAGCACGACCGACGCGGCCAGCGCCCACGCGCCGAAGGTCAACAGCGTCCACGAGGCGCCGAGCTTGCCCAGCAGCAGGCCGCCGATCGCGACCAGGCCGTAGGTCAGCGCGGGCGCCGCGGCGACCAGCGTCCACCCACGCAGTCGCAGGGCCGCGCCGAACAACAGGCCAGGCACCCAGAGCAGCAACAGCACCAGCAGTGCAGCACTCATCGCGTCAGCAACCCGATCACTTGGCGTAGGCGCGGGTCCCCGTCCCGCTCGCGACCGCAGAGTACCCGCGCGGGCCTCACCAGCGGCGGTGGGCCACTTGCACGCCCAGCCACGCCGCGTGCCGGGCGGCGACGCCGAGGCCGCTCACGCCGATCCGCTTGGCCAGCGCCTGCTTGGACCGCCGCAACAGCTTGGTGTGCCGGCCCATGAGCGCGCCGCGGCTGTACTGGCCGGGGTGCACGCGGTAGCCGACCAGCTCCTCGGGCAGCACGTCGCCGTCCGCGCGCGCCATCACGCGCAGCCACAGGTCGTAGTCCTCCAGCCGCACCAGGCGCGGGTCGAAGCCACCGACCTGCGCGGCCAGCTCCTTGCGGACGACGACGGTCGAGGTGATGAGGCAGTTGAAGAGCAGCATGGTGCGCGCGACCTCGGGCCCGATGGCCGAGTGCATCTCCCCGACGACCTGGCCGGACGGGTCGATCTGCCGGGCCCACGCGCCGACCAGGCCGAGGCCGGGCCGCTGCTCCAGCACGGCCACCTGGTGCGCCAGGCGCTGCGGCATGCACAGGTCGTCGGCGTCGAGGAAGGCCACGAGGTCGTGCTTGGCGGCGTCGAGCCCGATGTTGCGGCCGACGGCGGGCCCGCTGCGCGGCGCGGGCGTGAGGTGCACCTGCACCCGGTCGTCGGGGAGGGTGCGGGCGGCCGCCCGGTTGCGCTCGCACTCGCCGTCCAGGACGAGCACGACCTCCCAGTCCTGGTGCGTCTGCTCGGCGACCGAGCGGAGCGTCTCGGGCAGGAAGTCCGCCTCGGGCGCGCACGGGATCACCACGGACACCGGCGATGGCATGGGGTTCTCCTGCTGCGGGGAGGGATCGGCCGACGCCGTACAGTAAGGCCCGCTTCAGCACTCCTGAGCACCCGGCACCCGGCAAGCAGAGGACACCCGTGACGGCGGCGAACAGATCCAGGCTCGACGGTCTGCGCGCGTTGGCCGGCACGGCGGTGCGCCAGTCGGCGGTCACGATCGACCAGCTGGTGTTCAGCGCGATCACCTTCGCCGTCCAGCTGGTCGCCGCGCCGGTGTCGACCGACGCCGAGTTCGGGGTGTTCTCGCTGGTCGCGATCGTGCAGATCGGCCAGTGGTACCTCGGCCGCGCGGTCGCGGCGGAACCGCTGCTGGTGGCCAAGGCGGTCGCGAACGGCGACGCGCGGGGCGTGCGCGGCGCGGCGGCGACCTCGTTGCTGCTCGGTCTGGCGATCGGCGCGGTGTGCCTGGTCGTCGGGCTGCTGCTGGACGGGCCGGCCCGGACGTTGCTGCTGATCCAGGCGCTGGCCTCGCCGTTCACCGCGGTGCTCGACCACGGCCGGTACGTCTCGTACGCGCGGCAGCGGCCGTTGCGGGCGCTGGCGCTGGACGGCTCGTGGCTGGTGCTGTTCCTGGGCGCGGTCGGCGTGGCCGTGCTCGTCGGCGAGCTGGACGCCTCGTCCACCTACCTGATCTGGGCGCTGACCGCGGTGCCCGTGGCGGCCGCCTGCGCGTGGCTGACCGGCGGGCCGTTCGCGGTCGGCGCGGTGCGCGACTGGCTGCGGGACCGCCGGTCGCTGCTGCCGGGGTTCCTCATCGACGCGGTCTACCTGACCGCGGGCACCTGGGCCACGTTCGGCGTGACCGCGTGGGTCGTCGGCCTGGACGGGCTCGGCCTGCTGCGCAAGGCGCTGGTCCCGGTGACCGCGCTCACCGTGCTGTTCATCGGCATCAGCAACGCGCTGCTCGCGCACCTGGCCGGCCGGTCGGCCCGCGAGGTGGTGCGGGCGCCGGTGCTGGTCTCCGGGCTGGCCGCGGTGGTCAGCCTGGTGTTCGCGGGCCTGACCCTGGTCGCGCCCGCCGACCTGCTCACCGCCGCGCTCGGCACGCCCTGGGAGGGCCTGCGGCCGGTCGTGCTGGTGCTGCTGGCGTACGCGTTCCTGCTGGCCACGGCCCAGACGGCGCTGGTGGCGGGCAAGGCGAGCGGTCGGGCGTGGCTCGGGCCGAGGGTGCGCACGGTCCAGTTCGCCACCGAGATCGCCCTCGTGGCGGGCCTGGGCCTGCTGTTCGGCGTCATGGGCGTCGCGTTCGGCATGGCGCTGGCGTGGCTGACCGCCGCCGCGCTGGCCTGGGGCGGCCTGCTCGGGCAACGGGGCAGGGCTTAGATTCGTGGCCGTGCACCTGGTCGACATGCCGGTCTACTACCCGCCGCACAAGGGCGGGGTCGAGGCGTACGCGCACGAACTGCACCGGCGCATGTTGGAAGCCGACCCGGACCTGCGGATCACCGTGTTCACCTCGGCCGTCGGCGCGCCGGCGGGCGTGCAGCGGCTGGGCGACCGGTGGACCGTCGTGCGCTGGCCGGGCCGCGAGGTGATCTCGCACTACCCCGTGCCCTACCCCGGTTTCACCAGGAAGCTGCGCGCGCTGTGCGGCCCGGACACCGTGCTGATGACGCACACCCGGTTCTACTGGCCGCACCTGTGGGCGGCGCTGTTCGCCAAGCGGAAGGGCCTGCGCAGGCTGCACGTCGAGCACGGGTCGAGCCCGGTGCAGAGCGGCGGCTGGTTCGTCCGGTTCGTCGCCGCCACCGTCGACCTGCTGACCAGCCAGCCGGTGCTGCGCTGGGCCGACGGCGTGGTCGCGGTGTCGCAGTCGGCCGCGCGGTTCGTGCGCGACCTGGCCAAGCGCGAGGCGAAGGTGCTGTACCGGGGCATCGAGCTGCCCGAGGGCGTGACCTCGCGGCCGGTCGACGACGACCGCCCGGTGGCCTGCTACGTGGGCAGGCTCATCAACGGCAAGGGCGTGGCCGACCTGCTCACCGCGACCGCGACCCTGCACCGGCGGGGCGTGCCGCTGAAGCTGCGGCTGTGCGGCGACGGCCCGGCCGCGGCGGAGCTGCGCGCCCAGGTGGCGCGGCTCGGCCTGGACGCGAGCGTGGAGTTCCTCGGCGAGGTCGACCACGACACCGCGCTGCGCGAGATGGCCTGCGCCACCCTGTTCGTCAACCCGAGCTGGACCGAGGGCCTGCCGACCACCGTGCTGGAGGCGGCGGCCATCGGCTGCACGGTCGTGGCCACCGACGTGGGCGGCACGGCCGAGATCCTGGACCACGGCGTGACCGGCTGGCTGGTGCCCGCGCGGGACCCCGAGGCGCTGGCCGGCGCGTTGGAGTCGGCCGTGTCCGACCCCGAGCGCGAGGCCCGCGCGGCGAAGCTCGGCGAGATCACCCGGGAGCGCTTCTCGTGGGAGCGGACCATCGCCGAGTTCACCGCAATGCTGGTCGGCGACGGCGGGGACCGGACCGCGCGCTAGCCTGTTGCGCGAACCCCATCCGACTCACTCGCCAGGGAGGCCGCCGTGGCGGACCAGTCTGACGTATGGCTGGTCGTGCCCGTCTACAACGAAGCACAGGTGATCGCGGACGTGGTGCGCAACGCGCTCCAGACGTTCCCGAACATCGTGTGCGTCGACGACGGTAGCCGGGACGGCTCAGCGGACGCGATCCGCGGCACGGGCGCTCACCTGGTGCAGCACCCGGTCAACCTCGGCCAGGGCGCGGCGATCCAGACGGGCGTCGAGTACGCCCGCTCGCGGCCGGGCGCCGAGTACTTCGTGACCTTCGACGCCGACGGCCAGCACCAGGTCGCGGACGTGGTGCGGATGCTGGAGCGGCTGCGCGCCGAACCGGTCGACATCATCGTCGGCACCCGGTTCAAGGGTGACGCCTCGCACATCCCGCTGATCAAGCGCGTGGTGCTGCGGACCGTGGTGGCGGTCAGCCCGCGGCTGCGGAAGCTGAAGCTGTCGGACGCCCACAACGGGCTGCGGGTGTTCAACAAGAAGGTGGCGGACGAGCTCCGCATCACGCTGAACGGCATGGGCCACGCGTCGCAGATCGTCGACATGATCTCGCAGCGCGGGTGGCGGGTCACCGAGGAGCAGGTCGAGATCCTCTACACGGAGTACTCGATGTCCAAGGGGCAGTCGCTCATCAACGGCGTGAACATCCTGTTCGACTCGGCTCTCAAGACGGGGTCCAGGCGCTGACATGCTGATCCAGTTCCTGCTCATCGCCGCGGTCATCGTGCTGCTGGTGTTCTTCCTCAAGAACCACGGCACGACCAAGACCGCGGCCGGCGTCAAGATCGGCTTCTTGCTGTTCCTGGTGCTCGCGGTGGTCGCCGTCGTCCGGCCGGTGGAGGTCTCGAAGGTCGCCGAGTTCGTCGGCGTCGGCCGGGGCACCGACCTGCTGCTCTACGCGCTGGTGGTGGCGTTCGGCTTCCAGACCATCAACACGTACCTGCGGTTCAAGGAGCTGGAGCTGCGCTACGCGCGCCTGGCCCGCGCCATCGCGCTGCGCAACGCGGAGGCTCCCCAGCCGTCCGACGCCCCCGAGGTCGTCGAGCGCGCCGAGGACCCGGCGCACACCGCCTGACCTGGACCGACGCGAACGGGCCGGTCACTCCCGAGTGGGGGGCGACCGGCCCGTTCGCCGTGCGCGGTCAGCCCTCCAGCGAGCGGAAGTAGTCCACGGTCAGCCGCACGCCGGTGGCGATGTCCACCTCGGGCTTCCAGCCCAGCTCGGCCTGTGCGAGCGACGGGTCGATGGCCGACGCGCGCAGGTCGCCGAGGCGGGCCGGGGCGAACTCGGGTTCGTCGGCCACCCCCGCCGCCTGCGCGACGAGCGTGTGCAGCTCGCGGTCGGACACCTGGTGCGCGGTGCCGATGTTGTAGCGCCGACCGCCGCCCGCCTCGCCGGAGGCCGCGATGAACGCCGACACGACGTCCTCCACGAACACGTAGTCGCGGGTGTTGCCGCCGTCGCCGAACACCTTCGTCGGGCGGCCCGCGAGCAGCGCGGACGCGAAGATGGCCACCACGCCCGCCTCGCCGTGCGGGTCCTGCCGGGGGCCGTACACGTTGGCCAGCGCCAGGTGGGTGCACTCCAGGCCGTACAGCTGCCGGTAGGTGTTCAGGTACACCTCGCCGGACACCTTGGACGCCGCGTAGGGCGACTTCGGGTTGATCGGCGTGGTCTCCGCCACCGGGAGCACCTCGGGCGTGCCGTAGATCGAGCCGCCGGAGGAGGCGAACAGCACCTTGCGCACGCCCGCGCGGCGGGCGGCCTCGGCGAGGTTGACCGTGCCCAGCACGTTCTTGTTGGCGTCGAGCAGCGGCTCGGCCACCGACACGCGCACGTCGATCTGGGCGGCCAGGTGGAACACCACCTCGGGCCCGAACGACGCCACCACGTCGGCCAGCTCCGGCGAGGTGATGTCCACCCGGGAGAACGAGTAGCGGTCGGCGTGGGCGGGGTCGGCGGGCTCCGTCCGCTTGCCCCTGGTCAGGTCGTCGACGACGTGCACCTCGTGCCCGTCCCTCAGGAGCCTGTCGACCAGGGTCGAACCGATGAAGCCGGCACCGCCGGTCACGAGTGCGCGCACGGGTGTTTCTCCAGAGTCGGTCGGGGAGTCGTCACGGGCAGCCTAGAACCACCGCTCCAGCACCAGTGCCACCCCGTCCTCGGAGTTGGCCGCGGTGACCTCGTCGGCGGCGTCCAGGGCGTCCTGGTGGGCGTTGGCCATGGCCACGCCGTGACCCGCCCACGTGAGCATGGGCACGTCGTTGGGCATGTCGCCGAACGCGAGCACGCCGCGCGCGGGCACGCCGAGCAGCTCCGCGACCGCGGCCAGGCCGGACGCCTTGGTCACGCCGGGCGCGGCGAACTCCAGCAGGCCCTCGTTGGTCGACCAGGTCAGCGCCACCGAGTCGCCGACCAGCGGCCCGGCCGCCCGCGCCATCTCGTCCGAGGTCATGCTCGAATGCCTGACCAGCAGCTTCACCGCCGGTTTGCCGAGCAGCTGGGCCCGCTGGTGGCCGGGCAGCGGCTGCCCGCCCTCGTCCCACGGGTGCAGGTAGTGCTCGTCGGCGATGAACTCGGCCGCCGCCGGGCCGTGGGCGGACTCGCCGACGCGTTCGGCCGCCATCGCGCAGCCGGGCAGCGCCTCCTCCAGCACGGAGGCCAGGTCGGTCAGCTGCTCGGGGGTGAGCAGTTCGGCCGAGATCACGCGGTCGCCGCCGATGTCGTAGAGCACCGCGCCGTTGGAGCACACGGCATAACCGGTGAGGCCCGCCGCCGCGGCCACGTCCGGCACCCAGCGCGGCGGCCGGCCGGTGGCCAGCACGAACGGGACGTCGGCGGCCAGCACCCGGCCGACCATGCCCGCCGTGCGCGGGCTGACCCGCCCCAGGGGCGTGAGCAGGGTGCCGTCGACGTCGGATGCCACAAGGGAAGGTCTCTGCACCCCCACATGGTGCACTCCCGGCGGGAGGACTCGGATAACGTCGCCGGGTGCGCACAGGGATTGTGATCCTGCCCGAACACCGCTGGTGGATGGCCGAACACAAGTGGAAGGCAGCCGAGGAGTACGGCTTCCACCACGCCTGGACCTACGACCACGTGGGCTGGCGCTCACTGGTCGACGGACCGTGGTTCGGCGCCGTTCCGACGCTGGCAGCAGCGGCTTCGGTGACCGGGAAGATCCGCCTCGGCACGCTGGTCGCGTCGCCGAACTTCCGCCACCCGGTGCCGTTCGCCCGTGAGCTGCTCGCCCTGGACGACCTCTCCGACGGCCGCTTCACGCTCGGCGTCGGCGCCGGCGGTGTGGGATACGACACGGAGGTGATGGGCACCACGGCACCGGGCAGCCGGCAGGGCCGGTTCGAGGAGTTCGTGACGGCGCTGGACCTGCTGCTGACCCGGGAGCGGACCACGTTCAGCGGCGAGCACTACGAGATCCGCGAGGCCCGGGGGGCGCCCGGCTGCGTGCAGCGGCCCAGGCTGCCGTTCGTGGTCGCGGCGAACGGGCCGAAGGCGATGGGCGTCGCGGCGCGGTACGGGACCGGCTGGGTCACCACCGGGCCGGAGGCCGACGACGAGGCGGCGTGGTGGCGGGGCGTGGCCGGGCTGACCGAGCGGTTCCGCGAGGTGCTGGCCGACATCGGGCGGGCCAAGGGGTCGATCGACTTCCACCTCAACGCCGACTCCTGCCCGGTGTACTCGCTGACCAGCGTGGAGCACTTCCGGGACGTGGCCGGTCGGGCCGGTGAGCTGGGCTTCACCGACCTGGTCGTGCACTGGCCGCGTGCGGATGGCGTGTACGCGGGCAGCGAGTCGGTGCTGGAGCAGGTCGCGGCCGACGTGCTGCCCGAACTCGTCGGCTAGCGTTTCCGCCGTGCGACGAGTCGTGGTGATCGGTGGCGGGATCGTGGGCCTCGCGACCGCGCGGGAGTTGGCCCGGCGCGGTCACGACGTGGTGGTGCTGGAGAAGGAGCCGCGGTGGGCGGCGCACCAGACCGGGCACAACAGCAACGTGGTGCACGCGGGCCTGTACTACAAGCCGGGGTCGTTGAAGGCGCGGATGTCGGTCGCGGGCAACGCGTCGATCGTCGCCTACGCCAAGGAGCACGGCGTGCCGGTCGACGTGTGCGGCAAGCTCGTCGTCGCCACCTCACCGGACGAGGTGCCGCGGCTGGAGGCCCTGGCGGAGCGCGCGGCCGCCAACGGCGTACCCGCCCGCCGGATCGGCGTCGACGAGGCCCGGGAGTACGAGCCCGAGGTGGCCGCGGTCGCCGCCCTGCGCGTGGAGAGCACGGGGATCATCGACTTCCCGGCCGTGTGCGCGGCTCTCGTCCGGGAGCTGAACGGCCACGACCTACGCCTGCACACGCCCGCTCTGGCCATCCGGCGCGCGCTCAGCGGCGGTGGGGTGGAGGTGGCCACCACGCGGGGCGTGGTGCGCGCGGACGCGCTGGTCAACTGCGCCGGCCTGCACAGCGACCGGGTGGCGCGGCTGGCCGGCATCACCCCGTCGGCCGCGATCGTGCCGTTCCGTGGCGAGTACTACGAACTGCGCCACGACCGGCGACGCCTGGTGCGCGGCCTGATCTACCCCGTGCCGGACCCGGCGCTGCCGTTCCTGGGCGTGCACCTGACCCGGATGCTCGACGGCAGCGTCCACGCGGGCCCCAACGCCGTCCTCGCCCTGCGCCGCGAGGGCTACCGCTGGCGCGACTTCTCGCCGTCCGACGTGGCCGACGTGGCCCGGTTCCCCGGCACGTGGCGACTCGCCCGCCGATTCGCCCGCACGGGCGCCGAGGAGGTGCTGCGGTCGCTGTCCCGCAAGCGCTTCGCCCAAAGCCTGGCCCGCCTCGTACCCGCTATCCGGGAGGACGACCTCGTCCGCGCTTCGGCAGGCGTGCGCGCTCAGGCCATGCGCGCCGACGGCTCACTTGTGGACGACTTCCTGATCGACACCGCACCACGCCAGGTACACGTCCTCAACGCCCCTTCACCTGCCGCGACCTCGGCTCTGGAAATCGGCCGCCACGTCTCCACCCAAGTTGAACTCTCCTGGTCGTAAACCGCCACGTCCTTTCCCTAAAAGGGAGGGCTTCGTGCCATCCCGCCGACCTGGCGCAGCCCTACCGCACGTGTCAAGGGGGCACTGTTCAGACTTGCCCGGTGGTGGACTGTTGCCGCCCCCTTGACACGTGTGGTTGCCCTTGTGGAGGTCGGCGGGATGGCACGAAGTCCGGACCACGCTGGTACGGGAGTTACTGCGGGACCCCGCCATCCTGCTGATCTGCCCGTCCGGCGAGGACGCTTTTGCTTTTGTTTTTGTTTTTTGGGGTTCTTGGCGCGGCCGGTACTCAAGTCCGGCTCGATTTGACATGGGGCCCTTACGGGCACCCCAGGCAGGCCAAAGCCGGGCAGGCCTGGCGGATAAAGCGCCCGCCAAGCCTGCCCGGCTTCGTCCAGCCTACGGCACCCGAACCCATGTCAAATCGAGCCTCGGTGCGCTGGTGCCGGGTCCGTTGTAGGCGAGTCGGGCGAGTTGACCCCGCCGATCGCCAGCAGGTCGTCAGGCCGTCAGCTGTTTATTCGTTGCTTAGTTGGGATTGAGGATTTCCAGGCCGAGGAATGGGCGGAGGGCTTCCGGGACGATGACCGAGCCGTCGGCCTGCTGGTGGTTCTCCAGGATCGCCACAATCCAGCGAGTGGTGGCCAGGGTGCCGTTGAGGGTGGCGGCGATCTGGGGCTTTCCGTTCTCATCCCGATAACGGACGTTGAGGCGGCGGGCCTGGAAGGTGGTGCAGTTCGAGGTTGAGGTCAGTTCCCGGTAGGCCTGCTGGGTCGGGATCCAGGCCTCGCAGTCGAACTTGCGCGCGGCCGAGGTGCCGAGGTCGCCGGCGGCCGTGTCGATGACCCGGTAGGGGACCTCGATCTTGGCCAGCATCTCCTCTTCCCACGCCAGCAGCTTCGCGTGCTCGGCCTCGGCGTCCTCCGGCTTGACGTAGGCGAACATCTCGACCTTGTTGAACTGGTGCACGCGGATGATGCCGCGGGTGTCCTTGCCGTACGAGCCCGCCTCGCGCCGGTAGCACGACGACCAGCCCGCGTACCGCTTCGGCCCGTCCAGGATCTCGTCCGCGTGGTACCCCGCCAGCGGCACCTCCGACGTGCCTACCAGGTACAGGTCGTCGGCTTCGAGGCGGTAGATCTCGCTCGCGTGCGCGCCGAGGAACCCGGTACCGGCCATGATCTCCGGCCGGACCAGGGTGGGGGTGATCATCAGCTTGAACCCGGCGGCGGTGGCCTGGGCGACGGCCATGTTCAGCAGCGCGAGCTCCAGCTGCGCGCCGACGCCGGTGAGGAAGTAGAAGCGCGAGCCGGACACCTTCGCGCCGCGTTCCATGTCGATCGCGCCCAGCCGCACCCCGAGGTCGAGGTGGTCGAGCGGCTCGAAGTCGAACTCGCGGCGCTCGCCGACGTGCTTGAGCACGACGTAGTCGTCCTCGCCGCCCGCGGGCGCGTCGGGGTGGACCACGTTCGGCACGGCGCGGTGCAGCTCGGTCAGCTCGGCCTCGGCGCCGGACTGCTCGGCCTCGGCGGCCTTGACCTCGGCGGCCAGCTCCTTGCCCTTGGCCAGCAGCGCGTCGCGCTCCTCGCCCTTGGCGCGGCCGACCTGCTTGCCGAACGTCTTCTGCTCGCCGCGCAGCGCGTCGGCGCGGGCGATGGCGGCCCGGCGGCGCTCGTCGGCGGACAGCAGCGCGTCGACCACGGTCTCGTCCTCGCCACGCGCGCGTTGCGACGCGCGGACGGCTTCCGGGTTCTCGCGCAGTGCCTTGAGGTCAATCACACCGGCAGCGTAGTACCCGACCGGAAGCGGTTTACAAGCCGCTGGAGACGACAACCGCTCCCGACCCGACCACCCGGTCGGGTCGGGAGCGGTGTCGTGTCCCTCGTTCGAACCGGAGCGCTACGAGATCGCGATGGCGACCACGAGGCCGAGCGCGAAGTGCGCGGCGGCCACCACGACGCTCGCCGGCGCGAAGCGGTCCGACTCGATCAGCGAGCCGATGTCGAGCCTGGTCACCCACTCCAGCAGCCGCACCGCGAGCACCTGGACGATGATCCCGACGAAGCCGAAGATCAGCGACGACAGCAGGCCCTCGTCGAGCTTGCCCGCCGAGCTGTAGATCGCCACGACCACGATCAGCGCCATGCTCACCAGGCCCGCCGCGGTCACGATGACCGCGTTCGGGGCGCCGTTGCGCACGAGCGCGCTGAGCTTGCCGGGGGTGGTCCAGTCGATGGCGTAGAAGCCGACGATCATCAGCACCAGACCGACGATCGCGTAGAGCGCGATTGCGCCGACGCCCCGGCCGATGGCGGCGCCGAAGCCGGCGTCCAACGCGAGTGGGGAGATCACAGACCCTCCGTGGTATGCAGGTTGATCGGTTGTGCCGCCGGTGAAGGAGCCGGTGACGTCGGGTGTGGCGGGCCGGGGTTGGTCGAGCAGGTCATTCGACGATCCTGTGCGGCACGAACGCCGCGCCGTCGTCGGTGACCAGGCCGACGGTCTCGCGGATGCCGAGACCCGCCGAGGCGTCGCCGACGACCCACGCGCCGAGCGCCGGCCGGTAGCCGTCGAACTCGGGCAGCGGGTCGAACAGCTGGTAGACGAAGCCCTCCTTGCCGTAGACCCCGCCGGTCTGGGTCTCGTAGCCCGGGGCGACGATCTGGATGTTCTGGCCCTCACGGCCCAGCCGCGGCTTGCGCACGTACTCGGTGAGCAGGCCGGGGTCGTCCAGGAACGCGGGCAGCAGGTTCGGGTGGCCGGGGTACATCTCCCACAGCACGGCCAGCAGCGCCTTGTTGGACAGCAGCATCTTCCACAGCGGCTCGACCCACAGGGTGCCGGGCAGGGTCTCCACCGCGTAGCGGCCGAACTGCTCGTCCACCACCCATTCCCACGGGTAGAGCTTCACGACCGTGCTGATCGGTGCGTCTTCGAGGTCGACGAACCGCCGCAGCAGCGAGTCCCAGCCGATCTCCTCGATCGCCAGGCCGACGGTGTCCATGCCCGCCTCGGCCGCGGTCTCCTGCAGGTAGGCCACGGTGACGTGGTCCTCACCGGAGGGGTCCGCGCCCGACCAGGTGAAGTGCAGCTCGTTCGACGGCAGCCCGCCCCTGATCTCGGCCCAGCGCTCCACCAGCTTCTCGTGGATGGAGTTCCACTGGTCGTCCTCGGGGTACACGTCGGTCTTCCAGTTCCACTGGACGACCGACGCCTCCAGCAGCGACGTGGGCGTGTCGGCGTTGTACTCCAGCAGCTTGGCCGGTCCGCGCCCGTCGTAGCGCAGGTCGAACCGCCCGTACACGTGCGGGTCGCGCCGCTTCCACGACTCGGCGATCGCGGGCCAGAGCCACTCGTTGATGCCGAAGTCCCGGTAGCGCTCGCTGAGCACCACGTTGTCGACGGCCTCCAGGCACATGTTGTGCAGCAGCTCGACGTCCGCCTCCAGCGACAGCACGTCGCTCATCTCGAAGACGTAGTGCGCCGACTCGTCCCAGTACGGGCGCGGGCTGCCGTCCGCGGCCTTCGCCGGCGCGCCGAACACCAACCCCTGGTCGGAGACGGTGCGCTGCCAGTTGGGCCGGGGCGTGGAGGACTCCCGACGCACTCAGCTGCCCCCGCTCTTGCTGCCGCCGGACACGCCGAACCCGCCGCGCTGCACCACGGTGCCGGACTTGGTGGAGACGTTCGCGCCCTTGGGCATGGTGTAGCTGCCGCCGCTGACCTTGGAGCCGATCGGGGTGCTCGTGCCGCCGTAGTGGTAGCGGTAGGAGCTGCCGCCGATGAAGATGAACCCACCGCTGACGTACCCGCCGTTGCTGCGGGCGTAGTTCTCGTCGCAGTACTGGTCCTCGACCACCACGTCGTCACGGGTGCACTGCGCCTCGATGTCATCGGGGCTGGACACGGCGTACCAGATGGCCACCACGCCGACCACGCCGACGCCGACGCCACCGCCGATGAGCAGCCGCTTCCGCAGCTTCTTGCGGCGCTGCGCCTCGGCTTCGACGGCGAGCTGCTGCTCGCGCTGCTGCTCGATCGCCGCGGCGCGGGCGCGCTGCTCGGCCAGTGTCGGCGGGCGGGGCTTGGTCTGCCCCGGCTCCTGCCGGCGGATCTGGCCGCGACCACCCTGCTGCGGGCCTTGCTGCGGCCCCTGAGGCCCCTGCGGTGCTCCTTGTGGCGGCCCTTGCGGTGGTCCTTGGCCCTGGGGCGTCGGCGGCACGTACGGCGGCGGCGACGCGCCACCGCCCTGCGGCCCCGGCGAGTCCGGTCGGTTCGGCCCACCCTGACCGGGCGTCCCGGTGTTGTCGTTCTCAGTCATCAGCCACTCCCGGCGGGGACGGTACAGAGATCGGCCGCCGAATGGGTGACGAGTGTCCCAAAAGCAACACACTCCACCCGCCCGAACGGTTCGTCGGCCTACACAGGCATCATGGAGTAGATGTCCGTGACCACGCGCTGGTTTCGTCGAGGTGACCACATGGTCATGCTCGGCGCGTCTGCTGGCGCGTTCTTGCTGCTCGCCCTGAGCACCCTCACGTCCTGGCCGGTCGGCCCGGGTGGCCTGGGCAGCCCGGCCACGACCGCGGTGAACCCGGTCATGGCCGCTCAGGCGGGCGACTGCCTGAACTGGACGAAGAAGGACCTGTCGGACGTCGAGAAGGTCGACTGCGCCGCCCAGCACCTGTTCGAGGTGACCGGTGTGGCGGACATCTCCGCCGCTCACGGCCCGGAGGCGCCGTTCCCGGACGACGCGCAGTGGCAGCAGATCAGCCAGGAGCGGTGCGCTCAGACGTCGCTGGACTACCTCGGCGGCAAGTTCGACCCGTTCGGCAAGTACACCGTCGGGCCGCTCAACCCGGGCGAGCGGCTGTGGGGCGAGGGGCAGCGGACGCTGCGCTGCGGCCTCCAGGTGGCCGGACCGGCGGGCGGGCTGCTGCCCGCCTACGGCACCGCGCGGACCCAGGACCAGTCCGACGTCTACGACCCGGGCGTGTGCCTGGGCATCACCGAGACCAAGTCGGTGGCCGACCCGGTGGACTGCGCGAAGCCGCACACGTTCGAGATCACCGGCGTGGTGACGATGCCGCCCGGCGAGTTCCCGTCGCCCGAGCAGCAGGACCAGCTCATGGTCGGCGAGTGCACCCGGATCACCACCGAGTACACCGGTGGCGCCGACCTGAAGGCCCGCGGGCTCCTCGTCTCCTGGGACACCAGGGTGGCGGAGAGCTGGGCCGCGGGCTCGCGGCTGGCCAACTGCAAGGTCGGCGCGCAGCCGGTCGACAACATCCTGGTCGCGTGGGAAGGCAGCGTGCGCAACCCGAACGCGCCGCCGCTGACCACGGCCAACCCGCCCCAGACGACCGCCGTGCAGCAGGACGAGCCGACCGGCGCGCCCCTGCACTCCCAGTCCAACTCCAGCTCCGCCGCACCGCCCTCGTCGGGCTCCAAGCCCCCGAAGTCCGACGAGACGACAGCCACGACCACGACCACGACGTCGAGGTGACGACATGCCGGTGGAGATGACCCGTCAACGGTTCGAGGAGCTGGTCGGTGAGGCCCTCGACCTCATCCCGCCGGAGTTCGCGGCGGCGATGAACAACGTGGTGGTCCTGGTCGAGGACCGGAACCCGCAGGTGCCGAGCCTGCTGGGGCTGTACCAGGGCATCGCGCTGACCAGGCGGACCACCGACTACGGCGGCGTCCTGCCGGACCGCATCTCGATCTACCGCGAGGCGATCCTGGACATCTGCCGCACCGAGGACGACGTGGTGGAAGAGGTCGTCGTGACCGTGGTGCACGAGGTGGCGCACCACTTCGGCATCGACGACGCCAAGCTGCACGACCTGGGCTGGGGCTAGCTTTTACCCGCACCGCCGACAGCCCTCGGCCTACGCCGCCGCTAGCCCTCGACCACGTCCACACCGGTCCACGACGTGCAGCGCCAGCCGTCGGCCGCACGTTCCAGCACCACCCGGCCGGTGTTGGGCAGCAAACCGGCCTCGGCCAGCGCCGGACCCACGTTCCGGGCCAGCGCCAGCGCCGCCATCCGCAGCGACCCGCCGTGGCTGACCAGCACGACCGTCTCGCCGTCCCGGTGCCCGGCGGTGACCTTCTCCACCGCGGCCAGGTAGCGGTCGAGCACCTGGCGACCGCTCTCGCCGCCGGGCAGCGGCACGTCGAGGTCGCCCTCGGCCCACTGCTTCACGGTGGCGATGAAGATCTCGAACGCCTCGCGGTCGTGCCGCCCTTCGAGGTCGCCGCAGAAGATCTCCTGCACGCCCGGCACGACCTCGACCTCCAGGCCGTGCGCCGCCGCCACGGGCGCCGCGGTCTGCTGCGCGCGCACCGCCGTGCTGGCGTAGACGGCCCGCACCGGCTCGGCGGCCAACGACCCGGCCAGCGCGGCCGCCTGCGCCACCCCGGCGTCGGTCAGCGGCGGACCGGGTGGCAGCGAGTCCAGCGCCATCTTCACGTTCGAGGCCGTCTCGCCGTGTCTGACCAGGATCAACCTCATGCGCCGTGCCCCCTCCGGACCGCTTCGACCCACTCGACCGCCGCCACGAACGCCTCGTTGCCCGCCACCGCGCCGCCCGGCTCGGCCTTCGGGTACGAGCCCAGGAACCGGGTCCGCGGGCAGTGCCGGTGCAGCGCGGCCAGCGCGTCGCCCACCCGCGCCTCGGCCACGTGGCCGTCGAGGTCGATGTAGAACCGGTACTCGCCGAGCCTGCCCTTGGTGGGCCGCGACTCGATGCGGGTCAGGTTGATGCCGCGCAGCGCCAGCTCGGTCATCAGCTCCGACAGCGCGCCGACCCGGTCGGACACCGTGCAGACGATGGACGTGCGGTCGTGGCCGGTCGGCTCGGGCAGCGCGCCCGGCGGGCGCAGGAGCAGGAACCGGGTCTTGGCGTCCCGCACGTCGGCCACGTCGGTGGCCAGCACCTCCAGCGGGTAGTGCCGCACGGCCACCGGCGCGCTCACGGCCGCGTCGAACCCGCCTTCGAGCACGGCGCGCGCGGCGGCGGCGGTGGACGTCGTGGCGACGACGTCGGCCTCCGGCAGGTGCTCGGCCAGCCAGTGCCGGACCTGCGCCAGCGCGTGCGGGTGGCTGGCGACGGTGCGCACGGGCGCGCCGCCGGGCCGCACCAGCACGCTGAAGCGCACCGGCAGCACCGCCTCGGCGACCGCGACCAGCGGTTCGCCCTCGGTCAGCGCGTCCATCGTCGCGGGCACGGCGCCCTCGACGGAGTTCTCCACCGGCACGCACGCCGACTGGGTTTCTCCCCGACGGGTGGCGGCCAGGGCGGCGGGCACCGTGTCGAACGGCACCAGCTCCTGCTGCGGAGAGGCGAAGCCGCGTGCGGCCTGCTCGGTGAACGTTCCCTGCGGTCCGAAGTAGGCGAGCACGGCCGCAACGATACGAGCACCACGGCCGGTGACGGCGTTGAGGCGAGGATCACCCGTGCGGCGGGTGCCCGCCCCCGTTCCGCAGCAACGGGTTCTCCTGGAATGCTGGGTGGTGTGTCCGCCGCCGATACGGAGGGTGAGATCAACGCTCCGGTAGCAGTTCCCCGTCTGGTGTTGTGCGCCGTCGACGAACCGCTGGCCCGCGCCTGGCTCGCGGTGGCCGACGGCCGGACCGGCGTCGAGGTGCACCGGGGCTCGGTGCTCGACATCGTCGCCGAGGCCGTGGTGAGCCCCGCCAACTCGTCCGGCTGGATGCGCGGTGGCATCGACGCGGTGTACGCGCGGGCGTTCCCGCTGGTGGAGGGGAACGTGCGCAGTGCCGTGCTCGGGTTGCACGGCGGTGAGCTGCCCGTGGGCGAGGCGCTGGTCGTGCCGACCGGCGAGCCGGAGCCCGAGTGGCTGATCAGCGCGCCGACCATGCGGCAGCCCGGTGAGCTGCTGCCCGGCGACACCGTGCACCCGTACCTGGCCGCGCGGGCCGTGCTGCGGCTGTGGCTGGGCGGGCGGCTGGACGACGGCCGGCCGTTGCGCGAGGTCGTCCGCACGATCGCGATGCCCGGTCTCGGCACGGGCGTCGGCGGTGTCGCACCTGCCACGTGCGCCCGCCAGGTCGCCGCCGCGTGGGACGAGGTGTTCAGCCCGCTGCCCAGCAGGTGACGCCGGCTGGGCTCGACTCCGACTGCGCGCCACGCCGCTGGACACGACCTCCGGCTGTGCACAACCTGTGGACAGCCCGGCTGGGGCCTGTGGACAACTAGCGCGGTGCGACCCAACGCTCCAGGTCGAGTTCGTCGGTCATGGGGATGCCGTAGTCGCCGACGCTGGGGATCTCCGGCTTGAGCCGGCGTGCCTCGCGCACCGCGTCGGGGCGCAGCGCGGTGAGCCGGAAGCCGCGCCGCTGGTAGAAGCGCAGGGCGTCGAGGTTGTCGTTGGTCGTGGTGAGCCGGACCCGGGAGCAGCCGAGCTGGCGGGCGCGGTGCACGGCGGCGTCGACCAGCGAGCTGCCGACACCTCTGCCTCTTCGCAGGGCGTCGATGGTGACGATCTCCAGGTGGCCGTCGTGGGTGGCGTAGGTGAGCAGCCCGACGACCTGGTCCTGCTGCTCCACCACGAACCCGGGCAGGCTCGCGGGGAAGAACACCTGGCCGTGGGCGACCGCGGTGTGCGCGCCCCACAGCTCCAGCACCAGCCTGCCGACGACGATCCGGTCGGCTTCCTCGATCACGCGTACGAGCATTCCTGCACTGTCTTGGCGGCCGGGCGCGGTGGGTACCGGCATTCGACCTATGGTTGGTTCGTGCCGGTGCGAGTGTTGCTCGTAGACGACCACGAGGTGGTGCGCAGGGGGCTGCGCGAACTCCTGGAGGACGAGGACGACATCTCGGTGGTGGCCGAGGCGGGCGGGGTCGGCGAGGCCCTGGTCCGGGCCGGCGCCACGCGGCCCGACGTGGCCGTGGTGGACGTGCGGTTGCCCGACGGCGGCGGGGTCGAGCTGTGCCGGCGGTTGCGCGCGCTGCCGGACGGGCCGAGGTGCCTGGTGCTGACCGCGTTCGACGACGAGGAGGCGCTGGTCGGCGCGATCATGGCGGGCGCGTCCGGGTACCTGCTCAAGCAGGTGCGCGGACAGGACCTGGTGACCGCGGTGCGCGAGGTGGCGGCCGGCCGTTCACTGCTGGACCCGCAGACCACGGCCCGCGTGCTGGACCGCATGCGCCGGCCGGTCGAGGTGGACGTGCTGGACGCGTTGACCGAGCAGGAACGGCGGGTGCTCGACCTGATCGGCGAGGGCCTGTCCAACCGGCAGATCGCCGAACGGCTGTTCCTGGCGGAGAAGACGGTGAAGAACTACGTCACCGCCGTGCTGTCGAAGCTCGGCATGGAACGCCGCACGCAAGCGGCGGCCTGGGTGGCCCGCCGGTCGCGCTAGTGCCGTACTGACCCGAAGCGAATCCGGCAATGCGCAACGCTTCGACTTCGTCACCCACTGTCACCCGTTCGTGCGCGTGGACGGGGGCGAGTACCAGGTGACGATCACCGGTTTCTCGCGCGACGGTTTCACGGTGCCCGAGTTCCGCAGTCCCGAAGGCGAGAGCAACTCCGCCGACATCGTCACCAAGTTCGAGCCGAGGAATCCCAAGGGCAGCTGAACCGCGCTCCCGGGAGCGCCCGACGGCGCGTCAACCGCTCAGCGGCACGTGCCAGGTGATCGTCGTGCCGGTGCGCGGCGACGAGGTGAGCTCACACCCGCCACCGGCGGCGAGGGCGCGTTCCTCCAGGTGCCGCAACCCGCGCTTGGCCACACCGCGCGGGATGCCGCAGCCGTCGTCGGTGACCTCCAGGTCCAGCCGGTCGGGCGTGCGGCGCAGCGCGATGCCCACGTGCCGGGCGCCCGAGTGCCGCACCACGTTCGACAACGCCTCCCGCAGCGCCGCGCGGGCGTGGTCGGCCAGCTCCGCGGGCACGTCCGCGACGTCGCCCTCGACCCGCACCTCCGGCTCGAACCCGAGCAGCTCGCCCGCCGTGCGCGCCTCCGCCAGCACCGAACCCCTGAGGTCGACGTCGGCGGGCTTGCCCGGGTCGGCGCTGCGCAGCGCGCGCACGGTGGCGCGGACCTCGGCCATGGTCTGGTCGAGCTGGTCGACCGCGTCGGCGAGCCGCCGAGCTTCCCGCCCCTCCAGCTTGAGCCGCCGGTCGAGCAGGTCGAGCTGCACGCCCGTCGCGTACAGCCGCTGGATGATCACGTCGTGCAGGTCGCGTGCGATGCGCTCGCGCTCCTGGTAGACCGCCACCCGCTGGCGCGCCGTCGACCCCTCGGCCAGCACGACCGCCAGACCGGCCTGCGCGGCGAACGCGGCCAGCACCTCGACGGTGTCCGGGCTGAACGGCCGCGCGCCCTTGCGCCGGTAGACGGCGAGCGCGCCGATCTTGCGCTCCTTGGTGCCGAACGGCGCCACGGCGAACGGCCCGTACCCCCGCAGCGCCTTGGGCACGAACGGCGCGGTGCGCGGGTCGGTGGTGAAGTCGTCGGCGACCACGGGCACGCCGGTCCGCGCCGCCCGTGCCGCCGACGACCGGCTGGACAGCACCACGCCGACCGGGTCGTCGTCGCCGGAGGACGCCTCGACGGTCAACGTGCCGTCCTCGGCGGTGACCATGGCCAGCCCGAGGTCCGCCTCGGCGAGCTCGACGGCGCTGCGCACCACGAGCGGCAGGACGGCGTCCGGGTCGTCACCGGCCAGGGCGGCCGAGGTGATCTCGGTCGAGGCGGCGAGCACGCGGGCTGGGTCCACGGTGGTCAACGGTAGGCCTTGGCCCGCATCCGCCCCTCGGCGACGTGCAGCACCAGGTCGGCGCGATCGGCCTCCTCCGGCCGGTGGGTGATGTGGATCACGGTCTTGTCCCGCAGCACGTCGTCCAGCCGCGCCAGCAACGCGGCCGCGGTCGGCTCGTCGAGGTGGGCGGTCGGCTCGTCCAGCAGCACGAGGTCGGCGTCGTGGAGCAGCGCGCGGGCCAACGCCACCCGCTGCGCCTCGCCGCCGGACAGCAGCGTGGGTCCGATCACGGTGTCGAGGTCGAGCCGGACGCCCGCGACGTCCAGTGCCCACAGCAGCCGCTCGTCGTCCGCTCGGGGGTCGCCCAGCCGGAGGTTCTCGCGGACCGTGGTCGACACCAGCATCGGCTCCTGCGGGCACCACGCCACCCGCTCCGGCCGCCAGACCAACCCGCGCTCCGGCTCCAGGAACCCCAGCAGCAACGCGAACAGGCTCGACTTGCCGGCGCCCGAAGGCCCGACCACGGCCACCTTGGCGCCCGCGGGCAGGTCGACGCACACCCGTTCCAGCACCGGCTCCGCGCTGCCCGGCCACCGCACGGTCACGCCTTCGAGCCCGACCGCCCCACCGACCGGGCCACCACCTGGGCCACCTCCCTGGCCGCGCTCGACCCGGGCCGGTTCCCGGCTCGGCGACCGCTCCACGATCCGGCCGTACGACTCGCGCAACGCGGCACGGTGCTGCGCGGTCGCGGGCAGGGCGCTCAACGCCTCCGCCAACGCCAGCGGCACCAGTCCCAGCACCGGCACCAGCAGCGGGTCGACGCCACCGGCCAGGCCGATGCACACCGCCGCGGCCAACCCGGTCGTCAGGTGCACGATCGCGATCGCCGCACCGGCCCCCGAAGCCTGCCGACGGGCCTGCCGCGCCAGTTCGGCGTCCCGGCGGGCCAACTCGGCGCGCACCTCGCGGTCCGCCCCGAACGCGATCAGGTCCGGCGCGGCCGTGAGCAGCGTCAACACCTGCTCCGACACCTGCCGCCGACCCCGGGCGAGCACCGCCGTGGCACGACGTTCGGTGAGCACCGCGACCACCGGCGCCACCGTGCCGCCGACCACCAGCGCCACCGCCAGGGCCAGCCCCGCCACCGGCTGGATCAACGCGAACAGCACCACCGCCGCCGCCGACACCCCCACCGCCACCAGCGGCGGCTGGAGCACGCGGGGCACCAGGTCGCGAACCGCGTCCACGTCGTCCACCAGTCGGGTGAGCTCGGCCTGGCCGGGCCGCAGGCTCCGCCACAGCCGGACCCTCAACGACTCGGCGTGCCGGAACGCGGCGTCGTGCGTCACCAACCGCTCCAGGTACCGCAGCACCCCCTTGGCCAGCGCGAACGTCCGCACGCCCACCACCAGCACGGACAGCGTCAGGATGGGCGGCTGGGTCGCGGCCTTCGCGATCAGGTACGCCGCCAGCGCCGTCAACGCGACACCGCTCAACGAGGCCGCCGTGCCCAGCAACGCGCCCGCCAGCAGCCGCCGCGTGGGTCGGGGCGACCGGGGCACGGCCGACCGGTCGGCCGCACGCTCGACCTCACGGGCCCGCGCGACCTCCGCGGCGGGCGAGCCGACCAACCGGTGCGTGGCGAGGACGACCGCCGCACCCCCGGCGGCGGCCGCGTGCACCGCGGTCATGACCTTGGCCGCCGTCGCCGGGTCGAGGTGCGCGGTGGGCTCGTCCAGCAGCAGCACCGTCGCGCCGTCCCGGACCCGGGTCAGCGCCCGCGCGACCGCGACCCGCTGCCGCTCACCGGTCGACAGCTCCGCGATCGGCCGCCCGACCAGGTGATCCGCCGCCACCGACGCCAGCACCGCGTGGTCGACCCGGCCGGTGGTCAGCTCCAGCTCGTCGGCCACCGTCCGCCCGGCGAACGCGGGCCGCTGCGGCACCCAGGCGATCGCCGACCGGTCGACCGCCACCGACCCGCCATCGGCCCGCACGAACCCCAGCAGCACCTCGAAGAGCGTCGACTTGCCCGAACCGCTGGGCCCGTCCAACCGGTGGACCTCGCCGGGCCGCACCCGCAGGCTCACCCCGTCCGGCGCGAACCGCCCCCGTCGCCGCACCCGGAGCCCACGGACCTCCACGCCCTCGACCGGCTCGGCCGCAACCGCCGTCCCCGGGTCGGGGGTCGGGATCTCCGCCACCCGCCGCACGGCCTCCACACCGTCCTCCGACGCGTGGTGCGCCGCGCCGGCCGCCCGCAACGGCAGGTAGCACTCCGGCGCGAGGATCAACACCACCAGCCCCGTGACCAGCGCCATCTCCCCCGACACCAACCGGAGGCCGATCCCCACCGCGATCAACGCCACCGACAGCGACGCCACGATCTCCAGCACCAACGCCGACAGGAACGCCACCCGCAACGTCCCCATCGTCGCCCGCCGGTACCGCTCGCCCAGCTCCCGCACCGCCGATGCCTGAGCCGCCGCACGCCCGAACGCGGTCAGCACCGGCAGGGCCCGCACCAGCTCCGCCAGCCGACCCGACAACCGCTCCAGCGCCGACGCCGCCGCGGCCACCCGGGCCGAGGTGAACCGCCCGATCAGGATCGCGAACACCGGGATCAGCGGCAGCGTCACCGCGATCAGCACCGCCGACGTGGGATCGGTCCACAAGATCCACGCACCCACCGCCACCGGCACCACGGCGGTCGTCACCAGGGCCGGCAGGTAGCGGGTGAAGTACGCGTCCAGCGCGTCCAGGCCCTTGGTCGCGACGACCGCCAGCGACGCCGGGCCCCGGGCCACGATCCACGACGGACCCAGCCCCAGCGCCCGGTCCAACACCGCCGCCCGCAGCTCCTCCTTCGCGCCCGCCGCCGCCCGCGCCGCGACCGACTCGGTCACCCACGCCAACCCGGCCCGCACCACGACCGCGCCCGCCAGCACCCACAGCGACCCGCCGGTCACCAGGGCCGACGCCAACGCCACGGCCTGCCACACCAACGCGCCGGCGGTCAGCGCCGCCAGCACCGCACACAGGGCCAACGCCCGGCGCGCCGAACGCGAGAGCGCGGGCAGCGCGCCGAGCGGGCCCTTCCCCGGCTTCTTGGCGGAAGGGGCTCCGGGGAAGCTCATGGTGCATGCCCAGCAGGATTGGACACAGCAGGAACGGACACGGCCGGGATGTGCCGGGTGCCGATCCGCTTGCGGAACACCCAGTACGTCCACCCCTGGTAGACGAGCACGGCGGGGGTACCGAACGCGGCCACCCAGGTCATCACGGTCAGCGTGTAGGGGCTCGACGCCGCGCCCGCCACCGTCAGCGACCACGCCGGGTCCAGGGTGGACGGCAGCACGTCCGGGTACAGCGCGCCGAACAGCGCGGCCACCGTCGCGGCCACCACCACGCCCATCAACGCGAACGCCTGCCCCTCGCGCCGCAGCACCAGTCGCCCGTAGGCACCGAGCGCGGCCACCGCGACCGCGATCGACGCGCCCCACGTCCACACCGACCCGAACCGCAGCTGCACGATCAGCAGCAGCACCAGCAACGGCAGCAGGGCGAACGGCGCGACCCGCAGCGCCAGCGACCGCGCCCGTTCCCGCACCTCGCCCTCGGTCTTCAGGGCCAGGAACACCGCGCCGTGCACGAACGCGTACCCGGCCACGGCCACCGCGCCGAGCAGCGTCTCCGGCCTGATCGAGGCGAACGCCGAGCCGACCCGGTCGCCCGCCGCGTCCAGCGGCATGCCGAACACGGTCACCGACAGCAGGAGGCCGACGCTGAGCGCGGCCGTCCACGACCCGGTGACGATCACCCGGTCCCACACCCGCCGCCACCGCGCCGAGTCGACCTTGCCCCGGTACTCGAACGCCACCCCGCGCCCGATCAGGGCCAGCAGGAACACCGTCAGCGGCAGGTAGGTCGAGCTGAGCAGCGCCGCGTACCAGGCCGGGAACGCGGCGAACGTGGCGCCGACCGCCACCAGCAACCACACCTCGTTGCCGTCCCACACCGGTCCGATGGTGTTGATCAGCACCCGCCGCTCGCGCTCCGACCGCCCGAGGACGGGCAGCAGCATGCCGACGCCGAAGTCGAACCCCTCCAGGAACAGGTAGCCCAGCCACAGCAGGGCGATCACGCAGAACCAGAGCGTCTCCACGGCTCCCCCTCTCAGTAGGCGAACGACAGGACGTCGTCGTCGGTCTTGTGCCCGTCGTCGGACTTGTGCCCGTCGGACTTGTGCTCGTCATCGGGCTTTCGAGCCGGCAGTACGCCCGCGACCCCCGCGCGGACGTACCGCCGGATCAGGAACACCTCGACGCCCGCCAGCACCCCGTAGACCAGCGTCAAGGCGACCAACGACGTCAACACCTCCCCCGGTGTCGACGACGACACGGCACGCGCGGTGAACATCCACACCCCGTCCACCCCGCTCGGGTTCGGCACCACCACGAACGGCTGCCGACCCATCTCGGTGAAGATCCAGCCGAAGCTGTTGGCCAGGAACGGCGTCGCGATGCCGCCCAGCGCCAGCCACGCGAACCAGCGCCCGCGCGGCACCCGACCGCCGCGCGTCAACCACAGGACCAGCAACCCGACCCCGACCGCGATGGCGCCGAACCCGATCATCAGCCGGAAGCCCCAGTACGTGACCGGCAGGTTCGGCACGTAGTCGATCGGCCGGCCCGACAGCTCGCCCAGCTTCGGGTCGACCGGGTAGTTCGCGCCGTACTTCTCCTGGTACATCGGCACCAGGTCCTCGATGCCCTTGACCTCGGTGGTGAAGTCGTTGTGCGCCAGGAACGACAGCAGCGCGGGCACCGTGATGCTCTTGACGTTCTCGCAGTCGGGCCGCGACACGTCGCCCAGCGCGAACACCGAGAACGCCGCGGGCGACTCGGTGTGGCACAGCGCCTCGGCCGCCGCCATCTTCATCGGCTGCTGCTCGAACATCAGCTTGCCCTGCGCGTCGCCGCTGATCGCGAGCCCGGTGAACGCCACCACGCCCACCCACGCGCCGAGCTTCACCGAGGCGCGCCACACCGGCTCGTCGTCGGTGCGCCGCCACAGGTGCCACCCGGCGACGCCGGCCAGGAACGTCGCCGCGACGGCGAAGGCGCCGAAGATCGTGTGCGGGAACGCGGCCAGCACGGTGTTGTTGCCCAGCACCGCCCAGATCGAGGTCAGGTGCGGACGCCCGTCGACCAGCTCCACGCCCACGGGGTGCTGCATCCACGAGTTCGCGGCCAGGATGAAGTACGCCGACGCCATCGTGGCCAGCGAGAACGCCCACACGCAGGCCAGGTGGGCCTTCTTCGGCAGCCGGTCCCAGCCGAAGATCCACAGCCCGAGGAACGTCGACTCGACGAAGAACGCGACCAGGCCCTCCATGGCCAGCGGCGCGCCGAACACGTCGCCGACGAAGCGCGAGTAGGCGCTCCACGTCATGCCGAACTGGAACTCCTGCACGATGCCGGTGACCACGCCCATGGCGAAGTTGATCAGCAGCAGCTTGCCCCAGAACTTCGTCATCGCCAGGTACTTGCGGTCACCCGTGCGCACCCACGCCGTCTGCATCCCGGCCACCAGCAGGGAGAGCCCGATGGTCAGCGGCACCATCAGGAAGTGGTAGACGGTGGTGATGCCGAACTGCCACCGCGCCAGGTCTAGGACGTCCACGGGTCGAACGTAGATCCGGAGCAGGGGCGTCGCTCAGGTACGAGGGTCCCCTGCCGACCGGGACCAAGGTCCCGGTGTGCGCCGTCACGTCCGCCGGGAGCGGGCGCGCCGGGTACTATGTGGACGCCAGAGGGGAGTAGTTCCCCCGGGTCACCACGACCGGGGCGAGAGGATCGACATACTGATCCGCCTTGCGCGGATCCGGTCCCTCACCCGATCCGCACGCGGAACGGGCGAACGAGACCTCCGGCCGGGCAGCGCACCACGCCCGGTCGGGGTCGTGCTGCCTCCGTCCGGGTTCATTCGGACGACGGAGGTTCCCGTGGCACCTGAACTCATCGCCCTCGCGACGGCTTTCGCGATCGTCTTCCTGGCCGAGCTGCCGGACAAGACCATGGTCGCCACCCTCGTGCTCACCACCAGGTACCGGGCGTGGCCGGTGTTCGCGGGTGTCACGGCGGCGTTCGCGATCCAGTGCGTGGTGGCCGCGACCTTCGGCGGCGTGCTCACCCTGCTGCCCGACCGGGTGGTCGCCGCCGTGGTCGCGGTGCTGTTCGGCATCGGCTCGTTCTTGCTGCTCAAGGAAGGTTTCTCGGACGACGGCGACGGCGCCGACACCGCCGCGAACGGCCCTGGTCAGGTGACGTTCCTGCGTGCGGCGCTGACGTCGTTCGGCGTCCTGTTCGCCGCCGAGTGGGGTGACGCCTCCCAACTGGCGACCGCCGCCCTGTCCGCCCGCTACGCCAGCCCCGTGTTCGTGGGCCTGGGCGCGTTCCTGGCGCTGGCCACCGTCGCTGCCATCGCGGTGCTGGTGGGCCGCCGGATCGCCACCCGCATCCCGACCCACCTGATCCAGCGGGTGAGCGGCTTCGTGTTCGCCGCGTTCGCCCTGTTCGCCCTGTGGCAGGCGGTTACGGGTTGACCGAGGACGCGGTGCAAACCCTCCACACCACCTCCGCGCCTTCGGCCTCAGACCAACCCGTCGAGCTCCACCGTCACCGGGAACGGCACCGAAGTGGTGAACTCACCGACGACGTCACCGGCGTCCTGATATCCGAACTCACCCGCGAGGTGGCAGTCCACCAGCGAGATCGGCGTCGTCAGGTCGACGATCCAGTAGTGGGGAATACCGGCGTCCGCGTATTCCCCGCGCTTGATCACCCGGTCCATGCGCTTCGAGCCCGGCGAGACGATCTCGATCACAACCAGCACGTCCGACGCCCTCGGCATCCCGCCTTCCTTGATCGCGTCACGGGGGACGACGACCAGGTCAGGCCGCCGGGAGAAGCCCGGGTCACCGCGGGGCGCGAGTTCCAGGTCGACATCCCCGTCCTGGATCGCGACCAGATCGGCGGGCAACTGGTCACGCAGTCGGACGAACAGCTCACCCGAAGCCATCATGTGGCGCGGACCCGGACTCGGCGACATCAGGATGCGACCCTCTTGCAGCTCGGAGTAGCCGAACTCGGTTTCGCCGAGTTCGGCGTATTCGGCGACCGTGAACAAGTGGAGCCCATCGGCCGAATCCTCGGGCAGAGCGGTCACTTGGTTCTCCTTCGTCCCCGCCGAGTCTGGCAGGCGGGAAGTGTGCGTCGACGCACGTATTCGCGCGAAATGTCAGCGCAGCGCGTCAGCGACCTCCTGAGCCGCCCTCACGACCTGGGGGCCCACCACGTCACCGTCCAGCTTCTCCAGGGCCACCACGCCCACGCTGGCCCGCAATCCGGGCACGCCGCGCACCGGCGCCGCCACCCCGAACGCACCCGGCTGCAACTCACCCGTCGAGTGCACCCACTGCCGCCCCTCCGGCGACAGCCCGATGGCCTTGCCCGCCGCACCCCTGTGCACGGGGTGGCGCGACCCGACCCGGTACGCCACGTGGTACGCCGTCCACGAGGGCTCCACCACGGCCACCGCCTGCGCCTCGCTCCCGTCCGCCACGGTCAGGTGCGAGGTCGCGCCCACGGCCTCGGCCAACGTCCGCAGCGCCGGCTGCGCGGCCAGCCGCAACTGCGGCAGCACGTTCGACGCCAGCCGCAGCACGCCCAGCCCGAGCCGCACCTTCGACCCCTCGCGCCGCACCAGCCCGCGTGACTGCAACGGCACCAGCAGCCGGTACACCGCGGCCCGCGACGCGCCGATGGCCGCCGCCAGCTCGCTGATCGACGGCGCCTCCGACTCGGCGTCGGCCACCGCCTGGAGCAGGGCCAGGCCCCGCTCCAGGGTCAGCGAGCTCTCCTTCGACGCGGGCGCGGGCAACCGGCCGCGCGGATCGGGTCTGACCACGCTCTACCTCTCGTCGGCGGGCGCGACCGTGCCGACCACCTCGGCCAGCCCGACGACCGAACCACCCTCACCCGGAGCCGTCGCGGTGATCCGCACCGTGTCGCCGTCCTCCAGGAACGTCCGCTCGCCGTCGTCGAGCACCACCGGCTCCTCCCCGCCCCAGCTCAGCTCCAGGAAGGAACCGCGCTCGTCGCGGGCCGGGCCGGACACGGTGCCCGACGCGATCAGGTCGCCCGGCCGAACGGTAGCGCCGTTCACCGACAGGTGCGCGAGTTGTTGCGCGAACGTCCACGACATCTCGCGGAACGGCGGCCTGGACACCACGGTGCCGTTCCACTCGACCACCAGGTCGATGTCCAGGCCCCACGACCGGTCCTCGACCAGGTACGGCAGCACGTCGTGGCCCAACGGCGGCGGCGTCACCCTGGCCACCGCGAACGCCTCCAGCGGCGTGATCCAGGCCGCGACCGACGTGGCGAACGACTTGCCCAGGAACGGGCCGAGCGGCTGGTACTCCCAGGCCTGGATGTCGCGCGCGGACCAGTCGTTGACCAGCGCCACGCCGAACACGTGCTCGACCGCCCGCGACGGCGTCAGCCGCGACGTGACCGGCCCGCCGCACACGAACCCCACCTCGGCCTCGATGTCCAGCCGACCGGTCGGCCCGAACACCGGACCGGCGGACGACCGCCGCTGGCCGTGCGGCCGGACGACCGGCGTGCCGGACACGACGACCGTCCCGGCCCGGCCGTGGTAGCCGATCGGCAGGTGCGTCCAGTTCGGCGGCAGCGCCTCACCGTCGGGCCGGAAGATGCGGCCGACGTTCTCCGCGTGGTGCCGCGAAGAGTAGAAGTCCACGTAGTCGGCCACGGTGAACGGCAGCACCGCGCCGTCCAACCCGACCAGCTCCGCCCCGCGCGGCGCGGACGTGGCCGAGACGATCTCGACCAGCCGCGCCCGCAGCTCGCTCCACGCCGGCCGCCCGGCCGCCAGCAGGGCGTCCAGGGAACCCCCGGCCACCAACGGCTCCAGCCGCTCGCCCAGGGCCAGCCCGCGCAGCGGCAACGCCCGGTCGCCCACCCGCACCGCGACACCGCCGGCCACGACGCCGTAGGGCAGCGTCTGCGGCCCGAACGGCGCGTCGGCGGTGAAGGCGGGATCCTCGATCCAGCTCACAGCAGACCCAGCTCCTCCAGGTCGGCGATCGGCTCGTCCAGCGAGCACGAGCCGTAGGAGGCGAACACGCCGCGGACGGCGTGCGCGGCCTGGTCGGAGAGGCCGGCGGCCTCCTCGCCGAGCGCGACCGCGTCCGTGCTGGACAACGCCTCGCGCACGTCGCCGCCGGACAGCGAACGCGCGGTGGCGACGAGGAGGTTGAGGAACCCGTGGTGGGTGAACCCGGTCGCGTCGTCGGTGCGCCGCACGGCGTGGTGCAGGCCCGCGGTCGCCTTGAAGGCCACGCCGCCGCTGCTGACCACGGACAGGAAGTCGGCGACCTCGTCGACGCTGGGGAAGTTCTCCTTGCTGACCCCGCCGCACCGCAGCTTGGGCCAGCTGCCGTGCTCGATGACGCGGCGCACGCCGTCCAGCCACTCGGCGCCGCCCCGGCGGGGCTCGACCACCCGGATCACGTCCTCGGGCACGAACTCCGAGACGCGTTCCAGCCACACCTCGTCCACATCGGACGGGGCCGGCATCTCGACCATCCGCAGCGCCAGGAGCTCGCTGCGGGATTCGACGATCGACACGGCCTTGGGCACACCTCCCAGACCCGTGTCGATGACCAGCGAGAGGGCCACCGGCTTGACCGGCTTGACCTTGATCAGCTCGGTGATGAGCTCGGCGAGGCGCGACGCGGGACACAGGAAGAGACCGACCGCACCGGCCCATTCCCCGGCGCGTGCGTCGAGGTGGCCGCGGACCGCGTCGGGCATGGCTGCGTTGCCCGGCGGGAACAGTGCGGCGTCGTCGACAAGCCGCGCGAGCAGGGGCGGAGTGCCGCGTGGACCGGGCGCACGGAGTTCGAAGGCGCTTGACACGGCTGACACGCTAGTGGCGTACCGGTCAATGAACAAAGATGTCCGACTATCGAACGCCCGGAGTGAACCATGGCGTACTACCGCCAGGTGGGTGAGATCCCCCGAAAGCGCCACACGCAGTTCCGCACACCGGAGGGCGGGCTGTACGCGGAAGAGCTCATGGGGGTCGAGGGCTTCTCAGCCGATTCGGCGCTGCTCTACCACCGCCACCTGCCGACCGCGATCGTCGACGCGGTCACCGTCGAGGAGGCGCGCGGCGCGTTGGCGCCGAACCTCCCGCTCAAGCCGCGGCACTTCAGGACACCGGCGCTGACCTGGGGTTCCGAGGTGGACGCGGTCACCGGTCGCCGCACCCTGTTCGGCAACTCCGACGTGGTCATCGCGTTCGTGACCGCGACCGCGCCCAGCCCGCTGTACCGCAACGCGGCCGGCGACGAACTGCTCTACGTGCAGTCCGGCGAGGGCGTCGTGGAGACGATCTACGGGGCGCTGCCGGTCGGCGAGGGCGACTACGTGGTGCTGCCGACGTCGTGCACCTACCGCGTGGTGCCCGCCGAGCCGATGAACCTCCTCGTGCTCGAAGCGACCGGCCACATCGGACCGCCGAAGCGGTACCTGTCGGCCAAGGGCCAGTTCCTGGAGCACTCGCCGTTCTGCGAGCGCGACGTCCGCGGGCCGGCGGAGCCGCTGCTGGTGGACGGCGAGGACGTGGACGTGCTCGTGCGACACCGCGCCGGGCTCACCCGGTTCACCTACGCCAACCACCCGTTCGACGTGGTCGGCTGGGACGGCTGCCTGTACCCGTGGGTGTTCAACATCCGCGACTTCGAGCCCATCACGGGCCGCGTGCACCAGCCGCCGCCCGTCCACCAGACCTTCGAGGGTCCGAACTTCGTGGTGTGCTCGTTCGTGCCGCGCAAGGTCGACTACCACCCGTTGTCGATCCCGGTGCCCTACAACCACGCCAACGTGGACTCCGACGAGCTGCTGTTCTACGTCGGCGGCGACTACGAGGCGCGCAAGGGCTCGGGCATCGGCCTCGGCTCGCTGTCGCTGCACCCGTCGGGCTGCACGCACGGGCCGCAGCCCGGCGCGGTCGAGGCGTCGCTGGGCGTGGACCGCTTCGACGAGACCGCGGTCATGGTAGACACCTTCCGGCCGCTGGACCTGGGCGAGGCGGCGCTGGCGTCGGAGGACCCGCGGTACGCCTGGTCCTGGGCACGTCGGGGTCCCGACCTGGATTGATCGAATTTTGTCGGTGGGTGGCTCTAACGTCTGCCGGCATGGACGCACGAGCGCTTCTGGAGCAGGCCCCGGACGGCCAGGTGGCGAGCAGCGCCACCCGGCTGGCGGGGTCCTCCGGCTGGCACGGGACGGGTCGCAGCGACACGGCCCTGTGGGGCCTGTGCAAGGGCAGCGGCAAGAACCCCTACCAGGTGTGCGTCGACCTGGGTGACCGGGCGACGAAGTGCTCGTGCCCGTCGCGCAAGTTCCCGTGCAAGCACGCGTTGGCGTTGCAGCTGCGCGACGCGCGGGAACCGCTGGCCGCCGCGGAGACGCCCGACTGGGTGGCCGAGTGGCTGACCCGGCGCAACCGCGCCGCCGCCGCTCCGGTGGCCGCGGACGACTCGCCGGAGGCGGTGCGGCGGCGGGCCAAGGCCAAGGAGAAGACGGCCTCGGCCAGGGAGAGCGCGGTGCGCGCGGGCGTGGCGGGGCTGACCGACTGGCTGGCCGACGTGGCGGGCGCGGGCCTGGCGGGGCTGCCCGCGCGGGACGCGGCGTGGTGGCACTCGATCGAGGCCCGGATGGTCGACGCGCAGGCCAAGGGCCTGGCGTCGGCGGTGGACGAGGTGCGCGGCATCGTCGCGGCGGGCGGGCCCCGGTGGGCGCACGACGCGGCGGACCGGTTGGGCGGGTTGCACCTGCTGGCGCGGTTGTCCTCGGCGCCCGATGCGGTGGTGCGCCGTCGGCTCGGCTTCTCCGTGGCCGAGGAGGAGGTGCGCAGCGGTCCGGGCTGGTCGGACCAGTGGGCGCCGTTGCTGAAGCTGGAGTCCGACGACGGCCTGGTGCGGACCGTGCGGCAGTGGGCGTGGGGGCGTGCGCACGGGTGGGTGGTGGCGGTGCGGCACGCCGGGGGCGGCGCCCGTCCCGCGCCGCCGTTGACGCACGGGGTGCAGGTGCAGGGGGTGCTGCACCCGTACCCCGGCGTGCCGCCGCACCGGGTGGCGGTGGGTGAGCTGCTGGTGGAGCGGCCGGCGGAGCCGGTGCCCGCGCCGGAGTCGTGGCGGGCGGCGCTGGCCGGGTTGGAGGAGCACCTGAGGGCCGACCCGTGGCAGCGCCTGCACCCGTTGGGGTGTGCGTCGGTGCGGGTCACCGAGGACGCGCTGCGGTTGGTCGACGGGACGGGGCGCGGGGTGCGGGTGCGGGGTGACCTGGCGCTGGACCAGGCGTTGGCCCTGACGGGCGGCGAGCCGTTCGACGCGTGGGGTTTGTGGAACGGCGGCGAACTGCGCCTGGGCGCGGTGGCCACGCCGGGCGGAGCACCGGAGGTCGTGGGATGATCAGGCCGCAGCAGGGGCTTCCACGACACGATCGGGTGATCATCGCCCGAAAATGTACGGAAACACCGTTACCACCCCTCGGTTGCATACGAGGAACCGCGACCGGCCAACCCGCCCCACCCAGCACCACGGGTCACCGGGCCGCCCAATCGGCCCGACCCGGCACCACGGGGAGCCGAACCGGCCGACCCGCATCACCTGGCGCCACGGGTGGCCAGGCCGACCGACCCGCCCCACCCGGCACCACGGGTGGCCGAACCTGTCGACCCGCTTCCCCCACCGCCACGGGTGGTCGGCCATGACCCTCCAGGCCGACTGGGACGAAGCCGTCCAGGCCGCGTTGGTGGGCGCCCACCGGTCGGGCACCACGCCGACCGCGCTGCTGGACCGCCTCGCCGCGCTGGGCGTCGCCGCGCACGGCGCGCAGCTACCGCCGACCGTCGACACCCCGCCGCTGCCCGCCGCGCCGCCGTCCGACGACGTGCGCGCGCACCCCGCCGCGAGGTCCGTGCTGGTCCAGATCCTGGCCCTGGACGACCAGGTGCTGCTCACGGAGTGGTGCGGCATGGCCAGGACCGCGGGCGTCGTCGCCGGCCACCGCGAGCTGCCCGCGTTGCTGGGCCTGGGCACCGCCCACCCCGGCCTGCGCCCGGCCGTGTCCGCCGTCCTCGGCGCCCGCGGCCGGTGGCTGGCAGGCATCCGCCCCGGCTGGGCCTGGGCGGTCGCCGGCGCGACGACGCCGGAAGTCGACCTCGACCAGGTCCTCGACCTGCCCGGCCAGTCGCGCCTGGCCGCGCTGCGCCGCGCGCGCAACGAGGACCCGGCGAAGACGCGCGATTTCCTGGCCGCCCAGTTCGACCTCCAACGGCGCGCCACCGACCGCCAGGTGCTGGTCAGCGCGCTGGAGGCGAGCCTGGGCCCGGACGACGAACCGCTGCTCGAACGCGCGTTGGACGACCGCGCGATCGGCGTGCACGACGAGGCGTTGCGCCTGCTGCGCACCCTGCCCGCGTCCGACCTGGCCGAACGCGCCGCCGAACGCTTGCACCGCGGCCTGTGGCTCACCGCCGACGGCTTCGACGTGCAGACCGACGAGCTGTGGGCCGAGCTCGCACCCGAGCCGGACGAGGCCCGCGACCTGATGAAGGACGGTTCCGAGGCCGGTGTCGCGGGCCGGCTCCGGGGCGCGGCGGCCAGCGTGCCGCCGCAGCACTGGACCAACCGGCTGAACACCGACGACCAGGGCGCCGCCGCCGAGCTCGCCCGCGGCCCGTGGGCGAGTTCGCTGCTGCGCGGCGTGGCGCAGAATCTGAAGCTCGCCGACGACGCCCGGCCGTGGGCGGTCGCGGCGACCCGGTCGCTGACCGGCATGGAACAGCTGGAGATGCTCGGCGGGCTGCCCGCCGACCTGGCCGCGCGCACCGTGGTCGAGGTGTCGCGGCAGTGGAACTACGACCTGCTCGACCACGCCTGCTCGCAGTTGCCGGCGCCGTGGAGCGCGCGGGCCACCGCGGACCTGCTCGACCGCTACGCCGGCATGCGCGATCCGAGGTGGCGCGCCGGCCGACCGCCCGCGGTGCTGCTGGCCAGGGGCGATGCCGAGGTGCTCGGCGCGAACTGGGCGCGCATCACCGAGCGCTGGCCCGAGCACACCGTCGAACTCGACGTCCTGCGCCTGCGCATGCAGCTGCGCGAGGCGTTCAACCACCGGGAGGAAAGCCAGTGACCACCGAATCCGTGCTGCGGCCCGCCGCGGAACAGCAGTACGCCGCCGAGCTCGCGGCCCTGGCCGCGGCGGACGACCGCCCGCGCCCGCCGCGGTGGCGGATGTCGCCGCAGGCGGTGGTCACCTACGTGCTCGGCGGCAGGCTCGCGGACGGCACCGTGATCACGCCGAAGTACGTCGGCGACCGGCGGCTGGTGGAGGTCGCCGTCGGCACGCTGGTCACCGACCGGGCGTTGCTGCTGGTCGGCGTGCCGGGCACGGCGAAGTCGTGGCTGTCGGAGCACATCGCGGCGGCCGTGAGCGGCAACTCGACGCTGGTCGTGCAGGGCACCGCGGGCACCGGCGAGGACCAGGTCCGCTACGGCTGGAACTACGCCCGGCTCATCGCCGAGGGGCCGTCGGAGGCGGCGGTGGTGGCGAGCCCGGTGATGACCGGGATGCGCGAGGGGGCGGTGGTCCGGATCGAGGAGCTGACCCGGATGCCCGCCGAGGTGCAGGACTCGTTCATCACGATCCTGTCCGAGAAGACGCTGCCGATCCCGGAACTGGGCATCCAGGTGCAGGCCGTGCCCGGGTTCACCGTGATCGCCACCGCGAACGACCGCGACCGCGGCGTGAACCAGATGTCGTCCGCGCTGGCCCGCCGCTTCAACACCGTCGTGCTGCCGCCGCCCGCGACCGAGGACGACGAGGTGGAGATCGTCTCGGCCCGTGCCGCGCAGCTCGGCCGTGCGTTGCAGCTGCCGGCCGAGCCGCCCGCGCTGGAGGAGGTGCGCCGGGTGGTGCGGATCTTCCGGGAGCTGCGCAACGGGTCCACTGTGGACGGTCGTACGCAGCTGAAGAAGCCCAGCGGCAGCCTGTCCACCGCCGAGGCGATCTCGGTGGTGACCAGCGGCATGGCGTTGGCCGGGCACTTCGGCGACGGCACGATCACCGCCGACGAGCTGGCGTCCGGCCTGCTCGGCGCGGTGGTGAAGGACCGCGTGTCGGACACCGCGGCGTGGCAGGAGTACCTGGAAGCGGTGGTGAAGGAGCGTGCGGAGTGGCGCGACCTGTACCGGGCGTGCCAGGACATGGTGGGCTGATGACGCGGGAACAGCAGCCCTTGCCCGAGCGGGTGACGCTGCTCGGGATCCGGCACCACGGTCCGGGTTCGGCGCGCATGGTCGCGGCGGCGCTGGAGGCCGTGCGGCCGGAGGTGGTGCTGATCGAGGGTCCGCCGGAGGGTGACGCGCTGCTGCGGCACGTGCCCGACCTGACGCCGCCGGTGGCGTTGCTGCTGCACGACGAGGCGGAGCCGGCGCGGGCCGCGTTCTGGCCGTTCGCCGAGTTCTCGCCGGAGTGGCGGGCGATGACGTGGGCGCACGCCAACGGCGTTCCGGTGCGCTTCTTCGACCTCCCCGCCGCCGCGTCCTTGGACGACACGCCGACCGACCCGACCGACTCACCGGAGTCGCCCGGGTCTCCCGAGCCGGAGTCGGCCGAGTCGCCGAAAGCCTCGATCGACCCCCTGGGCACGCTCGCCGAGGCGGCCGGTTTCGACGACCCGGAACGCTGGTGGGAGGACGTGGTCGAGCACCACACCGACCCGCGGGACCTGGCCGAGGCGGTCGCGGAGGCGATGGGCGCGTTGCGCGAGGAGTTCGCCGACCAGGTGGACGCCCGCACGTTGCGCCGGGAAGCCGCGATGCGGCAGAACGTGCGGCAGGCGTTGAAGGACGTCGAGGGCCCGATCGCGGTGGTGGCCGGCGCCTGGCACGTGCCCGCGCTGCGCACCCTGCCTCCCGCATCGGTCGACGCCGCCGCGCTGAAAGGCCTGCCGCGCAAGAAGATCTCGGGCACGTGGGTGCCGTGGAGCCACGGCAAGCTGTCCGCGTCGTCCGGGTACGGCGCGGGTGTCGACTCGCCCGGCTGGTACGCGCACCTGTGGGAGTGCGCCGAGCGCGGCGACGCCGTGCCGCGCTGGTTCGCCAAGGTGTGCGCGGTGCTGCGGGCGGAGGACTTGCCCGCGTCGACGGCGAGCGCGGTGGAGGCGGTGCGGCTGGCGGACGCGTTGGCCGCGATGCGGGGCCGGCCGTCGCCCGGTCTGGCGGAGGTGATGGAGGCCTCGCTGGCGGTGTTGTGCGGCGGCGACGCGACCCCGCTCCGGCTGGTGCACGAGGCGTTGGTCGTCGGCGAGCGGTTGGGCGCGGTCGGCGACGACGTCCCGACCTCGCCGTTGGCCGCGGACCTGGCCCGCCTGCAACGCCGGCTGCGCCTGCAACCCGGCACCGCCGTCAAGCCGATCCGCCTGGACCTGCGCAAGGACACCGATCGGGAACGCTCGAAGTTGTTGCGGCGCTTGGAAGTCCTGGACGTCCCGTGGGGCACGCCGGACACGACCCGCACGTTGGGCACGTTCGCCGAGGCGTGGCAGCTGCACTGGCAGCCGGAGTTCGCGGTGGCGCTGGCCGTGGCCGCCCGGCACGGCACCACCGTCGAGGCCGCCGCCCGGACCGTGCTGATCGCCCGGGCCTCGGCGGCCACCCGCGTGGTCGACGCCGCGGAGGCCTTGAGCCGGTCGGTGGGGTGCGAGATCCCGGAGGCCGTCGCCGCGTCCCGCCAGGCGCTGGACCGCTGCGCGGCGGCCGCGACCGACGCCCTGGAACTCCTGGCCGCCCTCCCGGACCTCGCGACCACCGTGCGCTACGGCTCGGTGCGCGGCACGGACCCGGAACTGCTGCGCGTCGCCCTGCACGGGTTGTTGGCGCGCGGCGCCGTCGGCCTGCCGATCGCGTGCCGGGGCGTGGACGAGGACACGGCGGAACGCGCGGTCAAGGCGGTCGAGGGCGCGGACGACGCGGTCCGCCTGGCCGCCGACGACGAGCACCGCGACACGTGGCAGCGGGCGCTGAAATCCCTGGTCGCCATGCCGGACGCGCACGGCCTGCCGACGGGCCGCGCCACGCGCCTGCTGTGGGAAACGGGTGCCCTGGACTCCGACGAGGTCGCCGCCCGCCTGCACCGCGCGGTCTCGCTGGCCGCCGGCGCGACGGCGTTCGTGGCGGGCTTCCTGCGCGGGTCGGCCGCGCTGCTCACCGCGGACCCGCGTCTGTTCGGCGTGGTGGACGAGTGGCTGACGGGCCTGTCGGGTGCCGATTTCGCCGCCGCGCTACCCCTGCTGCGCCGCGCGGTGGGCGAGTTCAGCCCGGCGGAGCGCCGGATGCTCGGCGACCGGGTCCGGGGCACGGCGGCGGGCGGGGCGGTGACGGCGAGCGATTGGGACGAGGAGCTCGCGGCGCGCCTGGCCGGTCACGTGCGCGACCTCCTGGGTGCCGGCGCATGACGGGCGGCGAGCGGCGCTTGGCGGCGGGACTGGTCGGGCGAACGGGTCGGGTCGGGCGAACGGGTCGGGTCGGGCGGCGGGGGTGTGGACGTGGGGGTGGTTGTCGGCGGCCTCATGGTTTCCAACCGAGGACCGGTAACGGTGTTTCCGTACATATTCGGGCGATGATCACCCGATTGTGTGACACAGGGCCTGGGTGGCCGGGATGGGTGGGGTGTGCTCGTGACGCACGATATCGCGGTTGAGCGGCAACGGCGATGGCGGCTGTTGTTGGGTGGTGCGGCCGGGGATCTCGGTGCTCTCGGTGACGACGACCAGCGGCGGGACGCGGCGTTGACCGGGTTGTACGGCGGCGGTGACCCCGTGGACGCCGGCGGTAAGCGCAGTGCCGGGCTGGGTGGGTCGTCGCCGGTGTTGCACCGGTGGTTGGGCGATGTCCGCACGTACTTCCCGAGTTCGGTCGTCCAGGTCATGCAGAAGGACGCGGTCGAGCGGTTGGGGCTGCGCCAACTGCTGCTGGAACCCGAACTGCTGTCGAGCGTGGAACCAGACGTGAGCCTGGTCGGCACCTTGGTCTCGTTGTCGCGCGCGATCCCGGAGCGCACCCGTGAGACCGCGCGCGCCGTGGTGCGCAAGGTCGTGGAGGACATCGAGCGCAAGCTGGCCGACCGCCTCCTGGCCGCCGTGCACGGCGCGATCGACCGGTCCCGCCGCACGAGCCGGCCACGTCTGTCCGATGTGGACTGGAACCGCACGATCCGGAAGAACCTGCGCCACTACCAACCCGACCACGGCACGGTGGTCGTGCAGGACCTGGTCGGCAACAGCCGGCGCAGCCGCCAGGCCTCGCTGCGGGACGTGATCCTGCTGGTCGACCAGTCCGGCTCGATGGCCGAGTCGGTCGTGTACTCCGCCGTGCTGGGCGCGTCGTTGGCCTCGTTGAAGGCGGTCGACACGAAGCTGGTCGTGTTCGACACCGAGGTGGTGGACCTGACCGAGCAGCTGAAGGACCCGGTGGACCTGCTGTTCTCCACCCAGCTGGGTGGCGGCACGGACATCAACCGCGCGGTCGCCTACGGCCAGTCACTGGTGCGCCGCCCGACGGACACGGTGATGGTGCTGATCAGCGACCTGTACGAGGGTGGTGTCGCGCGCGAGTTGCAGCGCCGGGTGCGGGAGCTGGTGCAGAGCGGGGTGACGGTCGTGGTGCTGCTCGCGCTGTCCGACAGCGGCACGCCCGCCTACGACCACGAGCTGGCGGCGAAGCTGTCGGAGCTGGGCGCGCCCGCGTTCGCCTGCACCCCGGACCGGTTCCCGGACCTGCTGGCCACGGCGTTGCGGCGGGAGGACGTCGCCGCCTGGGCCGAGCAGAGCGGCATCCCGGTCGGCCGGTAGCCCGCCGCCGGCCGTATCAGCCCACGTCAGCCCGTCGAACGGACAGGCGACCTCACCGGATGACCACCCGTCCGAGGGTCATGAACGGCGCGCCGCGGGTCAGCACCACCGTCCGGCCGCGCGGGTCGGGCCCGGCCAGCCACACCCGCCCGCCGCGCCGGATGTTCTCGCGCACCCGTTCGGGGACCTCGGCCAGCCGCAGGAACGTGCGGTCGGAGTCCGCCGTCTCCAGGTACGCCTGCCGGCCCACGCGCGTGCGTCCCGGCACGAAGTTCACCGCCACGGGGTGCCGGGGGTAGGTGGCGAGCAGCCGCCGCAGCGCGCGGCGGGAGAAGAAGTGCCGCAGCCCGGGCACGGCGAGTTCCACGCACAGCGGCGTGAGCAGGAAGACCCAGCGCGAGCCGAGCCACTCCGACACGACCCACAGCGTCAGCAACGCGAGCAGTGCCAGCCCGACGAACCCGACCGCGCGGCGATCCGCGCTGGTCAGGCACTTGTCAACCCAAGTTTCGCCCACCACTGCTCCCAGCAAACCAGAGTTCCGCCTACTGGGTAACCGAATAGATGATCAGCAAACTCAGCTGCGCACGATCTTCGCGGGGAAGAGCTTCGGCACGCCGCGGAACGTCACCACGGTGTTACCCGCCCGGTCCGGCGTGACGACCCACGCCCGCCGGTGCCGGTTGATCCGCCCGCGGGCGAGGGGTCCGGCGCTGACGTCCAGCACCAACGGCCGGTCGCCGTGCACGACGAGCAGCCCGGCACGCCAGTGGACGCGCACGTAGACCCACCCGTGGTCGCCCAGCACCCTGGTGAACGGCTGCCGCCGGGTCAGCCCGAGCCCGAGGACCAGCACGGAGAACAGCAGCAGCACGAGCGGCAGGGCGGACGACACGGCGAACACGAAGATCAGCGCGAGTTGCAGCACGAACGCGAGCGCGCCGACCAGCACCCAGCCGAACGCGCGCCGACCGGCGATCTCCATGCAGTACCGGGTCCACCGGTCATCGAGAGCCGCTCCTCGGGTGGACGGCTTGTTCGGCACGACCACGAGCCACCTCCGCCAGGCGAGCCAAGGTTACGACGGACGCGGGTTGCGTCGAATCGGCCAACCGGACCGATCAGGCGCATTCGCGACCCCGCTCGGCGCGTCGGTTGCGCGCCCCCTAACCTGCGTGAACGATTCCGGCGGGCCGGTGCGCCGGACCGCGACGCGCTACGCCGGTCGTGGGACTACCGCTGCGGTGCCCATCAAGTTAGGCTGCCCTAAGTTGGGAGGTGAGCGGTTGAACGAGACACGTCGACCGCCGGCACCGCATCCGGCGGAGCGGGCCCGCACCATCGCCGCCCGGGGTGGGCGTGCGGCCCTGTTGCCGTCGGGCGGCACGGAGAACCGGATCACCCCGGTGCTGCACCACGTCCACCCCAGCGGTGCGGCGACGATCGTGCTGCCGGACCGGCACCCGCTGGTCGAAGCCGCCCGCCGGACCGAGCTGACCACGATGCTGGAGGTCGCCGACCAGGCGCCGGTGCAGCTGCGCGAGCCGGTCCGCGGCCTGCTGTGGATCACCGGCTGGCTGCGCACCCTCACCGCCGAGCAGGCCCGCGAGGCGGCGCTGGAGGTCGCCGAGGCACGCCCGGACCCGCGGCTGCTCGACGTCGGGCACGGCGCGTCCGCGCTCCGGTTGTCCCCCGCCTCACTGGTGGTGGCCGACGCCGAGGGCACCACGTCGTTGCGGCCGGAGCTGTTCGCGCAGGCGGAGCCGGACCCGTTCGCCGCGCACGAGGACCACTGGTTGCGCCACCTGGAGCTGTCGCACCGGGACGTGGTCGGCCTGCTCGCCCAGCACCTGCCGGACGACCTGAAGGGCGGTCACGTCCGGCCGCTCGGCCTGGACCGGTTCGGCCTGCGGCTGCGGGTGGAGATGACCGACCAGGACCACGACGTGCGGATCGCGTTCTCGCAGCCGGTGGGCACGGCGCAGGAACTGGCCGGCGAGCTGCGTCGCCTGATGGGCTGTCCGTTCCTCGCCCAACGCCGGTGACGCGGGCGTCGTTAACGTAGTGGGGTGATCGACGACCTCGACGCCCGGACGCGCCGCGGCTACCGGCTGGAACTGCTGCTCGTCTTCGCCGTGACGCTCGGGTTGTCCGGGGTGCGGAGCCTGGTGCGGCTGCTGGACAGCCTGCTGGACCCGGTGCCGCTCAACGAGCAGAAGGTCGCGATCAACGTCCCGCAGGCGCGGTTCGACCTGTTGGACCTGATCGCGCAGCTGCTGAGCGTCGTGCAGCTGGCCGCGTGGGGCGGGCTCGGCCTGTACCTGCTGTGGCAGGGCGGCATCAAGCTGCGGGCGCTGGGGCTGGACCGGACCAGGGTCGGGCCGGACGCGCTGGGCAGCCTCGGGTTGGCCGCGGTGATCGGCATCCCCGGGCTGGTCTTCTACCTGGTCGCGTGGAACATGGGCCTGAACCTGGCCGTGCTGCCGTCCACGTTGGACTCGTCGTGGTGGCGCGGCGCGGTGCTGGTGCTGTCCGCCGTGGGCAACGCGTGGGCGGAGGAGGTGCTGGTCGTCGGGTACTTCATCACCCGGCTCCGGCAGCTCGGCTGGCGGGAGAACACGGCGTTGCTGGCCAGCGCGGTGCTGCGCGGCTCGTACCACCTGTACCAGGGGTTCGGCGGGTTCGTCGGCAACGTGGTGATGGGCCTGGTGTTCGGCAAGGTGTGGCAGCGGACGAACCGGCTGTGGGTGCTGGTGGTCGCGCACGCGCTGCTGGACGTGGTCGCGTTCGTCGGTTACACGGCGTTGCGCGGTCACGTGTCCTGGTTGCCTTGAGTCCTCCGCGAGGGGGATCCGGCGTTCATCCGGTAGAAGGACGCGTATCGAGGACCGGGTCGTGAACATTGAGGCATTGCCCGACGAGGGGGGACCTCGATGCGTGTCACCGTGCCGACGTTGGCCGACGAACTGGCGCTGCTCGCCTACGAGGACGACGGCTCGCGCAGGCTGGGCCAACCGGCGCTCGGGTACGGCCTGGCCGGTGCGCTGCTGGTCGAGCTGGCGTTGGCGGAGCGGATCGACGTGATCGACAAGAAGGTCGTCGTGCTGGACCCGGCGCCGGTCGGCCACGCCGTGCTGGACCGGGCGTTGACCAGGATCGCGGGCGAGAAGCCGCGCAAGCCCGCGCACTGGATCCAGAAGCTGGGCAAGAAGCTGACCGACCAGGTGCTCGACGGCCTGGTGGGCGCGGGCGTGCTGCGGCGTGAGCAGGACCGGGTGCTGCTGGTGTTCCCGCGCACCCGGTTCCCCACGCCGGACGGCGCTCAGCCGCCGGCGGAGGCGGACGCCCGGGCGCGGATGACGGCGGCGATCATGGACGGCGGTCCGGTCGACCCGCGCACGGCGGCCCTGTGCGCGCTGGTGAAGGCCGTCGGCTACGACCGGAAGGTGTTCGCCGGCCTGCCGCGCGCGGTCGTGCGCAAGCGGTTGAAGACGATCTCCGAGGGCGACTGGGCGTCGACCGCCGTGCGCAAGGCGATCGAGGAGGTCCAGTCCGCGATCGTGGTGACCGTCGTCGTGGCGGCCGGGGCGAGCTGACCTGAGCGTTGAACTCGGGGGTCCTGAACGTAGGACTCTCGCGTTCTGAACGTAGGACTCTCGCGTTCTGGAGGTAGGACACGCGTGGGTCAGTGGACTAGGAGGAAGCGGGCGGTGGTGTGGGCGGCGGCGGTGATCACCGTGCGGGTCACGCCCGCCGAGTCGAGCAGGGTCGGGTCCAGGTCGGCGACGGTCAGGGCGGCGTTCTCGGCGATCCGGGCGGCCGGTTCGGCGAGGGCGGCGGCGAAGGCCCGCCAGCCGGCGATCTCCTCCGGGGTGCCGGTGGCTTCCAGGGCCAGGCGGGCGCCGAGGTCCGCCAGGCCCACGCCACCGCCTCGCAGCACGCCCTCGTGCGCGGCGCTGCGGACCGCACGCACGGCCCGTTCGACCATGGGCACCGCTGACGCGGGGGCGCGGAGCAGCACCGCGGCGTTGCCAGTCGGCGCACGGCCGCTGTACACCAAGGTCTCGCGTGACGTGACCACGACCATCTCCGCCTGCCCCAACGACCGCGGGTTCGCCGTCGGCAGCAGGTCCGCGTCGAGGATCGTGCCGCCCACCGCCGCCTGGAGTTCGGTCAACCGCTCCTGGTCGGTCACCACCGCCGCGATCGGCAGCCGCTTGCCCGGGGACACCAACGTCGTCAGGGCGTCGTGCGGCAGCTCCTCGCACACCACCAGCACGCTCCCGCCGGCCGCGTCGACCAGGTGGTCGACGGGGACCGACAGGCGCCCGCTCACCAGCAGCACGCGCGCGTTGGTCAGCACGACCTCCTTCCGCGCCTCGGCGGTCACGAACAGGCTCGACGCGTAGCCGCTGTCGAAGCGCACCCCGCGACCGACCTCGTGCTCCAGCCCGAAGCCCTGGCCCGCCTCCACCAGGACGGGTCCGCGCGGACCGGTCACCGCGACCACCTGCCCGACCAGCGAGCCGACCTCGGCGTCACCGGACGCCGCCGTGGCCAGCACCGGCACGTCCTCCACCCGCAACGGCGCCGCCGCGGCCGCGACGAGCTCGGCCGCACGGGCGGCGGCGGCCGTGACGCCGCGCATCAGCCGCACCGGGTTGTGGCCGTCGCGCATCGCCTCGACCAGCCCGCCGATCGCGCCCCGCGCCACGGCCACCGCCGACGCCGCGCCGTCACCGGCCTCCTGCCGCACGTGGAGCACCAGGTCGCGCACGTACCCGGCGCCGAGCCAGTCCCGCGGGTCGTCCGGCTGGAACGCGGCCACGATCGCCGACGCGTCGGACAGCTCCACCGGCCGCCGGTCCACGAACACCACCGCACGCCTGCCCATCGGCCCCAACGTCCGGCACACCGGTTCGGCGGCGGCCCGGAACCCGCGCGCCACCAGCAGCTGCCCGGACGTGTAGGACGCCGTGCGCCGCGGTCGACGACCGGGCGCGCCACCGGCCCGCGCGATCCGCAGCGGCCGCGACGAGCCGTGCGCGAAGAACTGCGGCGTCTGGTCGGGCCGCCGGCGGCGCACCTCGCCCTGCGCGTACTTGAACAGCTCGTCGACGTCGATCCACCCGTCGCCGTCCAGGTCGGCGCCACCGCCGGCCAGGCCCTCGATCAGCACGTCGGTGAACAGCGACGCGAGCGGCGCGTCCAGGGACAGCGAGTCCTGCTCGAAGGCGTACTCGTAGGCGTTGGACGCGGTCATCACCACGTACCCGGAACCGGCGTCGTCCGTGTCGGCGTCGTCCAGCACGGTCGTCCCGGCCGCCTTGAACCCCTCCACGAACGCGCCGCTGAAGCAGCAGTCCAGCAGCAGGACCCGCCCGGACGCCCGGCAGTCCTCCAGCTGCTCGTTGAGGAACGAGCGCGGGATCGCGGTGCCGGCGGGCCGGTCCTGCAAGGTGTTCGACGCGGCGAAGTACAGCCGCCGCGCGGGCGTGGTGAGGCCGTGGCACGAGAAGTACAGCAGCACCAGGTCGTCGGGCTCGCGCGGCGCGAGCAGGTCCTCGACCGCGCGGCGGATCTCGTGGTCGGCCTTGTCCCGCAGCACATCGACCGTGGTGAACCCGCCGACGTCGGGGTCCTCCAGCACGGCGGCGAGCCGTTCCACGTCCTGCTCGGGCGCGCGCAGCCGGCTCAGCCGGACGTCCTCGTACTCGCCGGTCGCGACCAGGAGGGCGTGCCGACCCACCTCACCCCTCGCTCTCGTGCTCGCGCAGCCACGCCTCCAGCAGGGCCTTCTGCGAGCGCGCGTCGACACCCTCGACGGTGATCTCGTCGTCACGGGTCTTGATCGTCACCTTGCGCGCGCCGCCGCGCTGCACGAACGCCGTGACCACGGACGCGACGGCGGCGGCCACGGCGGCGGGCAGCGCGCCGTTGAGGACGAGCTCGGCGACGGTCGCGCCCGCGCCGCTCTTCGCACCGTCCGGCGACTCGGCCGGCGCGGGCCGTGCGTCGACCTTCGCACCCCTGACCAGCTCTTGCAGCAACTGGCTCGTCGCCGAGGCGGTTTGGCCCGGCGCGTCGATGAACAAGCGGAAGTCCGCCACTGATCCTCCCCCGGTAGAACACGATCATCCCGCAACCACATCGACGGACCGGTAGTCCACGTCACAACGCAACGTTCAAAACGTCCAACCCTGAGTCGACGCAACGAATCGCCGTTCTCAGGCCGTCGTACGATCGAGTTTCGTCGGAACGGACCACTCAGAGCTGCTGATCCGACCGATCTCGGGTTACCCTCGACCCCGTGACTGCGCACATCGCCCAGACCGCGTCCACCGACGACGAGCCGGCACCGGCGCCCCGCGTCGACAGCGAAGTCGGCCCCCTGCGCACGGTGCTGCTGCACCGGCCCGGCGCCGAGCTCAAGCGGCTCACCCCGCGCAACAACGACCAGCTGCTGTTCGACGGCGTGCCGTGGGTCGACCGGGCCCAGGAGGAGCACGACGCGTTCGCCGAACTGCTGCGCGGACGCGGTGTCGAGGTGCTGCTGCTGGCCGACCTGCTGGTCGACGCGCTGCACGACGACCGCGCCCGGATCGCGGGCATCCACAGCGCGGTCAACGAACGGCGGCTGGGCATCGACCTGGCCGACGCGCTGCGCTCCCACCTGGCCTCGATCAGCCCGGACCAGCTGGCCACCGCGCTGATGACCGGCATGACGTTCGAGGAGCTGCCGGCGGCCGAGGGCGCGTCGCTGGTGCGCAAGATGCACCACCCGATCGACTTCGCGGTCGACCCGCTGCCGAACCTGCTGTTCACCCGCGACTCGTCGGTGTGGGTGGGCGACCGGGTCGCGATCACGTCGCTGGCGCTGCCCGCGCGCGACCGGGAGACCGCGCTGACCGACCTGATCTACGCCTACCACCCGCGGTTCCGTCGGACCGGCCGCGCGTACGGGGCGCACTCCGCGCCGGTCGAGGGCGGTGACGTGCTGCTGCTCGCGCCCGGCGTGCTGGCGATCGGCGTCGGCGAGCGGACCACGCCCGCGGGCGCGGAGTCGTTCGCCCGGTCCGCGCTGGCCGACGGCCTGGCGCACACCGTGCTGGCGGTGCCGATCACGCAGGAGCGGGCGACCATGCACCTGGACACGGTGTGCACGATGGTCGACCGGGACGCGGTGGTGATGTACCCGGCGGTGCGGGACAACCTGTTCGCCTTCCCCGTCCGCTCCGACGGCGCGGGCGGCGTCGTGGTCGAGGACCGGCGCCCGTTCCTGGAGGCGGCGGCCGACGCGATGGGCATCGAGAGGCTGCGCGTGATCGACACGGGGCTGGACCCGGTGACCGCGGAACGCGAGCAGTGGGACGACGGCAACAACACGCTGGCCGTCGGGCCCGGTCTGGTGGTGGCCTACGAGCGGAACGTGGAGACGAACGCGCGGCTGGAGGACGCGGGCGTCGAGGTGATCCGGATCAGCGGCTCCGAGCTGGGCTCCGGCCGCGGCGGGCCGCGCTGCATGTCGTGCCCGATCGACCGCGCGCCGCTGGTCTGAATGGGCCGGAAAGGGTTGCCTAAGCTTTCTTCGGCAACCCTTTCCTTACCTTCGTAAGCCTTACCTGCAATGCATTAAACCGCACTTTCGGTTATTCTTCGAGCATGGCTGTCAACTTGAAGAAAATTGCCTCCGCGCGCACCTCGAAGTTCCACGACCTGCTCACGGAGCAGGTGCGCAACGAGTTCACGGCCTCGCAGCAGTACGTGGCCATCGCGGTCTGGTTCGACGGCAACGACCTGCCGCGCCTCGCGTCGCACTTCTACAAGCAGGCGTTGGAAGAGCGCAACCACGCCATGATGATCGTGCAGTACCTGATGGACAACGGCCTGCCGGTGGCCATTCCCGGCGTGGACGACGTGCGCAACGACTTCGCCGCGCCGCGGGAGCCGGTCGCGCTCGCGCTGGAGCAGGAGAAGAAGGTCACCGAGCAGATCGTGACGCTGGCCAAGACGGCCCGCGACGAGGGCGACTACATCGGCGAGCAGTTCCTCCAGTGGTTCCTCAAGGAGCAGGTGGAGGAGGTCGCGTCGATGAGCACGCTGCTCACCGTGATCGACCGCGCCGACGGCAACCTGTTCCACGTGGAGACATTCCTGACCCGCGAGACCGTGGGCGACGCGGCCGACGGCGGCGCACCCAGGGCCGCGGGCGGCGCCCTGTAGGCACTCCGCTCCCGAACAGCCGACGACGCCCGTCACCTCAGCCGGTGGCGGGCGTCGCGGCGTCTCAGGTGAGGCAGCCCTGGTCGGCCTTGACCAGGCTGATGCCGGTGAGCGTGTCGCCCGCGTTCTCGAAGAAGAACTTGTAGAGGGTCTCGGGGTCGAGCTCGTGGACGAACCCGTGCGGGTACTGCCGCACGTCCGGGTAGACCTCGTGCATGCGGTCCCGCGAGTCGCCGATGCGCAGGCCTTCGGGCGTGCGGGCGCCGCCCTCGACCCGGATCTCCACCACGACGCCGTCCTGGAGGCCGACCCAGCCCGGCACGGTCTTCAGCTCGCGGATGGGGCAGGAGAACGCCGGTGTGGTCACGTCGCCGCCGATCTCGCCGGTGGCCTCCAGCTGCGCCGAGGTCAGGCCCAGCCGCACCTGCCCGACACCGCGCGAGTCGAGCACCCGGCCGCCGTCGGCCGCGGCGGTCTCGCTGACCGCGGTCGGCCCCGCGACCGGCCGCGGTGCCGGATCGCACGCCGTCAGCAGCAGCAGCGCCGCGATGACCAGGCGTTTCATCCGCCCCCCAGGGGGCAGTCGGACCCGACCAGCTCCAGCCGCACGGCCGTCACCTGGCCGGCGTCGTCCAGCGGGAACGCGTAGCGCCACTCGGGCGTGCCGGGCAACCGGACGGTGACCAGGTCGCCCCGGCGCACCGCCTCCGGGTAGTCGTCCAGCACCTCCTCGACCGGCGTCCCGACACCCACGAGGCTGGTCGGGGTCACGCTCGTCGCGGGCCGCGTGATCCGTGCGACCCCGTACCGCGGTGAGACCGCCACGGCGTCACCCGGCACGTCGGGCAACGAGTAGAACTCGCACGTGTCGGTGCGCTCCAGGGTCAGCGCCGGGTTGGCCCGCGCCTCCTGGGCAGGCATCCCCAACCTCAGGACGGGGGAACCCGACGGCCGCACCGGCAGCGGCGCCACCGACGGCGCGGGTGCGGCGGGCTCGCCGAGCAGGCTCCCGCCCACGCCGCTCACCACCACACCGCCTCCGACCAGCAGGGTCAGCGCGAACGTCGACGCCACCGCGACCCGCGCCCGCCGCCGACGCCGGGCGCCCGTCACGATCACCTCGGCCGCGTCCGGTCGTGCGGGCAGGTCGAGGCGCTCGTCGGCGAACAGCTCCCGCAACCGGTCGTCCAGCTCCACCGTCACCCCTCCTCCTCCAGCCTCTTGCGCAACGTGGCCATCGCCCTGCTGTTCTGGCTCTTGACCGTGCCCGGCGAGATGCCGAGCGTGGCCGCGATCTCCAGCTCCGACAGGCCCTCGTAGAACCGCAGCACGACCACCGCGCGCTGCCGGGGCGGCAGGCCGCGCAGGGCCTGCCACAGCGGCTCGTGCTCCAACCGGTCGACACCGGACTCGGCCATCGCGTCCGGGAAGTCCGCCACCAGTTTCTCCCGGCTGCGCCGCCGCCACCGGCTGATGTGCGCGTTCGCCATCGACCGCCGCGCGTACGCCAGCGGCTCGAACCCCTTGCGCAACAACGTCGACCAGCGCGCGCCCAGCTTCTCCAGCACGGTCTGCACCAGGTCGGCCGCGTCGTGCGGGTTGCCGGTCAACGCGTGGCCGTAGCGCAGCAGCGTGGGCAGCGACGTCCGGACGAACTCCCCGAAGTCCGCCCGGGCGTCGACCCCGTGATCCACCCACTCGACCGGCAGGACCGCCGTCACCTCGTTCCCCCTCCCGGCGGCCTCCCGACCGCCGTCGAGGTGTACACGCCCGAACGGGTCCGCCGGTTGCCGCCGTTCAGGTCACAAAACGGGCAACGGCCGGAACGCGCCGTCGGCGTCCGGCGTGAACTCGTGCACGGCGACCACCGCGTCGGCCGGGATCGGCCCGTAGACGTGCGGGAACCACGGGCCGTCCTCGGTCTCGCCCGGCTCCCACAGCACCGGCAGGCCGTCGGGGTCGATCACCAGCAGCACGAGGTCGTGCCGGTTCGGGTAGAGGCGGTTGGCGGGCAGGTGCACCGTGCCGGCGTCCGAGCAGTGCACGAAACCGTCCGGGTCCAGCGGGATCGCCCCGTCCTCGCGGGCCCGCGTCCAGTCGGCCTTCGGGCTGATCCGCAGGATCACTCCGCCTCCTAGTTGTCCACAGGTGCCTGTGGACAAAGCTGGGGATACCTGTGGACAGGTTCAGCGCAGGGTGATCTGCCGCCCGCGCAGACCGTCGCGCGCACGCCGCTCGGCGTCGGTGAGAGGTTCGGCGTCGAGGCTGGTCAGGGCGTCCTGCAAACGCTTGCCCAGGGCTTCCGCGCCCGGTGCCCACTCGCTGGAGTGCAGCTCGCGGTCCAGGTCCCACACCGGCACGAGCAGGCCGTGCGCGCGGAACGAGCCCGCGTACCGGGAGCCCTCGCCCAGGTCCAGCTCACCGCGCACGGACAGCCGGGCCAGCGCCGCGAGCAACGACTCCTCCGGCTCGGGCCGCACCCAGCGCAGGTGCGCCTTGTCGCCCGCGTCGACCCAGTAGGCGGCCTCGACGCCGGACGCGGTGAGGCGCTCGGTGGGCAGGATCGCGGAGTTGGCGCGCTCCAGGGACAGGGCGACCTCGCCGGCGGGCTCGTTGTCCGGCGGCAGCCACCACGCGAAGTCGGGGTGCAGCTCGGGGCTCAACGTGGCCTTGGTGTCCAGCAGGTCCTGCAACCGGCCGGGGTTCGCACCGTCGTCCGGGCCGACGACGGACAGCGCGTCACCCGTCTTGGCGGTCAACGCCCAGTGCACCGCGCGGGCCAGGTCGCGGCTCAGGTCGCCGGACCGGGTCTGCACCTGGAGGCCGACGAACGCGGTGCCGTCCGCGCGGACCAGGCCCGCCGCCGCCATCGGCAGCACGGTGGCCAGCACGACCTCGCGGCCGGAGTCGTCCTTGAGCGGCAGCTTCACCGTCGCCGACGGCACGAACTCGCGCAGCGCGATCAGCTCGGCCTCGGCGGCCAGGCCCTCGAACGGGCGGGAGACGATCAGGTCCGCCCCGCCGCCGGCCGCGCCGTGGCACGCCTTGTAGCGCTTGCCGGAGCCGCACGGGCACGGCTGCCGCGGGTTGACGCCGTCCGCCGGCTCGTTCTTCACGGCTGTCCGCTTCGCCACCGCGCCTCCTCGGTCTCAGGGCTGGTCGGGCGTCAAGTTATCCGCAAGGTGCCGGCGCGTCTCCTCCGGGTTGTTGGTGGCGAGGAACCGGACGCCGCGCTCGCGGCACAGGTCGATGTCGACCGGATCGTCCACGGTCCAGGCGTAGACGCCCGCTCCCCGGTCCGGGTGACGCCTGAGCAGGTGAACTCCAGGGCCGGCGAAATCGGCGAAGCGGGGCTTGGTCGCGGGCCACAGCCGGTCGTAGAGCAGGACCGTCGGCACCTCGGGCTTGAGCTTCTTGAACCGGTGCACGGCGAACACGGAGAACGACATCATCACCACGTCGAGCCGGTGGCGGCCCAGCTCCTCGGCGAGCCTGCGCTCCACCCCGGCCCCGTACCGGACGGGGTGCTTGGTCTCGACGAACAGCCGCGTGCCGTGGTCGGCGGCGAGCCCGAGCAGCGCGTCCAGGGTCAGCACCTCGGCGGGCTCGCCGCCGTGCCAGCTGCCGAAGTCGTGCCGGCGCAGCTGCGCCAACGTCATCGCGCTGACCAGGCCTTTCCCGCCGCTGGTGCGGTCGATCCGGCGGTCGTGCACGCACACGAGGTGCCCGTCCCTGGTGAGCCGCACGTCGCACTCCAACCCGTCGGCGCCCTGCCGCAGGGCCAGCTCGTAGGCGGCGAGGGTGTGCTCGGGGCGGCGGGTGGACGCGCCGCGGTGGGCGACGACTTCAGGCGACACGTCAGCGATGCTCCTGGTGGGACACGGACCGGGTCAACCCGACTACCTGACGTCACAGCTCCCTGAATGTTTGACACCGCAACCACACTCGGATGGACGCGAGCCCCGCTCAAGACCTACCGTCCGTCACCGTGGCGTCCTTCGACCAGCACGACCCGGCTTTCATCGCCGACCCGTACCCCGCGTTCGCCGCGATGCGCGCGGAGGGCGGCGTGCACTGGCACGAGGGGTTGGGCGTCGCGGTGGCGGTGTCGCACGCGGCGTCGTCCGCCGTGCTCAGGCACCGGTCGCTGGGTCGGATCTGGACCGACGCCAAGCCGGTCGAGCGGTTCGAGTCGTTCAACCTGCTGCACCGCAACTCCCTGCTGGAGAACGAGCCGCCCACGCACGGCCGGCTGCGCAGGCTGGTGGCCGCCGCGTTCGGCCGCGGTCACGTGGAGCGGTTGCGGCCGTGGATCGCCGACCTCGCCGACCGGCTGGTGGACGGGCTGGTGGCCGAGATCCGGTCCGAGGGGCAGGCCGACCTGCTGGCCCACCTGGCCGCGCCGCTGCCGGTCGAGGTGATCGCCGAGCTGCTGGGCGTGCCGGCGTCGGACCGCGCGCTGCTCCAGCCGTGGTCGAACGCGATCGTGAAGATGTACGAGTTCGACCTGGCCGAGGACAAGCGCGCGGCGGCCGAGGACGCGGCCACCGAGTTCGTCGCGTACCTGCGGGAGCTGATCGCGCTGCGGCGGCGGTCGCCCGGTGACGACCTGGTGTCCGACCTGGTGGCGGTGACCGACACCGACGGGGCGAAGCTGACCGAGGACGAGCTGGTGGCGACCGCCGTGCTGCTGCTCATGGCGGGCCACGAGGCCACCGTCAACGTCATCGGCAACGGCGTCCAAGCACTGATGAAACACCCGGACGAGTGGCGCCGGCTGGTGGCCGACCACGCTCTGCTGCCGACCGCGGTGGAGGAGCTGATCCGCTACGACTCGCCGTTGCAGCTGTTCGAACGCACCGCCACCGAGCCCGTCACCATCGCCGGCTACCGGGTCGAGCCGGGTCGGAAGATCGCCGCGCTGCTGGGTGCGGCGGCCCGTGACCCCGAGGTCTTCACCGACCCGGACACCTTCGACATCGGCCGCAACCCCAACCCGCACCTCGGGTTCGGCATGGGCATCCACTACTGCCTGGGCGCGCCGCTGGCCCGCATCGAGGTCCAGGCCGCCCTGTCCTCCCTGGCCCGCAAGCTGCCGAACGCCGAACTGGCCGCCGACCCCCGCCGCCGCGCCGAGTTCGTCATCCGAGGCCTCCACGACCTGCCGCTCACGGCTCGTCGTCCCTAGGCGCGTCCCGCCACCGCCTCAGCCACACGTCCGCTTCCCCGTGGTCGCCCCGCCGGTAGAGCAGCACCCCCAGCTCGTACATCGCCGTCCTGTGCCCGGCCGCAGCGGCGCGGCGGTAGTGCTGCTCGGCGACGTCGGGCCGCTCGTCGGCGACGAGGGCGGCGAAGTTCGCCATGCCGTCGATCGACCCGGCCTCGGCCGCCAGGTAGAACCAGACGACCGGCTCTTCGTCACCGGGGTGCTCGGTGAGGAAGAGCCCGAGCTGGTTCATCGCCGCCGCGTCCCCGGTGTCGACGGCTCGGCGGATCCACTGCTCGGCCTCGACGGGCTCGTCGTTGCTCTGGAGGAAGGCGGCCCACGCCCGCATCCCCCGGATGTCGCCGGCTTCCGCCGCCCGGCGGACCCACTCCAGCGCCGACTCCAGGTCGGAGGTCCGCAGCAGGAACAGGCCGAGTTTGAGCATCGCCTCGCCGCTGCCCGCCTCGGCGGCCGACCGGAGCCAGGAGTCCGCCGTCGGGAGGTCGCCGCGTCGCTCGGCCACCGCCGCCAACGTGATCATGGCGGTCGGGTCGCCGGCCGCCGCGGCCCGTCCCGACCACGATTCCGCGTCGTCCAGGTCACCGAGGACGAAGCGCAGGCTGCCGAGGTTCGTCATCCCGGGCAGCGAACCCGCGTCCGCCGCCCGCCGCCACGCCTGTTCGCCGATGGTGCTCAGGCGGTGCACGACGTAGGAGTGGTAGCCGATGCTCACCAGCTCCTCGGTGTCGGCTTCGGCGATCGCGACCTGCCACGCGTCCGGTGGGATCTCGCGGTCCGCGAGCTGGTCCAACGCGTAGTCGTAGACGGTGTAGCCGCCGTCGGCCGGTTCCAGCAGCGACACCCTCGGGTTGATCTCGCGGGTGGCCCACGCCAGGGCCTCGGCCTCCTCGTCCGCGAGTCTCGCGCGCAGGCGGGCGTCGAGGTGCAGCGCGGCGAGCCTCGTGAGCACGTCCGCGGGCACGGGGCGGGTGAGGCCGGTGCGGTGCCAGTCGACCGCGCCCATGACCAGGGCGAACCCGACCGGGCTGGCGTCACGGCCCAGCTCGATGCGTTCTCGGATGTGGTGGGCGGCGCCCACGTACTCGCCGATGCCGATCCGCTCGATGCGGTCGCGGTCGGTGGGGTCGGGGACGGCCTCGGCCAGCGCGTCCTCGTCGGGGCGGTCCCGGTCGCGGTCGAGCGTGACGCGCTGGAAGACCTGGAGGACGTCCCACTCCGGTGGTCGGATGCGGTCCGTCGGCTGGAGGCGGTCCCACTCCTTGGCGCGCAGGGTGGCGATCACGGTGTTGGCGGCGGCCAGGCGCCGGATGAGACCGGGGGTGAGGCCCGCGGTGAGGAACCGGTCGAGGTCGTCCAGCCAGACCACGTGGTCGGTCGGCGCGATGTTCGCCTTGTCCAGCTCCACCAGCGCGGTGGCGCTGTCCGGGATGAGGATCGGTCGGTCGGGGTGGAGGTCCTTCACCACCTGCGCGGCCAGTCGCGTCTTGCCGACCATCGACGGCCCGACCAGCACCACCGGCCTGCCTTCCCGCAGGTGCCCGGCGACCTCGGCCTCCTTGGCCGGGCGGGGCAGGTACGGCACGTCCACCACCGCCGGGTGCGCCCGCAGCACGCGCAGGTCGGCGTCCGCGACCAGCAGCTCACCGGTCAACGCCCGCCGCACCACACCCCGGTCGGCGGCCCGCTGGTCGCGCTGGCGCGTCCACCACGCCCCCGCGCCCGCCACCAGCGCCGCGACACCCGCCAGCCACGCGGCCGTGGTGAGCTTGAGGACCACGGCCAGCACCGCGCCCACGACGGCGAGTGCCGCCAGGACGACGAGCGTCAGGCGCTGACCACGTGGGCGCAAAGCCATTCGGTGATGATGGCACCGGCGACGCGCCGTACGGTGGACGGCGCGACCCCGCTAGCGCTTGATCTTGTACTTCTTCGGCAGCTTGAACCCGCGTTCGGCCATCACCGTGCGCAGCCGGTCCGGGTAGTCGGTGATGATGCCGTCCACGCCGTCGTCGATCAGCTTGTGCATGGTGGCCGGGTCGTTGACCGTCCACGGGACGACCTTCAGGCCGTGCGCGTGCGCCTCGTCCACCAGGGCTTTCGTCGTGAACGGGACGTAGTTCGGGTCGCCGACCTTGCCGTTCTGCGGGTTGCCGTGGACCGGCGAGAGGGCGGACGCGCCGAAGCTCTTCACCGCCTTGACCACGCTGCCGCCGAAGTCGGCCAGGTCGAGGCCACCCGTCCACGGCGAGCCGGGGCGCAGGAACTCGGGCTGGGTCAGGGCGACCAGCGGGAGGCGCGGCTCGGCCTTGCGCCACAGCATCAGCGTGCCCCAGTCGAACGACTGGATGGTGACGTTGCGGTGGAAGCCGGACTTGCGGATCTCGCGGGCGGTGACCTCCACGAACTGCTCGCGCGGCGCGGTCTCGTGCGGTGCGGCGGCCTCGACCTTGGTCTCGATGTTGAACTTGACGCCGAACGCGCGGTAGCGGCGGGCCAGTGCGAAGACCTCGGCCAGCGTCGGCATCCGCGCGCCCGGCGACAGCTCCTGGTCCGGGTACTGCGACCAGCGCCGCGAACCGCAGTCCAGGGTGCGGACCTGCGCGAACGTCAGGTCCTTCACGTACTTGCCCGCGTACGGGAAGGCCGGGTCGCCGGGGACGGCGGGGGCGGTGTCGACGCACTTCGCCGGGTTCGTCCTGCGGTCGTGGGTGACGACTTCGCGGCCGTCCTTGGTGATCTGGACGTCCAGTTCGAGGGTCGTGACGCCCAGTTCCAACGCCTTGCCGAACGCCGCCAACGTGCTCTCGACCGTCAGCCCGATGCCGCCCCGGTGCGCCTGGAGGTCGAACTTCCTACCACCGCCCGCGCCCGCCACGCCGGACGTCAGCAGGGTCAGGACCAGTGCCGCCGCAAGTGCCCGCATGAGGCCACGGTGGCACGCGGTCGGTCAGGAGCCCAAGTGCCGGCGGAAGAACGACCACTGAACAGCGGGGAACGCGAGCGTTGCGGCGTCAGGGTTCTTCGAGTCCCGAACGGCCACCACCGGTCCCGCGCACGCCACCTCCACGCAGTTGGCGTTGCTCGCGCCGTTGCTCCGGCTGCTCTTGCGCCACGTCACACCGGAGAGGTCCACTGTGGACACGGTCACCGCCTCCTTCACTCGGCCAGAACCCGTTCGATCAAGGCCATTGAATCCTCCGGGCTCAACGCCCGGGAGGCCACGAAACCGAACGTCAGTCTAGCCTCCCGCAGTTCCCTCTCCTGCTCGATGTGCAGCGCTCCGGTCAGGTACTCGATGTACAGGACCTCCGGTTCGTCCGGCCCGGAGAAGCCCAGCAGGGTGAACGCCGTCGTCATGCCGTCGACCACGCCTTGACCGTTCGACACCACCTGGATCGTCACGTTGGGCCGCCGCGCCATGTCGAGCAGGTGCACCAACTGCTCCCGCATGACCTCACGGCTGCCGACCACTTTGCGGAGCGCGGCCTCCTCGATGATCGCGTGCAGGCGCAACGGGTCGTCCGGGTCGGTCAGTCGCCGCTGCCGGATCTGGCGCACACGAATGTCGTTCTCCAGCCACCGCTTGGTGCGCTTCAGCCGGTGCGCCTCGAACATCGCGCGCATGTAGCCGGCAGTCTGGAGCAGGCCCGGAACGATCAACGGCGACAGGTCGCGCACATCGGTGGCTTCGGTCTCGACGTCGATGTAGCCCTGGTTCTCGATGCCGTAGGTGGTCCACCAGCCGGGCTCGCGGGCGCGTAGTGCCTGGTCGAGGAGGTCTGGGTCGTACTGGTCGTAGAGGTCCATCATCGACTTGGCGAGGTGGACGTCGAGGATGGTCTCGCCCTTCTCCAGTCTGTGGAGGGTGGACTTGGTGCGGTAGAGGGCCCTTGCTGCCTCGTCGAGGGTCATCTTGGCCTGGGTCCGCATCCGGGCGAGCTTGCGACCCAGCCGACGGCGGCGGAACGGTGGCGGGGTGGGCACAGGGCAGCATGATCCGGCGGGATGCGCGGATGCGGGATTCCCGGCGCGCTTCACCGCATCGGGCGGATCTCCCGGCCGCACAGTCGGCGCTGTGGAAGCGAACCTTTTCAGCCTGGTGGACGCGGCCGACCGCAACCGGATCTTCGCGTGGGGCATGGAGATCGTCGAGGACGAGACGACGGACGCGATCGTCTACCGGCGCGATCCCGACACCGGCCGCACGTTCATCGGCCGGCACGCGTCCGCCGAATCAGCCCTCGACCGGTACGGCCGGCGCGTCCCCCTCGCGCTGGTCTGGGAGTACGAGGACTTGCTGGAGGCGTTCGGGATCGGCCAGGACGTCGATGGCGACGATCCGCCCGCCCGTGACGGTGAACGCCATGACCGACAGCGGCCGTCCGTTGGCCACGACGACGACCCCGGCCGCGCCGTTGACCAGGGCCGGGCGGGCGAACGGGGACAGTCGGCCGAAGGTGACCGCCTGGCCGGCCACCGTGCGCGCGCCGGTGAAGGTGGCGGTGAAGCGTGAACCCGCGCCCGCGTCCGAGCGGAGCACGACGTCCGGGTCGAGGACGGCGACCAGGGCGTCCAGGTCACCGTCGCGGGCGGCGGCGAAGAACGCGTTGACGACGTCGCGCTGGAGGGTCGGGTCGGGGTCCGGGGTCGGCGCCTGACCTCGTACGCGGCGACGGGCACGGCTGGCGAGTTGCCTGGTCGCGGCGGTGGACTTGTCGATCAACGCGGCGATCTCGTCGAACGGGACGGCGAACAGGTCGTGCAGCACGAAGGCGAGGCGTTCGGCGGGCGTCAGGGTGTCGAGGACGACCATCAGCGCGAGACCGACCGAGTCGGCGAGCACCGCTTCGTGCTCGGGGTCGGTGCCGTCGTCGTAGCCGACGACCGGGTCGGGCACGTGGACGTCGAACGGCTCCTCGCGCCGGTGCTCGCGTGAGCGCAGGACGTTCAGGCAGACGCGGGCGACGACGGTGGTCAGCCACGCGGCCGGGTTCTCGACCTCGTCGGTGTCGGCGCGGTGGAACCGGAGCCAGGTGTCCTGCACGGCGTCGTCGGCCTCGGTCACCGAGCCGAGCATCCGGTAGGCCACCGCGCGCAGGCGGGGCCGGTGCTCCTCGAAGCGCTCGGTCGGCAGATCGCGGTCGGCCACCGTGTCACATCCCTTCTCCGCCGCGGGTCGTAGCGGTAGACCCACACGACACGTTCGGAGGAACGATGACATCCATCCTGGTCACCGGCGGTACCGGCACCCTGGGCCGCCTCGTGCTGCCGCTGCTGTCGGACGCCGGTTTCACGATCCGGGTGCTCAGCCGCCGCGGCGGCGGGCCGGGGGACGGGGTCGAGCACGTGACCGGCGATCTGCTCACCGGTGAGGGCGTCGAGGCCGCGGTGGACGGTGCGGAGGTCGTGCTCCACCTGGCCGGCGGCCCGAAGGGTGACGCGGAGGCGACCGCTCGACTGGTGCGCGCGGCGGCGAAGGTCGACGGTGTACGGAATATTGTCTACATCTCGGCAATCGGCGCCGACCGCGTCCCGCTGGGGTGGTTCAGGGCGAAGCTCGGGGCGGAACGGGCAGTGGCCGAGTCGGGCCTGCCGTGGACGACGCTGCGCGCGGCCCAGTTCCACGACTTGGCGCTGGCGGTGGTGGCGAAGATGGCGAAGCTGCCGGTCGTGCCGATCCCCGGTGGGTTGCGCTTCGAGCCGGTCGACGCGCGTGACGTGGCCGAGCGCTTGGTGGAGCTGGTGGTCGGCTCGCCGGCGGGCCGCGTGCCGGACCTGGCCGGCCCGGAGGTGTACGGGATGGGCGAGTTGGTGCGCGGGTACTTGGGGGCTCGGGGCAAGCGCCGGGTCACGCTGCCCGTGCGGATGCCTGGTCAGGCGGGACGGGCCTACCGCGCGGGCGAGAACCTGTCACGCGAGGGTGCCGCACTCGGCCGTCGGACCTGGGAGGACTTCCTCGCCGAGCGAGTGCTGACCGACCGGTGACGACCCGCACGACCAGCACGCGGCAGTCACGGGCAGCCATGGCAGGGCGAGCTTGGCGAGGCGGGACCGGTGGGCGGGATCGGCGGAGTGGGACCGGGCTGCGACTCGGGGAGGGCCGACACAGCCGAGCGACTCCTCGGGCCGAGGCGCGGCGGCGGACGGCAGACCCTGCGGGGAGCGGACACGGCGGCGCAGGCAGGCGCAGGTCAGCGGCAGTGCAGGCAGAGGGGTCGGCGCAAGCCGGCAGGCGCGGGCGGGTCGGCGCGGGCAGGCGCGCGCAGGCGGGCAGGCGGGCGCGGGCAGCTGGGCAGGCGCGGGCGCAGCCGGCAGGCGCAGGTCAGCGGCAGCGCAGGTAGAGGGGTCGGCGCAGGCAGGCGCGCGGGCGGGCAGGCCCAGGCGGGCAGGCGCAGGCGCGCGCGAGTGGGCGGGTGGGCGCAGGCAGGCCAGCACAGGCAGCGGGTCGGCGCAGGCAGGCGCGGGAGGGCAGCCAGGTCAGCGCGGGCGGGCAGGTCGGTGGGCGAAGCAGGGTGGAGCCGGGGTCAGCGGGGGGAGCCTGAGGCGCGGGTCGGGCGCAGGGTGGGGGTCGGGGCGTCCTTGACGTCCACCACCCGCATCCGGCGGATGGTGGCTGCGTCCACCGGCAGCAGGAGGACGGTGATGTGGCGGACCACGAGCGCCGTCACGGTCGCCACGGCGGCGGCCAGGAGGTCGGTGATGGCGTGGAGCAGGACGCCGTCCGCCAGGGCCTGGGTGCTGGAGCGGAAGCCCCAGGCCAGGGTGAACGCGGTGAACAGGCACGTGCACGCCCACAGGCCCCACCACCACCGGATCAGGGTGGAGGGGTTCGGGCGGCTGGTGGCGGGTTGGCGGAGGGCCGCGTGCTCCAGCTCGGCCAGGACCGAGCCGGGCACGACCAGGTTCACGCCGGGCACGACGAGGCCGATCACCACCTCGTTGTCCGACCTCGACGGGCCGTAGCCCGCATCGCGCGCGGCCGCGTTCCTGGCCCGGCGCAGCCACAGCAGGGTGAACACCACGGCGACCGCGGAGGCCACCAGCATCACCACCGACGACGCCACGACCATCGCGTCCGACACGCCGACCGTGGTCCCCGACATCGCGCCGTACCGGCTGAGCAGCAGCAACACGTAACGCCACGTCTCACTGCCCGCCGCCCACACCGCCGTCAACGCGGCCAGCCCCAGGGCGTGGGACGCGGTCCGCGCCGCCCGCTGCGCCTGGTCGACCGTGTCGGCGGGCCGGTGGTCGTCGGTGGCCACGGACGTGGGCCAGCGCCACGCCAGCAGCGGGAAGCCCCAGCGCGGTGGCACCGGGTACGACGGCGGTCCCGTGTAGGCCCGCGGCGCACCCCGGCGACGGTGCGGGTAGGCGCCGGGTGGCGGGTTCGCCACCCAGTCCACCCGCAGCGGTCGCAGTGCCATGTCAGATGACCTCGGGCTCCGCGCCGTCGACCTCACCGACCAGCGGACGACCGGCCGCGGCCCACACCTGCATGCCGCCGTCGACGTTGGTCGCGTCCCAGCCGTTGGCGTTCAGGTACTGCGTGACCCGCGCGGACCGGCCGCCGGCCCGGCACACGACGTAGAACTCGGAGTCGCCGGGCAGGTCGTCGAGCCGACCCGCCAGCTCGCTCATCGGGATGTGCACAGCGCCCGGGGCATGACCCGCCGCCCACTCGTCCGCCTCGCGGACGTCGAGCAGCACCTTGCCCTCCGGCAGTTCCGCCGGCACCTCGGACACCTCAACGCTGGGAACGGTCACGGGTCCATGCTGCCATGGGGGTCATAAACCGGGGATAAGGCGCACGCCGGCCGCCACCCGGGAGGACAACTGCCCTCGATGGGGTGACGGCCGGCGTGGTGTTCGCAGGACCGACCGCGACGGACTAGTGCGCGGTCGCCTTCTCGGCGCCGACGCCCGTGAGCGCCCGCACCTCCATCTCCGCGTACTTCTCCTTGTTGTCTTCCTTCGACAACACGGTGCCGAGGTAACCCAGCAGGAACGCCACCGGGATCGACACGATGCCGGGGTTGGACAGCGGGAACAACGCGAAGTCGACGTTCTTGAACATCGACGTCGCCTTGCCCGACACCGCCGGCGAAAGCACGATCAGCGTGATCGTCACCGCGAGACCGCCGTAGATGCTCCACAGCGCGCCGGAGGTGTTGAACCGCTTCCAGAACAGCGAGTAGAGGATCGTCGGCAGGTTCGCCGAAGCCGCCACCGCGAACGCCAGCGCCACCAGGAACGCGATGTTCTGGCCGTTGGCCGCGATGCCGCCGAGGATCGACACGATGCCGATCACGATGGCGGTGCGCCGCGCGACCTTCACCTCGGCGTCCTTGTCCTCCGCCTCACCCTTCTTGATGATGTTGGCGTAGATGTCGTGCGCGAACGACGCCGACGCGGTGATCGTCAAACCGGCCACCACGGCGAGGATCGTGGCGAACGCGACCGCCGCGATCAGGCCCAGCAGCAGCGGGCCGCCGAGCGCCTCGGCGAGCAGCGGAGCCGCCGAGTTCGCCCCACCCGGTGCCGCCCGGATCTTGTCCGGACCCACCAGGGCCGCCGCGCCGTAGCCCAGGACCAGGGTGAACAGGTAGAACAGGCCGATCAGCCAGATCGCCCAGACCACCGAGCGGCGGGCCTCCTTGGCGGTCGGCACGGTGTAGAAGCGCATCAGGATGTGCGGCAGGCCGGCCGTGCCGAGCACCAGCGCGAGCGCCAGCGACAGGAAGTCCAGCTTCGAAGTGCCGGTCGCGCCGTACTGCAGGCCGGGACCGAGCAGCTTCTCGCCCGCCTTCGGCGCGTTCTCGACGGCCGCACCGAGCAGGCCGGACAGGTTCAGGCCGAACTTGGCCAGCACCCACACCGTCATCACGCCGGCGCCGATGATCAGCAGCACGGCCTTGATGATCTGCACCCAGGTGGTGCCCTTCATGCCGCCGATGAGCACGTAGGCGATCATCAGGGCGCCGACCACCGCGATCACGATGGCCTGGCCGAACTTGCCGGTGATGCCGAGCAGCAGGGCGACCAGGCCGCCCGCGCCCGCCATCTGGGCCAGCAGGTAGAAGAACGACACCGCCATGGTCGACGTGGCCGCCGCCGCGCGCACCGGGCGCTGCTTCATGCGGAAGCTCAGCACGTCGCCCATCGTGTACTTGCCGGTGTTGCGCAGCAGCTCGGCGACCAGCAGCAGCGCGACGAGCCACGCGACGAGGAAGCCGATGGAGTACAGGAAGCCGTCGTAGCCGTTGAGCGCGATGGCGCCCGCGATGCCGAGGAACGACGCGGCCGACAGGTAGTCGCCCGCGATGGCGACGCCGTTCTGCGGGCCGGTGAACGCGCGACCGGCGGCCAGGTAGTCGGCGGCCGTCTTGGTGTTGCGGCTGGCCCGGATGACGACGACCAGGGTTGCCGCGACGAAGACGCCGAAGATGGCGATGTTGAGCAGGGCGCTGCCGTTCACGCTTGACCCCCTTCGAGCTCGTTGCGGAGCTTCTCCGCCTTGGGGTCGAGGTTCTTGTTCGCGTGCCGCACGTACAGCGTGGTGATGGCGAACGTCGACACGAACTGGAGCAGGCCGAGGATCAGGCCCACGTTGATGTTGCTGCCGAAGAGCTTCGTCGACATGAACCCGTGGGCGTAGTCGGCGAGCAGGACGTACAGCAGGTACCAGGCCAGGAACAGACCGGCCATGGGGAAGACGAAGTTGCGCAGCCGCTTGCGAAGCTCGCGGAAGTCGGGGCTGTTCTGCACATCCACCCAGTTGTGATTGCCCTGGGCGTCGGCTGGGGTGTGCTGCTCAGACGTGCTCACAGTCCCCTCCTCGCGTACTTGACGACGGTGTGAACGGCACGTAAGTCCTCCTGGTGCGTTCCTGATACGCCGTGCACCGTAGGGAGACCTGGCTCACGCCTGAAAGACCTTTCGTGTGACCGTGCGCTCAACTGTCGAGTGATGCGATGAGCGGTAGTACTGCTGAGACGAAGTGCCACTCGGGTGATCGAAATCACCGGTAACCAGATCGGTGTCGTTATCTTCACCCGATCGAGACCTATCTCCACTCTCGGCAACCGACACGCACGGCTGAACGGGTACCGCGCAGGTCATCACCGGGGTGATGCGCGGAGACGGGCCTCGAGAGAGGGCGTAGCCCGCCTACCGGTGCCCAAACATCGGCGTGAGCCATTTCACAGTCCGCCCTCGCGGTACTTGCGGTCCGCCACCCGCGCCTTCTCCTCGGCCGTGCCGAACCGCTGCACGTCCCGGTCGCGCATGAACCCCAGCGGGTCCGGCGCGTGCAGCCGCAGCAGGATCTGGTTCACGTCGTCGGGTCTGCGGCGCGAGGTCAGCTTGCTGATCATCACCATGGTCAGGAACGCCACCGGCACCGTCACCAGCGCCGGCTGGGAGAACACCGACGGCGCCCACCGCCCGGTGTACGAGCTCACCACCGTCACCACCTGCGCGCCGATCACCAGCCCGCCGCCCACGACCAGCCCGGCCATCGCGCCGACCCACGTCAGCCCGCGCCACCAGATGCCCAACAACAACAACGGGCAGAACGTCGACGCGGCCAATGCGAACGACATCGCCACCGTCAACGACGCGTCCGCCCGCGGCAGCAGCAGCGCCAACCCGATCGCCACCGCGCCGGTCAGCACCGTCGCCCACCGGAAGTCGCGCACCTTGCCCGGCAGGATGTCGGTCGACACCACCCCGGCCACCGACACCAGCAGCCCCGACGACGTGGACAGGAACGCCGCGAACGCGCCCGCCGCCACGATCGCGCCCAACACCTGGCCCAGCACGTTCGGCTGCATGGTGGTCGGCAGCAGCAGGACCGCCGCGTCCGTCTTGCCCGTCACCAGCAACTGCGGCAGGTACTGGCGCGAGATCACCCCCAGCACGGTCGGGAAGAGGTAGAACAACCCCAGCAGGTACAGCACGTGCAGGGCCGTGCGCCGCGCCGCCCGCCCGTCCGGGTTGGTGTAGAACCGCACCAGCACGTGCGGCAGCCCCATCGTGCCCAGGAACGTCGCGAAGATCAGCGAGTAGGTCTCGAACAGCCCCGACAGGCCCTCGGTCTGGGGCCGCAGCCAGTCGTGGTTGGACGTCGGCGAACCCTCGACCACCGGCACCGGCGACCCCGCGGTGAACCGCAGCTCGGTGTCCGCGCCCACCTCGTGCAGGCCGGGCGTCCAGTACACCGGGCCGTCCGCGGGCCCCCCGTTCACCTGCCCGGTCGCGGACAGGTCGATCGGCACGTCGACGCGCACCCGCACCGGGTCGACCGTGGTCACCTCGACGTTCTCCGGGAACCGCAGCACGCCCGAGTCGTCCACCGGCTGCGCCCCGTTGCCCGGCCCGGTCAGGAACACCGCGAACAGCACGAACGTCGGCGCGGCGATCGCGAACAGCTTGCCCCAGTACTGGAACGCCTGCACCAGCGTGATCGCGCGCATCCCGCCGCCCAGGACGTTCACCACCACGATCACCGTCACCACCGCGCCGCCCAGCCACGCGGGCAGGCCGGTGATCGTGTTCAGCGTCAACCCGGCCGACTGCAACTGCGGCACCAGGTACAGCACGCCGATGCAGATCACGAAGAACGTGCAGAACTTCCGCAGGTTCGACGGGCCCAGCCGCGCCTCGGCGAAGTCCGGCAACGTGTACGCGCCGGACCGCCGCAGCGGGGCCGCCACGAACAGCATCATCGCCAGGTACCCCGCGGTGAAGCCGATCGGGTACCACAGCGCGTCGATGCCGTCCTTGAGCACGAGCCCCGCCACGCCCAGGAACGACGCGGCGGACAGGTACTCGCCGGAGATGGCGGCGGCGTTGCGGGTGGCCGGGATGGCGCGGCGGGCAACCAGGAAGTCGGGTGTCGTGTTGGCCCGGCGGGAACCCACGTAGCCCAACAGGAACGTCAGCGCCGCCATCACGCCGACGAGCACGAGGCTCCAGGGGTTGTCGATCACCGGTCCACCGAGCTCACGAAGTCGTGCTCATGCCTCTCGGCGAGTCTTCGGTAGGCGTAGCCCACGCCGTAGCAGAGCGGGAACGGCAGCAGGCCCAGCAGCAGCCACGGCAGCCGCACGCCCACCAGCTGCACCTCCGCCAACCACGGCAGCAGGTAGAACACCAGCGGCAGCAGCGCCAGCAGCAGCAACGTGCCGCCGCCCAGCACCAGCCCGGTGCGCAGCTGGGTCCGGATGAGGTCGCGGATCAGCTTCTCGCCGACGCTGGTCTGCTCCTCCAGCTCGATGATCGTGCGCAGCACCCGCCCGCGCCCGCGCGGGTCCGCCAGCACCACCCGCCGGCGGCGGTTCTTGCGCGCCGAGACCGACAGCCAGGCATCGCGTTCGGCCGGCTGCGGCTGGTCCGGTTGGCCTGGGGGGCCGGAGTGCTTGGTCATCCCCAACTGCTCTTGGGGGGACGCACGATCCGCTCCTTCAGCTCACGCGTGTGCCGCCGGCTGACCGGCAGCTCCTTCGCGCCGTCACCCGAACCGATCACCACCGCGTACCCGTTCGACGTCATCCGCAGCTCGGTCACCAGCGGCAGCGCCACCAGGAAGGAGCGGTGGATGCGCACGAACCCGGCGTTCTCCCAGCGCTCCTCCAGCTGCGCCAACGGGATGCGCACCAGGTGGCTCGCGCCGTCGTTGGTGTGCAGGCGCGCGTAGTCGCCCTGCGCTTCGACGTAGCGGACGGTGGCCCGGGGCACGAGCTTGATCGTGCCACCCAGCTCGACCGGGATCACCTCGTCGTCCTGCGGTTCCGCCGCGCTGGGCTCGGGCGTGACCGCCGGTGTCGAGGCGACCCGTTCGACGACCCGCGAGATCGCCTTGTTGATCCGGTCGGAGTTGATCGGCTTGGTCACGAAGTCCAGCGCGCCCACCTCGAACGCCACCACCGCCTCCGAGTGCTCGACCCCGGTGACGAACACCAACGCCGGGGGCGCGCGGAACGCGCCGAGCACCCGCGCCAGGTCCGTGCCGCTCAGGCCGGGCATGTTGATGTCGGCGAACACGGCGTCGACCGGCGGCAGCCCCGCCTTCGTGCGGTCCATCACCTCGACGTCGTAGTCACCCCGGAGGATGCGCAGTGCCTCGGCCGCGTCGAAGGCCGTGAGCACGCGTCGGATGTGCGGGCTGCTCTCGAGCAGGTACTTGATCTCGCTCAGACCGGGTGCCTCGTCGTCCACCGCCAGGACGAGGAGGCCGGTGCTGTCCGCGCGAGTGTTCACTGTGGTTGGCTTCACTGGGGTGCTCACTGTGCCGCGCATCTTGCCGACCCGGTGGGGTCGCTGTCTACGCCGGTTGCCGGACGGCCGCGAGGCCGTGACCTCACAAGCCGAATCGCGACCAGCGCGCCCGCTCTTCCAGGGCCGCCAACCCCTCCACCAGGAAGTCGCCCGATCGAGTGGTCGTGCCGGCCAGTCCGAGGCGGGCCAGCAGGGGGCGGCGCGGCTCGGCGATCGCGATGTCGGCGTCCGGGTAGCGCTTGGCCACGACGCCGCGCAACGTGCCGACGCCGTCGACCAGGCCCAGCTCGGCCGCCTTCGCCCCGGTCCACACCTCGCCGTTGAACAACTCGTCGTCCGACGCCGTCAGCTTCGCGCCGCGGCGCTCCTTGACCCAGTCGACGAACTGCTCGTGCAGCTGCGCCTGAAGACTTTTGAGCCACTCGACGTCCTCGGGCTTCTCCGGGCTGAACGGGTCCAGGCGCACCTTGGCCTCGCCCGCGGTGTGCACCCGCCGCTCGACGCCGTAGCGCTCGATCAGGCCGTTGAGGCCGAACCCGGCGCTGACCACGCCGATCGAGCCCACCAGGGACGTGCCGTGCGCGTAGACCTCGTCGCCCGCGCAGGCCAACCAGTAGCCGCCGGAGGCCGCCAGGTCCTCGCAGAACGCCAGGACGGGCACCTTCTTCTTGGCGGCCAGCTCCCGGATGCGCTCGGCGACCAGCGCGGACTGCGTGGGCGCGCCGCCGGGCGAGTTGATCAGCAGGGCGACCGCGACCAGCCGGTCGTGCTCGAACGCGCGGGTCAGCGCGCTCTCCACGGTCTGCATGTTGATGGTGTTGCGGGCCATCGGCGTCGGCGTCGGCGTGATCACGCCGTGCAGGCGGACGGCGGCCACCACGGGTCCGCGCTCGGTCCGCTCGCTGACGATCCGGGGCAGCCGGGCCGCGATCTTGTCCGTCACGCTCATGCCCCCGACCTTACGTGTGGCCGCCGGTCCGGTGTGGGTGGGAAGCACGGCGAGCAGGGCTAGCATCGACCGGTGACGTTCAACCCGATCCGGTGGCTCGAACGCTACGTCGAGTGGTGGGACGACCGCGGGCGCAAGAACGCCGACGGCCCGACCGCCATGCACGTCTACTGGATGTGGATCTCGTGGGGCGTGTGCGCGGTCATGATGGTCACGGTCCTGGCGATCGCCGCGGCCTGACCGGTCCGCGAATCGACGCCGCGGGCGGCCGGATCAGGCCCGGACGACGGGTTGTTCCGTGGTGTCCTCCAGCCGCGGCGGCACCAGCGGCAGGTTGGTCTGCACGCCCCGGCTGTACTTGGGGATCTTCAGGATGATCTTCATGCCGGCGTCCGGCGCGGTCTCCACGACCAGCGCGTAGTCGTCGCCGAACACCGCCCGCATCCGGTGGTTGATGTTGCCGAGGCCGACGTGCGCCCCGGTCTGGTGGGCGTCCTTCAAGTCCTCGAACAGGCGGTCCGGGTCCATGCCGACGCCGTCGTCCTCGACCGAGATCAGCGCTTCCGCGCCGTTGTCCTCGGCGATGATCGTCAGCAGCCCGCCGCCGGGCTTGCGCGCCAGGCCGTGCCGCACCGCGTTCTCCACCAGCGGCTGGAGCACCAGGAACGGCAGCACGACCTGCAACACCTCGGGCGCGATCTTCAACCGCACGTTCAGCCTCGGCCCGTACCGCGCCTGCTCGATGGTCAGGTAGCGGTGGATGTTGGTCAGCTCGTCGGCCAGCGTGGTGAAGAAGCCCTCGGTGCGGAACGAGTAGCGGGTGAACTCGGCGAACTCCTGCAACAGCTCCCGCGCGTGCGCCGGGTCGGTGCGGATCAGCGAGGAGATCGTGTTCAGCGCGTTGTAGACGAAGTGCGGCGAGATCTGCGCCCTCAGCGCCTTGACCTCGGCCTGCGCCAACGCCTGCCGCGACTTCTGCAGCACCTCCAGCTCCAGCTGCGTGGAGACGAACCGCGCGGTCTCCTCGGCCATCCGGATCTGCCGCTTGTTCGCCACCCCGCTGACCACGATCAACGTGCCGGCAACGTCGTTCTCCACCACCAGCGGCACGATCACCGCGCTGTGCAGCGAGCACGGGCCGGGCAGCTCGCACTCCAGCTTGCGGTGCTCGACGTGCTCCTTGTGGCCCTCGCCGATCGCGCGCTCGATGTAGGTGCGCAGGAACTCGTAGTGGTCGTTGGCGCCGCCGTCCCACGACAGCAGCGTGCCCTCGTGGTCGGTGATGCCGACCGCGACGCACCGCAGCATCTCCCGCAGGTGGGGCGTCGCCTTGTTCGCCGCGTCCTCGGTCAAGCCCTCGCGCAGGTCGGCCGACGCCTTGGACATGCGGTGCAGCATGTCCATCACGGCGTCCTCGACCGACGTGCTGACGCGGCGGGCACGGCACAGCATCACGAACAAGCCGAGCACGGCCAAGGTCGCGATGAGTCCGAGCACAGCCCGCTCGGTGAGGAGGTCCCGCACGGCGTCCATGCTGTTCCGTGGGGGCGGTATAGGCAAGGGGATCGCCGAGCCGAGACGCGTTCATCCGATGAATTGGCGGCAACCGTGGCACAGCGCTTACCCAATCGGGTGATCAAGAGGTCTTGTGATCACGGAGAGTGGGTGCGACCCGATCACCCGGGTCGCACCCGCGGCCGCGACGCTCACCCCGCGTCAGCGCCGACCGCCCCCGCCCGGCGTCAGCCCGCCGTGGTCAGTTCGTCTTGGTGGTGGTCGTCGTCTCGGTCGGGTCCTTCTTCTTGCACTCCAGCTTCTTGACGAGGTCTTCCAGGTTGGGGTCTTCGAGCAGGTCGAGTTCCTCCAGCACGCGGCAGATCACCTTGGTGACCTGGTCCTGGTGCAACTCCGGTTGCTTCGGCCCCGGCTCGGCGACCGAGACGGCGATGGTCGAGCCGGCGAACGTCGCGATCCCCATGGCGGTACCGATCAGCGCGGCGGCGAGGCGCTGGTTCATAACTCCTCCAGGTAGTCGATCCGATACCGGAGGAATTCCCCGAACGGCCACGATCAGCCGACGAACGGAGCAGGCCACTCGTCCGTGTGACTCACTTGAGCAGTCGCGACATCCGCCGGTCGGCCAGCGGCTTGCCGCCGGTCTGGCACGTCGGGCAGTACTGGAAAGCCTTGTCCGCGAACGACACCTCGCGCACGGTGTCACCGCACACCGGGCACGGCAGACCGGTCCGCGCGTGCACCCTCAGCCCGGACCGCTTCTCACCCTTCAGGGTCGCCGCGGACTGGCCCACGGACCGCGCCACCGCGTCGTTCAGCACGCCGATCAACGCACCGTGCAGCCGGTCCAGCGCCTCCGCGGACAGCTTGCCCGCCGTCGCGTAGGGCGACAGCCGCGCGGTGTGCATGATCTCGTCGGAGTAGGCGTTGCCGACGCCCGCCATCAGCGTCTGGTCGGTCAACGCGGTCTTGAGCCGCTCGGTGCGACCCGCGAACAGGTCCTCCAGCTGGGTGCGCGTCACCGACAGCGCGTCCGGCCCCAGCCGCGCGACGCCCGGCACGTCCGCCGGGTCGTGCACCACCCACGCGGCCAGGCCCTTCTTCGTGCCCGCCTCGGTGAGGTCGAACCCCGGCCCCTCGCCCGGCGGACCCAGGTGCAGGCGCAGCGCCAACGGCCCGCGGCCCGGCTTGGGCGGCGCCGCCGACAGGTGCTCCGACCAGCGCAGCCACCCGGCCCGGGCCAGGTGCACCACCAGGTGCAGGCCGCCGCAGTCGAGGTCCAGGTGCTTGCCGAACCGGCCCGCGCCGGTCACCTCGCGTCCCTGGAGATCGGTCCACGGCGGCGTGAACGTCTTCAACACCTGCAACGACGCGACGTCCACCCGGTGCACGCGCCGTCCAACGGCGTGCTCGCGCAGGTGGTGGGCGAGCGCCTCGACCTCGGGCAGTTCCGGCACCCGACCAGTGTCACCCGCCGGGCGCGATCAGTCGACCGGTTGCAGCGGACCGTCCAGGTCGGGCAGCGAGTACATCTCGATCTTGCGGGCCACGTTGGCCACCTCGTTGCGCACGGTCAGGAAGCCGCGCACCGAGCCGACCCACCGCTCCGGCGGCAGCTCCTCGGTCTTCTTCGACTCGGCCGCCACCAGCCACGGCCGCCGCACCGCCCAGCGCACCGGGAAGAACAGGAACACCAGGACCAGCGCCACGATCAGCCACGACGGCACGACCACGTCGGCCGGCGTCCACATGACCAGGGTGACGCCCATGGCGATGACGATCGCCAGCATCAGCACGCCCGGACCGTGGCCACCGCTCACGTCGTGCTCGAAGTCCTCGTCCGTCGACGGGTTGCGCCACTCGATCTGACTGCGCACCGTCCACATCCGGCCGTCAGCGCCGCGCACCAGCCGCGTCATCACCGTCTCCTCAAGACGTCGAGCGATCACTCAGCGTTGTCCACGCTACCGGCAAAGTCTTGCACCTCGTGGGTGAAAACCCGCAGTTACGCGGGTTCGAGGCGGCTCGGCGTCGGGTGCAGCGTCACGGTCGTCGGCGTGACCGTGGGCTTGGCCGACCCGGTGGTCGTCGTCGGCGCGCCGGTCGTGGTGGTCGTGATCAGGAGCGCCGTGCGGGAATCGGACGTGGTGGTCGTCGTCGGCGCCACCGCCAGGGCGCGTTCCTGGGCCGGCGCGGACGAGCGGCTCGGCACCACGACCGCGGGCGGGACGGGCACGGCGGCGGAGGTGGCGGCCGGTGGCGTCGATCGCCCCGTCGTCATCACCTTGGTGTGCCGGACGTGCGGCGCGTCGACCGACGGCGCCGGCGAGGTCTCGCTGGTCGCGGTGCCGGTGGCGGTGACGGCCGTGGTCGTGCCCAGGACCAGCACGTGCCGGCCGGGCGCGCCGTCGGGGCCCGACTGGACCAGCGCCGGGCCGGGCGCGCCGGTGAACGTCCCGGCGATCGCGCCGAACAACCCCACGGCCGCGGCCGACGCGGTCGCCGCCAGCACGAGCTTCACCCGGCCGGTGAGCCACGCGGCCTTGCCCACGGCGACCGGGCCCATGGCGACCGGGCCGAGCACGACCGGGCCGGCCGCCGTGACGGGCCCGAGCGCCGCCGGTGCCAGCAGCGCGGTCGCGGCCACCGGCACGGCGATGCTGCCCGCGTGCGCGCGCAACGTCGAGCACACCTCGACCAGCTCGGCGTGCAGCGCGTTGCACGAGGAGCAGGTCCGCAGGTGCATGCGGATGCGCTTGCCCTCGGTGCCCTGCGCGGCGCCCGCCGTGTAGGCGCCCAGCTTGGCGACCACCGAGCCGCACGCGCGCGGCCCGACGTCCTCGGCCAGGTGCGCCTGCAGGTACGCCGCCCGCAGCCCCTCGCGGGCCCGGCGGGCCAGCGCCGCCATCGCGTTCGGGCTCAGGCCGAAGCTCGGCGCGACCGCGGCCGGCCGCTCGCCCTCCACCTCGACCTGCCACAGCACCGTGCGCCACCGCTCGGGCAGGCTGGTGAACGCGCGGGAGATCAGCGCGTGCTCCGGCCGGTTCGCGGTGACGTCCGGGAACGGCTCGACCCGTCGGCTGAGCTCCTCGTCCTCGACCGGCACGTCCCGCCGCCGTCCGCTCCACTCCCACGCCACCCGGCGGGCGACGGTCAGCAGGTAGGTGCGGACGTGGTCGGTGGGGCCGTTGCCCCGGCGGATCGCCTGGAGCACCCGGAAGAACGCCTCGGCGGTCAGGTCGTCGGCCTCGGCGTGTTCACGCACGTGCCGGAGGGCGAACCGACGAACGGCGTCGGCGTGACGGGTGAACAGCTCGCCGAACGCGCCGTCGTCGCCCGCCCTGACCCTGGCGAGCAGTTCCCGGTCGAAATCGGCATCTCCGGCCATCCCGCCCGGCACCTCCCGCCCAGCCCGTGGTCCAGTCGTCAAGATGCCACAGCCGGCCGGTCCCGGCCCGAAGTGATAGCGACCCGATACCGAACACCGACGGACGGACTGGGCCGTTCGGCCCAGTCGGCGCGCCTGCCCGCCGCAGCCGGGTCCGCTCGCAACCGGTGACGGACCGGTCACGGGTGGGCGTCAGCTGGTGGCCGACCGTGCTGCGGGCGCGCCGATGACGGGTAGTCTCCTGCCGCGTGGTCGATTGGCGCACAAGGGCTTCCGCCCTCCTCCCCGAGCTGAGCGCCGTCGTCGAGCGCGAGTCCTGGTCCTGCCACGTGTTCCTGTCCGAGTTGTGGCAACTCGCACTGGAGGCGCACCGCGACGGCGACCACGACGTGCTCTGCCGCGTGTACGGCTTCGCCCACTGGTGCTTCCGGCAGCCCGAGCGGTTCCTGTCCGACGCGTCCGTGGTCAGCTTCTACGAGCACGTGTTCGACGAGTGGGAGCTGCGCGACGAGGTGGCGCCGTGGCTGCCCGCCGAGGTCGTCGACCGGGTGAGACCGCTGTGGGAGTGGCGGTGGTCGAAAGAGCGGTTGGTCGAGGTGGACCGGCTGCTGGAGGGCTCGGGACCCCCCGTCGAAACCAAGTCGGACGGTGGGCTATAGTTGTCGGCAACAGGCGGATGTAGCGCAGTTGGTAGCGCATCACCTTGCCAAGGTGAGGGTCGCGAGTTCGAGTCTCGTCATCCGCTCTCGAATCACGGCGAGTGCTCATGGAGCACTCGCCGTTTTCGTTTGCCCTCCATCCGCCGCGCACCCGCGATCACCATTAGGTTGGCGTCGAAGGTTTCCTCGTCGAAGACGGAGTTGCAGACATGGCCACCACCCGCAAGGCGACCACTCACTGGGAAGGCAACCTGCTCCAGGGCAAGGGCACCGTTGCCCTGGAGTCGTCCGGCATCGGTTCGTACGACGTGAGCTGGCCGTCCCGCGCCGAGGCGGCGAACGGCAAGACCAGCCCCGAAGAGCTGATCGCCGCCGCTCACTCGTCCTGCTACTCGATGGCGCTGTCGCACGGCCTGGCGCAGGCGGGCACCCCGCCGCAGCAGGTCGACACCTCGGCCGAGGTGACGTTCCAGCCCGGCACCGGCATCACCGGCATCCACCTGACCGTCACCGCGATCGTGCCCGGCCTGGACGCCGAGGGCTTCGCGGCGGCCGCCGAGGACGCCAAGCGCAACTGCCCGGTCAGCCAGGCGCTGACCGGCACCGAGATCACGCTGACCGCGAACCTCCAGGCGTGACCCGCTGATCGGATGACGTCCGGTACCGGCCTGGTACCCGAAGTGTCAGGCCGGTACCAGATGTCCCGAAGGATTTGACCCGAACGAGTGAGGCCGGTAGTCGTTGGGAATGCTCACGGCGTTGGGTGGTTCCGGCCGGCTCGCCTTCGGCGCCTTGATCGGTGCGGCGGTGGCCGCCCTCCTGGCGGTGCACGGGGGCGTCGTGAAGCCGCCGCGGGGGCTGGAACCGGCCGACGGCGGTGAGATCGTGGTCGTCAAGGGCAGCGAGCAGCCGAGCCGGACGGGCGGCGGGACCGACACGACGACGTCGAGCACCAGTTCCGCCGGCAGGACGACCACCACGACGGTCTCCTCGTCGTCCAGCAGCACCACCACCACGACGACGGGCACCACCGCCACCACCACCACGACGGCTGTGACGACGACCACCACCACGCGGCCGACCACGACCACCACCCGGCGGCCCACCACCACGAGCACGACCACGACGACGACCCGCAGACCGTGCGGGCTCATCTTCTGCTGATCGCCCGCCACCGGATCACCGAGCGTGCTTTGGCAAGATCGAGGCGTGACGTCCAGCCAGGTGCCCACCCAGCCCCAGCGAACCAACGGCACGCCCACGGTCCGCATCCAGCCCGTCGCCACCACGCCCGAACCCGCTTGGCCCACCACCGAGCCGCTGACCGCGACCGACCTCAGGCCGGTCGCGGCGGCCACCACGAAGTTCCCGCCGGTGACGCTGCCCACCAACGGCTCGGCCGGCCGTCCGGCCAACGGCAGCGCCAACGGACGGGTCGACGGCACGACCGCTCCCGCGAAGCCCACCGCCCCCGTTGCCGCTCCCGCGAAGCCCACGGCACCCGTGGCCGCCGCGCCCGCGCCGGCGGCACCCGTCGCCGAGCCGACCGCCGTCCCCGTCCCCGCTCCCGCGCCGACCCCGGCCCCTGCCCTGGCCCCCGAGGTCGCATCGACGCCACCGGCCAAGCCGCGCAGCCGGTTGCGCAAGATCGCGCGGCGCATCGTCGGGCCCACGCTGCTGACCAAGAAGAACTGAGCGGCGGCTCCGGCTACGCGCTCTGCGCCCGCGCGTACAGGCCGCCGGAGCGGAGCAGTTCGTCGTGCGAGCCGATCTCGGCGATCCGGCCGTCGTCCATCACCACGATGCGGTCGGCGTTGCGGATCGTGGACAGCCGGTGCGCCACGACGAACACCGTGCGGCCGTGCACCAGGCGGGCCAGCGCCTGTTGCACCAACGCCTCGGACTTGCCGTCCAGCGCGGAGGTCGCCTCGTCCAGCACGAGCACGCGCGGGTCGCGGATCAACGCCCTGGCGATGGCCAGCCGCTGCTTCTGCCCGCCCGACAGCCGCGCACCGCGCTCGCCGACCACGGTGTCCAGCCCGGTCGGCAGCCGGTCGATGAACTCCAGCGCGTTGGCGTCGGCGAGGGCTCGCCGCACCACGTCCTCCGGCACGTCGTCCAAGCCGTAGGTGACGTTGTCCCGGATCGTGCCCTCGAACAGGATCGACTCCTGCGGCACCACCGACAGGAACCGCCGGTAGCTGCGCAGGTCCAACGACTCCATGTCGACGCCGTCGAGCAGGATGCGCCCCCGGGTCGGCCGCAGGAACCCGATGACCAGGTTGACCACCGTCGACTTGCCCGCGCCCGAGGCGCCGACCAGCGCGATCGTCTCGCCCGGCCGCACGTCGAGGCTGAAGTCGTCGACCGAGTTCCGCTCAGCCTCGGGGTAGGCGAACCCGACGCCCTCGAACCGCACGCCGCCGCGCACGACGTCGACCTGCGCCTTGCCCGCGTTGTGCTCCAGGTCGGGCGCCTGGAGCACCTCGCCGAGCGAGCGCACCGACTCCAGGCCCTTGCTGATCAACGGGGTGAGGCTCATCAACGTGGTGACCGCGCCGGTCAGGGAGGCGAAGTAGGCGCTGAGCATCACCACGTCGCCGGGCGTGACCGAGAGCCAGCCGTGGTAGGCGGCCAGCGCCGAGCCCGCCAGGCACCCGACGCCCAGGGCGTTGAGCAGGATCCAGGCCAGGGCGCCGAAGCGGACGTTGAGGCCGTCCAGCTTCATGCCGGCCGCGAAGACCTGGCGCAGGGTGCCGTCCATGCGGTTGAGGGCGGTGCGCTCCAGGCCGTGCGCACGGGTGATCGGGATGAGCGTGGTCATCTCGCCGACCCGCGACGACAGCTGCTCGACCTCCTGGCGGAACGACTCGTTGTACGCGCGCAGCCGGCCGCGCAGCCACATCACCAGCACCGCCGCCGCGGGCACGACGAGCAGGAAGACCGGCAGGAACGCGGGCGCGCTCAACCCGATCACGACCAGCGCGCCGCTCAACGTCGCCAGCGCCGAGAGCCCCTGGTCGCCGGCCTGCTGGGTGGAGGTCTCGATGCTCTCGACGTCCCGGATCACCTTGGTCTGCAACACCCCCGCGCTGACCCGCGCGTGGTAGCCGATGGACAGCTGCTGCATGCGCCGGCTGAGCGCCGACCGCATCCGCATCCCCATCCGACGCGCGCTGCCGTACCACCAGCGCGTGTAGAGGACGGCGAACGGGTAGTTGAGCACCAGCATGACCAGCAGCAGGCCCGCGCCGAGCCAGATGCCGATGAGGGGTTTGCGCTCCACGACGACGTCGATCACGTGGGCGGTGATGACCGGCGTCAGCCAGGTGGGGCTGTGCTTGACGAAGAACGCGCCGGCGCCGAGGGCGAGCTTGGCGCGGTCCTCGCGGAAGAGGTAGAGGAGGGTGCGGACGGGGTGCTCGCCGCGGTAGCGGTGGTCGAGCGGACCGTGGGGCATGGGGCGACAGGGCTCCTGGAACGGCGGGGCACGGGGCACCCACACCGCGCCGTGTGGGGGAGCGCTCTCACATCGTAGGTGGCCGGTCCACCGCATTCGGCCTCGCCGGGTGGGCGCCGATGGGTGCGCCGTCCGACAATCACGGTTGCCCACCAAGGGCTCATGCTTGTACATCTTGTACAAGCAGGGAGGGCCGATGAAGACGATGACCTACTCGGAGTCCCGCGCGAAGTACGCGGAGACTCTGGACTCGGTGATCAACGATCGCGAAGAGGTCGTCATCACCAGGGCAGGGCACGAACCGGTTGTGATCGTGTCACTGGACGACTACCAGTCACTCAAGGAAGCCGCCTACCTGCTGCGGAGTCCGGAGAACGCCCGGCGGCTGCTCAACGCCATCGAGCAGTTGGAATCCGGCGGAGGGACGCCGCGCGAGCTTGCCGAGTGAAGCTCGTTTGGGCCGCAGAGGCATGGGACGACTACCTCTGGTGGCATGAAGCACGGCTTTCAAGGGTATTGGTCGCGTCGGATCACCGATGAGCACCGTCTGGTGTGCAAGATCGAGGGCGACGAGATCAGGATCGCCGCCTGTCGCTACCACTACGCGAGGTGACGGCGACAGACTCGACACAACCCACCGCATTCGGCCTGGCCGGGTGGGCGCCCGCACGGCGCCCACCCGGTGTGGCGGAGCGTCAGTAGCCGAACACCAACCGGTAGGCGATCTCCGGGTCGAACGTGCCCGCGGGCGTGTTCGGCGCGGTGCCGCAGTTGCCGTCGGAGTCGCCGGGGACCTTCACCCACAGCAGCATCTCCGCTCCGCCGCCGGTCTGGGCGGTCACGCCGAGCCTGCGCTGACCGGGGTTGCACCACTGGCCGTTCGAGCCGTTGCCGTTGCGGCTGGTGTCGACCACGAACGCCTTCGAGTAGCCGGGCAGCGAGCCGTTCACCGAGTTGCCGTAGGACACCGACTCCGACGTCGTGAAGTAGTTGGAGACGTTGACCGCGAACCCGCGGACGTTGCGCACGCCGGCCGCGTCCAGGCGGCCCGCCATGGTGTTCGCCGGCACCCACCGGGCGTTGCCCGCGTCCAGGTAGGCCCACGTGTTGGGCGCCCGGTCGCGGAACTGCTCGGTGGCGTAGCGGATCATCGCGTTGCGGGTGGAGACGGCGTCGGGCGTCATGCAGTTGAAGTCGGCCAGCGAGTCGGGCTCGATCACCACGACGGCGGGCCGGGCGCCGATCGCGGACGCGAAGTTCGAGATCCAGGTCCGGTACGCCTCGGGCGAGCCCGCGCCGCCACCGGAGTGCCCGCCGCACGCGTCGCGGCCGGGGATGTTGTAGGCGACCAGGACGGGCAGCTTGTCGGCCGAGTCGGCGGCGGCCACGTAGTTGCCGACGGCCGAGCGGATGTCACCGCTCCAGTTGCCGAACCACCGCGCCATCGGCTTGGTGGACAGCGACGACCTGATGGCCGACGTGCGCCCGTCGTTGGGGTTGTTGCGCACCCACACGGCGGGATTCGAGTTGGGGTCGACGTAGAAACCGCTGGTCATGCCGATGGGACTGGCCGCGTGGGCCTGGCCCGGGACGACCAGCGCGGCGAGCAGGGCGAGCACTGTCGCGGTCAAGCGCATTGACGGTCCTTCCTGCGTGGGAACGCGACGGCGGCTCACCCGATCAAAGCACTCCGGTCAACGCAGCGGTCCGACCAACGCCCGCACGACCGCGTCGACGCGGTCCGTGTCGACGCCGACGGCCGGCAACACCTCGCCCAGGATCCGCCGGGTCACCCTGTCCCACCTCGCGTCGATCCGCTTGTCGCCGGCACCTTTTGCGGCCACCGACGCCAGGACGACCTTCGCCTCCTCCGGCAGGTCGACGAAAAGGGCCGGGTCGTGCAGGTCGCGGTGCTCGATGAAGATGTGCGGGTGGAAGTAGGCCAGGCGCAACAAGGCACGGGGGTCGGGCCGGTACACCTTCGGGAATTCCCGCAGCAGAAAGCGGACCCACTCGGCCAACGCCGCATCCGGCACGTACGGCGAATTGACCCCGATCAGGTCGGTGATCAAGCCCGCGATCCAGCGCACGTCCTCGTCGGGGGTGCCGGGTGGTGGTGGGTGCATCCTCCCGAGGACGTGGTGCCCCCCGTTGAGCGGGACCAGCCAACTGGCCATCGAGTCGGCCCACGCGTCCTCGTCGTAGAGCGCCTGGCCCTCCGCGACGGCGATCCCGTACAGCATTCGCTTCGCCTGGACGTCGTCGCCGACGAGGCGGGCCAGCGCGTACTCCGTCCACCCGGGGCCGGTGATCTGATACGGCCAATCGGACCACGCGACGCCGGCATCGGTCGGCTTCAACCAAGTGAGAACGGTGGGCAACCCGTCCTGCGACAGGCCCGACCGCCACAGGTCCACGGTCGACCGCCACACATCCGGCGCCTCGTCCGGATCGCCGAAGACCGTGAGCGGCACCTCGGTCGAGACGGCGGCGGCGAGCACCACCAGGTTCGCCGAGTAGGTGGCCAACTGCCGGACGTGGTCGACCCGCGTCGGGCGGTAGGACGCGTACCGCGGCGAATCACGTCGCCGGCGATAGGAGGCCAGCAGGGAGAACAGGACTTCGCGCACGTTCGCACGTTCCTCGGCCGTGACTTGGTCGTGCAGCATTTCCATCGCGAATTTCACGACCGAGTAGCGGGACGTGAACACCTGGTGCGAGAGGATCGCGAAGAGCCGGTCGTCGTCGGGCTCGCGCGCCTCCCGGTTGCCGCCGTACGCGCTCGCGGCCACGTCCAGCAGGACGTTGACCGCGAAGTGCGCCACCAGGTATTCGCCGAAGGTGGCGTGCAGGAATTCGTAGGCCCGTTCGGTGTGGTGGCCTAAGTTCGCCTCCGCCGTGTGGACGAAGAAGAACTCGCCCAGCAGTCGCTTCCCGTGGCGATCACCGCGTGCGTCCGCGGGCACCACGCCCAACGCCTCCAGGTCCGCCTGGAGCTCGTCTTCCCGCAGGTGCTGCACGCCCCGGTTGAACATGGCCAGCGCGGCCACCGACAAGCGGCGGACCTGGTCCCGCACGCCCCGTTCCAGCTCCTCGGGCGACAACGGCTCGGCGGCGCGCTTGCGCACCTCCCGGCGGGCGAAGTTGTCGAAGATCCGCTCGTACAGGGCGGACCCCGTGAGGTCGCGGCGGATCTTCGGCGCCGCCGGGTCCGCCGCGTAGAGCGCGAGCATCAGCAACAACAGCGGCTGGCGCACGAGGACCGATTGGTTCTGCGCCTCGTCCTCGGTCAGCGCCCGCACCCGCCCGGCCGCGATCGCGCTCGCGTTCGCCTCCCGCCAGGCCCGCAGCCATGCCCTGACCTGCGACTCGGTGAAATCCTCCAGCTTCACCACGGTGACGTCGGCTGGGATGTCGACCCGGTCGGCGACGACGGTGCGCGAGGTCACCACGACCACGACCGGCCGGTGCTGCTCGGCCTCGATCCGCTGGAACTCCACCACCTGCTGGAGGTAGCCGCCGCGGTCGTGCCGGGCGGCTTGCAGCAGCTCGTCCAGGCCGTCCAGCAGCACGACCCGGACGGTGTCGACGCTCTGGTCGGTCAGCTCGTGCCACCGGACGCGGCGGTTCGTGGCCAGGTCGAGCGCCTGTTGCACCTGGTCCAGGATCGGCGCGTTGGCCCCGACGTTGCGCAGGGGCACGCGGACCGCGGTGTAGTCGGCGGCCGGCAGGCGTGCCGCGAGCACCTTCGTCAGCAACGACTTGCCGGCACCGGGGTGGCCGAGCACGAGCAGGGGCAGGCGGGTCGCGTCCGGTGACATGAGGTGGCCGGCCATCATCACGTCGAGGTCGGCCAGCACCGGCCGGCCACCCCACCAGTGCTCGTCGGCCGGGCGGCTCTGGGACGACGCCGCGGCGATCCGGTAGCGCGGGGTGACGAAGACCTTCCCGATGGTCGGGAACGTGACGTCGGCGCCGTAGCGCTCGACGTCGTTCGGCACGACGGGCAGCGCGAGCACGCCCTGGTTGGCCCGGCGCAGGACGCCTGGTTGCTCGCCGTGCGCCACGCGTCCGGCGACCAGGTCGAGCAGTGCTTCGACCCGGGCCAGCGCGTCGCCCTGCGCGGCGAGCGCCACCCGGACCGACTCGTCGGCCGCCCGCACCACCGCCCGCGTCGCCGCGTGCTCGCCGTGCGTGGACCAGATGAGGAACTCGGGCACCCGCGCGGCCAGTTCGAGGTACCGGGACGCGTACCGCTCGACCGTTCGTTCCGCGATCACGTGGGCCACGTACCGCACCGAGTCGCCGGGCCACTCGGCGAGGCCGTCGAGGAAGTCGTGCGTCCGATCCGCCAGCTCCTCGACCCACGTCTGCACGTGGGGCAGGTTCTCGTGGAAACCGCGCGCCGGGGACGGGTGCGGGATCTCGGCCTTCAGCAGGAACGCGACCGACTTGTCGGGTTCCGCCCCGGTCACGAGGTTGTGGCGTTCCCGGGCCGTGATCGCCAGCCGCTTCAACCGCTTCGAGCCGACGTACTCCTCGAACACCTCGAAAAACGCGCTCGCCACGATCGTGCTGTGCGCGGCGGCGATCAGCTCGCGCCGCTCCAGCCCGTGCACGCCCATGAGCCGGTCCGACAGCCCCTGCGCGAGCGACCGCAGCAGCCCGACCGCCTCGTTCTTCTGGTCCACCCAGCCCCACAGGGGCGTGACCAGGGCCAAGGGCACCAACGCCGCCCCACCGAGCGCGACCGCTCCGGCGCCGAGGATCGCGCCACCGAGCGCCTTGTCCAGCACCCCGATGCCCCGGGGCTCGTACTTGCCGAGGATGCGCAGGGCGCCCTGGAACGTCAACGACGGGTGCGTGCGTAACACGACTCCGCAGCGTACGAGCTCCGTGCCACGCCAGGGGAGGATCGGGGCCGGATCGCGGGTCCCGAGGTCCACGTGCTGTTCGGGTGGCCTTGCGCACCCGGAGGAACCAACGGCCGGCAACGACCACATCACAAGTGCCGGATGCCCGCACCGCCCCGGAGCGCATAAGCAACAATGGCGCTCGCGCGGCAACCCCTGGAGGAGCGGAATGTCCTGGCAAGAGGACCTGGCAGAGCTGGACCGCACGTTGGCGGAGGGTCGGATCAGTGCCGACGACTACCGCCGTCGCCGGGATGAACTCCTCGCCGCCGCCTCGGGTGGCGGCCCGGCCGCACCGGCGCAGCCCAACAGCGGCCCGTTCGCACCGCCGGTGCGCTGGGACGCGGTGCCGCCGTCGCAGCCGAACCCGAACCCCGACGCGACCCAGATCGTCACGCCCGGCGCCCACCAGGCCAACCCGGACAAGACGCAGGTCGTGAGCCAGCGGCCGGCGGACGCCGACCGCACCCAGTACGTGACGCCGATCGCACCGCAGCAGCAGCAGCAGATGCCGCCGCAGCAGGGCGGCTGGCAGTCCGGTCCGCCGTCGAGCACGCCGCCGTGGGGTGGCGACAGCTACAGCCCGGTCGGCGACGCCAACCCGAGCTGGATCGCGCAGGGCCCCGAGGTCTTCGACGACAGCGGCAGCGGCAAGGGCAAGGTCATCGGCATCGTCCTGGCCGTCGTGCTGCTCGCGGGCATCGCGTTCGGCGCCTACTGGATCTGGGGTCGCGGCGGTTCGACGCCCGTGGCCGACCCGACCCAGAGCGGCGGGGCCACGACGACCACCACGTCGCAGCCGCCGCCGGACCCGCTGCCGATCGGCGAGGTCCCTGGCAAGGTGAGCACGAACAAGGCGGTGACCGACTTCACCGCGGTCCCGAACCTCAAGTACCTGCTGGACTCGGAGGCCGCGCTCTACACCACCGCGGGCGCGACCAAGACCAAGCTGGCCCAGTTCACCCTGGACGACGGCTCCCGGGGCATCATCCTGATCGTGCAGTGCACCGACGCCGCGGCGGCCGCCGCCGGCGCGCTCGGCCTGCACAACACCCAGATCAACAACGGCATGGCGCAGGTCACCGACGCCCCCGCCGGCGTGATGGCGGGCCAGGTCGACGCGAAGGACGGGCAGAACGCCCGGGTCCGCGGCCACTACAGCAGCAAGGACCTGATCATCCGGGTCGACGTCGCCGCGCCCTCCCTCGCCGCCGCCCGCAAGGGCTTCGACGAGGCCCTCGACGCCGAGCTCGAGGTGCTCCCCGCAGATGGCTGACCCGCGCAACGACGGCGGTGCCGTGACCGCGTGCACCGTCGTCGCCCGCAACTACATGCCCGCCGCGCGCGTCCTCGCCGCGTCCTACCTGAAGCACCACCCCGATCACGAGTTCGTGATCGCGGTGATCGACGCGCCGCGCGGCTCCGGCGAGCGGCAGGGGCGGCTGCGCACGGTCGGCCCGGAGGCCACCGGGATCGACGCGGACGACTACCTGCGCATGGCCACGGCCTACAACATCACCGAACTGGCCACGGCGGTGAAGCCGTACCTGCTGCGCGAGCTGCGCTCGCAGGCCGACGTGGTGATCTACCTGGACCCGGACATCGAGGTCTTCGCCCCGATGCCGGAGCTGGAGGAGCTGGCGCTCGCGCACGGCATCGTGCTCACGCCGCACTTCCTCACCCCGCTGCCGCGCGACGGCAAGGACCCCAGCGAAGCCGCGATCATGGGCGCCGGGATCTTCAACCTCGGTTTCGTGGCCACCGGTCCCGGTTCCGAACCGTTCCTGGACTTCTGGGCCGAGCGCCTGCGCCACGACGCGATCGTGGCGCCGGAGAAGCAGCTGTTCACCGACCAGCGGTGGGTGGACCAGGTGCCCGCGCTGTTCGGCAACACCGTGCTGCGCGACCCCGGTTTCAACGTGGCCTACTGGAACATCCACGAGCGCCCGGTGGCACGCGACGCCGACGGCGTGCTGACCGCGGGCGGCCACCGGCTGCGGTTCTTCCACTACAGCGGCTACCGGCCGGAGAAGCCGTGGCTGCTGTCCCACCACACGCCGAACCGGCCGCGCGTGGTGCTGTCCGAGCACCCCGCGGTCCGCGAGCTGTGCGACGCCTACCGCGCGTCCTTGCAGCGCAACGGTTACGCCGAGACGCTGGAGTCGATCCCGTACGGCTTCGCGAAGATGGCCGACGGCACGAAGATCAGCCCGGCCATGCGCACCCTGTACCGCGACGCGTGGGTCAAGGCCGAACGCAAGGACCCGGGCACCCGGGCCGTCGTCGTGCCGCCGCACGCGTTCGACTCCGACGGTGGCGCGGCGCTGCGCCGGTGGCTCGCCGGTCCGCCGGACGACGCGCCCGTCGGCACCACGCTGAGCCGTCTCGTGCAGGCGGTGTGGGACTCGCGCCCCGACCTGAGGACCGCGTTCCCGCTGCCGCACAGCCGGGACGCCGGCCCGTTCCGCTCCTGGTGCGCGAGTTCCGGGGTGACCGAGGCGTCGTTGCCCGCGTGGGCGCTGCCCGCCGAGCCGGTCGAGCCCGCGGAGCCGACGCCGGACTTCGGCGTCAACGTGGTCGGCTACCTGACCGCGGAGCTCGGTGTCGGCGAGATGGCCCGGTTGGTGCACGACGCGATCCGCGAGTCCGGTGTGCCGGTCGTCTCGGTGGTCGAGGACCAGCTGGTGTCCAACCGCACGGGCCTGGCCGAGCCGGGCACCGTCGGGCAGCCGCGGTTCCCGATCAGCCTGCTGTGCGTGAACGCCGACCAGACCCGCGCGGTGCTCGACCACCAGCCCCAGGTCGGCCACCACCGGTACCGCATCGGCCTGTGGGCGTGGGAGCTGGAGGAGTTCCCCGGCGAGATGCACCACGCGTTCGACCTGGTCGACGAGGTGTGGACGGTCAGCGAGTTCTGCCGCGACGCCATCGCCAAGCACACGTCGGTCCCGGTCAAGGCCATCCCGGTGCCGGTGCGCGACCCCGGCGCGGTGAGCAGGCCCGAACGCCGTCCCGGCGACCCGGTCCGGTTCCTGTTCGCGTTCGACTTCTTCAGCATCGGCCAGCGCAAGAACCCGTGGGGCCTGGTCGAGGCGTTCCAGCGGGCGTTCGAGGGCCGCGACGACGTGCGCCTGGTGCTCAAGGCGATCAACGGCGACAAGAACCCGCACACCGCCGAGCGGCTGCGGGTCAAGATCATGGACGACCCGCGGATCGAGCTGGTCGAGCGGTACCTGTCGGTGCGCGAGCTGGACGACCTGTACGCGTCGAGCAGCGCTTACGTCTCGCTGCACCGCAGCGAGGGCTTCGGCCTCACCGTGGCCGAGGCGATGGCGCGGGCCATGCCGGTGATCTCCACCGACTACTCCAGCACCGCGGAGTTCCTGGACGCCACGACGGGCTGGCCGGTGCCGCACCGGCTGGTGCCGGTCGGTCCGGGCAACCACCCGTACCCGGCCACCGCGATGTGGGCCGAGCCGGACCTGGACGCCGCCGCACGCGCCATGCGCGAGGTCGCGGACAACCCGGCCGAGGCCGCCCGCCGCGGTCGCGCGGCGCGTGAGCACATCCTGCGCACCAGGTCGGTGGCCAAGGCCGCCGACTGGATGGCCGAGCAGCTGCGCGCGGCGCACGAGAGCTGGCGGGGCAGCGGCGGCGCCGGTTACCGGGCCGAGCTGCCCGGCGCGGACCTGCTGCGGCCGTTGCGCGAGTCGAAGCAGGCGTTGCTGTGGCGGGCCGAGGTGGGCACCGCGTCGCGCACGCCGCTGGCGCCCGCGCTGCGCAAGGCCGTGCTGCGCGCCATCGACCACTACGACGTGCACCAGCGCAAGGTGATGGGCACGCTCGTCGGCGGCGTCGAGGACACGCTGCACGGCGTGGTGGCGCGGTTGGAAGCGGTCGAGTCGAACGTCGAGTCGACGCGCTGGGCGAACGAGGGCCTCAAGACCCGCTTGGCCGCCGTGCAGGACGAGTTCCGCACCGCCGTGCAGGACACCGCGTCGAGCGTGACGAACCTGGAGAAGCAGCTCGACACCACCCTGGAACGGGTGTGGTCGCGGCTGGAGGACGACGAGCGCACCACGTTCGGCCGGTTCGCCGAGCGCGACCGGCGGCTCGACGGTGACGAGCAGCGGATCGCCGAGCTCGCCCGGGCGCTGGGCGCGGTGCAGGACACGGCCCGGCTGCGGCACGCTCCGGTGCCCGCCGGTGCCGACGTGGTGGTGTGCGACGCGGGCGCGTTGCTGCTGCCCGTCGACAACGTGGTGCTGCCGTGGCTGGCCTACCACCGGTCGTGGGAGGTCGACGAGGCCGACCTGATGGCCGGGCTGGTGGGCGACGGCACGTTCCTCGACATCGGCGCGCACGTCGGCTACCACACGCTGCGCCTGCTCCAGCGGACCGAGGGCGTCACGTCGGTCGTCGCGGTGGAGGCCAACCCGGTCAACGCCGAGTACCTGCGCCGCAACGTGGTGGCCAACCTCGGGCCGGAGGGCGCGCGGATCGTCGACGTGCTGCCGGTCGCGGCCTGGGACGAGGACGGCAGCATCCGCCTCGTGCAGGCCCAGGACGACAACAGCGGCGACCACCGGGCGCACGAGCTGTCCGACGAGGCGGCGGGCGGCGTGGTGATCCCCGCGGTCCGGCTCGACGGCAGGCCCGAGGTGACCGACCGCCGCGTCACGCTGGTGAAGGTCGACCTCCAGGGTCGCGACCACCGCGCGCTCGCCGGGCTGACCGCCGTGCTGGAACGCGACCGGCCGCACGTGGTGTGCGAGTTCTGCCCCAGCGCGATCACCGAGCTCGGCGACGACCCGCTCCAGGTGCTCCTCGGCTACCGCAAGATGGGGTACGCGCCCGTGCCGCTCGGCGCCGACCCGGAGGCCGAACAAGTCGACGAGGACCTGGTGCGGCAGGCGGAAGCGGTCGACACCGGCTTCATCACACTGTGGCTTCGCCCACTCTGACCTGAGCTTTCCGGGGTTGACGAGAAAAATCCTCACCTACAATCGACGCGGCTCCCGCCACCGGCGGGGGCCGCGTCCTGGTGAGGAGGTGCCGTGTCCGACCGTCGGACGCCGTCGCGCACCTCCGTGCCCAGCACCCTGCTGATCATCGCGTTGCTCGCGGGCGTCAGCCTCGGCGGCCTCGCGCTGTTCGGCGCGCCACCGCTGCCGGACAACGCGCGCAACGTCCCGCTCGTCGGCGAGGAGGGTCGCCGCCCCGCGCCGCGGCTCGCGCTGGCCGACTTCGACTCGGGCACCGAGTACTACGACCACGTGCTGTCCTTCCGGGACGTCCAGAAGCTCGGCTTCCTCAACCCGTCCGAGGTGGAGATCTTCACCCGGGAAGGGGCGGGCGCGGCGCGGCTGACCGTGTCGTCCAAGCTCCCCGAGGGTCGCCTCCTGGTCGCGGTGGTCCGGCTGGCCGACCGGGACGCCGCGCTGCGGGCCGCCGACGAGCTCGACGAGTTGCAGGTCTCGTTCGGCCTCTGGCGCACGCCCGCCGAGCACGGCGTCACCCGGCTCGTGGAGTTCGTGCCCGAACCGGACGACGATCCGGACGGGCGGTCGACGGCGCGCGCCCACTACGTCCACGGTGACCTGGTGGTCCGGGTCGAGTTGAACGCGCGGACGCCCGCGGACCTGGCCGGGTTCGGCGGTCTGCTCGCCAAGCAGCTCGGGGCGCTGCCCGCCGATGGATGACAGACGCACCCGGGTCGCCGGGGTCAGCGTGGTGACCGCCGCCGCCGTGTGCCTGGTCGCCTACAGCTACCTCGTCGGGCTGTGGCTCACCCGGCACGACCAGTCGCCCGACCTGCTCCTGGCGATCCGCAACTGGGTCAACCGACCGACCGGTGTCGGCGAGGACTTCGGGTTCCTCGGTGTCGCGCTGCTGCTGATGGTCGCCGGGTTCGGGGTGGGCGGGATCGCCGGCGCCGCGGGTCCGGGCCGGCTCGCGTTCGCGGCGCGGTTGGCGCGCCGGGGTCTCCCGCCGCTGGTGGTGGCCGTGGCGGTGGGTGCGCTGCTCCTGGCCGTCGGCGCGCAACCGCTGGTCGACCCGGCGATCACCACGCCGGTGGCCGCGGTGGCGCTGTTCGCGCTCGTCGTGCTGGTGCTGCTGCCGCTGCAACACCGGTTCCCCGGCCTGGCCGTGTTCGTGCAGCTGGAGGTCGTGTGCCTGCTCGTGCTCGCGGGCGGGTGGGCCGCCTCGACCGGTGAGCACGACGTGCCGCGGGTGATCGGCCTGGTCGCCGCCCTCGTGCCGCTGGTGACGCTCGGTCAGCTCGCCTGGCTGCTGCGCACCGAGCTGTTGTTCCGGCGGCACGCCCTGGTGCTCGGCCTGCTGTGCCTCGGGCTCCTGGTGCTCGCGGAACGGGTGCTCCCCGGGACCGCCGCGTTCTGGCGCCCGCTGACCGGCGTCTACGCGCTGCTGCTGTTCCTGATCGCGCTGCCGAGGGGCGCGTCCCTCGCCGCGACGCGGCTCGTCCGCTGGTTGGACAGCCGGGCACTGCCGCTGTTGGTGTCGATCCCGGTGGTGGGGTACGCGGTGCTGGGCGTGCAGCACCCCGTGGTCCCGGCGGTGGTGGCCATCCCGATCTCGTTGGCGTGCACGTGCCTCGCCGCCGAGCTGCTGCACGTCGGCTCGCAGCGCGTCTTGCACCGGGACAGGAGGCGTCCGGCATGAGCACGACCGAGCTGGAGCAGCCGCCCAAGACCGCGCGGGCCAAGCGCACCGACTACCTGCACGGCCTGGACCTGCTGCGGGTCATCGCGTCGTGCGCGGTCGTCTTCACCCACGTGCTCGCCTGGTTCGCCGGCGTCGGGGAGGGGTGGTGGGCGTGGACGGTGACCGCGTGGGTCAGCGCCGACACGCTGCACCTGCACCCCTGGATCTCGTTCGTCGGCGTCGCGTTCTTCTTCGTGGTCAGCGGTGTCGTGGTCACGCACGTGACCAACCGCGAGACACCGGGCCAGTTCCTGCGCCGCCGGTTGACCCGCCTCGCGCCGCTGCTGTTCGTGGTCACGTTCATCGGCTGGTGCCTGATCAACTTCGGGCTGCGGATCTCACGGGTCTGGGAAGGCCCGCTCGGGGTGGACAAGCTGCTGCTCGGCATGGTGCTGGGCAACGGCTTCGCGGAACCGGACGTCGCGCTGCTCGCCATCACGTGGACGCTGCGCGTGCAGGTCCTCTTCTACGTGCTGGTGGCGCTCTCGATCCCGTTGCTGCGCAAGCGGGCCTGGGTGCCGCCGCTCGTGATCGCCGCGCTGTGCTGCCTGACGCTGCTCGCCGCGCCGCACAACGAGTTCTTCGGCGCGCACTTCACCGGGTTCGCCACCTACCTCCCGGTCCTGTGCCTGGGTCAGCTGATCTCGCTGGTGCACTCCGGGCGGGTCGACCCGGTGGCGGGCGTGGCGATCGGCTCGGTCCACTTCCTGCTGCTGGTCTGGGCGGACAAGCTCGGCCTCACGTTCCAGGGCGACGGCGTGCCCCGCACGGTGCTGCTGGCGGTGCTCGTGGTCGTGCTGCTGATGAAGGCGCAGGACCGCGTCAGCCGGTCGGCGTTCGTCAGGGCGTGGGCCAAGCGCACGTACGCGATCTACCTGGTGCACGTGTGCGCCATCTACCCGGTCTTCGACACCCTGATGCCCTACCTGGACGAGAACCTGGTGGTGCTCATCGGGCTCGCGGTGACGTTCCTGGCGGCCGAGGTGCTGCACCGGTTGGTCGAGATGCCCGCCGATCGGGCGATCCGCCGCTGGGAGCGGCGCCGCAGCGTTACCGACCGCCCGGGATAATCACGATCCGCCGTCCGATCGAGAGCCTTCCGTTACCATGCTGCGCGGGGAGGGTCGCGCGACTGGGAAGGGGCGGACCCCTGGACGGTCAGACGGCACCGCCGAAGGTTCGCATCGCGTTCATCGACATCGGGCGCGGGCTCGCCGCGCTGCTGGTCTTCTACAGCCACCTCGCCGAGCAGTGGGTCGCCAAGCGCGAGGTGGGGCCGACGCCCGGCATCGACTTCATCGACGCGCTCACCAGCGACCCGATGCACATGGGTCTGCAGGGCATCGGCCAGATCGCGGTGCCGTTCTTCTTCCTGGTCAGCGGGTTCGTGGTGACGCCGATCGCGCTGCGCCAGGGCCAGCGCCGGTTCGGCCTCAACCGGCTGGTCCGCGTCTACATCCCGATGACGTTCGTGGTGCTGCTGACCGCCGGGGTGATCCTGCTCGGCGCCCGGACGCTGGTCGGCGCCGAGGAGCCGACGATCACCTGGTGGACCGTGATCACCAACTCGCTGGTGGTCAACTACCTGATCGTGCCGCAGGTGGTGATGGTCGGCGTCGCGTGGACGCTGGTCGTCGAGGTGATCTTCTACACCCTGCTGGTGCTGCTGCTGCCGGTGATGAGGCGCTGGACGTGGCTCGCCATCGGCGCCCAGCTGACGTTCGTGTTCGTGGTGATGATGAGCGCCCGCGAGTTCGGCGCTTCGTGGGCGTTGTTCGCGGTGAACGTCTCCTACCTGCCGATCCCGATCATCGGCCAGATCATCTGGGCCACCACGAGCAAGCGCGTGCCGCTGTGGCTCGGCGGGACCTACGTGGGCATCGCGTGGGCGCTGTACGTGCTCGCCGAACGCCTGGAGCTGGGTCGGCTCGACACGTCCTACAACCTCGCGCTCGCGTTCGCGCTGCTGTGCTTCATGGCCGGGTACTTCGCCGAGCCGCGGCTCAAGGAGCGCAGGATCTGGATCGCGCTGTCCGAGCGCAGCTACTCGATCTACCTGCTGCACGGGTTGGTCGCGTTCGTGGCGCTGGACCTGATGCGGCCGACCGTGCCGCTGCTGCTGGCGATACCGCTCGCGGTGGCGCTGACGTTCGGCGTGGTGGAGCTGAGCTACCGGTTCGTGGAGAAGCCGAGCCACGCGCTGGCCCGGCGGCTGTCCCGCAAGCCCGCACCCACGCCCGAACCGGAGCCGGCCGCCGAGGCCGAGGCGGAGTTCGAGGACGAGCACGACGAGCTGGACGAGTTCGACGACGTGGCCGAGCTGGACGAGTTCGAGGACGCCGAGGACGCGCGGTGGCCGGAGGAGTCGGACCCGGAGCCGGTGCGCGAGCAGCCCACCGTGGTGATCGCGCCGGTCCGACCGCCGAACCGGTTGCGCACTCCACCGCCCCAGCGCACGCCGCGCACCCCGCCCCGGGGCACGCCACTCCAAAGCACCCCGCCCCAGGGCACTCCGCTCCAGGGCACCCCACTCCAGGGAGCGCCGCCCCAGCGCACGTCTCCCCCGCGCACGCCGGCGCGCGGCATGCCGGCCCAACCCGCGCCTCCGGTGCGCACGGTCACGCCACCGCACGGCATGCCGGCCCAGCCCGCGCCGGACCGGCCTGCACCGGCGCGACCCGTTCCGGACCGGCTCACGCCCCGTCCGCTCGCACCCCGTCCCGCCCCGGCGCCGCGGCCGGTCGAGGACCCCACCCAGCACATCCCGGCCGTCTGGCCCTCCGACGAGCCGGACCCGGACGAGGCCGCGCCGAGGCGCCGGCGGCTGCGTGAGGACAGCGGGCCCGCGGTGACGGTGGCGTCCCTGCTGGCCAACCACGCCAAGGAGAACGGGCACCGCCGCTAGCGCGGCTGCTTGCCCAACTCCTCGGCGATCACGTCGATGACGGCCGGCGCCAGCACCGGGTCCAGCCCGCTGACCAGCAGTCGCTCCGCGGCTTCGAGCACCACGACGTCGGTGGCCGCGAGGGCTTGGGCGACCTCGCGGGCGTTGCTGGTGAGGCGTTCGACGTGCACCATCGTCAGGTCGGTGAAGCACGCGACCAGGTACTGCGCCGCGTAGTAGGCGAACGAGTCGCCGAGCAGCCCCACCTTGGCCGTCGCCACGCCGTTCGCCGGCGGCTGGGTGAACCGCTTCGGCTCGGGCACGGGGTTGATCTCGTGGCTGCGCACCGTGCTGCCGTTGGGCGCGAGGTCGTAGGCCTGGATCGGGTCCGTCGCGGTCCGCCCGAGCAGCGGGGCCAGGTCGCCCTCGCGGTCGACCACCTGGGTCGGCACGACCTTCCACCCCTTGGACGTGCCCGGCTTGACGGTGTCGGTGATGACCCGCGCCATGACCAGGCTGCCCTCGTGGGTCCAGTGGCTGTCGTACCTCGGGTACGGCAGCCGGTTGGTCAGCTTGGCGGTCTCCTCGATCCGGGACCGCAGGTCGAGCGCGCCCGTCTTGGGCAGGCCCTTCCAGAACTCGTCGCGGGCCTTGTTGAAGCAGTCCTTGCCGTAGAACTTCGACGGCAGGTAGTCAGGCACCATCGTGCTCTTGTTGGGCGCGACGACCAGCAGGAACCGACGGCCCGACGCCTCGACCGCGGCACGCAGGCGGCTCAGCCGGGCGTGCACCTCCGCGATCGGCAGCAACGGGTCGCACGCGCCCTCGACGTCCGCGCCGAGGAAGAGCCAGTCGTCCTTGCCCTCGATCACGTCCACGAACGCGGTCGGCTCGGGCCGGTCCGCGGACGGGTCCTTCGGCGTCACCACCGGACCGACCGAGTCCTGCGGCCGGTCGAGGTCGGGCGCCTCGCCGAACACGCCCCGGCTGATGCCGCTCGCGGCGGCCACGGCCTTGTCGCGCAGCGGCACGTGGTCGCTCGCCCACGCGTTGAGCCCGGTGAAGAAGCCCCAGCCGTCGGTGACCGACGGGAACTCGGCGAGCTTGCGGTTCTCGAACTCCGCCGGCCGCACCCCGACGAGCAGCAGCAGGGCAGGCCCGCAGAAGAAGAGGACGGCGAGGGTGAGCGCGGTGCGCTGGCGGCTGCTGTGCCGGGGCCGGTAGAGGGCGTGCTCGCGGGGGAGCAGCGACTCGGGCACCGCCGGGAGGCTCTTGGGCGGGTCGATGCTCACGCCGAACAGCCTAGCCGGCACGCATGTCGCTCGTTCGTGGTTCACCTCAAGGTGGGGATTCACGAAGTGATGCGCGTGCAACCCGGCGGGCATGGCAGACGTCTCTTCGGGTGACAGGAACCCGATGCAGCGGAGGAACGGCATGTGGCCCACTGTGATCCTGGTCACTTTGGGAGGGTTGGCCTTTTTAGTGCGAACCGTTCGCGTCCTGCGATCCGTATCGAAATCCGAAGGCGGCCAACCCCGTATTGAGACCGCCCCGCCGGTCTAGTCCCTATGGCGGCTTGTCCACTTGCCGTACGATCATTTCGGGTCGAACGACCTGTGCCTGCTAGGGGACCTCAGAACAGAGGTAGGTGCGTCATGGATCTCGCACTGAGCAAAGTCATCGAGCTGCGCGAAAGCGGCTTCCAGTTCCTGCACCTCCGCGACGAGGACGGGCAGCTGGACCGCATCATGGCGTTCAAGCAGCGCAGAGGCTTCATCGACTCGATCCTGTTCTGGTCCGAGACCGAGGCCCGCGCGGGCAGGCTGCCGGCCGTCCGGGACAGCCAGCGCGCCGCCCAGGCGGTCTGGATTTACGAGGGACCGCTGGTCGAGGCCGTGGACCGGCTGCTCGACCTGCCGGAGCCCGGCGCGCGCAACGCGCCGACGCTGATGAAGCGGACGGCGTCCGACCTCGCGGTCGTGACCACGCTGCCGTTCAAGCTGAACCTGCCGCCCGGCGCTATCGCCTAGACATCTCGCGTTAACGTCACCCGCCGCACACAGAATGCGGCGGGCATCGACGTTTCGGTTACGGTCCGTAATTTTTGTGCGATTTTCGCCAAAGTTTCGTAACGGCCACCGTGACCTCAACAATGAATATTCACCCTCGGCGCGGCGAGACCAATCCCGATTCATAGGCGAGCACGACGAGTTGTGCGCGGTCCCGCGCACCCAGTTTGGTCATCACCCGGCTCACGTGGGTGCGCGAGGTCGCCGGGCTGATCACCAGGTGCTCGGCGATCTCGTCGTTCGACATCCCGGCGGCGACGAGCGCCAGGATCTCCCGCTCCCGCGCGGTCAGCTCGCGCAGCGCCCCGGGGTTCGGACGGCGGTGCTCCGGCCGGTTCGCGAACTCCTCGATCAACTTCCGGGTGACACTCGGGGCGAGGAGCGCCTCACCCTCCGCGACCACCCTGAGGGCGTGCAGCAGCTCCACCGGGTCGGTGTCCTTGAGCAGGAAACCGGACGCGCCGGCGCGCAACGCCTCGAACACGTACTCGTCCACGTTGAAGGTCGTCAGGACGAGCACCTTCACCTCCGGCAGCTCGGCGCACACCTGCCGGGTGGCGGCCAAGCCGTCGGTGCCTGGCATCCGGATGTCCATCACCACGACGTCCGGGCGGTGCTCGTGCGCCTGCCGCACGGCCTCCGCGCCGTCACCGGCCTCGCCGACGACCTCGAACCCGTCCTCGGTGTCGAGCAGCAGGCGGAAACCCGCCCGCACCAACGCCTGGTCGTCGGCCAGCACCACCCTGATCACCACGTACCTCCCACGGTAGGACCGCCCTGACGGTGAAACCCCGGGTCGACGGACCCGCGGCCAGCGTGCCGCCGAGCGCCTCGACCCGTTCGCGCATGCCGCGCAGGCCGGAGCCCGCGCCCTGCGGCGGTTGGTCGGCGCCCGTGCCGTCGTCGGTCACGGTGAGGACCAGGGCGTCGTCGGTGTGCTCGAACGAGATGACGATCTCGGACGCGTCCGCCGCGTACCGCATCGCGTTGGTCAGGGCTTCCTGCACGACCCGGTACGCGGCGGCGTCGACCGGGGCGGGCAGGGCGCCCGGCGTGCCGACGACCCTGGCGACGGGCACCGGCCGCACCAGCTCGTCCAGCCGGTCGAGACTGGGCACGGGGGTGGTCCCCTCACCGGTGCGCAGGACGCCGAGGGTCGCGCGCAGGTCGTCCAACGCGTGGCCGCTCGCTTCCTTGATCGCCTTGAGCGCCTTGACCGCCTCTTCGGGCCGGCGGTCGGCGACGTGCGCGGCCACGCCGGCCTGCACGTTGATCATGGCGAGGCTGTGCGCGACGACGTCGTGGACCTCGCGCGCGATCCGCAGCCGTTCTTCTTCCACCTGGCGGCTCCGCTGTTCGAGGACACGGGTGCGGCGCAGGGACAGCACGGCGATGGCGGGTGCGGCGATCAGCGGACCCCAGTGGCCGGTGACGTAGTAGAGCCAGGTGGACGCCCCGGTCACCGCGATGACGGCCACGGGGAAGCGCTTGCGCCAGATCAGCGGCACGAACGTCGCCGCGAACCAGAGCCACGCCAACCACGCCATGCGGACGACGGTACGGGAGGAAGGCGGAGGTCAGCGTCGGCTCAGGGGCGGCTCGCGCCCGTACGTCAGCGGTCGTACGACCCGCTCTTCACCGCCGCGAGGAACCCCACCCAGTTCGGGAGCGCCACGGTCGGCCCGGCCGGGTTCTTCGAGTCCCGCACCCGCGCCGCGCGACCCGCCAACGAGACCTCAACGCAGTTGCCGTTCCCGCCGCCGTTGCTACGAGTGCTCTTGCGCCACATGGCGACACCTCGATCTCTATCGTTCAGCTGCCAACCTCCCGAGCCAATCGGCGGACTCCTCCGGAGACAACGCCAACTTCGCAAGGTGGGTGAAGGTCAGCCTAGCGACCTTCACCTTCGATGGGTCTTCGACGTGCAGCGATCCCGCCGCGTGCTCCACGTACAACACCGACCGGTCCGCCTTCATCGGGAAGTCGAGCACGGTGAACGCCCCGTACTGACCCTCGTTGAACCCCGCTCGGTGGGGTAGGACCTGCACGGTCACGTTGGCCAGTCGCCGACGCTCGTCGAGGTGCAGCAACTGCGCCCGCGAAGCTTGGGCCAGCGCGCTCTCCAGCATGATCGCGTGCAGTTGCAGCGGCTCTTCGGCGAGCAGTCGCTCCTGCCTGAGCAGACGCACCTCGATCTGGTTCGCGATCCACCGCTTCGACCGCTGTACCCGCGCCCCGGCCAACACCGCTCGGACGTAGTCGGCGGTCTGGAGGAGGCCGGGCAACCCTGATCGTCCAGGTCGTACTTGGTCCACCAGCCCTTCTCCAACGCCCGTGCGTACATCTCCATGTACGGCTCCCACTGGGAGAACGGCACGCCGTAGGTGTCGAGCATGGCGCGCATCCCGTGGTAGTCGGGGCGCTGGCCCTTCTCTATCCGGCTGATCTTGCGGTGGTCGTAGTTGATTCGGTCGACTGCCTCCTGCTGCGAGAGGCCCGCCCGCCCGCGCAACTCCCGCAGCACCTCGCCGAGCCTGCGCATGCGGTGAGTCGGCTCGTTCCTGCCCATCCGCACCACCTCCTGTGATCATCCGACTGTGATCATCCGATCGCGCAACGCTCCTCGGACGACCACGGTTGGTACATCGAGCGCGGTGACGGGTGGAAGGCCCGGTACAGGCGGGGGTGTGCGGAGGACTTCCTGGCGCGGGTCGCGGCGCCGACGGGCGTCTACTCGGTGGCCGTGTGGCGGGGGCCGACGCGGGTCTGCACGGTCGGGCTCCGCTGGTCCGGACGCCACTGCACAGGGTGAAGTAATCCACTCGGCCGGGTTAGCGAGCTTGAACCGGACCCCGTGGTTGCGAAACTTTCCCGCCCATGAACCTCAGGAAGACCATCGCGGGCGCCGCGGTCACCCTCGGCGGCACGGCCGTCATGCTCGGTCTGGGCGGCACCGCGCAGGCCGCCGACGTCGGCGCGCACACGAGGCCCGACCTCGACGCCGAGCTGGGCGAGATCGCGAACGTCGGCGACGTCCTCCGCGTCGACGCCGCGGACCCGGCGGGCCCCGTCATCCTCGGCCCCTTCGCCCTGAGCAACAGCAACAGCACCGGCAGCGCGCCGATCGACCTCAAGGTCCTCGTCGGCGGCTGACCCCGCCGGCGCCCCCCAGCCGGAACGGTCCCGGCCCCCTCCCCCTCGGGCCGGGGCCGTTCCAACCGCACGACACCCGAGGGGTCAGCGGCCGACGGCGTAGCCCTGCGCCCCGCGCGGATTGGCCGCAGCACGCAGCAGGCCGTCGCGGGAATCCCTGGCCACGGCCGACATCCGGCCCAGCGTCCACGGGCCGGCGTCCACGACCGCGTGCCCGCGTTCGCGCAGCTCGGCCATCGCGGCCGCACCGACCCGGGACTCGACCACGACCTCGCCGGGCGTCCACGACCGCGGGTAGAACGAGCTCGGGAACGCGTTGGTGTGCCACATCGGCGAGTCGATGGCCTCCTGGAGGTTCATCCCGCCGACGGTGTGCGCGAGCCAGAACCCGAGCTGCCACTGGTCCTGCTGGTCGCCGCCGGGGGTGCCGAAGGCCATCGCGGGCAGGCCGTCGTGCAGGGCCAGGGACGGCGACAGGGTGATCCGGGGTCGCTTGCCGGGGGCCAGGGAGTTCGGCAGACCTTCGTCCAACCAGAACATCTGCGCCCGGCTGCCGAGGCAGAAGCCCAGCGACGGGATGGTCGGCGAGGACTGCAACCACCCGCCGGACGGGGTGGCCGACACGATGTTGCCCCAGCGGTCGACCACGTCCACGTGGACCGTGTCGCCCTTGACCGTGCCCGTGCTCGACACGGTGGGTTCGCCGAGCGCGCCGCTGTCGTTCCGGCTCGCCGCGCCCGGGCCGCGCAGCACGTGCCGGGGAAGGCGTCCCTCGACCGGACCGGGTGCCCCGGGTCGCAGGTCGAGCGAGGCGTGGTCGGTGACGAGTTGCCGGCGCTGCCGCGCGTACTCCCTCGACAGCAGCACGTCCAACGGCACGTCGCCGCTGTCGCCGTACCAGGCCTCCCGGTCGGCGAACGCGAGCTTGGCGCACTCCACCGCCAGGTGCACGGTCTGCGCCGACGGCACGCCGTCCACGTAGGACAACCGGTCGCCGAAGCCCTCCAGCAGCAGCAACTGCTGCAACAGCACCGGTCCCTGGGTCCACGCCCCCGGCTTCACCACGCTCCACGACCCGAAGTCCACCGACACGGCGTCCTCGTAGGTCGCCTCCCACGACGCCAGGTCCTCGCCGGTCAGCACGCCGGCGTGGTCGGCGCCCGAGTCGTCGCGGTGGGCGATCCGGAAGAACTCGTCCACCTGCGCCGCCACGAACCCCTGCGACCACGCCCGCCGGGCCGCCTCGATCTGCGCTTCCCGGTCCGACCCGGCGGCCTCGGCGGCGGCCAGCAACCACTCCCACGTGTCGGCGAGCTTGGGGTTGCGGAACCGCGACCCGGCCTGCGGCGGCTCCCCGCCGGGCAGCCACAGTGCCGCCGAGGACGTCCAGTGGTCCCGGAACAGGTCCGCGACCGTCGAGATCGTGAACGACACCCGTTCCAGCAGCGGGAACCCGTCCCGCGCGTACCCGATGGCGAAGCCCAGCACGTCGCGCAGCGACTTGGTGCCGTAGTCGCGCAGCAGCGTCAGCCAGCCGTCCCACGCGCCCGGCACGGTGGCGGCGAGCATCCCGCTGCCCGGCACGAGGTCCAGCCCCAGGCCCGTGTAGTGCTCGATCGTGGCACCGGCGGGCGCCACGCCCTGGCCGCACAGCACGCGTGGCGCGGTCTCGCCGGCGGCCGCGAACACCACGGGCACCTCGCCGCCGGGCCCGTTGAGGTGCGGTTCCACCACTTGCAGCACGAAGCCGACGGCGACCGCGGCGTCGAAGGCGTTGCCGCCGTCCTCCAGGACGGCCATGCCCGCGCTGGAGGCGAGCCAGTGCGTGGACGCGACCATTCCGTGCGTGCCGACGAGTTCAGGACGCGTGGTGAACATTTCAACAACCTACGTCGGCCCGGCCCGTTTTGTTACCCCTGCTAACGAGACCGTGTCCTGAAGATCAGCTGAACCCGAAGCCCCCTCACACCGCCTGGTCAGGGACCCGCAGCTCACGCCCCAGCCCGTGCAGCACGAGCCCGGCCCGGGCCAGCGCGTCCGCGTCGAGGTGGTTGCGCGTGTCCAGCACCGTCGAACCGGACATCACCGACGCCACCACCGCCCAGTCCAGCGCGCGGAACTCGGGCCACTCGGTCAGCAGCACGACCGCGTCGGCGTCGCGCACCGCCGCGTAGGGCGAGTCGACCACGGTCATCCCCACCAGCGGCCGGCTGATCTCCGGGTCGTAGGCGACCAGCTCCGCGCCCTCGAACGCGAGCAGCTCCGCCACCGCCAACGCGGGCGAGTCGCGCAGGTCGTTCGTGCCCGCCTTGAACGCCAGCCCCAGCACGCCGATGCGGGCGCCGGCCAGCGACCCGACGGCCCGGCGCAGCTTGTCGACCACCCGCCGCTGGTGCCGCGAGTTCGTCTCGATAGTGGCCCTGACCAGCGAGAAGTCGACGCCGACGGCATCGGCGATGCGCACCATGGCGTGCGTGTCCTTGGGCAGGCACGACCCGCCCCAGCCCGGTCCCGGCTTGAGGAACGACTGGCCGATGCGCTTGTCGTAGCCCATGCCCTCGGTGACGGAGGTGACGTCCGCGCCGAGGAGTTCGCACAGCTCGGCGACCGCGTTGACGTAGGAGAGCTTCATCGCCAGGAAGCAGTTGGCCGCGTACTTGACCATCTCGGCGCTGGCCGCGTCCATGAGCACGGTGGGCGCGCCGAGCCTGGTGAACAGCGCGCCGACGCGTTCGGCGGCCAGCGGCGAGTCCGACCCGACCACGATCCGGTCGGGGTGCAGGAAGTCGCGGACGGCGCTGCCCTCGCGCAGGAACTCGGGGTTGGAGACGACGGCCACGTCCTCGCGCCCGAGCAGGGCCGCGACCTTGGTCGACGTGCCGACCGGGACGGTGGACTTGCACACCACGACCGCGCCGTAAGGGAGGACGTCGCGGATCTCTTGAGCCACCGCCTCGACCGCGCTCAGGTCGGCCGCGCCGCCCGCGCCCATGGGTGTCGGCAGGCACAGGAACACCACCTCGGCGTCGGCGACGGCGTGCCGCGCGCCTTCCACGAACTCCAACCGGCCCGCGGACTGGCCTTCCACGACCAGGTCGGCGAGGCCGGGTTCGAGGATGTCGACCTGCCCGGCGCGCAGCCGGGCGACCTTCAGCGCGTCCACGTCGGCGCACACGACCCGATGCCCGAGGGAGGCCAGGCAGGCCCCCGTCGTCAGGCCCACGTAACCCGTTCCCACGACCGCGATCCGTCGGACGAACATGAGGGTGACGGTGGCACCCGAAGTTGACCGTGGGTCAAACACCAGGCGTATGCGGAGAGTGATGTGGGTAGTCCTCCGGGTGTACGGGGAAACACCCCTCGCGGCGGACGCGGTTTCAGCTGGACGAAGGCAAGGTCGTAGGTATGGAACTCGTCCTCTTCTCCCTGCTCTTCGTGGGGCTGGCGGTGCTGGCGGCCGTGCCGTTGGTCGCATTGCTCCACTTCTCCGAGCGCCGGGGACTGAACGACCGTTAACCTCCTGTCCCCAGGACAGGAGGATGTATGGAGATCTCGGGTACCGCGGCGATCGTCACCGGCGGCGCGTCCGGTCTGGGCCTCGCGACCGCGCGGGCGCTCGCGGCACGCGGTGCGGCCGTGTTCGCGCTGGACCTCTCTACCGACGACGCCCCGGACGTCGAGGGCGTCACCTACCTGGCGGCGGACGTGACCTCGGAGTCGGACGTCCAGGCCGCCGTCGACACGGCCGCCGGTTCCGGCTCGCCGCTGCGGGTCGTGGTGAACTGCGCGGGCATCGGCCCGTCGACGCGGACCGTGGGCAAGTCCGGCCCGCACCCGCTCGACCTGTACCGGAAGGTCATCGACGTCAACCTGGTGGGCACGTTCAACGTGCTGCGGCTGGCGGCGGCGGCGATGGGCAAGACCGAGCCGTTGGAGCACGGGCAGCGGGGCGTCGTGATCAACACGGCGTCGATCGCGGCGTTCGACGGGCAGATCGGGCAGGTGGCCTACGCGGCGTCGAAGGCGGCGGTGGTCGGGATGACGCTGCCGGCGGCGCGCGACCTGTCCTCGGTCGGGGTGCGGGTGATGACGATCGCGCCGGGCATCGTGGACACGCCGATGCTGGCGACCGTGTCGGACGAGTTCCGGGCCGGCCTGGCCGCGGGCGTGCCGTTCCCGAAGCGGCTGGCCCTGCCGGAGGAGTACGCGCAACTGGCGGTGGCGATCGTCGAGCACGACTACCTGAACGGCGAGGTCATCCGCATGGACGGCGCCTTGCGCATGGCGCCGCGGTGACATGGCCGCTGCTCCGCAGACGGCGGCTCGGTCGCCTGGAAGTCGACCGTTCGCGCCTGATTTCCCGACGATCGAAAAGCGTGATCGCCGGGAAATGAGTCGCGAACGATCGACGCGACCTCGCGCGGTGGTCCAGTTGGGCGGTCCGGTTACAAATCTCCTGCGAAGGGGAGGTCGTCCATGGCGTCCGACGTCATCCACAGCCGCAGGGTGTGGGTGGCGCGGACGTCGTCCTCGTTGTACTCCAGCAGGCGGTGGCGTTGGGCGGGGTCCGGCGGACCGCCGTCCAGGCCCACGGCGTCGCGGTACCAGCGCATCGAGTTCTCGCCGCCCGCCTCCGGGTCGCGCCAGCGGAAGCCCGCGACCGGGGCGATGGTCTTCAGGCCCTTGCCGTGGGCGCACAGGAACTGGTCCTGCACGATGCCGAACAGGTCGACCCACGAGTCGGACGTGATGAACTCCCGCACCTGCGCCACGGTCGGGATGCCGGGCTGCCCCTTGAACCGCTCGGCCGACCCGAGCAGCCAGCGGTTCTCCGCGAGCTCGTTGTAGCAGTAGGCCTTGAACGACAGGCCGCGCGCACGGGCGCGCAGGCGCACGCCGGTGAGCCAGCCCCAGAACTCGGCGAACGACCGGGCCTCGTCCGCGCACGGCAGGGGGTCCCAGGTGGCGAACGCGCGGTAGCCGTGCTCCTCGCCGACGTCCTGGCCGGACAGCCAGCAGCCCCACATGTACGCGCCGAGGTCGCCGAAGCTCTCCATGTCCACGTCGACCTCGACGTCGGCGCGCGGCACGTCCATCCGGGACACGCGGCGGACCACGGTGAGGTCGCGCAGCCAGGCGCGGGCGAGGATGACCGCGTCCGAGTGCAGCATCCCGACCAGCGGGATCACCTGCTCGTCCGGGTCGAGCGCGGCCAGGTCGTCGACCGTGCCGACGCCGACCTTGCGCAGCGCCACCGCGTCCTCGCCGCGCACCACGAGGCTGACGTCCCGCGCCGCCTTCAGGTCGGTCTCGCACACCGGCCACCACGGGCAGCTGCGGCACTCCACGATCCGGGACGCCCGGGCCTGCGGGTCCGCGCCGGTGGCGGCGGCCGAGGCGACGGCCAGCCGGTCGGAGAACCGGTTGTCGTACTCGGCGAGCGCGTTGCGACCGCCCGGCCACGTCGGCGCCTCCAGGTCGTGCCAGACGACGACGTCGGCGTCCATGCCGATCACGCCACCGGTGGCCCGGCCCCGCGCGGCGAACCCGGACGCCTGGAGCTGGCGCTGCGCGTGCGCCAACCGGAGCTGGTCGCGCGGCTGCGGCCGGACCTTGCGCAGCGGGTCGACCCGCGCGCCGCCCGGCAGCGGGTACGTCAGCGGTGACGTGCGCGCGCCCTGGCCGGGGTCGCTGACCTTGTGCCGGACCACGAGCACCGGCACGTACCCGGTGGTCTCCTTGACCAGCAGGTCGATGCCGCCGCGACGGCCGCCCAGCGGGTCGCGCGGCAGGGCGGCGCCCCAGATGTAGGGGATGCCGGCCTGCATCGCGGCGGCGGTGACGCGTTCGCGGTCGGCCGACGGCACGTCCTGCGGTATCTCCATCAAGTCGGACCCGACGGCCCGGCCCAACGCGGTGGCGACCGCGCGCCGGTGTTCGTCCGCGTCGGCCTTGCGCTGCTGACCGGTGGGGTCCGGCGGCAGTTTGGGCACGTCGCGCATGGAGGGATCGTGTTCGAGGTGCACCCGCCGCCGGCAACGAGTGACCACACCGGCGTCGAGCTGCACCTGGGAAGTCACCGGTGCAGCGTATGACGCCGGGTGGGTCGTTGTACCGGCAACCTCGCGGAGTCGAGTCGATCTTTTGCCGGAACGCCTCTAGGGTCGTCAACCGAGGAGGTGCGGCCATGGCACGTGCGAAGAGCAAGGGGTTCACCCCGAGCAGGGCGAAGAACCTCGTCGGTTTGGCCAAGGTGTTGGCGCCGGCGTTGATCCCGGTGATGGCGCCGGTCGCGGCCCGTGCTGCCGCGCTCCTGAGCGACCGCTACGACCACTACCGGGCCTCACGGCTGGGTGTGCCGGTCGACCAGCTGACCCGGTACTCGGGCAGGGGCGCGCGGCTGCACGCCCGGATCGTCGGCTTCGGCGAGGCGCTGGAGCAGCTGCGCGACACCGAACCCGACTTCGTCGAGCGCACCGGCAAGCGCCTGGCGCAGCTGCTGGCCGCGGTGCGGGCGTCGGAACGGATGCCCGCACCGCGGCGCAAGTCGGCGCACCGCGCGGTCTCGGTCGACCTCGACGCGATGGAGGCCGACCTGCTCAAACGCCTCGGCGTGTGAGCTGCTCCACGGCCCGGTAGGCGGCCTCCTCGGGTCCGAGCTGCGCGGTGACCTCCTCCATCACCTCGGCGACCCGCTCCTCCCGCCGGATCAGCGGGTCGCTGCGCAGGTCACGGGCCAGCGACACGCACAGCCCCACCATGACGACCATGAACGGCAGCGCGGCGATGATCGTCAGGTTCTGCAGGCCGGTCAGCCCGCTCGGCCCGCCGACCAGCAGCATCACCGCCGCGACCAGACCGGTGAGCGTGCCCCAGAACACGACCACGCCCTTGGCCGGCCGGATCGACCCGCGCTGCGACAGCGTGCCCATCACCACGGACGCGGCGTCCGCGCCGGACACGAAGAAGATCGCCACCAGCACCATCACCACCACCCCGGCGACGGAGGCCAGCGGGAACCGGTCGAGCAGCCCGAACAGCTGCCCCTCCGGGGAGGCGGTGCCCGCGAGGTCCGTGCCGGACCGCTGCACGAAGATCGCCGTGCCGCCGAACACGCAGAACCACGCCAGGCTCACCAGGCTGGGCACGCCGATCACGCCCGCCACGAACTGCCGGATCGTGCGGCCGCGGCTGATGCGGGCGATGAACATGCCGACGAACGGCGTCCACGAGATCCACCACGCCCAGTAGAAGACCGTCCAGCCGGACAGCCACGTCTCGGTCGCGTCGCCGCCGGACGCGGCGGTGCGGCCCGCCATGTCGGCGAGCTCGCGGAAGTAGTCGCCGATCGCGGTGGGCACGAGGTTCAGCACGAACACCGTCGGCCCGACCACGAAGACGAACGCGGCCAGCACCAGGGCCAGCACCATGTTGGTGTTGGACAGCCACTGGATGCCCTTGGCCACGCCGGACACCGCCGACGCGACGAACGCCGCGGTCAGCACCGCGATGACACCCACCACCACGCCGTTGCCGACCTCGCCGAGCCAGCCCGCGACCCGCAGGCCGCTGCCGATCTGGAGCGCGCCGAGGCCCAGCGAGGTCGCCGACCCGAACAGGGTGGCGAAGATCGCCAGCACGTCGATCGCCCGACCGGCGGGGCCCTCGGCCCGGCGCCGCCCGAGCAGCGGTGCGAACGCGGCACTGATCAGCTGGCTGCGACCGCGGCGGAAGCTGCCGTAGGCGATGGCCAGGCCGACCACGGCGTAGATCGCCCACGGGTGCAGCGTCCAGTGGAACAGGGTGGTGGCCATCGCGGTCTGGAGCGCCTGGTTCGTGCCGCCCTCGGCGGTGCCGGGCGGCGGCTGCACGAAGTGCGACAGCGGCTCGTTGACCCCGTAGAACATCAACCCGATGCCCATGCCCGCGCTGAACATCATCGCGACCCACGAGATCGTGCGGAACTCCGGTGGCTCGTCGTCGCGGCCGAGCGGGATGCGACCGTAGCGGCTCACCGCGAGCCACAGGGCGAACACCACGAACCCCGACGCGCTGAGCACGAACGCCCAGCCCAGGTTGGTGATGATCCAGGTCAGGGCCGTCTTCGACGCGGTCGCGAGGGATGCCGTGCCGAAGATGCCCCACGCCACGAACCCGAGCGTGACAGCGGCGGCGACGCCGAAGACCACGCGGTCCGTGCGACCCGGTCGATCCGCTTTCGGATCACCGGGCAAGGGCTCTTCGACAGGTTTACTCTCGGTCGTCACGGGTAACCGTTACCCCCGAACGGAGTAGCGCAAACCCGCCTTCCACCGGTGGGGCTGACGCGCGGGCCGCGCGACCTCCTACTCTCTGGGGTGTGACCAGCCGGCCCGCACCGACCCGCCTCGCGCGGGCCGTGCTGCTGGCCACCACTTCCGCCGCGCTCAGCGTCGCCGCGCACGGTGCGGCGGGCGGCTCGGTCACCGAGTTCGCGCCCGCGCTGCCGTTGACGTTGCTGGTCGCGTTCGCGGGCACGGCGCTCGCCGACCGCGGCCGCCGCCCGTGGACGATCCTGGGCACGCTGGGCGCCGCCCAACTGGGGCAGCACGCGCTGCTCGACCTCGGCCACCACGCCGCCGACGGACCGGGTCTCGGGTTCAGCCCGACCGCCATGACCGCCGCGCACGTCGTCGCCGCGCTGCTCACCGGCCTGCTGCTGGCCCGCGCCGACGCCGCGCTGCACGCGCTGGTCGGCGCCGTCACCCGGCTGCTGCCACCGCCTGCCGCACCGGTCGTGCCCGCGGGCGCGCTGTGGGCGCTCGCCCCGGTGCCCGCCACGGATTCCCCGGTCGACGTGCTGCTCCGGCGGGTGCACGGCCGCCGCGGCCCGCCACGCTCCTGATCACCCAGGTCCCCGTCACACCTCAGGTCTCAGGAGCACAACTTCATGTCGACGAACCGATTTGGCGTGCGCACGCTCGCCAAGGGCGGTGGCGTGCTCGCCACCGCCGCGATCCTCGCGCTGACCACCGCGGGCCCGGCGTCCGCGCACGTCACCGCGTCCACCCCGAAGGACGCCGTCCAGGGCGGGTACACCAAGGTCACGCTGCGCGTGCCCAACGAGCGCGCCGACGCGGGCACGGTCAAGCTGGAGGTGACCCTGCCCGCCGAGTACCCCCTGGCCTCGGTGAGCACCAAGCCGACGCCCGGCTGGAAGGTCGAGGCGGTCAAGGAGAAGCTGGCCACGCCGGTGAAGAGCCACGGCCGCGAGGTCACCGAGGCGGTCCGCACCGTCACCTGGACCGCCGACCCGGGCACCCGCATCGAGCCCGGCCAGTTCAACGAGTTCGACCTGTCGGTCGGGCCGCTGCCGGACAACACCGACCAGCTCATCCTGCCCGCCAAGCAGACCTACGACAGCGGTGAGGTCGTGGACTGGAACGCCCCGCCGCCCGCCGAGGGCGCCGACGAGCCGGACCGCCCCGCGCCCGTGCTGAAGCTGGTGGCGAAGACCGGCGGTGACGGCCACGACACCGCCACGGCGACCGCGGTCGCCGACGACGGCCACGACGCGGCGGCGGCCGGCTCGACCGACGACACGGCCCGCTGGTTGGGCGGCGCCGGCCTGGCGGTCGGCGCGCTGGGGCTCGGTCTGGGTGCGGGCGCCGTGCTGCGGTCCCGTCGCGCGGGCAAGCCGACGGCATGAGGCGCGTCGTCTCGCTGCTGCTGACCGGCCTGGTCGCGGGGGCGGTCGTGCTCGGCACGGCCGGCACCGCGTTCGCGCACAACGTGCTGGTCAGCAGCGACCCGAAGGACGGGTCACAGCTGGAGGCCGGGCCGACGACGATCACGCTGACCTTCGACCAGCCCGTGCAGGCCGGGGAGAAGTTCAACACGATCACCGTCACCGGGCCCGAGGACACGCGCTGGGAAGCGGTCGGCGAGCCGACGGTCAAGAACAACAGCGTCGTCTTCCCGGTCCGCCCGCTGGGCCCGGCCGCCGAGTACACCGTCGGCTACCGGATCCTCTCCGCGGACGGGCACCCGGTGACGGGTTCGCTCAAGTTCACCCTGACCAAGGCGGGCGACGGCACCCCGGCGCCCGCCTCCGCGGCGACCACCCAGGACACGGCGTCCACGCCGTCCGGGGCGGGCGGCGTGCCCATCTGGGTGTGGATCGCCGGCGCGGCCGTGCTGCTGGCCGGTGGCGCGTTCCTCGCGCTGCGCGGCGGCACGGACCACGCCAAGGAGAGCACCAGGCGATGACCGCGAACCGGACCACCACCACCACGAACAGGTACTGGATCGTCGGCGGCCTGCTGGCAGGCGGAGCCGTCGGCGTCTTCCTGGGCCTGGGGTTGTCCACCACACCGGAAGCGGTGGGCGTGGCCGAGCCGGGGGTGGTGGTCCGGTACGCGCACCCGCTGGTGCGGACCCTGCTGGACGTGGCCGCGACCGTCGTCGTGGGGCTCTCGCTGCTGCCGAAGCTGCTCGGGTTCAGCCGGCCCGCCCTCACCGAACCGGTGCTGCGCGTGGCCCGGCCGGCCGCGGTGATCGCCGCGGCGGTGTGGGCCTTCACCGCGCTGCTGTCCATCGTGATCCGCGCGTACGAGACGCGTCCGGATGCGGAACTGACCATGCCCATGGTCGTGGACTACGTGCAGCGCGTCGGGGCCGGGCAGGGGTTGCTGTTCAGCGCGGTGTGCGCGCTGGTGTACCTGTGGATCGGCGTCATGGCGGTGCGCCGGGGCGAATCGGTGCCCGCGGAGCTGCGCATCCTGATCGCCATGTTCGGCCTGCTGCCGCTGCCGGTGACCGGCCACGCGTCGAACTGGAAGTACCACGACTACTCGATGATCTCGATGGAGCTGCACGTCCTCGGCGCGGCGGCGTGGACCGGCGGCCTGGCGGCGCTGGTGGTGCTGGTCGCGCACCGGCGGGGCCTGCTGGCCGACGCGCTGCCGAAGTTCTCCAAGCTCGCCACCGTGGCGTTGCTCCTGGTGTCGGTGACGGGCCTGTTCAACGGTGTGCTGGAACTGGCGCTCAACCCGGTCGTCGGCCTGCCGGGCTCGCTGTTCACCACGTCGTACGGGCTGGTGCTGATCGGCAAGGTCGTGTGCGCCGCGCTCCTGGCGGGTCTGGGCGCGAACATCCGCTGGCGGCTGCTGCCGCACATCGCCCGGCACCGGACCACCGCGATCGTGGGCTGGGCCGCGGTGGAGCTGACCATCATGGGCATCGCGTTCGGGCTGGCGGTCGTGCTCTCCCGGGCGCCGGTCGCCTGATCCCCGGTCCACGAGCTCCCGCGATCACGCGGCGCGAGCGCGGGAGGGGAGCGCATGGCGCGCCCGGCGTCGGTGAGTGGTCCGTTCGGTGCGACGAACTGCGCTGAACGCCCTAATCGGTGACCAGTCGCGCGGAAGGGTCCTCGCGGAGCTTGGTCAGCGCCGCCATCGCGTCCTGACCTCGCCGTTCGAGCTCCTCGGCGTCGATCCAGCCCTGGGCGAAGTACCGGTAGTCCTGGGCGAGCTTCACCAGTTCGGCCAGGTAGTTGGCCGACCGGCGGCGGCGCTGCTCGTCGAACGACGCCAGGAACGGCAGCTGGGTGTCCACGACCTCGTCCAACATCCGCGCGGCCCGCAGGGCCCGCTTGACCTTCCGACGCCGCACCACCGGCAGATTCCCGACCACGCCCACCTCGCCGACCGTCACCCGAACTCGTCGATGCCTCATTCGTATGACGCGCGGCAAGTGTTACGGGTTCGTTCCCCCACGCCCCCGGTTTCAGCGGTAGGGGGTCCACTGGGTCGTGGTGTCGCCCGCGCGCAGGGCCTTGAGCCGGCCGTGCAGCTCGTCGCGCACACCGGGGTGGCTGCGCATGATCGGCAGCACGCTCGTGGTCAGCTTCAGCTCCCTGACCTCGCGCAACACCGGGAAACCGGCCCACCGGGTGACGTCGAAGCCGTACTCGTCGGCCAGCTGCCGGTACCACTCGACGGGGTGGCCGAAGCGGGCGACGCCGACCGGCAGGGTGCTCAGGTCCCACTCGCGCGGCCCGACGCTGGTGGAGTCGAAATCGCAGATCACCGGGCCGTCGGGGCTGGGGATCAGGTTGCCCAGGTGCGCGTCGCCGTGCACCACGCCCTGCGGCAGCACGGTCCGCAGCTCGGCCAGGAGGTGGTCGGCCTCGGCGCACCGGTCCTCCAGGAACCGGCGGTCCGGCGCGGACAGCTCCTCGGCGTCGGCGATGCGCCTGCGCACGTCGTCCAGCGGCGCCCAGCGCGGCAACTCGAACTCCGGCGCGGGCAGCGCGTGCACCTGCCGCAACACCCGGCCCAGGTCACGGCCGTCGACGGGCCTGCCGCCCGAGGGCACGGTGTGCCACACGGTGGCCAGGTGGTCCCCCACCGCCAACGGCTGGGGCACGCCCTCCACCAGCCGGACCGCGGGCACGTCGTGCCCGGCGAGCCACCGCGCGACCTCGACCACCTTGTGCGCCCGGTGGCGCAGGTTCATCGAGCCGACGATCCGCACCACGACCCGGTCGCCGGGCAGTTCGAACACGGCGTTGCTGGTGAACTTCACCAGCCGGGCGCCGCGGTGCGCCAACCCCAGTTCGGCGCACAGCCGCCTCAGCACGGCGGTCAGCGCGGCGGAGGTGAACCTGCCGTCCAGGACCCCGACTCCCCGCAGCTCAGGCCGCGCTGTCGCTACCGGTGAACTTGGCCAGGCGTTCGGCCAGCTCACGGGCGTCGGGGTTGTTGCGGCGCTTCTCGGCCTCGGACTGCAGCGGCTTCATCCGGTCCTTCGTGCGGACCGACTTCAGGCCCTCGGACAGCTCGATCGCCTGGCGGCCCAGGCGCGCGCCGTGGTCGATGTCGCCGTCGAGCAGGTGGTTGATCGACAGCGAGGTGAGGTTGAACGACCGGCTGCGGGTCATGTCCTCGCCGTAGCCGCCGATGGCCTTGGTCAACGCGGGCACCGCGGTGCGCGTGTACTTCGCGTCCACGGTCTGCGCCAGCTCGGTGTGCACCGTGCCGATCATCGCGGACAGGTCGTTGGCGTCGAAGAACTTGGCCCAGGCGGGCGCCTCGCCGACGTTGGCGCGGGCGAACTCGTCGCGCGCGCGGCCGAGCAGCTTGAGCGCCTGGTGGTCGGAGCCCATCTTCGCGTAGGCCCACGCCTCGTTGGCGCACAGGATGCCGACGGCGAGTTCCGAGCCGGAGTTCTGCGCGGCCAGCTGGCCGAGCTGGAACACCTTCAACGCGTCGTCCGGCGCGTCCTGGTGCAGGTAGACGCGGCCCATCCGGTAGAGGATGTTGGCCACGAGCTCTTCCTTGCGCCCCTGCTTGGCCAGGCCGAGCGCCTGACCGAAGTGGTTGCGGGCCGAGTCGTACAGGCCGGTGTCGAACGAGGTCCACCCGGCCAGGTTGTGCAGGTCGGCGAGCGCGACGTAGAGGCGTTCCTTGACCAGGTCGGTCGCGTTCGCGCCGAGCATCTGCTGGCCCCACGAGAGCTGGGCGACCACCGCGTCGCGGCACGAGCCGCCGCCGTACTGGTAGTCCAGGGTGCGCAACGCCCTGGTGGCCGCTTCGACCTGGCGCACGTCGGTCATGCCGATCCGGCCAGGGGCCGGAGTCTGCGCGGGCGATGAAGCCCAAGACCCGGAGTCCGTACCGAACACGGCCGCGCCGACGGTGATGGCGGCGGCGTGCGCGAGGAACTTCCTTCGCTTCACCGACTCGTCCTCCTCAGAATGGGGTGCCTCCGCCGTGGCGGCCACCCGCACTGCCGTGGCCTCGTCGTAAGCGAGGCCCATGTACCCCCTTGGGACACCCAAGCCGGCGGCGATCCGCGCGAGGACGTCGTAGGCCATGACCTGGCGTCCCTTGAGGATCTCCGAGACTTCGGACTGCGACTGGCCCGTCAACGCCGCGATCTGGCGTTGCGAGACGCCGTGCCGTCGGAGCAGGCGGTAGACCGCGCTGATCTCTCGTCTGGCAAGCGCGTCCCGCATCTCCTGCTGGTCCCAGACGTCTGGTGTAACAGGAGAGCTTGGCGAACCGATGGTGTTCAATTGCGCCCCCTCACAGTCCTTTGGGCGTCAACGGCAGAGTAGGGGCACTCCCCCGACTGCGAGAAGTACCGATCGGCGGAGCTGATCGGCCCTGCCGAACTCGACTGACCGCTTACCGTGGAACGGCCACCGGCCAGCGCTATGACGTCCCGATCCGGGTTGAATCATCGCAATCTGGGTTCCGGTAAGCGAGTGAGCACGGAGAGGAACCTGGCTGTGGACCTGATCGAGCGGGCGGTGACCACCACTGGTGGACCTGCAGCGCCTGCCGTCGCCGCGGCCCCCTCTTCGCCTTCCCTGTCTGTCCGGGAGTCGACCGACCTCGACTCCGGATGGCGCGGCACGACCGGGCAACGTCGCTGGTGGCGGATTCGCTGCAGCGACGTGGTCGACCGGGACCGCTGCCTCACCGTGCTGGTCGACCGGGGCCGCGTGGTCCTGGTCGGTCCGCCGGGTGAGACCGCGGTGCTCTCGGCCGACCAACTCGTACAACTCAGGGCCGCGCTACGTGAGGCCGCCGAGCAGGCGGAAAGGTGACGGTGACGTTTCGGTGGACGAGATCCTCGGACAAGTTCTTCGCAACGCGGTGTGGGAGCGGTTGGACCTGCTCACGGAGCTGGCCAACGAGGCCGACGCCCCGTCCCTGCTCTCGGTGGCACGTTCCGAGCTCCCTCGGCTGACCGAGGGGTGGCGGGCCCTGCTCGCCGCGCACGAACCGGACGAGAAGGGCAACTGCCCCGAGTGCTCCGGTCGGTGGCGGCAGCAGAAGAGCCCCTGCTCGGTGTGGCGCGCCGCGTACGAACACCTGGTCGCGGGCGGTTTGGCCCCGCGCCCGGCTCGCCACCTCCGATCGGCGCCGGTGACCCCTCCGGTCACCAGGTCGCGCCGGGGATTCGTGGCCAGAGCCCACTGACGGGCGGCCCCGACCTGTCGTTCCCCCGACGCGACCAGGTCGAGCACCCGCCTACTGGCCGGCGGTCCGGGACGTGCGAACCCCCGACCGCGACGATCGGACCGCCGGCCGGCTCAAGCTCCACCAGCACGACGGCTCCACCGGCACGACAACTCCACAGTCATCCGCGGGCCGGTGTCGTGCACACCTTCCCTCCCCGACCGGCACTGGTCCGCGGGCACCAACCCGGCCCCGATGTCCGCCCCTCCCGCGCGGACATCGGGGCCGTTTCGCGTGCTCAGGGGCTCAGCGGTGGGTGCCGGTGCGCCAGGTCAGGTACCCGGTGAGCCCGGGGAACAGCCGACCGGCCAGGTCGAACGCCCGCAGCTGCCACGGGAAGACCACCTCGTCCCGCTCGCGCTCCACCGCCCACGCGATGCGCGCCGCCACGTCCTGCGGCGTCACCGTCGGGATCACCCTGGCCAGCGCCGGGATGCGCTCCTCCGCGCCGGGGTTGTTGACGAAGTACCGGCTGCTCACCTTGCCCGGCACGACCTCGCTCACCCCGATGCCCGTGCCGCGCAGGTCCATCCGCAGCGCCGCGGTCAGCCCGCGCAACGCGTAGCGGGCCGCCGCGTACCCGGTGGCGCCGGGGATCGGCAGGCGCGACACCGGTGAGTTCACGTTGACCACCCGGCCCGAGCCGCGCGCCCGCATCCCCGGCAGGAACTCCCTGGTCAGGTGTAGTGCGGCGGTGAACGGCAGGGCGATCATCCCGGCCAGCTCGGGGGTCGGGGTGTCGTCCAGGAACAGCCAGCGGCCGACACCGGCGTTGTTCACCAGCACGTCCGGCACGCCGACCGCCGCGACCACCCGTTCGGCGAGCGCGTGGATCTGGTCGACGTCCGCGAGGTCGGCGGGCAGCGCGACCGCACGCCCGCCGATCGCCGTGATCCGTTCGACCTGCTCATCCAGCGCTTCACCGCCGCGTGCCACGAGCACGACAACCGAACCGCACCCCGCGAGCGTCCGGGCCGTCGCCGCGCCGATGCCCTGCGACGCACCGGTCACCACGACCGCCTTGCCCGCCAACCGCACTCGAACTCCTCCTAGGCCACCGAACGGACCCGCGTCACGAGCACCGCCGCGCACAGCGTGGCGAGCGCCGACACGGCGAACAACCCCCGGTACCCGCCGAGCCCCGCCAGCACGAACGTCGTCAGCAGCGGCGCGACCACCTGGGGCAGCGAGTTGGCGATGTTGAGCACGCCGAGGTCCTTGGCGCGGTCCGACGCGGCGGGCAGCACCTGCGTCAACAGCGCCAACGCCACCGCCCAGTACCCGCCGAAGCCGACGCCGAGCAGCGGCGCCGCGACCAGCGCCGCCGGCCACGTCGGCCAGGCGACGAGCAGCAGCGCCGCCGCGGCCATCACGCCGGCCGACATCAGCACGTACGGCTTGCGCCTGCCGGTCCGGTCCGAGCGGACCCCGACGGCGAACGCGCCGAGCGCCAGCGCCACGCCGTAGAGCAGCATCAGCACCAGCAGGCCGTCCTCGGGCGACGGGTGCCGGACCACGTCACCGAGGAAGTACAGCAGGTAGAGCGTGCCGAACGCGTTGCCCAGGTTGATCATGAAGTGGGCGGCCCACGCCCAGGCGAAGTCCGGGTTCCGCCTCGGCGACACCCACAGCTCGCGCCACCGCAGCGCCGGGCGGGCGACGAGCGGCAGCCGGGTGTCCGGGGTGATCAGCACGAACGCGGCCGCGCCGACGACGACCAGCGCCGCGCACGCCAGGTACCCCGCCGACAGGCCGCTGACCAGCACCGTCACCACAACCGCGCCCAGCACGGTGCCGAGCATCTGGGAGACGCCGACCAGCCCGCCCACCTTGGCCCGCTGCCGCACGGGCACCCGGTCGGGCACGGCGGAGGTGAGGCTCGCGAGCATCCCGTTGAGCCCGGCCTGCACCAGGCACCACCCGAGCACCATCACACCGACGGAGGACGCGGCCGACAGCACCACCAGACCGAGGGCGCCGATCAGCGCGCCCGCCAGGGTCCACGGGTGCCGCCGGCCGAACCGGGACGTGGTCCGGTCCGAGGACAGCCCGATCAGCGGGTTCGCCACCAGCGCCACGAGCGCGCCGACCCCCGTGACCAGGCCGAACACCGCTTCCTTGCCCGCCGCGTCGAGCAGCTCGGCCTGTTGCGGCAGCAGCACCTGGATCGGCGCGTAGATGGCCAGCCACAGGCCCAGGTTGGCCAGGAACAGCCACGTCATCCACGACCGCCGGACCGGGACGACCGGTTCGGCCAACGCCTCCGCGGTCACCGCTTGATCCGGTCGCGGTACCACTCGAACGAGGCACGCGGGGTGCGTTCCTGCGTCGCGTAGTCGACGTGGACCAGGCCGAACCGCTGCGAGTACCCCGAGTCCCACTCGAAGTTGTCCATCAAGGACCACACGAAGTACCCGCGGACGTCCGCTTTCAGCGCCTCCTCGATGTGCCGGTCCAGGTACTCGATCCGCTCGGTGTCCGCCGACGAGTGCGGGTAGCTGCACCCGCTCTCGGTCACGTACACGGGAGGCAAGTCGACAAAGCGATCTCGCAACAGGGAGATCATCTCCGACAACCCGGACGGCACGACCGGCCAGCCGAAGCCGGTCTTCGGGTACTCCTCGATGTCCACCAGCTCGAACGGCAGCGGGTTGCCCTCGGACGGTTGCCGCAGCCGGGTCGGGTTGTAGTAGTTCACGCCGTAGAAGTCGAGCGGCGCGGCGGCGATCGCCAGGTCGCCGTCCACGATCGGCAAGCGGTCGGCCAGCGAGTCCGGGTAGCGCCCGGCCAGCTGCGCGTCGGCGTAGAGCCAGTTGTGCAGATCGGAGTAGGCCGCCGCGGCCGGCTCGTCGGACGGGCCGGCCGGCCACGCGGGCGTGTGGTTGTTCGCCGTGCCCACAGCGCGCGCTCCGGCGGAACGCAGTGCCTGCACGGCGAGCCCGTGCGCCAGGTTGAGGTGGTGCGCGGTCGGCAGCGCGTCGAAGAGCAGCGCCTTGCCCGGCGCGTGCTGCCCGGTGGCGTACCCGAGCAGCGTCACCATCGCGGGCTCGTTGATCGGGATCCACATCGCGACCCGGTCGGCCAGGCGTCCGCCGACCTCGGCGGCGTACTCGGCGAACCGCGAGGCGGTGTCACGGCTGAGCCACCCGCCCGCGTCCTCCACGGTCAGCGGGGTGTCCCAGTGGTACAGCGTGGCGACGGGCTCGATGCCGGACTCCAGCAGTTCGTCCACCAGCCGGTCGTAGAACTCCAAGTCCCCCGCCAGCACCCGCGGCCACGACACGGAGAAGCGGTAGGCGCCCACGCCGAGGGACCGCATGAGCGCGATGTCCTCGCGGTAGCGGCGGTAGTGGTCGCACGCCACGGACGCGTCGTGCCCCTCGAACGCCGGGAACGCGTCCCACGTGGACGGTTGCCGGCCGGCGGCGGTGAACGACCCCTCGATCTGGAACGCGGAGGTCGACACTCCCCAAAGGAAGTCGGTACCGGGGAAGTCGGCACCGGGGAAGTCGTCGGTACCCGGGAAGTCGTTCGGCACGGTCACGCAAGCCTCCCAGAACATGAAAGTCATTCGGATCGTAGGCGTGTTGCACCGCGAAGTGAAGTGGAATGGTCCACAACCGGGCACTATGGAGTCCCGCAGTCCACTCAGCAGGAGTCGCCGTGACCAGTACGACCCCGCTGCGCCGCCAGCCGGTGCAGCAGCGCAGCGCCAAGCGCGTCGAGCGGATGCTCGAAGCCTGCGCACAGCTCATCGAGGAGGTCGGCTACGACGGAGTCACCACGACGTTGATCGCCGAGCGCGCGGGGGTCGCGGTGGGCTCGCTCTACCAGTTCTTCCCGGACAAACGGGCGGTCGTGCAGGCGCTGACCCTGCGCAACCTGGAGAAGTTCATCCAGACGGTGGACGGCCGGTTCACCTCCACCACCCTTGAGCACTGGTGGGACGCCGTCGACTCGATCTTCGACGTGTACGTGTCGATGCACCGCGAGGTGCCCGCGTTCTCCAAGCTGCACTTCGGCGACGTGGTCGACATGCGCCTGCTGGACGACCGGCGCGACAACAACACGGTCATCTCCGACCGCATCGCGGAGATGATCTCGGCCAAGTTCGACATCCCGTTCACCGAGCTGCAACTGCCGATCTCGATCGCGGTCGAGGCGGCGGACGGCGTGCTGAACCTGGCGTTCCGCCGCGACCCGGCCGGTGACCAGCGGATCCTGGACGAGGCCAAGGCGCTGGTGCGCGGCTACCTGTCGACCAGGCTCCCGAGCTAGGACCTCGGTCGACCGTCAGCCGAACGAGTGGCCTTCGCCCCGGTAGGTGGGCACGGTCCGCTCCACGACGTCGCCGCACACGACGTGGTAGTGGGTGAACCGCTCGGCCAGCTCGCCCGCCTTGGCGTGCCGCAGCCACACGCGGTCGCCCAGGTGCAGCGAGTCGGCCGCCCGACCCACCACCGGGGTCTGCACCTCGCCCGCGCCCTCCATCGGCAGCAGCTTCAGCCCGAGCGGCAGGTACGGGGACGGTTGGCGGTCGGGGGTCGCGGTGCCCGAGGCGATGTAGCCGCCGGAGAACAACGTGGCCACGTGCCGCTTCGGCCTGCGCACCACCGGCAGGGCGAACAGCACGGCGGGCTTGGGCCGGAAGCCGCGGTAGCCGTCGAACAGGGTCGGCCCGATGAGCCCGGAGCCCGCGGCGAGCTCGGTGACCGACGGGTCGGCGGCGGTGACCTCCAGGCTGCCCGTGCCGCCGCCGTTGACGAACTCCAGGTCGGCGACCTGGCGCACGGCCCACACCGCAGCCGTGCGGCGTTCGACCAGTTCGGCGGCGGAGTGGCGTTGCATCCAGCGCAGCACCGCGCCGCGCAGCGGCCTGCCCGGCGGCTCGTCGCCCAGCCCCGCGATCTGCCCCTCGTACGCCATCACGCCGACCAGCCGGAACCCCGGCCGGCGCGCGATCGCTTCGGCCAGAGCGCGCGCTTCACGTGCCGTGTGCACGGGTGACCGCCGTGGGCCGACGTGCAGGCCGGGCAGCGGTCGCCACGACACGTCCAACTCCAGGCACACCCGGATCTCCGGGTGGTCGGCGCCGAGCGCGGCCCCGACCAGGTCGAGGTGCGCGGTCGAGTCGACCACGATCGTGATCCTCGCCCGCGCCTTGTCGTCCTTCGCGAGCTCCCGCAACGCGGATTCGTCCACGGTCGGGTACGCGACCAGGAGGTCTTCGGAGAGGTCGACCGAGGACAACCACAGCGCCTCGGCCAACGAGTAGCACATGACGCCCGCGAAGCCGGGCCGCGCGAGCACCCGTTCCAGCAGCGCCCGGACCCGCACGGACTTGCTCGCCACCCGGATCGGCCGCCCGCCCGCGCGGCGCACGAGGTCGGCCGCGTTGCTGTCGAAGGCGTCCAGGTCGACTATCGCGAACGGGGGATCGTGCTCCTCCGTCGCGGCGTCCAGGCGCGTGCGGTGCTGCATGGGCCTCACCGTACTTGAAAGGTGAATAGCTTTCACCTACGGTTCGTGGAACGCGTCACATCCGGAGGTGGGCATGGGGACCCCGTGGACGAACTGGGCCCGCACGGCGTCCGCGAACCCGCACCGGGTGGAGCACCCGACGAGCGTCGACGAGATCGCCTCCGCCGTGGCGGGCGCCTCCAGTGTCCGCCCGCGCGGCAGCGGGCACTCGTTCACCGGCATCGCGGTCGCGCCCGGCGTCGCGGTCGACCTGGACGCGTGGACCGGGGTCGTCGACGTGTCCGGCACGCTGGTGACCGTCCGGTCCGGCACCACGTTGCAGCAGTTCAACGCGCTGCTGGACGTGCTGGGCCTGGCCATGCCGAACCTCGGCGACATCGACGCGCAGACCGTGGCGGGCGCCATCTCGACCGGCACGCACGGCACCGGCGCGAAGCTCGGCGGCCTGGCCACCCAGGTGGTGGCGCTGGAGCTGGTGCTGGCCGACGGGTCGGTGGCGCGGTGCGCGGCCGACGAACGGCCCGAGCTGTTCCACGCGGCCAGGGTGGGGCTGGGTGCGCTGGGCGTGATCAGCACGGTCACCCTGCGGTGCGTGCCGTCGTTCGTGCTGCACGCGCGCGAGTTCCCCGGCCGGCTGGACGCGGTGCTGGAGGAGTTCGACCACCTCACGGCGGTCGAGGACCACGTGGAGTTCCACTGGTTCCCGCACTCCGACCGGGTGATCGTGAAGCGGAACAACCGGGTCGACTCACCGGCCGCGCCGCTGTCGGCGCTGCGCCGGTTCTACGAGTACGAGGTGATGGAGAACGGCGCGTTCGGGCTGGTCTGCAAGCTGGCCAAGGCCCTGCCGGCCACCACCAGGACGCTCAACCGGGTGTGCGGGTCGCTCATCTCGGAACGCGACTACCGGGACGTCTCGCACCGCGTGTTCGTCACGCCGCGCAGGGTCCGGTTCGTGGAGACGGAGTACGCGGTGCCCCGCGCGGCGCTGCACGACGTGCTGCGGGAACTCCGGGCGGCCGTCGCCGGGCTCGACCACGGCGTCATCGTGCCGGTCGAGGTGCGGGTCGCGCAGGGCGACGACATCTGGCTGTCCACCGCGCACGGCCGGGACACCGCCTACGTCGCCGTCCACCAGTACCTCGGGATGCCCTACCGGCGGTACTTCGACGCGTTCGAGCGGATCGCGGGCGCGGTCGGCGGACGCCCCCACTGGGGCAAGATGCACCGCCTGTCGGCCGACGCCCTCCGCGACCGCTACCCGCACTTCGACGACTTCCGCCGGGTCCGGGCCGAGGTCGACCCGACCGGCAAGTTCACCAACGCCTACCTGGACCGCGTGCTCGGCCCGGTCGGGCGTTAGGTCAGAACGCCTCGGCGATCGGGGTCCCGCCGCCGATCAACTCGTAGGTGCGCCGGACGGTGCCGGGGCGGTCCAGCAGGGCCACCACGACCGCCGCCACGTCGCCGCGCGGTACGGAACCCCGTAGGGGCGTCTCGGCCAGTTCCACCAACCCGGTCGGCTCGTCGTCGGTCAGCCGGCCGGGCCGCAGGATCGTCCAGTCCAGGTCGCGTTCCCGCAGGTCCGCCTCGGCGGCGCCCTTGGCCGCCAGGTAGGCGTCGAACACCTCGTCACCGGTCACCCGGCCGATGCCGCCCGTGCTGATCTGCACGAACCGGCGCACACCGGCGTCTTGGGCCGCCTGGGCGAACAACGCCGCCGCCGCCCGGTCCACGGTGTCCTTGCGCGCCACCCCGCTGCCGGGCCCGGCGCCCGCGGCGAACAGGGCCGCGCCCGCGCCGTTCAGCAGTTCGGCGACCGAGGCGACGTCGGTCGCCTCCAGGTCGCAGTGGACGGGGACACCGCCCGCGTCCAGCACGTCGGCGTGGTGGTCCGGGTTGCGCACCAGCGCCGTGGCGCTGTCACCCCGCGCGGCCAGCAGCCGCTGCACCCACAACGCGATCTTGCCGTGTCCACCCGCGATCACTACCCGCATGGTCCGACCGTAGGTCAGGACGCGGTCGCCAGCACCCGCTCGTAGACCAGCTCGTTCACCCAGCGGGTGGTCGCGGTGTCCTCGACCGGCACGGTCTCGTTGCGCCCGGCCACGTCGGTGCTCAGCTGCAACTCCTCGTCGGCCAGCAGCACCGAGACGCCGTAGCGCCGCACCCGGGGCAGGCAGTTCGCCAGGTAGTCGTGGGTGAACACGACCGACGTGGGCAGCACGGCGGCGGCGTTGCCGAAGCGGGCGAAGGGCACCGCCGAGGCCAACGCGGTCCGCCAGTGCCGGGCCACGGCCAGCACGCCGACGATGCGCACCGCGGTGGGCGGCACCCGGCCGTCCATCTCCGGCCACACCCAGGTGGACACCGTGGTGCGGTCGGTCTCTGGGCCCGCGCCCAGGCACAGCCGCTCGGCGTGCGCGTCGGGCAGCAGTTCCGCCACCACGATCACCTTGCGCCCCATGAGGACCATCTCGGGCAGCACCACGCCGTGCCAGCCGAGGCGCAACGCCGCGGAGGCGGCCAGCTCCTCGACGGAGCCGGGCAGTTCGGGAACCGGAACGGCGGTAGCCGACAGCGCCCTGGCGTCATCGGTGTCCACGATCCGTGCTGGTGTGCTGCTCACGCCAGGGCCTCCTCGGCAAAACCACGGCGGGCTGTCCGCCGCGTTTCGACTCGTGCTCTGGGTAAGGCGTACCAGGTGGGAACGGTCGCACCCCCGGGGCAAAAGGCGTCCTGCGATCGGCGGCGTCGAGCGGTCGGTAACCGGTCGGCGACCGGCGGGCGGACTTCGGCCCGGCGGTGCTGCCGTCTGGGTGACCCCGATGACCGGCAAATCCGGGAATGCTGCTCTGCGTGTGCGTCGCTCGCCTGGAAAGCCCGCCGAACCCGGACCCCCGGCCACACCGGCGACCGTACGACCGACCGCTCGCCGCGTGAAACCGACCGACCGCCCCGCCACCGCCACGTTCGGCCGCAGCCACCCAGGTGACAGACATCACGCGGGCCCGGAACGGGGAAGTCCGGAAAAACCAGAAGTCCCACCCACGACCGTGGATGGGACTTCATGATTGTGGTGGGCGAGGGGGGAGTTGAACCCCCACGTCCTTTCGGACACACGGACCTGAACCGTGCGCGTCTGCCATTCCGCCACTCGCCCGGAGCGACGTGGGGAACACTAGCATGGTCCCCGTCCGGGTTACCAATTGCCCCGTGTACCGCCACGTCAGCCCGGATACGATCGGTCGTAGAAGTCGACCGGGTCGGAGGGTTGCCGTGGGCCTCGTACAGCGCTTCGAGCGCCGTCTCGAAGGCATCGTCGGCAACACCTTCGCGCGTGTGTTCGGTGGCAACGTCGTCCCGCAGGAAGTGGCCCAGGCACTGCAGCGGGAGGCGGAGAGCAGCATCCGCGAGTTGGCGGGTGGCAGGTTGCTCGCTCCGAACCACTACCAGGTCCTGCTGGGTCCGCAGGACCACGATCGGCTTGCCGGGGACGGTCAGGATGAACTACGCATCACCCAGCTTCTGGGGGACTCCATCCGGGAGCACCTCGAAGAGAGCGGATGGGATACCTATGGTGACGTCGTAGTCTCCCTGGAGCGCTCCGACGCGCTGCACACGGGACAGTTCCGAACCAGCTCGTCCGTCGACCCCGACGTGAAAGTTGCCAGCCGACGGTCAGCACCACCTCGCACTGCAGGAGACGGATCCATGAGCCAGCCTCCCGGCTACGGACAAGGACAGGGCCAGCCCGCCTACGACCCCTATGCACAGGGCGGCTACGGCCAGCAGCAGCAGGGCTACGACCAGCAGGGTTACGGCCAGCAGCAACCCGGCTACGAGCAGGGCTACGGTCAGCAGCAGCCCGGCTACGAGCAGGGCTACGGCCAACAGCAGCCCGGTTACGACCAGGGCTACGGCCAGCAGCAACCCGGCTACGAGCAGGGCTACGGCCAGCAGCAGGGCTACGACCAGGGTTACGGCCAGCAGCAGCCCGGTTACGGTCAGCCCGGTTACGACCAGGGCTACGGCCAGCAGGGCTACGACCAGGGTTACGGCCAGCAGGGTTACGGCCAGCCCGGCTACGACCAGGGCTACGGGCAGCAGGGCTACGGCGACCCGGCACAGGGTTACGCGCCCCCGGCGGTCCAGTCCGGTCCCCGGCAGCTGAACGCGACGCTGCACCTGGACGACGGTTCCAACCGCACCTACAACCTCAAGCAGGGCGGCAACGTGGTCGGCCGCGGCCAGGAAGCGGACTTCCGACTTCCCGACACCGGGGTCTCCAGGAGGCACCTGGAGATCACGTGGGACGGGCACAGTGCCATGCTCGCTGATCTCGGTTCGACGAACGGCACCACGGTGAACGGCACTCCAGTGCAGACTTGGCAGCTCGCGGAAGGCGACGTCGTCCGCATCGGCCACTCCTCGCTGGTCTACCGCACCCAGGGCTGACCAGTACATTCTGGGCGCGTCGATTCGGGCGAAGGCGTGACGGCACTCAAGTCAGGAGCGGTTACAACCGGTGCCAGAGCTGGTGATGCAGCTGACCAGAGCGGGTTTCCTCGTCCTGCTCTGGTTGTTCGTGTTGGCTGCGCTTCGAGTGGTCCGCTCCGATCTGTACGCGGCGTCGGGGCTCCGTGTCCCGACGCCCAAGTTCGGTAGAGGCGCGAACAAAGCCGCCCGGGGGAACAAGGCGGCCCGGCAGCTCGTCGTCACGCACGGCGCGCTGGCGGGCACGCGCATCTCCCTGGACGGCAGGCCGATCATGATCGGCCGCGCCGACGACTCCACGCTCGTGCTGGACGACGACTTCGCGTCGACCCGGCACGCGCGGCTGTCGATGCGCGGTACCGACTGGTACGTGGAGGACCTGGGCTCCACGAACGGCACCTATCTCGACCGGGCGAAGGTCACGGCCCCACTCCGGGTCCCGCTCGGCTCCCCGATCCGAATTGGCAAAACGGTGATCGAGCTGCGCTCATGACCCTCGTCCTCCGATACGCGGCCCGCAGCGACCGGGGCCTGGTCCGATCGAACAATCAGGACTCCGTGTACGCGGGCCCACGCCTGCTCGCGCTCGCCGACGGCATGGGTGGCCACGCCGCAGGCGAAGTCGCGAGCAAGGTCGTCATCGCCGCCCTGGCGCCGCTCGACGACGACGAGCCGGGCGACGACCTGCTCGGCCAGCTGCGCGACGCGGTGATCGCCGGCAACGGCGCGATCTCCGAGCTCGTGCAGAGCGACCCCGACCTGGACGGCATGGGCACCACGCTCACCGCCGTGCTGTTCGCGGGCTCGCGGCTGGGCATGGTGCACATCGGCGACTCGCGCGCCTACATGCTGCGCAACGGCACGTTCACGCAGATCACGCACGACGACACGTTCGTGCAGTCGTTGATCGACGAGGGACGGATCACCGAAGAGGAAGCGGCCACGCACCCGCAGCGCTCGCTGCTGCTGCGCGCGTTGACCGGCCACGAGGTGGAGCCGAGGCTGATGGTGCGGGAGGCCCGCCCGGGCGACCGCTACCTGCTGTGCTCGGACGGCCTGTCCGGCGTGGTCAGCATGGAGACGCTCGAAGAGGCGATCCGCATCACGGACCCGCAGGCGTGCGCGGACCGGATGATCGAGCTGGCGCTCAAGGGCGGCGGCCCCGACAACGTGACGGTCGTCATCGCCGACGTGGTCGACGTCGACTTCGGGGAGGACGCCCCGATAGTGGGCGGCGCGGCCGGAGACGGCAGCGAAGACCCACCACCCCCCGACTCGCCCGCCTCGCGGGCGAGTTCCATCACCGGCCCGCGGCCGATACCGCAGCGGGTCGAGCCGATGCCGCCGCCGGACCCCCGGCGGGCCCGCGGCAACCGGCTCAAGGCGCTCGCGCTGGTGGTCTTCCTGCTCCTGCTGCTGGTCGCGGCCGGTCTGGGCACCCGCTGGTACGTGCTGCGCCAGTACTACGTCGGCACCGCGGACAACGGCGAGGTGTCGGTGTTCCGCGGCGTCACCGGCAGCGTCTTCGGCTTCGACCTGCACCGCCGGGTGGAGGGCTCGTGCCCGCCGGGCGCGCAGGCGTGCGAGCCGATCACGGTGGACGACCTCAAGGTCTCCACCAGGGACGTCGTGCGCAACGGCATCACCGACGTGGACGGCCTGGAGGGCGCCCGGGAGGCGATCCGCAGGCTGCGCACCGAGCAGACGCTGCCGTTCTGCCCGAAGGGCAGCACCGAGGGCACAACCGGGACGTCCACCACCGCGGTGGACCCCACGGCAACCTCGACCGAGGCCCCCACGTCCACCACTGCGGAGGGAACTCCGCTACCCACGCCCGTGCAGAAGCCGGGTACGGATTGCCGAAAGGGTCAGTAGTCGCATGGGTTCGCCGGTCACCGGCGCTGAGGGCACACCGCTCGCGGCGGCGAGCAGCACGTCGCCCGGGTTGAGGCCGCCCACGCGACGAAGCACCGAACTGTTCATGCTCGCGTTCGCCGCCACGCTGGTGACGGGCGCGCTGATCCTGGTCGAGGCGAACCAGGAGCAGGAACTGACCATGCGGATCGTGTGGTTGGGGCTGGCCTACCTGGGCCTGCTGACCGTGGCGCACCTCGCGGTGCGCAAGTGGGCGCCCTACGCCGACCCGGTGATCCTGCCGTGCGTCGCGCTGCTCAACGGCCTGGGCCTGGTGATGATCCACCGGATCGACCTGGCCATGGCGGACGTGAAGCTGCCGAACAACCAGGTCTGGTCGTCGGCCGCGCCCAAGCAGGTGCTGTGGACGGCGATCGCGCTGGTGCTGTTCTGCACCGCGCTGAAGGTGCTGTCCGACCACCGCACGCTGGCCCGCTACGGCTACACGTTCGGCCTGCTCGGCCTGGTGGCGCTGGTGCTGCCCGGCGTGCTGCCGAGCTTCATCGCGCCGGAGATCAACGGCGCGAAGATCTGGCTGAGCTTCGGCGCGTTCTCCATCCAGCCGGGTGAGTTCGCGAAGATCCTGCTGATGGTGTTCTTCGCCGCGTTCCTGGTGTCGAAGCGCGACCTGTTCACCGTCGCCGGCCGCCGGGTGCTCGGCCTGGACCTGCCGCGGGCCCGCGACCTCGGCCCGCTGATCGCCGCGTGGGCGGTCGGCGTGAGCATCATGGTGCTCCAGAAGGACCTGGGCAGCTCGCTGCTGTTCTTCGGCATCGTGCTGGTGCTGCTGTACGTGGCGACCGAGCGGGCCGCGTGGGTCGTGCTGGGCGTGCTGATGTTCTGCGTCGGCGCGTTCGTGGCGTGGAAGCTGTTCGGGCACGTCCAGATCCGGGTGCAGAACTGGCTGGACCCGTTCGCGGACCCGTCCGGCGCGGGCTACCAGATCGTGCAGTCGCTGTTCGGGCTCGGCACCGGCGCGTTGTTCGGCGCGGGGCTGGGCGGCGGCCGGCCGGACCAGATCCCGGAGGCCAACACCGACTTCATCACCGCCGTGATCGGCGAGGAGCTCGGTTTCGTCGGCCTGGCCGCGGTGCTGATGCTCTACACCGTGTTCGCCATGCGCGGCCTGCGCAACGCGCTCGCGGTGCGCGACACGTTCGGCAAGCTGCTCGGCGGCGGCCTGGCGTTCGCGGTGGCGTTCCAGATCTTCATCGTCGTGGGCGGCGTCACGAAGCTGATCCCGATGACGGGCATCACCGCGCCGTTCCTGTCCTACGGCGGCTCGTCGCTGCTGGCGAACTACATCCTGGTGGCACTGCTGCTGCGCATCTCCGACGCCGCCCGCGCGCCGAAGACGACGCCGAAGCCCAGGCCGCAGCAGCCGGCCATCGCCGACCAGTTCACAGTCATGGTGGAGCGTCCGAAATGAACACACCGCTCCGCCGGGTGGGCCTCGCCATGATGGCGATGATGCTCCTGCTGTTGGGCAACGCGACGTACGTGCAGGTCATCAAGGCCGACGACTACCGCAAGGACCCGCTGAACCGGCGCGTGATCCTGGACCAGTACTCGCGCGAGCGCGGCCAGATCATCGCCGCCGACGGCACGCCGCTGGCCAGCGTGCAGCGGGTCGACGACCGGTTGAAGTACCTGCGCACCTACGCCAACGGGCCGGCGTTCGCGCCGGTGACCGGCTACTTCTCCACGCTCTACGGCGCGGGCGGCATGGAGCGCGCCGAGGACGACCTGCTCAACGGCTCGGACGACCGGCTGTTCGCGCGCCGGGTGTCCGACCTGATCACCGGCCGCGACCCCAAGGGCGGCAGCCTCCAGCTGACCATCGACGCGAAGTTGCAGCAGATCGCGTACGAGAGGCTCCAGGGCGTGACCGGCACGGTGGTCGCGATCCGGCCGCAGACCGGGGAGATCCTGGCCATGGCCAGCACCCCGTCCTACGACCCGAACGTGCTGGCCAGCCACGACGTGGACGTGCAGGAGGAGGCCTGGGTCGGCTACGACGCGGACAAGTCCAAGCCGATGCTCAACCGCGCGATCCACGAGAACTACCCGCCGGGCTCGACGTTCAAGCTCGTGGTGACGGCGGCGGCGCTGGCCGAGGGCAAGACCAAGGACACCGAGGTAGACGGCCGGCCGGTGATCACGCTGCCCGGCACGCAGACCCCGCTGCCGAACTTCAACGACACCGTGTGCGGCAACGGCGTCACGGCCCCGCTCCAGGAGGCGCTGGCCAAGTCGTGCAACACGGCGTTCGCGGTGCTGGCCGCCGAGCTGGGCCCGGACAAGCTGCGCGACCAGGCGGCCAAGTTCGGCATCGGCGAGCAGGACCTGTCGATCCCGCTGTCGGTGGTGCCCTCGACGCTGGGCCCGATGTCGGACAAGCCGTCGGTCTACCAGACCGGCATCGGCCAGAAGGACGTCCGGGTGACGCCGCTGGCCAACGCGGTGATGGCGGCGACCATCGCCAACGGCGGCGTGCGGATGCAGCCGCACCTGGTCGGCAAGATCCTGGCGCCCGACCTCCAGTCGATCAGCGAGACGAAGCCGGACGAGGTCGACGAGGCGATGGAGCCCGGCGAGGCGGCCGCGCTGCGCGACATGATGATCGCCTCGGAGAACAACACGGGCGGTGGCGGCAAGCTCAGCGGCGTGACCATCGCGTCCAAGACCGGCACCGCCGAGCACGGCGACGACGTGCGCTCGACCAACCCGCACGCCTGGTACGTGGCGTTCGCGCCCGCCGAGAAGCCGGAGATCGCGATCGCGGTGATCGTGGAGAACGGCGGCCAGCAGGGCCTGGCGGCCACCGGCGGCCGGGTCGCCGCCCCGATCGGGCGCGCGGTCATCGGCGCCTACCTCGGGGGACGCTGATGCTGACCTCCGGCCAGTTGCTCGCGCAGCGGTACCGCCTCAGCAAGCGGATCGCGGTCGGCGGCATGGGCGAGGTCTGGGAGGCCGACGACACCCGGCTCGACCGCAAGGTCGCGGTGAAGGTGCTGAAGGCGGAGCTCAGCGGTGACGCCGAGTTCCTGAACCGGTTCCGCATCGAGGCGCGCACCACCGCGTCGCTCAACCACCCGGGCATCGCGGCGGTGCACGACTACGGCGAGACCGCGTCGATCCCGGACGGGCCGGAGGACACCGCCTACCTGGTGATGGAGCTGGTGGAGGGCGAGCCGCTGGCCGCGATCATCGCCCGCGGCAGGCTCGGCGCGGACCGCACGCTCGACGTGCTGGAGCAGGCGGGCAACGCGTTGCAGGCCGCGCACGAGCGCGGGCTGGTGCACCGCGACGTCAAACCGGGCAACATCCTGGTCACCCCGACCGGCACGGTGAAGATCACCGACTTCGGCATCGCGAAGGCCGCTGACGCGGCGCCGGTCACGCACAGCGGCATGGTCATGGGCACGGCCCACTACATCGCGCCGGAACAGGCCCTCGGTCACGCCGCCGAGCCCGCCTCGGACGTCTACGCGCTGGCGGTGTGCGGCTACGAGTGCCTGACCGGGCACCGGCCGTTCCTGTCGGAGAACGCGGTGACGGTCGCGATGATGCACATCCGCGACATCGCGCCGCCGCTGCCGCCCGACGTGCCGCCGGGCCCGCGGGCGCTGATCGAGGCGACCCTGGTCAAGGACCCGCGCCAGCGCTACCGCAACGGTGGCGAGTTCGCGTCCGCGGTGAGCGCGGTGCGCTCCGGTCAGCCGCTGCCCGCGCCGTCCGGACTGGCGATGGCGGTCGGCACGCCGATGGCCGCGCCGATGACGCCGCCGCCCGCGCAGCGGACCCATCCGGGCGTCCCGGTGACCCATCCCGGGTCGCGTCCGGCCATGCAACCCGTCCCACCAGGTATGAACACTCCGCACACGGGCGCTTTCCGTCCGTTGCCGCCGGGCGCACGGCCACCGGGGCGCAACCGCGCCGTGCTGTGGGTTATGGTCGCTGTGCTGGTGGTCGCGCTGCTGGTGCTCGGCGTGGTCATCTTGCGCTGGGCGCTGAAGGACGATGAGGTGCCCGGCGGGGCGAACCAGCAGGGCACCACGAGCGCCCGCCCGTTGGACGACTCGACCGATCGGCTCCCCGGCAAGCCGAAGGTGACGATCACGGAGTCGGACTACGTCGACCGCCCGGTGGACGAAGTCGCGAGAAAGCTCTCCGGGCACGGCTTGGCACCCGAGGTGCACTCCGAGGACGGGGGCGCGCCGACGGATCCCGAGCGGTGCCTGGTGTCGGACCTGGCGCCGACCGGTGAGGTTGCGATCGGCTCACGGGTCACGGTGACGTGTGTGCCGACTTAACGCCGAAACGGTACGAAAGCGAACGCAAGGCTTGATGGTGAGACCGTTGACGAGGAGCGGGACGAAGCACTGATGAGCACTCCGCGACTGCTCTCCAACCGCTACGAACTGGGTGAGACCCTCGGCTACGGCGGCATGTCGGAGGTGCACAAGGGCCGGGACGTCCGCCTCGGCCGGGACGTGGCCATCAAGGTCCTGCGCGCCGACCTCGCCCGCGACACCCAGTTCCAGGAGCGGTTCCGTCGCGAGGCCCAGAACTCGGCGGCGTTGAACCACCCGGCGATCGTCGCGGTCTACGACACCGGGGAGACCCAGACCGAGTACGGCCCGCTGCCCTACATCGTCATGGAGTTCGTCGACGGCCGCACGCTGCGCGACATCGTGAAGACCCAGGGCCCGTTGTCGGGCAAGCGGGCGATGGAGGTCATGGCCGACGTGTCGGCCGCGCTGGACTTCAGCCACCGGCACGGCATCGTGCACCGGGACGTGAAGCCGGCGAACGTGATGATCACCCGGGCGGGCGCGGTGAAGGTGATGGACTTCGGCATCGCCCGCGCGGTGCACGACGGCCAGGCCGCGGTGACCCAGACGGCCGCCGTGATAGGGACCGCGCAGTACCTGTCGCCGGAGCAGGCCCGCGGCGAGGCCGTGGACGGGCGTTCCGACGTGTACGCGTCGGGTTGCGTGCTGTTCGAGCTGCTGACCGGGGAGCCGCCGTTCACCGGCGACTCGCCCGTGGCGGTGGCCTACCAGCACGTGCGGGAGGACCCGAAGTCGCCGTCGTCGCTGAACCCGAAGGTGACGCCCGCGCTGGACGCGATCGTGCTGAAGGCAATGGCCAAGGGACCGGCCAACCGCTACCAGTCGGCCGCCGAGATGCGCGCGGACCTGGTGCGCGTGCTGTCCGGCCAGCGCCCGTCCGCGCCCGCCGTGATGACGGCCGAGGACCGGACCGCGGTGCTCGGCCAGACGTCGGCGCCGCGCACCGAGATCGCGCCCGCCGCGGGCGGTCGGCACCGGCCGCAGCCGCAGCGCGAGGAGCCCTCCGAGTACGACCCGCTGGCGGAGGAGGACGAGGAGCGGCGCGCCCGGCGCAAGAAGGCGATCATGGTGACCCTGGTCGTCCTGCTGTGCATCGCCGTGCTCGCGCTCGCCACGTGGATCACCACGTCCCTGCTCAACGACGGCGACGGGCAGAACAACGCGACCTCGGACAAGGTGTCGGTGCCCGCGCTCGTGGGCAAGACTCAGCAGGTCGCGCACGCCGAGCTGGAGGCGAAGGGCCTCGGCGTCGAGGTGGTGCTGACGCCGTGCCAACCGGGCACCGAGCCCGCCTGCAACGCCGACCAGGTCGGCAAGGTCATCTCGACCGACCCGCCCGCGAACCGCGAGGTGGACAAGCGCAGCTCGGTCAAGCTGATGATCGGGGCCAACCCGGAGCCCGCGCCGGTGCCCAGCGTCACCGGCCTGAGCCCGACCGACGCGCAGAAGAAGCTCGAAGCGGAGCGCTGGGTCTACCAGCAGGCCACCGAGACGGTCGAGACCGAGGACCCGAACCTGGTCGGCAAGGTCGTCTCGCAGTCGCCGTCGGCGGGCACCAACGCCCCGAAGGGCAGCGCGATCACGGTGACGCTGGGCAAGGCCCCGGACACCGTGCAGCTGCCGGACGTGACCGGCCAGACGGTCGAGAACGCCAAGGCGACCCTCGAGGGCAACGGGTTCAAGGTGCAGACCAAGGACGTCGACAGCCCGGAGCCGCTCAACGAGGTCGTGGCCCAGAACCCGGCGCCGGGGCGGGCGGAGAAGGGCACGCTGGTGACGTTGAGCGTGTCCAAGAACAACCAGTTCATCATGCCCGACCTGCGCGGTCTCACCGAGAACCAGGCCCGGACCCGGCTCAGCCAGGCCGGCTGGACCGGCAACGACCTGACCGTCAGCGACAAGGAGCCGGTCTCCGAGATCGGCCAGAACAACAAGATCCTGGACCAGGAGATCAAGCCGGACGCGCCGGCGGCCAAGAACGCGCGGATCAACGTGATCCTGGGCGAGTTCAAGGTCGGTGGACCGACCACGACCAGGTAGTCGACAGCGACGAAAGGGCCCCCTCCGCGTGGAGGGGGCCCTTTCGTGTTCCGGGTCTGGTGGCCTGGCAGGTCGTTCGGGCCGGGCTACTCCCGGCGGGCGGCCGCGGCGAGTTGGCGCATCCCGTTCTCCAGCTGCGACACGGTCCCCTCGGGCACCTGGAAACCGCACACCTCGAGCCAGTTCGCCAGCATCCGGTGGCCGCCCTCGGTCAGCACGGACTCGGGGTGGAACTGGACGCCCTCCACCGGCAGCTCGCGGTGCCGCATGGCCATCACCACGCCGGACTCGGTGCGCCCGGTCACCTCGAACTCGGCCGGGATGGTGTCCGGCAGCACGGTCAGGGAGTGGTAGCGGGTCGCGGTGAACGGGCTGGGCACGCCCTTCAGCACGCCCTCGCCGTTGTGGTGCACGACGCTGGTCTTGCCGTGCAGCAGCTCCGGCGCGAGGTCGACCGTGCCGCCCCACACCGCGCCGATCGCCTGGTGGCCGAGGCACACGCCGAACACCGGGACGCCTCGGTCCGCGCAGTGGCGGATGACGTCCATGCTCCGGCCCGCCTTGTCCGGCGTGCTGGGGCCCGGGCTGACGAGGACGCCACCGACCTCGCCGATCTCGTCCAGCTCGACGGCGTCGTTGCGCCGGACCACGCACTCGACCCCGAGCTGGGCCAGGTACTGGACGAGGTTGTAGACGAAGCTGTCGTAGTTGTCGACCACGAGCACGCGCATGCCGCCAGCCTAGCCGTGACGAACCTCTCGCCAGAAGTGAGCTTAGGCTCACCTAACCTAGCGGTATGACCCGTTCCCTGCGCGTCGCCGTCGTCGGCGCCGGCCCCGCCGGCATCTACGCCGCCGACATCCTGACCAAGTCCGCGGCCGAGTCGGGGACGGACGTCGGCGTCGACCTCTTCGAGCGGATGCCCGCCCCGTACGGCTTGATCAGGTACGGCGTCGCCCCGGACCACCCGCGCATCAAAGGCATCGTCAACGCCCTGCAACGGGTGCTGGACCGGCCGGGGATCAGGTTCTTCGGCAACGTCGAGTACGGCGTCGACCTCAAGCTGGACGACCTCAGGCACTTCTACGACGCGGTGATCTTCTCCACCGGCGCGGAGAAGGACCGGGCGCTGCCCATCCCCGGCATCGACCTCGACGGCTCCTACGGCGCGGCCGAGTTCGTCTCCTGGTACGACGGCCACCCCGACGTGCCGCGGACGTGGCCGCTTCGGGCTCGCGAAGTCGCCGTGCTCGGCGTCGGCAACGTCGCGCTCGACGTCGCCCGCGTGCTGGCCAAGACGGCCGACGAGCTGCTGAGCACGGACATCCCGGACAACGTCTACGAGGGTCTGAAGGCGAGCCCCGTCACCGACGTGCACGTGTTCGGCAGGCGTGGACCGGCGCAGGCCAAGTTCACCCCGCTGGAGCTGCGCGAGCTCGACCACTCGCCCCACGTCGAGGTCGTCGTGCACCCGGAGGGCATCGACTTCGACGCCGCGAGCATGGCCTCGATCCGGTCGAACAAGCAGGTCGAGATGGTGGTCCGGACGTTGCAGGAGTGGGCGATCCGCGACGTCGGCGACCGGCCGCGCCGACTGCACCTGCACTTCCTCGAAGCGCCCGTCGAGGTGCTCGGGTCGACCGAGGTGACCGGCCTGCGCACCGAGCGGATGGAGCTGACCGGCGACGGCGGCGTGCGCGGCACCGGCGAGTTCACCGACTGGCCCGTCCAGGCGGTGTACCGGGCGGTGGGCTACCTGTCCACGCACCTGGTCGACCTGCCGTTCGACCACACGTCGGGCACCGTGCCGCACCAGGCGGGCCGCGTGCTCGACCTGGACGAGCAGGCGATGACCGGCGTCTACGTCACCGGCTGGATCAAGCGCGGCCCGGTCGGCCTCATCGGCCACACCAAGGGCGACGCGCTGGAGACCGTCACCAGCCTGCTCGCCGACGCGCCGCTGCTGCCGGTCGCGCCGAGCCGCGCGCCGGACTCGGTGGTGCGGTTCCTGGAGCAGCGCGCGGTGCCGTTCACCACCGTGGACGGGTGGCGGAAGCTGGACGCGCACGAGCTCGCCCTCGGCGCCGCCCGCGACCGCGACCGCGTCAAGGTCGTCGACCGCGCGGAGATGACCGACATCTGCCGGTCGTAGCCCCTACTGGGGCGTGGTCACGTTGTTGAACGGCAGCTTCGGCTCCGCCCACGGGAACACCACGAACATCAGCAGCGCCACCACCCCGGCCACGAGCAGCAGCGCCTCCAGGACGCGCACGGGCAGCGGGCCGGGGAGGTGCCGCCAGATCCACCCGTACATCACTGCTCCTTCATCTCTTCGGGCACGAAGCCGGGCGCCTTGGGGTAGCTCGTCGTCAGCATCGAGTGCACGATCAGCCGCTGCTTGTCGGAGAACCGCGGGTGGCAGGTGGTCAGCGTCATCAACTTCTGCTGCTGCGCGGCGGGCACCTCGCCCTCGAAGTACGGCACCGGGTCGATCACCTCGCCCCGGGTCGGCAGCACGATCGACTGGCCGACCGCCTTGTCGTAGGGCGCGGCCAGCGGCGCGACCTGCGCGCACCGGGGGTCGGCCTGCTTCTCCGCCCACGTCGCGGCTTCGCCCGCCTTCGGCAGCACCCGGTAGACGAACCACTGGGTCTGCGTCTCGACCACGATCGCGTCGCAGGAGTTGAGCAGGTCCAGGTCGTTGAAGGGCGCGCCCTTGCCGACCCGGTGGCCGGCCACGGCGAAGTTGCCCGGGTCGCCCGGCAGCGCGGTGCCCTTGTAGTGGCCGGGGCCGATCTCCAGGTCCTTGTCGGTGGTGCCCTCGACGATGGAGAACTTGTAGTCCGGGCCGAACACCGGGATGTACATCTTGGCGAACGCCTGGCCGTCGAGCAGCTCGTACTGCGCCTGCCGCTGCTGGTCGGCCTCGACCGTGTTCGAGTTCCACTGGTCGTCCAGCGCCTGGGTGGCGTCGTCCTGCTTGCCCGCGGAGATGAGGTCGGTGACGTACACCTCGTAGACCACGAACAGCAGGATGACCAGACCCGCCGTGATCAGCAGCTCGCCGATCGCGCGGACGGTCTTGCGGGCGGTGCTGTCCGGCGGCGGAGCCGGCTGATCGTCCTCGTCGTCGTAGTAGTCGTCGTCCTCGTAGTACTCGTCGTCGTAGTCGTCGTACTGGTCGTCGTAGTCCTCCACCGGCGCGATGACCTCGGTGGGCGGGTCGACCGGGCGCGGGCGGCGCGGGGGTGCGGGCGGGCGACCGCCGGGGGGCGGCGGGAGGCTGCCGGAGAACGCGTTGGTGTAGCGGGTGGCGTCGGCCTCCGGGGGCGCGGGGCGCGGGCGCCGGGCGTTCGGCGGAGGAGGCGGCGCTCCGCCGAGCCGTGCGGCCACCTCGGACGAGGCCGGCGCGGGCCGGTTCGCCGGGTCGTCGGGCGCACGACGACGCCCGCCGGGCGGGAGGGGCTCGTCACGCGGGGCACGGCGGCCTTCGGGCGGCTCGATCCGCGCCGGGTCGACGTACGAGGTCGCCTCGGCGTGGGTCGGCACGGGCGGCGGCACGACGTCCTCGCGGCTCGGCCGACGACCGGCGGGCGGCACGCCGATGGGTGGCACGGACCCAGCGGGCACGTCCCGACGGGCACGGCGGCCGGTAGCCGGCGGTTCCACGTACGGCGGTTCCACGTACGACGGCTCGGCGGGCGGCACGACCTCATCGCGACGCGCACGGCGACCCGCGGGCGGTTCCACGGCTGGTGGTTCGACGTCGTCACGACGCGCCCGGCGGCCGGTGGCGGGCGGCTCGGCGTAGATCGGTTCCGCGTACACCGGCTCGACGTACGGCGGCTCGGCGGGCGGCACAACCTCATCGCGACGCGCCCGACGACCTGCGGGCGGTTCCACGGGTGGTGGTTCGACGTCGTCCCGACGCGCCCGGCGGCCCGTCGGCGACGGCCCGGCGGGGGGTGGGAAGGGCTCGGCGCGGGGCGGGAGGGACTCCCCCGGACGGCTGAAACCGCCGGGCGGGGTCGCGGGCCGGTCCGGACCGCCGGCCCGGCCGACCGGGCGGTCGAACCCACCTGGAGGCGTCGGCGGGCGGTCGACACCGCCGGGCGGGGTGAGCGGTCGATCGGGGCCGGCGGGACGGCCGGCGGACGGGTCGAAACCGCCGGGAGGCGTCGATGGCCTGGTGAAACCACCGGCCGGGGTGGGCGGGCGGTGGCCGGGGAGCGGCGGTTCGCCGGGGTTGCGGGGTGGCTGTGGCCTGGGTCGCGGCGGTCGGCCCGGCGGGCCGCCTTGCGGCGGGGGCGGGTCGTAGCTCACCGGAAAACCTCCCAAGCCGAACGTTCCAGAACTACACGGTGCTTCAGGGACCTGCTCGGTTACGTTAACGTGTTCATCCAGCAGTGGACGTGAACTCGCGCCACTGGAGGCCTATCCACCCGTCAGGCGAGGACAGCATGCCCAAGTCCAAGGTCCGCAAGAAGGCCGTCTACACGGCGCCTGCCGATCGCCGCACCCCGGTGAAGGTCAAGGCAGCGGGGCCGTCGCACCCCGTCTACGTCGCCGTGATGCTCGGCATGATGCTGTTGGGGCTGGCGTGGCTGGTGGTCAACTACATCGCGGGCGAGAAGGTCCCGGTCATGATGGACCTGGGGTCCTGGAACTTCGGCATCGGATTCGCCCTGATGATCGTCGGCCTGTTGATGACCATGAAGTGGCGTTGACCACGCACTACGCCTAGTGGCTGACGGCCCGGACGTGCACCACGTCCGGGCCGTCCCGCGTTCCCCCGTCGTTCACCCCGTTCACCGGACGGTCACCGAAGCACACGGGTGTAAGTCATCCCCAATGGGGACAACTCCTGTGGACAACTTTGCGCCAAATTGCACAAGCCCCGGTCCGGGGCTCTAGTTGTCCACAAGTGCGGCAGACTCGGAAGCGTGAACCCACCGCGCACCTGGTCGCCCCAACCCGGCATGGTCGGCCTCGCCTGGGGTCTGGCCGCCGTGTTCCTGCTGGTCACGATCCTCAGCTCGGAGGCAACGAGCCGCGTCTTCCTGGGCCTGGCCACGCTCCTCATGCTCGCCCTGGGCGCCTACGGCACTTTTGTCCGCCCCAGGCTGCTGGTGGACGACTCAGGCCTGACCGTGCGCACCCTGTCCGGTGCACGGCAACTGCCGTGGCACGAGGTGAAGGTGCGCCTGGCCCGGACCCGCCGGCTGGGCCGGGAGACGGCCACGCTCGAACTCGACTGGCGGCACGGCGAGCACGAGCAGCTGTTCGTGTTCACCCCGATGGACCTGGGCACGGACCCGCGCGACGTGGCGGACGTCCTGCACGCGCTGCGCCCCTGACGCCGCTACAGGTCGATGACCAGCCCCGGCACGGCGACGTCCACCTCACCGGGGTGGTCGGCCGCGGCCAGGTGTCCGGCCGGGTCCGCACCGGGCCACAGGTGGGTCAGCACGAGCCGACCCACCCCGGCCCGGCGGGCGTTCCCACCCGCCTGCTCGGCCGTCGACAGGAACGGCGCGTTGTCGGCGGGCAGCACCTGCCGGGCGAACGTGGCCTCGGCCACGAACACGTCGGCGTCCCGGGCGAGGTCCACCAGCGCCGGACTCGGCCCGGTGTCACCCGTGTAGGCGATGACGCGCCCGCCGGCGTTCAGCCGCAGACCGGCGTTCGGCACGAAGTGCGGCAGGTCCCAGGTGTCCACCCGGAACGGCCCCACCTCGAACGACCGCTCGACGACGTGCACCGAGTACGCCCGGTCCAGCGGTACCTGGTCCAGCGCCAGCACGCGGTCCAGCGCGCCCTCCGGCGCGTGCAGCGGCAGCACAGGAGCGGGCGGTCCGAGCGCGCGGGCGCGCAGCAGCGGGTTGAGGTCGGCGCAGTGGTCCGGGTGCCCGTGGCTCACCAGCACCGCGTCGACCGCCGAAGCGGGCACCAAGGCCTGCAACGCGGGGAAGGTCGCGTAACCCGGGTCCACCAGGAGGGTGAACCCGTCATGTTCCACGAGGTAGCCGCCGCACGGCTGGTCGGCGGTGGGCCACGCGCCGACACCACCCAGGACGGTGAGCCGCACGGTCAGACCAGCTGACCGGTCCGCACGAACGCCAGCACCACCAGCACCACGACCGCACCCACCACGGCCGCCGCCTGCCAGTTGTTCCGCTTCACGCTCGGCGCGTAGACCAGCCCGGCGGTCAGCAGCGCGCCGACCACCAGCCCGCCGATGTGCCCGAGCAGCGAGACACCCGGCAGGGTGAAGCTGAGCACGACGTTCAAGCCGATCACACCCAGCGCCGGGCCGGGGTTGAGCTTGAGCCGCAGCACGGCCACCAGCATCGCGCCCATCAGGCCGTACACCGCGCCGGACGCGCCCGCGACGATCGTGTTGATCCCGCCGAACACGTAAACCGCGAGGCTGCCGCCGAGCAGCGACACCCCGTACACCGCGGTGAACCGCAGCCTGCCGAACACCGGTTCCAGGTCACGGCCGAGCACGTACAGCGCGATCATGTTCAGCGCCAGGTGCAGGAGCCCGAAGTGCAGGAACCCCGACGTCACCAGCCGCCACCACTCGCCGTCCCAGGCCACCGACGGCGTGTACATGACGAAGGCCTCGAACAGCGCCGACCGCTGGTTGGCCGACGCGCTGCCCGCCTGCGCCGCGGTGATCGCGAACATCAGCACGTTCAGCGCGATCAGCACCGGCGTGACCACCATGCGCTGGGTGAGTTCCGCGCCGACGAACGTGCGCGGCCGGCGCACCGCGGCCCGGCCCTCGTTCACGCAGTCGACGCACTGGTAGCCGACGGACGCCTCGCGCAGGCACTCCGGGCACGCCGGCCGGTCGCAGCGGACGCACCGCAGCCCGGTGGCCCGATCGGGGTGGCGCGTGCAGACCGGCAGGTCCGGACGCGCCCCGATCGGCTCACCGGGCGGCGGGGAGATCGGCGAGTCGGCCACTCAGGCCCGCTCCACCGAGACCTTCTCGATCACCACGTCGGTGACCGGGCGGTCGCCGGCGCCGGTCGGCGCGGCGCCGATCGCGTCCACCACGTTGCGCGAGTCCTGGTCCGCGACCTCGCCGAAGATCGTGTGCTTGAAGTTCAGCCACGTGGTCGGCGCGACCGTGATGAAGAACTGCGAGCCGTTGCTGTTGGGCCCGGCGTTCGCCATCGCCAGCAGGTAGGGCCGGTTGAACTGCAGCTCCGGGTGGAACTCGTCGGCGAACTTGTAGCCCGGGCCGCCGCGCCCGGTGCCGGTGGGGTCACCGCCCTGGAGCATGAAACCCGCGATCACGCGGTGGAAGACCGAGCCGTCGTAGAACGGGCCGGACGACTCACCCTTCGCGTTGGGGTCGGAGTAGTCCTTCGTGCCCTCGGCCAGGCCGACGAAGTTGGCCACCGTCTTGGGGGCGTGGTCGGGGAAGAGGTTGATGCGGATGTCGCCCTGCGAGGTGTGCAGGGTCGCCGTCACCTTGGACCCGACGAACGATTCGTTGCTGTCTGCCACACACCCATCGTGCCATCACCGGGCGGTGTGGTTGGGGAAGGGGCACGATGGGTATTGCCTGGACGTGACTGACCGACAGCTTCTGGAGCGCGATATGGATGAGGTAGACGCCATGACCCGGGCCGGGGAGTCGGTCGGCAAGGCGGTGCGTAGCGTTCGCCGCGGTGCCGTCCGTGCTGGTCACGTCGGTGCGGACGCCGCTGTTCAACTCGCGGAACGCGCCGAGGGCAAGCTCGCCGAGCGCGGTGTGACCAAGGACTACGTCCGCGGTGTCCTCGCCGACAAGGCGGGCGTGCTGGTGGAGAAGGCCGAAGCGTACGAGAAGTCCACCAGGCGCGGTCGCAAGCAGCTCGCGAAGAGGGCCGAGGGCGTCCGCAAGGAGGTCGCGAAGGCCGCCGAGCGGGCGCGCAAGGAGGCCAAGGTGCGTGCGAAGGACGTGCGCAAGGCCGCGAAGCAGGCTCGCAAGGAGCTGGCCGCGGCCAAGCGCCCGCCGCGCCGTCGCTGGCCCTGGGTGCTGGGCGTGTTCGCCGCCGCCGCGGTGGCGGGGTACATCGCCCTGACCAAGCGGCCGCAGGAGGTGCACCTGGAGGAGGAGGACGTGCAGCCCACGTCCGAGACCACCACCGGTGCCACCCCCGAGTCGGTGCGCCCGCACGCGGCCCGCAACGGCCAGGTCTCCGACCAGCACAGCCGCAGCTGACCGGAAGAGGCACTTCGCGCCCGTCCCCCGCGGGGACGGGCGCGAAGTCGTGCCGTCTCACAGACCGAGGTTGCCGACCACGGTCTCGGCGATCCTGCGGGCCTTGATCGTCTGCTTCTGGTTGCTGGTCACTACCACCGCGTCGCCGCCCTTGGCCACGGCGTACACCGCACCGGTGCCGGTGGTCAGCGAACCGCCGTTCCACCCGGCCGGCGCGGACGCGGGGCTGGAGTCGGCGACCGGCGCGGCCCGGTCCACCACCGCCTTCGCGGTCGCGGGCTCTCCGTGGAAGACCCACACGGACAGCTGCACGTCGGTGGCGTCGGCGTAGAAGAAGCAGGCCGGATCGGGCTGGTCTGCGGACAGCCGAACCTTCCGCACCAACTGCCCGTTCGCCTCCTGCACGACGGAAGAGGCCAGGTAGGGGCACTGGCCGTCGGAGGTGGGCGCCGGCGCGGGCGGCGGCCCGGCGGGCGTGGTCGTCGTAGTCGTCGCCGCTGCGCTGGTGGTGGTCCCGGTCGTGGGTGCCGAAGCGGGTTCGGCGGCGCCACAAGCGGCCAACACACCGAGGACCAGCAGGGATGGCAGGGCGGTGAGCAGCACTCGGTTCATAGGAGCGCCAGTCAATCAGATGCGTCACAGCGAATCGACACCGTGACCACCTAGGCACGCAACGTCATTCACATTACGGTTGGCTTACCCTGCCGGCCGCCCCTGCAATGTGAGGACTGAGTCAAGATGAACATCTTTGACCGCGGCCGAGACCATGCCATCGCTGTGTTCCGGATCGTCATCGGCGTGCTGTTCATGTGCCACGGCGCGCAGAAGTTGTTCGGCGTGCTGGGCTCCAAGGGTGCCGTGTCGATCACCGACTGGCCGTCCGGCCCGGCCGGACTGATCGAGTTCGTCGGTGGCGCGTTGATCGTCATCGGCCTCGGCACCCGGATCGCCGCGCTGATCTCGTCCGGTGCGATGGCCTACGCGTACTTCGTCGTCCACCAGCCCGCCGGGCTCCTGCCCATCCAGAACAAGGGCGAGCTGGCCGCGGTGTACGCGTGGGTGTTCCTGCTGTTGGTGTTCACCGGCCCGGGAGCTTGGGCCGTGGACAAGGTGATCGCCGCGCGCAAACGGGAACAGGTGCTCGTCAACGCATAGCAGCGGGCAAACCGAGGGCCCGCACCCAGCGGCATTGGGTGCGGGCCCTCACCTTGTTGCCCAACCGCGAACGAAACCCACAGGACTCACCCATGAGATGTCCCCGTGGTAGCCCCCAGTAAACACGAAACCCGAAACTTTCGCGCCCCAACCTGACGATCCGCCCATCGAGCCACCCACGGCGGCGATCCACGCGGGGTCCGGGGGACGCAGTCCCCGAAGGGGGTCCGGGGGCGAAGCCTCCCGGGCGGGGCGTGGGGGTTGCACCCCCAAAAACACCACGAGCGAGGTGGTTCGCGCGTTACGCGAACACACCTCGCCCGGAGCGAGCGGATGGAGACGAGGGGAATCGAACCCCTAACCCCCGCCTTGCAAAGGCGGTGCTCTGCCAATTGAGCTACGTCCCCGAGCGGGAGCGGCAGGCGAACCGCCCTCGCGGGTCAGTCGGTGGGAGCAGTGGCCTCGCGCCACAGGTCCGCGTCGGCCTTGGCCGAGCGGCTGCGCTTGACGAAGAACAGAACCGCACCGGCTACTGCGACAAGTGCGATGATCTTCTTCACGGCGATTCCCCTCTGCAACACCTGTGAACTTCCGGTGGGCCTAGGAGGACTCGAACCTCCGACCTCTTCGTTATCAGCGAAGCGCTCTAACCGTCTGAGCTATAGGCCCTCGGGGCAACGACGGCAAGACTACAGCACCGTCCGTCGAGGCCCCAAATCGGGTGGATCTAGATCACTCGCGCTCGGACAAGGTCACTTCCAGGCCACCCGCAAGATCAGCGGAGACGTTGTAGACGAACGACCCGACCGTCGCCAGGGCGGTGAACAGCACGATGTTCACCGCGCCCACGATCGCCGCCACGCCGAACACGCGACCGGCGCTGATCAGCGGGTCACCGCTGGCCTCGTTGCCCTGGAGCAGGTCGTTCGCGGTGTGGTTGATCTTGTCCCACACGCCCATGCCGTTCAGCACGCCGTACAGCACGCCGACCGCCACCAGCCACACGAAGAACAGCGCCACGCTCAGCACCAGGGCGAGCTTGAGCACCGACCACGGGTCGACCCGCTTCACCTGCAGGCTCGCCCGGCGCGGCCCGCGCCCCGGACGACGGGCCGACGGCGCCGAGGCGGCCGGGCGGCCGTTCGCGCCGCCCAGGCTCACCTGCGTGCGAGCCGAACCCGCCGCGCCCTGGCCACCGGGCGCGGCGGCGCCCGCCAGCACGGGCCGGGCCACCGCCACCGTGTCCGGATCGCTGGCCGGGTACGCCGGCTGCGACGCCTCGACCGTCGGCTGCTCCGGCGCGGACATCAGGTCCGCCGGACCGACCTGCTGCGCCTCGCCGTACTGCGTGTCACTGGTGACCCGCTGCCACGGCGGCGGCGCGGCGTGCTGACTGTCCTGGTCGGCGGCCGGCCGGTCGACCCTCTCGGTCTTGCCGTCGGCCGCCGTCGCGCCGGTCGCGGGCGTCTCGGGCTGCTCGGACGCCCCCGAGGCGTCGACCGCCGGCTTCTCGGCGCCCGCGGCCGTGGCACCGGCCGCCGCGGTCGGCTCGGCACCTGGCCGGGTGATCACCGCGGTCTTGTCCTCTGGCTTCTCGGGTGGAGTCACGAGCTGTCCTCAACCTCTCGTTCGCGCTAGTTGGCAGGCTCGGCCTGGCCACCGTCGGCGGAGTCGACAATCAGACTTCCGTCGGCGGTGCCGACGGTCGGGCTCTCGTCGGCGGAGTCGACAACCACACCGCCGTCACCAGTGGTGACGTCCACGGGCTCGTCGGCGTTGCGTGCCACCGCGATCAGGGTGGTCCCTTCACCGAGGTTCATCAACCGGACGCCCTTCGTCTGCCGCCCTGCCTTGCGCACCTCCTTGGCGCTGGTCCGGATGACCCCGCCCGAGGAGGTGATCGCGTACAGCTCGTCGTCTACGTCGACGATGAGCGCGCCGACCAGCCTGCCACGCCTGCGGTCGTGCTGGATGGTGAGCACACCCTTGCCACCGCGGCCCTGGACGGGGTAGTCCTCGATCGGCGTGCGCTTGGCGTACCCACCGTCGGTGGCCACCAAAACAAACAACCCCTCTTGGACGACGCCCATCGAGAGCAGCTCGTCACCGCTGTTGAACCGCATGCCCAGCACACCGGACGTGGCCCGGCCCATCGGGCGCAACGCCTCGTCGCTGGCGTGGAACCGGATCGACTGGCCGTCGGCCGAGATCAGCTGGAGGTCGTCCTCCGCCGAGCACAGCACCGCGCCGACCAGCTCGTCGTCGTCACGCAGGTTGATGCCGATCAGGCCGCCGGACCGGTTGGAGTCGAAGTCGGACAGCTTCGACTTCTTGACCAGGCCCTTCTTGGTGGCGAGCACCAGGTACGGCGCGACCCCGTAGTTCTTGATCTGGATGACCTGGGCGATCTCCTCCTCCGGCTGGAACGCCAGGAGGTTCGCCACGTGCTGGCCACGCGCGTTGCGGTTGGCCTCGGGCAGCTCGTACGCCTTCGCCCGGTACACCCGGCCCTTGTTCGTGAAGAACAGGATCCAGTCGTGCGTGGAGCACACGAAGAAGTGCTGCACGATGTCGTCCTGCTTGAGCTGCGCGCCCTGCACACCCTTGCCGCCGCGCTTCTGCGAGCGGTACAGGTCGGTCTTCGTGCGCTTCGCGTAACCCGTTCGGGTGATAGTGACGACGACGTCCTCGACCGCGATCAGGTCTTCCATCGACACGTCACCGTCGAACGGCACGATCCGGGTGCGCCGGTCGTCACCGTGCTTGTCCACGATCGCCATCAGCTCTTCGCGCACGATCGCGCGCTGCCGCTCCGGCTTGGCGAGGATGTCCTTGTAGTCGGCGATCTCCAGCTCGATCTCGGCCAGCTGGTCGACGATCTTCTGCCGCTCCAGGGCCGCCAGGCGGCGCAGCTGCATCTCCAGGATCGCGTTGGCCTGGATCTCGTCGACGTCGAGCAGCTCCATCAGGCCCGTGCGCGCCACCTCGGGCGTGTCCGACCGGCGGATCAGCGCGATCACCGCGTCGAGCTGGTCGAGCGCCTTGACCAGGCCGCGCAGCACGTGGGCGCGCTCCTCGGCCTTGCGCAGCCGGAAGCGCGTGCGCCGGACGATGACCTCGATCTGGTGCTTCACGTAGTGCCGGATCATCTGGTCCAGGCGCAACGTGCGCGGCACGCCGTCGACCAGCGACAGCATGTTCACGCCGAACGAGTACTGCAGCTGGGTGTGCTTGTAGAGGTTGTTCAGCACGACCTTGGCCACCGCGTCGCGCTTGAGCGTGACCACGATGCGCATGCCCGAGCGGCGGTTCGACTCGTCGGCGATGTTCGCGATGCCGGTGAGCTTCTGGTCGCGGACCAGGGTGGCGATGGTCTCCACCAGGTTGTCCGGGTTCACCTGGTAGGGCAGTTCGGTGACGACCAGGATCGTGCGGCCCTTGGCGTCCTCGTCGATCTCCACGACCGCGCGCATCTTCACCGAGCCGCGCCCGGTGCGGTAGGCGTCCTCGATGCCCGCGGTGCCCAGGATCTGACCGTGGGTCGGGAAGTCGGGACCCTTGATCCGGGCGATCATCGCCTCGAGGGTCTCCTCGTCGGACGCCTCCCAGTTGTCCAGCGCCCACACCACACCCTCCGCGACCTCGCGCAGGTTGTGCGGCGGGATGTTGGTCGCCATGCCGACCGCGATGCCCGAACTGCCGTTGATCAGCAGGTTCGGCACGCGCGACGGCAGCACCGTCGGCTCCTGGATGCGACCGTCGTAGTTGTCCCGGAAGTCGACCGTGTCTTCCTCGATGTCGGCCAACATCTGCATGGCCAACGGCGTGAGCCGGCACTCGGTGTTGTGGCTGACGAAGCCGTCGGTGATGAACGCGTGGTCCTCGGTGTCCACCCGCAGGCTGAACACCGGCCGGACACCCGCGTCGGTGACCGACTCGACCGACGCGTAGTAGAACCGGCCGTCGACCAGCGGCTCGACCACGTCCAGCACCTCGCGGTCGGTGATCCGCGCGGCGATCTCGTCGTAATCGCGCTCCCACCGCTCGACGCGGTCCACGTTGTGCCGCCGCAGCCAGTCGCGCTCGGTCCACCGGGTCGCCCCGTGCGCCCGGATGTAGTCACCGACGAACGGCACGTGGTCGCTGCTCATCGACCTGCTCGCCAGCGGTACGGCGTCGAGGATCGCGTTCAGCTTGTCCTGCTTCGCGCCGAGGAAGCCCACGTTGCGGGCGAACAGGCGCGCGTCACGCCGGTTGGTGATGACGACCTTGATCTCGCCGCTGTCGTAGTTCACCAGCGTGCTGACCACGCCGAACTCCAGCAGGAGCTGCTGGACCTCGCGGGCGAGCTGGGTGCTGCGCGTGGAGTACGAGACCTGCACGGTGTTGCGCGGCAGGGCCGAAGCCGAGCCGTCACCGGTGAACAGCGAGGACAGGAACGCCCGTTTGATCACCTCACCGGCCGCCCAGACGAACTCGGGCACGCGCTTGGCGGCGCTGCGCTGCCCCACCATCCCGCCGAGCACGCTGACCCGGAGCTGGGTCATGTCCTGCACGTCGAGCTCGTGCAGGACGGATCCGGACTTGATGGTCCGCGAGTACACGTAGCGCGGACCGCCGACCGCGTCGTCGTAGGCTTCGACCACGCGTTGGAAGTACTCGGCGTCGACGTTGTTGAAGCCGGCGCGGTTCTCGGACACGAAGCCCTCGCTGACGAAGGCGCCGGCCAGGATCGCGGACGAGTAGTGCCCGATCTCCGGCAGATCGCCGCCGTCCTGCGGCGTGCGCTGCATGACCACGCGGTCACCGGGCTGGATCTCCTCCAGCAGCTTCCACAGGAGGGTCGGCACGCCGAGCACGTTGACCAGGCACAACACCGGGTGGTTGTGCGTACCGGTCAGCTCGTACCCGTTCTTGGTGCGCAGCTTCAGCGTGGGGTGCTCGCCGGAGTGGAACAGCATGTCGGCGCGCACCGGGTTGCCGTTGCGGTCGAGCACCTTGAGGTCGATCGGGTTGTCGCTGTTCGGCTTGGCGTCCGGCACGATGTCGCCGATGCGCGGCGTCGAGCCGTCTGCCAACCGGATGCGACTGTCCGGTGACACGCAGTAACGCATCGCGGCTGCCGGGTCGTTGCCCGGGGAGCCGAAGTTGCCCTGGCCGTCGATCAGCGGGTAGCGCTGCGACCACGGTTGGGCGAGGCGGACCAGGGCGTCGTAGATGGCCGAGTCGCCGTGCGGGTGGTAGTTGCCCATCACGTCGCCGACCACGCGGGCGCACTTGTTGTAGCTGCGTTCCGGGCGGAAGCCCGAGTCGAACATCGAGTAGAGCACGCGGACGTGCACGGGCTTGAGGCCGTCGCGCACGTCGGGCAGCGCTCGTCCCACGATCACGCTCATCGCGTAGTCGATGTACGAGTTCTGCATCTCCTGCTGGATGTCGCGCGGCTCGGTGCGGTCTCCACCGACCGGGGGCAGCGTCGTCTCGCTCACAGTTCTACTTCCTTACCAGGGGCCGGGGAGAGGTCAGACGTCGAGGAACCGCACGCCCTTGGCGTTGCGGGTGATGAACGCGCGGCGGGCTTCCACGTCCTCGCCCATCAGCACGCTGAACAGCTCGTCGGCCGTCGCGGCGTCGTCCATGGTCACCTGCGTCAGCACCCGGTTGGCCGGGTCCATCGTCGTCTCCCACAGCTCGGAGGAGTTCATCTCGCCGAGGCCCTTGTAGCGCTGGATGTTGTCGTCCTTGCCGATCTTCTTGCCCGCGGCGAGACCGGCCTGGATGATGCCGTCGCGCTCGCGGTCGGAGTAGGCGTACTCCGGCTCGGCCCGCTGCCACTTGATCTTGTAGAGCGGCGGGTTCGCCAGGTACACGTGGCCGTGCTCGATGAGCGGGCGCATGAAGCGGAACAGCAGGGTGAGCAGCAGGGTGCGGATGTGCTGGCCGTCCACGTCGGCGTCGGCCATCAGCACGATCTTGTGGTAGCGCAGCTTGGCGAGGTCGAAGTCCTCGTGGATGCCGGTGCCGAACGCGGTGATCAGCGACTGGACCTCGTTGTTCTTCAGCACGCGGTCGATGCGCGCCTTCTCCACGTTGATGATCTTGCCGCGGATCGGCAGGATCGCCTGGAACATGGAGTCCCGGCCCTCCTTGGCCGAGCCGCCCGCGGAGTCGCCCTCCACGACGTAGATCTCGCACTCCTCCGGGTTGGTGGAGCGGCAGTCCTTGAGCTTGCCCGGCAGGCCGCCGATGTCGAGGGCGCCCTTGCGGCGCACCAGCTCGCGGGCCTTGCGGGCGGCGATGCGGGCCTGCGCCGACGACACCGCCTTGGTGACGATCGTCTTCGACTCGTTCGGGTGGCGCTCGAACCAGTCGGCCAGGTGCTCGTTGGTGGACTTCTGCACGAACGACTTGGCCTCGCTGTTGCCCAGCTTGGTCTTGGTCTGCCCCTCGAACTGGGGCTCCTTGAGCTTGACCGAGACGATGGCGGCCAGGCCCTCGCGGATGTCGTCGCCGGTGAGGTTGGCGTCCTTCTCCTTGAGCAGCTTCTTCTCGCGCGCGTACTCGTTGACCACGCGGGTCAGCGCGGCGCGGAAGCCCTCTTCGTGGGTGCCGCCCTCGTGGGTGTTGATCGTGTTGGCGAACGTGTACACCGACGGCGTGTAGCCGGTGTTCCACTGCATCGCCACCTCGACCTCGAGGTCCTCGCCCTTGGCCTCGAACGAGACGACCTTCTGGTGCACGGCCTCACGGGTGTGGTTGATGTGGCGGACGAAGTCCTCCAGGCCACCCGGGTAGTGGAAGGTGCGCTCGCGCACGGCCGCCACGTGGCCCTCGGCGTCGGCCTCCTCGTCGCCTTCCTGGATGCGCTCGTCGCGCAGGATGATCGTGAGGCCCTTGTTGAGGAACGCCATCTCCTGCAGGCGGCGGGAGATCGTCTCGATGTTGTACTCGGTGGTCTCGAAGATCGTCGCGTCGGCCCAGAACGTGATCGCCGTGCCGGTCTCGTCGGTCGGCTCGCCCTTGGTCAGCTCGTGCGCGGGCTTGGTGTTCTCGAACCGCTGGTTCCACGTGAAACCCTCGGTCTTGACCTCGACGTCGACGGCGGTCGACAGCGCGTTCACCACGGAGATGCCGACGCCGTGCAGGCCTCCGGACACCGCGTAGGAGTCGCTGTCGAACTTGCCACCCGCGTGCAGCTTGGTCAGCACCACTTCGAGCGTGGGCCGCTTCTCGACCGGGTGCATGCCGATCGGGATGCCGCGGCCGTCGTCGATGACGCGGACGCCTCCGTTGGCCAGCAGCGTCACGTCGACCACGGTCGCGTAGCCGGCCATGGCCTCGTCGACCGAGTTGTCCACGACCTCCTGGATCAGGTGGTGCAGACCGCGCTCGCCGGTGGAACCGATGTACATGCCTGGCCGCTTGCGGACCGCTTCCAGGCCCTCCAGGACGGTGATCGAGGACGCGTTGTACTCATTCTTCTTGGCTGCCACGGGCCTGGTGTCTCCTCGGACTTCACGCGACTGGTTCCGTCGCCGGGCGACGCTGGGTTGCGCTACCCCACGATTCTACCGGGGCAGACCGACAGAAACCCACTTAGGACACCCCTGGTTTGCTCACAGGCGGCCCGAAGTGAACGCAGACGGGTGCCGACCGCTGCTCGCGGTGTCAAAATCGACTGGTGAGCGCTCACCGCGCCACAGGATCGCCGCTGCGGCCCTGACGCTCGTCACCCGTAGGTGTCACGTGGTCCGCGGCCCGGAGCGTGCCTGGGGCCGTAGCGCCAGCTGGGGGCCGCCGGACCCTGCACCTTCAACTTCTGCACGACGCCGTTGCCGACGCCCGCCGCGATCCGCTTGAGCAGGTCGCGCTGGAGCAGCCGCAGCTGGGTGGCCCACGCCGTGGAGTCGGCCTGGACGGTCAACTCGCCGTCACTGAGCGCGACCGGCTGCGCGTGCTCGGCCACGTCCTCACCGACCAGCTTCGGCCACCGGGCGAACACCTGGCCACCGGCCAACCGCTCCGCCCAGCCGCGGTCGGCGGCGAGCCTGGACGCCAGCCTGCCCAGCGGTTGCGGGTCGCGGTCGTCCGGACCGGGGCCGGACCAGCGGCGTCGCCGACGACGGCCGGCGGGCGCCCCGGCACCCTTGCGCGCACCTCGCGCACCGCGTGCCTTGGCGGACGCACGGGCGGCTTCGAGGGCGGCACGGGCGAGGTCCGCGCCCCGCAAACCACCCTCTCGTGTCACGTCAACTGTGGATATGTCCGGTTCTGGCGGTGAGTTATCCACACCATCCACAGGGTTGTCCCCAGATGTGTGTCGGGTCACACCCGTTTGGGGCAACTCGTCAGACACGGTGCACCTCCCCGTGGCGAACGTCGAACCGCAGCCCGTCCAACTCCTCGGGCACGTCCTCCGCGACCGCCGCCGTGATCAACACCTGCTCCGCGCCGGCCGCCACCTTCGCCAGCTGGCGACGCCTGCCGCGGTCGAGTTCGGCGAACACATCGTCCAGCACGAGGACCGGTTCCGCCCCTTCGACACGCAGCAACTCGTACCCACCGAGGCGCAGCGCCAACGCGAAGGACCACGACTCTCCGTGACTGGCGTAGCCCTTCGCGGGCAGGTCGCCCAGCGCCAGGTCGAGGTCGTCGCGGTGCGGCCCGACCAGGCACACGCCCCGTTCGACCTCCTGCCCGCGCACCCGGTGCATCTCGGCGAGCAACGCGTCTTCGAGCTCGTCGCGGTCGTGCGTCTCCGGGAACGCCTCGCCGAGGCTCGACCGGTACGCGATCCGCGCGGGTCTGGACTCCGGCGCCACCTCCGCGTACGCCGCGGCCACGTGCGGCGCGATGTCCGCGACCAGGTCCAGCCGCGCGGCCAGCAGCTCGGCGCCGTGCCGGGCCAGGTGCCCGTCCCAGACGTCGAGCGTGCTGATGTCGGCGTTGCGCGACGCCCGCACGCTCTTGAGCAACGCGCCGCGCTGTTTGAGCACGCGTTCGTAGTCGCTGCGCACCCCGGCGTAGCGCGGCGCGCGCGTGGTCAGCAGCTCGTCCAGGAACCGCCGGCGTTCACCGGGGTCGCCGCGCACGAGCGCCAGGTCCTCGGGCGCGAACAGCACCGTGCGCAGGATGCCCAGCACGTCACGCGGGCGCGGCACCGGGCCGCGGTTGATCCGCGCCCGGTTCGCCTTGCCCGGCGTGATCTCCAGCTCGACCAGCAGCTCGCGCCCCTCGTTGACCACCGCCGTGCGGACCACCGCGCGCGCGGCGCCGTGCCGGACCAGCGGCGCGTCCGTGGCCACCCGGTGCGAACCGAGGGTGGCCACGTACCCCAGCGCCTCGACCAGGTTCGTCTTGCCCTGGCCGTTGCGCCCGACCAGCACGCTCACGCCCGGCTCGAACACCAGGTCCGCGTGCTCCCACGACCTGAAGTCGGTGACTTGCAGGTGCCGGACGTACAACTCGTCAGCTCTGCGTGCTGCCGGAACCGGACGAAGGACCCGCGGCCTGCACGGCGTGCCCGCCGAACTGGTTGCGCAGCGCGGCGACCGCGCGCATCGCGGGCGAGTCGTCCTGCCGGGACGCGAACCGGGCGAACAGCGCGGCGGAGATCACCGGCGCGGGCACCGCGTGCTTGATCGCCTCCTCGACGGTCCACCGGCCCTCGCCGGAGTCCTCGACGTGACCGCGCAGGTCGTCCAGCTCCGGGTCCGAGTCCAGCGCGCGCACCAGCAGGTCCAGCAGCCACGAGCGGACCACGGTGCCCCGCTGCCAGGCCTTGATCGTGGCGGGCACGTTCTCCACCAGCTTCGAGGCCTCCAGCAGTTCGAAGCCCTCGGCGTAGGCCTGCATCAGGCCGTACTCGATGCCGTTGTGCACCATCTTGGCGAAGTGGCCGGCGCCGACGGAGCCCGCGTGCGCGAAGCCCTCCTCGCGCGGACCCTCCGGGCGCAGCGCGTCGAAGATCGGCATGGCGCGCTCGACGTGCTCGGCGTCGCCGCCGACCATGAGCCCGTAGCCGTTCTCCAGGCCCCACACGCCACCGGACACGCCGGCGTCGACGTAGCCGATGCCCTTGTCGCCCAACGCCTTGGCGTTGATCTCGTCATCGGTGAAGCGCGAGTTGCCGCCGTCGATCACCAGGTCGCCGGGCGCCAGCAGGTCGCCGAGCTCGGCGATGGTCTGCCGGGTGATGTCGCCGGCGGGCACCATCACCCACACCAGGCGCGGTGCGTCGAGCTTGCCGACCATGTCGGCGAGCGAGTCGGCGTCGGTGACTTCGGGGTTGCGGTCGTAGCCGACCACCTCGTGCCCCGCGCGGCGGATCCGCTCGCGCATGTTGAAGCCCATCTTGCCGAGGCCGACGAGTCCGAGCTGCACGGTCGTTCCCTCTTCCCTAGCGTCTGTGGATGGCGTGGTGGATCAGCCGGGCAGGCGCACGGGCATCAGCAGGTAGAGGTAGCCCGGCGCCACGTTCCCATCCTCGTCCACCGGCTTGAGCAATGCGGGCCGACTGGGTGTGGTGAAGGACAAGTGCGCCCTCGGCGTGCGGACGGCCTGGAGGCCCTCCAGCAGGTAGGTCGGGTTGAACGCGATGGTGACCGCGTCGCCGGTGTAGTCGACCGGGAGCTCTTCCTCGGCGCTGCCCTCGTCGTCGCCGCCCGCGGACAGGCGCAGGCCGTTGTCCACGAACTCCAGCCGGACCTGCGTGCCGCGCTCGGCGACCAGCGACACGCGCTTGATCGCCTGCACCAGCGCGTCGACCTCGATGATCGCGGCGGCCGAGTGCTCGGTGGGCAGCAGCTGGCGGTACTTCGGGAAGTCGGCGTCGAGCAGGCGGGTGGTCGTGCGGCGGCCAGTGCCGGACAGGCCGAGCAGGCCGTCGTTCGCGGCGAGGGACAGCGCGATCTTCGCGCCGGACGCGCCCAGCGTCTTCGCCGAGTCGTTGAGGGTCTTGGCCGGCACGAGCACGGCGACCTCGCCGAGGGACTCGTTCGGCTCCCACGGGAACTCGCGCATGGCGAGCCGGAAGCGGTCGGTGGCCACCAGGGTCACCTTGCCCTCACCGATCTCCAGCCGCACGCCGGTCAGCATCGGGAGCGTGTCGTCCTTGCCCGCCGCGACGGCGACCTGGGCCACGGCCTCGCCGAAGACCTCGCCCGGGAGCTCGCCGGCGAGCTGCGGCATGGACGGCAGCTGCGGGTAGTCCTCGACCGGCATGGTCGGCAGGCTGAAGCGGGCGCTGCCGCACGAGATCGTCATCCGGGAGCCGTCGACCGCGATCTCGACCGGGTGGTTGGGCAGGGCCTTGGTGATGTCGGCCAGCAACCGACCGCTGACGAGCGCCTTGCCGCCGTCGGCGATCGTGGCCGGGACGCCGCACTGGGCGGACACCTCGTAGTCGAAGCCGGAGACGGTCAGCGCCTCGCCGGAACCGTCCTCCGCCCCGGCGTCGAGCAGGATTCCGCCGAGCACCGCGACAGGCGGCCTGGACGGCAGGCTGCGGGCGACCCAGGCGACGGCGTCGGCCAGGCCGTCGCGCTCGACGCGGATCTTCATGAGGCGTCCTTCCTCAAGTCGGCATGACCAACAACAGCATGCGTTGCGGTGGGGGTTGGGGAGCCGCGGCCCTCGCCGGATCTTCCGACCCTCGGCGCGGAGGCTCCCCACCGTAGAGCGTCGGGGCCGAGTTCGTCACCTCGGGGCCACACCCGGGGCGAGGCGCTGCCGAGCGTTCGTCCCCGGGCCCGACCGCCGCCTGTTTTTTCTTTGTTCATCTCTTCAAGGGAAGACAACAGCAACAGCAGTAGGGCCTGTGGATTGTGTGGACAACCCCTGTTCTCGCAGCTCGTCGCCCGCTTGGAGGTGTGGACGGACACGGGGTGTCACCCGGGGACAAGTCGGCGCACCCGGGGAGAACTACCGGGCTCGTCCGTTCGGTCCACAGGAAGGCCGAGTTGTCCCCGGGTTGATCCCCGGGTGTGGGCCGAGTTGTACCCGGGTGCTGCACAGGGTGATGGTGGGCCGAATCTCCCCCTGCGGGGCGCTTTTCTGGGCCTGTGGACAACTCGTAGCCGGTCGTTCACCTGCGCCGGGACGTGCGACGCATCCCCTGGGGTGGGCCGGAAACGCCCTGGACCGCGCCCCACCGGGGCCTGGGTACCTCACACGGGTGACACGAAACGACCCCCACCGGTCCCGCGTCCACGCCCGGGTGTGGATACCGCTCAGTCGGCTCCAGGCGGTCCGCTGCGGGGACGGCACCCGGGTGGCGGCGGCGGATCCGGACGGCACCCGGGTGCGGTGCGGCTCGCACCCGGGTGCGATGGCGGGACACCCGGGTGCGAGCGCGGGCACCCGGGTGCGACGACGGGCGGTTCGACCCCGAGCGGAGGGCCGCTCGGACGACGACCCGACTCGTGCCGAGGAGGGCCCAGGAGGACCGAGCGCGACCCGACGGACGCGGGTCCGGCGGAACCGACGGGTGTGGGTCCGCCGGGGGCGGCGGTCGGTTCCGCGGCCGGTCTCGCTTGGAGAGTCAGGGCACGGCCGAGCGCGGGCACGGCGAGCTGCGGCTCACCACCCGAAGGTGTGCGGGGTGCGGGGTGCGGTCAGCCGGACAGGCGCAAGCGTTTGCGAGGTGTCAGGGAGAGGTGTGGCGGGTCAGCGCGTGTGGCCGGCGGGTCAGGGCGTGTGGCGGGCGCGCTGCTTGATGCGCGACGTCAGCTCCTGCACCTGCTCGTACACCCGGCGGCGCTCGGCCATCTCCTTGCGGATCTTCTTGTCCGCGTGCATGACCGTCGTGTGGTCGCGGCCGCCGAACGTCTGGCCGATCTTCGGCAGCGACAGGTCCGTGAGCTCTCGGCACAGGTACATCGAGATCTGCCGCGCCTGCGCCAGCACCTTCGTCTTACCGGGGCCGCAGAGATCGTCTATGGACACGCTGAAGAACTCCGCCGTCACGGCCATGATCGTCGGCGCGGTGATCTCGGGCGCGTGCGAGTCCGGGATGAGGTCGCGCAGGACTATCTCCGCCAGCTGCACGTCGACCGGCTGCCGGTTCAGCGACGCGAACGCGGTCACCCGGATCAGGGCGCCTTCGAGCTCGCGGATGTTGCGCTCGATCCGCGCCGCGATGAACTCCAGCACCTCGGCGGGCGCGGCCAGCCGGTCCTGCGCGGCCTTCTTGCGCAGGATGGCGATGCGCGTCTCCAGCTCGGGCGGCTGGATGTCGGTGATCAGGCCCCACTCGAACCGCGTGCGCAACCGGTCCTCCAACGTCTCCAGCCGCTTGGGCGGCCGGTCGGAGGAGACCACGATCTGCTTGTTCGCGTTGTGCAGCGTGTTGAACGTGTGGAAGAACTCCTCCTGCGTGCCTTCCTTGCCCTCCAGGAACTGGATGTCGTCGACCAACAGCACGTCGATGTCCCGGTACCGGCGCTGGAAGGCGACCTTGCGGTCGTCACGCAGGGAGTTGATGAAGTCGTTGGTGAACTCCTCGGTCGACACGTACCGCACCCGCATCCCGGGGAACAGCCGCTGCGCGTAGTGCCCGACCGCGTGCAGCAGGTGCGTCTTGCCGAGCCCGGACTCGCCCCAGATGAACAGGGGGTTGTACGCGCGGGCGGGCGCCTCGGCCACGGCCACCGCGGCGGCGTGCGCGAAGCGGTTGGACGCGCCGATGACGAAGGTGTCGAAGTTGTACTTCTCGTTCAGCCTGGTCTGCGAGGCCACCGGGTTGGCCGGCCGGGTGTACGGCATGCCGCTCGGCGCGGCGTGACCACCGCTGAACGTCGGCCAGATCTCGGTGACGGCGGCGAGCGCCTCGCCCTCCTCGTCGACCTCGTCCTCGGTGTCGCCCTCGGTCTCCGCCTCGACCGCGAGCCCGCCGTTGACCGACACCGCGGCCGGACCGGCGACCGGCACGGGTACGGGCACGACGCCCGGCACGGGGATCGGCGTGGTCAGGGGATCGGGCGAGTCGACCTTCACGGCCAGCGAGACGGCCCGGCCCAGTCGACGGGACAGGGCGGCGGTGATGGGCTCGCGCAGCGCGCGCTCGATGGCTTCCTTCGCGAAGTCGCTCGGCGCGGCGAGCAGCGCGGTCCCGTCGAGCAGCCCGATGGGCCGGGTCACGCGCATCCACGCGCGCTGTTGGGGAGACAACGTGCTGGCGGCGAGCTCCTGCACGACCTGCTCCCACACGAGACCCAGATCGGCCTGGTGGTCGGACACCTCCGCGCTCCCCTCCCCTCGGTGACGGCTCCGCGGTCAGTCCCCGGGGAACTTCCACGACGTGGACACGGAGAATAGAGGCATCCACAGAGTTATCCACAACTGTGCACGAACGCGACCCGGAGCGCAGCGGATCCCCCCGTTGCTCCCGAGCACCTGCGGCCGGCGTGGCGGCGGCTCGACCCCCTCCGGGTCCTCCCGCGGCTACCCGCAACCCACCCGCGAAGGCAGCACGCTAACAAGGTGCGGGCCCTGCCACAAGGCGTACCGCCGGGCAAGCCCTTTACGTGCGCCGGACGCCGCGTCCCGGCCCCGGGTGCGACCCCGATTTGAACCGCGCCCCCGGGGCTGCGTACCCTCGTAACCGTCTCCCGCTTGCGTGGGGTGCTTTTCGCGCGCCTAAGGCTAGTTCGCTGGGGACAACCACAGACCTGCTTGGCAGTTAAGCACCGGGAGTCCGACCGTGAGCAAGGGTAAGCGCACCTTCCAGCCCAACAACCGTCGCCGTGCGAAGACGCACGGGTTCCGGCTGCGCATGCGCACCCGCGCCGGTCGCGCCATCCTGGCCGCGCGCCGTGGCAAGGGCCGCAAGCAGCTGTCCGCCTGATCGCCGCAGCGCCGTGCTACCCGCGGCCAATCGGCTGACCCGCAGCCAGGACTTCGGCCTGGTGGTCCGCCGAGGCCGCCGGGCCGGCCGGTCCCGGCTGGTGGTGCACGTCCTGATGGCGACGGCATCCGCCGGCGGTGCATCGGGGCGACCCACTTCGACGGCGGCCAATGGCGCCTCGGCGGAGCAACGTACCTCGGCGCAGCCCACCTTGGACCCGTCCAAGGTGGGCTTCGTCGTGAGCAAGGCCGTGGGCAACTCCGTCGTCCGGCACCGGGTGAGTCGCAAGCTCCGGCACGTGGTGCGCGATCGCCTCGACGTGCTGCCGCCCGGAACTTCGCTCGTGGTGCGCGCGTTGGCACCGTCAGCCGATGCGGACAGCGCCGAGCTCGGCCGGGACCTCGACGCGGCGCTGAACAAGGTGCTGCGATGACGACCGTCCAGGTGAGCCCCGTCGTCCGGGCGCTGCTGCTGCCGGTGCGCTTCTACCGGAAGTTCATCTCCCCGGCGCTGCCCCCGACCTGCCGTTTCCACCCGAGTTGCAGTGCCTACGCGGTGGAGGCGTTGACCGTCCACGGTGCGCTGCGCGGTTCCTGGCTGACCCTGCGCCGGCTGGGCCGCTGCGGACCCTGGCACCCTGGTGGCCTGGACCCGGTTCCGCCGAGGCGAAACGCGGTCCCCGACCTTCCTGCCGAGGAGTAGCTAGTGCTCAACTTCATCTACTACCCGGTGTCCTTCATCCTGTGGTGTTGGCACTGGGTGTTCGGCCACGTCTTCGGCGAGTCGAGCGGGTTCGCGTGGGCCCTGGCGGTGGTGTTCCTGGTCTTCACGCTGCGCGCGATCCTGTTCAAGCCGTTCGTCGGCCAGGTCCGCTCGATGCGCAAGATGCAGGAGTTCGCGCCCGAGCTGCAGAAGATCAAGAAGAAGTACGGCAACGACAAGCAGCGCCAGGCACAGGAGATGCAGAAGCTCCAGTCGGAGCACGGCGTCAACCCGCTGGGCGGCTGCCTGCCGATGCTGGTGCAGATCCCGGTGTTCATCGGCCTGTTCCACGTGCTGCGCTCGTTCAAGCCCGGCTGGGGCGAGGTCTACTTCTTCGACGCCCAGGGCGTGGAGTCCTTCGTCAACGCGAAGCTGTTCGGCGCGAACCTCTCGACGTTCATCACGATGCCCGCGAACGAGCTCGCGGCGCTGGGCGACACCAGCCGCAACGCGGTGCTGCTGGTCTCCATCCCGTTGATGATCATCGCGTCGATCGCGACGCACTTCACCGCCCGCCACTCGGTGGCCCGGCAGACGCAGGCGGCGGCGGACAACCCGCAGACCGCGATCATGAACAAGCTGACGCTCTACATCTTCCCGATCGGCGTGCTCGTCGGTGGCCTCTTCTTCCCCATCGCGATCCTGCTCTACTGGCTGAGCAACAACGCGTGGACGCTGGGTCAGCAGTACGTCGTGTACCACCGCATCGACCGCGAGGAAGAGGCGAAGAAGGTCGAGGCGACCCAGCAGCGCTCGGCGCTCGCGCCGAAGCCGGGTGTGAAGCCCGCGACCAAGCCGAAGCCCGGTCAGAAGCCGCAGCCGCGCAAGCCCGCGGGCACGCAGCCTGCGGGCATCAAACCCGCGGGCACGCAGCCGGCGGGCATCACGCCCGCGGGCACCAAGCCCGCCGCCGACGCGCAGCCGGCGACGGACGGCGCCGAGTCCACCGGGACCGCGAAGCCGTCCACCGAGATTCCCGGTCTGAGCCCAGACCGATCCCCTGGCAAGAAGCAGGGCAACAAGAAGCGTCGTTGACCCTGGAGAGGAGACATCGTGTCGGAGACGTTGCAGGCGGCCGACGTGGACGCACCGGAGGCCGACGAGGTCCCGCCGGCGCGGTCGGGGAGTTCGGAGGACCTGCTCGTCCAGGAGGGCGACATCGCCGGGGACTACCTCGAGCGGCTGTTGGACCTGCTCGACTACGACGGCGACATCGACCTCGACGTCGAGGCGGGTCGGGCGATCGTGAGCATCGACGGCGGTGACGACCTGGAGAAGCTGGTCGGTCCCCGCGGCACGGTCCTGGAGTCGTTGCAGGAGCTGACCCGGCTCGCCGTCCAGCAGGAGACGGGCGTGCGCAGCCGCCTCATGCTGGACATCGCCGGGTGGCGCGCCGGACGACGTGCCGAACTCGCCGATCTCGGTCGGACGACGGCGGAGAAGGTGGTGGCGACCGGTGAGAAGGTGCGGCTGCACCCGATGACGCCGTTCGAGCGCAAGGTCGTGCACGACGCCGTCGCCGCCGTGGCGGGCGTGCACAGCGAGAGCGAGGGCGAGGAGCCGCAGCGCCGCGTGGTGGTGCTGCCCAAGCCCTGAACGGGCTCCACGTGGAACGGCCCCGGTCCCTGGTGGACCGGGGCCGTTCTGCTGCCCGCCGGGGTCAGCGGGCCAGCACGAGGTAGCGCTCGTCCTCGATCTCACGGCCCCACAGCGCCGGGTCGGTCAGCGGCCGGACGTCCCCCTCCCCCAGCAGCGCGACGCACTCGGCGGCGGTCAGCCCGGCGCCGGTCGACCATCGACCCTCGACCAGGACCAGGCGCCCGCCCGGCCGGAGCAGCGCCCGCCACCGGTCCAGCGCGGCGGCCGGGTCGGGCAGCGCCCACAGCACGTGGCGAACCAGCACCACGTCGAACGACGCCGGCGGGTACGGCGGGTCGGCGGCGTCGCCCTGGCGGAACTCCGCGCCGGGCACCTTCTCCCGGGCCGCGGCGAGCATCCGCTCGGACAGGTCGAGCCCGCGCACGTGGTGGCCCGCGTCGGTGAGCAACGCGGTGAGGCTGCCCGTGCCGCAGCCGAGGTCGACCACGGACGCGGGCGCGGGCGGCAGCAACGGCAGGAGCAGGTCGGCCCACGCCCGCCGGACGTCCGGGTCCCGCAGCCCGTGGTCCGCGTCCTCGTCGAACGTCGCCGCCCGGTCGTCCCAGAACCGCGACCGCGCGAACGTGGTCAGCCACGCGCGCTGCCGGTCGTTCTCGGGCACGTCACGCCCGCGTGCCTCGGCGATCGCCTGCCACGCCGCTTCGGGCGACGCGCCGTCCATCACCAGCAGCGCGCCGGCCACCAACGACGACCGGCCGATCCCGGCCCAGCAGTGCACCAGGACGTGCCGGCCGGCACGGAGGTCCTGGAGCACCGGCTCCAGCTGCAGCGCGGCTGCGGGCACGCCGAAGTCCGGGATCGGCACCCGGTGGAACGCCAGGCCGGCGTCACGTGCCGCGTCGGCCTCGTCCGCCAGGTCGAGCTCCGCGAGTTCGGTGTCGGTCAGCGCGCACACGACCACCTCCACGCCGGCGGCCGCCAGGTCGGCGAGGTGCTGGAGGCTGTGCGGGTGCCCCATGGTGCTCAGCACCCCCGGTCGGATCGTGTACATCGCCAATCCCTTCCCCTCGTCACGTTTCACGTGAAACCGTCGCGGCATGACTGAGATCATCCGGAAGTTCCGCGTCGCCGCCTACGCCGTGATCATCGAGGACGGCCGGTTGCTGCTCTCCCGGTGGCTGGGTCCGGACCGGCCGATGTGGATCCTGCCCGGCGGCGGGCTGGACCACGGTGAGGACCCGTACGACGCGGTGGTCCGCGAGGTGTTCGAGGAGACCGGCTACCGCGCCGAGGTCGACCGGTTGCTCGGCATCCAGAACGTCCGCGGGCCGATGGTCCGCGATCAGGTCGAGGTCGACTACCACCGGATCCGGATCATGTACGAGGCGCACGTCGTGGGCGGCGAGCTCACCTACGAGGTGGGCGGCAGCACGGACCAGGCGGCGTGGTTCCCGCTCGACGAGGTGCCGAGTCTGGATCACGTCGAGTCGGTCGACTACGCATTGGAACTCCTCCGCGTGCTGCCGAAGGACGGTCGGATCGCCAGTTTCACGTGAAACACGCGGATCTGGTCACTTCGATTTGGCGTGTCGCCGGGGTGATCCGTCATAGTGGGGACCGGCACATCTCGTGGGGCTCACCGCCTCTTCGACGAGACGCCCAACCCCATCGCCCACACCCGGCCGCCGCCGGCGTCCGGTGTGGTTTCACGTGAAACGTCCCGGACGGAGTCATGGCCGCAGAGGTGGAAGACCGCGCGAAGAAGGTCTTCGGTGACCACTACGACAAGGCGGTCGCCTTCACGGCACTGCTCACCGAGCACGGCGTCGAGCGCGGGCTCATCGGTCCTCGGGAGGTCGACCGGCTCTGGGAGCGCCACATCCTGAATTCGGCCGTCGTCGCGGAGTTGCTTCCCGAAGGTGCACGGGTCGTGGACGTAGGCTCGGGCGCGGGCCTGCCGGGCATCCCCCTGGCGATCGCACGGCCGGACCTCGACCTCACGCTCCTGGAGCCGATGGCACGCCGCGTGGCGTGGCTGACCGAATGCGTCGAAGCTCTCGACCTGAAGGTCACCGTCCTGCGCGGGCGGGCCGAGGAGGGGCCGGTGGTCGACCAGCTGTCCGACAGCGACGTCGTGACCGCTCGCGCGGTGGCTCCGTTGGAACGGCTGACGCGGTGGTGCCTGCCGCTGCTGCGTCCCGGTGGACGTCTGGTTGCTCTCAAGGGCGAGAGCGCCGCGGAAGAACTGGAACGCGACGCCGAGGCGGTGCGCCGGGCCGGAGGGATCCGACCGCGCGTCATCACCTGCGGTGGCGAAGTACTCGAACTGCCGACGACCGTCGTGCTCGTGGAGCGCGACGAGCAGGCGAGCCGCCGTGAAGGCGGGCGTCGCAGAAGGAAGGATCGGTGAACGTGTACCCCGACCCCCTGCAACCGGTGTTCCAAGCGGCCGGTGTTTCACGTGAAACCGAGCCCGAAGGTGTGGTGGGCGCCGGCGAAGTGCTCCGTCCCGCGCTTGACCCGAACTTGGCAAACAACGTGGAACCGGCAGGAGACAGCACCGTGTGGACCCCCATCGCGGAAGAAGCGGCACGCGCCACCCGCGTCCTGCACCCCGACTCCCTCCAACTCCCCCGCCCGGACCGCCGCCGCGTCATGGTGGTCGCCAACCAGAAGGGCGGCGTGGGCAAGACCACTAGCACGGTGAACCTGGCCGCCGCGCTCGCCATCCACGGGCTCAAGGTCCTCGTCATCGACCTCGACCCGCAGGGCAACGCGAGCACCGCGCTGGCCGTCGAGCACCGCTCCGGCACGCCGTCGGTGTACGAGGTGCTGATCGGTGAGATCTCCGTCGCCGAGGCGGCTCAGGTCAGCAACCAGTCCCCCAACCTGTACTGCGTGCCCGCCACGATCGACCTGGCGGGCGCGGAGATCGAGTTGGTCTCGATGGTCGCTCGCGAGTCGCGGTTGAAGGAGGCGCTCAGCCCCGAGGCGCTGGACCCGATCCAGCCCGACTACGTGTTCATCGACTGCCCGCCGTCGCTCGGCCTGCTGACCGTCAACGCGATGGTCGCCGCGCAGGAAGTGCTGATCCCGATCCAGTGCGAGTACTACGCGCTGGAAGGTCTGGGGCAGCTGCTGCGCAACATCGAACTGGTGCAGGCGCACCTGAACCCGACGCTGAACGTGTCCACCATCCTGCTCACCATGTACGACGGCCGCACGAAGCTGGCCGACCAGGTGACCAGCGAGGTGCGCGGTCACTTCGGCGACACGGTCCTCAAAACGGTGATCCCGCGCAGCGTGAAGGTCTCCGAGGCACCAGGATTCGGTCAGACGGTGCTCACCTACGATCCCGGCTCACGGGGCGCGATGAGCTACCTCGACGCGGCACGGGAGATCGCCGAGTTCGGCGCGGAGATGGGGTCGGCATGACGGAACAGCGCAAGGGTGGCCTCGGCCGCGGGCTCGCGGCCCTGATCCCCAGCGGCCCGCCTCCGGGCACACCGGCGGCGTCGCCGGCCCGGTCGGTGGCCAACGGGTCGTCCGCCCCTGCGCCCTCCTCCTCGGCGCCGACCGGGGAGGTGGCCGGCGCGGTGTACCAGGAGCTGCCGGTCAACTCGATCCGCACGAACTCCAAGCAGCCGCGCCAGGTCTTCGACGAGGAAGCGCTGCGGGAGCTGGAGCACTCGATCCGCGAGTTCGGGCTGATGCAGCCGATCGTGGTGCGCGCGATCGGGCCCGACCTCTACGAGCTCGTCATGGGCGAGCGGCGGTGGCGGGCGACCCAGCTGGCGGGGCTGAAGACGATCCCGGCCATCGTGCGGCACACCGCCGACGACGTGATGCTGCGCGACGCGCTGCTGGAGAACATCCACCGCGTCCAGCTGAACCCGTTGGAAGAGGCGTCGGCCTACCAGCAGCTGCTGGAGGAGTTCGGCGTGACGCACGAGGAGCTGGCCGACCGGATCGGGCGCAGCCGGCCCGTGGTCACCAACACGATCCGGTTGTTGAAGCTGCCGCTGCCCGTGCAGCGGCGGGTGGCCGCGGGCGTGCTGTCGGCCGGTCACGCGCGCGCGTTGCTGGGGATCGAGGATCCCGGCGTGCAGGAGGAGCTGGCCACCCGGATCGTCGCGGAGGGGATGTCGGTCCGGGCGACCGAGGAAGCGGTGACGCTGGCCAAGGGCGCCGAGCCGGCGAAGGCGAAGGCCGCCCGGCGCAAGCCGATCCAGGCGCCCGGCCTGCAGGAGCTGGCGGAGCGGCTGTCGGACAACTTCGACACCCGGGTGAAGGTCGAACTGGGGCAGCGGAAGGGCCGGATCGTGGTCGAGTTCGGGTCGGTGGACGACCTCGAACGGATCATCCAGCTCATGTCGCCGGAAGCGGCGCAGCGAGGACGCGCGGCGGAGTAGCGGCGGCGTCGACCACCTGACGTCCCAGCGGACGCACGTGGTCGACGCCCGGCTAGCGGTTCACGGTCGCCCAGACGATCCCGGTCACGGTCACGCGCTTGCGGTCCGCGCCCGGATCGGGCATCTCGTCCACGCGGAGCAGCCCGCGCCGGCCGCTGACGGCGCGCAGGCACACGAAGCTGCCCTTCCGCACCTGCTGCCACGTCAGCGAGCCGGCCCAGTCGGCCTGGTCCCGGCAGCGCTCGAAGCTCTTCGGCTCGCCCTCGCCGACCAACGCGAAGCCGGTGCCGTCCCGGCCGATGATCCCGGACTCGCTGAAGGAGATGTCGCTGCGGGTGCCGTCCGCCGAACCACCCCACCCGCTGGACGTGCCCCACCGGTGGTGGGAGTCGAAGATCAACCCGTACCGGTCGAGCTCGATCTCGGCCACGCCGCTGCTGTAGACCTCCTCGCGCGAGGGCGCGAACTCGCCGAGTCCCGCCGCGGTCGTCGTGGCGGGCCCCGCCGAGGTGGTCGTGCTGGAGGTGGTGGACCCGGTCGTTGTGGTCGTCGCGCTCGGCGTCGGACCGACCGAGGAGCGGAGGGCGTCGAGCTGCCGGTCCCGCTCCCCCACCGCCAGCACCGCGTACCAGGTGACCAGACCGAGGCTCGCCGCGGTCAGCGCCGCGAACACCGGGTCCAGCCGGCCGCGGGCGAACGCCACCACCCCGCGCCACAGGAGCGCGGACAGGCTCGCCAGCAACACGGCGAGCACGAGCTTGCGACCCAGGTCCCCGGCCGGCAGCAGGAACGCCGCCACGCTGAAAGCCGCGCCGAAGATCCCCGCGAACGTCACCAAACCGGCCGTCACGTTGGGCCGCGAACGGTCGCTGTCGTCCGTTTCCACCCCGCACCACCGCCGCTCCGGCCGCTTGATGACCACGATAGCGATGAGCCCCAAAAATCGGACAAATGGGATTCGTTTTGCCCGCAAGGGATCACCCCGGGGTCTTATGTCACGGTGACGATAACGGCCCGTGTCCAATTGGACACGGGCCGTTATCGTTCAGTGAGAGGGTCTAACGGGATACCGCTCGCTCGACGAGGCCGGCGTAGATCTCGCCGAGGGACTTGCCGGCGGCCTCGACGGCCATCGGCAGCAGCGAGGTCTCGGTCAAGCCGGGCGAGACGTTCACTTCGAGGAAGTGGACCGTGCCGTCCGCGGCGACGATCGCGTCGGTGCGCGACACGTCCCGCAGACCGAGGAGGCGGTGGGCGGAGACGGCGAGCTCGCCGACCGCCTGCGCGGCCTTCTCGTCCAGGCGGGCCGGGGCGTGGAAGTCCGTGAGGCCCGCCGTGTACCGGGCGGTGTAGTCGTAGACGCCGTTCTCCGGGACGATCTCGACCGGCGGCAGGGCGTACGGCCCGTCCGGCCCGTCGACCACGGCCACGGCGACCTCGACCCCCTCGACGAACCGCTCGGCGAGCACGGTGTCGCCGTACGCCAGGCAGCCGACCATCGCGGTCGGCAGTTCGGCCGCGTCCCGCACGACCTGGGCGCCCAGTGCCGAGCCGCCCTGGTCCGGCTTGAGCATCAGCGGCAGGCCCAGCCGATCGACCATGGCGTCCAGCACCGGTTGGGCGCCCAGCTCGCGGAACGTGGCGTGGGGCAGCACGGCCCACTCGGGGGTGGTCAGGCCGGCCCGGGCCAGCTCGCCCTTGGCGGTCGGCTTGTCCCAGGCACGGCGGCAGGCACGCGAGTCGGTGCCGACGAACGGGACGCCCATCAGCTCCAGGATCGTCTGCACCGACCCGTTCTCACCCTCGCCGCCGTGCAGCGCGACCACGACGGCGTCCGGCCGGTGTTCCTTGAGACGGGTGAGCAGGTTGCCGTCGGCGTCCCACTCCTCCACGACCAGACCGACCCCGCGCAACGCCGCGGACAGCCTGCGACCGGATCGCAAGGACACCTCCCGCTCGTGCGAAAGGCCCCCGGACAGGACTGCGACCCAGCGGTTGGACAACTCTCTACTCCTGATCAAGCGGTGTCGGGCGACGGGCTGTTCGTGCCCGAGAACGGGTTACCCGTGACGGCGCGGCCCACGGTGGGACCGAACGTCTCGTGCAGCTCGATCTCGTCCTTGACGACGTTCGCGAGCCGCCGCACGCCCTCGCGGATGCGTTCGGGCGTCGGGTAGCAGTACGAGATGCGCAGCTGTCGGCTGCCGAGGCCGTCGGCGTAGAAGCCGGTGCCCGAGGCGTACGCGACGCGCTGGGTGATCGCCCGCGGGAGCATCGCCTTCGTGTCGATGCCCTCGGGCACGGTCACCCAGACGTAGAAGCCGCCGTTCGGCTTGTTCCACGTGGAACCAACCGGCATGTGCTGTTCGAGCGCGGAGATCGCCGCGTCACGGCGTTCCTGGTAGGCCTCGCGGTAGGTCTTGATCTGGCCCTTCCAGTCGTGCGTGGTCAGGTACCGCGACACGATCAGCTGGTTGAGCGTCGGCGGGCACAGGGTCGCGGACTCGGCGGCCAGCACGAGCTTCTCGCGCACCGCGTGCGGCGCGAGGACCCAGCCGACGCGCAGGCCGGCGGCGAAGGTCTTGGAGAACGAGCCCAGGTAGACCACGTTGTCCGGGTCGGTCGACCGCAGCGCCGGGTAGGTGACGCCGTCGAAGCCCAGCAGGCCGTACGGGTTGTCCTCGACCACGAGGATGCCGTGGGTGCGGCAGATGTCGAGGACCTCGGCCCGGCGCTGGACGGCGAGCGTCACGCCGGCCGGGTTGTGGAAGTTCGGGATCGTGTAGAGGAACTTGATGCGCCTGCCGGACCGCTCGACGGCGGCGACGGCCTCGCGCAGCGCCTCCGGCATGAGGCCGTCGGCGTCCATGCCCACGTGCACGACCTGGGCCTGGTAGGCGGTGAAGGAGCCCAGCGCGCCCACGTAGGACGGGCCCTCGGCCAGCACGACGTCACCGGGGTCGCAGAAGATCCGGGTGACCATGTCCAGGCCCATCTGGGAGCCGACGGTCACCACGACGTCGTCCGGGTGGGCGTTGATGCCCTCCAGCGCCATGACGTCGCAGATCTGCTCACGCAGCTCGGGCACGCCGTGCGCGCTGCCGTACTGGAGCGCGACGAGGCCTTCCGTGGCCACCACATCGGCCACTTCCGCGCTGAGGGAGTCCAGCGGCAGTGCTGCCAGGTGGGGCATCCCTCCCGCCAGGGACACCACCTCAGGCCTGCTCGCCACCGCGAAGAGCGCCCGGATCTCCGATGCCGTCATGCCCGCCGTGCGCGCCGCGTACCGGCGCAGGTGGGGGTCGAGGCTTCTGGCTCCCTGCTTGGGAGGCTGTCCGGGTAGGTTCACGGGAAACTCCGTAGGTGGGGCGTTACCGGCGGGTTTGTTCCCGCCCGAGTGTAACGGCCGTCCCGTTCGGGGCATCTGCCTTCCGGGCGGGGGTCACATCCGCCTATCCTCGTGGGGGGACGTGTTCGGGGGCTTGGAGGTCGGGGTGTCGCGTCGTGTCGTGGGCGTCACCTTGGACAACCTGGAGAACCTCTCCAAGCACACTCGGACCTGCGTGTTCTGGGAGCTCGCGCCGCACCTGAAGGAGCAGGCCGAGGAGTTCGGGGACACCGAGTTCGAGAAGGAGGCCTGGGTCTCCAGCGTGCTGTTGGAGTGGGGTTCCTGCGGTCGGATCATCTACGCCGACGGGATTCCCGCCGGCTCGGTGTTCTACGCACCGCCCGCGGCCGTGCCGAGGTCGTTGGCGTTCCCCACCTCCCCCGCCAGCCCCGACGCCGTGTTGATGACCGGCCTCGAGGTGCTGCCGGAGTTCCGCGGTGGCGGTCTGGGCCGGGTGCTCGTGCAGACGGTGGCCAAGGACCTCACCCGGCGCGGGGTCAAGGCGATCGAGGCGTTCGGCGACAACCGGCCGGAGGTCGACGGGCCGAGCTGCGTCACGCCGGCCGACTTCCTTCTCCAAGTGGGCTTCAAGACCGTGCGCCCGCACCCCCGCTGGCCGCGGTTGCGGCTTGAGCTGCGCAGCGCGTCCTCCTGGAAGGAAGACGTGGAGGCGGCGCTGGAGCGGTTGCTCAGCTCGGTGACCGTGTCCACGGCGGCAGCGGCCGAGCCCAGTCTCAAGCCTGTCTGACACCCGCTTCGACCTGCGGGTTCTTCACTGCGGGTTGACATGCAGGTATTTGCCTGCATAACGTGCGGTGTGGACAAGGTGTTCAAAGCCCTGGCCGACGAGACGCGCCGCTTCCTGCTGGACCGGCTGCACGAGGAGAACGGCCAGACCCTCGGCGAGCTGTGCGCGCGGCTGGGCATGACCCGGCAGTCCGTCACCCAGCACCTGGCCGTGCTGGAGGCGGCGAACCTGGTCACCACCGTGCGCCGCGGTCGGGAGAAGCTCCACTACCTCAACCCGGTGCCGCTGCACGAGGTGCAGGAGCGGTGGATCGACAAGTTCGAGCGGCCGCGGCTGCGGCTGCTCAGCGACGTGAAACGACGAGCGGAGGAACCGGTGAAGCCGGAGTTCGTGTACGTGACGTACATCGAGAGCACGCCCGAACGGGTGTGGCAGGCCCTGACCGACGCCGAGGTGACGGCCGAGTACTGGGGCCACCGCAACGTGTCGGACTGGCAGGTCGGGTCCACCTGGGCGCACCGGCGCACGGACGGGTCGGACGTCGACGACGTGGTGGGCCACGTCGTCGAGGCCGAGCCGCCGAGCCGCCTGGTGACCACGTGGGCCGACCCGGCCGAGCCGTCGGTGACGTCGACCGTGACGTTCCGGATCGAGGCCTACGGCGAGATCGTGCGGCTGACCGTCACGCACACCGGCCTGGCCGACGAGGCCGACCGCGCGGGTGCGGCGTCGGGCTGGGCGGCCGTGCTGTCGAACCTGAAGTCGTTGCTGGAGACCGGTCACGTGCTGCCGGGCATCCCGTGGGAGATGCCGGCCCGCTAGTAGCGGTCGACGTCGCAGCTCTCCAGCGTGCCGCCCTGGAACAGGTCGAGCGCCTGCTCGCTGACCACGAGCTGCCCCTGGTCGGTGACGCCGAGGTCGTCGACGCCCGCCTGGCCGGTCACCTCCAGCCAGTGGAAGGTCGGCAGCTCCGTGCCCTCCAGCATCTCCTGCGCCTCGTCGGAGAGGGTCACCGTGGCGCGCCGGATGCGGAACGCGTCCAGGCCGCTGTCGACCAGCGTGTCGGCCAGGTCGTCCGTGACCAGGTACACCGGGAACGCTTCGACCAGGTCGTCACCCGACCAGTCGGTGATCTCGTAGTGCACCGCTTCGATGCGCGGTGGGTGCGCCGCGGCGTCGATCACCGTGCCCTCGCCCAACACACCGGCGACCTCGGGTTCGAGGCGGTAGAACTCCATCGTGCTCCTCACCGGGCGGCGCCGGCCAATAAGATCGACTCGTGGACGTGGGGGTGGAGATCCAGGGCAAAATACTCGCGATCATCGAGGGATCGCGGGACTTCGAGAAGATTCGCACACTGCTCGACGGGTGGCAGGCCGAGGGCATCCCGCGCGGGCACCTGGTGGACGAGCTCACCGACCTGATGCTGGACCTGCGGGCCCAGAACCGCGCGGACGACGAGGACGCCGTCGCCGAGGTGCTGGACGTGCTGACGGGCTGGTAGGCCCCGTCCCGGCTCCGCGACGGGGCCGGGACGGCCGCCGGTGTCGGCGAGCTAGCGGATCTTGCCGGTGGCGACCTCGTGCCGCAGCAGGTCGTCCATGGTGAACGTGCCGGTCGGCTGGTCGTCCTTGCCCAGCAGGTACAGGCGCTTCACCGCGACCAGGATGCCCTCGGCCACGACGTCGCGGAACGACGGGTTCGCCAGCCGCTGCCGGTCGCCCGCGTTGGTCAGGTAGCCGACCTCGACCCGGACCGCCGTGCAGCGGGTCATCCGCAGCATGTCCCACGTCTTGGGGTGCGTGCGGCAGTCCAGCATCCCGGTCCGCGCCACGATCTCCCGCTGGATGAACCCGGCCAGCGCCTCGCCGACCGTGGACGACGTGCCGTTGCCCGTGCCGAAGTGGAACGTCGCCACACCGCTGGCCAGCGGTGACGCGTTGCGGTCGGCGTGCAGCGAGAGGATCAGGTCGGCGCCCGCCTCGTTGGCGAAGCGCGCCCGCTCACCCTCGTCCGGGTTGTGGTTCGGCCCGCGCGTGAGCAGGGCCTCCATGCCGGTGGCGGCCATCTTGCCCTCGAGCAGCCTGGCCAGGTCGAGCATGACGTCGGCCTCGGACACGCCGTCGACCACGACGCCGCGGTCCGCGCCACCGTGACCGGGGTCGATGATGATCCGCTTGCCGGACAGCCGCGGCCCGGCCCGGCGGACCCGCTCCTGCTCGCGCAGGAACACCGGCCGCCCGCCGCGCACCTTGGGCTGCAACTGGCGCAGCGCGCGGACCGTGTCCGGACCGCACATGCCGTCGACGATCAAGCCGTAGTCGCGCTGGAAGCTCCGCAACGCCAGTTCGGTCTGCTGACCGAACTCGCCGTTGGCCCGCCCGGCGTCGTAACCCAGCTCCAGCAGGCGCTCCTGCAACGCGGACACGTCGTCACCGGTCACCGGCTGCGCGATGAGGAACGCGAGCGGGCGGTCGCCGAGTCGGTAGGTCGCGTCGCGCAGCGCGCGGTACGTGGCCGGGCCGACGATGCCGTCGGTGATGAGACCCCGCTGCTGCTGGAACGCGCGCACAGCGTGCTCGACCGGCAGGTCGAACACCTGGGACGGCTGCGGATCGGACAGCAGACCGAGCTTCGTCAGCGTTGCCCTGACCTCGGCGACGTCCGGACCGAAGTCCCCGCGGCGGAGTAGCAGCATGCACCCCTCGCTCACTCAGGCGCCGACATCCGTCGACGCGACCTTGACGCCCTATTGTGCCTTGCTCCGGCCGACACCACGGACGGGGCTACTGCGAGTGGTCACGAGTCCACAAACGGGTGACCCGTCCGTCTCTGCGGAAGACGGACGGGTCACCCGTTCAGGTTGCGCTCAGAGCACGTCGGACAGGTCCTTGAGCAGCGCGGCCTTCGGCTTGGCGCCGACGATCTGCTTCACCGGCTTCCCGCCCTGGAACAGGATCATGGTGGGCACGGACATGATCTGGTAGTCCCGCGCGATCGACGGGTTCGCGTCGATGTCGAGCTTCGCGACGGTGATCTTCTCGGAGTGCTCGGCGGCGATCTCCTCGAGCACCGGGGCGACCATCTTGCACGGGCCGCACCAGGTGGCCCAGAAGTCGACCAGCACCGGCTTCTCGCTGGTGAGGACGTCGTCGGTGAAGGTCTGCGCGGACGTGACCACGGTGGAGCCTGCCATGTTGTATCTCCCTTGCGGAAAGTGGGTTCAGCTGGTGGAGACGGGCTCGCCGTAACCGCCGCCGACGTGCTCGGCGGAGACGGCGGCCTCCGTGGTCCCGTGCTCGGCGAGCCAGCGCTCCGCGTCGATCGCGGCGGCGCAGCCCGAACCGGCGGCGGTGATCGCCTGGCGGTAGGTGTGGTCGACGAGGTCGCCCGCGGCGAACACGCCGTCCACGTTCGTGTGGGTGGTCCGGCCGACGACCTGGACGTAGCCCTCGCCGTCCACCTCGACCTGACCCTTGACCAGTTCGCTGCGCGGGTCGTGGCCGATGGCGACGAAGAAGCCGGTGAACGGGTGCTCGGTCACCTCACCGGTGCGGGTGTCGCGGGTCTTCACCCCGGACACCGAACCCGAGGCCTGGCCCAGCACCTCGACCACCTCGGCGTTGAGCAGCCACCTGATCTTCTCGTTGTTCCGCGCGCGCTCCAGCATGATCTTGGAGGCGCGGAACTCCTCGCGGCGGTGGATGATCGTGACGGTCCGGGCGAACTTGGTCAGGAACGTCGCCTCCTCCATCGCCGAGTCGCCGCCGCCGATCACCGCGATGTCCTGGTCGCGGAAGAAGAAGCCGTCGCAGGTGGCGCAGGCCGACACACCGCGACCGAGCAGCTCCTGCTCGCCGGGGACGTGCAGGTAGCGCGCCGCCGCGCCCATCGCGAGCACGACCGCGCGGGCGGCGTACCGGGTGCCGTTCGCGGTGACGTACTTCACCGGGCCGTCGAGCTCCAGGGCGTCGACGTCCTCCGCGCGCAGCTCGGCGCCGAAGCGCTTGGCCTGCTCCCGCATCTGCTCCATGAGGTCGGGGCCCATGATGCCGTCGCGGAAACCGGGGTAGTTCTCGACTTCGGTCGTGGTCATCAGCGCGCCGCCGTACTGCGAGCCCTCGAACACCAGCGGTTCGAGCTGGGCACGCGCCGCGTAGACCGCCGCGGTGTACCCGGCGGGCCCCGATCCCACGACGATCAGGTTCCGAACGTCCGACACCCTCGACCTCCGTTAGTCGCTCCCGGACCTGGATCACCCGGCCCGGCTCTTCGCACAACGGATCGTAGGGTGCGGTAATTCCGCGCGTTCGCGGTGAGTTCGGCTACACGGCGCGGCTACGGCTCGATGGTGCTGTTCGCCAGCACGCCGTCGGGGTTGTCCGGGCCGCAGGTCTGGGGGTCGACCACCACGATGCGGTACGCGCCGGGCGTGCCGCCGGGCAGGATCGCCATCACGGCGGGCTTGTCGTCCAACGTGATGGGGCTGACACCGAGGGGCTTGCCCGCCGTGATGTTCGCGCCGCGCAGGCAGTCGGCCAGCTGGTCCTGGTTCTCCAGCGGGCCGTAGTTCTGCGCCTTGAGCACGTCGCCGAACACCGGGCCGAAGTTCTCGCCGCGCACCGCGGGCATCTTGTCGCTACCGGGCGGCAACGCGGTCGCGCTGACCGGCGTGTTCGTGGTCTTGTCCTGCTGCGCCACGCCACCGTCGCCCGCGGTGTTGTCCCGGGGGATCGCCACCACCGCGACGCCGACGGCGACCGCGGCCGCCGCGAGCAGCCCCGCGCCCCAGCCGAGTCGCTTGGCGCGGCGCGCCTTGGCCTGCGCGAAGTCGATCACCGGGGCGGTCGGTCGCGCCTCGTCGGCGAGGGCCGCGTCGATCCGCTCGGCCACGTGGCGCGGCATCGGGATCGGCGGCAGGTCGCGCAGGTCGTCGAGCGTCGCGTCGAGGGCGGCGAGGATCTCGCGGGCCTCGGGGTCGTTCTCGACCAGCGGCCGCAGCTCGGCCTCGGTCCGCGGGTCCAGAGCCCCCGCGTGCAGATCAGCCAGCAGGTCGACGGACCACGGCGGCCCTGAACGCCGCGCATTGCCGGTCATCGTTCCTCCAACTGACGTCCCTGTTGCACCTGCACATCGTTCACTGGGACGTTCGCATCTGCACTCTGGTTCCGGAGGTGTCCCAGAACTTTGGCGAGCTTGGCCCGCCCGCGGGCGCACCTGGACTTGACGGTGCCCTCCGCGATGCCCAGGAGCTGCGCCGTCTCGGCCACCGAGTAGCCCTCCACGTCGACCAGCACGATCGGGGCGCGCTGCTCCTCGGGCAGCTCGTTGAGGGCGGCCTGGACCACCAGGCGGGTCTCGCGCTCGGCCATCGCGTCGCGGGGCGCCACCGGCTCGCCGGGGCCCGCCTCGGGCAGGGGGACGGTCGGCCTGGTCTGACGCCTGCGCATCCGGTCGAGGCAGGCGTTGACGACTATTCGGTGCAGCCAGGTGGTGACCTGCGACTCGGCCCGGAAGCTCGCCGCCGCGCGGAAGGCCGAGATGAACGCCTCCTGCAACGCGTCCGCGGCTTCTTCCGGATCGCGCAGCGTGCGCAGCGCGACGGCCCACATGCGATCCCGGTGCCTGCGCACGAGCTCGGAGAAGGCGTGCGGGTCACCCGCGGCGTGCGCCGCGATGAGGTCTGCGTCCGAGCTGGCTGCGGCGGTCACGCCGGGAGCCTATCGGGCTCGGGCAACCCCACTGCTCTTCCCCTGTACGGGCGAGTGCCGACGCTCCGGCACTCGCCCGCCGCGACCGCGCGTCACAAGTTCACCCATTCGACGAGCTGGACGACGACGCCGTTCGGGTCGGTCACCTGGAACAGGCGCTCACCCCACGGTTCCTCGCGCAGCGGCATGGTGATCTCGACGCCCGCCGCGCGCAGCCGGTCGTGCTCGGCGGTCAGGTCGGCGACCGTGAAGGCGACGATCAGCCCGGCGGCGTGCTGGTCGCGGAAGCCCTCGGGCAGCACCTCGGTGCCCCGGCGCAGCAGCACCAGGTCGACCGCGTCCTCGTGGCCCAGCGACGCGAACCCGTCGGCCGCCATCTGCTCGGTGTAGCCGAAGTGGGTGGTGAAGAAGGTGCTGGACGCGGTGACGTCGTCGACGTTGAGCGACAGCGTGGACTTGGTGATCAAGCGGTCTCCTCGGAGCGGGGTCGGGTGGAGCGGGGTCGAGCAGCGACGTTCTTGCTACGAGTGCAATTATACATTCGTACTACCTAACGTCAAGAGGAAGTTTGCCACCGACGTAAAACTCTGCCAGGGTGGCGCCATGACCAGCACGAATACCGGCCTGCGCGAGCAGAAGAAGCAGGAGACCCGGCAGGCGATCTCCGACCACGCCACCCGGTTGTTCATCGAGCGCGGGTTCGAGGAGACGACGATCGCCGACATCGCCGAGGCGGCGCGGGTGGCCAAGAAGACCGTCACCAACTACTTCGCGCGCAAGGAGGACCTGGCCCTCGACCAGCACGAGGAGTTCACCGCCGGCCTCGCCCGCACGGTCGCCGCCCGGGCCGTCGGCGAATCGGCGCTGGCCGCGCTGCGCAGGGCGTTCCTGGAGGCCGCGGCCGCGCACGACCCGGTGATCGGGTTCTCCGGCCTGCCGTTCGCCCGGATGGTCGTGGACAGCCCCACCCTCACCGCGCGCCTGCGCGAACTGCACGAGGCGCGCGAGGAAGCCCTGGCCGCCGCCCTCGCCGCCGAGACCGCCGCCGAGCCCGACGACATCACGCCCGGGGCGGTCGCCACCCAACTCGGGGGCGCGCACCGGCTGCTGTTCGGCGAAGTGCTGCGGCTGACCGTGCAGGGGCTCGACAACGCCACCATCGCGGCCACCGTCACGCGGTCCGCGCACCGCGTCTTCGACCTGCTCGAACCGGCGCTGGGCGGCTACGCGACCCGCGCCTGAGGGCTACTGCGCGCGGGTGTAGACCAGTTCGGCGATCTCGGAGCGGTTGTTCTTGCCGCTGCCGGTGAGCTTGGTGATCCACACCAGCAGGTGCTGGGTCGGCTCGTGGTCGCCCAGCTGGATCTGGGTCTGCCCGGCCGACAGGGTCGCGTTCGCGATGACCTTCGTCTCCTCCAGCGGCGCGCCGGCGGCACCCGCGACGCGGATCTCCACCACCGTGCCCTCGCTGGGCGAGGTGATCGTCACCGACGACAGCTTCACCGGCTCCGCGAACCCCGCCATCAGCCCGATGCCCGGCTTGAGCGCCGGGAACGGCTGGAAGTAGTTCTCCGTCTGCCACACCGTGGTCGGGTTGTTGTCGGCCGCGCGGCTGGCCCGGTTGGCGTTGTCGGGCTGGTTGGTCACGTCGTACACGCCGACGGACGCGGGCTGCACGGGACCGGCGGGCTGGGGCGCGGGCGGCGCGGGTTGGCCGCTCTGCCCCGGCGCGGTGGACTGGCCGATCACCACCGTCGGCCCGCCGCCGCGCGACGGCTCGTCGCTGAAGAAGCTCACGATCTGCACGCCGAGCCAGACGACCACGGCCAGCGTGGCCACCGCGAGCACGGTCACGCTGATCATCAGCTTGTGCTTGCGGTCCTTGTCGCGGACCGGGCGCTGCGTGGTCCACACCGCGCCGTCGTCCGCCGCGTCGTCCTGGACCGGCTGGATCAGCGCGGTCTGCGCCTCGGACCGGGAGATCTGGTCCAGCACCTGGAGGATCGCGGCACTGGTCCGGATGCCGCCGACGCTGGTGTCCTCCAGGCTGCGCACCGCGACCGACGACAGCTCGTGCGGCACGTAGGGGTGCAGCGTGCTCGGCGCGAGCACCGCGCCGTCCGGACCCGTGGGCGCGGCGGGCACGCCGTCCGGACCGTTGGGCAGCGCCCACTTCCCGGTGAGCAGCAGGTACAGGATCGCGCCGAGGCCCTTGACGTCGTCACGGGCGATCGCGTCGGGCCGCGGACCGGGGAACGCCAGCCGCAGCCTGCCGTCCGACGTCACCCGGATGCGCTGCGGGTGGTCCGCGCCGAGCACGAGACCGGCGTGGTGCGCGCCCTCGATCGCCGCGCCGAGCGGCTCCAGCAACCGAGTCGCCGCACCCGCCGGCAGCGGGCCCTCGGCGATCAGGTCGAGCAGGTCGGTGCCCTGGGTCCACTCGGCCACGATCACGCCGAGGATGCCCTCGTCGGGCCGGATCCCGGCCCCGGGTGTCAACACGTCGATCACCCGGGACACGCCCGGGTGGGTGAAGCTGGAGGCGTGCATCGCGCGTTCGGCGGTCCGCTTGGCCCGCGCCGCGGCGGCGTGGTCGGCCGGGTTGCCCACCAGCACGGTCAGCGCCACGTCCCGGTTGAGCTGCCCGTCCCTGGCCCGCCACAGGTGCGCGTCGCACCGCCGGTCGACCCCGGACCGCGCCAGCAGCCGGTACCGGCCGTCGCCGATCACCCCGCCGGGCACCAGCGAGGTGTTCTGGATCGGACCGCTGCTCACGGGGCCGAGGGTACGTGACCGGGTCGGGTCAGAGGGGTCATCGGCGACCCACCAAACGACTGATCTTGCCGATCGCGGGCTTCACTTCCGGTACCCGGAACAGGGCGAGCAGCAGGAAGCTCAGCGGTAGCCCGACGATCGCCTGGATCACCACCTCGACCCAGGCACCCGCCACGCGGGACTCGATTCCCAGCACGCGGACGGCGAGCCACGCCAGGCCGGTCGCCGCCGCGAAGGCGATCGCGGACGCCACGACGGTGAGGCAGATCGTCCACGCCGTGTAACCGGTGCGCAGCCGGCCGAGCCTGATCCGCAGCCACAGCTGACCCACCAGGGCGCCGACCACGAAGCTCAGCGACATCGCGACCGACACGCCGACCGCCAGCTTGTCCGGCGGCGCGATCGCCAGGAACCCGTACAGCAGCGCGATCCGCACCGCCACGATGATCCCCTGGATGATCGTCGGCGTCCGCGCGTCCTTCAACGCGTAGAACACCCTCAGCTGCAACAACGTGATCGCGTACGGCACCAGGCCGAACGCCGACAGCGCCAGCGCCGTGCCGATCTCCTCGCCGCCACCGACGTCGGACTTGCCGAACGAGAACAGCGCCAGGCCGATCGAGACGCCGGAGACCGTCATCAACGCGCTGAACGGCATCAGCAGGATCGACGACATCCGGTTGCCGAACGCCAGGTCGCCGACCAGCGCGCCGGTGTCGTGCGCGGCCGCCGCGCGGCTCATCTTCGGCATCAGCGCGGTCAGCAGCGACACGCCGAGCACCCCGTACGGCACCTGCGCGATCAGCCACTGCATGTTGTAGACGGTGATCGCGCCGCGGTCGTGCGTGGCGACCTTGGTCAGCACGACCATGCTGACGAAGCCGAGCGCCACGTACAGCAGCACCCAGAACGCCAGGCCGCCGAACTCCGACAGCCGCCGGTCCCAGCCCCACCGCCAGCGGAACCGGAACCCGGTCCGCCGCAGCGCGGGCACCAGCACCGAGGCCTGCAACGCCACGCCCAGCATCGTGCCGAGGCCGAGGACCAGCAGCTTCGGCTGGCCCATCCGCACCGGGTCGAGCGAGATCTCCCCCGGCATCAGCCAGTACACGACCAGGGTGGCGATCACCACGACGTTGTTCAGCACGGGCGCCCAGGTGGGCAGGCCGAACACGTGCCGGGTGTTGAGGATCGCGCCGATCAGCGCGGACAGCCCGTAGAACACGATGCCCGGCAGCACCAGGTACGCGAACGCGGTGACCAGCTCGGGCTTGGCGTCGGACGAGTCGATGAACAACGCCGTCAGCAGCGGCGCGCACGCGATCGCGATGATCGTGCCGATGCCGAGGATCACCGCCGACATGGTGATCATCCACTGGGCGTAGGACTCGCCGCGGTCGCCGTCCTCCTTCTCGGCGCGCACCAGCAGCGGGATCGCCACGCTGGTCAGCACGCCGCCGAGCAGCAGCTCGTTGATCATCGTCGGCAACGTCGTGGCGACCTGGTAAGAGTCGTTGAGCACGTCGACGCCGACGATCGCGATCAGCAGCAGCTTGGACAGCAGCCCGGAGGCGCGGCTGACGATCGTGGCGACGGCCATCGAGCCGCTGGCGCGCGCCAGCGACGGGCCTGGGGGCTGCTCCTGCGTCACCGTGGTTGTTCCGCTCAACTCGTGCTCGACCTCTCCGGCGGCGTGACCCCGCTCGCGTCGTCCGGCACCTGTGCCGTGGCGGCCCGCGTGGCCCGCACCCGACGGTAGATGCGGCGGGCCGACAGCAGCACCAGCGCGGCCGCGGCCAGGCCGGTGATGACCACGGTGATCGTCCCGTACGCCGAGGACGACACCTCCAACCGGGCCCGTTCGCCCAGCTCCACGCCGCTGGTGGTGACCAGGCGGATGTGCACCGGGAACCGCCCGGACCGCTGCACCTCGACCGGCACCCGCACCAGGCGGTCGCCGCGCGCGGGCAGCTCGACGTCGGCCAGCTCCTTGGCCACGATGCCCGGCGTGTCCTCGATCACGATCCGCACCGTGATCCGCACGTCGAGCCGGTTCTTGATCGACAGCGGGATCGGGCTGTCGCCGGAGCCGAGCAGGATCGGGCTGTTCGGCTCGGTCACCGTGACCTGGCCCTGCAACCCGTCGATCTGCTCACGGCCGACCGCGAGCGCGGCGCGCGCCCCGTCCTCGTTGCCGCGCCACGCGCCGGACACCGCGCGCAGCAGGGTCATCCGCAGGGGGTCGATCAGGTCGCGCGGCTCGGCGGACTCCGCGTCCGGCTGGCTCATCGACTCCGACAGCTGCTGCAACCGCCGCCACGAGTCCGCCACCGACGCGGTGACCGCGGGCGGCACCTCGCGCGCGCCCGCCTCGACCGGGTAGCTCAGCGCGGCCGTCTGCTCCGGCGGGGCCGCCACCAGCGACTCCAGCGCGACCGGGGCCGCGAACCCCCCGGCGACCAGGGACTTCGTCGTGCGCAGCAGCATGTCGACCTCGCCGGTCGGCGCGTTCCACCGGCGCGGCGGCGCGATGACCACGTGCTGGCCGGTGTTCTGGAACCCGGCCCGGAACGTCAGCGCGGCCAGCGCGTTCTGCACCGACACCGGGCGGGTCTCGCTCGGCGTGGTGACGCCCGCGACCGGCCGCGTCGCCGCCGTGCCCTGAAGCGCGTCGGACACCATGCCGTCGATGCGCACGGCCGTGACCGGCTTGCCGTCGGCCACGTCGAACCGGACCGGTCCCGTGCCGGGGGTGCCCGCCACGGCCGACTGGTCGAGCACGAGGGAAGTGACGCCCTGCCCGGTCAGCGCCGCCAGCGTCTGCTGGTCGAGCACGCCGTCCTCGGGCCAGGTCAGGCCCTGGGTCGGCTGCACGCGGAGGATGTCGCGGATCACCTCGGCGCCGTCGAGCGCGAGGTCGCCGAGGCCGCTCAGCTCGGCGCGGGACAGCGCCACCAGGTCGGCGTCCGCGTCCGGCAGCGCGATCACGCACCGACCGGCGACCAGCAGGCGCAACCGGTCCAGCCACAGCTCGGCCCCGCTGCGGCCCTTGCCCGCGCCCTGGCCGCGCACCTCGTAGCCCTGGGCCATCGCGGCGACCGTGCGCAGCAGGTCGGGGTCGACGGCCAGGCACACGCCACCGGCCAGCGGGCTCGCCAACGCCGATTCGTAGGCCATGAGCAGCCCGTACAGCCGACCGCCCATGGACACCGAGCCCGCCAGCTCGTCGTCGGTCAGCACGGTCGGGTTCGCGGTGACGATGCGCGGCCGGTCGGCCAGTGGCCACAGCAGGGTGAGCTTGGCGGGGTTCGCGGGCGGGGTCGGCGCCTGCCCGCCGGGCATCGCGAGCACCGGCAGCAGGGTGCTCAACGCGGCCAGCCGGGCCCGCCCGCCGTACGCGGGCACGCCGTTGATGTTGGCCAGGATCGGGTAGATCCCCGGTTCGGTGATCCGCAGCGAGGTGGGGTCGGTGCCGCGCAGGGGGACGGTGAGCCGGAACGGCTTCGACTCGTTCTGCTCCAGGCGGTCGGTGACCGGGGTGAAGTTCGGTTGCACGAACTCCGCGTCGGTCGGCTCCCGCAACGCCTTGCGGACCTCGTCCTCGCTGGTCAGCGGCTGTCCGCGTTCCAGGCGCAGCTCGATGTCCTCCAGCGCCCGGTCGCCGACGTTGACGACCTTGCCGGAGATGGTGATCGAGTCGGGCCCGTCGGAGGTGATCACCCGCGGTGTCATCTCCTCGACGTCCAGGCGCAGCCACACCTGCGACTGCTGGCCGGGCTGGCTGGACAGCGCCCTGGTCGCCCAGACCTGGGTCGCGGGCGCCGGTCGGACGGGCAGTCGCCCGCTGTCGACGGGTGCCGCGGGGGCCGCGGACGCGGACGTCACGACCAGGACCCCCGCCGCCGCTAGTGCGGACAGCAGCCGTTTCACGCCGACTCCGCTCCGTCCGTCTGGTACTCGGAGAGCAGTTCGGCGGCTCGGCGCACCAGTCGCCGCTCGTCCGCGTAGGCGAGCCGGTCGTCCAGTTCGCCAAGGGGCACCCACGCCACCTCGGTGACCTCCACGTCTTCGTCGGAAAGCTCGCCCCCCACCGCTTCCAGCAGGAAGTGGTGGACGGTCTTGTGCACCCGCCGGTCCTCGGCGACGAACCAGTAGTCGATCGAGCCGAGCGGGCGCAGGACCCTGCTATGAATACCCGTCTCCTCGGCGACCTCGCGCACCGCGGTCTGTTCCGCGGTCTCACCGGCCTCGATGTGACCCTTGGGCAACGACCACAGCAGCCGGCCGCGGCGGTCGAGCCGCCCGATGATCGCGGCGACGTGCTGCTCGAAGTCCAGCACCAGTCCGCCCGCCGACGTCTCGTCGACGGTCTTCAGCCGCCGACCGCGACGCCGGTTCCGGCGCCTCGGCTTGGGACCGCCGGAGCGACCGGACGACTGGGGCATGCCCTGATGGTAGTGGCGACCAGCGATTACGGGACGTGACAGCGGGGTTGCCGGAAGTGATCAACAGCGACCGGCCCCTGTGGACAACTCGTTCGGGTCGCACCGCGCCGACCAGTAGGCTGGCTCCTCGTGTCCGTACCGATCGCCTCCGCCGCCACTTCTCTCGGGCAGGACGATGCCGTGGTGGAACTGCTGAGCGCACTCCCCGTCGCCGACGAGCTGGCCGCCCGCTTCACCGCGGCCGGTCATCGGCTGTACCTCGTCGGCGGCAGCGTGCGGGACGCCATGCTCGGCCGGCTGTCCGGCGACCTCGACTTCACCACCGACGCGCGGCCGCCGCAGGTCATGGCGCTGCTCAAGGGCTGGGCGGACGCGATCTGGGACACCGGCATCGCCTTCGGCACCGTCGGGGCGACCAAGTACGGGCAGACCGTCGAGGTCACCACGTTCCGCGCGGACAGCTACGACGGCGTGACGCGCAACCCCGAGGTGACCTTCGGCGACAGCATCGAGGGCGACCTGGTCCGGCGCGACTTCACCGTCAACGCGATGGCCTACGACGTGGTCGACCGGCGGCTCGTCGACCCGACCGGCGGGCGCGAGGCGCTGCGGACCGGGGTCCTGGACACCCCGGCGACCCCGCAGGAGTCGTTCTCCGACGACCCGCTGCGGATGCTGCGCGCGGCCCGGTTCACGTCCCAGCTCGGCTTCACCGTCGCGCCCCGCGTGCGCGAGGCCATGGCGGCCATGTCCGGCGAGCTGAGCCGCATCACCGCCGAACGGGTGCAGGCGGAGCTGTCCAAGCTGCTCACCGGCGCGCACCCGCGAGCCGGGGTCGAGCTGATGGTCGAGGCCAGGCTCGCCGACGTGGTGCTGCCCGAGCTGCCCGCGATGAAGCTGGAGATCGACGAGCACCACCAGCACAAAGACGTGTTCCACCACTCGCTGGTCGTGCTCGACCAGGCCATCGACCTGGAGGAGACCCCGGAACCGGACCTCGTGCTGCGGCTGGCGGCGCTGCTGCACGACATCGGCAAGCCGGACACCCGGCGGTTCGAGGAGGGCGGCGGGGTGTCGTTCCACCACCACGAGGTGGTCGGGGCGAAGATGGTCCGCAAGCGTTTGCGCGCCCTCAAGTACGCCAAGGAGATCGTCGAGGACGTCGCCCAGCTCGTGTACCTCCACCTGCGCTTCCACGGTTACGGCAGCGGCGAGTGGACCGACTCGGCGGTGCGCCGCTACGTCACCGACGCGGGCGACCTGCTGCCCCGCCTGCACAAGCTGGTCCGCGCCGACTGCACCACCCGCAACCGGCGCAAGGCCAACGCCCTCCAGCGCACGTACGACGACCTCGAGCGCCGCATCGAGCGGATCGCCGCCGAGGAGGACCTCAAGCGGGTCCGGCCGGACCTCGACGGCAACGAGATCATGCGGCTGCTGGGCGTGCCGCCCGGGCCGGTGGTCGGCCGGGCGTGGCAGTTCCTCAAGGAGCTGCGCCTGGACCGGGGTCCGCTCGAGCACGACGAGGCGGTCGCCGAGCTGCTCGAATGGGCCCGCGCGGAGGGCGTCGAGCCACCGCGTGACTGACACCAAGTGACCAATCTGGTGCTGTGGGCTTGGCCAGTGACACGCGGTTGCGGGACCATGACTGTGTGCGTCGAACGCGCACTGGGGGTGGTGTCGTATGAACGCTTGGGGATTGTCCGAGGGGGGCGCCCGGGCACAGGGGTTGGACGTGCTGTCGGACCGGCAGCGGGCCGTGCTCCGCTGCCTGGCCAGGGGGCTCGCGGACCACGAGATAGCGCGGGTGCTGGCGTTGAGCCAGCACCAGGTGGGGGCGGTGGTGTCGGAGATCCTGCGTGCGCTGAACCTGCGCGACCGAATGGCCGCCGTGGTCTACGCGCACGAGACGGGGATCATCCGCCTGCCCCTGCCGCGGTGACATGGCCGCTGCTCCGCAGACGGCGGCTCGGTCGCCTCGACGCGACCTTGCGGGGTGGTCAGGAGGTTTTCGAGCGCTTGATGAGCAGCAGGTAACCGAGCAGACCGAGCAGGTAGGCGGCCGTCGCGGCCAGCACGAGACCCGGCGCCCGTCCGTCCAGCGGGACGACGGCCGCCGCGGCGGTGACGGCTGCCACCTGCGTGACGTTGAACAGCGTGTCGTACAGGGCGAACACCCGGCCGCGGACCTCGTCGCCGATGTCGCCCTGCACGGCCGCGTCCACGCACAGCTTCACCACCTGGCCCGCGAACGTGAGCACGAACGACGCGGCCAGGATGGTGGGCAGCAGCATGGGCAGGCCCAGGCCGAGCTGGGTGGCCGCGGCCAGCAGCAGCGCGGCGCAGACCGTGCCGCGCCGGCCGAGCAGGTCCACGACCCGGTCGGTCACCAGGCCCGCGAGCAGGATGCCCGCGCCGCCGGCGACCGCGACCTCGCCGAGCCCCGCCATACCCGCCTTGAACGGCCCGTAGTCGGTGAACGAGTTGCGCATCAGCAGCAACGTCAGCAGCAACGACGCCCCGAACGCGGCCCGGTGCGCGAGCAGCGCCAGCAGGGCGGCGGCCACGCCGGGCGCGCGCCACGCGGCCCGCGCGCCGTCCAGCAGGCCCATGGCGACCGCCGTGAGCGTCCGGTTGGGCTCGTCCACCTCGTCGGGTCCCAGGGCACCACGCGCGAAGCGGGAGGCCAGGAACGCGGCGCCCAGCGACCCCGCGACGGCGAACGTCGTGGTCCACGCCGAACCGCCGTCACCGGAGCCCAGCACCGACCGCAGCCCCACCGCGCACCCCGCGCCGAGCACGGCGGTCAGCGCGCCGAGCGTGGTGACGAACGCGTTCGCCTCCACCAGGTGGTCGTCGTCGACCACGTGCGGCAGGGACGCGGACAGGCCGGAGCCGACGAACCGGCTGACACCGGTGACGAACAGCGCCGAGGCGTACAGCGGCACGCCGCCGAGCCCGAGCCCGACGGCCGTCGCGGTGAGCAGGATGAACACGGCGCGCGTGAGGTTCGCCACCACCAGCACCCGGCGGCGGTCCCACCGGTCCAGCAGGGCGCCCGCGAACGGTCCGATCACCGAGTACGGGAGCAGCAGCACGGCGAACCCGGCCGCGACGGCGAGCGGGTCGGTGTGGCGCTCGGGGTTGAACAGGACCGCGCCGGCCAGACCGGCCTGGAACAGGCCGTCGCCCCACTGGGCCGCCAGCCTGGATGCCAGCAACCTGCGGAAGTCCGCCACCGCGAGGAGTTTCCGGACACCGAGGTGGTGCTTCGCCGCGGTGGAGCCGGCCGTGGTCACGGGGTGAGCCTATGCCTCCTGGCGCGTCAACCACGAAGGCCGGACCCGCGTGGGGTCCGGCCTCCCTGGTGCCAGGCGCCCGGTCGCCTCTCGGCGGGTGGCACTACGCGGCTCCAGCCGGACGGTATTCCGCGTAGGCGTTTCAGTGGGCCCGGGGGACTCGATGGCGCCTGACGTTCCTTGCAACGAACACGGTAACCCGGATGTTCCGGCGCGGCGGACGTGCCGCTGTCGCCTGGGACACGCGCGTTGTCTGGGATCATGCGTGGTGTGCGCCCTGATGCCGACGTCGAACCGGGTTCCCTGCTGGTCGCGGCACCGAGCCTGACCGACCCCAACTTCCGCCGGACGGTGGTGTACGTCATCGACCACCGCGACGAAGGCAGCCTCGGCGTCGTGCTGAACCGGCCGAGCGAGGTCGCCGTCCACGACGTGCTGCCCGCCTGGGGCCCGCACGTGAGCCGACCGCAGGCGGTCTACATCGGTGGGCCGGTGGAGCAGAAGACGGCGCTGTGCCTGGCCGCGCTGCGCACCGGCGAGGACCTCGCGTCGCTCGAAGGGGTGGTCGGCGTGCACGGCCCGGTGGCCCTGGTCGACCTGGACGCGGACCCGGACGCGCTGGTGGCGAAGGTGCGCGGGATGCGCGTGTTCGCGGGCTACTCGGGCTGGGGCGAGGGCCAGCTGGGCAACGAGGTCGGCCGCGGCGACTGGATCGTGGTGAAGGGCCTGCCCGACGACGTCATGACGCCGCCGAACGTCGACCTGTGGGGACGGGTGCTGCGCCGGCAGGGGATGCCGACGGCGCTGCTGGCCACCTTCCCCACCGACATCCGCCGGAACTAGCCCCGAACCGGCCTCAGGCCCGGGTCAGCACGCCGCATCCGCCGCCCGCGCCGGAGCACGCGCACCCGCCGCAGCCGGCGGGTTCCGGCTCGGGCAGGGCGTCGGCGGCCCGGTGGCCGAGCACGCCGCCGGCGCTCGCGACGACCACGCTGCCGACCAGCCCGACCAGGCCGATGACCAGCGTCAACGCCGGGTTCACCGCCGCCGCGACGGCCGCGACGAGGGCGATCGCGCCCGCCGTCACGTTGGGCACGCCGGCGATCTTGTTGGCCAGCGCGAACGTCTCGTCGTCGCGCAGCGTGGCCTTGGTGCGCACGCCGAAGAAGCGGTTGCGGTGCAGGCGGCCCCGCACGCCGAGGAAGCCGACCGTCGCGAACGCGACCCCGATCAGACCCAGCACCACAGGCAGCACGATGTTCACCCTGACGAGGGTAGGCCCGTCTTTCGATCTTGGTCGAACCACCCCGGCTTCACCCGAAGGTGTCCTTACGGGGCTCGTTGCCGGTCGAGAAGCTCAAGGTCATGAGAATCCGATCACTCCTGGCCGCGTTGGGCGTCGTCGCCGCGCTCGTCCCGGCCGCGCCCGCCGCCGCGGTGCCCGGCGTCCGCTTCCTCGGCCAGACCACCCTGCCGAACGCCGTGCAGTTCGAGGGCACCACGGTCGGCGGCCTGTCCGGCGTCGACCGCGACCCGACCACCGGCGGGTACGTCCTGATCAGCGACGACCGCTCGTACACCACCCCGGCCCGCTTCTACACCGCCGACCTGACCGTCGACGAGACCGGCGTGCACGACGTCCGGATCACCGGCACGCGCGCCCTGCGCCACGCCGACGGCGGCACCTACTCGCCACCGGCGCTGGACGACGGCCGCACCGTCGACCCCGAGGACATCCGGGTCGACCCGGTGACCGGCGACTTCTGGTGGAGCCAGGAGGGCGAGCGGCCCAGGACCGCCGGGCCGGTCGTGGTCCAGCCCTCCATCCAGCGGGCCGACCGCGACGGCGGCTACGTGAGCAGCCTGCCGCTGCCCTCGAACTACGCCTACACGGCCGACCGCGGCCCGCGCCGCAACCTCGCCCTGGAGGCGATCGCGTTCTCCCCCGACGGCGTGCTGCTCACCAGCGTGGTCGAGGGGCCGCTCCTTCAGGACGGCGACGTGCCGACCGCCGACCGGGGCGCGCTCACCCGCCTCACCGTGCAGACCCGCGACGGCGTGGTCGTGCGCCAGCACGCCTACCCGCTGGAACCGCTGTTCGCCGAGCCCGAGCCCGGCCCGTGGGGTCCGGACACCGGCGTGCCCGCGATCCTCGCCGACCCGAAGGTGCCCGGCCGCTACTACGCGCTCGAACGCAGCTGGGTGCCCGGCGCGGACTACAAGGTGCGCCTCTTCCAGGTCGACATCGCGGGCGCGACGGACGTGCGCGACCAGGACGTGCTCGCCGACGACGTGCGCCCGGTCCGCAAGAGGCAGCTGGCCGACCTGCACGACTTCCCGCTGCCCGTGATCGACAACGTCGAGGGCCTGACCTGGGGCCCGCGCCTGCCCTCCGGGGAACGCACCTTGCTGCTGGTCAGCGACGACAACTTCGCGGCCGAGGAGTTCACCCGGTTCATCGCGCTTGCGCTGCGCTGATACCGTTGACGACATGAGCAAGGCCCGCCTGCTCCTTAGCTAGCCGCGCAGACCTCGACAGCCAGGTCCGCGCGGCAACCCCTCATGCCCTTCCGGGCTGGGGGGTTTCGTCATGTCAGGGGCAGGTACCGATGGAGAGGGACATCCCGATGAGCACCGACGCGGCGGACGCGACGCCCGCCTACCGCTACACCGCCGAGCTGGCCGGCGAGATCGAGCGGCGCTGGCAGCGGCACTGGGAGGAGCAGGGCACCTTCCACGCGCCCAACCCCGTCGGGCCGCTCAAGGGCGACGTGCCCGCCGACAAGCTGTTCGTGCAGGACATGTTCCCGTACCCGTCGGGCGCCGGCCTGCACGTCGGCCACCCGCTGGGCTTCATCGGCACCGACGTGTTCGCCCGGTACCACCGGATGAACGGCCGCAACGTGCTGCACACGATGGGCTTCGACGCGTTCGGCCTGCCCGCCGAGCAGTACGCCGTGCAGACCGGGCAGCACCCGCGCAAGACCACCGAGGACAACATCCAGACCTACCTGCGGCAGATCCGCAGGCTGGGCCTGGGCCACGACGAGCGCCGCCGGATCTCGACCATCGACCCGGACTACTACAAGTGGACCCAGTGGATCTTCCTGCAGATCTTCAACTCCTGGTACGACCCGGCGGCGGGCCGGGCCAGGCCCATCGCCGAGCTGGAGGCGCAGTTCGCCTCGGGTGAGCGGGCCACGCCGGACCGGCCGTGGGCGGAGCTGACCCGGCCCGAGCGGGAGAAGCTGCTGGGGCAGCACCGCCTGGTGTACCTGTCCGAGGCGCCGGTGAACTGGTGCCCCGGGCTGGGCACCGTGCTGGCCAACGAGGAGGTCACCGCGGACGGCCGCAGCGAGCGCGGCAACTTCCCGGTGTTCCGGCGCTCGCTGCGCCAGTGGATGATGCGGATCACCGCGTACTCCGACCGGCTGATCGACGACCTGGACCGGCTGGACTGGCCGGACAAGATCAAGGCGATGCAGCGCAACTGGATCGGGCGCTCGCACGGCGCCCGGGTCAAGTTCGCCGTGGCCGGGCACGACGGCGTCGACATCGAGGTGTTCACCACCCGGCCGGACACGCTGTTCGGCGCGACGTACATGGTGCTGGCGCCCGAGCACCCGCTGGTGGACGTGATCGCGTCGACCGAGCAGGCCGACACGATCGCGGCCTACCGCGCCGAGGTGTCCCGCAAGTCCGAACTGGACCGGCAGGAGAACAAGGACAAGACCGGCGTCTTCACCGGCGCGCACGCCACGAACCCGGTCAACGGCGCGCGGATCCCGGTGTACGTGGCCGACTACGTGCTGATGGGGTACGGCACCGGCGCGATCATGGCGGTGCCGGGCCAGGACCAGCGCGACTGGGACTTCGCCAAGACGTTCGACCTGCCGATCATCCGGACCGTGCGGCCGCCCGCGGACTTCGACGGCGAGGCGTACACCGGCACCGGCCCGGCGGTGAACTCCAGCCACGAGAGCAGCGTCAGCCTGGACGGCCTGGACGTCGACGAGGCCAAGAAGAAGATCATCGCCTGGCTGGAGGAGCAGCGGCGGGGCGAGGGCACCGTGCAGTTCAAGCTGCGCGACTGGCTGTTCTCCCGGCAGCGGTACTGGGGCGAGCCGTTCCCGATCGTCTACGACTCCGAGGGCACGCCGATCGCGGTGCCGGAGTCGATGCTGCCGATCGAGCTGCCCGATGTGGACGACTACTCGCCGCGCACGTTCGACCCGGAGGACGCGGACTCCGAGCCGTCGCCGCCGCTGTCGCGCGCCGACGACTGGGTCACCGTCGAGCTGGACCTGGGCGACGGGCCGAAGCAGTACCGGCGCGAGACCAACACCATGCCCAACTGGGCGGGCTCGTGCTGGTACCAGCTGCGGTACGTGGACCCGACCGAGCAGGACCGGTTCGTCGACGCGGAGAACGAGCGGTACTGGCTGGGCCCGCGCCCGGCCGAGCACGGCACGTCCGACCCCGGCGGTGTGGACCTGTACATCGGCGGCGTGGAGCACGCGGTGCTGCACCTGCTGTACGCGCGGTTCTGGCAGAAGGTGCTGTTCGACCTGGGTCACGTGTCCGGCGACGAGCCGTACCGGCGGCTGTTCAACCAGGGCTACATCGAGGCGTACGCGTACCGCGACTCGCGCGGTGCCCCCGTGCCCGCCGAGCAGGTGGAGGAGCGCGACGGCAAGTACTTCTTCGAGGGCGAGGAGGTGCGCCGCGAGTACGGCAAGATGGGCAAGAGCCTGAAGAACGTCGTCACGCCGGACGAGATGTGCGAGAAGTACGGCGCGGACACGTTCCGGCTGTACGAGATGTCGATGGGCCCGATGGACGTCTCGCGGCCGTGGGCGACCAAGGACGTCGTCGGCGCGCAGCGGTTCCTGCAGCGGTTGTGGCGCAACCTGGTCGACGAGACCACGGGCGAGCCGCGGGTGGTCGACGTCGACCCGGGCGAGGACGCCCTGCGGCTGCTGCACAAGACGATCGCGGGCGTGCACGACGACTTCGCGAACCTGCGCTACAACACGGCGGGCGCGAAGCTGATCGAGCTGAACAACCACGTCACCAAGCACTTCCCGGGCGGTGCGCCCCGCGCGCTGGCCGAGCCGATGGTGCTGATGCTGGCGCCGCTGAGCCCGCACGTCGCCGAGGAGCTGTGGTCGAAGCTGGGCCACACCGAGTCGCTGGCGCACGGCCCGTTCCCGGCGGCGGAGGAGAAGTACCTGGTCGAGGACACCGTGGAGTACCCGATCCAGGTCAACGGCAAGGTGAAGGCGCGGGTGGTCGTGCCCGCGTCGGCGTCGGCGGACCAGGTCGAGGCGGCGGCGCTGGCCGACGAGAAGGTGGCCGAGCTGCTGAACGGCGGCACGCCGCGCAAGGTGATCGTGGTGCCCGGCCGGCTGGTCAACGTGGTGCTGTAGCGAGGTTCACGGACGGGGCAACTGGGCGGCCACTTCGGTCATCGCGTCGAGCAGGTCCGGCTCGACGTGCCCGGTTGCCGGTTCGGACTCGGCGATGGTGATCGTGTTCCCCCTGGTCTCCGACCAGTAGTGGCGGGCGGTGAAGCGGATGTCCGCCATGCCCAGCAGGGAGCTGCCGAGCGGTCTCACGTCGCCGGTGCCGTAGACGTCGATGAGCCGTTCGAACCGCTTGGTCCGGGCGCGGTCGCCGAAGGACACCCACACCACCGACACGACGGCGGCGTTGCCCGCACCGTCGTCGGTCGCGAAGATCCAACGGTCGAGCGCCGTGCACGGTGTGTGCAGGAAGAACTCGCGGACCTGGCCGAACGAGTTCGACAGGCACTCCAGGTCCTGCTTGACCACCTTCTGGCGGATGCGCGTGCCCAGTCGGTTCAACGCGCCGTCGGCGTCACCGTCGCGCGCGTTCTTCTTGCTGTCCGCCTTGCGCGCGTTGAGCCCGGGTGTCGACCCGCTGGTCGCCGTGCTCGTGGACAACGCCGCTTCACCGGCGACACCGGCCGCGCCCGCCAGGGCCACCACGGCCGCCGCGCCGCCTTTGCCTGCTCCTTTGGCGGAACCGCCACCAGCGCCACCGATCCTACGTGCCATGCCGCCTCCTGGTCGTCCCGGCTGATGGGGATCGACCATGCAAGCGTGCGGTGGCGGGCGGTGTCGCGGATATCGGCCAGTACCGCTCGAAAGGTCCAGCGATCTTCCGCAATAGTGCTGCTCGTCGCGCGATGGGGCCCGGATTAGGGCCGGGGCAGTTGGGCGGCCACTTCGGTCATCGCGTCGAGCAGGTCCGGCTCGACGTGCCCGGTTGCCGGTTCGGACTCGGCGATGGTGATCGTGGTGTCCCTGGTCTCCGACCAGTAGTGCGCGGCGGTGAACTGGACGTCCGGCAGGCCGACGACCGCACCGCCCAGCGGTCGCACGTCGCCGGAGCCCGCGACGTCGATCACCCGGTCGAACTGCCGGGCCTGGTTGCGCCCCGGGAAGGTCACCCACACCACGGAGACCAGCGCGGCGTTGCCCGCCTGGTCGCCGACGGCCAGGAGCATGCGGTCGAGCGAGGTGCACGGCGTCCGGGCGAGGAAGTCCCGCACCTGGCCGAACGAGTTGCCCAGGCAGTCGAGCTCCTGCTTGAGCGCCTGCCTGCTGATCCCGACACCCAGGTGGCCCATCGCGCCTTCGGCGTCACCACCGCGTGCCGCGCGCTTCGCATCCCACTTGCGCACGCCGATGCTCTCCACCGGGGCCGCGCCGCCACCGCCGCTCGCGCCCGAGTTCAGCGCCGCGCCACCGGCCCCACCCGCGCCCGCGAGGACCACGAGCACGGCGGCCACCAACGCCACGCCGCCGGATCCCTTGTCGGAACTCTTCCGTGCCACCATCCCCCCGCCCCGAGACGTTCTCGCCGTGCGGCCCACCCATGCAACCCGCCCGAGCGCCGGTGGTTGCGGCGCGAACGCGAAAAGCGCTCGAACGGCCCATCAGGTATGCCCGGAAGTCGCACTTCACCGTTGCGCAGGGTTCGCCCGCCCGGGCGGCCGCCGTCACGGACGCGACAGGTGGCGGAACCCCATCTCGCCCAGGATCTGCGCCAGCATCGAGTCGAACATGGGCTCCGGGTTCGACACCGCGAACGGGAAGCGGCCGAAGACCTCCAGGGCCACGTGACCGTAGATGCGGACCCACGACTGCGTGATGTGGTAGACCGCGCCGAGCGGCAGCACGTGCTCGTCCACCACGACGCCGCGGTCGGTCACGGTGGCCAGCAGGACCTGCTGGAACGCGGTCAGGTCGGCGTGCAGCTCCGCCGGCACGTCCTGGTCGCCGAGGTCGTCGGGCAGCGGGTGGCTCGCGATCAACCGGCCCGCGACTTCGAGGAACACCCGGCCGAACTGGTCGCCCACCTGGCCGCGGTCGTCGGTCGGGGCGCACGAGCCGAGCGTGTCCTCGGTGGAGGCGAACACCAGCGTGAACTCCTGCGGGTGCGCGAGCGCCCAGCGGCGGAAGCCGCGGCACACCGCGTAGACCTGCGCGCTGACGTCGTCCTCGGCGATGCCGGTCAGGTCGGCGTCGAGTTCGGCGGCCAGGTCGGTGCAGATGTCGTCGGCGAGCCTGCGGAGCAGGTCCTCGCGCGAGTCGTAGTACCGGTAGAGGGCCGGAGCCGTGATACCGACCTCACGTGCGATGGCACGCAGAGTGACGGCGTCGCGGCCGTGCTCCACGAGTAGGGCACGCGCCTGCCGCCGGATATCACGCTCGGTCTCGGCACGGAGCCGTTCCCGGCGCGTGGCCTCGGTCATATTCACCCAATCAGGTTGTAAACGGTGTTCACCGGGGTATAGTTTCGCGACAAGTAGTGAACGGTGTTTACGGAGTTGACGCCATTCACGCAACGGTAACCCATCTGCCTTGGAGGACGCGTGTTCGCGAAGTGGGGGTCGTTGGCGTACCGCCGCAGGTGGGTGGTGTTGATCGCGACGGTGGCACTGGCGGTGGTCGGCGGCATCTGGGGACTGGGCGTGTTCGACCGGCTCAGCCAGGGCGGCTACGAAGCGCCGACGAGCGAGGCCGCGCGGGCCAACCAGGTCGCGCAGGACGCGTTCGGCCGCCAGGGCGGAGACGTCCTGGCGGTCTACGACACCACCGATCCGGCCCAGCTCCAGCGGATCTCCGCGGAGCTCGCCGATCTCCCGACCGACGCCGTGCTGAGGGTGCTGCCGCCGGTGCCGTCGCCGGAGAGCGGCAAGTCGCTCGTCGTGATCACGCTGCGCTCGGGTGACAACAACACCCAGCTCAAGCAGTACGAGCAGATCGCCGACCGGCTCCAGGTCGACGGGCTCGAGACGCAGGTCGGCGGCCTGGTGCCGACCCAGAAGGCGATCAACGACATGTCCGCCTCCGACCTGACCAAGGCCGAGGCCGTCTCGCTGCCGATCGTGCTCGTCCTGCTCATCATCATCTTCGGCGGCCTGGTCGCCGCGTCGCTGCCGGTGGTGGTCGGCGGCCTGGCGATCGCGGGATCGCTCGGCGTGCTGCACGCCGTCTCGCTGGTCGCCGAGGTGAACTCGTTCGCGGTCAACGTGGCCAGCCTGCTCGGCCTCGGCATGGCGATCGACTACGGGCTGTTCATGGTCGGCCGGTTCCGCGAAGAGCTGGCCGAGGGCCGTGCCACGCCGGACGCCGTGCGCCGGACCGTCATGTCGGCGGGCCGCACCGTGCTGTTCTCCGCGACGCTGCTGGTGATCGCGCTCGCCGGGTTGTTGCTGTTCCCCCAGGGCTTCCTGAAGTCCCTGAGCTACGGCGGCATGTCCGCGGTGGCGATCGCGGCGATCGTGTCGCTGACCCTGCTGCCCGCGCTGCTGGCCGTCCTCGGCCACCGCGTGGACAAGCTCGCCATGCCGTGGCGCAAGAAGAAGGCGGCGTCGGAGGGCGGCTGGCGCAGGCTGGCCGGCCGCGTGATGAAGCGGCCGGTGCTGTTCGCGCTGCCGATCGTGCTGGTGCTGCTCGCGCTCGGCTCGCCGTTCCTGGGCGTGAAGTTCGGCGAGGTCACCGAGAAGGTGCTGCCCGAGGGCAACCCGGCCCGCGTCGCCGCCGAGACGGTGAACAACGACTTCGCCGCGCTGTCCAACGCCGGCTTCAAGATCGTGATCACCGGCGACCCGTCGCCCGCCGACGTGCAGCGGTTCGTCGGCGAGGTCGGCGCGGTGCCCGGTGTCGGCGAGGCGCAGGTCGCGGCGGAGCCCGCCGACGGCGTGTGGCTGGTCAACGCCGGACTGGACCAGGACGCGTTGAGCGACGAGTCCAAGCAGGCGCTGCGGGACGTGCGCGCGTTGGCCGGCCCCGGTGACGAGGTGCTCGTCGGCGGCAGCACGGCGATGGTGACCGACAGCCTCGACGCCATCGGCGAGAAGCTGCCGCTGATGGTCGTGCTGCTGGTCGGCGCGACGTTCGTGCTGATGTTCCTGGCGTTCGGGTCCGTGCTGCTGCCGATCAAGGCCGTGGTGATGAGCGCGCTGAGCCTGTCGGCCACGTTCGGCGTGCTGGTGTGGGTGTTCCAGGACGGGCACGGCGCGTCGCTGCTCGGCGTCACGCCCGCGCCGCTGGAGTCCGGGATCGTGGTGCTGATGGCGGCCATGGTCTTCGGGCTGTCCACCGACTACGAGGTGTTCCTGCTGTCCCGGATGGTCGAGGCGCGTGGCCGCGGCGCGTCCACCGAGGAAGCGGTGACGGCGGGCCTGGCCAAGACCGGGCGCGTGATCACCGCGGCGGCGCTGCTGCTGATCGTGGTGACCGGCGCGTTCGCGTTCTCGCAGATCACGATGATGCGGTTCGTCGGCGTCGGCATGATCCTGGCTCTTGCCCTGGACGCCACGGTGGTGCGGATGCTGCTCGTGCCCGCGGTGATGAAGCTGCTCGGCGACGCCGTGTGGTGGGCTCCGGGGCCGCTGCGGCGGATCCAGGAGCGGATGGCGATCCACGACGAGGCGCCGGAGGACGACACCGCCGCCGCGGACCGGGCCAAGGTGACGCAGCCGGTCTAGGACGGCTAGGACAGGTCGACCGGTTCGAACGCGATGGCCGTGGCCGTGAAGCCGCGGCCATCGCCTTCCAGACCGCTCAGCTGGAACGTGCTCAGCACCCTGTTGTCCGCGCTGTCCAGCACGGTCGCGGTGTTGCCGCCGGACAGGAACACGCGGCGGTCGCCGGGCGCGACGGCCAGCGTCTTCGCCCGGAACCGCAACGTCTTCGCGGCCCGGGTCGCGGTGTCGACCACGGCGACCCGGCGGTTCAGCGCGACGTAGACCCGCCGTCCGTCAGGGGTGACCGCGATGCTGCCTGCGCCCTTGCCCACCGGCGTCGACCAGCGGACCTCGTCGGTGCGCGGGTCGATCATGGAGACGGTCCCCCGGCCCTCGCCGAGGTCGAGCGAGCTGACGTAGACCGCGCCGCCGTCCGGGCTCATCGCGACGTGCTGCGGCATGCCGCCGACGGTGATCGTGGTCTTCGGGCTGGCGGTCTCGGTGTCGAGCACGCTCACCGTGCCGTCCTGGGCGTTGGCCACGTAGAGCCGGCGGCCGTCGGGCGTGACCGCGATGCCCTGCGGCTGACCACCGGCCTTGATCGCGGCGATCAGGCGGAACGACGCCGGGTCCACCACCGCCACCGCGCCGCCGCCGGTGACGTAGAGGCGCTTGCCGTCCGGGCGCAGCACGGCCTGCGCCAGCTGCGCGCGGACGTGGATGCGGCCGACGACCTTGCCCGCCACCGGGTCGACCGCCGTGATGACGCCCGCCCAGCCGTTGACCACGTACACCCGGTGGCCGCCCGGCCCGACCGCCGCACCCGTGGTCCAGGCGCCGGTGTTCGCGCTCGCCACGACCCGGCCGTCGGAGGTGTCGAGCACCTGCACCCGCCCGCCGTGCGCGACCACGTACGCCTTGGGCGCTGGGGTGCCGGCCACCGTGACGACGTGCGAGTGCTCCTGCCCCGCGGCGGAGATCGCGGCGGCGACGAGGACAGCGGCGGTGCCCAGGGCCGCAGTGCGGCGTCGTCCCCACATGGCTGGATGGGAACACCGCGATGCGGTCGGGTGCCACCTTCGTCCTACGGACGAGTGCCTTTTGTGCCGGACCGGGTGACGGTGGCTCGGCTGACGGCGGTCTCGGCCCGGGGTGCCGCCCGCGGCGGCGGGACGGGCGGCATCGGCGGCGATGCGCCCGGCGCCGGTCGCTCGGGGGGCGAAACGACCGACGCCGGACTCCTGCCGGTGCCGGAGCACCGGTGGTCGAACCCCGACGACGTAGACCTCTACACCAGGTTGACGCAGTCCGCTGCGTTTTGGATCCCGAGAGCTACGAATCAGCCGAAATTCGTCGAGTTGCCACCAGCTTGGCGTAACGGGTGCCCGCCGTCAGGAGGACGAGGCCCGCGCCGATGAACGCGAGCACGCGCGCGATCCCGTCCAGCGCGGCCATGTCGAACAGCAGCAACTTCGCCACCGCCGCTCCGACCAGCACCAATCCGGCCACCCGCAGGGACTTCCGGTCGATGCCGCGCACCAGCAGCACCAGTGCGGCGACCGTCCACGACACCGTCACGATCGAGTGACCGAAGAGGAATCCGGTCACGTCCTGCGACACCAGCAGCGCACCGCACAACACGACCCCGGCCGCCGCGTACAGCAGCACGACGCCCGTCAAGATCCACGGGAACGGGTGCCTGCCCAGGACGCCCACGCTGGTGGCCGCCCAGGGCAGCACGACCATGAGGACACCGAGGACCAGCGCGGTCAGCATGCCGGACACCAGGAAACCAGTGGTCTCCACCCGCCACGGCTGGTCGAGCAGCAGCCGCGGCGGCACGGCCTGGGCGACGGTCAGCAGGAACCCGATGGCGCCGAACACCACCGACCCGAGCAGCGGACCGCGTGACGCGAGGACCTTGGCCAGGAACGCCAGCAACAACGCTTCGGCCAGCACCGCCGCCGCGCGCGTGCTGCCGTCCAGGGCCAGCGCCGTCGCCTGGAACAACGCGAACACGCCGACCGCGCCGACCGCCGCGCTGAAGTTCTTCGGCAACGAGCGCCGCCCGGCCGCCCACAGCGCGAGCATCATCACCGCGACCGCACCCGCCACGCCGGCGGCGAGGTCGAGGTCGAGGACCGCGGTGGTGAGCAGCGCGGGCATCGGCGAGCCGACGGCGAGGGCGAGCGCGGTGACGTCACCGGGCCGGGCCCTGACCGCGAGCACCGCGGTGGCCACGCCGATCACGGCGGCCAGCAGGGCGAGCCCGGCCAACGTGCGCTGGTCGGTGCGCCCGATCACCAGGACCGCGGCGATCAGCGGCGGCACGCCCGCGGTGACCGCGAGCCACGGCCAGTCGCGCTTGAGGTGCACCGGACTGGCCGCGATCTTCAGGACCAGCAGGAACGCGACGAGCAGCGGCGTGAAGCCTTGGGTGAGCACTGGTGCGCACAGGGCGCAGGCCGCCACCACGCCGATGGCCAGGACGGCCGAGTCCCAGCGCAGCGCGAGCAGCAGACCGCCGCCCGCGATGAGCAGCCCGGCGGCGAGACCGCCGCCCTCGGGCAGGTACTCGTAGATCGAGGTGGCCGCGATGACGTCCAGGTAGAGCACGGCGATGCCGGTGGCCGCGAGGGCGAACGCGCCGGTGCGGCCGGCCGGGGTGCGGTGCAGCCACAGGCCGAGCCCCACCAGCACCCCGCCCAGCGCGGCGCCGCCGAGGACGCGGGGCAGCGGGCCGAGGTAGCCGCGTTGCACGGCCAGCACGAGGAGCAGCACGACACCGAGCAACGTGACCGCGCCGCCGACCCAGGCGAGGAACTTGCTCCCCGCGCCGTCCCGGCCGAGGCGGTCGAAGAGGGTGGGGCCGGGCGGCGGCGGGGGTGCGGGCGACCAGTAGGGCGTGGGCGCACCCCAACCCTGACCGGTCCGGGGCGGCGGTTGCGCGGCCGGGCCGGTGGGCTGACCCGGGCCGTACGGCGGCGGAGAACCCGGGTGGAACACGGGTCCGCGCGCCGCGGTGGGCGCGGGGGCCTGCGGTACCGGGCTGGTCGGTGGGGCGGCGGTGTGCGGAGCCGGACCGGTCGGCTGGGCCTCGGCCCGGTCCTCGACGTGCTGCCGCGGCGTGGGTGCGCTCGGCTCACCGGCGGAGCCGACGGTCGCCGTGCTGGTGGCGGCTGTGCTGGTGGCCGCCGTGTTGGTGACAGCTGTGCTGGTCACCGGCGGTGTGGGTGCCGTGGCCACCGTCGACGCGCTGCCGACCCGGTGGAGTTCCAGTCCCACCGCCTCCAAGCGGCGGCCCAGGTGGCCCAGTTCGTCGGCCAGCCTCGTCAGGGGATCCTGCCCAGTCCCGGTCATGTGACCAGCGTCGCCCTGATCGGGTGTATCCGGAATCCGTACCACTACTCAGGCCGGGTACCGAACTGGTCACGCCGCCCGCCGCACCAGGGCCTGGCAGAGTTCCCCCGTGACTGTTCTCGTGCTCGGATCGGCCAACGCGGACCTCGTCGTGTCGGTGCCACGCCGCCCCGCCGGCGGTGAGACGGTGCTCGGCGGCGACACGGTCGTCCTGCCCGGCGGCAAGGGCGCCAACACCGCCGTCGCCGCCGCCCGGCTCGGCGCGCCGGTCGCGCTCGTCGGCGCGGTCGGCGCGGACCAGTACGGGGAACTGCTGCTGGGCTCGCTGTCGTCATCGGGTGTGCGGACCGACTTCGTCCGCACGTCGTCCCGCCCCACCGGCCTGGCGTACATCACCGTGACGCCGGACGGCGAGAACTCGATCGTCGTCGCCCCCGGCGCGAACTCCGACGTCGGCACGTCCGATGTGGACGCGATCACCTGGGACGACGTGTCGGTGCTGGTCTGTTCGCTGGAGGTGCCGGTGTCGACGGTGGCCCACGCGGTGCAGGCGGCCGCCGCCCGGGGCGTGCGGGCGGTGCTGAACCTGTCGCCGGTGGTCGAGGTGCCGGCTCGGACGCTGGCCCGGCTCGACCCGCTGATCGTGAACGAGCACGAGGCCGCGTCGCTGGCGCCGTCGTTCGAGGGGTTGCTGGAGTTGGGCCCGAAGTCGGCCGTGGTCACGTTGGGCGCGCGCGGCGCGGCCGTCGTCACGGCCTCCGGCGTGGTGGAGGTGGGCGCGCCCGAGGTGTCCGTGGTGGACACCACCGGCGCCGGGGACGCGTTCGCGGGCGCGTTGGCGTTCGGCCTGTCGACCGGCTCGTCGCTGGTGGAGGCCGCCGGGTTCGCCGCCCGCGTGGCCGCGGTGTCGGTGACGTCGGCGGGTGCGCAACCGTCGTACCCGACCCTGGAGCAGGTGCGGGCGGGTGAGCAAGCACCGGGGTAGCGGGTTCGGGTCCGGTGGCGTTGGCTTGTCCTCACGTCCCGCCGACCCGAAGGGGTATGGTCTAGACCATGTCGAGTGCGCGGCTGAGCGGTGTCGGGGTGAGTTCCGGTCGGGCTTCCGGTCCGGTGGTCCGGGTGGCCGAGCCCTTGGGTGAACCACCGGCCGGACCCGCGCCCGCGGACCCGGCCGCCGAGGCCGCGCGGATCAGGCCCGCCGCGCAGGTGGTCGTGGCGTGGTTGCGGGAACGGGCCGCCGCCACCAGCGGCGAGGCGAAGGACGTGCTGGAGACGACCGCGGCGATGGCGGCCGACCCGGCGTTGCTGTCCCAGGCCGAGAAGCTCGTGACGTCGGAGTCCTTGCCCGCCGCGCGGGCCGTGCACCAAGCCGCCGGCGGGTTCATCTCCGCCCTCGAAGCAGCCGGCGGGTACATGGCCGAACGCGCCCGCGACGTGCGCGACGTGCGGGACCGGCTGGTCGCCGAGCTGCTCGGCGTGGCCGCACCGGGCGTGCCGTCGCTGGCCTCGCCGTCGGTCCTGGTGGCCCGCGACCTCGCGCCCGCCGACACCGCCGGGCTGGACCCGGCCAAGGTGCTCGCGCTGGTCACCGAGGAGGGCGGCCCGACCTCGCACACCGCGATCCTGGCCAGGTCGCTCGGCATCCCGGCCGTGGTCGCGTGCCGCGGCGTCCTGGACCTCGACGCGCCCGCCCTGCTCGTGGACGGCGACACCGGCGTGGTGCAGGCCTCCGACGGCACGGTCCGCGCGGCCCACGTCGCCGGGCGGGCGGAGTGGAACGGCGTCGGCGCGCTGCGGGACGGGTACCGGGTGAAGGTGCTCGGCAACGTCGGCTCGCCCGCCGACGCGGCCGCCGCGGCCGCCGGTGGTGCGGAGGGCGTCGGCCTGTTCCGGACCGAGTTCTGCTTCCTGTCCGCGTCGTCGGAGCCCTCGGTCGACGAGCAGCGCGAGGCCTACGCGGCGGTGCTCGCGCCGTTCGCGGGCAAGCCCGTGGTGGTGCGCACCCTGGACGCGGGCGCGGACAAGCCGCTGCCGTTCCTGGCGCCCGAGCCGGAGCCGAACCCGGCGTTGGGCGTGCGCGGCCTGCGGGTCGCCTTCGACCGCCCCGACGTGCTGGAACGCCAGCTCGAAGCGATCGCCCTGGCCGCCGCCGACACCGACGCCGAGGTGTCGGTGATGGCGCCCATGGTCGCCACCGCCGCCGAGGCCGCGTGGTTCGTGGAACGGGCGCGTGCGGCCGGGCTCCGGCGCGCGGGCGTGATGATCGAGATCCCGGCCGCGGCGCTGGTCGCCCGCGAGATCCTGGCCGTGGTCGACTTCGTCTCCATCGGCACCAACGACCTGGCCCAGTACGTGTTCGCGGCGGACCGGCAGGTCGGCGCGGTGGCCGCGCTCAACGACCCGTGGCAACCCGCCCTGCTGCGGTTGATCGAGCTGGTCGGCGAGGCGGGCACGGCCCTGGGCAAGCCGGTGGGCGTCTGCGGCGAGGCCGCCGCCGACCCGCTGCTGGCGTGCGTGCTGACCGGGTTGGGCGTGACGAGCCTGTCGATGAACCACACCGCGCTGGCGGGCGTCGGCGCGAAACTGGCCTCCACCAGCTTCGACCTGTGCCAACTGTCCGCCCGCGGCGCGGTGGCCGCAGCGGACCCGGCCTCCGCCAAGCTGGCCGCCCGAGCGCCGCTGCATTGAATTGCCGCTGCTCCGCAGACGGCGGCGAGGTCGCCTGGAAGTCGCGAACGAGCGACGCGACCTCGCGTGGTGGCCCAGTTGAACCGCGGTCAAGCCACGGCGTCCAGCAGGGCGTCGCGCACCAACCTGATCAGCGGGTGGTCCTCGCTGCCCGCGCGCACCGCCGCGACCACCCGCCGCAACGGTGCGGTGCCGCGCACCGGTACGCCCGGGACGGCGTTGCGCGGGACCAAGGCCACGCCGGCGCCTGCTTGGACCAGGGCGCCGATGGCCCGGAAGTCGTCGGACGTGTGCGTGATCCGCGGCGCGAAGCCGGCGTGCTCGCAGGCCAGTTGCACCACGTCCCGCACGGGGTTGCCGGGCAGCGTCACCACCCAGTCGTCGGCCGCGAGGTCGGCCAGGTCGACGTCCACCGCACCGGCCAACGGGTGCGTGGGCGGCAGGAGCACGTCGAACGGCTCTGTGTAGAGCGGGAACCGGGTCAGCCGCCGGTCGTCGGTGCGCAGCCGGTACTCCTCGGTGATCGCCAGGTCGATCTCGCCGTCGAGCAGCAGCGGCACGCTGGCGTGCCCCTCCACGTCGCGCACCCGCAGCGTCACGCCCGGCGCGGACACCCGCAGCGCCGCCAGCGCGGGCGCCACCACCTGCGTGATCGCCGACGCGAAGCTGCCCACCTCGACCCGCCCGGTGGTGCCCGACGTGAAAGCGGCCAACGTCGCCTGCGCCCGCTCCAGCTCCGCGGCCACCGCGTTGGCGTGCCGGACCAGCAGCTCACCGGCCGCGGTCAACGACACCCGCCGTCCGCGCCGCCGCAGCAGCGGGTGCCCCACCTCCGACTCCAGGGCGGCCAGCTGCTGCGACACCGCCGAGGGCGTGAGGTGCAGCGCCTGCGCCGCCGCCGTCACGGTGCCGTGGTCGGCGAGCGCGCGCAGCACCCGCAACCGTCGTGGGTCGATCACCGGGACAGGTCGGGTCACATCCGGGCGCGGGCCGCCACGAACGCGTCCACCGCGCGGTGCACGTCCTCGGTCGAGTGCGCCGCCGACATCTGCGTGCGGATCCGCGCCTTGCCGTGCGGCACGACGGGGTAGGAGAAGCCGATCACGTAGATGCCCTGCTCCAGCAGCAGGTCGGCCATCCGGGACGCCTCCGCCGCGTCACCGATCATCACCGGGATGATCGGGTGCTCGCCCGGCAGCAGGTCGAAGCCCGCCTCGGTCATCCGCGAGCGGAACAGCGCGGTGTTCTCGCGCAGCCTGGTCAGCAGCTCGCCGGACGAGCTGAGCAGGTCCAGCGCGGCGATCGCGGCGGCGGTGATCGACGGCGCCAGCGAGTTGGAGAACAGGTACGGCCGCGACCGCTGCCGCAGCATCTCCACGATCTCCGCCCGCCCGGACGTGTAGCCGCCGGAAGCGCCGCCCAGCGCCTTGCCGAGCGTGCCGGTGACGATGTCCACCCGGTCCTGCACGCCGAACAGCTCCGGCGTGCCGCGCCCGTTCGGCCCGGTGAAGCCGACCGCGTGCGAGTCGTCCACCATGACCAGCGCGTCGTACCGCTCGGCCAGGTCGCAGATCTCGTCCAGCGGCGCCAGGTAGCCGTCCATGGAGAACACGCCGTCGGTCGCGACCAGCCGGTACCGGGCGTCGGCGGCGTCCTTGAGCTGCCGCTCCAGGTCGTCCATGTCCCGGTTGCGGTACCGGTACCGGCGCGCCTTCGACAGCCGGACGCCGTCGATGATCGACGCGTGGTTCAACTCGTCGGAGATGATCGCGTCGTCCGCGCCGAGCAGGGTCTCGAACAGGCCGCCGTTGGCGTCGAAGCACGAGCTGTACAGGATCGTGTCCTCGGTGCCCAGGAACGCCGACAGCCGGGCCTCCAGCTCCTTGTGCGGCTCCTGCGTGCCGCAGATGAACCGCACCGACGCCATGCCGAAGCCCCACCGGTCCAACGCCTCGTGGGCCGCCTCGACCAGCCGCGGGTGGTCGGCCAGGCCCAGGTAGTTGTTGGCGCAGAAGTTCAGCACCTCGGCGCCCGCGCCCACCCGGACCGCGGCGTTCTGCGGTGTGCCGAGCACCCGTTCGGCCTTGTAGAGCCCGGCCGCGCGGATCTCGTCCAGGCCGGTCCGCAGGTCCTCGCGCATCGCGCCGTACATCAGTGAGCTCCCGTCCAGTCGAGGATGACCTTCCCGCACTTGCCCCCGCGCGCCGTCGCGAACGCCTCGTCGAATGCCGTGTAGGCGAACCGGTGCGTGATCACCGGCGTCAGGTCGAGGCCGCGTTGCAGCAGCACGGACATCGAGTACCAGGTCTCGAACATCTCGCGGCCGTAGATGCCCTTGATGTGCAGCATCTTCAGCACGACGCTGCCGAAGTCGATTGCGAAGTCCTCGGCCGGCAGCCCGAGCACCGCGATCCGGCCGCCGTGGGCCATGTTGCCGATCATCTCCTGCAACGCGATCGGCTTGCCGGACATCTCCATGCCCACGTCGAAGCCCTCCGACATGCCCAGCTCGGACTGGGCCTCGGAGATCGTCCGCTCGGCGACGTTGAGCGCGAGGTCGACGCCGACCTTGCGGGCCAGGTCCAGCCGGTGCTCGCTGACGTCGGTGATCACCACGTTGCGCGCGCCCGCGTGCTTGGCCACGGCCGCCGCCATGATCCCGATCGGGCCCGCGCCGGTGATCAGCACGTCCTCGCCGATGACCGGGAACGACAGCGCGGTGTGCACGGCGTTGCCGAACGGGTCGAAGATCGCCGCCACGTCCAGGTCGACGGGTGCGCGGTGCACCCACGCGTTCTCCTCCGGCAGCACCACGTACTGCGCGAACGCCCCGTCGCTGTGCACGCCCAGGCCGCGCGTGTTGGCGCACAGGTGCCGCCGACCCGCCTTGCAGTTGCGGCACGTGCCGCAGACCAGGTGCCCCTCGCCGCTGACCAGGTCACCGACGTGCACACCGGTCACCGACCCGCCCGTCTCCACCACCTCGCCGACGAACTCGTGCCCGAGCACGAGCGGCGCGTGGATGTTGTGCGCGGCCCACTCGTCCCACGAGTCGATGTGCAGGTCCGTGCCGCAGATGCCGGTGCGCAGCACGCGCACGACCACGTCACCGGGGCCGGGGGTGGGGTCCGGGACGTCGGTCAACGACAGACCCGGCCCGGCGGTCGCCTTGACCAGTGCCTTCATGCGGGCGAGTGTGCCCCCGCCCCTTTGTGCAGTCCATCAGGACTTTCTGAATTCACTCGTAAGTTCAGCTTCACTGGCGATGTTGCGCACCATGCCGCCGAACACCAGCCCGTGGAACGGCCACACCAGCCACCAGTACACGTGCCCGGCCAACCCCCGCGGCACGAACACCGCGCGTTGCCGGTAGGTGGACCCACCGCCCTCCGCCGCCGCGACGCGCAGCTCCAGCCACGCCAGACCGGGCACCCGCATCTCCGCGCGCAACCGCAGCAGCCGTCCCCGGTCGAGCTCCTCCACCCGCCAGAAGTCGAGCGCCTCGCCGACCTGCAACCGCCGCGGATCACGCCGCCCGCGCCGCAGCCCGACCCCGCCGACCAGCCGGTCCAGCCACCCGCGCGCCGCCCAGGCCGGCGGGAACGAGTACCAGCCGTGCTCGCCGCCGATGCCCTCCACGACCTGCCACAGCCGTTCCGGCGAGGCGCCGGTCCGCCGTTCCCGCACGTCGACGTACGACGAGCCGCCCGACCAGTCGGGGTCGGTCGGCAGCGGGTCGGCGGGCGCGCCCGGCACCGACGCCCCCGACCAGCGGGTCTCCACCTCCGCGTCGCGGACCTTCGCCAGCGCCAGCCGCACCGCCCGGTCGTACCCGGTGTTCTCGCCCGGCAGGTACGCCTCGACGTCGTGCTCCCGGCACACCACCTCGTGCACCAACGACTCGATCAACGGCGACGCGATCGAGCGCGGCACGGGCGTGACCAGGTTGACCCAGTGCGCGGACAGGTGGGGCGTGAGCAGGGGCACCGGCAGCACGCGCCGCCGCCGCAGCCCGGCCACCCGCGCGTACCGGTGCATCATCTCCAGGTAGGTCAGCACGTCCGGGCCGCCGATGTCGAACGCCCGGTTCAGCTCGGCCGGCAGCCGCACCGCGTCGACCAGGTACCGCAGCACGTCGCGCACCGCGATCGGCTGGACCCGGTTGCGCACCCAGCGCGGCGTGACCATGACCGGCAGCCGCTCGGTGAGGTAGCGCAGCATCTCGAAGCTCGCCGAACCGGACCCGATGATCACCGCCGCCTGGAGCACCGCGGCGGGCACCGCGCTGCGCAGGAACACGTCCCCGACCTCCTTGCGCGAGGCCAGGTGGGGCGACAGCGCCGCGCCCGCCGGGTGCAGCCCGCCCAGGTAGACGATCCGCTGGACGCCCGCGTCCTCCGCGGCGCGCGCCGTGTGCTCGGCCGCCCGCCGGTCCGCGTCGGCGAAGTCGGGGTCGCTCAGCGAGTGGACCAGGTAGTGCACCACGTCGACGCCGCGCATCGCCGCGTCCAGCGACGCCGGGTCGAGCACGTCGCCGCGGACCACCTCGACCTGCCCGGCCCACGGCACGTCGCGCAGCTTGCGCGGATCGCGGACCAGGCACCTGACCCGGTGACCGGCCGCGACCAACCGGGGCACGAGCCGTCCGCCGAGGTAGCCGGTCGCTCCGGTGACGAGGCAGTGCACACCACGATCCTCGTCGGCCGGGTGGCGTCCCGCACGACGGAGCCCGTCACGCGTGCCGCAGCCAGCGGGCCTTCTTCATCTTGATCTCCACGTTGCCCGCGCGCACGTGACCGTGCACCACGAAGTGCGGCCGCCCGTGCGCGCCCGTGCCCACCTTGTCCTTCAGGTTGCTCGCGGCCAGCTCGACGCCCTCGGCGTTGACCGTCGCACCCTCCGGCAGCACCAGCTTCACCGACCCGGCGGTCACGTCCAGCTCGATGTCGACCACCGCGTGCGGGATGGAGGCCTGGCGGAAGTCCAGGTCCGCCGACCCCATCCGGTTGCGCACGACCAGCTGCCGCGGCACCGTCCAGTTGCCCTTGCGGTTGACCGTCGACATGGTGGCCTTCAGCTCCTGCCGGTCCTGCGGCACGGCCAGGACCTGCTCGTTGTGCACCATGCCGGGCAGGTCCATCAGCACCGCGTTGAGCTCGCCGCGGGTGCGTGCGGCCAGGGCCGTGTCGGTCCGCTCGGTGAACTCGTCCAGCGTGATCAGCCCCCGGCCGATCGCCTTCTGCAACAGGCCGACGACGTGCTCCCGCTCGGCGTCGGACACCCGGAAGTCCTTGGGGTCGGTCATGGCTCAGCCCTCCGGTTCGACGTCGAGCCCGTGCTCGATCGCGTAGCGCGCCAGCTCGACGCGGTTGTGCAGCTGGAGCTTGCGCAGGGTGGACTGCACGTGGTTCTCCACCGTGCGGTGCGAGATGACGAGCCGGTTGGCGATCTGCCGCGCCGTCAGCCCCTTGGCCACCAGCCGCAGCACCTCGGTCTCCCGCTCGGTGAGCTGCGGCTTGTCCTCGTCCGGCGTGGCGGCCATCCGCCGGTACTCGCCGAGCACCAACCCCGCGAGCCCCGCGGTGAACACCGCGTCACCGGCCGCGGTCCGGTTCACCGCCTCCACCAGCTCCTCGGCCGACGCCGACTTCACCAGGTAGCCGGACGCGCCCGCCTTCACCGCCTCCAGCACGTCGCTGTGCTCGCCGCTCGCGGACAGCACGAGCACCCGGGTGCCCTCCAGCGCCCCGGTGATCAGGGTGGTCGCCTCCACACCCGTCGTCTCGCCGAGGTTGAGGTCCATCAGCACCACGTCGGGCCGCACCGCGCGGGCGATCCGCACCGCCGAGGCGGCGTCACCGGCGGTCGCGACCACCTTGAAACCGCGCTCGGACAGGTCGCGCGCGACACCGTCGCGCCACAGGGGGTGGTCGTCCACCACCATCACGGAAACGCTCATCGGAAAACCCGCACCTCCCATTCGGTGCCCTCCCCCGGCCCCGTTTGCAGCTCAAGGGTGCCACGCAGGGCTTCCACCCGACCCCGGATGGACTGGGCGACGCCCATCCGGCCCTCCGCCTCGGCGGAGGCGAGCCGGCCCTCGGGGATGCCGGGACCGTCGTCGCGCACGCTGATCACGACCTCCTCGCCGAGGTCCTCGACCAGCACCCACGCCCGCGCCTGCGCGCCCGCGTGCTTGTCCACGTTGGACAGCGCCTCGCGCACGACGGCGGTGAGCTCGAACGCCGTCGCGGCCGGCAGCATCACCTGCGTGGCCGGCGTGGACACCTGGAACCGGGACGTGGCGAGCAGCTGCATCGCGGGTCGCAGGTCCGCGTCACCGTCCACGGTGGACTCCGTCGGCGCGGCGGCCACCAGCGACCGCAGCGCGACCTCCTGCTCGCCCGCCAGCTCGGCGAGCTCGGCCGCCTCGCCGCCGAGCTCCGTGCCGCGCTTGCGCACCCGCGCCAGCACTTGCAGCACACCGTCGTGGATCGACCGCGCGAGCCGCTCGCGCTCCGCCGTGGCCGCCTCGGTCCGCAACGCCTGCGCCAGCCGCACCGCCGACCGGCGCGCCGTGGACGACGCCATGCCGACGACGAAGCCCGCGCCCGACAGCAGCACCACGTCCCGCACCAGGTCGACGGTGAGCTCCACGCGGTTGAGGTAGGTGCTCAACCCGACGATGAACCCGGCCACCGCGCCCGCCACCTGCCCGCCGAGCGCGCCCGCCGCCACCGCGGGCCCGCACGCCCAGATCGTGGTGATCAGCGGGACGTTGTACAGGAACTGGGCATCGGTCATGATCAGCGGCGACAGCGACATCAGCCCGCACGCCACGACCAGGTCCGCCACCACGATCCAGGTGCGCCGCCCGTTCTCCCGGCTGTAGGCCTGGATGGTGAACGCCGACCAGAGGGCCATCGCGGCGATGGTCGCCCAGGCCAGCCACGGCCGCTCGTAGTCGTCGTGCTGGTCGATCGCGTTGCCCAGGGCGAACAGGAACGTCACTACCCGTAGCGCTACCGTTCCCCGCCAGAGGTGGGCGACGGGGTCCTCCATCACCGATGTGCCCTGGTCGGCTGGCTTCGTCTGCACGGCGTGCTCCCTTCACGCCCAATCTTGCCGTGTCGGAGTGGCGTGGCTAACCCCCAGGTGGCCGTCTGTTCCGATACCGACACATGTGGAAGGCTGGCGGGGAGTCACCGAGCGTGATCTCGCGGAGTCTGATTCTCTCCGGGGGTGAAGATCACGCCCGAAGGCCGTGGCGAGGGAGGGCCGACCGTGCGCCACTGGCCATTGTGGACGTTGCGGCGCTCCGCGCTGGCCTACTGGCTGCTCGTCGAGGTGCTCGCACTGGCCGTCGTGGTCTACGCGATCGTGACGTCGCCGCAGCCCACACCGGGTCAGATCGGCCGGTTCGCGGCCATCGCGGGCACCGCGGGCGCGGTGATCATCGGCAGCTCGATCTACAGCCACCGGGTCGGCGAGGCCGCGCGCAACCCGTGGGCCGCGCACCTGTGCTACCTCACCGCGGGCCTGGTCGGCCTGCCCTGCAACCTGCTCGTGCTGCTGCTCTTCGGCCCCGCGCTGCACGGCGTGCTCACCCAGCGCCCCGAGTCGCACCGCTGGGTGTTCACCCTGTCCGCGACGACGTTGGCGGTGTTCGCCACCCGCTTCGCCATCGGCTGGGCCGAGCCGAGCACCGACCTGGCGGTCATGGTGCTCGGCGCGACCGTGCTGCTGGTGCTCCGGGCGGGCCTGATCGCGCTCGGCCTGAAGCTGCGCAGCCCGCGCGCGCCGGGCGAGGAGGTCGTCGGCGAGCCGATCGACGTGGTGCTGGGCGTCGTCGCGGTGAGCATCGGTGGCCTCATGGGCTTCGTCGCCGTCGCCACCCCGGTGCACGCGTTGATGGCCGGACCGCCGTTGGCGCTGCTGGAGCGCGCCGCCCAGCTGCCGCAGTGGCGGCGTTCCGCGCAACGCGACGCCAAGACCGGTCTGGCCAACGCGGTGCACTGGGACGGCCGGGCCCGCTACGAGCTGTCGAAGGCCCGGGTGCGCAACCGGCCGGTGGCCGTGATGCTGCTCGACCTCGACCACTTCAAGCGGGTCAACGACGAGGTCGGCCACCTGGCGGGCGACTCGGCGCTGAGCGCGGTCGCCCTGCTGCTGACCAGCACCGTCCGGCGCGGCGACCTGGTCGGCCGCTTCGGCGGCGAGGAGTTCGTCGTGCTCCTGCCCGACGCCGAACCGGCCGTCGCCCGCGCGGTGGCCCAACGCGTGCGGCACGCGGTGGCCGACCTGGCCGTGCCCACCGTCGGCACGGACGGTCGCGAGCACCTGCTCACCGGCCTCACCGTGAGCATCGGCGTGGCGACCACCAGCAGGTTCGGCTACGAGCTGCCCGACCTGCTGGTGGCGGCCGACTCCGCGCTCCTCGCGGCCAAGGGCTACGGCCGCAACCTGGTCGAGATGGCCTGACCCCGCCGCCCGACCCCGCCGCCTGATCCCTACTGGCGGCCGCTGTGCCCCGCGGTCGGCCCCTCGGTGTCGTCGATGTCCTCCACCCGGTCCCCGCCCGTGTCGACCGGACCGCTCTCCTGCGGCTCCAGCACGTCGACGTCACGCGGCTCGACGCCCTTGTCCGACTCCGAGAGCAACGACCTGATCCCCGAGTTCAGCACCGCCAGCAGCGGCACGGACAGCAGCGCGCCCGCGATGCCCGCGACGACCAGGCCGGTGGTGATCGCCAGCACCACGGCCAACGGGTGCAGCTTCACCGCACGTCCCAGCAGCAGCGGCTGGAGCACGTGGCTCTCCAGCTGCATCACGCCGATGAGCACGGCCAGGATGATCAGCGCCTCCACCGGCCCGTTGGCCACCAGCGCCACCAGCACCGCCACCGCGCCGGTGATCACCGCGCCCACGATCGGGATGAACGCGCCGAGGAACACCAGCGCCGACAGCGGCACCACCAGTGGCACGTCCACGATCCACAGGCCGATGCCGACGCCGACCGCGTCCACCACGGCCACCAGCGCGGTCGCCCGCACGTACGACACGAGCGAGGCGAACCCGCGCCGTCCCGCGACGTCGGCCCGGCCGCGCACGTCGTGCGGCACGATCCGGATCACGAACCGCCAGATCGCGTCGCCGTCGTGCAGGAAGAAGATGAGCGTGAACAGCGCGAGGATCAGCCCGGTCAGCAGCTCGCCGACGGTGGCCGCCGTGGTGAGCGCGCCCGAGGTGATCTCGGCCTGGTTCTCCTTGACCGTCTCCAACACCCGGTCGAGGTACTGCTGGAGCTGGAGGTCGCTCAGGTGCAGCGGCCCGTCCTTGAGCCAGTCCTGGATGGTGTCCAGGCTCGCGCTGACCTGCTCCTGCAACTGCGGCAGGCCCTTGGAGAACTCGGTGATCACGAACGTGAGCACGCCGCCGACGATCGCGATGCCGCCGACCAGCACCACGCCCGTGGCCAGCCCGCGCGGGATGCCCGCCCTGGTCAGCTGCGACACCGCGGGCGACAGCAGCGCGGCCAGCAGCAGCGCCACCCCGGCCGGGATGACGATCGTGGCCAGGAACCCGACCACCTGGAACACCACGTAGAGGGCGGCGACCACGGCCACGAACCGCCAGCTCAACGCGGCCGACACGCGCAGCAGTCCCGGCACCCGGTCGCCGATCTTCGATTCCGTCCCCGTCACGCCGATCACGGTAGTCCGCCGCGGCCGCGCGAGGGGGCGGGTCGAACCCGCCCGGCACCCGGTCCGGGCATGTCGAACCCCACGTTTCGGATTGCCGCAAAGCCTGGCGCGGCCGGGGCCGCGGGTGATCGGATCGGCGGGTGACCGCCGAGACCGCCGAGGACGCCGTCCGCGCCGCGTTCGCCGAGGGGCGCCTGCTGCGGTTCGACCCGAGGGCGCCCAAGGGGGAGCGCACGGTCCGCGGCGAACTGCTGTCGTCGTTGCTCACCGGCGGCGCGCGGACCGGCGCGTTGCGGTTGGTCGGCGCGAACGTCGTCGGCTCGTTCGCGCTCGAAGGCGCACGGGTCGAGCACGTCGTCGACTTCCTGGACTGCTCCTTCGAACGGCCGCCGGACCTGCGCATGGCCCGCCTGGTCGGCCTGCGGATGCGCGGCTGCAAGGTGCCCGGCCTGTGGGGCCGCAACCTGCGCGTCGGCAGCGACCTGGTGCTGGAGGCCGGTTTCACCAGCGACGGCGTGGTCGACCTGACCGACGCCTCGGTCGACGGTACGTTCCGGCTGGCGGGCGCGGTGCTGCGGAGCAAGGGCGGCGACCACGCCCTGCTCGCCGCCCGCATCCGCCTGTCGGGTTCCCTCCAGGCCATCGCGGTGCGCGCGGGCGGCGAGGTGCGGCTGCGCGGCGCGAACGTCGGCGGCAACGTGCACCTCGGTGGCGCGCGCCTGCTCAACGCGGGCCAGAACGCGCTCGACGCCACCGGCGTCACCATCGCGGGCACCCTGTTCTGCGACGCCGAGGGCGGCCGGTTCACCGCCGAGGGCCGCATCCTGCTCGACGGCGCGCGGATCGGCGGCAGCGTGGTGTTCTCCGGCGCCCGCCTGCACGCCAGCGTGGTCGACCGCCCGGTCCTGGTGATCCCGCGCGGCACCGCCGACGAGGCCGCCGCGCTCGTGGCCGACCGGATGAGGGTGGAGGGCAACGTGGAGCTGGACGACGGCTTCACCTCCTCGGGCACGGTGCGCCTGCCCAACGCCGAGGTCGGCGGTTACCTGCGGCTGTCCGGCGCGGTGATCGGCCGCCGCGACGCCGTGCGGGAGCCCGCGGACCAGGCCGGCGAGGTCGTCCAGCGCATCCCGGTCGCCCTGCACGCCGACGGCATCCAGGTGCGCGGCGACCTCGAAGCCCGCGGCGCGGTCAACGGCGGACACCACGACGACGGCGAACGCGGTGCGGCGTTGACGGCCTACGGCCAAGTGCGCCTGGTGGACGCGCACGTGGGGGGAAGCGCGTCCCTGTCCGGCGTCCGGCTGCACGGTCCAGGCATCGACGTGCTGTTCGCCGACCGGCTGCGGGTCGGCGGCACCTTGTTCCTCCGCGGCCTGCGCGCCCACGGCTCGCTGCGCCTGCAGAACGCCGAGATCGGCTCGACCCTCGACTGCTCCGGCGCGTCCCTGCTCGCGCCGCGCCGCCGTCCGGACGGCACGCTGAAGCCGTCGCTGGACGCCCGCGTGGCGGGGGTCGGCAAGGACCTCCTGTGCAGCCACGGCTTCACCGCCGAGGGCGGCGTGCGGATCCGGCTGGCCGAGGTCGGCAAGATGGCCACGTTCGCCGGCGCCCGGCTGGGCGGTCCGGGCAGCGACATCGCGCTGAACGCCTACGGGCTCACCGTGAGCCAGCTCGTGCTGCGGCTGTCCGAGGACCGGATCCCGGTCGGTCGGGTCGTGCTCACCAGGGTCGGCGCGGCGACCGTGATGGACGGGCCGGGGCTGTGGGCCGCCACCGGCGGGGTGGACGTCGAGGACTTCACGTTCCGCTCGATCTCGTCCACGCCGCACGTCGACGTGCGGACCCGGCTGCGCTGGCTGCGCGAGGTGCAGCCGGACTTCGCGCCCGGGCCGTACGAGCAGCTGGCCGCGGTCTACCGCGACGGCGGCGAGGAGGAGTTGGCGCAGCGCGTGCAGCTGGAGAAGCAGCGCCGGCGCTACTCGGAGCTCGGCGTCGCGGGCCGGGTGTGGGGCTTCCTGCAGCGCTGGACGGTCGGCTACGGCTACCGGCCGTGGCTCGCGATCGCCTGGCTCACCGCGTTCTGGTTGTTCGGCGCGATCTGGTTCCTCGGCCACGAGATGCCGAAGCTCAACGAGGACGAGTCGCCGTCCTGGAACGCGTGGCTGCTGTCGATGGACCTGCTGATCCCGATCGTGGACCTCGGCCAGGACGGCAAGTGGCGGTTCGGCGGCGCCTCGCAGTGGATTTCCAGCACGCTGATCGCGGTCGGCTGGATCCTGGCGTCCACGGCCGCCGCCGGTGCGGCCCGCGTGCTCAAGCGGATCTGATTACCCGCTGTCATGCCCGAAAACACAGGGTGTTCGTCACACGATCCGGCGAACCAGGTGTGGAACGGGTGCGCACCCGCCTCGCCTGCTGGCACTCTCACGTCGTCGGCTTGATCACTTCGGTCACCTCGCCGGCGGATCCCAGTGCTTTCGGCGGAGGTAGCAGCGATGTCGTGCGTTGACCAGCGGGTGGGAACGGGGGCGAGCCGCGTTCGGCGGCTGCTCTCCCGTGCCCTGCTGGTCGTCGGCGGCACGCTGGCCGGCACCGCCGCGGCCTGGGCGCTGTCCACCGCAGCCGCGTCCGCGCAGGCCCCGATCGACCGCGACGCGGTCACCGAGGTCACGCGAGGTGTGCCGCAGGGCTCCCTCGCCCAGCACGCGACGCGGGAGTCGGTCGACGGCGCGTTGGCCCCGGTCGGCCAAGCCGTGCAGGACCTCGACTCGGCGCTGCGCACCCCGCGGGTGCCCGAGCCGAGCCCGCCCGACCTGCGCCGGGTCGCGGACGACATCCGCGGCACCGTCGGGGGCGTGCGCACCTGGTTCCAGCACCGCTCGTCCGAGCAGTCGTCCGTCGGCGTGACCGTCGGCGGCGTCGTGGCGCAGCGCGTCACCGAGACCACCCCGGCCGCCACCGCCGTGCCGGTCACCGCCGGCACCCCGGTGGTGCAAGGGGTGTTCGGCAAGCTCAGCCGGACGTGGCTGGACGCGCCGGGGCAGCCGATCACCGCGCTGCCCGGCACCGGCGGTCGCTCCCTGCCGGGAGACCCGTCCGGACTCCCGTCGATGCCGTTCGCGCCGCTCGGCGCGCCGGCCCACTGCTCCTGCGGTGGCGACGGCTCCGGTTCCTCCGGCGGCGGCAACGGCCCGTTCACGGCCGTCACCGCCGACCACATCGACGCCGCGGTGGCCCGGGCGCTGTTCGCCACCACCGAGCGGAACGTCGTCACGCCGGGCAAGCAGCCCGGCATCACGCCCGACTGACCTCAGCGCGCGGTCCGCGGCAGCTCATCGGTGAGCTGACCCGGTAATCGACCGTCGCGCCGCTTCGCGTGCGCTCTCCCACCGGTCGAGATGCCGCGCTACCCCACCCCTCTCAACCGGGTGGTCGTCGTCTCCGACGCGGGTTGCCGCGTCCGACCACCCTTCACCTCCCGCAAGGGAAACCAAAAGAAGGAGAACCCATGCAAACCTGGGCCAAGCGCGGTCTCCAGACCGCACTTGTCACGGGTGGTTTGCTGATGCTCGGCACGGGCATCGCTTCAGCCCAGGAGAACGTCAACCCCGACGCGAAACCGAACCCGCTCGACGCGAAGGTGCGCGTCCCGGTCGCCGTCGACCACAACAACCTGGGCACCCTCGCCGGCAACCACCAGCTGCCGGCGATCAACCAGGAGATCGGCACGCCGAGCGCGGCGGACCTCCCCGTCCGCGACGTCGCCGTCCCGGCCAACCCGCTGGTGCGCACCGCCCACGAGCGGCTGACCGGCGTCGACGCCACCAGCGCCACCCGCGGCAACACCGCCGACGCCGACGTCGTCGTGCCGGTCAGCGTCTGCGGCAACGCGGTCGCGGCGGGCGGCGACGCCTACAGCGACGGCGTGTGCACCCACTCCGCCACCAGCGCGGGCACCATCAGGACCGACGGCTCGTACGGCCCGCTGGCGGGCAACGTCGCGCACGGCGCCGCCGCCATCTCGCCCCAGGTCAACGGCAACGCGATCGCCGCCCTGGCCAACGCCGAGACCCGCACCACCTCCCGGCAGCGCGCGATCGCGGGCGACAACGTCAAGACCTCGGGCCGGGACGGCTCGCTGTCGGGCAACATCGCCGCCGTGCAGGGCGCCCTGCCGGTCCAGGTGACCAACAACGCGGTCGCCGCGGGCGGCAACTCCTACAGCGACGCCAGGTCGTCCAACGACGCGCAGGCCGCCGGCTCGCTGGACACCACCGGCGACCGCAGCACCGCGGGCGGCAACGTCCTCGGCGCGCCGGTCGCCCCGGTCGTCGCGGTCACCGGCAACGGCGTCGGCGCGGTGGGCAACGCGGACACGGCCACCGAGAACCGGGCGTCCTCCGACGCGGGCACCACCCACCGCGACCGGACCGACCTCCCGATGTGGTCGGCCACCTCCGGCAACGACGGCACCCTCGCGGGCAACGTGGTCCAGCCGGCGTTCGCCGGCCCCGTCGCCGCGGGCGACAACGCCCTGGCGGGCGGCGGCAACGCGCGCGTCGCCAACGCGATGGCCCACGACGCCGAGGCCGGTGGCAACAGCTTCACCTCCGGCCAGGACTCGGTGCTGTCCGGCAACTACGCCGACACCCCGCTCGCCCTGCCGGTGTCCGGCGCGGGCAACTCGCTCTCCGGCGTGGGCAACACCTCCGCCTCGCACGTGAACAGGGCCGGCGCGGTCGCGGGCGGCGACACGTTCACCAACGGCGACCGGTCCGTGCTGTCGGCGAACTCGGCGAACCTGCCGCCCGCCGGCGCGGCCGACCTGTGCGGCAACGGCCTGACCGGCGGTGGCATCGCCGAGGCCGACTGCCACAACGACGTCACCGCGGACGCCGGTGGCTACAACGGCACGACCGGCAACGACGCGGTCGGCTCCGGCAACGTCGGCCAGGTCCCGCTCGGCGCGCCCGCCGAGGCGTTCGGCAACGGCGTCGGCGCGGCGGGCACCCCCACCGGCCGGGCCACCGAGAACAAGACGGTCCGCTCCGGCCGGGTCGCGACCAGCGTCGACGACAACGGCACGGTGTCCAGCAACGTCGTGTCCGCACCGACCGCCCTGGGCGGCCAGGTGTTCGGCAACTCGGGCGGCGCGGTCGCCAACCCGACCTCGCAGACCGACAGCGACACCGAGATCGACCTCGGCAACCCGCCGCGCGCCAACGGCAAGCACGGCTCGGTCTCGGGCAACATCGTGCACCTCCCCACCTCGAACCCGGCCCAGGTCTTCGGCGACTCCGTGGTCGCGGTCGGCAACGGCTCGTCGGACACCACCAGCAAGCTCGACTCCCGCGCCGGCGGCTCGGCCATCACCACCGGCGACGAGGGTTCGCTGTCGGGCAACGTGCTGTCGGTGCCCGAGGCGTCCTCGCCGCAGGTGTTCGGCAGCGCGATCGGCGCGGGCAGCAACGTCGAGTCGGAGAGCCGCAACCAGTTCGGCTCGCACTCCGGCGGCGACGTGCAGACCTCCGGTGACGACGCGTCGTTCTCGGGCAACGGCATCGGCGCCCAGCCGTCGATCCCGTTGCAGGTGTTCGGCGACGCCGTCACCGCGGCCGGCAACGGCCAGTCCCAGACCGACAACAAGACCGGCCTGATCGCCGGTGGCGAGCACCTGACGTCGGCCGAGGACAGCTCGTGGTCGGGCAACCTGCTCACCGCGCCCGCCGGCGTCACGCCGTCGGTGCACGGTGACGCCGTCACCGTGGGCGGTCTCGCGGACGCGGCGACCGCCAGCCGGTCGCAGAGCCAGTCCGGTGGCGTGACCACCTCCACCGGCCGCGGCCCGGTGACCGCGTACGACCTGGAGGTGCCGACCGAGGCGTTCGCCCGCGTGTTCGGCATCCCGATCGACGTGCTGGGCACCGCCACCGCGACCGCGCAGGACCGCAACGACGTGCGGACCGGCGAGGACAAGGGCCACGGGCCGAAGGTCCCCGAAGGCGGCCGCGGCATCCAGCTGCCGGCCGGGGTGGACAGCCTGATGCGGGCGACGGAACTGCCGAACCTGGACGTCCTGGCCCTGCTGCGCAACTCCACCGTGCCGGTGGGCATGCCGGGTCTGGACGAGCTGCGCGGTCTGCCGATCCACGGCCTGCGCCAGGTCCGGACGCCGGCGGGTGACCTGCTGGCCAAGGCGCCGGTGCCGAACCTGCCCGCGCCGAAGCTCGCCGCGCCGAAGCTGGCCGCGCCCGACCTGGACGCGCCCGACCTCGACGCCCCGGACCTGGACGCCCCGGACTCCCCGAACGCCCCGGACCTGGACGCGCCGGACCTCGACGCCCCGGACCTGGGCGCGGCGAAGCCCGACTACCCCAGGGCTGAGCTGCCGACCGAGCAGCTGCCGATCACGTTGCCGGTCAGCCAGTTGCCGCTCAGCCAGTTGCCCACGGAGCAGCTGCCGGTGCTGCCCGCCCTCGCGGCGCTCCCGTACCTCGCCGAGCACCTGCCCCGCGTCGGCCAGGAGAAGCTTGAGGCCCTCGGCCAGGCCCGGCACCGGCTGCCCCGCCAGCTGGCCGACTCGGTCCGCGCCGCCAACAAGTCGTTGCCGCTGGTGACGCCGCTGTCCCGCACGGTGCGGCGCGGCGCGTCCGACGAGCGCTCGTTCGGCGGCACCCTGCCGCTGACCGGTGACCTCGTCACCACGCAGGGCCTCCCGGTGGACACCCTGCCGCTGCCCGGCCTGCCCACCCTGCCCACCGACGTCACCCCGGCCGGTCGCAGCCTGCCCGTCGCGGCACCGGCGGCGTTGCCGTTCGTCCTGCCGGTGCCCGGCGTGGCCCAGCCCCGCAGCGAGTCCTCGATGGTGCCGCCGCTGTCGCTGAGCGGGATGAACGTCAACCCCGTGCAGGGTGGCGCCGGCCCGGCCCGGTTCACCGAGGACCAGGCGCCCGCCCTGGCGGACATGGACGCGCGCAGCCTGTTCAACGCGCTCGAAGACACCACCGTGATGCCCCGCATCTGATCCACCGATCCACACCCCCCCGCGACCAGGCCCCCGGCACACCAGTGCCGGGGGCCCGGTCCCGTTCGGGGTCAACGGCGCAGGCGCTCCTCCACGTGGGCGATCACCGAGTGCAGCGGCGCCTCACCGTCGCTGGTCACCCAGCACACCCGCACCCCCGTGCGCACCCGCTCGCCGCCGAGCCGCACCGCCCGCCCGGCCAGCTCGCGCACCCGTGCCGCGACCGCCTCGCCGCTGCCGTCCGGGTGCTCCGCGATGACGGCGAACGAGTCGCCGCCGTACCGACCCACCGTGTAGTCCGCCCGTAAACCCTGCCGCAGCCGCTTCGCCAGCACGGCCAGCAGTTCGTCGCCGCGCTGGAAGCCGTAGGCCGCGTTCACCGCCGCCATCCGGTGCACGTCCGCCAGCACCAGCGACGCCAACGTGCCCCGCGTGCGCGCCCGGATCAACGCCTGGTCGAGGCGGTCCAGCACCAACGCCCGCCCCGGCAAGCCGGTCAGCGCGTCGAGCAGCCCGGCGCTGTGCGGCACGTCGGCCTGCACGGGCCGCAGCAGCACCAGCACCTGACCGCGCACCGCGATCGGGTGGTACTCGGCCCACACCCTGGTGTGCGGCAACACCATCGGGATGGTCAGCGGCTCCCCGGTGCGCAGCACCTGCCCGGCCAGCTCCGCGCACCCGGGCAGCGGCGCGCCGGAATCGTCGCGGGCCTGGGCGTCACCGAGCAGCGCGGACGCCATCGGGTTCGCCGCGAGCACCAGACCGTGCTCGTCCTGGAGCACGACCCCGACCGGCAGTTCCGAGACGAGCTCGTCCCACACCGCACGGGAAGCCGTCGTCCGTGCGGCACTCATCGGACGGGTACGCATAGGACTCGTGCCTTCCGCTGAGGCAGGGCCTGTCCGTGAAGAGCCTCCCCGCAGGTAACGGGCTTTTCAATAGCCCTGACGCCACCCGGTCCGGTGATCTTTGGCCGGCGGTGTAACGCCCAGCCCGGCGAGCATCCCGGCGAAGTCCTCCTCGGACACGATCGGCACCCGGTAGGCCCGCGCCCGCCGTGCCTTGACCGACAGCGAGAACGGGTCGGCGGCGACGACCACGCGGGTCGACCTGGTCACGTACCCCTGGCTGACCAGCCCGACCGACGCGGCCCGGTCGATCCACTCCTCGCGCGGCGAGTCCATCCGGCCGGTGAACACCACCCGGTCGCCGCGCGCCAACGTCACCGGATCCGACCGCCGCCGCACCGGCGTGGCCGCGCCGCGCCGCACCTCGGCCACGTCGCCGTCCAGCGACAACCGCGGCACGGGCACGGCCTCCGGCACGCCGGAACCCAGGTAGTGGGCGAACAACCGGGCCGTGGCGCGGGCGTCGTGCAACGCGGAGTGCGCCGACTCGGGCACCACCCCGGCCGCCTCGCAGCACGCCCGCAACGACCGCCCGGCGCGGTCGGGCAGGTAGCGGTCGGCGAGCCGCATCGTGCACAGCCCCGTCAGCGGCAGGTCCACCCCGGCGCGGGCGAACTCGGCGGTCAGGAACCGGGCGTCGAACGACAGGTTGTGCGCGACGACCACCCGGTCGGCCAGCCGTGCCGCCACCGCGCCCGCGGCCTGCGCGAACGTCGGCGCGTCCCACACGTCGGCCGCGCGGATCCGGTGCACGTGCTGCGGTCCGAGGTCGCGACCGGGGTTGAGCAGCGTGCACCACTCGTCGGTCACCCGGCCCGCGGCGTCCAACCCGACGACGGCCACCTCGACGATCCGATCCGAACCGCGCGCGGCGAACCCGGTCGTCTCCACGTCGACCACGGCGTACCCCATGATCGACGAACCTTACCGATCATGGTCAGGCCCGCAGCGCCCGGAGCACCAGATCCACGACCACGTCGGCGAACTCGCCCGTCAACGGCGCCGTGCGCAGGAACCACCGCTGGTAGACCGGCCCCAGCAACAACTCCACCGCCGCCGGCACGTCGACGTCGACCCGCACGTCCCCCAACCGCTGCGCGGACCGCAACCGCTCCTCCAACGCCACCCGGCGCGGCATCAGCAGCAACGTCACCAGGTCCGTGCGCGCCTCGTGCACCAGCACCCGGCACACCTGGTCGAACCGCCGCTCCGCCAACTCGTCGGCCGCGGCCCGCAACTCGCGCTTGAGGTCGACCGCCAGCACACCGCTGGGCAACGCGTCCGGCTCGGCCGGCCCGAACTCCAGGATGGCGTCGAACAACAGCGGCCCCTTCGACGGCCACCACCGGTAGATCGTCTGCTTGCCCACCCCGGCCCGGGCCGCGACCGCCTCGATGGTCAACCGCGAGTAGCCGAGCGCCTCGACCAACTCCATCGCGGCCATGAGGATCGCCCGCCTCGAACGGTCGCTGCGCCGCGCCGCGTCGGGTGGCATCTTCCGATGGTATGCGCACCTTCTGCGGTGCGGGAATGACTCACAACCGGACAAACCGGTGGCTCTCCGTCACCAGTACCGGTGCTGCTTCCCGTCGGTGTCGGTGATGAAGACGACCGCGTCGGCGCCGCTCAGGTCGGCCCGGGTCAGCGGGAGGTGGCCGAGCACGATCGGCTCGCCCGTGCCGAGTGACGGCGGAAGCGCGGCGCGCAGGGCCGGTGCCGGGAACAGCGCGCGTCGGGTGGTCGCCTCGGCCAGCACGTGCTGGAGGGTGCCCGGATCGGAGCCGAGGCAGGCGTCGGTCGCCAGGAACAGGTAGCGCTCGCCGAGGCGGAGCGCGACCATCGCGCCGGCGCTGCCCCACGTCACGTCGTCCGCGCCGGGCCGCAGGTGGGTGTTGTGCGCGAACACCAGGCAGGGACCGCGTTGCTGCTCCTGGTCGACGATCGCGAGCAGGTTCTCCGCCATCATCTCGCTGCGCACGCTGGACAACGTCGAGATGCGATCGGTCCCGGCGCCGGCCATGGCCGCGTGGTAGCGCAACAAGCCCTGGGCGGTGCGCGCGTGCGCGGCGGCGTGGGCGTGGCCGGTCGGATCGGTGGAGCGCAGGCCGGGTGCCGCGCGGCGCAGTGCGCTCGCCAGGTCGTCCGCGACGACGCGCAGGCCCCGAGCGCGGTCGGAGTCGCCGATGGACGCGGCCGGGTCGTACATGGCCGCCGGGTTCGTCCAGTCCGCCTCCGCGCCGAGCAGCGCGTCGAGATCGCGGACGGAGTCCGGTCGCAGCGCGGCGGGCAGGTGGTCGACGACCGAGAACAGCGCGTGTCGCGGGCTCGGCGCACCGGAGTACTCCACCGGCGCGTCGAAGCCGTAGAAGTGGACCCGGTCCTGCGGCGGCCGGCCGGCGTTGTGCTCGCGGAGCCACTCGACCAGCTCGCGGTTGCCCGGCACGGCGCCGAACCCGTGGCTGAAACCGGTGGCGAGCACCGCGTCGAGCTCCGTGGTCGCACCGTTGACGTAGTCGTCGACCGCGGCCGCGGCGAAGAAGTCGATCTCCAGCGCGATCGACCGGTACCCCCGGTCGACCAGGTGGCCGAGCAGCTCGTTGCGCAGCAACGGGAACGCCTCGACCCCGTGCGCCGGCTCGCCGAGGGCGAGCAGGGCGGGTGGCTCGGACCGCGCGGCGAGCAGCTCGTCGAACGCCCGGCCCAGGCCGGTCGGGCCGTCGAGTTCGCGGCCGAGCCCGCGCAGCGATGCGGTAGTGGACACAAGCACCCCTTCCAGGTGAACCTGCGCTCGACGCTATCGTTGAAGGTTCGTATGAGACTTCTGCGACGCTGAGCTGGGTGTTCCCGGCTGAAGCCTCAACCGGAGGTGCGCGCTGCGGCCCATCGACCTCGCCCGTGAGCACGGGTTGTCCGCCCAGGCGATCCGCAACTACGACGACGCCGGCGTCCTGCCGCCGACCGAGCGCGGCCGGACCGGCTACCGGAACTACACGCCCCTGCACGCGCAAGCCCTGCGCGCCTTCCTCGCGTTGCGCGCCGGCCACGGGCACCAGCCGGCGACGGAGATCATGCGTGCGGTCAACCGGGGCGACACCGAGTCCGCCTACCGGCTCGTCGACGCCGCGCACGTCGCCCTGCTCGCCGAACGCGACACCCGCACCGAGGTCGCGACGGCCCTCGGCGGCCTGTCCACCACCGCACCCACCCCGGTGCCCGGCCGACCGCTGACCGTGGGCGAGCTCGCGCGCCGGGTCGGCGTGCACCCGGCGACGCTGCGCACCTGGGAGGCCGAGGGCATCCTGCACCCCGACCGCGACCGGGCGACGGGGTACCGCCACTACGGACCCGAGTGCGTGCGCGACGCCGAGATCGCCCGGCAGCTGCGCCGCGGCGGTTACCCGTTGCGGCAGGTCGCGCGGTTCGTGGCGGCGCTGCGCGAGGCGGGCGGCGCGGACGCGTTGAGCGCCTTCCTCGACTCGTGGCAGGACCGGCTGAGCACGCGCAGCCGTGCCCTCCTCGGCGGCGCGGCCCAGCTCGACGGCTACCTCACCCTGCTCGACCAGGGCCGCCGGTGACGGTGCCGGCTCACGCCCGTCACGACGTCCGGTGTCGCCGATCCCTCTTAAAGTCTCCGCATGCGCGCCGACCGGTTGGTCTCACTGGTTCTGCTGCTGCGCCAGCGCGGCAGGCTGTCCGCGACCGCGTTGGCCCGCGAGCTGGAGGTGTCCACCCGCACCGTGCTGCGCGACATCGAGGCGCTGTCCGCAGCCGGCGTCCCGGTCTACGCCGAACGCGGCCGGCACGGCGGTTTCGCGTTGCAGCCCGGTTTCCGGACCGAGCTCACCGGGCTGAACCACGACGAGGCCCTCGCCCTGCTGGTCGCCGGCTCACGGCGCGGCGCGCAGGCGTTCGGCCTCGGCTCGGCGCTCGCCTCGGCCATGCTCAAGGTGGTCGACGCGCTGCCGGAGAGCCACCGGGACACCGCGGCCGGCGTGGCCGAGCGGTTGCTCATCGACCCGGAGACCGACCTCCTCTCGCGCCGGCCGGTCGCCGAGGAGGTACCCGACCCCGTGGCGGCCGAGGTGCGGCGCGCGGTGTTCGCCGGGCACAAGCTGCGCATCCACTACGCGGCGGTGGACCAGACCCCGAAGTGGCGCACGGTCGACCCGATCGGCCTGGTCACCGTGCGCGAGCAGGGCTACCTGCTGGCCACGCGGTCCGGTGCGGACCGCACCTACCGGCTGTCCCGGATCCTGGCCGCCGAGGAGCTCGCCGAACCCGCGCAGCGACCGGACCGGGTCGACCTGGACCGGGCCTGGCAGGAACGCGCCACGCGGTTCCGCGCCGGCGACGACCAGGTCACCGTGCTGGTCCGGGTGCACCCGGCTCGGCGGGAGGACCTGGTGGGCACCGCGGTGGCCGTCCTCGCCGAGGAGGCCGACGCGGACGGCCGGCTGCGGCTGGAGGTGACCTTCCAGGACCCGCGGCACGCCGAGTGGGCGCTGTGGCAGCTCTCCACGAACGCGGAAGCCCTGGCCCCGCAGTGGCTGCGCACCGCCCTGCGCGACCGCGCCGCCGCCGTCGCCACCCGCTACGAAGTGCCTTCCTGAGCGTCGAAGGCGGCCGGGTCAGCCCTGGGCCAGGTCGGCGAAGCGGCTGTAGTGGAGTTGGTGGGCGACGGTGATGGTGGCCGTCGGGCCGGCCCGGTGCTTGGCGATGATCAGGTCCGCCTCGCCCGCCCGCGGGTCGTCGCGCTCCCAGGCGTCCGGGCGGTTGATGAGGATCACCATGTCGGCGTCCTGCTCCAGGGAGCCGGACTCACGCAGGTCGGACAGCTGCGGGCGCTTGTCGGTCCGCTGTTCCGGGCCTCGGTTGAGCTGGCTGATCGCGATCACCGGCACCTCGAGCTCCTTGGCGATCAACTTCAGGTTCCGGGAGAACTCCGAGACCTCCTGCTGACGGGACTCGGTGCGCTTGCCCGACGACATCAGCTGGAGGTAGTCGACCACCACCAGCCGCAGGTCGTGGCGCTGCTTCAACCGCCTCGCCTTGGCCCGGATCTCCATCATGGTCAGGTTCGGCGAGTCGTCCACGAACAGCGGCGCCTCGCTGATCTCGCTCATCCGCCGTGCCAGCCGGGTCCAGTCGTCGTCGCTCATCCGCCCACCGCGCATGTCGCCGAGCCGGATCCGCGCCTCGGCCGACAGCATGCGCATCACGATCTCGGTGCGCGACATCTCCAGCGAGAAGATGGCGCTGGTCAACCCGTGCTTCACCGAGCACGACCTGGCGAAGTCCAGGCCCAGCGTGGAGTTGTGGGTCGGGATCATCGACCGTCCGGCGAGGTACAGGTGGTCGGGGTTGTCCACCTCGACGCAGCGGACCGGCACGCTCGGGACCGGCCGGACGTCGACGATGTACCGCGACCCCGTCCGGGTCGTGTTCGCGGCGCGCCGCCGTTCCTTCAACACCAGCCGCTTGCGGTCCAAGCCGAAGACGTCGTCGTCCGTGCCGAAGGTCAAGGTGTAGGCGATGGACGTCTGCTCATTTCGCCCCCGAGCCGGCTTGGTGCTGAACGAGCACCGGTAGCCGAGGCTCACGACCAGTTCGCGAACGTCTTCGGCGAGGCGTCGGTTGGTCACCGCGAACTGCACAGACCCGCCGGCGGTCACCGTGCCGTCCGTGTCGAGCAGACCGGCGAGCAGTGCGCGTCGTTGGGCGATCGACGCCCGGAGGTAGACCGCCGGTATGTGCTTGTCATCCAGCACGCCCAGGCCGCGCAGGAGCGCCTGAACGGTCCCGTGGCAGTCCTGGCACCGCCGCAGGCCGCACGACGGTCCACCGCAGTCCGGGCAGGTCGGGGCCGGTACCCGGACGGACGTGAAGCGGGACCTGCCACCGCAGCTGCGGCCGCACGTCTTGACCTGAGAGGTCTTCGGCGTGAAAGCGACACCGCAGACGACGCACTCGCGGATCTCCGGGGCATCCGCCACAGGCAGCTTGATGCTGTGGAGCAGCCCGCTCTGCGGCACCACGTCGTAGCCCTCGGCCTCGATGTTCCACACGATCTCGGGATCGGCGGTGGTGATCCTCGCGCCGGCGGAATGACCGTCACCGAGCCACGCGCCGAGCGTGTACGGACCGATCGGCAACGCCGCGTCGGGCAGGTCCAGTGCGCGGGTGTTGACCACCGAGTGGTTCAACCGCCGGTCGGCCGTCTCGCAGCGCAGGGTCTCGGCGATGTCGCGGGTGGTGCGGATGACGCCGACCGCGCGCTGTTTCCGTGCCGAGGCCGCCTGCGCCGATCGGCGTGAAGCCCGGGTTTCGGTGAGCCACTGGTGCTCCGCGTCGGCCACGAGCACCGAGCCGTCGGAGAACTCGACCTCGTAGCACGGCCTGCCGAGCATCACGTCGGTCGCGGCCACCACGGTCGTAGGCCGGCCGTCGGCGCCGATGAGCCGGTCGCCGACGGCGACCTCGCCCATGGTCGTCCACCCGGTGGACGTGGCGAGCGGTGTGTCCAACGCGAGCGCCTTGCCGACACCCGGTCGGGCCGCGACGATGATCATCTGGCCGGGGTGCAGGCCGTTGGTCAGCTCGTCCAGGTCCGCGAAGCCGGTGGGGATGCCCAGCGACGAGCCGCCGCGCGAGGCGATGGCGTCGATCTCGTCCATGGTCGGCTGGAGCAGCTCCTCCAGCACCACGTAGTCCTCGGTGGTGCGGCGCTCGGTGACCTCGTAGATCGCCGCCTGCGCCCGGTCGACCACCTCGTCCACGTCGGCGCCCTCGGCGCCGTTGTACCCGAGCTGGACGATCCGCGTGCCCGCCTCGACCAACCGCCGCAGCACCGCCTTCTCCGCCACGATCTCGGCGTAGTAGGAGGCGTTGGCGGCCGTCGGCACGGTCGCGATCAGGGTGTGCAGGTACGGCGCGCCGCCGACGCGCAGCAGCTCGCCCCGGCGTTCCAGCTCGGCGGACACCGTGATCGGGTCGGCCGGCTCACCCCGCCCGTACAGGTCGAGGACGCAGTCGTACACGGCCTGGTGCGCGGGCCGGTAGAAGTCGTTGGGCGCCAGGACCTCGACCACGTCGGCGATCGCGTCCTTGCTCAGCAGCATCCCGCCCAGCACCGACTGCTCGGCGGCGAGGTCCTGCGGCGGCTGCCGTTCGAAGCCGGGCTCTGCCATGCCCCGGTCGTCCACCAGCGCCACCGTGAGCTCACCCCAATCTGCTGCCGTGCGGATGTTGTACCTCGTGGGTCCGACAATTTCCGCCAAGCCACGCCCCGCGATCACGCGACGCTAGAGCCACCTGGATGGCGTAGGCAAACGAACCTGTGGACAACTCGGTGGACAGCCTGGGGATGGCCGCGCCCAGCTGACCACAGGCTCGGGCAAACCTGTGGACAACCTGGGTACAAATCGGGTCCAGACAAAAGTTCGCGCAGCTCAACCCCTGTGGATAACTTTGTGGAAAAGTCGTGCGTCACAACCCCGGCGTGTCGCGTGTAACCGGCGGCACGGCGTGTCGCGGACAACGTGTCACAAGAGTTGTCCACAGCCGGACGTGCGAAAGCGCCGCCCGACCAGAACACCTGGTCGAACGGCGCTTCCGGGTGGTTCAGCTCGCGTTCGCGACCTCGACGGACAGCGACACGGTGACCTCCGGGTGGAGCCGGACGTTCACCGAGTGCTTGCCGAGGGTCTTGATGTGACCCGCGATCTCGACGGCCCGCTTGTCCAGCGTGGGGCCGCCGGCCGCACGCACGGCCGACACCACGTCGGACGAGGTGACGGAGCCGAAGAGCTTCTTCGAGCCGGCCGCGGCCTTGGCCTTCAGCGTCACGGAGCCGAGGCCTTCGAGCGAGGCCTTGATCTCCTTGGCGTGGTCCAGGTCGCGGACCCGGCGGGTGTCCTGCGCCCGGCGGATGACCTCGACCTGCTTGGCCGCGCCCTTGGTGGCGATGATCGCCAGGCCGCGGGGCAGCAGGTAGTTGCGGCCGTAGCCGTCCTTGACCTCGACGATGTCGCCGGGGCCGCCGAGGCCGGTCACGTCAGCGGTGAGGATGAGCTTCACGATGCCGTCCCCCTTCTCAGCGAGCGGTCGAGGTGTAGGGCAGCAGCGCCATCTCGCGGGCGTTCTTGACGGCGACCGCGACGTCGCGCTGGTGCTGGGAGCAGTTGCCGGTGACCCGGCGGGCGCGGATCTTGCCCCGGTCCGAGATGTACTTCCGGAGCAGGGTGGTGTCCTTGTAGTCGATGAGGTTGGCGTTCTTGTCCTTGCAGAACGCGCAGACCTTCTTCTTGGGCTTGCGCACAGGCGGCTTGGCCATGTGTGGACTCCTGGTATTACGCAGTGAAGTGTGGAGTGGACCGGTGCCGGTCTAGAAGGGTGGCTCGTCGGCGAAGCCGCCACCGGAGCCGGCCGGGGGCGCGGAGCCCCACGGGTCGTCGGCCGGGGCGCCGCCGCCGCCGCCGCGAGACTGACCGCCGCCGCCGAAGCCGCCGCCGCCGTCTCCACGGCTCACCTTGTTGACCTTCGCGGTCGCGTAGCGCAGCGAGGGGCCGATCTCGTCGACCTCAAGCTCGATGACGGTGCGCTTCTCGCCTTCCTTCGTCTCGAAGGAACGCTGGCGCAGCCGCCCGCTCACGAGCACGCGCGAACCGCGGGTGAGGGACTCGGCCACGTTCTCCGCGACCTGCCGCCACACGTTGCACCGCAGGAACAGCGCCTCCCCGTCCTTCCACTCACCGCTCGCCTTGTCGAACGTGCGGGGGGTGGACGCCACGGTGAAGCTCGCCACCGCGGCGCCGGACTGGGTGAAGCGGAGTTCGGGATCGGCGGTCAGGTTCCCGACCACCGTGATCGTCGTCTCGCCTGCCATGTTCCGGTGGCTCCTAGGCCTTGGCCTTGGCGGCTGCCTTGGCGGCGATGCGCGCGGCGGTCTTCGCGGCCTTGGCGGGCTCGCGGCGGATGACCTTCGTCCGCAGCACCGTCTCCTGGAGGCCCAGCTGGCGGTCCAGTTCCTTCACCGCTTCGGGGGTCGAGATCAGGTCGAGGACGGCGTAGATGCCCTCGGGGTTCTTGTTGATCTCGAAGCTCAGTCGGCGCTTGCCCCACACCTCGACCTTCTCCACGTTGCCACCCGTGGTGCGGATGACGTTGAGGAACGTGTCAAGGGACGGCGCGATCGTGCGCTCGTCGAGACTGGGGTCGAGGATGACCATCACTTCGTAATGACGCATGAAGACCACTCACCTCCTGTGGACTCGGCGGCCACGGACGTTCCGTGGCAGGAGGGTCGTCGCGTCAGCAACCCGTGGAGGGTAACAGGCGTGCGGGGCGCGGCCCGCGGCGGCCCGTCGGCCCAGGCCGGAGCACTCGGGTCGGGGTGCCTGGGTCAGGTGCTCGCTCGGGTCAGGCGACCGCTCGGCGCAGCACCCAGGTGCGCACGAGCGCGCCCGTCACGCACGACAGCAGCAGCACGGCCAGCAGCAGCGGGAACGCCACGCCACCGCCCATCCGGCCGGTGCCGGGCAGCGCCTGGGCGCGGCCCGCGGTCTGCACGCCGCCGGTGTCGTCCGCGCCGGGCAACCCGTAACCGGACCGGTTGCCGTTCAGGCCGCCGCCGTAGCGCACACCGGGCGACGGCGCGTACTGGCCGGGCACGGCGAACGGCAGGGAGCCGTAGCTGAACAGCGGCACGCGGCCGAAGTTGCCGCCCCACGGGTTCGCGCTGTACAGGGGCACGTCCAGCCCGCCGACGCCGCCGACGGGGTGCTGGACCGGCGTCTGACCGGCCGGGGTGCCGCCGGGCTGCGAGGTGCCGGGGTTGCCCGGGGTGCCGCCGGGCTTGCCGGTCTGCGGCGGCGGGTTCGGCGACGGCTGCCCGCCCGGCAGACCCGGCAGGCCGGGCAGCTGCCCGGTCGCCTGCTGCGAGGCGTCCGCGATCGCCTTCGACCCGTCCTGGACGGGCGCGGCGGCGTTGTTGACGCCCTGCACGGTGACACCGCACAGCTTGGTCAGCTCGGTGCGCACGCCCGTGGCGAGGGTGACGATGATCGGTCCGAGCAACGGCAGCTTGGCCAGCTCGGCGTTGACCTTGTTCGCGATCTCGCCGCCGGTGATGACGCCCGAGCCGGTGGGGATGGCGCCGATCGGGATGGGCGGCAGGGCCGAGAACGCCTGGCGGAACGGGTCCGCGAGCGGCGGCCCGAGCAGCGGGATCGCGCGGATCAGCTGCACCACCGGGTCGAGCACCGCGGCCGGGCTCAACGCCACCGGCGTGCCCGGCACACCCTGCACGGTCGTCGCGCAGCTACCCACCACGACGGGTTCGGCGGCCACCGCCGAACCGGAACCCGCGGCGGCGCCGGCCGTGCCGACCGCGAGCACGACGACCGCCGCGCCCACCAGTCGAGTGAGCCGGATCCGCATGTGGGCCTCCAGGGCGTGCCGCGTGCGTTTCGCGTTTCCTACTTACAAGTAACGAGCCTAAGTGCTCATGGTGACGCGAGTCATCCCCCTTGATGACAATTTTGCTATCGGCGGCCGTCGGCAGGACGTTGCAGCGCCCGACTACCCTGCACAGTCATGCGCATCGGGGCCCACGTCCGCGACGACGACCCGCTCGGCGCCGCCGTCGAACGCGGTGCCGACGTGGTCCAGTTCTTCCTCGCCGACCCGCAGGGGTGGAAGGCGCCCAAGCCGCACCCCCAGACCGATGGGTTGCTGGCCTCTGACCTGGACGTTTTCATCCACGCGCCGTACCTGGCCAACGTCGCGTCGCTCAACAACCGCATCCGGATCCCGTCGCGCAAGATCGTGCTCCAGCACGCCGAGGCGGCGGCGAAGGTCGGCGCCAAGGGCCTGATCGTGCACGGCGGGCACGTCACCAAGGGCGAGGACCCGAACGAGGGCATCGCGAACTGGCGGAAGATGTTCGAGCGGCAGGCCGACGGCGGAGGCTTCGCGGTCCCGATCCTGATCGAGAACACCGCGGGCGGCGAGAACGCCATGGCCCGCACGTTCGACATGCTCGGCAGGCTGTGGGACGCGGTCGGCGAGTTCGACGCCGGGTTCTGCCTGGACACCTGCCACGCGTTCGCCTCCGGCGAGGACCTGGTCGGCATCGTGGACCGGGTCAAGGCGATCACCGGGCGCGTCGACCTGGTCCACCTCAACAGCTCGCGCGACGAGTTCGGCTCCTCGCGCGACCGGCACGCCAACATCGCGTCCGGCAAGATCGACCCCGAGCAGCTGGTCGCGGTGGCTGCCGCCGCGGGCTCGCCGGTGCTGGTCGAGACACCGGACGAAGGGCAAGCGGAGGACATCGCGTTCCTCCGCGAGCACCTGGGCCGATGAGCGTGACACGGGAGGTGGTGGCCGTGCCGGAGCGCGCGGACGCCGGGTCGCGGTTGCCGCGGTTCGGTCGGGTCGCGCTCGCCGCGGTCGTCCTCCTGTGCGGGCTGACGATGTTCGTCGGCTTCCTCAACAAGGACCGCTGCACCGGGCCGGAGTTCGACCAGTGGGGCCGCAGCGCGCCCGACTACGAGGCGCGCAACAAGGCCGAGGTCTGCTACTCCGACATCCAGCACCTGTGGATCGGCCGTGACGTGGACCGGCACGTGTTCCCGTACGTGCACGGCAGCATCAACAGCAAGGGCGTGCTGGTCGGCGGCGTGGTCGAGTACCCGGTGCTGACCGGGCTGATGATCTGGGCCGGTGCGATCTTCGCCCAGACCGACGCGGCGTTCCTGCTGTTCTCGGCGTTGCTGATGGCGCCGTTCGGGCTGGCCACCGGGTGGTTGCTCGGCAAGCTCAGCCGGTGGCGCGCGCTGATCTGGGCGCTCGGCCCGCCGATGGTGCTCTACGCGTTCCACAACTGGGACCTGCCGGTCGTGTTCTGCGCGGTGGCGGCGGTGTACGTGGTGCACCGGGGCTGGGGGCGGCGCGAGCGGCCCTTGGTTGACCGCGCCGTGGTCGCGTCGGTGCTGCTGGGCATCGGGTTCGCGTTCAAGATCTACCCGGCGATCTTCGTGCTGCCGCTGTGCCTGTACGTGCTGACCGGTGGTCCGGGCGGGCGGTCGTTGCCGCGCGGTGCCCGGTACGACGTCGCGGGCGCGGTGAAGGTCGCGTTGGCGTCCGTGGTGACGGTGGTGCTGATCAACCTGCCGTTCGTGGTGGCCGGGCTGGAGGGCTGGAAGGCGTCGTTCGCGTTCCAGGGCCTGCGGCGGGTCGACATCACCACGAACTCGGTCTGGTTCTGGTCGATGCGGCCGTTCATGCCCGACGACACGATGCAGTCGCTGGTCGGCGTGCTGTCGCCGGTCGGGATCCTGGTCTCGTTCGGGCTGGCGTGCTGGCTCGGGTGGCGGCGGTTCCAGCGCGAGGGCAGCTACCCGTGGGTGCCGGTGTCGGCCGCGATGCTGTGCGGCTTCCTGCTGCTGCACAAGGTGCACTCGCCGCAGTACACGCTGTGGCTGGTGCCGATGTTCGTGCTGCTGCGGGTGAACTGGGGTTGGGTGGCGGCCTACTTCGCGGCGGACTTCGCCATGGGCGTGGGCATCTTCCGCTGGTACTACGCGATCGAGTTCGGCGAGCCGTCGGGCATCTACGACGGGTTCTCGGCGCAGGCCGTGGTGATCGGCGTGTGGGGCCGGGCCGCCCTGCTGGTGGCGTTGTTCCTGGTGTTCCTGAAGTCGGAGGTCACCTTCACCGACCGCAAGTTCTCCCGCCGCCGACGGCCCGCGCCCACGACCACCGCCTAGCCGGCCCGGGAGCCGGCGCCGACGGCGGCGTCGGCACCGGCGTCGGGGCGTCGCTTGAACCGCCACGCGAACCGGTCCGGCGCGCCGTCGACCACGCCGCCGCACGGGTCGTCGTCACCGGCCTGGCGCACCTTGTCCAGCTCCGGCCGGTAGATCTCGCGCACGATCATCGCGCACAGCACGATCACCGCGACGTCCCGCGCCACCACCGCGCCGAGGAACCAGTCGATGGGCAGCCCCTTGTTGTCCTCACCGAGGTAGAAGAACATCCGCGGCGCCCAGACCAGCGCGTCCACCGCCATCCACGCCAGCAGCGGCTTCCACCGCGGCAGCGCCAGCACCGCCAGCGGCACCAGCCACAGCGAGTACTGCGGGCTCCACACCTTGTTCGTCAGCAGGAACGCGGCCACCACGAGGAACGCCAGCTGCGCGAACCGGGGCCGCCGCGGCGCGGACATGGTCACGAACCCGATCGCCGCGCAGCACACCAGGAACAGCACCGCGCTTACCGTGTTCAACACCTCGGGCGCCTGCCCGTGCAGCAGCCCCGGGTCGAAGCCCTGCCACCCGGTCCACTGCGCGACCACGTTGTAGAGCGAGTCCGGGTCGACCCCGCGCTCGGTGTTCAGCCGGAAGAACTCACGCCACCCGTCGGGGTACAGCCACGCGATCGGCGCGTTCACCAGCGCCCACGTCGCCAGCGTCGCGCCCAGCGTGGTGAACCCGGCCCGCAGCCGGTTCGACCGCCAGCACAGCAGCAGCAACGGTCCCAGCAGGAACAGCGGGTAGAGCTTGGCCGCGCCGCCCAACCCCAGCAGCACGCCCGCCAGCACGGGGTTCTTGCGCGCCCACGCGAGCATGCCCGCCGTGGCGAACGCCGTGGCCAGCGTGTCGAAGTTGGTGAACGCGTGCACGATCACCAGGGGCGACACCGCCACCAGCACCGCGTCGTACGGTCGTCGCCTGGCCAGCTGCGCCACCGCGTACGCGGTCACCAGCCAGGCCAGCGCCAGCCACAGCGCGGTGATGTTGAAGTACACGATCACCGTCATGGGGTTCGGCAGCCACCCGGACGCGGCGATCGCCGTCCAGCCCTGCGCCATGCGCGCGTTGAGCAGCTGGAACATGCCCGTCAGCACGGGGTACTCCATGTACCGCACGTGCGCCGTCGGCTTGCCCTCGTCGTCCACCCACGACGTCTTGTAGGGGAACGTGTCCGGCTTGTCCAACCGCTCCGCCGTGTACAGCGGCACGGTGTCGGAGTAGCACATCGCGGTGAACTGCTTGCTGCCCCGCCAGTCGAGCTGCACCACGCCGTTGTCGTCCACGTACTGCTGGATGCACGGCGACTTCTGGAACCACGACAGCGCCAGCGTGACGACCGCGAACAGCAGCACCACGCGCAGCGGCGTCCAGAACCACTGCCTGCCGACCGACGCGTGCCGGCCGACCGGACCGCCCAGCGGCTTGCTCGCCGTCCGGGCCAGCGGTTCGGTCCAGGTCGGGTTGACCCGCTCGTCGGGGCCGAGCGAGACGGTGTCGTCGGCGTTCACCTGCGGGTCGTCGGTGTTCGCCGCAGGGCTGTCGGCGTTCGCCTGCGAGTGCTGCGAAGGGCTGGCCACGGGGACGGATGCTACGGGCACTGGTCAACAGCGGTTGTGAGGTCCGCCCATGTCCCGCCGCCGGCTTCGGGCCCGCGAACGGCGGAGGGCCCGAACCGGCGTGCTGCCGGGTCGGGCCCTCCGCGTGGCTACGGTGCTAACCCGTCGGTGGTGAGCCGCCGTTGCCGATGCCCGGATCGGGCGCGTTCTCGTCCGTCGACGTGGTGGTCGTGGGCGGGCAGGCGATGCCCACGCACGGCCGGGGCGTGCGAGTCGTCGAGCTGGGCTGGGTCCGGGTCGTCGTCGGGTCGGTCGTCGTCGTCCGGTTGTCCTCGTCGCGCTTGTTCGTGGTCGTCGTCGTGGTCGTCGTGGTCGTCGGCGCGGGGTTGTCGAACTGGTTGAGCTTGCGCGGCTTCGGGAACGGCTCCGGGGGCGTGCCCGCCAGGGCCTTGTCCATGAACCGCTTCCAGACCTGACCGGGCAGGCCACCACCGAAGACCGGGTTGCCCTTGGCGTCCTTCAACGCCACGTTGCCCTCGTCGCGACCCACCCACACCGACGCGGACAGCGACGGCGTGTAGCCGACCATCCAGGCCTTCGAGTTCTGGCTGGCGTCGTCGGGGAGCTCGTGCGTGCCGGTCTTGCCCGCGCACTCGCGACCCGCGCACGGGATCTTCGAGTACGTGAGGACGGGCTTGAGCGACTCGGTGACGTTGTCGGCGATGTCCTGGTTCTTCTGCGGGTCCGGGTCGAACGCCGGCCGGGACACGTCGACGTGCTGGTAGACCGCCTTGCCCTCGGCGTTGGTGATCTTCGAGATGAAGAACGGCTCGTGGTAGGTGCCGCGCGCGGCGAACGTGGCGTAGGCCGACGCCATGTCGAACGGCCGGACCTGCGCCTCACCACCGCCGATCGCGATACCGACGTTGGGCGGTCCGCCGTTCTCGCCGACCAGCAGGTCCTTCTTCTGGCCCTGGACCTCGACCGTCGGCGGGATGCCCGCGGCGATGGCGGCGTCGGCGACCGGCTTGGTGCCGATCTCGATCACCATCTCGTAGAACACGGTGTTCAGCGACATCCGCATCGCCTCGCGGATGGGGCACTTCTCACCGCACGTGTTGCCCGAGTCCGAGGCGTTGCGGATGGTGATGTTGGTGCCGCCGAGCTTGAACGTCTTCGGCGAGCGGCCGTCGTAGGTCGAGCCGAGGCCCTTGCCCGCCTTCAGCGCGGCCACCAGGTCGAACGGCTTGAACGACGACCCGGCTTCCTGGAGCGTGTTGGTCGCGTAGTCCAGGCCCGTGCCGTCCGCGCCGGCGTAGTACGCCCGCACCGCACCCGACTGCGGGTCGATCGCGGTGAGCGACGACCTCAGCTCCTTGGGCTGCGGGCCCATGATGTCGGCCACCGCCTCCTCGGCCGCCTGCTGCTTCGGCGGCTCGATGGTGGTGTGCACGGTCACGCCGACCTTCTGCGCCTTCTCGACGTCCCACTCGACCTTGGCCATCTCCTGGAGGACCTGCTCGCGGATGTGCAGGCGGGTCCCGCTCAGGCCGGACTGGTCGGCCTGCTCGACGGGCGTCGGGAACGGCGTGGTCTCGCGGTAGCTCTGGTCGATCCACTTGTACTCGAGCATCTGGTTCATCACGTAGGTCCAGCGCTCTTCCCGGTACGCCTGCTGCTCCGAGCGGCTCGGGTTCTGCACCATGCCCGCGAGCAGGGCGGCCTGCGCGTGGGTCAGGTCCTTCAGCTCGTTCACGCCGAAGTAGGCCTTCGCCGCGGTCTTGATGCCGTAGGCGCCCCGGCCGAAGTACACCGTGTTCAAGTACGCGGTCAGGATGTCTTCCTTGTCCTGCTGCTGCGACATCTTGTACGCGGTGACGGCTTCGGTGAACTTGCGGGTCAACGTCATGTCGGCCTGGTCGGTGGCTTCCTTGACGTACTGCTGGGTGAGGCCGGAGCCACCGCTCTGCTCGCCCTTGAGCTGGTACCAGCCCGCGCGGGCGATGGCGGTCAGGTCGAAGCCGACGTTCGTCATGAACGTCGGGTCCTCCGCGCCGAACACCGCGTGCTTGATCGAGTCCGGCAGGTCCTCGTACTTGACCATGCTGCGGTTCGCGTCGCCCGGGGCGTACTTGGTCATCTCGGTGCCGTCGGCGTAGAGGATCGTGATCGCCTTGCCCTGCGAGGCCGCGACGGCCTCGGGGTTCGGCACCTCCACCACCTGGTAGGCGATGGCGAACGCGACGACGGGCGCCAGCAGCATCAGCCCGAGGGCCACGTAGGTGGTCCGGCGCACGCGGCGCCACACCTTCTTGCGACGCACGGCGCGGGCCTCCTCCTCGGTCAGCTCCTCGTCGTACTCGTCGTCGTAGAACGGTTCGAGCTCGACCTCGTCCTCGCGGTGCGTGAGCAGCTCGGGCTCGCGGGGCGTGGTCTGGTACACGGGCGGCAGCAGGTCGGTCGGCTCCTCGCCGGGACGCCGCTGGGCGCCGGCCGGGCCCGCGGGGCCGCCGGGACCTCCGGGTCGGCGCGGACCGCCGGGACCGGCTACCGGGGGACGGCCGCCGGGCGGCACCGGGCCTCCGGGTCGGCGCACGCCGCCGGGAGGAGTGTTCGGACGCTGCGGCGGGCCGCCGGGCACGCTGCCCGCGACACCGAGGCCGTCGAGGCTGCCCGGACCGCCGGGACGCGGGCCGGGACCGGCCGGGGGCGGGCCGCCGGGCCTGCCGTTCGGCACGGGACCCGCGGGTCCGCCCGGACCACCGGGTCCGGCCGGCCTGCGTGGCGGCTGCCCACCTCGCGGCAGGCCGCCGGGCGGGGTGCCGCCGGACTGCGGGATGCCTCCCGGCGGCGTCCCCGGGCGGGAGAACCCGCCCGGTGGGGTGCCGTGCCGGGGGCCGTCGCCGGGAGCGCGCGCGAAACCACCTGGTGGGGTGTTCGGACGCTCCGGCTGATCCCCGGCGCCGTGACGTGGTGGGTGCCCGCCGCCGTCCGGGTCCTCCCCGGTCGGCCACTGCGGCTCCCCGCCACGATGCCTGTCGTCATGCTGGTCGTTCACGAAATGGCCTCCCAGACCGGCGTGCCCTTGCACGCGGTTCGGTGGTCGTACGCCGCTGCTCCTCGCCGGAGCGGCGCCCGTGGCCGGAGCAGGTTCACTCCGCCGCGGTCCTCCTGCGCGGCTTGCGAGAGTTCAGGCCACGCGTTCCCAGGACGTATGACTGCACCAGGTGGTTCCAACTACATGTGCGGCAAACCTCGACCACGTACACGGTGAACTCCTCGAAGAGGGTCGCCATGCGGGCCAGCTCATCGACGGTGCGCGCGGATCCGGCCGCGTGCTTGAGCTCGTCGCCGTAGACCCAGGACACGAGGGTCAGCGGTTCCTTGCGGCAGACCGGGCAGGTCACCTCGCTCGGCCGGCCGTGGAACTTCGCGGCCCGCAGCAGGTACGGGCTCGCGTCGCAGACCTCCATCGTGCCCACTCGGCCCGCGTAGACCTCCGCCAGCAGCGCACGGCGCTGCAAGGCGTAGTCCACGACCTGGCGTTGGGTCGACACGACGACCAGAGTACGTGCCGCCCCAAGCCCACCGATGGGCCGTTCAGGGCAGTGGGCCGAAGGCAGGGGTGGTTGTGTGCCACGCGACACGGCATAGGCGTGCGCGGATGTATCGCACCGATATACTCAGCTCACCCATCGGCGCTCACCTGAGCGAGGAGGTGCTACGTGCTGGAGTTCGCGGTCCTCGGCCTGCTGCACGAAGCGCCCATGCACGGCTACGAGCTGCGCAAGCGCTTGCACGAGTTGCTGGGGGCGTTCCGCGCGTTCTCCTACGGGACGCTGTACCCCACGTTGCGCAAGCTGCAACGCGGCGGCCTCATCGTCGAGGAAGTGCCCGAGGAGGACTCGGCCCGCTGGGCCCGCCGGGCGCGCAAGGTCTACAAGCTCACCGCCGAGGGCAAGGAGAGGTTCGCCGAACTGCTGGTCAACGCGGGTCCGCAGACGTGGGACGACGACTCGTTCGGCGTCCACCTGGCGTTCTTCTCCCGGACGCCCGCCGAGATCAGGATGCGCATCCTGGAAGGCCGCCGGCGGCGGGTCGAGGAGCGCCGCGAAGGGCTGCGCACCTCATTATCGGCCACCAGCGAGCGCATCGACCGGTACACCCGGGAGCTGCACCGGCTCGGGCTGGAGAGCACCGAGCGCGAAGTGCGGTGGTTGAACGAGCTGATCGCCCATGAGCAGGCCGAACAGCGCGAGCGGGACCAATAACCCCCCGAATACGAGCACGGAAGAAACAAGGAGGACTCGGCATGGGCGACAACCGCCGCACCGTTCGAGTGGCCATTGTCGGGGTCGGCAACTGCGCGGCGTCGCTGGTGCAGGGCGTCCACTACTACCGCGATGCCGACCCGAGCACCCGCGTGCCCGGTCTGATGCACGTCCGGTTCGGTGACTACCACGTGCGCGACATCGAGTTCGTCGCCGCGTTCGACGTGGACGCCAAGAAGGTCGGCGCGGACCTGTCCGAGGCCATCGGGGCGAGCGAGAACAACACGATCAAGATCGCCGACGTGCCGCCGCTCGGCGTCACCGTGCAGCGCGGGCACACGCTCGACGGTCTCGGCAAGTTCTACCGGGAGACCATCGAGGAGTCCGACGAGCAGCCGGTGGACGTGGTGCGGGCGCTGCGCGACGCCGAGGCCGACGTGCTGGTGTCGTACCTGCCGGTCGGCTCGGAGGAGGCGGACCGCTTCTACGCGCAGGCCGCCATCGACGCCGGTGTGGCGTTCGTCAACGCCCTGCCCGTCTTCATCGCCTCCGACCCGGAGTGGGCGGAGAAGTTCCGCGCGGCGGGCGTGCCGATCGTCGGCGACGACATCAAGTCGCAGGTCGGCGCCACCATCACGCACCGCGTGCTGGCCAAGCTGTTCGAGGACCGCGGCGTGCAGCTCGACCGCACCATGCAGCTCAACGTGGGCGGGAACATGGACTTCCTGAACATGAAGGAGCTGGAGCGGCTGGAGTCCAAGAAGGTCTCCAAGACGCAGGCGGTGACCTCGCAGGTCGACCGCGACCTCGGCAAGCGCAACGTGCACATCGGCCCGTCCGACTACGTGGCGTGGCTGGACGACCGCAAGTGGGCGTACGTGCGGCTGGAGGGCCGGGCGTTCGGCGACGTGCCGCTGAACCTGGAGTACAAGCTGGAGGTGTGGGACTCGCCGAACTCGGCGGGGATCATCATCGACGCGGTGCGTGCGGCGAAGATCGCGCTGGACCGGGGGATCGGCGGCCCGATCCTGTCCGCCTCGTCGTACTTCATGAAGTCGCCGCCCGTGCAGTACTCGGACTCCGAGGCGCACGAGGCGGTCGAGGCGTTCATCCGCGGCGACGTCGAGCGCTGACACCCGCGCCCCCGCACCCGGCCCGTGCTCGCGCCGGGTGCGGGGGCGTGCTCAGCGCTTGGAGAGCCGCAGCGACTGCCACGACCCGTCGGCGGTCCACCCGCCGTCCACCGGCAGGGCGACGCCGTTGACGAACCCGCTGCGGGCCGGGTCGGCCAGGAAGGCGACGGCCTGGGCGATGTCGTCGGGCGTCGCGAACCGGCCCATCGGCACGTGGTCGGTGATGTCGCCGTCACCGTAGTGCCCGCCCGCCTGCGACTCGACGTCCATCTCGGTCTTCACCCAGCCGGGGCACACCGCGTTGACCCGGACCCCGCGCCCGCCCCACTCCACGGCGAGCGTGCGCGTCATCCCGATCAACCCGTGCTTGGTGGTGTTGTAGGCGGCCCGGTCCGCGACCCCGCGCAGCCCGGCCACGGACGCGATGTTGACCACCGCCCCCCGGCCGCGCGCCAGCATCGACCGCCCCAACGCCTGCGTGAGCAGGAACGGCCCGGTGAGGTTCACCGCCAGCATCCGGTGCCACAACTCCGGTGACGTGTCCTCGAACGGCGCGATCCCCGCGATCCCGGCGTTGTTGACCAGCACGTCCACCCGCTCCCCGACCCGTTCGGCCACCCTGGCCACGTCGTCGGGCGACGACACGTCCCCGACCACCCCGCCGTCGGTCTCCACGAGGTCGAACCCGACGACCTCGTACCCGTCCTCCCGCAACACCTCGACCACCCGCGCCCCGATCCCCTGCGCCGCACCGGTGACCACCGCAACTCGTCGCTCCATGGGCCCAACGCTAGGGCGTGGGCAGCGCCGCGGGCAGGTCCGAGAGCTCGCGCAACACGGTGACGTGCGCCAACACCGCCGGGTCCGGGGGGAAGTGGGGGTTCGGCACGGCGTAGACGGTCATGCCCGCGGCCAGGGCGGCGCGCAGGCCGTTGGTCGAGTCCTCGACCGCCGCGCTGCGGGTGGGGTCGGCGCCCAGCTTCGAGGTGGCCAGCAGGTACACGTCCGGCGCGGGCTTGCCGGCTCCCGCCTGCTCGCTGGAGACGGCCACCCGGACCACGTCGGTCAGGTCGGTCGCGGCGAGGAACGACTTGATCAGCACCGGCGGGGACGAGCTGGCGATGGCCACCGGGTAGTGGGACGCCACCTCGCGCACGACGTCCACCGCGCCCGGCAGCACGGGCGGGCCTTCGGCGTAGCGCTCGGCCATCTCGCCGATCACGCCGGCCGCCGCCCGCGCCGGGGTCAGCCGCACGCCCACCTCGGCCACCAGGTACGCCGCCCACTCGGGCGTGCTCATGCCCTGCATCGCCCGGGTCGCGGCGGGCGGCCACGTGCCGCCGTGCCGGGCGGCGAAGGCCTGCCGCACCTCGTCCCACATCCGCTCGGAGTCCACCAGCACGCCGTCGAGGTCGAACACCACCGAGTCCACACCCCCGACCGTAGTGCTCATCGCCGTCTTCGCCCGCCCGGTCGCCGTCCGCGACCGCACGACCACACGGGGTGCGAGCAGGGGATTGCGAGTGGGTGACGATCGAGGTGTTCGCCTCGCGTTCACCTCGAAGTCCGCTGTCGGAGGAGTTGCCCTCTTACGGTCGCCCGGTTCCCACTGAGCGATATCGGAGGTCCGCGTGTCCTCATCCACCGATCGGGGGCGGCGCCTGCTGCCCCTGCTGCCCAACCACCCCCTCGGGCGTTCGGCGATCACCTGCAAGTACCGCTGCGGCGACGCGTGCGCGCACGAGGCGCCCAACACGTCCGGCAACGCCTACTTCGGTGACGTCGTCGGCGAGGTCGTGCGTCGGCGCGGCCTGCTGAAGGCGGGCGCCGTCCTGGCCGTCGCGGGCGCGGGTGTCGGGCTGGTCGGTGCCGGCAGCGCCGCCGCGAAGCCCGAGGTCGAGATCGACCTCGACCTGGGCGGCGGGCGGCGCCGGGACGGCCTGAACTTCGCCGCCGTCGCGCCCAACACCGAGGACCGCGTCGTCACGCCCGAGGGCTACGAGCAGGGCGTCGTGCTGCGCTGGGGCGACCCGGTGGTGCCCGGCGCGCCCGCGTTCGACTTCGACCGCCAGAGCCCGGCGGCGCAGGCGAAGCAGTTCGGCTACAACTGTGACTTCGTCGGCCTGGTGCCGGTCGGCAGGCACGACCAGTGGGTGCTCGTGGCCAACCACGAGTACACCTCCGAGGAGTTCCTGTTCAAGAACTGGGACGCGGCCAACCCCACCCGTGAGCAGACCGAGATCGCCTGGGCCGCGCACGGCATGTCGGTCGTGCTGGTCGAGCGGGACCGGCGCAGCGGCAAGCTCGTGCCCAAGGTGGACCGGCGCTACAACCGGCGCGTCACCGCGACCACGGAGTTCAAGGTCACCGGCCCGGCGGCGGGTTCGGCGCACCTCAAGACCTCGGCCGACCCGACCGGCACGAAGGTGCTGGGCACGCTCAACAACTGCGCCGGCGGCGTCACCCCGTGGGGCACGATCCTGTCCGGCGAGGAGAACTTCAACCAGTACTTCGCCAACGCGGGCTCGGTCACCGACCCGGTGGCCAAGGCGCGGCTCGCCCGCTACGGCCTGTCCGGCGCGGCGTCCACCCGCAAGTGGGAGCGGTTCGACAAGCGGTTCGACGTGGCCCAGGAGCCCAACGAGGTCAACCGGTTCGGCTGGGTCGTCGAGATCGACCCGCTCGACCCGGACTCGACCCCGGTCAAGCACACCGCGCTGGGCCGATTCAAGCACGAGGGCGCGAACGTGATCATCGCCCGCGACGGCCGCGTGGTCGCGTACATGGGTGACGACGAGCGCTTCGACTACATGTACAAGTTCGTTTCCGACGAGAAGTTCAAGCCGGGCAACAGCAAGCACGCCCGCGAGCACAACAAGAAGCTGCTCGACAAGGGCACGCTCTACGTCGCCCGCTTCACCGGCGACAGCCCGGCCGCCGAGATCGACGGCACCGGCAAGCTGCCCGCCGACGGCGAGTTCGACGGCTCGGGCGAGTGGATCAGGCTGGCCGCCGGCGACCGGTCGTTCGTGCCCGGCTTCACCGCCGAGGAGGTCTACGTCTTCACCCGGCTCGCGGCGGACGCCGTCAGCCCGACCAAGATGGACCGCCCCGAGGACGTCGAGCCGAACCCGCGCAACCGCCGGGTGTACGCGGCGCTGACCAACAACACCGACCGCGGCAAGGCGGGCAAGGAAGGCGCGACCGAGCCGAACCCGCGGCTGAACAACCGGCACGGGCACGTGCTGGAGCTGGAGGAGCGCCGCGGCGACAACACCGCCACGTCGTTCTCCTGGAAGCTGCTGCTGGTGTGCGGCGACCCGACCTCGCCCGACACGTACTTCGGCGGCTACGACAAGACCCAGGTCTCGCCGATCTCGTGCCCGGACAACGTCGCGTTCGACGCGCGGGGCAACCTGTGGATCTCCACCGACGGCAACGCCCTGAAGTCCAACGACGGCCTGTTCGCGGTGCCGGTCGAGGGCCCGTACCGCGGCCGGGTGAAGCAGTTCCTCACCGTGCCGAAGGGCGCCGAGACGTGCGGCCCGGTCGTCGAGGACGACTTCGTGCTCGTGGCCGTGCAGCACCCCGGCGAGATCGACGGCGCGTCGGCCGGGAACCCGCTGTCGCACTGGCCGGACGGCGGCACCTCCCAGCCCCGCCCGTCCGTGGTCGCGGTGTGGAAGAAGGACAAGGGCCGCATCTGCGGCTGATCCCGAGGTGGGGGGCTCGCGCCGAGCGCCGGGCCCCCCACTCACCCCCGCGCGTGTCCCGAACGTGGGACACGCGCGGTTAGGGTTCGGGCATGAGTCGACCCGTTGCCCTGATCACGGGGGCGTCGCGCGGTATCGGTGCGGCGGTCGCCCGTGCCCTCGCCCCCACGCACGACCTGGTGCTCGGTGGTCGGGACGAGGGCGCGTTGGCCGAGCTGGCCGGGTCGTTGGGGTCCGCCCGCCCTTGGCCGGTGGAGCTGACCGACGCCGACGCCCTGGCCGCCGCCGTCGCCCGCCTCACCCGGCTGGACGTCCTCGTGCACAGCGCCGGCATCGCCGAACTCGGCCCGCTCGCCGAGGCGACCGCGGACGTCTGGCGCCGCACCCTCGACCTCAACGTCGTCGCCGTCGCCGAGCTCACCCGGCTGGCGCTGCCCCTCCTGCGCGCCGCGCGCGGCCACGTGGTGCTGATCAACTCCGGCGCGGGCCTGCGGGTCAACCCCGACTGGGGCGTCTACGCGGCGAGCAAGTTCGCCCTCCGCGCCTTCGGCGACGCCCTGCGCGCCGAGGAGGAGGACCTCCGCGTCACGTCCGTCCACCCGGGACGCGTCGACACCGACATGCAGCGCGGCGTCCGGGACCAGGAGAACGGCGACTACCAGCCGCACCTGTACCTGCACCCGGACTCCGTCGCCCGCGCCGTCGCCACCGCCGTGCACGCGGGCGACGACGCCCACTTCACCGAGATCGTCGTCCGACCCCGGCCGCGCACCGGCTGACTACCGCAGCCGGGCGGCCACCTCGCGCACGCCGGCCTGCGCCGCTTGCCGGTCCACGTTCGTGGTCTCGCCGTCGGCCACCACCTGCTTGCCCGCCACCCACACGTCCTTGACCCGCCGCGTGCCCGACGCCCACACCAGGTTCGCCAGCACCTGCTCGTCCGGCGCGTCCAGCCCGGTGGCGAACGCCGGGTCGTCCACGTCCACGTGCACGACGTCGCCCCACCGGCCCGGCTCCAACGCGCCCAGGTCGTCCCGGCCCAACGCCGCCGCCCCACCGCGCGTGGCCAGCAGCAACGCGTCCGCCGCACGCATCGCCGTCGCGTCCCGCGTGGTCACCCGGGCGAGCAGGGCGGCCAGCCTGGCCTCCTCGAACAGGTCCAGGTCGTCGTTGGACGCCGGCCCGTCGGTGCCCAACCCGACCGCGACCCCCGCGTCCAGGTAGGACCGCAGCGGCGCGATGCCGGACGCCAGCTTGGTGTTCGAACCGGGGCAGTGCGCGATCCCCACCCCGTGCTTGGCGTAGATGGCCACGTCCTCCGGCGACAGGTGCACCGAGTGCGCCGACAGCACCCGCCCGCCCAGCACGCCGGCCTGCTCCAGCAGCCGCGGCACGGAGCCGTGCGAGGCCCGCTGCTCCAGGTCCTCCTCCTCCGACTCCGCCACGTGCACCTGCACCAGCGCACCGCGGTCACGCGCCTCGCCGGCGATCTCGCCCAGCGCCTGCGGCGTCAGGATGTACGCCGAGTGCGGCCCGTAGCTCAGCTCGATCCGCTCGTCCGGCCCGAACCGCAGCCCGTCGGCGTCGATCCACCGGGTGATCTCGTCGGTCATCGGCCGCCACGGCATCCCGGGCAGGTCCATGATCGCCGCACCGAACAGCACCCGGGACCCGGCGGCCAGCACCGCGTCCGCGAGCTGCTCGCCGTGGAAGTACATCTCCGCGCTGGTCGTCACGCCGTTGCGGAGCATCTCCACCGCGCCGAGCAGCATGCCGACCCGGATGTCCTCGGGCTTCATCTTCGCCTCGGCGGGCCACATCGCCTCGCGCAGCCAGCGCAGCAGCGGCAGGTCACCGCCCAGCCCGCGCAGCAGCACCATCGGGCTGTGCGCGTGGGTGTTCACCAGACCGGGCAGCAGGATCCCGCTCAACCGGCGGACCTCGCCGGTGAACTCCGGCGCGTCGGCCTCCGCGCCGACGTGCGTGACGCGCCCGTCGACGACGTCGACCACGGCGTCGCGCAGGACGGTGCAGGCGGGATCGCAGGGCAGGACGACGGGGGCGTGCAGGCGCAGCGACATGCCCCCGATCCTGCCGCACCCGATCGAGCGACACACAACGTGTCGGCGCACGCGTCGGGTCGTAACCCGAACAGTGGGTTTGACCTTCTTGGGCGGTGTTCACCCGCCAGGTGGACGTAATCTCCGAAAAGTTGGAAGAGGTGGTCGTCCCCCTGATCCGGCGAAGGAGTGGCAGTGGCTCGTGGCGGTGTAGGTGGTCGGTGCGGCGAGCGGCGCGGCAAGGGCCAGCCCGCGGTGGACGTCCTGCGGTCGGAGGCTGATTTCTCCGACCCGGGCCTGTCGCGGGAACGTCGTTGGCTCGCGTTGTTCCTGTTGGTGCACCTGGTGGATGAACACGGCCGGATGGGCACCGCGTACCGGCGGGTGCTCCGGCGGGCGGCGCGCACGCCCGGGCACTGGGCCCAAGGCCGGTCGTTGGGCGCGGTCCGGGCCGAGGTGACGCGCTGGATCGGCGTGCACGCGAAGGCCGACAGCGTGCCGCCGTGGGAGCGGCTGGCCGACCTGATCCACGCCGCCGTGCCGGTGCGGCACGTGCCCGACGTGCTCGCGACCGCGCGCCACCTGCACGGCCTGGTCACCGGGGAGGCGACCGACGCACCGCGGCCGAGCTGGTTGGACCCGGCCGTCGAGGACGTCACCACCGCGTTGATCGGCGGCCCGGAGTGGGCGCGCAAGCACGGCCTGCCCGTGCCCCGGAGCGCGCCGCAGATCGTGCCGGAGCCCGCGTGCGGGATCGCGCCGGCCGGCACACCGGTCGAGGTGCCGCGGCCCGGCACACCCGCCGACGAGGACCCCGCCGACGAGGGCCCGTCCCGGGACCGCGAGTCGAGCGCGTACGAGATGCTGTGGGCGGTGGTCCGGGTGCACCGCGACGCGGAGGCGCGGATCGCCCAGCTGGAGCACCAGGTCCGCCGGCTGCACGAGGAGAACGCCCGGCTCACCGGCGACGTCACCACCTGGCTCGGCGACTACCGGCCGAGCATCCCGGACCAGGACCGCGGCCCCCGCCCGCGCCGGCCGGTGACCGATCGCCACCTCTCGCTGGAGGACCCGGCACCGACCTTCACCTACCCGCTGCCCGCCGAGCTGCCCGCGACGCACCCCACCGCGGGCTGACCGGCGCGACACCCCACGGCGGGCCGGCCCGACCCGTCACCGCGTGACGGGCAGGGCGGCCCGCACCTCCCAACCGCCGTCGGCGCGCCGGCCCGCGCTGAACTCGCCGCCCAGCAGCTCGACCCGCTCGCGCATGCCCACCAACCCGTAGCCACCGGACCCGCCGACCGGCGCCGCCTTCCGCGCCCGCCCGTCGTCGGCCACCAGCACGTGCACCACGCCGTCGGACACCGACACCGAGACGTCCACCGAGGACGCGCCCTCGGCGTGCTTGCGGGCGTTGGTCAACGACTCCTGCACCAACCGCAGCACCGAGCGGCCCAACGACGGCGGCACGGGCGCCGGCAGGTCGACCCGCAGCCGCACCGGCTGACCGGACCGCTCCACCACCTCGCGCACGTCGTCGGCGAGGTCGCTGGACGCGGTCGGCGCGTCGGCCTCGGTGTCGCGCAGCGTCCCCACCAGGCGGCGCATCTCGGCCAACGCCTCGTCGCCGCTGCGCACGATGATCGGCAACGCCTCACCCGCGGCCGACGGCACGGCCTGCGCCGCCCGCGCGTGCACCACCATCCCGGTCACGTAGTGCGCGACCACGTCGTGCAGCTCGCGCGCCAGCGCCATGCGCTCGGCGTGCTGCGCCGCCGCGACCTCGGCCCGCACGGCGGTCGCGCGTTCCCGGTCGCGGGCGCGGAAGTACAACCCGGTGCCGACCGACAGCGCGAGCAGCACCGCGCCGCCGACCACCTGCTGCCACGGGCCGGGCCCCTGGTAGCCGTCCGGCCAGTACCGCGACCAGTAGTCCGGCCGCACCGCCCCGGTGCCCGCGGCCACCGCGACGAGCACGACCACCGCCACCGCCGCGCGCACGAGCGGCGCCTGCCGCACGACCACCGCGGTGATCGCCATCACCGCCGCGGTCTCGGAGACCACCAGACCGCTGATGGCCGGCACCTTGGGCGCGACGTCCAGCACCCGCAGCACCACCGACGAGGCGGCCACCGCCGTGGCGGCGCTCAGCGCGGCGTCGAACGGGCGCCGGGGCGCGAGCACGGCCAGCGCGCACACCACCGCCGTGCCGGGCAACTGCCACCAGCCGGCCTCGCCGAGCACCTCGCCGCCGAGGAAGAAGAGCAGGGCGCACGCCAGCGGCCACTGGCGGCGCAGCAGGGTCCGCCACCCGAGGTGAGTGCTCTCCACGGGATCCCACCGTAGGTCCTCGGGGTGGACGGCGCGTCCGACCCCGGTCGGGTGGGTCATCCACCGCGAGGCTGACCCGAACGCGTGCCGAAACACACCAGTGGCCGATGTCGGATGACGAATTGCGGGGTGACTCTTGAGTGGTGAGTCGGGGAACGGAGGAACACCATGTTCGGAGTGGTCGCTACTTGGGCGGGTGCCTTGTTGGGCCTGCTGGTGCTGGTCCTGATGGCGTTGTCCGGCGTGCTGGTTGATTCCCAGCGCTGATCGGGGTTGTCCCCGGGTCAGCCCCGGGCGCCTTCGACGCGCCGCCGGAGCAGTTCGGCGAGTCGTCCGGGTGAATGGGGTTGGGTCGTTTCCTCGGGGGCGGGGGAAAAGCGGGCCGGGCCGCCCGCGCGGGCGCGGCGGGCGGCCGACGGGTCGAGGCGGAACGCGGGTCGGTTGCCGGAGTGGCGTTGGCGCGAGCGCAGCCACGACAACCGGTGCAGCGATTCGGCGTGGTGGTCGGTGATGGTCACCGCGGCGAGGTCGAAGGAGTGCAGCACGGCCCGGTTGAGCTCCACCACGGCGCGGTCGCGCCACAGCGAGCGCTCGGTGGACGTGTCCAGGCCGAGGGCCTCGGCGACGGGGCGGGCGGCGCCGTAGGCGTTCTCGTCGGCCAGGCTCCTGGCGCCGATCTCGGAGCCGACGAACCACGAGTTGAACGGCGCGGCGGGGTAGGTGACGCCGCCGATGACCAGCCGCATGTTGGTGATCACGGGCACCGCGTGCCAGCGCAGGCCGAGTCGGCCGAACCAGGGCAGCTCGGGGTGTTCGAGGACCACCTCGTGCACCACGTCCGGTGGCACGGTGAACAGCTGCACGCCCTCGTGCGCGGTCTCCACCACCAGCGGCAGCAGGTCGAAGCGGCCGGGTGGTGCGGGCGGTCGCCAGCCCATGCCCTGCACCGCGTCGGTGAACTCCCGGTAGCGGCGGTCGCCGGTGCCGTCGCCGTGGCCCGCGTACCGGACCAGCTGCTCGTTCCAGATGCAGGGCCCGGGCGCGTCGGGCGCGTCCGGCGCGAACACCGTGACCAGCGGGCGGATCTCGCCGCCGTTGGTGGCCAGCCGCAGGTGCTCGACGCACTCGCCGGCCACGGCGGCGGCGTTGCGGAACCCGCGCAGGTCGCGCACCTTGAGCCGGCGCCACGGCACGCCGCTGGTGCACCAGCCGGAGTCGCGCAGCGCGATCCGCGCGCCGTAGGCCAGTTCGTGGGTCGTGTGGCGGTAGGTGCCGGTCTCGGCGACCTCCTCGCGGACCCGGGCCAGGCGCGGTCCGACGGGGCCTGCCTCGGGGTGGGCGATGTGGAACATGCGGAGGAACCCCTCCGCCGCGTCCACGTCGAACGTTATCGTTTCGTTGTCCATTGCGGTCACGGCCGGTAACCGTAGTTGCGAACCCGTGTCACACGTCACTGCCAGACGGGGCACATCGGGTGATCGACAAATCCCACCCGATCCGGTGACGAAACCACAGGCAGTCGCCGCGTCGTCCGCTCGGTCCCGTGACTTTATGACACGGTCAGGTGAGTTCGACCCGCTCGAACATCAGGTCGTGGCTGATCCGCTCCTCCTCGACCGCCCGCTGCTCGAACTTGGTCACCGGCCGCCAGTCCGGCCGCGGCGCCCACCCGTCGTGCCGGTTGCGCAGCAGCGGCTCGGCCGAGCACACCTGGAGCATCTGCTCGGCGTACTCCTCCCAGTCGGTGGCCAGGTGCAGCGTGCCGCCGGGCCGCAGCCGCGACGCGACGAGGTGCACGAACTCCGGCTGCACGAGGCGGCGCTTGTGGTGCTTCTTCTTGGGCCACGGGTCGGGGAAGTAGATCCGCACCTCGGCGAGCGAGCCGGGTTCGACGTGCTCGGTGAGCAGGTCGACCGCGTCACCGCGCAGGACCCGCAGGTTGGTCACGTCGAGCGCCTCGGCGCGCAGCAGCAGCTGCGCCAGGCCGGGCTTGTAGACCTCGACGGCCACGTAGTTGACGTCGGGCGCGGCGGCGACCAGCAGGGAGGTGGTCTCACCCATCCCGGAGCCGATCTCCAGCACCACCGGCGCGTCGCGCCCGAACCACTCGTCGAAGCGCGCGGGACCGGCCGGGAGCGCCTTGACCTCGTGGCCCAAGCGCTCCCAGTGGCGGTCCCATGCGCGCTGCTGCCCCACGGTCATCCGTTCGCCGCGTTGGACGTAGCTGACGACGGATCGGTGGTGCGGCGGTCGCTGGTGGCTGGACGTCACGGGCGTACAGCCTAGGTGGTGCGCTAAGCGATGTTCTCCAGGTCCTCGATCTGACGACGCAGCTCGGCGGGGGTGTACTCGATCGGTTGGCGCTGACCGTGGCCCCGGTGCGCGGGGAGCAGGTCCACGAAACCGGGGTGCCGGTCGGTGAACTGCACGGTGGTCGGCTCGGCGGGGCCGTACACGCCGCTCTCGGACGGCACGAACTCCCAGTAGCCGACCTCGCCCTCGGTCGCCCACGGGACGAACACCCAACCCGGTCGGCTGCCCAGCAACCGGGTCACCTCGTCCTCCAGGGCGAACGCCGCCGCGCGCGAGGCGATCCTGCCCCGGTCGAGGGCCCTCAGCCACCAGGGTGCCGGTGCGTCTGGGCCCACCGCGCGGAAGAGCGCGAGCACTTGCTGTTCGTCGGCCCGGTGGATCCAGGCGCGACGGGTCTGCGCGGGTGAGTCGGCGACACCGACCCCTCCCGCGGCTTCGATCGCGTGCGACCATTCCAACGCCAACATCGGTTCGACGCGAAGGGCGTGGTCGCGTTGACTGGGCAGGCTCTTGCCGAGCGGCTCATTGGACCGGGCCGACGTGTGATCGGCGTTCAGGTCCGGATCAAGCACCGTCACGGGTTCACCTCCGGGGGGTTCCTTGACGGGGGACATCCGAATTCGCGTGCGGGCAGGCGCCCACCTCACGATTCGCGCTTTCCATCTGACCCGGTTCAGATGCGCTTGTCATGGGGCTGTGCCGGAGTTCACGACGTCTTAACGAACGGCTTACTCCGACTGCCCGAATCGAGAAGTGTGAAACATGATTGCCTTGGAATATTTGTGATCCCGAGCACAGGGGGAATTCGGTGACGGGGAGAGCGGTTGTCGCCGCGATCTTGATCGCGATGGTCGTGCCGGGCACCGCTCGCGCGCAGACGATCGAGGAGCAGCAGTGGCACCTCGGCGCGTTGGGGGTCCAGGCCGCGCACGCCACCAGCCGCGGGGACGGCGTGGTCGTCGCGGTGGTCGACTCCGGCGTGGACGACACCCGCCCGGACCTCGCGGGCGCGTTGCTGCCCGGCACGGGCTTCGGCTCGGCGAGCGGCACGGACGGCACCGAGGACAACGACGGCCACGGCACCGCGATGGCCACCTTGATCGCCGGCCGGGCGGTGGACGGCGGTGCCCTGGGCGTGGCGCCCGGCGCGAAGATCCTGCCGATCTCGGTCGGCGCGGACGGCGACAAGTTCACCACCGCGTCCGTCGCCGAGGGCGTGACCTGGGCCGTCGACCAGGGCGCCGACGTGATCAACCTGTCCCTGACCTCGCTGGCGACGCTCACCCCGGACCTGCTGCGGGCGGTCAACCACGCGTTCGACAACGACGCCGTGGTGGTCGCCGGCACCGGCAACGACGGCGATGCGCACGTGGGCGCGCCCGCCAACATCAAGGGCGTCATCGCCGTCTCCGGCACGATCCAGGGCAACGGGCCGTGGCCGGAGTCCAACACCGGCCCGGAGACCGTGCTCGCCGCGCCCGCGCAGCGCATCGTCACCGCCGTGCCGCTGAAGGTCGTGGACACCGGCTACGCCGAGGTGGACGGCACGAGCGCGGCGACCGCGCTGGTCTCGGGCGTGGCGGCGCTGGTGCGCGCCCGCTACCCGGAGCTGGACGCGGGCAACGTGGTGAACCGGCTGATCACCACCGCGACCGACCTCACCGCGCCGGGCCGCGACGACGTGACCGGGTTCGGCCAGGTCGATCCGGTCGCCGCGCTGACCGCCGACGTGCCGCGGGTGGAGCGCAACCCGCTCGCGCCACCGCCGCGCACCTCGTCGGCCGCACCGCCGCCGACGTCGGCCGAGAGCCTGCCCGCGCCGCCGACCGACGAGGAGGGCGGCACGCGGCTGCTGGTCGCGTTCGGCGGTCTGACCGCGGCCGGGGTCGTGGTGACCGCGGTGAGCCTGCTGCTGGCCCGGCGCGGCCGAATCCGCCGGGCGCCCGCGCCGGTCATCACCGAAATACCGCCACCGTCCGACGACTTCTGGCGCAACGACCGGTTCTGACCGGTCGGCGATCCGTTTCCCGGTCCGGTCAGTCGGTCGCGTGGTATTCCACGGATTCCTTCGTGAGTTGCATGAAGGCCTCCTCCAACGAGCCCAGTTGCGGGCTCAACTCGTGCAGCGTGATGCCGTTCGACGCGGCCAGCTCGCCGATGAACGCGGGCTCCACCCCGTGCACGACCAGCGCGCCGTCGGCCGCCGCGGCCTCGGCGATGCGGGCGCGGCCGTCCAGCAGCTCGCGCAGCTTCTCCAGCTGCGGCGAGCGGACGCGCACGGTGTCCTCCGTGGCGTCCTTGATGAACTGCGCGGTGCTGGTCTGCGAGATGAGCTTGCCGCGCCCGATCACGATGAGGTCCTGCGCGGTCTGCGCCATCTCCGAGAGCAGGTGGCTGGAGACGAACACGGTGCGCCCGTCGTCGGCCAGCCGGTGCATGAACTGGCGGATCCAGAGGATGCCCTCCGGGTCCAGGCCGTTGACCGGCTCGTCGAACATCAGCACCTTGGGGTCGCCCAGCAACGCGCCCGCGATGCCGAGGCGCTGGGACATGCCCAGCGAGAAGCCGCCCGCGCGGCGCTTGGCGACCTGGGTGAGGCCGACCATGTCCAGCACCTCGTCCACCCGTTTGGTGGGGATCCGGTTGGACCGGGCCAGCCACTGCAGGTGGGCCCGCGCGGAGCGGTTGGGGTGCACCCACTTGGCGTCCAGCAGCGCCCCGACGACCCGCAGCGGCTGGTGCAGGGACCGGTAGTCCTGGCCGTCGATGGTGACGCGGCCGCGGGTGGGCGCGTCCAGGCCCAGGATCATGCGCATGGTGGTCGACTTGCCCGCGCCGTTGGGGCCGAGGAAGCCGGTGACCCGGCCCGCCTGGACGGTGAACGACAGGTCGTCCACGGCCACGGTCTTGCCGTAGTGCTTGGTGAGGCCGGTCGCTTCGATCATGACATCTCCCGTCCGATCAAACGCTTGTGGCGAAACCTAGGGCAGAGGAGCCCGGGCCACCCCCCGAACGGTGACCCGAGCTCCTCCCTCTCCCCCGTTGTCCGCGCGCCGACCCCCGACGCCGGCGCCGCGGACGTCCGCGTTACGCGTCCCGCCGCTTCACCACGACGAGCGAGATGACGTAGATCGCGAGCGCGATGCCGGCGAAGTACGCGAGCGAACCCCACGGGCTCAGCTCACCGATCGCGGGCGGCCCGGCGCCCTCCGGGATCGAGCTCGGGTCCGGGTCGCCGAAGATGAACTTGCTGGCCACGGTGAACGGCATCCACTTCTGGATGTCGTCGCCGATGTTCGGGATGAACCCGACCACGCTCTCCACGACCAGCGCGAACACCAGGATGATCGACACCGCGCCCGCGGTCTGCCGCACCAGCGCGCCGACGCCCAGGGCGAGCAGCGCGCCCGCCGCGAAGACGAGGCCGACGCCGGCGATGTGCCGCCAGTCGTTGGCGGTGGTCAGCGCGAGCTGCGAGTTGTCGTCCGCGAGCACCCAGCTCAGGCCCCACGACCCGAACGCCGAGGCGAGGCCGACCAGGGCCGACAGCAGCACCACCACGACCGCCTTGGCGATCATCGGCGAGATGCGGTCCGGCACGGCCTGGAACGTCGACTTGATGGTGCCGAAGCGGTACTCGGTGGTGACCGCGAGCGCGGCCATCACCATGACCACGTAGAGCCCGAACGTGTGGGTGAACACCGCGCCCAGCACGGGCATCGGCGAGTCGCTCCAGTTGGCCGCGATGATCGCGGTGATGCCGACGGTCAACCCGAGCGCCAGCAACATGCACCACCACGGCGAGCGGGTGGTGAAGAGCTTGATCCGTTCAACGGCGAGCAGAGTCATCGGTGGTCACTTCCCCGTCTCGGCGAGTTCGGCGTGGTACTCCACAGAATCGCCGGTGAGCTGCATGAATGCCTGTTCGAGCGAACCGCGCTGGGGGCTCAGCTCGTGCAGCACCACGCCGCTGCCCGCCGCGATGTCCCCGATCTCGTCGCTGCTCGCGCCCGACACGGTGAGCGAGCCGTCGGAGTCCTCACGGACCGTGAAGCCCTTGTCGATGAGCATCGCACCCAGCTTGTCCGCGTGCGGGCTGCGCACCCGGACGGTGTTCTCGGTCGACCGCTCCACGAACTCGGTGGTGCTGGACTGCGAGATGAGCTTGCCGCGCCCGATGACCACGAGGTCCTGGGCGGTCACCGCCATCTCCGACAGCAGGTGGCTCGACACCAGCACGGTGCGGCCCTCGGCGGCCAGGTTCTGCATGAACTTGCGGATCCAGAGGATGCCCTCCGGGTCCAGGCCGTTGACCGGCTCGTCGAACAGCAGCACCTTCGGGTCGCCCAGCAGGGCGCCCGCGATGCCGAGGCGCTGCGACATGCCCAGGGAGAAGCCCCCGGCGCGGCGCTTGGCGACCTTGGCCAGGCCGACCATGTCCAGCACCTCGTCCACCCGGCGGTCGGGCAGGCCGTTGGACTTGGCCAGCCACTGCAGGTGCGCCCGCGCGGAGCGGTTGGGGTGCACCCACTTGGCGTCCAGCAGCGCCCCGACGACCCGCAGCGGGCGGTCCAGCTGCGCGTACGGCTTGCCGTCGATCAGCACCTTGCCGCCGGTCGGCCGGTCGAGGCCGAGGATCATGCGCATGGTGGTCGACTTGCCCGCGCCGTTGGGGCCGAGGAAGCCGGTGACCCGACCGGGCTCGACGGTGAAGGACAGGTTGTCCACCGCCAGCGTCTTCCCGTAGCGCTTGGTGAGGCCGATAGCCTCGATCATGGTTTCTCCCCTGGACGACACATCCCCCGGACTGCGGTGAACCTTGCCCGATCCAGGGGGTTCGCACATCGGTCTGTAGTTGACTCGTCGGTGCGACTTCAGTCTTATCGTTGCCGATACCTCGGTCGTAGTAATCCGTGCTCACCCTGAGTTGTCCCCTAGGCCGTTGCCGGCTCGTTCTCAGGGATGGCTCGTTCCGAGGGTGGGACGGGCGAGGTGGCTACGCGGCGAAGTACCGGTCCAGCACGGCCGCCGCGCCGTCGTCCAGGATCGTCCCCGTGACCGCGTCCGCGACCTGCTGCACGGCGACCGGCGCCTGACCCATGGCGACGCCGTGCGCGGCCCACCGGAGCATCTCCACGTCGTTGGAGCCGTCACCGATGGCCAGGGTGTCCTGTTCGGACACCCCGAGCGCGCTCCGCAACGCCTCCAGCGCCGCCCCCTTGGTCACGCCGGGGGGCGAGAGCGTCAGCCACGGCTCGGTGTGGTCGCACGACGCCGTCACGTCGGGCAGCTCCACGTCCAGCATCCGCAGCGCGAGCTCCTCGGGCGTGCGGCCGACCCAGCGCACGACCAGCCGGGACGTCGGGGTGTCCACCAGCTCCTGGTACGACACCTCCCGCACCTCGCCCCACAGGTCACCGTCCGGGAACCGGCCGAACGACAGGTTCCCCACGCCGGTCAGCTCGACGGCGAACACCGCGTCGGGCAGCAGGGCGCGCAACCGGTCCACCGAGGGTCCCGGGTCGAACTCGACCTTCCGGACGACCTCTCGGGTGGTGGTGTCCCACCAGACCGCGCCGTTGGAGCAGATCGCCGTGGTGCCGCGCAGGTCGAGGTCGTCGACGATCGGCCGGGTGCCGACCAGGCTGCGGCCGGTGGACAGGACTACGCGGGCGCCATGGTCGACGGCCCGGTTGATGGCCGCGCGCACGGCGGGCGCCACGTCCTCACGGCCGACCGGGGTGATCGTGCCGTCGATGTCCAGGGCGATGAGGCTCGGTCTCCAGGTCACTGTCATCACCCTACTGGGCGACGATTAATGAACCGTGGTTCAATAACGGGGTGGCACGACCGAAGACGATCACGGACGAGCGGTTGCTGACCGCGGCGGCGGAGGTGATCGCCCGGCGCGGACCGGGGTTCACCGTCGCCGACGTGGCCGAGCGGGCGGGCGTCTCGGTGGGCACGGTGGCGGGGCGGTTCGGCTCGAAGAGCGGCCTGCTCCAGGCCCTGACCAGGCAGACCAGCGACGACAACGTGCGCCGGATGCGGGCGGCGGCGGCCGGGGCGGCGGACCCGGTGGACGGGCTGCGGGCGGCGCTGCTGACCTGGTTCGAGGGCGTGGTCGACCCGGCCGAGGCGCAGAACCACCTGGCGCAGCTCGGCGTCGACCTGATCGACCCGCGGCTGCGGGCGTTGCTCGCCGACCTGTACGCGACGACCGAGCAGACCGTGCTGGAGCTCACCCGACAGGTGGATCTCCCGCACGGCCCCCCACCGGAACGCGCGGCGCGGGTGCTCACCGGGTTGCTCCACGGCGTGTCGATGGACTGGTCGATCCGGCCTCGCGGGGAGCTGGCCGACCGGCTGGCGCAGGACGTGGACGCGGTGTTGGACGCGTGGAGAGGGAGACGATGAAGGCGTTGGACGGCAAGGTCGCGGCGGTCACGGGCGCGACGCGCGGAGCGGGACGTGCCATCGCGGTCGAGTTGGGCGCGGCGGGCGCGACGGTGTTCGTCGGCGGCCGGTCGACCAGGGAGCAGAGGTCGCCGATCGGCCGGGACGAGACGATCGAGGAGACGGCGGAGCTCGTCACGGCCGCGGGTGGCCGCGGTGTCGCGGTGCGGTGCGACTTCACCGTGCCGGCGGACGTGGACGCGTTCCGCGCCCGCATCGAGTCCGAAGTGGACGGGCGGTTGGACGTCCTGGTGGACGACGTGTGGGGCGGCGAGGCCGACACCGAGTTCAAGGTGTTCTGGGAGCAGGACCTGGACCGGCAGCTGCGGATGTGGCGCAACAGCGTGGAGGCGCACTTCGTCACGCTGCACCGCCTGCTGCCGCTGTTGATCCGCACGCCGGGCGGGCTGCTGGTCGAGGTCACCGACGGCGACAGCGACGACTTCTACAGCGAGTCGCTGGCCTACGACTCGGTGAAGGTCGCGATCCGCCGGATCGGCACGGTGATGGCGAAGGAGCTGGCGGCGTTCGGCGGCACGTCGGTCTCGGTGACGCCGGGGTTCCTGCGGTCGGAGCAGATGCTGGAGCACTTCGGCGTGACCGAGGGGAGCTGGCGCGACGCGGTCGCCAAGGAGCCGCACTTCGCGATGTCGGAGACGCCGCACTACGTGGGCCGCGCGGTGGCGGCGTTGGCCGCCGACCCGGACCGCCACCGGTTCACCGGCAAGGCGCTCGCGTCGTGGACCCTGATGCGGGAGTACGGCTTCACCGACCTGGACGGTTCGCGGCCGGACTGGGGCCGCTGGTACGAGGAGGTCTTCAAGCCGGGCGTCGACCCGACCACGGCGGACCCGTCGCGGTACCGCTGACCCGCGGGGCGTCCGGCCCGGCCAGGCGCCACCCGGCGAGACCGCCACCTGGCGAGACCGTCGCCGGGTCAGACGTCGCCGGGTCAGACGTCGCCGGGTCGGACGAGCCCCGTCTCGTAGGCCAGCACCACGGCCTGCACGCGGTCGCGCAGTTCCAGCTTCGCCAGGATGCGCCCCACGTGCGTCTTCACCGTCGCCTCGGACAGGAACAGCTTCCGCGCGATCTCGGTGTTCGACAGGCCCTTGGCGATCAGCACCAGCACCTCGCGCTCCCGCTCGGTCAACGCCTCCAGCACCGCCGCGTCCCGCAGCTCGCCGCCGCCCTCGCCGAGGAACCGGCTCAGCAGCCGCTTGGTCACCGAAGGCGACACCACCGCGTCGCCGCTGGCCACCGCCCGCAACGCGGACACCAGATCACCCGGTGGGGTGTCCTTCAGCAGGAACCCGGACGCGCCGTTGCGCAACGCCGACAACGCGTACTCGTCCAGGTCGAACGTGGTCATCACGAGCACCTTCGCGGTGCCCGCCTCGGCGATCCGCTTGGTCGCCTCGACCCCGTCGAGCACGGGCATGCGCACGTCCATCAGCACCACGTCGGGCCGCAGCCGTTCGGCCAGCTGCACGGCGTCGAGCCCGTTGGCCGCCTCACCGACCACGTCGACGTCCTCTTGCGCGCCGAGCACCATCCGGAAGCCCATGCGCATGAGCTCCTGGTCGTCCACGAGTAGTACGCGGATCACGCTGCCACCTTTTCCCTAGACGACCGGCACCCTATGACGGGACGAGCGGGAGCACGGCGCGGACCCGCCACCCGCCGCCGGGGTTGGGGCCCGCCTCGATCGCGCCACCGAGCACGCCGGCGCGTTCACGCATGCCGATCAGGCCGTTCCCGCCGGACACCGCGACCAGGTCGTGCGGCGTGCCGAAACCGTCGTCGGTCACCTCCACCTCCACGTGCTCGCCCGCCCGGGTGACGCGGACGGTCGCCGCGGCGCCCGAACCCGCGTGCTTCAACGTGTTCGTCAACGCCTCCTGCACGATCCGGTAGATGCCCAGGCCCAGGCCCGCGGGCAGCGCGTCGAGGTCGCCCAGCGTCTCCAGCCGCACCGGCAACCCGGCGGCCCGGCAGTTCTCGGCCAGCTCGTGCAGGTCGCCCGCGTCGGGCTGGGGCACCCACTGGGTGCCGGACTGGTCCTCCGACCGCAGCACGCCCAGCAGCCGCCGCAGCTCGGTCAACGCCTGCCTGCCGGTGTCGGCGATGGTCCGCACCGCGGCCTCGGCCAGGTCCGGGTTGGTCTTGATCGCGTAGCTCGCGCCGTCGGCCTGCACCACCATCACGCTCACCGCGTGCGCGACCACGTCGTGCAGCTCGCGCGCGATCCGCGACCGCTCCTCGCCCACCGCGATCCGCGCCTGCTGGTCGCGCTCGGTCTCCAGCAGCTTGAGCCGCTGCTCCAGCTCCCGGTTGTAGGCGCGGCGGGCGCCGACGAACTCGCCCATCGCCCAGCTGAACCCGAAGATCACCGCGATCACGAACACGATGAACGCGGCCTCGACGCCCGCGCCCATGGGCCACAGCGCCCACACGAACGTGCCGACGGCCAGCCAGATCGCGTACAGCAGGGCCTGCCGCCTGCCGACGTACGCGATGATCGTGTACAGCGCGATGGCCAGCGCGAAGTCCGCGAACCGGATCGGCAGCCCGGTCTCCAGGTCGCCGTGGGTGAGCAGCTGGAGGGCCCCGCCGAACAGGATCACGTAGGACGAGCCAAGCGGGTGCTTGCGGCGGAACCCGACCGGCACGATCATCATCGCGCCCACGAACAGCAGGGTGGGCACCGGCACGGCAGCCTCGTTGGCCGCCAGCACCCCGAGCTCGAACACGAGCAGCACCCCGGCCATCAGGGAATCCCCGAAGACCGGGTGCGCTCGCATCCACAGGCTCAGTCGCCGCACGTGACCAGGTTAGATACCGGTCGAAGCGCCGCGCGTCGCGCCACGGGTTGACCCCCGCTAATCCTCAAGGCGGATGAAAACCGCCCCGGTCGCGACCGCCTACCGAGTGGTCTTGATCTGCGTCGGGTCGACCTGGTCCTCGACCCTCGGCGCGGGCGCGCCGTGCACCGGCGGGACCGGCTGCGCCAGGTGTGCCGACGGCGCCGGCTGGGTGGGCTGGACCGACTCCACCGGCTCGACGCGCGTCTGCGCCGGCACGGCTCGCTGCTGCTCGTACTGGCGGTGGTCCTCGGACATCTCGTCGGCCAGCTGCTGCTGGAGCTGCCGGTCGCGGATGCGGCCGAGGATCATCATGGTCACCGCGTGCACCAGCGCCAGGACCAGGAGCATGACGCCCAGCTTCACCACGACGTCCTTGACCGGGTCGCCGGTGTTCACCGAGACGATCGACACGATGGCGAGCAGCCCGAGGACCACGAGGTGGAACAGCACCGTCGCCAGGCGGGTCATCGACCTGGCCGCCTCGGGGTCGCCGTACGCGCGGCTCATGTACCCCTTGCCGCTGCGATAGATCAGTTGGCCGTCGATCAGCACCAGCACCACGCCGAGCAGCAGGAACACCGCATATCCCTGTTCCATGGCGGACCTCCCTCGTCGGTCGCGGAAATACCCCGGTCGCCGCGTTCGCAAACCGCGCGTCACCCCCACGTGGCACGATCTCCGGCGTGACGACGCAGGCCCAGCAGCTCGCCGGTCCGCTCTCGGCGGCGGTCGCGAACCTCTGCGTCGGTCTGCAACCCCAGGTGTCCCCGTCGACCGCGGCGGGGTTGCGGGAAGTGCTGCGGCGGCTGTCCGCGCCGTTGCAGGTCGCCGTCGCGGGCCGGATCAAGTCCGGCAAGTCGACGCTGGTCAACGCGTTGATCGGACGTCGCGTCGCGCCGACGGACGTGGGCGAGTGCACCCGGCTGGTGACCCGCTTCCAGTACGGCACGGTGGACCGGATCGAGGTGGTGTTCACCGACGGCCGCAAGCAGGTGCTGCCGTTCGAGGCGAACGGCTCGATCCCGCCGGACCTGGGCGTGGACGTCGACCGGGTGTCGCACATCGAGGCCTACCTGACCAACGCGGTGCTGCGCGACCTGACCGTGATCGACACCCCCGGCCTGGGGTCGCTCGACGCGGCGTCGGTGGCGCGCACCGAGGCGTTGCTGGGCGCGGTGTCCGGCGCCGACGGCTTGGACCCGGTCTCGCGCAACGCGGTGGCCGGCGCGGAGGCCGTGCTCTACGTCGTCACGCAAGGCGTGCGCGCGGACGACCAGCAGGCGCTGGCCGCGTTCACCGCCGCCACCGCGAGCCGCGAGGCGGGCCCGGTGAACGCGATCGCGGTGCTGAACAAGGCCGACACGATCGCCGCCGAGACCGTGGAGGGCGCCGACGGCGACACGTGGCGGGCCGCCGTGCTGCTCGCCGAACGCCAGGCGCTCACCCTCAAGCCCCGGGTCGCGGACGTGCTGCCGGTGATCGGCCTGGTCGCCGAGTCGACCGAGACCGGCGGCTTCACCTCGGCCGACGCGGACGCGCTGCGCAAGCTGGCGGAGCTGGACGACGCGACCCGCGAGACCATGCTGATCTCCGCCGACCTGTTCGTGAGCTGGGAGTGCGACGTGCCGGTCGGCACCCGCACCCGGCTGCTGGAGAAGCTGGACCTCTACGGCGTCCGCAAGGCGCTCGAAGCGATGGACGCCGAACCGAACATCACTGCGGGCGCGCTGCGCCGCAGGCTGCTCGACTCCTCGGGGCTCGACGGCGTGCGGGCCAAGCTCAACGCGGTGTTCCGGTCGCGGGCCGACGGCATCAAGGCCGCCGCCGGGCTGGCGTCGGTGACCGCGCTGGCCGCCGCCTCCGGCGACCCGAACGAGCGGCAACGCGTGCACGACGCCATCGAGGTGCTGCTGGCCAAGCCCGAGGCGCACCAGCTGCGGCTGCTGGAGGCGTTGACCCTGGTCGCGTCCGGCGCCGTGGCCATGCCGAACGACCTGGTGGAAGAGGTGCTGCGGTTCGGCAGCTCGCCGGACGTGGCCGAGCAGCTCGGCCTGCGCGGCCGCCCGCCGCAGGAGCTGATGGCCTACGCGCTGGAACGGGCGGGCTGGTGGCGCTCCTTCGCCTCGTTCGGCGCCACGCCGGCGCAGAGCCGGGTGGCGCACGTGGTGCACCGGGCGTACTTCCTGATCTGGCAACAACTGCGGGGACGGCGATGAGCGGAACGGAACAGGGCGGCGCGGCGTCCGAGCACGCTGTGGAGACCCACCCAGGCGAGATCACGCTGGAGACCACCATCGCCGACGAGCTGCTCGACCAGGCGTTGGCCGAGCGGCGCGCTCTCGTGCAGCTCTGCCTGTACGCGCTGGACCGCGCCCGCAGCGCCGGTGTGGTGGAACGGCTCGAAGAGGGCTTGGCGGCCATCGGCGTGACCGCGTTGCGGCCCGACGGGGAGCGGTTCGACCCGTCGCGGCACGAGGCGGGCGGCACCGTGCCGACGCCGGACGCGTCGCTGGACGGCGTGGTCGCCGAGACCGAGGTGGTCGGCTTCACCGACCGCGGCCGGACGCTGCGCGCGCCGATCGTCACCGTCTACACCGCGCGCTGAGGGACCGATGAGCACCCTGCCCCAGACGGTCCGCCAGACCAGGGAGAAGCTGACGAACCTGGTGCGGGCGCTGGACCCGTCGGCCGCGTCGTTCGTGGAGACCCGTCGGGCCGGTCCCGCGTCGGTCGTGGTCGTCGGCGAGACGAACCGGGGCAAGAGCTCGCTGGTCAACGCCCTGCTGGCGACGCCGGGCCTCTCGCCGGTGGACGCCGAGGTGGCGACCGCGACCTACCTGGTGTTCCGGCACGGCGCGGAGTGGTCGGCCCGCGCCTGCTACGCCGGGTCGATGTCGCCGGTGCCGTTCGACCGGTCCGAGATCGTGAACTGGGTGTCGGCGGCGCACGAGCTGCCCGAGGGGATGCTGCCGCCGCGCTACGTCGAGGTCGAAGCGCCGATCCCGCTGCTGGAACGACTGTCCGTGGTGGACACGCCGGGCGTGGGCGGCCTCGACTCCGTGCACGGCGAGCTGGCCGCCGAGGCCGCCGCGACCGCGACCGCGCTGCTGTTCGTGGTCGACGCCTCGGCCCCGTTCACCCGCGGTGAGCTGGACTTCCTGCGCACGGTCGGCGAACGCGTCGAGACCGTGGTGTTCGCGCTGACCAAGGTCGACCAGTACCGGGGCTGGCGGCAGGTGCTCGAGGCCGACCAGGCGCTGCTGGCCGAGCACGCGCCGCGGTTCCGCGGCGCGGTGTTCCACCCGGTGTCGTCGCGGATGTTCGAGCTGGCGGCCAAGGCGCCGAACCCGGACGCGGCGGCGATGCTGCGCGAGCGGTCCGGGATCGGGGCGTTGCAGGAGGCGTTGCAGGAGCTGGTGGTCGGCCGGGCGGCGATGCTCGGCGAGGCCAACGGGCTGCGGGCGCTGGCGACCGTGCTGGACGAGTTGATCGCGCGCAACGAGGCGGACAAGCGCGCGCTGTCGTCGGGCGAGGAGGAAGCCGAGACGTTGCGCGAACGGCGGGACGAGCTGAACTCGCAACGCCGTTCGTCCACGCGCAGCTGGCAGGTGCGGCTGCGCGGCGAGGTGCAGCGCGCGCGGGTGGAGGGCGCGCACGAGGTCAGCCGCCAGATGCGGGACGTGCAGACGTGGTTCCGCACGGCCATCGACGCGGCTGACCGCGACCGGTTGGCGACGTTGCCGCACGAGGTCGACACGGCGTTGCAGGTGGTGTCCGGTCGGATCAGCGCCGGGCTGGCCGTGCGGCTGTCCCGCGTCGCCGACTCGGCGTTGGCGGACCTGTTCTCGCCCGAGGAGCTGGCCGTGATCCGCGGTCAGTTCGCGCGCGGCGTGACGCCGCCGGTCGTGCTGCGGCCACCGGAGAAGCGCGCGCCGACCGCCGAGGACAAGCTGCTGGTGTTCATGGGCGTGTCCGGCGGGTTGGGCGCGGGCCGGCTGGCCGCGTTGCCGCTGGCCGGGCTCGGGGTGGCCGCGCTGAACCCGATCGTGCTGCCGGTGACCATCGCGCTGGGGTTGGGCGCGGGCTGGTGGATGGCCCGCACGCGCAAGCACTCGGCCGACAAGCAGCACCTCAAGCAGTGGCTGTCGGACGCCATCGCGGACGCCCGGTCCACCGTGGACCAGCTGGTGGCCGAGCAGTTGATCGAGGCGGAGCAGCAGCTGTCGCTGGCGTTGGACGACGCGCTGGGCAAGCGGGTGGACGCGATCGAGGCCGAGCTGCGCGAGGTCGACAAGGCGCTGCGGATGGAGGCAGGCGAGCGCGCCAGGGCGCTGCAATCGGTGACCCGCCGGCTGGCCGAGCTCACCGCGGGCCGGACGAAGGTGGACGAGCTGCTGGCCCGGATCAGGGCCGTGCGCGACCGCCTTTGATTTTAATAACAATCCGTGACTGACGAGCTATTCTTGAGGTAAGTACGGCAGGTCACTCGAACGGCCTAAGATTGACACCGTTCGTGCAGGTGAGAGCCTTGTTGTGGGTGCAATTTAACGCGGTGTTGCCTAATTCTCCCTCCTTGTGGCGATTCCTGTGGCGATCCACTTAACAGGTGCTTGACCATTTCGACACGGTGGTCGTCGTCCTCGGGTTCGCCTCGGGGCTGGGTCGTGCGCCGACGGTGGCGGCGGAGCAGCAGGCGAGCGCGCACCCGCCGGCCCAGCCGGCGTCGCCGGACCACGTGACCGGCACGGCCGAGCCGGTCCCCGTGATCCGGGTCGGACAGCCGCAGCACCAGGGCACCGTCGTGCCGCGCCCGAACCCGACCCACCCCTCGCCCACGCACCCGGGCCACCCCGGCGGCGACCACCCGGACCCGACCCACCCGCCGACCACGCCACCGCCGACCACCACGCCCCCGCCCAAGCCGCCGTGCGACGTGGACGCGATCAGCGCCCTGCTGACGCGGCTCGGCGCGCTGGTCGAGGGGCTGCCGGTGGTGTCCGACCTGACCGCCGCGCTGCCGGTGCCGGGCGATGGCGGGCTGGTCGGCGGTCTGACGGGCGTGCTCGGCGGCCTGCTCGGCGGCGTGGTGCCCGCCGGTGGCCCGGCCGGCGCGGCGGTGATCGGTGTCGGTGGCCTGCCCGACCTCTCCGGGGTGGCGGGCACGGCGACGTCGACCGGCGCGCTGCCCGTCGCCGGCACCAGCAACGCCGAGCTCAACGGCCTGCTCGGCGATCGCTGCGGCCTGCTCGTCCAGCCGGCCGACGGTCGGGTCGTCGGGTTGCTGAGCACGCCGTGAGCCTCGCGCTGGCGGCCGGCGACGCCGCGAAGTCGTGGTTCACCCTGGCCCGGATCGTCGACTACACCGGCACCGTCCTGTTCTTCGGCGGCGCGGCGTTCCTGGCGTTCCTCTGGCCCGCCGGCGCGAACGAGCGCCGCCCGGCCCGCCTGCTCCTCGCCGCCTGGCTGCTCGGCCTGCTCGGCACCGTCGCCGGTCTGCTCATGGAGGCCGCCTGGATCGGCCAGGTCGCACCGGCGCAGGTCGACCTGAGCGTCGTCCTGCCGGTCCTCGACATCCCGTTCGGCCGGGTGTGGGTGGCTCGCGGCCTGTTGTGGGTGCTGGCGGGCGTCGTGCTCGCGGACCTGCTGCGCCGCGGCGAGCACGCCGTGACGTCGCTGCCCTGGCGGGTCGGCGCGGGCGCGGTCGCGTTCGGGGTGCTGCGGACCAGCGGCATGACCGGCCACGCCCCCGACCTCGGCTGGTGGGCGCAGGTGGCCGTGCTGGTGCACCTCGCCGCGATCTGCCTGTGGGTCGGCGGGCTGGCGCTGCTGCTGCTCGGCGTCCTGCCGCGCCGGGACCCGGCGACGCTGGCCGAGGTCGTGCCGCGCTACTCCAAGCTCGCCCTCGGCTCGGTGTCCGCGCTGGTCGTCGCCGGGGGCGTGCTCGCCTGGCGGCTCAACGGGTGGCGCTTCGACACCGACTACGCCCGGATCCTGGTGATCAAGCTCGGCCTGTTCGGCGTGCTGCTCGCCGCGGGCCTGTTCAGCAAGAGGTGGGTGGACCGCCGCCTCGCCGCCAACGCACCCGCCGGCGCAACCGCCAACGCCGCCACCTCCGTCGCGCCGTTCGCCCGCTCGGTCGCCTTGGAGACCGTGCTCGCGATCGCCGTCATCGGCGCGACGGGCTTCCTCGTCACCGCCAGCCCTGGCCGGTGATCCGAATGGAGAAGGAGTCCAGAGTGGACAGTACGGAACCCCGGCGGGGCGGTCGGTTCGCCCTCGTGACGGCCGTCCTCGGCATAGCCGGGGCGGTGTTCAGCCTGGCCGCGGTCAGCACCTCGGCGCCGACCGCCACACCGGTCGGCCAGGTCGACCTGGCCGCCCAAGCGGGCCACCACGCGGCGGCGGCGCAAGCCCCGGCGGCGGCCGCCGCCAAGTCGGTGACCATCTCCGGCTACGCCTACAGCCCCGCGACGCTCACCGTGACCGTCGGCGACACCGTGACCTGGACCAACCAGGACACCGCGCCGCACAACGTGGTGGTCACCTCCGGCCCGGAGAAGTTCACCTCGCCCACCCTGCAGAAGGGCCAGTCCTACACGTTCACGTTCACCAAGGCGGGCAGCTACCAGTACTACTGCTCGCTGCACCCGGACATGAAGGCCTCGGTCACGGTCACAGGCGGCGCCACCACGACCACCGCGCCGCCCGTCACGACCACACCGCCCACCACCGGTCACCCGACCACCCACCCGACCACGACGACCACGGCGCCGCCGACCGGTGAACCGCCCACGTCGTGCGTCCCCAAGGAGGCCCTGGAGCCGTTCATCGCGCACCTGAAGGCCGCCCACCTGGAGAGGTCGCCGTTGCAGCAGGTGACCGACGCGCTGGCGTTCGACCAGTACGTCAAGTCGCACACGGTGCTGCTGGGCCAGATGCTCGACCCGGCCCTCAACAGCTCGCTCAGCGCCGACGTGCTCGCGCCGCTCCTCGCCCACGTGAAGGCGGCGCACCTGGAGACCTCGCCGCTCCAGCAGGTCGACGACGCGCTGGCGTTCGACCAGTACATCAAGTCCCACACGGTGATGTTGGAACAGATGCTCGACCCGGTGTTCGCGCAAGCGACCTGCTGATCAGCCGGCGACCCGGTCGACGACGCCCGGGTCGCCCCGCTCCTGGGAGACCACCTCATGCGCGTCCTGCTCGTCGCCGTGTTCCTGCTGGTCCTCGGGTCGCCGGCCGCCGCGGCCGGTGCCGGTGCCGGTGCCGCCCAAGGCCACCACGTCCCCATTTCCCAATACGCCTACCAGCCCGGCGACCTGACCGTGCGCGTCGGCGAGGCCGTCACCTGGACCAACCACGACCAGGCGCCGCACGACGTGCTGTCATCCGCCGGGCCTGCGGTGCTCCGGTCACCGCTGCTGTCCCAGGGGCAGTCGTGGAGCTTCACGTTCACCCTGCCGGGCACGTACGACTACTACTGCTCGGTGCACCCGGACATGCGCGCCCGCGTCACCGTGCTGCCCGAGGAGACCACGACGACCCCGCCGCCCGCGGTCGACCAACCACCCGCCGCGGTCGCGGTCCCCCCGGCTCACGACACCGCACCGGCCACCGCCGTGCCCACGACCACGTCCGCCGCCCCGGTGCAGGTCGTGGCCGCCGCCCCGCCGCCGGCCAACGGCCTGGAACCCATGCTCCTGCTGGCCGGCCTGGTCGCCGCCGTGACGACGTTCTGCCTGCTCCTGATCGGTGCCCGGCCGGAGGGGCGGTGACGGGGTTCCGCAGCGGAACCGAACGGGCATAACGTGAGTCCTACCGGTACGGAACGCAGGAGGGTGGGACACAGGTGTACATCGACGAGACAGGCGCGGCCGACGGCGAGCTGAAGGTCACGGTCGGCGACGAGGAGTACACCGCCGAGGCGACCTACGACCTCGACCAGGACGGTGTCGAGGAGAGCGCGGTCGTGGAGACCGACGACGGTGGTCACCTCGCGTTCAGCGACACCGACGGCGACGGCCAGGCCGACCTGATGAGCACGTTCGACGCGGACGGCGAGCTCGTCGCCCAGGCCGAGTTCGACGAGGACTCCGGCGAGTGGATCGCCGCGGAGCCGACGGACGACCGCGACCAGCGGACGAACACCAACGCCGGCACGGCCATCGTGGTCGACATGGAGGACGGCGCCGACCAGAACGTCGGGCCCGCCACCGAGGACACCGACGGCGACGGCCGCGCCGACACGGCGGTCGTGAAGGACGAGGACGGCGACACCTGGCTCTTCACCGACGCCGACGGCGACGGCACCGCCGACCTGGCCACCGAGATCACCCAGGACGGCGAGGTCACGGTGTCGAGGCACACCGGTGACGACGAGTGGACCGAGGTCGAGCACGGGCGCATCGGCGAGGACGGCAAGTACACGCCGGACAGCGACGAGGCCTGGTCCGACGAGAAGGTGACCGTGTCGGGCGTGGTCCGCATCGACTCCGTCACCGGCCAGTGGATCAGCCCGAATTAGCGCGAGCCTGTCGAACGGCGTCCACAGGTGGTGGACGCAGGTGATCCGCCTGCCTACCTCCTGCTGGGCCAGATCATGTGCTCCGGATCCCACCAGAGCGCATAGAAGCGTGTGCCTTCACGGAAGCCGTACAGCCGACCCTGGCCGCTGATCCGCAGCCTGCTGATCTCGTCACGATCGTCGTACGTCAGCTCTTCCAAGCGCTTGCGGGCGTCTTTGTTGGGCAGGTCGGCAATCGCGTAGTCCTTGCCGGGTTCTTCGCCCTGGTTGAACGCTTCGCGGACCGTCATGCTCTCGAAGCCCTGGATGCGGCCGAGCAGGTGCCGGTGGTGGGCCTGGCTGATCTTCGTCAGGCACCAGGGACCGTCGAGGTCGATCCTGCTGAACAGCACGACCAGCTTGCCTTCCGGCTCCGAAGGCGTGAACGCTCGGCGCGGTTGCTTGTCGGTCGGGATGCCGCGTGCCTGAGTGGATCGCGGACGTTGCCGGGAATCAGCAGGGAGAGTGTCGGTCCTGGCCCGCGGTTGGCCCTTCCGGCCCACTCTCAGACTTCCTCGGCGGAGGTGCTGGTCAGGCTGTCGTAGTACTCGAACATGTCACTCTGATAGATGATGGCGCTGCCGCGCTCGCCATCGGTCAACCTCTCACGCTTGCGCGCGTTCTGCCACGGGTCCTCGCGGTGCGTCAGCTCACTCAGCCAGTTCGCCGGCTTGTCGCCGTAGGACCCAAGGACGATGTCGATCGTCTGGCGCTCGGTCTCGGTGAGCTTGGACGGATCGCCACCCAGGGCTTCGTCACGACCCAGCTGCCACCGCTGCCGGTGGTGCTTGTACAGCTCGCGCACCACGGGGCCGTTGGCCCACGCCTCGATGTCCTCGTCGAACAGCGGCTGCTCGTCCCAGACGAGGTGCCAGGCTTGGCTGTAGTAGACGAGCTTCTGGAGCTTCATGGCCGTCATCGGTCCCTTGCGGGACAGGATGTAGGCGGCCACATCCAAGACCTTCGCCACGACTCACCTCCCCTTCACCACCTGACGCGTCTGTCCGGGCATGCCGAACGTTACACATGCCGCCTGACTTGCCCGAGCAGCTCAAGCCGTTCGAACATCGAGTCGAACACAGTGCTAATTCTAGCCGCTGAGCTGCTCAAACGCTGCCCCTGAGTGGGTGTACCACCATGCCAGGCAGCAGCCCGATTTTGATCACACCACTCGATGGTGTGAAGCACCTTCGTCGGACGCGCGGCTGTTGGGTCTACGGCCCTGAGCGAGACCGGTGAGGAACGAGCCCCAGGAACGTGAGGTGAATCGGAAGCGCGGCCCATCGGGGTTCTTCGAGTCCCGGACCCGGACGAAGGCCGGCGTCATCCGCACCTCGACGCACCCGTTGCTGCCGCCAGAGCTGTAGCTGCTCTTGAACCACCCGGTGTCGCGCTCCACGACGTGACTCCTCACAACATCCCGATCAGCAGGGCGCGGGTGTCGTCGGCGCTGAGCGCCAACTCCTCGACACGGCCGATGGTCCGCCGCATCGGCGAGGACGGCAAGTACACGCCGAACAGCGACGAGGCCTCACCGGGCAGTGGATCAGCCCGAACCGATCCCGGAACCGACCTGAGCCAAGAACGCCTGCCACCCACGGGCCGCGAACACCAACCGCGGCCCTTCGGCGTTCTTCGAGTCCCGCACGCCGACCTCGGTCTCGGTGAACCGCACCTCGACACACCCGTTGCTGCCCGCTGTGCTCCGACTGCTCTTGAACCACCCGGTGTCGCGCTCCACGACGTGACTCCTCACAACATCCCGATCAGCAGGGCGCGGGTGTCGTCGGCGCTGAGCGCCAACTCCTCGACACGGCCGATGATCCGCCGCATCGGATCGGTGTCCGCCGGTTGATCGTAGTAGGTGTAAGGCCCGTGCAGCACCGACGCGAACGCGACAGGCGTGCTCTCCGCGAAGTCCAGGACCATCAGACCGCCGCCCAGCGCCGGGTTGTCGGGCACCGCGTTCGGCACCACCCGGACGCTGATCCGGGGATGCTGCTCGATCATCTGGAGCAGGTGGAGCACCTGTCCCCGCATCACCGACGGACCGCCGACCACGTGGTGCAAGGTGTCCTCCGTGAAGAGCAGCTTGATCGCGCGCGGGGCCGAGGCCGCCAACAACTGCCGCTGCTGCTGCAGGCGGAATTCGATGCGGTCGGCGGTCTCCTGCTCCGATGTCTCCCAGAAGATCGAGTCGGCGCTGCCCAGGAGGGCCCGAATGTAGTCAGGCGACTGGGCCAGGCCGGGCACCACACCGCACTCGTACCAGCTGACCACCGCCGCCGAGGCTTGCAGGTCGGTGAGCCGCTGGAAGGGTTGCGGCAGGTTGTCGACATATCCCCGCCGCTTCTGCCGCTTCCGGCTCACCGCCCCCAGCGCGAGGACGGTCTCCCGCTCCGACCCGTGGACGCCGTAGAAGTCGAGCAACCGGCCCAACTCCTCGACGCTCAGCGTCCCCTTGGCGTGCTCGATCTGGCTGATCCGGCCGGTGCTGAGACCGAGGGCCTCGGCCGCCTGCTGCTGCGACTTGTCCGCTGTCTCGCGCAGCCGGGCGAGGGCCGCGCCGAGTTGGAGGCGCTCGACCGTCTGCTGTGCCATGCCCACGGCGTCATCACCTTCACCCGATTGGGAGCCCGCTCTAAGCCTCGCAATAGGCTAGCTTGAGGCTTGCACTTGGCGTGTTCGATCACATACAACCAGCTAGGAGGCCGGCGTGGCGCAGAGGGTGATCCGCAAGGAGCGGGAGCGGCGGGAGTGGTTGCTCCGGTGCCAGACCGACCGGGGTGAGGCGGCCGTGTGCACGATCAACGTCAACAACGGGGTGGTCGAACTGCTCGGCCCGGAGGACAAGTTCTGCTTCCAGCTCGAAGACACCTCGATCGCGGACTTCCGGGCCGCCTTCGACGCGGCCATCGCCCGGGCCGAGGCGGACCTGACCGCAAATCCGGGTGCGGAGGTCGTGCGCCTGTCGCGATGATGGCCGCGTGGTCATCCGCCCGCTGACGGCCGACGACATCGGCACCGTGGTGGAGTTCTCGCTGCGCGCGTGGGCTCCGGTGTTCGACTCGTTCCGCGCCGTCCTGGGCGTTCCGATCTACACCGCGCTGTTCCCGGACTGGGAGTCGACGCAGGCCCGAGCCGTCGAGGACGTCTGCCGGGACGACGCGACAGCCGTGTGGGTGGCCGACCGGCTCGACCGCGTCGTGGGTTTCGTCGCGGTCCGGGTGGGCGACGGCGAGATCCACATGCTGGCCGTCGACCCCGACCACCAGCGGCAGGGCATCGGCTCCGCCCTGACCGACTTCGCCGTCGAGCGACTGCGCGAAGCGGGCGTCGCGCTGGCCGTCGTCGGCACGGGTGGCGACCCCGGCCACGCGCCCGCCCGCCGCACCTACGAACGCGCGGGCTTCACCCCGTTCCCCCAGGTCCAGTACTACAAGCGGCTCGACGGCGGGAATCCGTTGGGGCACAAGTAGAAGAGCCGTTCAAACTCCTTTCTGAAACGGTCGAGAAATTCGGGCATTTCGTCGCAGTAATTCTTGCGCCGTCCCCTGAGAGCGATCTCACAGCGCCACGTCGTGTACACCTGATCGTGTGGCGATCGACGCACCCGGCCGCCCTTGCATTCCGCCGACTAAAGCCCAGGTCACAGGCGGATTTGTGGTGATCGGGTGCTGAATCGATTCCAGAATCGGTTTTGTGAGCCAGCCGACAGGCCAGATGTGCGTTACCCGGGATTAACCCGGCTAACCTCCGTCTATCCCCTTAAACGGCACGCCCTCCACCGGGCGGGCGGAGCCATTCGCGAGGACGTCCCACCAGGACAACGGCGTCCACCGTGGGCTGGCGCTCAGCTAGGAGACGAGACGAGATGACGGCAGTGACCATTCCCGGTCTCGACCAAGCACCGACCAACCACGCGCGCCTGGTGTCCTGGGTGCATGAGGTCGCCGAGCTGACCTGCCCCGATGAAGTGGTGTGGGCCGACGGCTCCCAGGACGAGTGGAACCGGCTCACCGCCAAACTCGTGGACGCGGGCACCTTCGTTCCGCTGAAGAAGAAACCCAACTCGTTCTGGGCGGCGTCGGATCCCACCGATGTGGCGCGGGTCGAGGAGCGCACCTTCATCTGTTCGGTGGACCCGCAGGACGCGGGCCCCACGAACAACTGGATGGATCCCGCCGAGATGAAGGCGATCATGACCGAGCTGTACCGCGGGTGCATGCGCGGTCGGACGATGTACGTGATCCCCTTCTGCATGGGTCCGCTCGACGCCGAGAAGCCGATGCTGGGCGTGGAGATCACCGACTCCGAGTACGTCGTCGTCTCGATGCACATCATGACCCGCATGGGCACGAAGGCGCTGAAGCGATTCGGTGACGACACCGACTTCGTCCAGGCGCTGCACTCGATCGGCGCGCCGTTGGAGCCGGGCCAGGCCGACGTGCCGTGGCCCTGCAACGACACCAAGTACATCACCCAGTTCCCCGAGGAGCGGACGATCTGGTCGTTCGGCTCGGGCTACGGCGGCAACGCGCTGCTGGGCAAGAAGTGCTACTCGCTGCGCATCGCCTCGGTGATGGCGCGCGACGAGGGCTGGCTGGCCGAGCACATGCTGATCCTCAAGCTCACCTCGCCGGAGCAGAAGGCCTACTACATCGCGGCGGCGTTCCCCAGCGCGTGCGGCAAGACCAACCTCGCCATGCTGGAGCCGACCATCCCGGGTTGGAAGGTCGAGACCCTGGGCGACGACATCGCGTGGATGCGGTTCGGCAAGGACGGCCGGCTCTACGCGGTCAACCCGGAGAACGGCTTCTTCGGCGTCGCCCCCGGCACCGACTACCACACCAACCCCAACGCGATGCGCACCATCGAGAAGGGGAACTCGCTGTTCACCAACGTCGCGCTGACCGACGACGGCGACGTGTGGTGGGAGGGCATGGGCGAGCCGCCCGCGCACCTGACCTCGTGGAAGAAGCAGGACTGGACGCCCGGCGGCGACGAGCTGTCGTCGCACCCGAACTCGCGCTACTGCACGCCGATCGACCAGTGCGACATCAAGGCGCCCGAGTGGGACGACCCGAACGGCGTGCCGATCTCGGCGATCTTCTTCGGCGGCCGCCGCGCCACCACCGTCCCGCTGATCACCGAGTCGCGCGACTGGCAGCACGGCGTGTTCATGGGCGCGACCCTGTCCAGCGAGACGACCGCCGCGGCCGTCGGCAAGACCGGCGTCGTGCGCCGCGACCCGATGGCGATGCTGCCGTTCATCGGCTACCACGCCGGTGACTACTTCCAGCACTGGATCGACACCGGCAAGTCGGCCGACGCGGACAAGCTGCCGAAGATCTTCTACGTGAACTGGTTCCGCCGGGGCGACGACAAGCGGTTCCTGTGGCCCGGGTTCGGCGAGAACTCGCGCGTGCTGAAGTGGGCCGTCGAGCGCATCGAGGGCAAGGCCGCCGCGGTGGAGACGCCGATCGGGCACGTGCCGACCGCGGCCGAGCTGGACCTGTCCGGGTTGGACGCGTCGCGCGAGGACGTCGAGGCGGCGCTGGAGTTCGACGCGGACGAGTGGCGGGCCGAGATCCCGATGATCGAGGAGTGGTTCGCCAAGATCGGCGAGAAGGTGCCGACCTCGCTGCGCGACGAGCTGGAGGCGCTGAAGCTCCGCCTCGGCTGAGCCCTCAGCTCCTTGACCCCCCAGGCGGGAGACCCGGTGGCCAACGGCGTCCACCGGGTCTCTTTTTGGTTGCTCCCGGTGACATCCGGCTCGTCCGGAGGTACTACGGAGGTGTGAGCCAATCGGACGATTTTCTCGGCGGGCTGCACTACGACCGCCCGCGTGAGAGCGCACCTGGCACGGGAGTCGTGCGGTACCTCCCGACGGGTGACGCGGTGGAGCCCGTGCGAAGACGGGTATCACCTTGGTGGCACGTGGCCGGCGTCCTGCTCGGGGCGATCGGTGCCGCGGCCGCGGTGTTCGTCACGGCGTTCGCCCTCGACCTCCTCGCGGACGGTGCGCGGGTCGAGGGTCTGCTGGCGCTGGGAGTGGTGGGACTGCTGGTGGGTCTGGTGTGCGTGGGGAAGCTGTCCCCAGCCGCACCGCTGACCGTGGGGCTGGCCGCCCTCGCCGGTTCGGTGCTGTACGAACTTTCCGTCCTCCCGTTCTTGCCGGTGCTCAGGACCATGTTCGAGAGCGGGATCCCGGTCGTGTTGGGGGTGTTGCTGGTGTTGCTCTCGGGACGGCGGGAGTAGTTGTCCACAGGTTGTGGATGGAACTGTGCACAGCCTGTGGGTCAGTTGGGGAGGGGGTTCTTCCCGAGGCCCCACAGCCTGCCGGTGAACGGCCGGGTGGCTTCGGCGTAGCAGACCGCCGACGTGTAGCCCTCGGACCACGCCTGGCTGCCGAACGCGCGCCACGACGCGAAGACGTCCTCGCGTTGTGCGCCGACGTAGTTCGTGACGGCCTTGGCGCAGTGCTCGGCCGCCTTGGCGTTCACCTGGTCCAGCGACGGGGCGGGCTCCTGCGGACCGCCCAGCGCCAGCACGCCCGGCACGGCCTCGGCCTTGTGCGGCTGGTCGCAGGTGGTGATCCCGGCGTCGCGCGCCTGCCCCGGTGACGCGGTCGCGCACAGCTGCACGGTGCCGAACCCGGCCGCTTTGAGCAGGTCCTTGGCGCTGCCCTGGCGCCGCGCCCGGCTGCCGTCCGGCTTCAGCTCCACCACCGTGCACACGTGCCAGCGGTCGCCCTTCGCCCACCCGTCGCGGCTCGGCCAGTACGCGTGGGCCTGCAAGCGGGTGGCGTCGTGGTCGGGGCTGCCGAGGTAGGCGGTGAGCGCGGTGCGGCACGCCGGCAGGGCGGCCCGGCGCAGGTCGCGGTCGTTCGGGTACGCGTCGCCGAGACCGTCGAGCACGCCGATCGCGGTCACCTCGGCTTCGTGCTCGGCCGCGCAGTCGAGGACTTCCAGGCCGGTGTTCGTGCACTGACCGGCCTTGGGCAACTGGTCGGCGGACGGGGTGAGGGAGGGGCGGACGACCTCGCCGTCCGGCACGCCCTCCACCCGGGCCGTGCAGGCGGCGAGCGACAGCGCGGCCAGTGCCACCACCGCCGCCCGCCAGCCCCTCACGCGGTCAGATTACTGACACCAGGGCGACCACCTGGTCGACGATCGCCCGGCGGTCCCGTTCGAAGGCCGCGTCGGTGAGCGCGGTCGGGTCGGCGGGCTGGCCGAGCACCGGCGTGTGCAGGTGACCGCCCGCGGTCGTGGTGGCACCCAGCCCGAGCCTGACCCGGTTGGCCCGGTACATCGACTCGTTGGACAGGTAGTCGCCACCGCTCCCACTGGCCGCCGCCGCGCCCGGCGTCGGCTCGTCCACGCGGCAGTCGGGCACCCCCGTGCCGGGCGTGGTGCCGACCGGCCACTCGCAGAACTCCCGGTTGTAGCGCACCGGGAACGGCGTGGTCCCGGCCGCGACCATGCGCTGGTGCGGCAGGGTGGTCTCGATGAACTCGTGCGCGGGCTGCGGCCACCCCGCCGCGTCCGGCACGACACCGAGTGCCGACACGTCGTTGTTGTCGCCGAACCCGCCACGCCACCGCGCGGCCCACCGCTCGACGTCGAACTGGCCCGGCCTGCCCTGGCTGACCGTGACCAGCGCGGCGGGTCGTGACCGCAACGCCGTGCCGTAGAACCGCTCCACGATCCCCTGGTCGAACGCGCCCCACAGCACCGGCAGCACGGCGGCCTCCACCACCACCGGCCCGGACGGGGTGTCGAGCACCCGGCCGTCGAGCTGCAACGCCGCCGCGCCCGCCGGGTTGCTGCGCCGCACGGAGGTGCCGCTGAGCTGGAACGGGTCGAACCCGGTGACCGCGATCCGCCGAACCCCGTCACCGGTGCCCTGGTCGTCCACGCCGCGCGACGCGCGGTCGAACGACTCGACCAACCGCGCCCGGTCCGCCGCGCCGAGCCGCCACCCCGAGGGCTGCCACTGCCGCAGCGCCTTGGTCGCGAGCAGGCGGGCCCAGTACAGCGGCCGGTCGTCGTAGCGGTCCCAGGCCTGCGGCGACCGCGCCCGCAGCACCGCCGCCCGCCACAGGTCCGTGCCGGCGGTGCGGGTGAACTGGAGGGCCTGCGTGCGGGAGATCGGCTCGCACAGGCGGGCGGTGAACCGGCTGACGTCGTCCTCGAACCCGCCCGACCGGACCAGTTCGGGCCCGACCTCGGGGCCGGTCGGCGTGAGCCGGTCGTCCAACCGCTGCTCTTCCACGGTGGTGGGGGCGTTCGGGTCGAAGCACGGTGCGGGCTGCGCGTGCGCGATGCCCGGCAGGGTGAGGAGGGACAGACCGAGTGTGAGAGTCATCACTGCACGGAGTCGTCTGGTCACCCACAGATGCTCCCGGACCGGCATCGGGTGCAGGAACCCGCCGAACGGCCCCCACGGATTCACCCATCAGGCTTTTCACCCAATCGGGCACGCAGTAGCCGGTCGGCTTGCGAGTATGAGTCCCGCTCACCGGCGTCGCACGCGTCGCCGCAGATCGGGAAGTCGTCGGAGGTCCTGCCGTGTCGGCCGAGTTCGACCAGCTCGTCGCCCAGTTCGAACAGTTCCAGGCCAAACTGCACCGGGTCGACCAGCAGGTCGCCGGCATCGACCAGATGCAACAGGAACTGGCCACGATGGAGGTGGTCGCCACCTCACCCGACCGTGCGGTGACCGTCGTCGCCGGCCCGTCCGGGGCGATCAAGGACATCCGGCTGACCGACCAGGCCATGCGCCGGCCGCCGCACGCGCTGGCCGCCGCGCTGATGGGAACGCTGCGGCAGGCCGTCGCCGAGGCGGCGCGCCGTCAGGCGGGGATCGTGGAGAACGCGCTCGGCGACGACCTGCACCTCACCGACCAGGTGCTGGAGACCCAGGCCCAGCTGTTCGGCGTCACGCCGCAGGAGCTGCGCGCCATGACCGAGCAGGCGGCCCAGAACCAGCCGCCTGCCATCCCGCCCCACACCGCCCAGCCACCCACCGCCCCGCCCTACGCCGGCCCACCGCCGATGGCCCCGCCGCCTCCCGGGACGGGCCCGAACCGGGTGCCACCCGCCCCGCCGACCCGCCCCGCCCCACCGGCCCCGCCGCGCCGCCCGGAGCCCGAGGAACCCGACGACTTCTCACAACGTCGGTTCCTCCGTGACGACGACCAACCGAAGCCGCCCCCGCGCACGGGGCCGACGCAGAACCAGGACGGCCGCTTCTTGAACCTCTTCGACGACGAGGACCGGTGAGCACGCGATGAGCGGCGGATTCGACGTCAACCCGGACCAGTTGAGGGACTTCGCGGGCAAGCTCGACGGCCACCGCGGCACCGCCGGCGAGATCGCGGGCCTGGTGGCCAAGGCCGACGTGTCGAACAAGTCGTGGGGCGTGGTCGGCCTGTTCGTCAAGGACGACTACACGCGGATGCTCGGCGACCTCAACGACCTGTTCCAGGCCTTGCAGGACGGCCTGCAGTCGGGCGCGGACAAGTTCAACGGCGCGGCGCAGGACTACGACGAGCAGGAACAAGCCGTGAAGGACCTGCTCAACGGCCTGCAAGTCGAGCTGGACAACCAGTAGGGGCGGGGTACCCACCATGGCGGAAGTGAAGACCACGGCCGGCGGCGTCGAGATCACCGTCGGCGAGAAGGACACCAGCCAGAAGATGGCGGAGGCCGCCCCCTTCTACGGCAACTACCTCAAGACCGCGGAAGCGCTGGGCAAGGCCCAGAAAGATGGCGGCGCCGAGGTGACCGGCCTGGCCTCCGAGGCGACGGGGTTGATCGGGGCGCTCGGCACCTCCGCGTACGGCATCGCGACCGACCCGATCGGCTGGTTGGTCGGGCAAGGGCTGAACTTCCTGATCAGCGTCGTGCAGCCGCTTGAGGACGCGATCCACTTCGTCAGCGGCGACGGTCCCGCGCTGGCGCAGGCGGCGGAGAACTTCAACGCCATCGGCAAGGGCGTGGCCGACCTGCGGCAGAAGTTCGACGAGGACTTGCAGAACTCGGTGACCAACTGGGGCGGTCCCGCCTCGGAGGCGGCCGGCACGAAGCTGGGCGAGTTCGCGAGCGGCATCGACGGCGTCGCCGGACAGGCCGGCGAGCTGGCGCAGATGCTCCAGATCTCCAGCATGATCATGACCATCGTCGAGGACTTCATCAAGGCGATCCTCACCGAGCTGATCACCTGGCTGGTCATGATCTGGATCCCCGCCCTGGCGGCGGCCATCCCCAGCTTCGGCGCCTCTACGGCCGCCGCCGGCGCCGCGACCGGCGTGCGCGTCGCCACCACGGGCAGCCGGGTGGCCCGGATCGTGGCCAAGCTCAAGCAGTTCCTGACCAAGATCCTGGACTTCCTGCGCAACCTGGCCAAGCGGGTCGGCAACGTCAAGACCGCCTTCCGGCGCTCCATGGCCAACAAGCAGATCAGCCACGCGGCCGCGCAGGCCATGAGGGACGCCAAGCTCCCGGGCAGCAATTCGCCCATCGTGAAGCTGTGGGGCGACAAGGGCATGCTCGGCAGCCGGATGCAGGACGGGTTCGGCAAGTCCATGGGTACCGCCGCCATCGACGCCGCACGATCGCAACTCGGTGTCGGCGGCGGTGCGAACGCCGGTGTCGACAAGCCGATCCGCAACTACGGGGCCGGCCAGAAGGCGGCCGACTACGACGAGACCGGGGCTGATCAGTCCAAGCAGCAGACCGAGGGGTACCTGGACATCTGATGGAGTACCTCCTCGATCTCGCTCCCCTCATCGCGATCATGCTCGCGCTGGTCGGCCTCCTGGTCTGGTGGAGGTGGCGCGGCAACCGCAAGGAGGAGCGGCAGCACGCCGAGTCGCTGGCCGCGCTCGCCGCAAGCCTCGGCGGGCGGGTGGTCGGCCCCGACGAGGCCCGCGCGTGGTCGGCGGAACTCCTGCCACCACTGCAGGGTGAGGCCGAAGGCCTGGTCAACCGGGCCGGCACGGTGCGGCGACCCCGCTTCGAGACCGCGCTGGACTTCCGGCGGGGCAACTGGTCGGTGAGGGTGGGCGAGGCGTCGATCAGGAAGCAGGTGGCGACCGCCGGTACGACCACCATCCACCAGCACCGGATCGACGTGGCCGCCTCGATCCCGGCACCGATGAAGATCAGTCGCCGGATCCACGTGGACTTCCGAGGTCGCCCGTTGGCGCCGGATCGCGCCGGGGCTGCCGGGCCTGCCGCGGAGGTGCCGGTGACGGTGGAGCGCGAGCAGCGGCAGTGGCTGCAAGCCAGGTTGCCGGAGCCGATGGACCGGGAGTTCACCGTGTTCACCACCGACCCGGCCGCCGCGGCGCGGGCGTTCACCCCCCAGGCCGTCGAGTGGCTGCTCGGCCAGGCGGGTGCCAACCCCTTCCAGAGCGCGATGCCCCTCGTCCTGACCTTCGAGGCGGGCTTGGTCTACGCCACGGCGCCCCAGCGGATCGACCCGGCCCAGGTCATGGCGAAGGTCGACGTGATCCTCGGGTTGCTCGAACGGATGGGCGTGGCGCCGGCCGCCCCGCCCCGCTGACCCGACCTCACGCGCTCAGCCGGTCCACCCCACCGGCGAACGGTCCCAGCGGCACGCCCGCGTCGGTCAGCGCCGACCGCACCGCGCGGGCGATCGCCACCGCACCTGGGCTGTCGCCGTGCACGCAGATCGAGTCCACCGGCATCCGCAGCACCCGCCCGTCCACCGCCCGCACCCGACCCTCGGTCGCCAACCCCACGCACCGCGCCGCGATCTCACCGGGGTCGTGCAGCACCGCGCCCGGCCGCCGCCGGTCGACCAACGTGCCCACCGCCGTGTACGCCCGGTCCGCGAACGCCTCGTACCGGACCGGCAGCCCGGCGACCTCGGCCCGCTTCAACCACACCGCGCCCGGCAGCCCGAGCACCGGCAGCGCCGGGTCGTACGCCCGCACCGCGTCGACCACCGCGTCGGCCTGCGCCTCATGGAAGACCAGCGCGTTGTAGAGCGCGCCGTGCGGCTTGACGTACCCCACCCGTGTCCCCGCGGAGCGCGCGCACGCGTCCAGCCCGCCGAGCTGGTAGAGCACCTCGGCGGTCAGCGTCTCCGGCGGCACGTCGACGAACCGCCTGCCGAAGCCGTGCAGGTCCCGGTAGCCGACGTGCGCGCCGACGGCCACACCCCGGGCCGCCGCCCGCTCGCACGTCCGCCGCATCGTCTCCGGATCACCCGCGTGGAACCCGCAGGCCACGTTCGCGCTGGTCACCACATCGAGAAGGACCTGGTCGTCACCCAGGACCCAGCGACCGAAACCCTCGCCCAGATCCGCGTTGAGGTCCACGAGCCCTCCCCTCACCTGTCGTTCAATGTAAGGATTGTTCAACGATCCTTCAATACTCCATTTGACTTGTCGGGCATTAGACTCGCTCCATGACGACCGCCCAGGCCGACGGCTGGCTGAACGCCCTCGCGAAGGACCGCGGTGACCTGGACCGCTCCAGCACGGCCGAGCGGGTGGCGGACAAGCTGCGCACCAGGGTCCTCGACGGTGACATCAAGCCGGGCCAGCAGCTCAACGAGAAGGCCCTGGGCGAGGCCCTGCGGGTGTCCCGCAACACGCTGCGCGAGGCGTTCCGCCTGCTCACCCACGAACGCCTGCTCGTGCACGAGTACAGCAAGGGCGTGTTCGTCCGCCGCCCGGACGTGCCCGACATCGTGGACCTCTACGCCGCCCGCCGGGTCATCGAGTGCGGCGCGGTCCGCCGCTGGCCGGACGCGGGCGACCACGCCCAACGCGCGGTGCGCGACGCCGTCGACCTCGGCCTGGCCTTCCGGGAGACGGGCGACTGGACCGGCGTCGGCACCGCGAACGTCAAGTTCCACCAGGCCATCACCGCGCTGGCGGGCAGCGCCCGGCTGGACGAGGAGATGAAGCGGCTGCTGGCCGAGGTGCGCCTGGCGTTCCACGTGATGGGCGACCCGGAGGAGTTCCACCGCGACTACCTGCCGCTGAACCAGTCCATCGTGGACCGCCTCGACGCGGGCGAGGTGGGGCCGGCCGAACAAGCCCTGCTCACCTACTTCGACCGCGCGGAGAAGCACTTGGTCACCGGCCTGCGCGCGCAGCGGTAGTTGGTCACGATCCAACTACGTCATTCGTCGGTAACCCACCTGACATGGTGACTACTGTCCTCCCTCCGGCCTAGCATCGCGCGACACCGCGTCACCGCGACACCGCATCACCGGGCTGCCGTACGGAGGGGCACATGTCGTCTGCTCGAAAATCCAGCCTCCGCTGGAGCAACTGGAACCTGCTGCTGCTGGTTCCGCTGCTCATGCTCGTCACGCCGTGGTTCAACACCGACGAGCCGCGGGTGCTGGGGCTGCCGTTCTTCTACTGGTACCAGTTCGCCTGGGTGCCGGTGGGTGTGCTCTGCGTGGGCCTGGTCTACGTCAAGACCAAGGACGAACCCGTCGTCAAGGGCAAGCCGGACCTGCTCGGCGTGGACGACCTGGATGAGGGGGCCAAGTAATGCAGTGGACCGAGTTGGTCGTGTTCAGCGCGCTGTTCCTGCTGGTCACCGTCCTGGGCTTCGTCGCGGCGAAGTGGAAGGCCGGCGACACCCTGGAGCACCTGGACGAGTGGGGCCTCGGCGGCCGCAAGTTCGGTTCCTGGATCACCTGGTTCCTGGTCGGCGGTGACCTGTACACCGCGTACACGTTCGTCGCCGTGCCCGCGCTGGTCTTCGGCGCCGGCGCGATGGGCTTCTTCGCGCTGCCCTACACGGTGATCCTGTACCCGATCGTGTTCCTGCCGCTGGTGCGCATGTGGTCGGTGTCGCGCGTGCACGGGTACGTGACGCCGGCGGACTTCGTCCGCGGTCGGTACGGGTCGCACTGGCTCGCGCTGCTGGTCGCGATCACCGGCATCATCGCCACCATGCCCTACATCGCGTTGCAGCTCGTCGGCCTGGAGGCCGTGCTGCGCACGATGGGGCTCAACGGCTCCGGCATCCTCGGCCACCTGCCGCTGTTCATCGCGTTCGTGATCCTCGCGCTCTACACCTACCAGTCGGGCCTGCGCGCGCCCGCGCTGATCGCGTTCGTCAAGGACACGTTGATCTACATCGTGATCCTCGTCGCGGTGATCTACCTGCCGTCGAAGTTCGGCGGCTGGGGCGCGATCTTCGACACCGCCCAGGCGAAGTACGCCGCGACCGAGAGCAAGGCCGACGGGATCGTCCTCACCGGCAACAACCAGCTCCAGTACGCCACGCTGGCGCTGGGCTCGGCGTTGGCGCTGTTCCTGTACCCGCACTCGCTGACCGGCATCCTGGCCTCGCGCGGGCGCAACGTGATCAAGCGCAACATGGTCGCGCTGCCCGCGTACTCGCTGCTGCTGGGCCTGCTGGCGATGCTCGGCTTCGTCGCGATCACCGCGGGCGTCAAGCCGATCACCAACCAGGCCACCGGCAAGGCGGACAACAACACCATCGTGCCGGTGCTGTTCGGCCAGGAGTTCCCGGGCTGGTTCGCCGGTGTCGCGTTCGCGGCCATCGCGATCGGCGCCCTGGTGCCCGCCGCGATCATGTCGATCGCGGCGGCGAACCTGTGGACACGCAACATCTACAAGGAGTACCTGAAGAAGGACGCCACGCCCAAGCAGGAGGCCAAGCAGGCCAAGCTCGCGTCCCTGGTGGTGAAGTTCGGCGCGGTCGCGTTCATCGTGTTCATCAACCCGGAGTACGCCATCGACCTCCAGCTCATCGGCGGCGTGATGATCCTGCAGACGCTGCCGGCCGTGGCGATCGCGCTCTACACCCGCTGGTTCCACGTGTACGGCCTGATCGCCGGGTGGATCGCCGGCATGGGCTACGGCATGTACCTGCTCTACAACATCGCCAACCCGGCCGCGGGCAAGGCGCACTTCGGCGGGGCCGCGTTGCCGCTGGACAAGCTGTCGCTGCTCGGCTGGCACCCGTTCGCCGGCTCCACCGTGCAGATCTACGTCGGCGCGGTCGCCGTCGTGGCGAACCTGGTGGTCACCGTCGTCGTGACGCTGATCGCGAAGCGGTTGCGGGTGTTCAACGGCACCGACGAGACGCAGGGCGACGACTACCACGTGGACGAGGACAGCGACCGGGTCAAGCCCATCGCCGTCCACTAGCCGGCTACCGGGTGCGCGGCCTTCAGCCGAGCACCAACCGAGCGGCGCCGACGAGTCCCGCCTGGCCACCCAGCCGGGCGGGCTCCACGCGCAGGGAGCTCAGGTAGGACAGCCCGCAGTGGTCGGCGACGGTCCGGCGGATCGGGTCGAACAGCAGGTCACCGGCCTGCGCCACACCGCCGCCGACCACCGCGAGGTCCAGGTCCACCACCGCGGCCGTCGCCGCGATCGCCAGCCCGACCGCTCTCCCGGCCCGTTCGAACGCGGCCTTCGGGATCTCCTCACCCGTGCCGGCCGCGGCCGCCAGGTGCGCCGCGTCCGCCCCGTCCGGCCCCTGCCAGCCCTGCCGGCGCGCCCACGCCACCAGCCGCGGCCCGCCGGCCACCGTCTCCGCGCACCCGCGCCCACCGCACGGGCAGGGCTCGCCGTCCGGCTCGACCACCACGTGCCCGATGTGCCCGGCGTTGCCGGTCCGCCCGCCGAACGGCCGCCCGCCGAGCACCAGCCCACCGCCCACGCCGGTGCTCACCACCAGCCCGAGCACGAACCGGCTGCCCTGCCCCGCACCGAGCCAGTGCTCGCCCAACGCCATGCACGGCCCGTCGCCCGCCAACTCCACCGGCACACCGGGCAACAACGCCGACACCCGCTCGCGCAACGGGAAGCCACGCCACCCGCCGATGTTGATCGGGCTGACCGTGCCCGCGTCGACGTCCACCGGCCCGGCCGAGGCGATGCCGACCCCGGCCACGCCCTCGCCCTGCGCCACCTGCTCGACCACGGACGCCACCGCGCCCCAGACCTCTTCCGCCGACCCGGCCGGCGTCGCCACCCGGACCGCCCGCCGCACCGCGCCACCGCGGTCCACCAACGCACCGGCGATCTTGGTCCCGCCGACGTCGAGTGCGAGCACCAGATCAGTCACGGCGCAACCCTAAGTCACCGCTTCAACGTTCGGGTGACGCCCGCCGCCACCGTGGTGGCCAGCACCCACCCCATGACGATCATCCCGGACGCGATCCACTGCGACTCGTCCGGCGTGTGCCAGCGGTTCTTGTTGCCGAAGTCCACGATCGGCACCACCAGGTCGATGGTGAACAGCCACGGGTTCCAGGTCAGGTGGTCCTGCTCGTTGATCTCGGACAGCTCGGGCCCGGCGGCGAAGTAGGCGCTGCCCAGCAGCCACGTCACCACCAGCCACGCCAACGCGCGGGCCGGGCGGTAGCCGTAGCCGACCATCGCGCGTTGCAGCCAGCTCCACAGCAGCACCAGCGGCCGCAGCCAGCGGCGGCCCTCGGCGACCGCCCGGTACCGCAGCCGCTGCTTCTCCACCAGCACGGTGGCCGCGTGCTCGTCGTTGCCGCCCGCCCGGAGCATCTCGGCGAACTGGTCGTACGGCCCGGGCCGGTAGCTGCGCCGCATGGCCTGCCGCAGCCAGCGCAGCCGCCGGTCGATCTCGCCGTCGTCACGCAGGTCGATCGGGTGGCGCAGCGAGTCGTAGCGGAACTCCTCCAGGTCGATCCGGCCGGTCGCGCCCCAGAACTGCTCGTTGTCGTCCAACACCGTGCAGCGCACCTGGCGCAGCGTCACGTCGCCGCGCGGCGGGCTGACCGTCGTCACCACCAGCTCCTGCACCTGCATGCCCAGCAGGTTCAACGCGTGCGCGTCGAGCTTGTCGCCGAGCACCGCGCCCTCGAACGTGGCCATCCGGCCGACCTGCGCCCGGCGTGCGCGCACGCCGCCGTGCGCGACGAACTCCTTCGCGCCACGCGCGCAGATCAGGTCGCGCCCGATGACCGCACCGCCGACGTCCAGCGACGGCTTGCCCGCCGGCTGGTGCCGGTAGCGGCCCGGCCGGGTGATCCGGCTGCCGCGCAGGTCGAGGTTCGCGCCCACGTGCACACCGCGCAGCTCCAACCCGCCGGTCACCTCGACCTCGCGGGCGGCGAGGTTGCTGCCGATCCTGGACCGGTTGCCCAGCACGGCGTCCGCGCGCGGGTTGTCCAGGGTGGACCCGTCGAGGATGACGCTGCCCTTGGCCTGGAAGTCGACCATGCGCAGCTGGCCGCGCACCCGCGCCTGCCGGCCGATGATGTCACCGCCCACGGTCGTGCCGTCCAGGTGCAGCGCGCGCCCGAACCCCGTCGGCTCGGCGGTGTCGGTGGCCAGCGCGCGCCCGAAGCCGGTGGGCTCGCCGTCGGGTGCGCCCATGGCGTCGAACGCGCCACCGGACAGCGACAGCGTGCCGCCGATCGCGGCGTTGACCATGCGCACCGTGCCCGCGCTGGTGAAACCCCGGTCCAGCTGCACGTCGCCGTCCACCGTGATCCGGTCGAACACGAGCGTGGCGTCGGGGTCGGAGTGCGGGTCCAACGCGTCGTCGTCGGCCCGGCCGTCGGCGGCGGTCGCGCCGCGCAGCGTCAACGCCGAGTCGACCCGCGCGCCCGCGAGCAGCACGGTGCCGTGCACCTCGCAGCCGTTCATCAGCAGGTTGCCGCCCACGTGCAGGCCGGTGCCGTTGAACGCGTGGCCCAGCGGGTTGGTCAGCAGCCCACCGCTGACGTTGCAGTACCCGCCGACGTGCGCGCCCGCCATCCGCAGCTCGCCGGTGACCCGCACCCGCTGCGCCAGCAACCCGCCCGCCAGCTTCAACCGGTCGGCGTGCAACGCGATGCCGCCCGGCGCCCGCAAGTCGCTGTCCCGCAACGTCAACGACCCGGCCACGTCGGCGTCGACCAGGTCCACCAGGCCCTCGACCCTGCTGCCCGCCAGCGAGACCTCGTTGGCGCTGCTCAGGTTCCGCGCCGACAGGCCGGGCAGCCGGCAGTCCGCGAACTCGATCCCGGCCAGCTTGCCCTGCCGCAGGTCCGGCGGTTCCTCGAACCGGCAGCGCACGAACTCCAGCAGGTACGGGAACTCCACCGCGCGCAGGTCGAGCGCGCCGGTCAGGAACTTGTCCGCCACCCGCACCACCGGCGGCATCCCGGCCCGCCGCCGCGGTAACCGCCACGTCCCGTCCGGCTCGCCCAGCCCGCGCAGCACGTCGGCCGCGGCCATCCGGGCGGAGCGCGGCGGGCTGGGGTCGAACACGTCCAGCCGCCGCGCCCCCACCTCGGTCATGGGGGATGACAATAAGGGCACCGGCCGACACCCGTGACGGGTTCGGCCCACCGGGGTCGGATGCCGCCGAAGCTCGGGTGGCACCGAGGCTCAGGCGCCGCCCGGGTCAGGTGCTGCTGGGCCCTTGGTGCGTCGGGTCGAGCACGCGGGCCAGGAAGGACTGCGTGCGCTCGTGCTGCGGCGCGCCGATGACCTGCTCGGCGGGCCCCTCCTCGACCACGTACCCGCCGTCCATGAACAGCACCCGGTCGGCCACCTCGCGGGCGAACTGCATCTCGTGCGTCACCACGAGCATCGTCATGCCCTCGTCGGCCAACTGCCGCATCACCCCGAGCACGTCGCCGACGAGCTCCGGGTCCAGCGCCGAGGTCGGCTCGTCGAACAGCATCACGTCCGGGTCCATCGACAGCGCCCGGGCGATCGCCACCCGCTGCTGCTGACCGCCGGAGAGCTGACCGGGCATCGCGTTGACCTTGTCCGACAGCCCGACCCGCTCCAGGTTGCGCAGCGCGACTTCCTGCGCCTGCTTCGCGTCCCGCTTGAGCACCTTGCGCTGCGCGACCGTGAGGTTGTTCAGCACGTTGAGGTGCGAGAACAGGTTGAACGACTGGAACACCATGCCGATGCGGGTGCGCGCGGCGTCGATGTCCACGTCCGGGTCGGTCAGCTCGGTGCCGTTGACCACGATCCGGCCGCCGGTCGGCTCCTCCAACAGGTTCACGCAGCGCAGCAGCGTGGACTTGCCCGAGCCGGACGGCCCGATGATGCACACGACATCACCGCGGTTCACCCGCACGTCGATGCCCTTGAGCACGTCCAGCGTGCCGAACGACTTCTTCAACCCGGTGATCTCGACCGCCAGGTCGCTCGTCACGCCATCCACGCCCACCACGTCGTCGACGCTCACGCGGACACCCCCAACCCGGTCGATTCCGGCGTGCTGATCTTCTTGCCGCCGGTGCGCCGCTCCAGGTGCCGCGACAGGTGGCCGAGCGGCAGCGTGATCAGCAGGTAGCACAGGCCGACCACCAGGATCGGGGTCAGCGACGGCGACCGGCTCAGCGTCTCGCGGCCGAACTTGGTCAGCTCGTACTGGTCGCGGGCCAGGCCGATGATGTAGATCAGCGACGAGTCCTTGGTGAGCAGGATCAGCTCGTTGGTCAGCGGCGGCAGGATGATCCGGAACGCCTGCGGGATCACCACGGTCAGCAGCGTGCGGCCCTGCGACATGCCCAGCGACCGGGCCGCCTCGATCTGGCCCTTCGGCACCGCCTGGATGCCCGCGCGGATCGTCTCGGCCATGTACGCGGCGCCGACGATGCCCAGCGCCAGCATCACCGTCGAGTAGATGTCGAACTGCAGCCCGAACGCCAGCGGCACGCCGAAGCTCAGCGCGATGAACACCAGCAGCGCCGGCACACCGCGGAAGAACTCGATGTAGATCGTCGCCAGCCACCGGTACGGCGCGACCGGGGACAGCTTCATCAGCGCCAGCACCAGGCCGAGGGCCAGGCCGAACGCGAAGCCGAGGGCGGTGTAGACGAGCGTGTTCTTCAACGCCACGGTGATGGCGTTGGGGAACATCTCCGCGGCGATCTCGAGGTTGAAGAAGCTGCGTTGGATCTCGTTCCAGTCGGCGACGACGGCCAGCAGGACGGCGACCACGACCAGCAGCGCGTACTGGGAGAGGCGGAACGCCTTGGCCCGTTGTCGCTTGGAGAGTGCCATGTGGGTTACCTCGTGGGTGGGGTGGACAAGGCGCGGGGCCGGTGCTCGACGAACACCGGCCCCGCGGTCAGCCGCTTACTTCGACTCCGGCTTCTTGCCGAACCACTTCTCGTAGATCTCGTCGTACTTGCCGCTGTCCTTGGCCTTCTTGAGGACCTCGTCGACCTTGGCCTTGAGGGCGGTGTTGCCCTTCTTCAGGCCGATGCCGTACTTCTCCTGCGTGTCGAACTCCGCGACCACGGCGGTGTCCGGGAACTCCTTGACGTAGTCCAGCAGCACGCCGTTGTCGTTGATGGCCGCGTCCACCGCGCCGGTGCGCACGGCGGTCTCCATCAACGGCAGGTCCTCGAACTGCACGACCGTGTAGCCGTACTTCGCCGCGTTCTCGTTGGCGTAGATCTCGCCGGTGGTCTCCAGCTGCACGCCGATCTTCTTGTCCTTGAGGTTCTCCAGGGACTTGACCGGCGAGTCCTTCTTGACCAGCAGCGCCTGCGAGGCGTCGAAGTAGGGCTCGGAGAAGTCGATGACCTCGGCGCGGTCCGGCTTGATCGTCATGCCGGCCGCGGCCAGGTCGCACTTGCCGGTGTTGAAGACCTCGCCGGAGGTGATGGTCTCGAACGGGGTGTCGAAGATCTCCTGGGTGACGCCCAGTTCCTTGGCCACCAGATCGACCAGGTCGACGTCGAAGCCGACCGTCTTGTCGCCCTCGGAGAACTGGAAGGGCTTGTAGGACAGGTGGGTGCAGGTGACCAGCTTGCCGCTCTGGACCAGGGTGATGCCCGACCCGCTGTCCTGCGAGCCGGTGTTGACCTTGGTCGCGCACGCCGTCATCGTGGCCGCCAAGGCGAGCACGGGGAACAGGGCGAGCGCAGCGTGCCTGGTACGACGGGCCACGGCGTCACTCCTCGTAACTGTGTCGGTCGAGTGTTCGGCATACTGCCACTTGGGTGACGCGGTGCACAGCACGCGGGTGTTACAGAACGTCTGTGCGCATGAATCTTGCGTCACAAGGTGCGTATAACCGCAAATTGTTCAGCCATTTGGCCTTAATCACACAATTGATTCACCCAGAGCGCCTGTTTGGCGACGATCCGTCAACAGGCTCGCGACCAGCGCGGTCCACCCGGTCTGGTGCGTCGCGCCCAGGCCCTCGCCGGTGTCGCCGTCGAAGTACTCGCTGAAGGTGACGTGCTCGCGCCACAGCGGCGAGTCGGTCGACTCGATGCGCTTGCCGTCCGCGGGCCGGCGCCCGTCGTGGTCGGGCAGGAACAGCGTCACCAGCCGTCCGACCAGCTCGTCCGCCGCCCGACCCGCGGTCACGTGCCGCTGGCTGCGGGTGGGAAGTTCCACGTGGAACCGACCGCCGTGGAACTCCTCGATCGTGCGCAGGGCCTCCACCAGCAGGGCGTTGGTCGGGAACCACACCGGGCCGCGCCAGTTCGAGTTGCCGCCGAACATCGGCGTGCGCGACTCGCCCGGCTCGTAGCCCATCCGGTGCTCCTGGTCGGCGACCTGCACCTCCAGGCCCTCCCGGTGCGCCGCGGACAGGCTGCGGATGCCGTGCGGGGAGAGGAACTCGCCCTCGTCCAGCATCCGGCTCAGCACCAGCCGCAGCTTGCGCTCGTCCAGCAGGCTGAGCAGGGCGCCGCCGCCGCTGCGGCTGAGGAACTGCTGCAACTCCGGTCGACGGGACAGCAGGTGCTCCAACCGCCGGCTGAACTCCGGCAGCTCCTCGAACACCCACGGCTCCAGCACCGCGCACGCCAGCACCGGGATCAGGCCCACCATCGACCGCACCCGCACCGGCTTGGACTCCACGTGGCCGTCCGGCAGCCGCCGGGTGACCGCGTCGTAGCAGAAGCCGTCCGTCTCGTCCCAGATGCCGCGCCCGCCGGAACCGAACTGCGTGGACGCCTCGGCGATGCTCAGGAAGTGCTCCACGAACTTCGTGGCCACGTCCTCGTAGGACTCGTCGTGCCGCGCCAGCTCCAGCGCGATCTGCATCAGGTGCAGGCTGTAGGCCGCCATCCAGGACGTGGCGTCGGACTGCTCCAGCCGCCACTGGCCCAGCATCGGCTCCGACCGGTTCACCGGGCCGATGTTGTCCATGCCGAGGAAGCCGCCCTCGAACAGGTAGCTGCCGTCGGCGTCCTTGCGGTTGACCCACCAGGAGAAGTTCAGCAGCAGCTTGTGGAAGATCTTGGCCAGGAACTTGCGGTCCTTGACCTCCTCGGACCGGTAGACCTGCAGCGCCGCCCACGCGTGCACCGGCGGGTTGACGTCGCCGAACTCCCACTCGTAGGCGGGCAGCTGGCCGTTGGGGTGCATCAGCCACTCCCGGCACAGCAGGAGCAGCTGCTCCTTGGCGAAGGCCGGGTCGACCTTCGCGAACGGCACGGTGTGGAACGCGAGGTCCCACGCGGCGAACCAGGGGTACTCCCACTCGTCCGGCATGGAGATCACGTCGGCCACGTCGAAGTGGCGCCAGTGGGCGTTGCGGGCGTGCATGTTCTTGCGCGACTTGGGCGCGGCGGGCTGCGCCGGGTCGCCGTCCAGCCACTCCGCGGTGCGGAAGCGGTAGTGCTGCTTGGTCCACATCAGGCCGGCCAACGCGCGCCGCACGATCGCGGCCCGCTTGGGGTCCAGGTCGGTGTGGTGGAACTCGTCGGCCTCGGCCCGGCGCTGGTCGACGGTGTCCTGGAAGCTCGGCCCGAACGCGTCGAGGTGCCCGTCGCCCTCCACCAGCCGCAGCCGCACGGTGACCGACTCGCCCGGCTCGACCGGGTCGAACGAGTACCAGGCGGCGACCTTCGTGCCGGGCTCGCCGGTGTCGTCCGGCCCGACGACCTGGCACGCCCGCGAGTCCTGGCCGATGACGTACCGGTCGATGCCGTCCTTGGTGTAGCGGGTCGGGTTGCGCTCGGTGCCGAACAGCTCGACCTCGTTGGTCTCGTTGTCGGTGACCAGGAGCGTCGGCGTGCCCTCGACGTGCAGCGTGTAGCGGCCCAGCGCGCCGTGCTCGGCGGTGATCCGGCGCCAGCCGTCCCTGGTGCAGGCGCGCAGGCTCGGCTTGCGGTCGTCACGGCCCCACGCCCACGTGTTGCGGAACCAGAACTGGGGCAGCAGGTGCAGCGGCGCCGGGTCCGGGCCGTGGTTGGTGGCGGTCAGCTCGACGCAGATGTCCCTGGGGCCCGCCTTGGCGTAGCTGATCCGGACGTCGAAGAACCGGTTCTCGTCCAGGGCGCCGGTGTCGGACAGCTCCGGCTCGCGCTCGTTGCGGCCGGCGCGCCGGGCCATCTCGCGCAGCTCGGCGTAGGGGAACTCACCCTGCGGGTACCGGTAGACGACCTGCATCCACGAGTGCGTCGGCGTGCCGTCGGTGACCCACCAGTGCTCCTTGACGTCCTCGCCGTGGTTGCCCTCGTTGTTGGTGAGCCCGAAGTAGCGCTCCTTGAGGATCGGGTCGCGGCCGTTCCAGAGCGCGACGCCGAGGTTGAGGAAGCCGTGCACGTCGCAGATGCCCGCGATGCCGTCCTCGCCCCACCGGTAGGCACGTGAGCGGGCGTGGTCGAAGGGGAAGGACGTCCACGCGTCCCCACCCGCCGAGTAGTCCTCGCGAACCGTCCCCCACTGGCGTCCGGCCAGGTAGGGGCCCCAGAGACGCCAGGGTGCGGTCGGGGAGTCCGACTCCGCCAACCGCGTCCGCTCGGCTTGCCGGCTGTGCTCGTTCACTCGGCCAGTGTGCGGCATCGGTTCAGTAAACCGGTTACCGACGAGTTAGGTCACAGTCCTGACCGGTGTTTGCGAACCCTGTCCGTGGGGTGTCATCGTCACTCTCCGTGGAGTACGGCTTACCTGCCTGGTACAGCGGCGAGGACCGACCCGAGCGGGTCCGGGAACGCGCCGTCGCGGACGCCCTGGAGCGGCCGGAGGTGACGCGGGCGGTGGCCGAAGGGCTCGTGACGCGAGCGGACCTGCTCACCGCGTTGGGCGGGACGGAGACCGCGGTGCTGGCCGCGGCGGGCCAGGCGGAGCAGCGGTACCGGACCGAGCGGCCCGGCTGGTGGGCACTGTTCGAGGTGAACGCGCCGATCGGGCGGTGGGTGCTCCTCGTCGCGCCGGTGCTGGGCCTCGCGTCCCTCGGCTTGTTCATCACCTCCTTGCTCCACGTGCACCGGGACTGGGTGCTCACCGCCGCCGTGGGCGGGGTGGTGCTCGCGGTCCTGGTCGACGTGGTCATGGTGCTGAGCTGGTCCAAGGGCGGATTCAGCCGCCGGTTCGCGATCACCTGGCTGTGGTGCGGAGGGCTGCTGCCCGTGTTCGGTTGGGAGCCGCTGTTCGGGTCCTTGGCCGCGAGTTGGCAGGTGGCGGGGCTGATCGGCGTGTTCGCGGTGCTGCTGTCGGCCGTCTGGACAGTCCGCACGCTGTTCGACGGCTTCACGTACTCGGGCGAGAGCGAGGTGGCGCGCGCCGCGCTCCGGGCGTGGGAGGACCGCGTCGTGGTCGACGGTGTGCTGCCGGTGCTCTACAGCGTCTTGAACGAGGCGTTGCCGCCCGTGCACTCCACCACGCTCACGGCGCGGGAGGCGTTCGCCGTCGTCCGGGCCGACCCGCTGCGGATGCACGTGCCGACGCCGGCGGGCGCCGCGCTGGCCGGGTTGGTCGACCGGCTCGACGGCGGCAGCTTCGCCGTGGCCGGGCCGCGTGGCGCGGGCAAGACGAACCTGCTCCGGGCGTTCTGCGGCGGTCGGTACCGGGTCGCGGACGGTGCGCCCGACCTGGCCGTGCTGGTGTCCGCGCCGGTGGACTACGTGCCGCAGGAGTTCGTCGTGCACCTGTTCGCGGAGGTGTGCGAGGCGGTGATCGCCCGGTTCGGGTCGCGCGACCCGTTGGCGTCCGCCGCGCGGGAGCACCTGGCGGTGCTGAACTACGTGCGCAGTCGCACCGACGAGGTCAGCGGCAAGGGCGGGTTCAAGGGCTTCGAGCTGGCCGGCAAGCGCGCGGTGACCCTGACCGGCCGCGCGCTGACCTACCCGGAGGTGGTCAAGCGCTTCCGGGTGTTCCTCGGCCGGATCGCCGCCGAGCAGGCCACCGAGCGTGAGCTCCGACCCGGCCGGGTGATCATCGGCATCGACGAGCTCGACCGCGTCGGCACCGGCGAGCCCGCGCGGCGGCTGCTCAACGAGATCAAGGCGATCCTCGACGTCCAGGGCTGCTACTACCTGGTGTCGGTGTCCACCGAGGCGCAGCACGACTTCGAGCTGTCCGGCATCGGCCTGCGCAGCGTGTTCGACAGCTCGTTCGACGAGGTGCTCCGGGTCGACTACCTGGACTTCGGCTACGCCCGCAAGCTGCTGCGCCGCTACGTCCTGGACCTGTCCGAGCAGTTCCACGCGCTGGCCTACGTGTTCTCCGGCGGCCTGGCCCGCCAGCTGGTCCGCACCGCGCGCGCCATCGTGGAACTGGGCCGTGACCAGCCGGGACGTGAGCTGACCGACGTGGTCGAAGCCCTCGCGACCGCCGAGCTGACCCGTGCCTGCCAGGCCACCGCCGACGCCCTGACCGCCGCGGACGACCGAGACGGCGTCACCGACCTGCTCCGGCTGCTCGACGAACGCCCGGCCACCGACCTCAAGACCTACGGCGAAGCCGTCCGCGCCGCGTACCAGGGCCGTTCCGAGCGCGTGCGCCAACTCCGCGACGCGGTGGCCGCCCGCGTCCACTTCCTCGCCACGGTCACCGACACCTTCACCGCCGAGCTCACCGAAGCCCGCATGGCCGTGCTGGACTTCGACGACCTGGCCCGGGCCCGCCGCTACGCCGGCACGAACCCGGACGCGGGCCTGTCGCTGCTGCGCGACCTCGACCGCAGGTGGGGCGGGTAGCGCGGTGGCCGGGCTCCCCGACCACCGCCCCGCCTCCCGCTAACGCCGGGCGTGCGCGTCCAGCACCACGGCCACGGCCTCGGTGACCCGGGCCGCGTGGGCCAGGTGCAGCCACTCGTCGGGCACGTGGCAGTTGGAGTCCGGCCCGACCGCGCCCGTGACCAGGAACTGGGCCTGCGGGTACGCCTCGTGCAGCAGGCCCATGAACGGGATCGAGCCGCCCAGCGCCACCGTCCGCCACGGCGCGCCGAACACGTCCTCGCCGATCCGGTCCACCGTCTCGCGCAGCCACGGCGCGAGCTCCGGCGCGTTCCACCCGTCGGCGAACTCGACGCGGGACAGCTCCACCGAGGCCCCGTAGGGCACGTCGGTCGTCAACGTCCGCCGCACCGCGTCCATGGCGGCCTCGGAGTCGGCCGTCGGCGGCAGCCGGAAGCTCAGCACCAGCGTCGTGAACGGCCGCAGCACGTTGCCCGCGTCGTCCGGCGCGGGCAGCCCGGACGCGCCGGTGACCGACAGCGTCGGCCGCCACCCGGCGTTGAGCGCGAGCTCGACCTCGTCGGCGCCCATCGGCTGCGTCCCCGCCGCCCACGGCACGCTGCCGACCAGCACACCGGGCGTGCTGGACACCGCGTCGCGCACCTCCGCCACCCGGTCCTCCGGGATGTCGACGTGCATCTCGCGCACCAGCACCTCGCCGGTCGTGGAGTCCTCCAGCCGGTCGAGCAGCTGCCGGGCGATCCGGAACGACGACGGCACGATCCCGCTCGCCATCCCCGAGTGCAGCCCGCTCTCCAGCACCCGCACGGTCATCGCGACCTGCACCAACCCGCGCAGCGAGGTGGTCAGCCACATCCGGTCGTAGTCGTTGCCGCCCGAGTCCAGGCACACCACCAGCGACACGTCGCCCAGTCGCGGCCGCAGGTGCTCCAGGTAGGCGGGCAGGTCCGGGCTGCCGGACTCCTCACCGGTCTCCAGCAGCACCACGCACCGCGAGTGCGTGCCGCCCGCGTGCCGGACGGCCTCGATCGCGGCGATCGCCGCGTAGCCCGAGTAGCCGTCGTCGGCCGCGCCGCGACCGTAGAGCCGCCCGTCGCGCACGACCGGGGTCCACGGACCGAGCCCGTCGCCCCAACCGCCGACCGGCGGCTGCTTGTCCAGGTGTCCGTACATCAACACCGTGTCGGACGTGGGTGCGGTGCCGGGCACGTCGACCAGCAGCACCGGCGTGCGGTCGGGCAGCTCGACGACCTCGACGGTCGTGCCGGGCAGGTCGCGGTCGGCGAGCCAGGCGCGCACGTGCTCCACGGCGCCGGCCAGGTGCCCGTGCGCGGCCCACGCGGGGTCGAAGACGGGGGAGATCGCGGGGATCGCGACCAAGGCGGACAGGCTCGGGAGGATGTCGTCGTCCCAGAGCCCGCGAACGGTACGGGTCAGCGCTGAACGGTCCACCCCACGATCCTGTCACGGCGGCGACCCGCGACGTTCCGCCCGAACGGCGCCGTCCCGGCCCGCGCCGGCGGGTTTCGCTTGGTGGAAATGGTCGGTACGGCCGATGGTCGGTAGTCCATCCAACGCAGCGGGGCCGACGTGGGCCGTTCGGTCCACCCGGCGTGTCCACCGCCCTACGGAAGGTGGTTAACGAACGGTAACCGGGACGCCGGTGTTCGTCATCCGAACGTTCTACTCGGACTGCCGAAGATTGGCCGTCCAACCGTTACCGCACGTCAGACGGCTGTACCGGAGATTACAAACTGGGACAGGGCTCACCATGCCGGGTGACGCCATGTCAGGATGTGGATGAGAACACCGTCAGCGCCGACGGTTGCCCGACCCCCACACCCCGGGGGCGACAGCGACCGGCGGTGCAGCCGCGAGGATCGCCACAAGCGACCGGGCGGCCTCGTAGACGAGGAGACAAGGCGCATGTCGTCCCCCGAAGAATGGACGCACCCAGGGCCGGATGCCGCGCCGGCCACTGCTGCCACACCGACAGCGGAACAGGTGATCGCAGGCTTGCGAGCGACAGACGAGGGCGGCGCCGACCTGGTGCAGCTGCTCACCCCCGAGGGCGAGCGCGTCCAGCACCCGGATTTCGACATCGACATCACGGCCGAGGAGCTGCGCGGGCTGTACCGCGACATGGTCCTGGTCCGCCGGGTGGACCGCGAGGCCAACGCGCTGCAGCGCAAGGGCCAGCTGGGCATCTGGGTGCCGCTGCTCGGTCAGGAGGCCGCGCAGATCGGCGCGGGTCGGGCCATGCGGCCGGAGGACATGGCGTTCCCGAGCTACCGCGAGCACGGCATCGCGTGGACGCGCGGCGTCAAGCCGACCGACCTGCTCGGCATCTTCCGCGGCACCGACAACGGCACGTGGGACCCGGTCGCGACCCGGTTCCACCCGTACACGATCGTCATCGGCAACCAGGTGCTCAACGCCGCCGGTTACGCGATGGGGCAGAAGTTCGACGGCAAGGTCGGCGACTCCGACGGCGAGGCCACCATCTGCTTCTTCGGCGACGGCGCGACCAGCCAGGGCGACGTGCACGAGGGCTTCGTGTGGGCCGCGGTCTACGACGCGCCGCTGGTGTTCTTCTGCCAGAACAACCAGTGGGCCATCTCCGAGCCCACCGAGCGCCAGTCCCGCCTCCCGCTCTACCAGCGGGCGCGCGGCTACGGCTTCCCCGGCATCCGGGTCGACGGCAACGACGTGCTGGCCACCCTCGCGGTCACCCGCTGGGCGCTGGAGGAGTGCCGCCAGGGCAACGGCCCGATCCTGATCGAGGCGTTCACCTACCGGATGGACGCGCACACCACCTCCGACGACCCGTCGCGCTACCGGCTGTCCGACGAGCTGGAGCTGTGGAAGCTGAAGGACCCGATCGAGCGGGTCAAGGTGCACCTGGTCAAGCAGCAGTGGGCCGACCAGGCGTTCTTCGACTCGATCGAGGACGAGGCCGAGCAGATCGCGATCGAGCTGCGCGACTACTGCGTCACCCTGCCCGACCCGCCGGCCGGGCGGATCTTCAGCGAGGTCTACGCCGAGGGCAACCCCGTCCTGGAGGCGCAACGCGACGAGTTCCTGGCCTACCACGCCGGGTTCGCCGGAGGTGAGCACTGATGGCCGCTCCGACCATGGACCGCCCCACGTCCGCCGGGCCCGCCGCGGTGCAGACGCTGACCATCGCGAAGGCGTTGAACAACGGCCTGCGCGCGTCGATGGAGGCCAACCCCAAGGTCATCGTGATGGGTGAGGACGTCGGCAAGCTCGGCGGCGTCTTCCGGATCACCGACGGCCTGCAGAAGGACTTCGGCGAGCAGCGGGTGCTGGACACCCCGCTGGCCGAGTCCGGCATCATCGGCACCGCCGTCGGCCTCGCGATCCGCGGCTACCGGCCGGTGTGCGAGATCCAGTTCGACGGCTTCATCTTCCCCGGCTTCGACCAGATCGTGTCGCAGGTCGCCAAGCTGCACTTCCGCACCCAGGGCCGGCTCAAGGTGCCCATGGTGATCCGGGTGCCGTTCGGCGGCGGCATCGGCGCGGTCGAGCACCACTCCGAGTCGCCCGAGTCGTACTTCGCGCACACCGCCGGCCTCAAGGTCGTCGCGTGCTCGAACCCGGCCGACGCGTACTGGATGATCCAGCAGGCGATCGACTGCGACGACCCGGTGCTGTTCTTCGAGCCGAAGCGGCGCTACTACGAGAAGGGCGAGGTCGACACGACCGCCGCGCCCGGACCGCTGTTCGCCTCGCGCACGCTGCGCACCGGCTCGGACGTCACGCTCGTGGCGTACGGGCCGATGGTGCGCACGTCCCTGGAAGCCGCCGCGGCGGCCGAGGAGGAGGGGCGGTCGCTGGAGGTCATCGACCTGCGCACGCTGTCCCCGCTCGACCTCGCGCCCGTGTACGAGTCGGTGCGGCGCACCGGCCGGCTGGTCGTGGTGAGCGAGGCGCCCAGCGAGGCCTCCATCTCCGGCGAGATCGCGGCCAAGGTGCAGCAGGAGTGCTTCTACTCCCTCCAGGCGCCGGTGCTGCGGGTGACCGGGTTCGACACCCCGTACCCGCCGTCGAAGTTGGAGGAGGAGTTCCTCCCCGACCTCGACCGGGTGCTGCACGCCGTCGACCGCTCGCTGGCCTGGTAAGGGGATAGCTGTGCCGCAGTTCAAGCAGTTCCCCATGCCCGACACGGCAGAGGGGCTGACCGAGGCCGAGATCCTCACCTGGCACGTCGCGCCGGGTGACGCGGTGAAGGTCAACCAGGTCATCGTCGAGATCGAGACGGCCAAGGCGGCCGTCGAGCTGCCGTGCCCGTGGGACGGCGTGGTGACCGAGCTGCTGGCCGAGGTGGGCCAGACGGTCGAGGTCGGCGTCCCGATCATCACGATCGACGTGGACCCGGGCGGCTCGGCCCCGGCCGCCACGCCCGCGCCGGCGTCCGCGTCCGCGTCGAACGGCAAGATCGGCGAGGAGATGCCAGGCGGGCGGATCGCCACGTTGGTGGGCTACGGCCCGCGGGCCGGCGCGGCGAAGCGCCGTCAGCGCAAGGACGCCCCGGCCCCCGTGGCCGCCGCTCCGGTCTCCGCGCCTGCGGTCCCGGCCGCTCCGGTGTCCGCGCCGGCACCGGCTCCCGCGGTCGCGGAACCGGCGTCGACCCCGGCCGGCGGTTACGTGCCGCTGGCCAAGCCGCCGGTGCGCAAGCTGGCGAAGGACCTGGGTGTCGACCTGTTCGCGCTGTCGGGCTCCGGCCCGGGTGGCGTGATCACGCGGGAGGACGTCGAGCGGGCCGTGGCGCCCGCGCCCGCCGCGCCGTCCGTCGTGGACAGCGGGTCGCGGGAGCGGCGCGTGCCGATCAAGGGCGTCCGCAAGGCGACCGCGCAGGCCATGGTGGACAGCGCGTTCACCGCACCGCACGTCACGGAGTTCCTGACCGTGGACGTGACGCCGATGATGGAGCTGCGGGCGCGCCTGAAGAACGCGCCGGGGTTCCGCGACGTCAAGCTCACGCCGCTGGCGTTCGCCGCCAAGGCGGTCGTCCTGGCCGCCCGCCGCACCCCCGACGTCAACGCGACGTGGGACGCGGCGGCGCAGGAGATCGTCTACAAGGACTACGTGCACCTGGGCATCGCGGCCGCGACGCCGCGCGGCCTGGTGGTCCCGAAGGTCCGCGACGCCGACCGGATGTCGTTGCGCGAGCTGGCCGTGGCGTTGGACGAGCTCGCCACGACCGCACGTGAGGGCAAGACGACGCCCGCCGACATGGTGAACGGCACGATCACCATCACCAACGTCGGCGTGTTCGGCGTCGACACGGGCACCCCGATCATCAACCCGGGCGAGTCGGCGATCCTCGCGTTCGGCGCGATCCGGGACATGCCCTGGGTGGTGGACGGCCAGGTCGTGCCGCGCAAGGTGTGCCAGCTGGCGCTCAGCTTCGACCACCGCGTGGTCGACGGCCAGCAGGGTTCGCAGTTCCTGGCCGACGTCGGCGCGCTGCTCGCCGATCCCGGCGTGGCGATGACGTACTAGCCCGGTGGACGCCGGGAGCCCTCACCGGCTCCCGGCGTCGCCGATCCTGTTCAGCAGCTCCACCACGTGCGACGGCTGCGTGCCGGCCAACTCGACCGCGCAGTCGGTGAACTCCGCGTCGATCAGCCGGAGGTCGGCGTCCCACAGGCGGCTGCCGTCGAACCGGAACCGGCACTGCTCCGCCTCCACCGCGCGCAGCCCCACGACGGACCTCGTCCGGGCGGAGAGCACGTTCACCATCGACAGGTCCACGGTCGACCGGCTCAACTCGGCGCCGTCGAGCGCGATGGTCACGGACCGGCCGACGAGTCTGCGGAAGGTGAGGGTGGTGCCGCGCAGGACCGCGCCCGTCAGGTCGACCGTGCTGCTCCTGAGATCCGACGTCGAGAAGTCGACCGAGCCGCCGGTGAACTCGGCCTCGCTGAAGTCCAGCGTGGCGGACCGGGCCTTGATCTCTTCGAACGAGGTGACCGCCGCGACGAACCTGGCCCTGCGGAAGCTGACGTTCCCGGCGAACCGGCAGTTGGCGAAGTCGGTGCGCTCGCCGCGGAAGACGGCCTTGTCGAAGGTGAAGGAGCCGTTGAACGACCGCCGTGACAGGTCGAGGTCTTCGAACTCGACGCCGCGGAAGTCCATCCGCACCACTCCGGCCGGCCAGGTCTGGACGCGGTCGAGCAGGGTGGTGATGATCTCCTGCCTGACCTCGCGCTCCGTGCGGTCCGCCTCGGGGTAGGGCGTGCGCAGGTAACCGCACATCACGTCCACACAGATCTGGCGCTGCTCCGGCCAGTCGTCGGCCAGGCCGGCCATCGCGTACACCCCCGCCAGGCGGACCGCGAAGTTCTCGTGACCGAGCTGCTCGGCGGCCTTCCCGTAGCGCTCGTTGAAGAACTTCGTGCGTTCCCGCTCCTCTTGCAGGGTGGCGATGACGTGCGCGGCCTCCGACACCTGCTGCTTGCGGTATCCCACGGCCAAGGCCACGACCGCGCCCAGCCCGCCCACCACGGCCAAGCCGATCTTCAGCAGGTCCAGCAGCTCCGCGGTGGTGAAGCTGGTGGAAGCGGGCAGCGCCGGCCTGCCGAGCAGCCGGTAGAGCCCGTACCCGGTGGCCGCGGCGAGCAGCACGGCCAGCAGCACCCACTTGACCAGCGCCCACGCCATCGGCCCCTTGGCACCGGAGGGCAGGCGTTGGCCGGCCGGGACGACCTCGTCCAGCGTCGGCTTTTCCGCGCGTGACAGGCGGACGGCGAGTCTTGCCGCCAGCCATAGGCCGAGGAGCACGAGGAACGCCAGCCCGGCCGGCAGGTAAGGGGTCACGGAAGGCGGCACGTCGCGCCATCCTGCCCGACGATGGCGTTAATCGGTTGAAGTTCCAGTGACTGGAGAGTTCAGGGTGGTCCCCGTGACGCACTACTCGATCGGCGAACTGGCGCGGATGACCGGGCTGTCCACGCGGACGATCCGGTTCTACTCCGACTCCGGTGTGATCCCCGTGGCGGGGCGCACGGCGGGCGGGTTCCGCACCTACGACGTCGACGGGTTGGCGCGGCTGAAGCTCGTGCGGACCCTGCGCGAACTGGGCGTCGACCTGCCCACGGCGCAACGGGTGCTGGCGCGGGAGGTGTCCGTGGCCGAGGTGGCCCGGACGCACGCGGAAGCCATCGACGCGCAGATGCGCACGCTCCGGTTGCGCCGGGCCGTGCTGCGGGTCGTGGCACGGAACGGGGAGGTGGAGATGGTGCACGAGTTCGCGCGGCTGTCGGAGGGGGAGCGCCAGGCGATCCTCGACGACTTCTTCGACGACGTGTTCGGCGGGTTCGACATGGACCCGGCGTTCCTGGAACGGATGCGGTCGGTCCGGGTGGACCTGCCGGACGACCCGTCGCCGGAGCAGTTGGAGGCGTGGATCGAGCTGGTGAACCTGGTGCGCGACCCGGACTTCCGGGCGTCGGTCCGGCGGATGTCGCAGCGGCACCAGGAGATGCGGGCGGAAGGTGCCGACATGGCGCCGTCCTCGCCGGCGCAGCTGGAGGCGTTCCACTACGCGATCGGACAGGCCCGCGAGGCGTTGGACGCGGGCGTCGACCCGCGGTCACCCGAGGCGGCGGCGGTCGTGGCCCGGATCAACGACAGGTGGTCGTCCGCCCTGGACGTCCCCGTGGGCCCCGAGCTGTCCCGCCGACTGGAGGAGTTCGGCGATCCCAGGGCCGAGCGCTACTGGCAGCTGATCGCCAAGATCAACGGCTGGGAGCCGCAGGTGCCCGACACCACCGCAGAGCGGGCGTGGCTGGTCGAAGCGGGCCGCTGACCGTCACTCCCACACCAGGCAGAACGGGTGGCCGGCGGGATCGGCGAACACCCACCACACGTCGTTGGAGTCGTCCAACAACGTGGCGCCCAACCGGAGGACCTCGGCCTTGGCCACGCCGAGGTCCTCCACCCCGACGTCCAGGTGGAACTGCTGCGGCTTGGCCGGATCGGGCCACTCGGGCGCCAAGTACTCAACGGCCCGCTGAAAGCCCAGCACGATCGACTCGGTGTGCAACGTCGACCAGTTCTCGTCCAACGACCACCGCCGATCGGCCCGATCGACCTCACCACCGAGGAGCCCCCGGTAGAACTCGGCGAGCACCTTGGGCTCCGGACAATCAAGCACCACGCACTGCAACACCCCAACCATCCACCGAGCCTAACCGCGCCGAAAGCAGTGGACGGGGTCTTCCGCGTCCCGAAGACCCCGCCCGGACCCAGGCGAACCTGGGACGTCACCTCACCTGATGTACATGCCCGAAATGGCCCTGGCCACGACCAACCGCTGGATCTCCGACGTCCCCTCGAAGATGGTGAAGATCTTCGCGTCGCGGTGCATCCGCTCGACCGGGTGCTCGCGCGTGTACCCCGCCCCACCCAGGATGTGGATCGCACGCTCCGTCGCCCACACCGAGACCTCGCCGGCCTTGAGCTTCGACATCGACCCCTCGCCCGCCGTGAACGGGACGTTGTTGCGGCCCATCCAGGCGGCCCGCCAGACCAGCAGGCGGGCGGCGTCGATCTCCATCTTCATGTTCGCCAGGTCGAAGGCGATGGACTGGTTCTCGATGATCTTCCGGCCGAACGCCGAGCGGTCCTTCGCGTACTCCAGCGAGTACTCGTAAGCCGCACGCGCGACGCCCACGGCCATCGCGCCGACGGTCGGGCGGGTCGTCTCGAACGTCGCCATCGCCGCCTGACCACCGGCCTTCTGCCCCTCCCGGGCACGGGCGAGCCTGGCGTCCAGCCGCTCCTTGCCACCCAGCAGGCACCGACCCGGCACGCGCACGTCGTCCAGGAACACGTCCGCCGTGTGCGACGCCCGCATCCCGTGCTTCTTGATCTTCCCCGGCGACGACAGCCCGCGCGTGCCCGGCGGCACGACGAAACCGGCCTGGCCGCGGGCGCCCAGGGAGGAGTCAACGACCGCCGTCACGACGTGCACGTTGGCGATACCGCCATTGGTCGCCCACGCCTTCTGCCCGTTGATCACCCACTCGTCCGTGGCCTCGTCGTACACGGCCCGCGTCCGGTACCCCGCCACGTCCGACCCCGCCTGCGGCTCGGACGCGCAGAACGCCGCCAGCTTCGGGTCGTCCTCGGTGCCGAAGCACTCCGGCACCCACTCGGCCAACTGCTCCGGCTCGCCGGAGGCGAAGATGCCCGCCGCCGCCAGACCGGTGCCCATCAACGCCAACGCGATCCCGGCGTCACCCCAGAACAGCTCCTCGGTGGCGATCGGCAGCGACAACCCGATGGGGTCGGCGAACCAGGTCGCCAGCGACTCGAACCCGTACAGGCCGATCTTCGCCGCCTCCTGGATCACCGGCCACGGCGTCTCCTCGCGCTCGTCCCACTCCGCGGCCGCGGGCCGGATCACGTCCTTCGCGAAGCCGTGCACCCACTCGCGCAGGTCAAGCTGGTCCTCGTTGAGCTCCAGCGAAAAACCGCCCATGGTCCCCTCACGCCTTCGGAATGTTGAACAGGCTCATGAACCCCGCCGCGAAGCCGAGGTCGCCCTTGACCTTCAGCTTGCCGGTCATGAACAGCACCGGGGCCGACGCGTTGCCGGTCGCGAGTTTCAGGAACTCCACCGGTCCCAACGTGACAACGGCCCTGGGGTCACGGGTGGCGGCCTTGTCGATCGTGCACTCGGCGTTCTCGATGATCGCCTCGTACACGTCGTCGCCGTCGAACCCGCCGGTGAGCCGGAAGTGCACGACGGCGCGCGTGGCGCCCGCGCGGTCGCTGCGGAAGTGCACCTCCATGCGCCGGAACACCTCGTCGAGCACGCGTTCGCGCAGGCCGGGCCGGGACGTCACGGCCTCGATCTGGTCCTTGGCCGCGCGCGAGATGATCCGCGCGAAGTTCTGCGGGTCCATCTTGGCCAGGTCGAGGTCGGCGCCGCCGTCGGCCAGCGCGCCCAGCGCGCCCAGCAGGTCGGCGAACTCGTCCTTGCCGAGCTTCTTCGGGTCGATGCCGCGCGCGATGACGTCGATGTCGACGTCGTTGAGCGCCGGATCGGCCGGATCGACCTGCTTGAGCGTTGAGATCAGCTCTTGGGGGCTGAGCTTCGCGATCGCCTCGGTGGTGAGGTCGATGGTCATGTGGCACCTCCGCTACCTACTACACGGTAAGCCTACTGGCGAGTAGGTAAGGCGGCAAGGGGCTCAGAGTAATCTTGTGCCAGCCATCCAGGGGGTGCGATGCACGCAGAGCAACCGGTTCGCTCGGGTCGGGCCAAGAGGCTGCCACGCGCGGTGCGCGAGCGGCAGATCATGGACGCCGCCGTCGACGTCTTCTCGCGCTTGGGCTTCCACGCCGCGTCCATGGACGAGATCTCGGAGGTCGCGGGCATCTCCAAGCCGATGCTGTACGCCTACCTCGGTTCGAAGGAGGAGCTGTTCGCCACCTGCATCCGCCGCGAGGCGACCCGGATGATGGAGGCGATCGCGGACGGCGTCGAGGCCGAGGAGCCGCCGGACGTCCAGCTGTGGAGCGGACTCCGGGCGTTCTTCGGGTTCGTCGGCGAGAACCGCGCCAGCTGGCAGGTCCTGCACCGGCAGGCCTCGTCCCAGGGCGGGCCGTTCGCGGCGGAGCTGGCCGACATGCGCGGCCGGGCGATCAGCCTGGTGGCGGCGCTGCTGGTGCACTCGTCGGACTTCACCAACGTGCCGCGGGCCGGTGAGAAGGAGGCCGAGTCGCTGGCCGCCGCCCTGGTCGGCGCGGGCGAGTCGCTGGCCGACTGGTGGCTCGACAACCCCGAGGAGCCGGCCGGCGTCGTCGCCGCCCGGCTCATGAACCTGGTGTGGATGGGTTTCGGGGACCTGGTGGCGGGCGACGTGTGGCACCCGCCGTCCCGCAGGTCCGACCGCGGCCGGGAGGGGGACGGGACGGCCTAGGCCAGCGCGCCCTTGAGCACGGCGACGGCCTGGCCGATCGCGGCCTCGGCGGCGTGGGTCTCGCGCAGCGCGTCGAGCATCACGAAGTCGTGGATGACGCCCTGGTAGCGCACCGCGGTCACCGGCACGCCCGCCTCGCGCAGCTTGTTCGCGTACGCCTCGCCCTCGTCGCGCAGCACGTCGGCCTCGGCGGTGATCACCAACGCCGGCGGCAGCCCGGTGAGCTGCTCCACCGACGCCCGCAGCGGTGAGGCGGTGATCTCCGCGCGCTGCGCCTCGTCGGTCGTGTACTGGTCCCAGAACCACTGCATCGCGTCACGCCGCAGGAAGTAGCCCTCGGCGAACTCCCGGTACGACGGCGTGTCGAACGACGCGTCCGTCACCGGGTAGAACAGCACCTGCTGCGTGAACGCCACGTCGCCGCGCTCCTTGGCCAGCAGCGTCAGCGCCGCGGACATGTTGCCGCCGACGGAGTCGCCCGCCACGGCCAGGCGCGACGCGTCGAGTCCGCGCGCGGCGCCCTCGGTGACGATCCACCGCGCCACGGCGTAGCTCTCCTCCAGCGCCACCGGGTAGCGCGCCTCGGGCGAGAGGCTGTAGTCGGGGAACACCACGGCCGCGCCGACGCCGACGGCCAGCTCGCGGACCAGCCGGTCGTGCGTCTTGGCGTTGCCGAACACCCAGCCCGCACCGTGCACGTACAGGATCACGGGCAGCGTGCCGGTCGCGCCGGCCGGGCGCACGACCCGGACGGGCACCTCGCCCACCGTCACCCACTCCTCGTCGACCTCGGGCTTGAACACCTCGCCGGACTGCACGTCGTCCACGGCCAAGCGGCCCTCGACCGGGCCCAGGTCGAACAGGTACGGCGGGTTGGCGGTCGCGGCGGCGAACTCGGCGGCGGCCGGTTCCAGGACGGTCATCTCGGGCTCCTCGATGTCGTGCGGTCGATCCGGACGACACAAAACATAGCCCGCGATTACATCGTGCACAATCTAAATGGGCGCAGGTGTATCGTGGGCTCGATCACAAGTGGACGGAGGACGGCCATGCGGGACTTCAGCCTGGACCTGGACGACCAGCTCTGCTTCGCGCTCTACGCGGCCTCGCGGGCCGTCACCGCGCGGTACCGGCCGTTGCTGGACGACCTCGGCCTGACCTACCCGCAGTACCTGGTGCTGCTGGTGCTGTGGGAACGCGGCCCGGTCCCGGTCAAGGACGTCGCCGCCGCGCTCCAACTCGACTACGGCACGCTCTCACCGCTGCTCAAGCGCCTGGAGGCGGCGGGTCTCATCCGCCGCGAACGCCGTCCCGACGACGAGCGGTCGGTCCGGCTGGTGCTCACCGAAGCGGGCGACGAGCTGCGTGGCCGCGCCAAGGACGTGCCGCCCGCGATGGGCGAGGCGATGAACCTCAGCGAGTCCGACACCGCACGGCTGCGCGCCCTGCTCCGCACGTTGGCCGACAACGTCAGCCGCTGATCACGCCCTCCAGGTGCGGGCGACCCGACCACAGCGCGAACCGCCACCCGTCTTCGGTGCGCGAGGACGAGAAGTCGACCTCACCCGGCAGCAGGATGGGCGCCTTGAACCGCACGTCGACCTCGTACGCGTCGGGCAGCCTGCCCTCGAACGCGGCCAGGCACCGGGCCTTGGACCACATCCCGTGCGCGATGGCCCGGGGGAAGCCGAACAGCTTGGCGGCCAACGGGTTGAGGTGGATGGGGTTGCGGTCGCCGGACGCGTCCGCGTACCGCCGGCCGAGGTCGCCGGGCAGTCGCCACCGGGCCGTCGGCGCGGGCGGGTCGGCGCGCGACGCCCGTTCTCCCGACCCCGCACCCTCCCGGCGCAGATAAGTCGACACGTCGACCCACACCTCCTCGCCGTCCACCGACACCGCGGTCACCACGTCGAACTGCCGCCCGCGCTCGTGCGGTCGCAGGTTCGCCGCCGCCACGTGCAGCGACAGCGGTTCGGACGCCCACACCGGCCGGTGCTGCCGGATCCGGTTGGCCACGTGCACCAGGCCGGGCAGCGGGAACGGGAACCCGGGCCCGGTCATCAGCCGGATCTGCGACCCGAACCCGAGCACGTGCGGGTAGGTGATCGGCAGCTCGTCGCGCACGCCGAACCCGCAGACCTCGGCGTACCGGGCCAGGTGCCGTGGATCGACGGTCACCTCGGCGTCCAAGGAGGACGGGGGCAGCTCGCCACCGCGCCGGGTGAACGCGGTCAGCGCGGCCTTGGCGTAGAGCAGGGTCAGGTTCGCCATCACGCCCCCAGCAGGCTCTGCCCGCACACCCGCACGACGTTGCCGTTCACGCCGGCCGACGCGGGGTGCGCGAGCCACGCGATCGCCTCGGCGACGTCCACCGGCAGGCCGCCCTGCGACATGCTGTTCATCCGCCGACCCGCCTCGCGGATGAACAGGGGCACGGCGGCGGTCATCCTGGTCTCGATGAAGCCCGGCGCGACCGCGTTCACCGTGGCGCGGCCCGCGACCTGCCGCGACCGCGCGTCGACCATGCCGATCACGCCCGCCTTGGTGGTGGCGTAGTTGGTCTGGCCGACGTTGCCCGCGATGCCCGCGATGGACGACACGCCGATGATCCGCCCGTTGGGCCGCAACGCGTCCGCGGCCAGCAGCGCGTCGTTGACCCGTTCCTGGGACGCCAGGTTCACCGCGACCACCGCGTCCCACCGGCCCGCGTCCATCCGACCGAGCGTGCGGTCGCGGGTGATGCCCGCGTTGTGCACCACGACGTCGACGCCGCCGTGCCGCTGGGCGAGGTGCTCGACGATCCGCGCGGGCGCGTCGGGCGCGGTGATGTCGAGTTGGAGCGCGGACCCGCCCACCCGGTTGGCCACCGCGGACAGCTCGTCGCCCTGCGCGGGCACGTCCAGGCACACCGCGGTCGCGCCGTCCCGCCCCAGCACCTCGGCGATCGCCGCACCGATGCCCCGCGCCGCGCCCGTGACCAGCGCGACCTTCCCGGCCAGCGGCCGCTCCCAGTCCCGCGGCGCCTCGACCTCGGCCGGACCGATCCGCACCACCTGCCCTGACACGTACGCCGAGCGCCCGGACAGCAGGAACCGCACGGTCGACTCGATCGCGTCCTCGCCACCGGGCTCGACGTACACCAACTGCGCCGTGCCGCCCCGCTTGAGCTCCTTGCCGACGCTGCGCGTGAAGCCCTCCAGCGCGCGCTGCGCGACCTGCGACTCGGCCAGTTCGGGCGGCGTGCCGAACACGACCACCCGGCCGGACGGCCCGAGCGACCGGATCACCGGCTGGAAGAACTCGTACAGCTCGCGCAACCGCTCGACCGCGTCGATGCCGGACGCGTCGAACACCAGCGCGCCGTACCTCTCGCCGTGTGCCGCGCCCTCGCGCGTCGCGTCGCGGGCGGGAGCCGACTCCAGTCCCATCGACTTCACCGCCGCGCCGACGGGTTCGACCAGCCGACCGCCCCCGCCGATCAGCACGGGCCCGTCGAGCGGGGGTTGTCCGGGTGAGTGGCGGCGCAGCGGGTACGGGTCGGGCAGGCCGAGCTTGCCGACGACGAACCGCCCGAGGCCGGACCTGGCGAACGACTGGTATCGATCCATGCGCACCATCACACTCCCTACTCGCTAGTAAGTCTACTGATGAGTAGGTAACATTGGCGTCGACCTGCCCACCGGCCACGGCCCCACCCTGGAGGACGACATGGCGCGAGTAGCCATCCTCGGCGGCAACCGCATCCCGTTCGCCCGCTCGAACGGCCCCTACGCCACGGCATCGAACCAGGACATGTTCACCGCCACCCTGGACGGCCTGGTCAGCCGGTTCGGCCTCCAGGGCGAACGGCTCGGCGAGGTGGTCGCGGGCGCGGTGCTCAAGCACAGCCGCGACTTCAACCTCGTCCGCGAGGCCGTGCTGGGCAGCAGGCTGTCCGCCGAGACGCCTGCCTACGACATGCAGCAGGCGTGCGGCACCGGCCTGCAGGCCGTGTTCGCGGTGGCGAACAAGATCGCGCTCGGCCAGATCGAGGTGGGCGTGGCCGGCGGCGTGGACACCACCAGCGACGCGCCGATCGGCGTGCACGAGGACCTGCGCGGCGTGCTGCTGGAGTTCAACCGGGCGCGCACCGCCGGCGCGAAGCTCAAGGCGGCGCTGAAGCTGCGGCCCAAGCACGTGGTGCCGGACATCCCGCGCAACGGCGAGCCGCGCACCGGCCTGTCCATGGGCGAGCACGCGGCGATCACCGCGCGCGAGTGGGACGTCGCCCGCGAGGACCAGGACGAGCTGGCCGCCGCCAGCCACCGCAACCTCGCCGCCGCGTACGAGCGGGGCTTCTTCGACGACCTGGTCACCCCCTACCTGGGGCTGGCGCGGGACCAGAACCTGCGGCCGGACTCGTCGGCGGAGAAGCTGGCGACGCTCAAGCCGGTGTTCGGCCGGGGCGAGGGCGCGACGATGACCGCGGGCAACTCCACGCCGCTCAGCGACGGCGCGTCGGCCGTGCTGCTGGCGTCCGAGCAGTGGGCCGCGGCGCGGAACCTGCCGGTGCTGGCCTACCTGACGTTCACCGAGACGGCGGCGGTGGACTACGTGCACGGCGGCGAGGGCCTGCTGATGGCGCCCGCGTACGCGGTGCCGCGGATGCTCGCGCGTGCCGGGCTGGGGTTGTCGGACTTCGACTTCTACGAGATCCACGAGGCGTTCGCGTCTCAGGTGCTGGCGACGTTGAAGGCGTGGGAGGACGAGGACTTCGGCAAGGGCAGGCTCGGGCTGGACGGCCCGCTCGGCGCGATCGACCGGTCGAAGCTGAACGTCAACGGCTCGTCGCTGGCCGCCGGGCACCCGTTCGCGGCCACGGGCGCGCGGATCGTGGCCACGGCGGCGAAGCTGCTGGCGGAGAAGGGCGCAGGTCGCGCGCTGATCTCGATCTGTGCGGCGGGTGGTCAGGGAGTTACGGCGATCGTGGAGCGATAACGTGATCATTAGGCCGAACGGGTGTTGTAGGTAACACAACGCGTTCCCATTCCGTTTCCAATGCATGAACCACTCACGGCTCTTCGCCGCAGTCGTGCTTGTGGCGGCGTCTTGTGCTGCCTGCGGGGACACCTCCCGTGAAACCACCACCGTGCGCATCGGGGTCACCGCGTCGGCCAACGAGCCGCGGGTCGCGCTCACGTCGACCGTCGTCGACCGGCTGTCGGCCGCGGTCGAGCAGGGCGTGACCCGGGTGGTCGTGTACCGGCAGGGCGAGGCGTCCGGGAGCGCGTACTCGGACGAGGACTTCACCGTCCGGGACGGCAACGAGGTCGAGGGTGACGCGGCGTTGCGCGAGCTGGGCTTCGAGCAGAACCTGAACCGGCTCACGGGTCAGCTCAGCCAGCTCGGCGGCACCAGCCGGGACCTCGACCCGCTGTCCGTGCTGGCCGACATGGCCGCCGCGGCGGGACCGGCGGTGCTGGTGCTGCACAGCAGCGGGTTGCAGACCACCGACCCGCTCGACCTCACCCGGCTCGGCCTCGACCTCGACGTCGCCGCGGTGGTGGCCGCGGTGCCGGACGACGCCGTGCCCGAGCTGACCGGCAAGGACGTGATCTTCTCCGGGCTCGGCCAGGTGGCCGGTGACCAGCCGCCGCTGCCGGCGGGCGCCCGGGAGGCGTTGGTCGAGCTGTGGCTGGGCGTCTGCGCGAAGTTCGGCGCGAACAGCTGCGCGCACGACACCGACACGGTGCCCGGTGGCGCGTCGATCAGTCGCGCCGACGTGCCGGTCGTGGACGTCGGCGAGGTCGTGCACGAGGACGCGCTGGTGCACGTGCCCAACTCGATGCTGTTCAAGGCCGGGAGCGATGAGCTCGCGGCAGGTGCGCGCGAGGTGTTGCAGGAGGTGGCGAAGAAGTTCGACGGCCGCACGACCGCGCGCGTCGTCGCCCGCACGGCCAGCTCGACGTCCGCGGAGGCGGCGATCGACCTGACCCGGCGGCGCGGTCAGCGGGTGGTGTCGGCGCTGGTGGAGCTCGGCGTGAGCCGGTCGGCGTTCACCGAGGTGGTCGGCGCGGGCTTCACCTCGCCCCTCGCCGTCGACCTCGACGACGCGGGCGACCTGATCCCGGCCGCCGCCGCCCGCAACCGCTCCGTCGTGGTCGAACTGGCCGAACCGAAATCCCCCAGCTAACCCGAGAGTCCTACCTCCACCCCTCGTGAGTCCTACCTCCAGAACGCGCGTGTCCTACGTTCAGGACGCGCGTGTCCTACGTTTGCGTACCCCGAGTTCAACGCTCAGAACGCGCGCGGGCGTCAGTCGAGGAGCGTCCACGAGGCCGTGCAGCGGACCGTGACCACGATCTGCTGCGCCTCCAGGTTGAGCTGGTCCATCTGCGGCGGCACGCCGGGCGCGCCGCCGTAGCCGGCCGCCATCGACCGGTGCGACTCGGCCGCCCAGGCCTCGGCGTCACCGTCGGTCAGCCGCTGGAGCGGTCCCAGCCGGGCACCCAGCGCCTCGGCGTACCCCTCGGCACGCCGGCGCGCGTCCCGCACGGCCTCGCGCTGCGCCTCCCGAACGGCGTCCGCGTCGTCCCGGAGCTGCCACGTGGGCCCGTTCAGCCACGTCGGCTCGGCCGTCACGAGCGCGCCGAGCAGGTCGTCCAGGCCCGTGACGTCGTCGACCCGCACCACGTAGTTCTGCATGGCACGGCTGCCGGAACGGCGCTTGCCGTCCCAGTTGTCGTGCACGTTGAGCTGCCGCGACCGCACCTCGACGCCCGGCCGCTCGAACGCGGGCTCCACCGCGGCGACCCGCGCGGTCAGCCGGTCCACCGCCTCGTTGCGCGTCGAGCCCGTCGTCTCGAAGCTCACCTGCACCTCGGCGCGGTCGGCGGTCCGCTCGACCTTGCCGACGCCCTTCGTCACCACCTCAGCCATGACCTGACGCTACCGCCCATGTCACTCGATAGCGCTATCTAGATCAGAAGCTAGATTCACGAATACCGGACGACACGGTCCGAGTATTGGATCGGCCGTAGACACCTCGATACCGTCCGAGGATGGACCCGGTGCGCAACCCGTTCGCCCCCGGCGCGGGCCAACGGCCACCTGAGCTGGCGGGCCGCGACAAGGAGCTGGGCGCGTTCGACGTGGTGCTCGAACGGGTGGCGCGCGGCCGGCCGGAACGCAGCCTCGTGCTCACCGGGCTGCGCGGCGTGGGCAAGACCGTGCTGCTGGGCGAGCTGCGGTCGATGGCGATGAAGCGCGGTTGGGGCGCCGGGAAGATCGAGGCACGGCCCGAGGCCGGGTTGCGCCGCCCGCTGTCGGCCGCGTTGCACCGGGCGATCCGCGACCTGGCCGTGCGGCACCGCGCGCCGGACCGGGTCGAGGCCGTGCTCGGTGTGCTGAAGGCGTTCGCGCTGCGGGCCAACCCCGAGGACGCGAAGCTGCGCGACCGGTGGCAGCCGGGCATCGACGTGCCCGCGGCGGTCGGCCGGGCGGACTCCGGTGACATCGAGATCGACCTGGTGGAGCTGTTCACCGAGGTCGCGGAGCTGGCGCAGGACGTCGGCACGGGTGTCGCGCTGCTGATCGACGAGATGCAGGACGTGCCGGCGGACGACATCTCGGCGTTGTGCGCGGCGTGCCACGAGCTGTCGCAGTCGGGCGCGCCGCTGGTCGTGGTTGGCGCCGGGCTGCCGCACCTGCCCGCCGTGCTGTCGGCGTCGAAGTCGTACTCGGAGCGGCTGTTCCGGTACGTGCGGATCGACCGGCTCTCGCGGCAGGACGCGGACCGCGCGGTGCTGGCGCCGGTCGACCGCGAGGAGGCGGGCATCGAGCCCGAGGCATTGGACGCGCTGTTCGACGCCTCCGGCGGTTACCCGTACTTCATCCAGGCCTACGGCAAGGCGGCGTGGGACGCGGCGCCCGCCGACCCGATCACCGCGATGGACGTGGCGGTGGCCGCGCCGGAGGCGGACGCGGAGCTGGCGGTCGGCTTCTTCGGCTCGCGGTACGAACGGGCGACGCCGGCCGAGCGGGAGTACCTGCGGGCGATGGCGGAGCTGACCGACGGCAAGGACGCGGGCGTGAACACCGCGCAGGTGGCCGACCACCTGGGGCGCAAGCCGTCGTCGCTCTCGCCGGCCAGGGACAGCCTGATCAAGAAGGGGCTCGTGTACTCGGCGGAACGCGGGCAGATCGCGTTCACCGTGCCGCACTTCGGCCGGTTCCTGCTCGGTCGCGAGGACTGATCTGCTGGCTGACCTGGGGTTATCCGGTCGCTTCGGTCGCATTGGGTGGTCTAGCGTGCACGCTAGAGAGTGGGCCGGTGCGCGTCCGGTCAAGCAGGTGTACGTCAGGCGAATCGTCGGGGTCTATGGCGTTACAGCCGATGATTCGTCGGCGTGTGTGGCACCTCACCGGATAATCGGGTGCAATCGCGCTCGCGTGGGTGCATACTTGAGGCACACACCGAGGAACACCTTTGAGAGGGATGAACCCCCGATGAACTTCACTGCGAAGCTCCGCGCTCGTCGTGTCGAGGCTCGCAACCGCAAGGCTGTCGCCCGCGCGATCGACATGGCGCCCACCCCGGCCATGCGCTACGAGCTGATGGCGATCGCCCAGGCCCAGGGGACCAACCTCCGTTAAGGAGGGCCTCCTCCGGCGCGCGTGACGACCACCCGATCGACACCGGGTGCGCGCCCCGTCGTCCGCGCTCTGGCGAAGGGGGAAACGACGAAGCCCTGCCGCACCTCCCGCGCGGCAGGGCTTCGTCATATCAAACCGTGATCTACGTCACACCCTTCGGGGGATGTAACAGTCCCCGATCGTGTGTCGATGTTCCAGATGACCCCGCGGTGCTGTCGGACCCCCGACCTGGCAGCACCGCGGGGTTTCCCATGTCCGGCTACTTGGCCGTGGCCGAGCCGTTCCAGGTGTCGTCCGGCGTTCTGCGGGCGCGCCTGATCATCACTATCTCCCCCTGCGTGTTCATGTCTGTCCCCCAATGGACCACTCCATGGTGCCATCGGGGGACGACAGTTTCATGAGGGTTTGCTGAGAGCATGGATCGGTGACGCTGCCCCTCCTCGTCGTGGACGCGGCCAACGTCGTCGGCTCCGTCCCGGACGGCTGGTGGCGCGACCGCGCCGGCGCCGCCGCCCGCCTGCGTGACGACCTCGTCGACGTGGCCGAACACGGCCTGCCCGCCCTCGCCGGCCCCCTGGAAGTGGTCCTCGTGGTCGAGGGCAGGGCGCGTCACGTCGAGTCGGTCCTCGGCGTCCGCGTGGTCTCCGCCACCGGCTCCGGCGACGACGCGATCGTGGACGTCGTCCGCGCCAACCCACCGGACCGCCCGTGCACCGTGATCACCGCCGACCGCGCCCTGCGCGCCCGCGTGCAAGCCCTGAACGCCACCGTCCTGGGCCCCCGCACCGTCCGCCGGCCCCGTTGACCCCAGTCGTCCCAGTTGGTGGACAGCGAAATACCGGCGCGTGGGACTCGTGTTCACTTCGGACGTGACGACCGCACAACGACGCCGTGCCCGTGTCCGCGCCCCCGAACTGGTGGGCCGGGGCTGGCTGAACACCGGCGGGCAGGAGATCGGGCTCAAGGACCTGCGCGGCAAGGTGGTGCTGCTCGACTTCTGGTCCTTCTGCTGCATCAACTGCCTGCACGTCCTCGACGAGCTGCGCCCCCTCGAAGCCGAGTTCGCCGACGTCCTGGTCACCATCGGCGTGCACTCGCCCAAGTTCGTCCACGAGGCGGAGCCCGCGGCCCTCGAAGCGGCCGTCGAGCGGTACCAGGTCGAGCACCCCGTGCTGGACGACCCCGAGCTGACGACGTGGCAGAACTACGCGGTCAAGGCGTGGCCCACGCTCGTCCTGGTCGACCCCGAGGGTTACGTCGTGCACGTCGCCGCCGGCGAGGGCCACCTCGACGCGCTGCGCCAGGTCGTGTCCGAGATCGTCACCGAGCACGACGCCAAGGGCACCCTGCACCGCGGCGACGGCCCGTACGTCGCGCCGCCGCCCCGCGAGACCGAACTCCGCTTCCCCGCCAAGGCCGTCCTGACCGCGAACGGCACCCTGCTGGTCAGCGACTCCGCCCACCACGGCCTGGTCGAGCTCGAACCCGACGGCGAGACCGTGATCAGGCGCATCGGCACCGGCATCCGCGGTCGCCGCGACGGCCTCGAACCCACCTTCTCCGAACCCGCCGGCATCGCGCTCCTGCCCGACGACGTCGCCGCCGAGGTCGGCTACCACGCCGTCGTCGCCGACACCGTCAACCACCTCCTGCGCGGCCTGAACCTGGACACCGGCGAGGTCACCACCGTCGCCGGCACCGGCGAGCAGTGGCGCGACGGTGACACCGACGGCCCCGCCGACGTGATCCACCTCACCAGCCCGTGGGACGTCGCCTGGTGGGAGCCGGCGCGGGGCGTCGCCATCGCGATGGCGGGCAACCACACGCTCGGCCTGTTCAAGCCCCTGGAACGGCGCGTCGAACGGCTGGCCGGCACCACCGTCGAAGGCCTGCACGACGGACCGGCGCACGAGGCGTTCTTCGCCCAGACCTCGGGCCTGGCCGCCGACGGCGACCGGCTCTGGCTGGTCGACTCGGAGACCTCGGCGCTGCGCCGCCTCGACGCCGACCGCACCGTGCACACCGCCGTCGGCAAGGGCCTGTTCGACTTCGGCCACCGCGACGGCCCGGCCGACCAGGCGCTGCTGCAGCACCCGCTCGGCGTGACCGTCCTGCCCGGCGGCCAGGTCGTCGTCTGCGACACCTACAACGGCGCCATCCGCCGCTACGACCCGGCCACCGGCGAGGTGTCCACTTTGGCCACCGACATCGCCGAGCCGTCCGACGCGGTCCTGGTCGACGGCGAGCTGGTCGTCGTCGCCTCCGCCGCGCACCGCCTGGAACGCCCCGTCGCACCCGGCGCGCGGCTGGTCGACGGCGAGGCGCACCAGGTGCGCAGGCCGCCGTCGGTGATCGCGTCGGGCGAGGTCGAGCTCGCCGTCGTGTTCACCCCGCCGACCGGCCAGAAGCTGGACGACCGGTTCGGCCCGTCCACCCGCCTGGAGATCACCAGCTCACCGCCCGGGCTGCTGGCGGCGGGCGCGGGCGTCGGCACGGACCTGGTGCGCTCGCTGCGCGTCGCCGAGGGCTTCACCGAAGGCGTCCTGCACGTCGTGGCGCAGGCCGCGAGCTGCACGGACGACCCGACCGTCGAGCACCCGGTGTGCAAACTGGCCCGCCAGGACTGGGGCGTGCCGGTCCGCGTGGTAAGGGACGGGCCGCGGCGGCTACCCCTGATGATGGGTGGCCTCGACGAAGGCATCTAGACTCTGCTGGTGCCCGATGTCAAGCTTGAGATCCAGATGCTGCACGACCGCGTGATGGTGCGGATCTCGCCGGAGGACGGCGAACGTCGCAGCAGCGGTGGCATCGTGATCCCGGCGACCGCCCAGATGGCGAAGCGCCTGGCCTGGGGAGACGTGCTCGGGGTCGGTACGAACGTGCGGCACGTGAAGGTCGGCGACCGGGTGCTGTTCAACCCGGAGGACCAGTTCGAGGTCGAGGTGCAGGGCAGCACCTACCTCGTCATGCGCGAACGGGACGTGCACGCGACCGCGACCGAGCGGACGGAGCACGGGACCGGGCTCTACCTGTGACAACTGCGGTGAGACCGGGGCACTGCCCAACCGTGATCGACGTGTGACGACCGTCGGGTAAGCAGTCCCAGGACCTTGCGAGAGGCAAGAGGGGGAGCGGTGCCGGAGAACCAGCGACCGGAGTACGACGCTGAGCGGACCAAGGCCATGGAGCCGGTCCGCCCGTCGGGCACCGCTTCGGAACGGACGACCAAGATCACCGCGGGGTCGGTGCAGGAGGCCGCGTGGCCGCAGGAGGAGCCGGACAACGAGCCGGACGCCTCGGCCACGGTGCGTAATGTGACGCCCCCTTCGGGTGTCCCCGACAACGCGGCGGCCTCCCCGAGCGTCTCTCACGACGTGACGCAGCACCCGACGCGCAACGCGCAGCACAACCCGCCGGGCAGGGGCGCGGACGCCACCCAGGCGATCACGCCGTCCGGTGACCCGACGCGCGCCCTGCCCCAGCCGCCCCCCGCGGCCGAGCGGACCCAGATGATCACCACGCCGGCCGGCGGGTTCACCCGGCCGTCGTCGCCGTCGGAGGCCACCACGGTCTTCTCCGCGCCGGTGTCCGCACCCCCGTCTCCCGGCCAGGAGCCGGAGGCCACCGTCTACGGCCCGGTGATGGTCGACGGCGACACCGAGGCCGACGAGGCCGACACCCGCCGCAAGCGCCTGCGCAAGGGCGGCCTGATCGCCGCCGCCGTGCTCGGCGTGCTGGTCGTCCTCTACGGCCTGGACCTGCTCATTTCCGGCGGCAACGTGCCGCGCGGCGTGACCGTCGCGGGCGTGGACGTCGGCGGCATGAGCCACCCCGAGGCCGAGCAGAAGCTGCGCGACGAGATCGGTCCCCGCCTGGCCGCGCCGGTGAAGGCGCGCGCGGGCGACGTGGAGACCCAGGTCGACCCCAAGGCGGCTGGCCTGGAGCTGGACTGGACCGCCACGCTGGAGCGCGCGGGCAGCCAGCCGCTGTCCCCGATCACTCGCGTCACCTCCTTCTTCACCGCCCGCGAGGTCGGCTTCGCCACCCGCAGCGACGAGGCCAAGCTCGCCGCCGCCCTGGAGGGCCTGCGCGCCGAGACCGACCACGAGCCCGCCGAGGGCGGCATCCGGTTCGAGGGCGCCACCCCGATCGCGGTCGACCCCAGGCAGGGCCAGAAGCTGGACGTGCCCGCCGCCACGGACAAGCTGCTGGCCGGCTGGGCCGACGGCGGCACGGTCGAGCTGCCGGTGGCCACCACCCCGGTCAAGACGACCAAGGAGAGCGTGCAGAAGGCGCTCGAAGAGGTCGCCAAGCCCGCCACCTCCGCGCCGCTGATCATCCAGGGCGAGGGCAAGGACGCGACGCTCACGCCCGAGCAGCTGGCCACCGTGCTGGTGTTCGAGCCCGCCGAGGACGGCAGCCTGACCGCGAAGGTCGACAACGGCAAGGTCGTCGAGCACGCCGGTCCGCAGCTGAAGGACACGGAGAAGGAGGGCAAGGACGCCCAGATCGTGTTCGAGGGCGGCCGGCCCGTGGTGAAGGAGTCGGTGGACGGTCTCGGCATCGACTGGGACAAGTCCCTGGCCACCGCGCTCGACGTGCTCAAGCGCGACAACGAGCGCGCGATCAAGGCCGAGTACAAGCACACGCCCGCCAAGGTGACCACCGAGCAGGCGAACAAGATGGGCATCAAGGAGATCATCGGCGAGTTCTCCACCGGTGGCTTCGTGGCCACGTCCGGCACGAACATCCGCGTGGTGGCCGAGAAGGTCAACGGCGCGATCGTGAAGCCGGGCGAGACGTTCAGCCTCAACGGCCACACCGGCCCCCGCGGCACCGCGCAGGGCTACGTCGAGGCGGGCATCATCGAGGACGGCATCCCCGGCAAGGCGGTCGGCGGCGGCATCTCGCAGTTCGCCACCACGCTCTACAACGCCGCCTACCACGCGGGCATGAAGGACGCCGGGCACAAGGAGCACAGCTACTGGATCTCGCGCTACCCGAAGGGTCGCGAGGCCACCGTGTTCATGGACGGCGCCGGCAACAGCCTGATCGACATCAAGTTCACCAACCCGGACGACACCGGCGTGGCGATCCAGACGATCTGGACCCCGTCCTCGATCAAGATCGTGCTGTGGGGCACCAAGAACTACGACGTGACCGGGTCCACCAGCGCCGAGTTCAACCCCACCCAGCCGCAGGAGCGCAAGGTCAACAAGCCGGGTTGCCAGCCGAGCAACGGCGCGCCCGGGTTCTCGGTCACCGACACGCGCACCATCACCGACCGCCGCACCGGGCAGTCGCGCCAGGAGAGCCGAACGGTCCGGTACGACCCGCAGTTCAAGATCGTCTGCGAGCCGCCACCGGGCGGTTGAGCCCGCGGTCCACGGTTGGTGGTGGCCACGACTGGGTATCACCCATTCGTGGCTACCACCGGGCAAGAGGTGCGAAGACATCCCGCCGTGCAGGTTCTCGGGCGCGCCGGGATGGTCTGTTACGGGCTCGTCCACGTGCTCTTGGCGGCGTTGACGGCGCAAGTGGTCCTCGGTGACACCGGGGAGCGGACCGACCAGAAGGGCGCGGTCTCCACCCTGGCCCAGACCGCGGTCGGGCCGGTCCTGCTGTGGGTGCTGGCGATCGGCCTGTTCGCGTTCGCGGTCTGGCAGCTGACCATGGCCGCCGGCGGGTACGGGTGGGTGACCAAGAAGCGCAAGCGCGTCTACCGCCGGTGCGGCTCGGTCGGCCGCGCCATCACCGGCACGGTCATCGGCATCGCGGCGATCAACTACGCGACCGGCACGTCCCAGAAGAGCGGCACCGAGCAGTCCCAGACGTGGACCGCCCGCGTGCTGGCGCTGCCGTTCGGCCAGATCCTCGTCGGGCTGGTGGCGGCGTTCGTCATCGGTCTCGGCGTCATGGTGGCGCGCAAGGGCATCAAGCGGTCCTTCGAGGACGACCTGAACATGTCCGAGCTGCCCGCCGGCACCCGGATCTGGGTGGAGCGGCTGGGTCGGATCGGCTGGATCGGCAAGGGCGCGTCGTACGTGCTCATCGGCATCCTGGTCGCGTTCGCCGCGATCAACGCCGATCCGTCCGAGTCGGGCGGGATGGACAAGGCGCTGCACACGCTCGCCGCGCAGCCGTACGGCATCTTCGCGCTGGCGATCATCGCGGTCGGCTTCCTGGGCTTCGGCGCGTACTGCTTCGCCGCCGCCAAGGCGCACAAGGGCTGACCCGCGCGGTGCCGCACGGCGTCGCCCCGAACGCAAAAGCAGGGGTCCCCGCCAAGGGGACCCCTGCTTTTATTCTGCCCGAAGGGTCTGACAATTCCGGGTCGTGCGTGCGGTCAGGACCGAGGTCCGGGTCGTGCGTGCGGTCAGAACGAGGCCTCGTCGACGTCCATCAGGGCGTTGTCGGTGGCCTCGGTGATCTTGCGGCGGGCGGTCAGCTCCGGCAGCACGGACTTGGCGAAGAACGACGCCACCGCGACCTTGCCCTCGTAGAACGCCTTGTCCTTGGCCGAGACCTGGCCGTCCAGCTTGGCCAGCGCCACCTCGGCCTGGCGCAGCAGCAGCCAGCCGACCAGCACGTCGCCCGCCGTCATCAGCAGCCGGACGGTGTTCTGGCCGACCTTGTACAGGTTGCGGACGTCCTCCTGCGAGCTGGTCAGGAAGCCGACCAGGGCGCCGAGCATGCCCTGGAGGTCTTCGAGCGCCCGCTTGAGCAGCGCCCGCTCCTCCTTGAGGCGACCGTTGCCGCCCTCGTTGTCCAGGAACGCCTGGATCTCACCGTTGATGAAGCCCAGCCCCTGGCCCTTGTCGCGGATGATCTTCCGGAAGAAGAAGTCGAGCGACTGGATGGCCGTGGTGCCCTCGTACAGCGAGTCGATCTTCGAGTCCCGGATGTACTGCTCGATCGGGTACTCCTGCAGGAAGCCGGAGCCGCCCAGCGTCTGCAACGACTGCGCCAGCTGCTCGTACGCCCGCTCGGAACCGACGCCCTTGACGATCGGCAGCAGCAGGTCGTTGACCTTCTCCGCCAGCTCCTTGTCCGGGCCGCCCATCGCGATCTTGTCCTGCTGCGTGGCGGTGTACAGGTAGACCGCGCGCAGCCCCTCGGCGTAGGCCTTCTGCAGCATCAGGCTGCGGCGCACGTCCGGGTGGTGGGTGATGGTGACGCGCGGCGCGGTCTTGTCCGTCATCCGGGTCAGGTCGGCGCTCTGCACCCGCTCCTTGGCGTAGGCCAGGGCGTTGAGGTAGCCGGTCGACAGGGTGCCGATGGCCTTCGTGCCGACCATCATCCGGGCGTACTCGATGACCTGGAACATCTGCGCGATGCCGTCGTGCACCTCGCCGAGCAGCCAGCCCTTGGCCGGGACGCCGTGCTGGCCGAACGTCAGCTCGCACGTGGTGGACACCTTGAGGCCCATCTTGTGCTCGACGTTGGTGACGAAGGCGCCGTTGCGCTCGCCGGTCGACTCACCGGTCTCCGGGTCGAAGTGCCACTTCGGCACGAGGAACAGCGACAGGCCCTTGGTGCCCGCCTTCGGCTCGATGCCGGGGCCCTCGGGGCGCGCCAGCACCAGGTGCATGATGTTCTCGGTCATGTCCTGGTCGGCGGAGGTGATGAACCGCTTCACGCCGTCGATGTGCCAGGTGCCGTCGTCCTGCCGGGTGGCCTTGGTGCGGCCCGCGCCCACGTCGGACCCGGCGTCCGGCTCGGTCAGCACCATGGTGGCGCCCCAGCCGCGCTCGATCATGATCTCGGCCCAGCGCTGCTGCTGCTCGGTGCCGTTGCGGTAGACGACCGAGGCGAAGTTCGGACCGGCCAGGTACATGTAGATGGCCGGGTTCGCGCCCAGGATCAGCTCGGAGGCCGCCCACTGGACCGACGGCGGGATGCCGAAGCCGCCCAGCTCGTTCGGCAGCGACAGGCGGTACCACTCGCCGTCCCAGATGGCCTGGTAGGACTTCTTGAACGAGTCCGGCAGCGTGGCCGAGTGGGTCTTCGGGTCGAAGACCGGGGGGTTGCGGTCGGCGTCGGCGAAGGACTCCGCCAGCGGCCCGACGGCCAGGTTGTTCAGCTCGGCAAGCACGCCGCGCGCGGTGTCCTCGTCGGACTGCTCGAACGGCCCCGTGCCGAGGTGGTCCTGCACGTTGAAGACCTCGAACAGGTTGAATTCGAGGTCCCGGACGTTGCTCTTGTAGTGACCCATCTCGTCGCTCACTCCATGCTGGTCGGGGCGGTCCCCTACTGACCGGTAACAACAGGGTATTACCTGTCAGTAACCTCGGCAAGGCCGCGCACGGGGTTGTGGCGAATCAGACGGGTGGCGTGAGCTCGGCCGGCACCCCTCCGGTCAGACCGGTCGCACCATGCCGCCGGACAGCAGGCCCGCCTGGTAGGCCAGCGACACCGCGTGCGTCCGGTCGCGGGCGCGGAGCTTGCGCAGGATGTTCTTCACGTGCGTGCGCACGGTCTCCACCGAGACGTACAGCTCGTTGGCCACCGCCTGGTTCTCCATGCCGTCCGCGATGAGCTGGAGCACCTCGTACTCCCGGCGCGACAGCGACCGGCGGCTGCCCGCCTCGGCGGTCGGCGTGAAACCGGCCGCCAGCGGTGCGAGGGTCGGGTCCAGGTACATCCGCTCGGCGTGCGTGCGCGCGACGGCCCGCAGCACGTCACAGATCTCCCCCTCCCGCGGCACCATCCCCCGCACGCCCGCGGCCAACGCCGAGCGCACGAACTTCGCCGTCCGGTGCGGCTCGCGGACCAGGGACACCACGGCCAGCGCCGGGTCGCCGGCGGTGAGCAGCGTGGCCAGGTGTCCCTGCGGGTCGAGCAGGGAGTCCACCAGCAGCACGTCGGGTCGCAGTCGTTCGTGCAGCCGCACGGCCGTGTGCAGGTGCCCGGTGGCGCCCAGCCAGTGCATGGCGGGCGTGCGCCGGACCACGGCGGCCATCCCCTCGCGGAACAGCGGCACGGGGTCCACCAGCGCGACCCCCGGGCCGGGGGCGGGGGCGCGCCCATCACCGCCTGGTGTGGGCGGACGCGTGTCGAGGCCGGTTCGCATACGGGTGCGACCACCTCGGCGACCAGCCATGACGCGGATTTCGCGAACTAGTTTCCGAACAAACGCGATCCAACCTCGGTCATGTATGTGAACAACAGTCACGAATGTGACTCAATGCCCCCGCGCGGCCTTCCGCGAGCCGCAACGGGCTCGTAAGACGTACGTCACACACCCATGTGGAAAGCCGCGCACCGCCGCCGCCCGAACACGCGCTGCCACCCGTGGGCCGGACACTCGTGGAGGCCTCATGGAAACCCTCGACTGGATCGTCGTCGGTGGGTACTTCTTCGTGATGGTGGCGATCGGCTACTGGTCACGCGGGCGGATCAAGAACATCGCGGACTTCTTCACCGCGGGCGGCCGGATGCCCTGGTGGCTGTCCGGCATCTCGCACCACATGTCCGGTTACAGCGCCGTCATGTTCGTGGCCTTCGCCGCCGAGGCCTACCGCCTCGGGCTGACCGTCTACATCTGGTGGGCCCTGACGATCGGTGTCGGTGTCGGCATCGGCGCGTTCCTGTGGGCGGGCACGTGGAACCGGCTGCGCTCCAAGCACGGCGTCAAGTCGCCGCTGGAGTACCTGGCCCGCCGCTACGACGTGCCGACCCAGCAGGTCATGGCGTGGGCGGGCGCGGCGCTGAAGGTCGTGGACATCGCGGCCAAGTGGGTCGCGGTCTCGCTGCTGCTCCAGGGCTTCGCGGGGGTGCCGATCTGGCTCGGCATCACGATCGTCGGCGCCGTCACGATGGTCTACTCGGTGCTGGGCGGCCTGTGGGCCGACGCGCTGACCGACTTCGGCCAGTTCATCATCCAGGGCGCGGCGGGCATCGCCATGTTCGTCGCGGTGGCCGCGCACTTCGGCGGCATCGACTTCATGTGGACGATCTGGGACGAGCTGCCCGAGTCGCACTCCGAGCCGCTGTCCGGCAACTACACGTTGATCTTCTTCATGGCGCTGTTCCTGATCAAGACGCTGGAGTACAACGGCGGCATGTGGAACCTGGCGCAGCGCTACATGGCCGCGCCGTCCGGGGCCGCGGCCAAGCGGTCCGCCCTGCTGTCCAGCGCGCTGTGGCTGGTGTGGCCGCTGGTGCTGTTCTTCCCGATGTGGGCCGCGCCGCTGATCGTGCCGGGCATGGGTGCCAACGCCGAGCAGGCGTACGTCGAGATGGGCAAGCTCATGCTGCCCGCGGGCATGATCGGCCTGGTGCTGGCCGGCTTCTTCTCGCACACCATGGCGATGGTGTCCTCCGACGCCAACGTGATCTCCGCGGTCATCACCCGGGACATGCTGCCCCGGCTGTGGAAGGGCGTGCGGCGGTTCAGCGAGCCCGCGCAGCTGCAACTGGCGCGAATCACCACGTTCCTGTTCATCGGGCTGAGCATGACGATCGCGTTGACCGCGGACACCAAGGGTTTCGTGCTCAAGGTCGTGATCGCCCTGGTGGCGGCCACGATGGGCCCGATCGCGATCCCGCTGATGCTCGGCATGCTGCCGTGGTTCAAGAAGGTCGGCCCGACCGCCGCGATGAGCTCGGTCGTCGGCGGCCTCGGCACGTGGGCCGTGCTGTACGTGATGCAGCTGAACAAGGTGGAGTTCGTCACCCAGGCGGTGATCGTGTCCTGGCCGCTGCTGGTGTCGCTGGTGCTCTACCTGGTGGTCGGCCTGGTGCTCAAGCCGGAGCCGTCGGCGGACCGGGAGGAGCTCGTCGACTCGCTGCGCTCCGACCCCGACGAGGAGAAGGTCGCCGCCCGCGCCTGAACCGCGTGCGGGGTGGGTCGTCACCGCCGTGCGGGCGCCTTCGTGCGCCCGCACGGCGGACGAGGTGTAGTGTGTGTACTAATGATTAGTGCACAAAACATCGAGGACCCGCTGGCCCTGGAACGGCAGGTCTGCTTCGCGTTGTCCATCGCGTCCAGGAACGTGATCGCCGTCTACCGGCCGCTGTTGGAGCCGATGGGGCTGACCCACCCGCAGTACCTGGTGATGCTCGCCCTGTGGGGCAGTGCGCCGTTGTCGGTCAAGGAGCTGAGCCGCATGCTGGCGTTGGAGCCCGCGACCCTGTCGCCGCTGCTCAAGCGGCTGGAGGCGATCGGGTACGTGACGCGGTCGCGGGACGCGGCGGACGAGCGGATGCTCGCCGTCACGCTCACGGAGAGCGGTGCGGCGCTGCGCGAGCGGGCGTTGGCCATCCCGCCCGCGGTGGTGGAGCGGCTGGGCATGTCGCTGGACGAGCTGCGCGACCTGCACGCCGTGCTGACCGGGTTGATCTCCGCGACGGAGCGGAAGTGAAGCCCGCCGTGCCGTTGCGGGTCTGGTACCTGCTCGGCGGCCGGTTGCCCCAGCGGCACCGGGAGTGGGTGTTCCGGCAGGCGACCAAGCCGTCGTGGCTGGCTTGGTTCACCGTGCGGATGTTCCTGCAGGTGCTGCCGTTGACGGTGGTGATCACGCTGGCGTTGGTGCTCGGCCTGGGCTCGCCGTTGCCGCTGGCGATCGCGTGCGGGTCGTTGGGGCTGGTGGTGGGCGTGTACTTCGGCGTGTCGTACGCGATCGAGAGCACCGACCACCGGATGACGAAGTACGGCTACCCGGCCGGCGCGGCGGCGGCCGTGCGCAAGGAGCGGACGCGGCGGGACCAGGAGCGGTACGAGCGGGTGTGGCGCTCGACCGAAAACCAGGCCTGAGACCGCGGCCCGGTGGCCTAGCGTCCGGTGGCGTGGAGTGGCAGAGGGCGGTGGCGGCAGCGTTCGGGCTCGGTGACGTGGTCGAGCCGTGGACACCGGTGGCGGGCGGGCGTTCGCACCTGGTGTGGCGCCTGCGCACGATGCGGGGCACGTGGGCGGTCAAGCGGCTGAACCGGTCGCGCGAGGACTGGTGGCTGCGGGACTACCTGGTGTCCGCGGAGGTCCAACTCGACGCCTGGGCACGCGGTTTCCCCATGCCACGTCCGGTGCACCCGCTCGAACCGGCCGCGCCGCTGCTGGCCGACGTGCGGGTGGGCGACGAGGTGGCGAGCTACCTGGTGCACGAGTGGCACGACGGCGGCCCGGTGACGTCGGACGTGTCCGCGTGGGTCGGCCGGGTCCTGGCCTCGCTGCACCGGCTGCCCGCCGAAACGGCGCCCGGCTACCCGCCGCACCCCGTCGAGGAGTGGCGGGAGTGGTTGGACGAGGCCCCGAACGACTTCACCGACGCCGTCCGCGGCTACCTGCCCGACATCGCCGAGGCCGGGGTGATCGCGGCGCGGACCGACGGCCTGACGCCGGTCGCCACGCACCGGGACGTGAAGCCGGACAACGTCCTGGAGACCCCCGGCGGCCCGTTGCTGCTGGACTGGGACGGCGCGGGGCCGGACCACGCGGAGTGGGAGCTGACCCGCGCGGCGCTGCACTTCAGCCGGCTCGGCGAGGACCGCGCCGCGTTCGACGCCGTGATCGGGTCGTACGAGGCCGCGGGCGGTCGGCGACCTCCGGCGTCACCGACGTCGTTCGCCGGCCTGCTGCGCGTCTACCTCGGTGGCGCGGCGTGGATGGTGTGGCGCGCGCTGGGCCACCGCCCGGTCACCGAACCCGAACGTGCGGCCGCGCACACCCACGCGCTGGAACTGCTGTCCGACCTGCGCACGTCCCTGAACCGCCTGGACGGGTGGGTCGACCGCCTGCGTTGACCGAACGGCCCCCACCCGGCTTCGGGTGAGGGCCGTTCGGTCGCACGTCCCGCTACGGCAGGGACTCGCAGGCCACGCCGTCGTTGTCGGCGTCGAGCTGCGCGACGTCGCCGTAGTACGGGTAGTACCGGTCGAACCACGCCTGCGCGTCGCGCTGGTAGCGGAAGTCCGAGCAGTCCACGCTGTTGCCGGGGTTCGCGGGCGCTCCGCCGCCGCCTCCGACGACCTCCGGCCACGGGCTGCCGGCGGCGACCCACTCGTGGTAGCTGACGGCCCGGTGGAACGGGATGCCCTGGTAGTAGATCGTCGCGGTGCCGGCGTACTTGTAGAAGCGGTCGCCCGCGATCCGCTGCACGACCCGCGGCGTCGGGAACGCCTGCGCGCTCCACTCGCCGTAGCCGATCGAGTAACCGGCACCGGTCGCCAGGTTGGACATCCGCATGATGTTCGACGCCCACGAGAGCTTCAGGAAACCCTCGTTGGAACGCCGGTCGAAGTTCCGGAAACCGGAAGCGGCCCACTCGTCGTAGGTGAGCTTGTGGTGCAGCCGGTCCTCGCCCTCGACGAAGATCTCACTGGCCGTGCCCCACTGGTAGTAGTAGCTGCCCTTGATCCACCCCGCGGTGCGCGGGTACGGACTGCCGGACGCCCGCCACTGGGCCTCGGTGAGCCGGTCCCAGTCCCACGTCGAGTCCGGGTTCCCCCAGAACGTGACCGCGTAGATGGTGGGCGACCAGGCGTACTTGACGTAGTCCGTCGGCGACGGTGCGGGCTGCGGGAAGCCGGCGCTGGACCACTCGTCGTAGCTGATGCCGCGGGCGACGCCGTTGTCGACGCGCCACACCGTCGGGTCGAACGGCTGCTTGTAGTACCCGTTGGCCACCGCCGCGTTGGCAGGCGCCGCGACCGCGACCGCCAGCCCCAACGCCAAGCCGGCACCCATCAACGCCGCCGCCACCCGTGTGCTCAGTTTCACTGACCCGCCTTCCGTCCCACCCCGAACCTGATGTTGGTGGGACTGTCGGCACCCGCCGCCAGTCGTTACGCAGAGGAGTCGAGATCGGCCGTAGTTAACTCGTTTGGCCGAAAGAATCGGGCATTTCAATGAGCATCCGTCACTAAACGTGCAACGTCACCGGCCACCCCCGGCGACCGCCCTCGGCCCGGACGCGACGAAGGCCCAGGTCAACCGGAGCTGACCTGGGCCATCGGGACGGGTTGCACGGCGTTCGCCTCGCCGGATCCGTTGAGGCAGTCTCTAGGGAACCAGATCGGCCAGGTCGATCGGCACGGGAACAGGGCCCGGCAGCGCGGTCCGGGTGTCACCGCCACTTGGAGGCGCGGGTGTGCGGTCCCGGTAACTGCCACCTACCAGCTCGTAGGCGCGTACTGCGGCAGCTCGACGGACGGCGTGCATCTCCACCGTCCACAAGTAGGGCACACCAGCGATGGCGTACCCGGCGACCTTGGTCTCCCGCTCGTGCGCACTGTTTCCCGGTGACCAGACTTCGACAGCCAGCACCAGAGCTGACGCGGGGAAGCTGGTTGTCGTGGGAGGCGTGTTGAGCAGAGCGACGTCCGGGATCAACGCGGTGCGGATGGCGGTGGACATCTCGACACCCACTCCGGTCACCGCGTGCAGCCGGTCGTTCCCCTCCGCCGCACGCCAGAGGGCACGGTAGAGAGCGCCCAAGGCGTACCGGTGGGGACCGCCGGGTGGAGGAGACACGTGGTAGTAACCCCAGATCAACTCAAGCCGCGACCCTGACCTCGGCGCGACGAAGGCCCAGGTCAACCGGAGCTGACCTGGGCCTTCGTCGACGAGCGGGTGACGGGAATCGAACCCGCCTCTACAGCTTGGGAAGCTGTCGTTCTACCAATGAACTACACCCGCGTGTTGCGTGCCCGATCATACACATAGGCTGTGGCCGTGCTGCTAAGTGACCGTGATCTGCGCAAAGAGGTCGAGTCCGGCCGGTTGGTGCTGGAGCCGTTCGACGACGTCATGGTGCAGCCGTCCAGCATCGACGTCCGGCTGGACCGGTTCTTCCGCGTCTTCAACAACACCCGCTACACCCACATCGACCCGGCCATGCAGCAGGACGACCTGACCTCCCTGGTCGAGCCGGCCGACGAAGAGCCGTTCGTGCTGCACCCCGGCGAGTTCGTGCTCGGCTCCACCTTCGAGCTCGTCACCCTGCCCGACGACCTGGCGGGCCGGCTGGAGGGCAAGTCGTCGCTGGGCCGCCTCGGCCTGCTCACCCACTCCACGGCGGGCTTCATCGACCCCGGCTTCTCCGGCCACATCACGCTGGAGCTGTCGAACGTCGCGAACCTGCCCATCACGCTCTGGCCCGGCATGAAGATCGGCCAGCTCTGCCTGTTCCGGCTCAGCAGCTCGGCCGAGCACCCGTACGGCTCGACCCAGGCGGGCTCCCGCTACCAGGGCCAGCGCGGCCCGACGCCGTCCCGCGCCTACCTCAACTTCCACCGCACCGACACCAAGCGCTAGAGCTTCACGTCCCCGTACCTGGCCAGCACCCGCGACCGCAGCTCCGGGTCGTTGCGCGGCACGGGCTCCAGGAACACCTCGTCCAGCTCGGCGTGCGCGGCGCGCAGCTCGGCGTCGATCCGCACGCACGCCCGCTCCAGCTCGGCCGCGCCCAACGCGTCGTCGAAGTCGAGCCGCGCGCACACCAGCACCCGGTCCGTGCCGACCGCCATCGTCAGCAGGTCCACCACCTGCTCGACCTCCGGCGCCTCCCGCAGCGCCGTCCACACCGCCCGCACCAGCACCGGGTCGGCCTGCCTGCCGATCAGCAGCCCCCGGTTGGTCGACGCCAACGTGTACGCGACGACCGCGAGCAGCACGCCGATCGCCAACGACGCCACGCCGTCCCACACCGACGACCCGGTCAGGTGGTGCAGCCCGAGCCCGCCGAACGCGAGCAGCAGCCCGACCAGCGCGGCCGAGTCCTCCAGGAACACCGTCTTCACCGTCGGGTCGTCCGACACCCGCAGGAACGCGAGCACCGACCGCCCCTCGGCCCGCGCCTCCCGCCGCACCTGCCGCGCGGCCTGCGTCCACGACACCGACTCCAGCGCGAACGCGATGGCCAGCACCACGTACCCGACGACGGGGCTGCCCTGCTCCTGCGGCGCGCCGAACACCGTGCGGAAGCCCTCGTACAACGCGAACACCGCGCCGGACACGAAGATCGACACGGCGGCGAGCAGCGACCAGAAGTACCGGTCCTTGCCGTACCCGAACGGGTGCCTGCGGTCCGCGGGACGTGCCGACCGGCGCAACGCGGTCAGCAGCAGGGCCTCGGTGAACGTGTCGGCGACCGAGTGCGCCGCCTCCGCCATCATCGCCGCCGACCCGGTGATCACCCCGGCGATCGCCTTCATCACCGCGATGGCGAGGTTCACCGCCAGGGCCAGCAGGACGGTGAGCGTGCTGTCGCCGCCCTTCGCCTGCCCGCCCTGCGACCGCTCAGCTGCCATGCCCCGACGTTAGGCCGGACCGGCATGATCCGCTCGACGTGACCCCGGTCACGAAACGATCATGGACCCGGTGGCGACGACGAAGTGACACATTCCGTCTTCGGGGGGACTTTCAGGTGCGAACCTTGACAGGTCGGCTCACGGCCGTCATCGCGGTCGTGGGTGCGGCGGCACTGGCCGGCCCGCTCGCGGTGGCACAGGACGACACCGTCACGCTGGAAGGCCTGGTGTGGTTCGACCGCGACGCCGACGGCGTGGTCGACGCGGGGGAGCCGCCGCTGGTCAACCGCCTTCCCGTGGAGGTCTACAACGCCTCGACCAAGGCGTTCCTCGGCGAGTACCGCACCGACGCGAACGGCCGCTACAAGGCCGTCGACCTGCCCGACGTCCCGCTCGCCATCTACAACCGCAACGCCGGGATCTTCGAGGCGACGACCCCGGCGACGTTCAACCCCGTCAGCGGCGGTGGCACGTTCGACTTCGGCGTGCGCGGCGGGACCGTGCGCGGCTTCTCGTTCTTCGACCTCGACCGCGACGGCGTGCGGCAGACGCACGAGCCGGACGTGCCGGGCGCGCCGACGGTGCGGCTGGTCCACGGCATCGTCGACGTGGCGCCCGCGACGCGCGGCGTGGGGGGCGAGTACGAGTTCACCGACGTGCCGGTCGGCTCGGACGTGTCGATCGTGGCCGACAACGCGCCGGAGCTGAAGCTGGCGCCGCCGGTGACCGAGCACGACATCGACCCGGCGACGCGGCAGAAGAAGATCGTGGTGCGTGCCGGTGAGGCGACGCGCGTGGACGTCCGGTACACGTACCTGGACGCCGACTTCGTGGCCGGCGCACCGCGCCTGGAGCCCGCGCGGGACGCCTACCGCGTGGGTGACGTCGTCACGCTGGTCGTGCCGGTGACCAACCGGGGCGAGGCGTCGGACAACCCGGCGATGGTGGTGTTCGGGGCGACGCCGGAGTTCCTCTCGGCGAACGACCTCGTCAAGGTGATCTCGCCCGGCCAGGAGTTCAGCCTGCACCACCCGATCGCGGTCGGCGAGACCGTCGACGTGCGCTTGACCTACCGGCTGGACGACCCGGAGTTCGACCAGTTCCACCTGCTGATCCGGCCGTTCTCGGCGTTGGGGCACAAGGAGACCAACTTCGGGGACAACCACGCGAAGGTGCCGCTGAAGTACACGACCGGGGAGCAGACGACGACCACGTCCCCGACCGCGACCACGACAACCGCGACGACGACCACGACCACCACTGCGGCCGTGGCGCAGGTGGCGGGCGGCAGCAGCGGGTTGGCGAGCACGGGTGCGTCGCCGTTGTCGTTCCTGGCGGTCGGCGTGCTGCTGCTCGGTGCGGGCGCGTTGACCTTCTTGGCGGCACGCAGGCGTCGTCGCGCCTGACCCGAACGGAGCACCGCTGCCGTTAGCCTGCGGCATGGGCATTTTGGTGCACGTACTGCTGACGGCGGTGGCGGTCTGGATCGCCACGGTCATCCCGGGCATCGACCTGGAACAGGGCGCGTCGACGCCCGCGAAGATCGGCACGCTGATCGGCGTCGCCCTGCTCTTCGGCCTGGTCAACGCGGTCGTCAAGCCGCTGGTGAAGTTCTTCGGCTGCCTGTTCTACCTGGTCACGCTCGGTCTGATCGGCCTGGTGGTGAACGCCCTGCTGTTCTGGCTCACCGGCTGGCTGGCGGGCGAGCTCGGCCTGCCGTTCGACGTCACCGGCTTCTGGCCCGCGTTCTGGGGCGCGATCATCGTCGCCCTGACGAGCTGGGTCCTGAACCTCGTCTACGACCGCGTCACCGACTGAGGGACGACGACGCCCCCCGGTCCACACCGGACCGAGGGGCGTTCGTCCACACCCGACTAGTTCGAGGCGGCCTTGTCCTCGTCCGGCAGGGGGGTGCCGGTCGGCTTCTCGTCCGTCGGGATGTCGCCGCGCTCCGACGCCAAGCCCCGGCGCACGGACGTCAGCAGCAGCTGCGCCACGTCCACGACCTCGACGTGCGAACCCGCCGCGCCCTCGTTCTGCCGCGCCGTCACGCCGTCGGTCAGCATCACCCGGCAGAACGGGCAACCCGTCGCGATCTTCGACGGCGCCGTGCCCAGCGCCTCGTCCACCCGGTCGAGGTTGATGCGCTTGCCGATCCGCTCCTCCATCCACATGCGAGCGCCACCGGCGCCGCAGCACATGGAGCGCTCCTCGTGGCGCGGCATCTCGCGCAGCGTCGCGCCCGACGCGCCGACCAGCTCACGCGGCGCCTCGTAGACCTTGTTGTGCCGACCCAGGTAGCACGGGTCGTGGTAGGTGACGTCCTCCGCGACCTCGGCCACCGGCACCAGCCTGCGCTCGCGCACCAGCTTGTTGAGCAGCTGCGTGTGGTGCACGACCTCGAACTGGCCGCCCACCTGCGGGTACTCGTTGGCCAACGTGTTGAAGCAGTGCGCGCACGTGACCACGATCTTGCGCTGACCGGCGGGCCGGCCGTCGAACACGGTGTTGAGCACCTCGACGTTCTGCTGCGCCAGCATCTGGAACAGGAACTCGTTGCCCGCGCGCCGCGCCGGGTCGCCGGTGCAGGTCTCCTCCGGCCCGAGCACGGTGTACTTGACGTCCGCGGTGTGCAGGAGCTCGGCCACCGCCCGCGTGGTCTTCTTGGCCCGGTCCTCGAACGCGCCCGCGCAGCCGACCCAGAACAGGTACTCGGCGTCACCCAGCTCGCCGTCGAACACCGGCACCTCGAAGTCGAGGCCCTCGGTCCAGCTCAAGCGGTCCTTGGCGTTCTGGCCCCAGGGGTTGCCCTTGTTCTCCAGGTTCTTGAACATGCCGCCCAGCTCGGACGGGAAGTTCGACTCGATCAGCACCTGGTAGCGGCGCATGTCGACGATGTGGTCGACGTGCTCGATGTCCACCGGGCACTGCTCGACGCACGCGCCGCACGTGGTGCACGACCACAGCACCTCGGGGTCGATCACGCCGAGCTCGTCCGCGCCGCCGACCAGCGGCCGCTCGGACTCGGCCATCGCCAGCACGTCGACGGACTCCAGCCGCTTCTTGTAGTCCTCGTACTTGTCCTCGGTCAGCCCGACCTCGTCACCGGCCATGTCCCGCGAACCGCCGGCCAGCAGGTACGGCGCCTTGGCGAACGCGTGGTCGCGCAGCTGCGTGATGACGAGCTTGGGCGACAGCGGCTTGCCGGTGTTCCAGGCGGGGCACTGGGACTGGCAGCGGCCGCACTCGGTGCAGGTGCTGAAGTCCAGCCAGCCCTTCCAGGAGAAGTCCTCGACCTTGCCGACGCCGAACACGTCCGTGTCGGGGTCGGCCTCCTCCAGGTCGAGCACCTTGCCGCCGCTCATCATCGGCTTCAACGCGCCGAGCGCGACGCCGCCGTCGTCCTCGCGCTTGAAGTAGATGTTGAAGAACGCGCTGAACCGGTGCCAGGCGACGCCCATGGTGAGGTTCTTCGACACCACGATCAGCCAGACCATGCCGGACAGCAGCTTGGTGATCGCCATGATCGAGACCCAGTCCGGGCTCGCGGGCAGGATGTTCGACAGCGGCGCGGTGACGAACGACGTCCACAGCGGCGGGTCCTCCAGGCCGGAGGCCTGCTTGAACGCCTTCACGCCGAGGATGCCGAGACCCTCGATGACCACGACCGCTTCCACGAAGTACGCGGCCTTGAAGTCGGAGCCCGCGAACCTCGACACCCGGTCGGCGCGGCGCGGGTGGTTGAGCTGGCGGATGACCGCCAACGCCACGCCGCCGGCCACGGTGCCGATGCCGAGCAGCTCGACCAGCAGCGACCACAGCGACCAGGTGCCGATCACCGGCCAGTGGAAACCGGGGTAGAAGACCTCGCCGTAGGCCTCGAACAGCACCGCGGAGCCGATGAGGAAGCCCCACATCACCATCCAGTGCCAGGGCGCGACCTTGCGGAACTTGGCCATCCGGGTGTGCGCGACGAACTCGACGACCAACGTCCGCAGGCGTGGTCCGAACGGCCCGTTGCGGGTCGCGTCCGGCTGGCCGAGACGGATGATCTTGATCATCCGCAGGACACCGGCGACGAACAGACCCCAGGCGAACACGCTGACGGCGACGCCGATGGCGCCGAGGGTGAGCTGGAGGGCTCCCATTGTGGTGGCGGCCTTTCTACGTCCGTTCTCCTGGCTGGGCAGCCTACGCCCGATTACTGGCCGGTAACCACTTGGACGTGGTCGATCACATAGAGCCGGTAGACTAGTGGAACAGACGTTCAACTTGTCGGGGGGTCGCCCGTGCTCGTGTACCTGGTGTTGGCCGTGGCGATCATCGGCGAGGTCACCGCCACCGTGTTCCTCAAGTTGTCCGAGGGGTTCAGCAAGCCGATCCCGTCGGCCGTGGTCATCGTGGGGTACGTGGTCGCGTTCGGCGCGTTGAGCAAGGTGCTGCAACTGGGCATGCCGATCGGCGTGGCGTACGCGATCTGGTGCGCCTTCGGGATCGCGGCGGTCGCGGGCATCGGGGTGGTGCTGTTCGGCGAGCCGCTGAACGCCACGATGGTGGTCGGGCTCGTGCTCGTGGTCGCGGGCGTGGTGGCCATCGAGGTCGGCAGCGGTGCCGGCGCCTGACGGCAGGCGGGCCCGCGGCGACCGGCGTCGGCGGGCGATCCTGGAGGCGACGCTTCGGGTCGTGGAGCGCGACGGCGTGGCGGGGGTGAGCCACCGGTCCGTGGCGCGCGAGGCGGACGTGCCGACGACGTCGACCACCTACTACTACGCGACGTTGGACGAGCTGCTGATCGCGACGCTCACGTGGTCGGCCGACCAGATGGCCGCGAGCTTCCGCGAGGTGCCCCTGACGCCCGCGGCGGTGGCCCGGTTCATCGCCGACGCCGCCGGCGAGCACCGGGGGCGCACGCTCGCCGAGTACGAGCTGTACCTGTTGGCGGCACGCCGGCCGGAACTGCGGCCGGCGGCGCGGCGGTGGATCTCGCTCATGGCCGAGGTCGCCGGCCCGTGGGACCCGGTGGCGCTGCGGGCCGTCCTGGCGGGCCTCGACGGGCTGCTGATCCAGGCCCTGATCGCGGATTTCCCCCCAATGGCGGAGGATTTGGAGCCGGTCGTGTCCCTTCTGATGCCCGGCGGATGACCTTCGCGCGGGACACTGGTGGCATGAGGTTCGCCGGTCGTGAGTCGTGGCAGGTGTCGCACGGGACGAATCAGACGGTCAACACCGCGCTGTTCGTCCGCGACACGCTCGCGCTCTCGGTCGAGACCGTGCCCGAGCTGCCCGGGCTCGACCCCTCGGTGCCGGTCGTGGTGCCGCCGGGGGTCGACCGCGCCGGTGCGGCCGAGGAGTGGCTCGGCTGGTGGGCCGACGTGCTCGATCACGCCCGCGCCGAACCGCCCGTCGGCGCGCCCGGTGGCACACCCGCCGACCCGGCCGGGTCGTCGTTGCAGGTCAGGCCCGCGCTCCGGGCGGCCGTGCTGGCGCTGCGCCAGGCGGCGGCGGAGTACGACCAGCGCTACGTCACCTCCCGCGGCGCGTTGCCGATCGGCGAGGTGGTGCGCGGCGTCGAGGGGCGGATCGGGCGGTACGTGCGGCCGTTCCGGCTGGTGATCACCGAGGTGCCGGTGCAGGGCATGGTGTGGGAGCGGATGACCGACACGCACGTCATCGCCTCGCAGCGCTTCCTGGTCGACCCGGCCCGCTCCGCCCCGGCCCTGCGCGCCGTGGTCGAGTCCCTGGCCTGACCGGCTCGCCCCCGCCGACCGCCCCGCTGACCGATCGCCTCGCCCCGCTGACCGATCGCTGACGGCGGGGGTAGGGACAGCCCCCGTATCGGGTCGGGGGCCTTCCTGGTGGGCCGGTCGGTCCAGTACCCCTAACTTGAACGTCGACAACCTTGACGTCCGAGGGGGCAGTGGTGGTTAAGCGGATCGCGTTGGTGGCCGGCGTGGCGGTGGCCGCGGCACTGGCGCTCTCGTCGTGCGTGCGGCTCGTGCAGAACGGCTTCGACGACCAGCACTCGGTCTCCGACCAGGTGGCCGAGATCCGACTCCAGAACGGCTCCGGCAACGTCGTGGTCCGCAGCCGCGAAGGCGCCGCGGAGACCGAGATCCGCCGGCGCGTCGAGTACCCGAAAGACGCCGACAAGCCCAGCGGCGTGTCCCACCGCATGGAGGGCTCCACCCTCGTCCTCGACGGCTGCGGCAACCGCTGCTCGGTGAACTACGAGGTCACCGTCCCGTCCAAGGACGTCCGGATCACCGGCGAGAACTCCTCCGGCGACGTCCGCCTCGAAGGCGTCGCCAGCGTCGAGGTCGAGGTCGGCTCGGGCGACACGACCGTCCGCGACGTGGCCGGCGTGGTGCGCGTCGACAACAGCTCGGGCGACCTGACCGTGGCCGACGTCGGCGGCGACTTCACCGGCAAGGTCGGCTCGGGCAGCACCAAGCTGTCGAACATGGGTGGCACGGTCACCATCGACAGCACCTCCGGTGACGTGTCCGTGCAGCTGACCACCGTGACGTCGGTGCGCGCGGACGTGGGCAGCGGCAGCCTGACCGTCGACGTCCCGCAGGGCATGTACAAGGTCAACGTCGAGGCGGGCAGCGGCGACAAGGACATCAACGTCAAGAACGACCCGAACGCCGCCGCCGAGCTGGTCCTGCACGCGGGCAGCGGCGACGTGACCGTGCGCGCCGTCTAGGCGTTCTGCTCGTACGCCGCCACCAGCAACGCCTCCACCTCACCGTCGAGCTCGTCGGCCCCGGTCAGCGACACCTTGTGCGTCGACTGACCGGGGCCGCCCGGCGTCAACCGGTCGCTGTCGGGCACCTCGGTGAACCGCAGGCCCAGGTCGACCCGCGACGCCAACGCCTGGACGGCCGCGAACTGCCGGCCCCGCACGAACGGCACGTAGGTCGCCCGCCCCTCGGCCCGCACGTCCTCGCCCAGCCCGAAGACCAGGGTGGCGACGCGGTCGAACAGCGGGCGCAACGCCTCCTTGCGCCCCGAGTACTGCGACTCGACGTACTCCGCGAACGTCGGCTCGGTCCACCCGGCCCGCCGCGCCGCCGCGTCCGCGATCGTCCACTGCGAGTTCTGCCTCACCCCGTGCACGTCGCGCAGCCACGCCCGGACGGCCTTCCGGTCCACCGGGTCGAGCGAGCTCGCCTCGACCAGCGCGACCCATTCCTCCAGCGTGCGGCCGGTGCGGGCGCGCATGGACGCGGTGATGGCGGACATCATGTCGGCGGGTGACTCCATCCCACGAGTGTCCCGGATCACCCCCGGCCGGGAACACCCGAACGGCCCCGTCCGTTGGACGAGGCAGAAAGATTGAGCCTGGTGGACTCAAGTCCGCCGACGCCGGCTAAACTTGAGCCGGTCCCGCTCAACGCGGGGCTCTCACACACGCACTACCAGGAGGAATCCAATGGCGCGAGCGGTCGGCATCGACCTGGGGACGACCAACTCCGTCGTCGCGGTTCTCGAAGGTGGCGAGCCGACGGTGATCGCCAACTCCGAGGGGTCGCGCACCACCCCGTCCATCGTGGCCTTCGCCAAGAACGGCGAGGTGCTCACCGGTCAGCCCGCCAAGAACCAGGCGGTGACCAACGTCGACCGGACCATCCGGTCCGTCAAGCGCCACATCGGCACGGACTGGAAGACGCCGGACGTCGACGGCAAGGCCTACACGCCGCAGGAGATCAGCGCGCGCGTGCTGATGAAGCTCAAGCGCGACGCCGAGGCCTACCTGGGCGAGGAGATCACCGACGCGGTGATCACCGTCCCCGCCTACTTCGAGGACGCCCAGCGCCAGGCCACCAAGGAGGCCGGCCAGATCGCGGGCCTCAACGTGCTGCGCATCGTCAACGAGCCCACCTCCGCCGCCCTGGCCTACGGCCTGGACAAGGGCGACAAGGAGCAGACCATCCTGGTCTTCGACCTCGGTGGCGGCACGTTCGACGTCTCGCTGCTGGAGCTCGCCGAGGGCGTGGTCGAGGTCAAGGCCACCTCCGGTGACAACCACCTCGGTGGCGACGACTGGGACCAGCGCATCGTCGACTGGCTGGTCGAGCGGTTCAAGCAGACCAACGGCATCGACCTGACCAAGGACAAGATGGCGTTGCAGCGCATCCGCGAGGCGGCGGAGAAGGCGAAGATCGAGCTGTCCAGCTCGAACAACGCCTCCATCAACCTGCCCTACATCACCGTGGACGCGGACAAGAACCCGCTGTTCATGGACGAGACGCTGTCGCGCGCCGAGTTCCAGCGCATCACCAACGACCTGCTGGAGCGCACCCGCGCGCCGTTCAACAACGTGATCAAGGACGCCGGCACCAGCGTCGGCGACATCGACCACGTGGTGCTGGTCGGCGGTTCCACCCGCATGCCCGCGGTGGCCGAGCTGGTCAAGGAGCTGACCGGCGGCCGTGAGCCGAACAAGGGCGTGAACCCGGACGAGGTCGTCGCGGTCGGCGCGGCGCTGCAGGCCGGTGTGCTGAAGGGCGAGGTCAAGGACGTCCTGCTGCTCGACGTCACCCCGCTGTCCCTGGGCATCGAGACCAAGGGCGGCGTGATGACCAAGCTCATCGAGCGCAACACCACGATCCCGACCAAGCGCTCGGAGATCTTCACCACCGCCGACGACAACCAGCCGTCCGTGCAGATCCAGGTCTTCCAGGGTGAGCGCGAGTTCGCCCGGGACAACAAGAAGCTCGGCATGTTCGAGCTGACCGGCCTGCCGCCCGCGCCGCGCGGCGTCCCGCAGATCGAGGTCACCTTCGACATCGACGCGAACGGCATCGTGCACGTGTCCGCCAAGGACATGGGCACGGGCAAGGAGCAGCGGATGACGATCACCGGTGGCTCCGCGCTGCCGAAGGACGACATCGAGCGGATGATCAAGGACGCCGAGGCGCACGCGGAGGAGGACAAGCGCCGCCGCGACGAGGCCGAGGTCCGCAACCAGGCCGAGACGCTCGTCTACCAGACGGAGAAGGTCCTCAAGGAGAACGAGGACAAGATCCCGGCCGAGGTCAAGGAGAAGGTCACCGCGGCCGTCGCCGAGACCACCGAGGCGCTCAAGGGCGAGGACATCGCCAAGATCCGCACCGCGGTGGAGAAGCTGGCCACGGAGTCCCAGGCCATCGGCCAGTCCCTGTACGCCAACGCACCCACGGCCGACGCCGCGGGCGCCACCGGTGGCACGACCCCCGGTGACGCGCCGAAGGCCGACGACGTCGTGGACGCGGAGATCGTCGACGAGGACGAGAAGAAGTGACCAGGCCCGAGGAGCAGCCCCACGTGGTGGTGCGGGACCGCAGGCGCATCGACCCGGACACGGGTCAGGTGCGGCAGACCCCGGCGGACGAGACCCCTGTCGACGAGAACGGGCCGGCCGAGGCGTCGCGGGCCGACGCCCCGGTCGAGCCGGACGCCGGTTCGGTCGACCCGGCCGGTGTGCCCGAGGCCGGTTCGGAGGGCGGCGGCAAGCACGCCCTGCCCGAGCCGCCGGACGAGCCGCCGGCCGTGGCCGTCGACCCGTCGGTCGAGCTGAAGGCGCAGCTGGACGAGCGGACCGCCGACCTCCAGCGGTTGACCGCGGAGTACGCCAACTACCGCAAGCGGGTCGACCGCGACCGGGAACTGGTGATCACCACGGCCAAGGCGCAGGTGGCCGGCGAGCTGCTCGGCGTGCTCGACGACATCGAGCGGGCCGGCGCGCACGGCGACCTCACCGGTGCGTTCAAGGCGGTGGCCGACAAGCTGGTCGGCGCCCTGCACGGCACCGGCCTGGAGGCGTTCGGGCACGAGGGCGAGGAGTTCGACCCGTCCGTCCACGAGGCCGTGCAGCACAGCACGTCGCCGGACGTCAGCGGGCCGACCGTCACCGCCGTGCTGCGTCGCGGCTACCGGTACGGCGAGCGCGTGCTGCGGCCCGCGCTGGTCGCGGTGACCGACCACGAGCCGGCCGCCGAGCCGCCCGTCGTCGAGCAGTCGGTCCCAGCAGGGACGGCCGACGAGGCCGTCGAGAAGCCGGTGGAAGAGCAGCAGCAGGACTGAGGAAGGGGGCGGCGTCCGTTGAGCGCTCGCGACTGGATCGAGAAGGACTTCTACCGCGAGCTGGGCGTCACCTCCGACGCCTCGGCCGACGAGATCAAGAAGGCGTACCGGAAGTTGGCGCGGGAACTGCACCCCGACGCCAACCCCGGTGACGCCAAGGCCGAGGCGCGGTTCAAGGCGGTGTCCGAGGCGTACGGCGTGCTGTCGGACACCGCCAAGCGCAAGCAGTACGACGAGGCCCGCCGCCTCTTCTCCGGTGGCGGCGGGTTCCCCGGCGGTTTCGGCGCCGGCGGCGGGTTCGACGTGGGCGACCTGTTCGGCCGCCAGGGCGGCGCGCAGCCCGGCGGCATGGGCGGGCTCGGCGACCTGCTCGGCGGGCTGTTCAACCGCCGGGCCGGCGCGTCGACGTCGGCGACCAGGCCGCGGCGCGGCGAGGACGTCGAGACCGACGTCCGGATCGACTTCACCGAGGCCGTGAAGGGCGCGACCGTGCCCATGCGGCTGTCCAGCCCGGCGTCCTGCGGCACGTGCGCGGGTTCCGGCGCGCGCCCCGGGACGTCACCGCGGACGTGCACGAACTGCGGCGGCGCCGGCCTGGTGACGCGCAGCCAGGGCGCGTTCGCGTTCTCCGAGCCGTGCGCGGACTGCCGCGGCACCGGGCGGATCGTGGACGACCCGTGCCCCGAGTGCGGCGGCGACGGCGTGAGCACGAAGACCCGGACGCTGACCATCCGCATCCCGCCCGGGGTGGACGACGGCCAGCGGATCAGGCTGGCCGGGCAGGGTGAGCCGGGGCGCAACAACGGGCCCGCCGGCGACCTGTTCGTGCGCGTGCACGTCAACCCGCACGCGCTCTTCGGCCGGTCGGGCAACGACCTGACCGTGACCGTGCCGGTGACCTTCCCCGAGCTGGCGCTCGGCACGACGTTGACCGTGCCGACCCTCGAGGGCAAGGTGACGTTGAAGGTGCCCGCGGGCACGGCCAGCGGCCGGGTGCTGCGGGCCAAGGGCAAGGGCATCGCCAAGCGGGACGGCCAGGTCGGCGACCTGCTCATCACGCTGAACGTGGCCGTGCCGAACAACATGGACGCCGCTGCTCGGGAGGCGTTGGAGAACTACGCGTCGGCGACGGCGAAGCACGACCCGCGCGCGGAGCTCAACGCCCTTGTGGAGAAGAGGTCGGTGTGAGCTTCCCGTTCCCGCCCGGCACCGACGAGGACACGCCGTTCTTCGTCATCTCCGTGGCGGCCCAGCTGTCCGGTCTGCACGCGCAGACGCTCCGGGCCTACGACCGGCTGGGTCTCGTGTCGCCCGGCCGCACCTCCGGCGGCGGGCGCCGGTACTCGATGCGCGACATCGTGCTGCTGCGGGAGGTGCAACGCCTCTCGCAGGAGGAGGGCGTGAACCTCGCGGGCATCAAGCGCATCATCGAGCTGGAGAACGAGGTCGGCGCGCTGCGCGCCAAGGTGCAGGAGCTGAGCGAGCAGGTCGCCTCCGCCATGGCCGCGGCCGAGCACGCCGCCGCGTCGGTGCACGCGTCGTACCGCCGCGACCTGGTGCCGGTGCGCCACGAGACGGCCCTGGTCGTCTGGAAACCGAACCCGAAGCGCTGAGGACGTGCCGCCGGGCCGCTGTGTAGCTCAATAGGGTGATCATGGCCGGAAAATGTACGGAAACACTGTTCCCGTACCTCGGTTAGGAACGAGGAACCCCGCGACCACCACCCGCCCCCGACCCCCGGATCACGACCGCCCACCACGCCCCCCGACGCCGACCCCGACCCCTTGACCCGAACGACGCACACTCGACCGGCCGACCCGCGCCAGACTGGACCCCGTGGACTACGTCTTCGTGCACGGCACCACCCAGTCGCCGGCCGCCTGGCGCCCGGTCGAGGACCTGCTCCGCCGACGCGGCCACCGCACCGTGGCCGTCGACCTGCCCACCGACCGCCCCGAGCTGCGCGCCGTCGACTACGCCGCGATCGCCCGCGCCCAAGCGGGCGACGCGCTGGCCCCGGTCCTGGTGGGCCACTCCGGCGCCGGCCTGCTGATGCCCGCCATCGCGCGCGCCGTCGGCGCGTCCCACCTGGCCTGGATCGCCGCGATGATCCCCGGCCCGGTCCCGCTGGCCGACGAGCTCGCGGTCGACACGGGCGAGATGTTCAACCCCGAGTGGCGATCGCTCACCGAGCCCCCCACCGCGGACCCCGTGGTGGCCTCGTACTTCCTGTTCCACGACTGCGACCTGGCGGGTGTGCGCGCGGGTCTGCGGACGCTGCGCCTGTTCTACCCCGCCGCGACGTACCGCGAGGTGCACGAGCTGCCGGACCTGCCGTCGACCTACGTCCTGCCGCGCGACGACCGCACGCTGCGGCCGTCGTGGATGCGCCGCGCCGCGCGCGAACGGCTCGGGGTCGAGGCGATCGAGGTCGACGGCGGGCACTGCCCGCAGACCAGCCGGCCGGAGACGCTGGCGGCCGTGCTGGGCGCGGCCCGGCCAGGGCCGCCGTGACGCACGCGGACCGCCGCGAGCGCTGAGGCCCGCAGAACGTGAAGAATTTTCGGAAAGTGACTCAGTCCAGCGTGAACGGGTCGTACCTGATCCGGTCGAGCGGGGTGCCGGCGACCAGCATCCGCGACACGGTCGCCCGGATCATGGACGGCGAGCCGCACACCAGCACGTCCCGGTCCTCCCACGCCCCGTAGCGGGTGACCACGTCCGCCAAGGTGCCCTGCTCGATCCCGCGCGCACCGGGGTCGGACTCCAGCACCGGCACCACGGTCAGCCACGGGTTCGTCATGGCGAACCGCTGGAGGTTGTCCAGGTCGTACAGGTCCTCGCGGGTCCGCCCACCCATGAACAGGTGCACGCGCGGGTTCTCGCCCCACTGCGCCATCTCGTCGATGATCGCGTGCATGGGGGCGACACCGGTCCCGCCGGCGACCATCAGCACGTCCCGCCCGGACTTGCGGTCGACGCTGAGCCGACCCATCGGCGGGCCGATGCGCCACACGTCACCGGGCTGGGTGTGGCCGACGATCGACCGGCTGACCCACCCGCCCTCGACCGACCGGATGTGGAACTCGATGATCCCGTCGTCACGCGGCGCGTTCGCGGGCGAGTAGTACCGCCACAGCCGCGCGCGCTGCGGCGTCTCGACGCTGACGTACTGCCCGGCGCGGTACCCGACGGGGTGGTCGGGTTGCAGCCGCACGACCGCGAGGTCCCAGCTCACCCGCTGGTGGTCCAGCACGGTGGCGTGCCAGTAGGCGGGGCCGTCGTCGGCCGCCGCAGCCTCCTGCATGGCCCGCGCCATGATCGTGTACGCCTCGGCCCACGCCATCTCGACCTGGGGCGTCCACGCGGGCCCGGCGAACTTCTTCACCGCCGCCAGCAACGCCATGCCGACGGACTCGTAGTGCACGTTGACCACGCCGAACTTGCGGTGGTCGCGCCCGAGTTGGCGCAGGAACGGGATCAGGTCGTCCGGTCTGTCCACCATCTGGACGACGTGGACGAGGGCGCGCAGCAGTCGGCTGCGCTGGACCTCCATGTTCGCGGGGAACATCTCGCGGGTCGCCGGCGCGAGGCTGAAGAGCATGCCGTAGAAGAACTTGGCTACCTCTTCGGCGCGCGACTCCACCACCGCGAAGCTCTCCCGGATCATCCGCACCATAGCGGTGACACCAGGAGGAGGTTCTCGGTGTGGCGGGCTCGGGATGGGGCTCAACACGGCGTTCGCAGTCATGGTCCGGGCGCAGTCTCCACGTTTCTGGCGGCGCCAGCAAGGGCGCTACGTCCTCGTCAAGCTTCCATCCCCGACGAGGGGACACTAACCCGCCAACTGGCCGATCGACTCCTTGATGCCACCTTCGAGTGCAGTGCGATTACGGACGGTTGCTCAGCGCTCCCGCAAACGAGTGGACATTCCCTTCCACGTATACCGAACTCGGTGCTTGTGGCCCACCGCCAGACGCGCATCCCCTCACGGGATGTGGGCCACGCCGCACGTCAACCGACCCGTCCGGGTCCGCCGCCACGCCCGGCGGCGGACCTCCGGACCACGTTTCACCCCAGTGGCGGCCGGCAGACCGCACCGGTGCGGTGGGCCGCAGTCGCCTGTGGATTCCGACCTGCGGATTGTGGACAACTCGGGTGCCGGTGTGGACAACCGGCTGCGACATGTGGGTGACGTGCGTCAGGGCTGGGCGGACCGCTCGGCTGCGCTGCGTTCAACGCAGAACTCGTTGCCCTCGGGATCGGCCAGCACGACCCAGCCCTTGCCGTCGGGGCGGCGCATGTCCGACACGAGCGCGGCGCCGATCCCGAGCAGCCGTTCGACTTCGGCGTCCCGCGTGGTGTCGGGTTGCAGGTCGAGGTGGACCCGGTTCTTCACCGACTTGCCCTCGGGCACCTGGATGAACAGCAGGCCCGGCCCTTCGGGCAGCGCGACCAGTGCTTCGGGGTCGCCGGGTGCGTCGTCGTCGGAGATCGGCCGTCCGGTCACCCGGCTCCAGAAGCCGGCCAGCTCGTAGGCGTCCTGGCAGTCGATGGTGATGTGGTGCACGAGTGAGGTCATCCGCTGATCGTCGCGGCGGGGCCGATCGGGCGCACCCGAGTTTCGCCCGGGTGGCCCACGCCACACCGGTTCGACTAGGTTGAGCGGAACAGGCTCAACTTTTCTGACGTTGAGTCGGATGACGGCTGGTTGCGACGAGCCGGCCCTTGCGCTGGAACACCCGACCGAGGTGAGGAATGGACGCTTTCAACCCGACCACGAAGACGCAACAGGCCGTGTCGGCCGCCGTGCAGGCGGCGACCATCGCGGGCAACCCCGACGTCGGCCCGGTCCACCTCCTCGGCGCCCTCCTGGCCCAGGGCGACGGCCTGACCGCGCCCCTGCTCGCCGCCGTGGGCGCGGACCCGAAGCAGGTGCACAAGGAGCTGGACCAGCTGGCCAGGGCGCTGCCCGCGGCCAGCGGGTCGTCCGTGTCGGCGCCCCAGTTCTCCCGCGACGCGGTCCGCGTGCTGAGCAAGGCGCAGGAGCTGGCCACCGAGATGGGTGACGAGTACGTCTCCACCGAGCACCTGCTGGTCGGCCTCGCCCACCACGGCGGCCAGGTCGCCGACCTGCTCCGCCGGCACGGCGCGAACCCCGAGGCGCTCAGGGAGGCGTTCGGCAAGGTGCGCGGCTCGGCGCGGGTCACCAGCCCCGACCCCGAGGGCACCTACCAGGCGTTGGAGAAGTACGGCGTCGACCTGACCGAACGCGCCCGCAAGGGCGAGCTGGACCCGGTCATCGGCCGCAACACCGAGATCCGCCGCGTGGTGCAGGTGCTGTCGCGCCGCACGAAGAACAACCCGGTCCTGATCGGCGAGCCCGGCGTGGGCAAGACCGCCATCGTGGAGGGCCTGGCCCAGCGCATCGTGGCCGGTGACGTGCCCGAGAGCCTGCGGGGCAAGAAGGTCGTCGCGCTCGACCTCGGCGCGATGGTCGCGGGCGCGAAGTACCGCGGCGAGTTCGAGGAGCGGCTCAAGGCCGTGCTGAAGGAGATCACCGACTCCGCCGGCCAGGTCATCACGTTCATCGACGAGCTGCACACGATCGTCGGCGCGGGCGCGACCGGCGAGTCCGCCATGGACGCGGGCAACATGATCAAGCCGATGCTGGCCCGCGGCGAGCTGCGCATGGTCGGCGCGACCACGCTGGACGAGTACCGCGAGCACATCGAGAAGGACGCCGCCCTGGAGCGCCGCTTCCAGCAGGTCTTCGTCGGCGAGCCGTCGGTCGAGGACACGATCGGCATCCTGCGCGGCCTCAAGGACCGCTACGAGGTGCACCACGGCGTGCGCATCACCGACGCCGCCCTGGTCGCCGCCGCCACCCTGTCCGACCGGTACATCACCGCCCGCTTCCTCCCGGACAAGGCCATCGACCTGGTGGACGAGTCCGCGTCCCGGCTGCGCATGGAGATCGACTCCCGGCCGGTCGAGATCGACGAGGTCGAGCGCGCGGTGCGCCGGCTGGAGATCGAGGAGATGGCGCTGGCCAAGGAGTCGGACCCGGCCTCGGTGGAACGCCTGGCCGCGCTGCGCGCCGAGTTGGCCGAGCAGCGCGAGACCCTGGCCGGGCTGACCGCGCGCTGGCAGAACGAGAAGGGTTCGATCGAGAAGGTCCGCGACCTCAAGGAGCAGCTGGAGCAGCTGCGCGGCGAGTCGGAGCGGGCCGAGCGGGACGGTGACCTGGGCCGGGCCGCGGAGCTGCGGTACGGGCGCATCCCGGCGTTGGAGAAGGAGCTGGAGGCGGCGACCCGCACCACGCAGGACGCCGCCGTGATGCTGAAGGAGGAGGTCGGCCCGGACGACGTGGCCGACGTGGTGTCCGCGTGGACGGGCATCCCGGCCGGTCGGCTGCTCGAAGGCGAGACGGCGAAGCTGCTGCGCATGGAGGACGAGCTGGCCAAGCGCGTGGTGGGCCAGGCGGAGGCGGTCCGGGTGGTCTCGGACGCCGTTCGGCGCACCCGCGCGGGCGTGGCGGACCCGGACCGGCCGACCGGCTCGTTCCTGTTCCTCGGGCCGACCGGCGTCGGCAAGACGGAGCTGGCCAAGGCGCTGGCGGAGTTCCTGTTCGACGACGAGCGGGCGATGATCCGGATCGACATGAGCGAGTACTCCGAGAAGCACTCGGTGGCCAGGCTCGTCGGCGCGCCCCCCGGCTACGTCGGCTACGACCAGGGCGGGCAGCTGACCGAGTCGGTCCGCCGCCGGCCGTACTCGGTGGTGCTGCTGGACGAGGTCGAAAAAGCTCACCCGGACGTGTTCGACGTGCTGTTGCAGGTGCTGGACGACGGCAGGCTCACCGACGGCCAGGGCCGCACGGTCGACTTCCGCAACACCATCCTGGTGCTGACCTCGAACCTCGGCTCGCACGTCATCGCGGACGCCACCCTGGACGAGCGGCAGCGCGACGACGCCGTCATGTCGATCGTGCGGACGCACTTCAAGCCGGAGTTCCTCAACCGGCTGGACGACGTGGTGGTGTTCCACTCGCTGGCCACCGAGGAGCTCACCTCCATCGTGGACATCCAGGTGGACCGGCTCGCCCGGCGCCTCGCGCAGCGGCGGCTGGTCCTGGACGTCACCCCGGCCGCCCGCGAGTGGCTCGCGCTCAACGGCTTCGACCCGGTCTACGGCGCCCGTCCGCTGCGCCGGCTGGTGCAGTCGTCCATCGGCGACCAGCTGGCCAAGGAGCTGCTGGCGGGCGAGGTGCGCGACGGGGACACGGTCAAGGTGGAGGTCCTGGACGACAACTCGGGCCTGATCGTCGGCCGGTCCTGAGCCCGCAGGGGTCCCCCCGACCGGGGGACCCCTGATCTTCACTCTGCCGGCGAGCACCGACACCGGGCGGGTGGCCGGGCCGTGCCTGTGGACAAGGCCGGGGCCTGTGGATAAGTCCAAGTCGGGGCGCCGTGACGGGGCGCGACGGCCGCCGTGACCGACCCGCGCCCCCACCCGCGATCCGGGTAACAGCTTGATCCGTTCGCGCGAACCACGCCCCAAGTGATCTTCGTTTGTTCCCCGCCGCCCGCTACTCTCGCACCGTGGGCATACCGGCGTGGGTCTGGTTCACCGTCGCCGCGGTAGCGGGCGTCGCGGGGTTCGCCCTGCTCGCGACCGACCGGGCACAACGAACCGCGCGTAACCGCGAACGCCGCCGCTGGGCGGCGCTGCGCGGCTGGCAGTTCGAGGAGACCGACCACGTGCTGCCCACCCGCTGGGAGAGCGGCGCGATCGCCTACTACGGCACCGGCGTGGCCAAGGACGTGGTGGCGGGCTCGACCTTCACCGCCGACGGCCGCCGCCAGGTCTACGTGCTCGACCACGAGACCAGCGGCAAGGTCAACTCCGTGCTGGTCGGCGTGCGCTGCCGGCGGGCGTTGTCCGTGGTCATCGAGCTGTGGCTGCCCAGCGTGCCGTTCCAACGCGACCAGATGCCCGACCTGCTCGGCCCGGTCGGCTCGCGCTACGCGTTCGTCAGCGAACTGCCCGCCGCGCGCAAGCTCATCACCCCCGACCTGGTCGACGCCGCCGAGGAGATCGGCGCGGACGTCACCGTGGTCTGGCTGGAGGACGACTGGGTGCTGGCCGCCGCACCGCCGAACTCCACCCCGGCCCGCCTGGAACGGCTGCTGCGCGACCTCGGCGAACTGGCCGACGTGATCGACCCGTTCGAGGCCGACCCCGAGTCCGACACCGGTGGCGAGGTCCACCGCCCGCAGTTCGGGCGCAAGCAGTGACGCCGCCGACCGCGCTGGTGACCGGCGCGTCGTCCGGCATCGGCGCCGCGTTCGCCCGCCGGCTCGCCGCCGAGGGCCACGACCTGGTGCTCGTCGCCCGCGACGAGCGGCGGCTGGAGGAGACGGCGGCCAAGCTGCGCGCCGCGCACGGCATCACCGCCGAGGTGCTGCCCGCCGACCTGGCCACCGACGAGGGCCGCGACCGGGTCGCCGACTTCCTGGCCGCACGCGAGGTCGACCTGCTGGTCAACAACGCGGGCTTCGCCATCTCGGCCGAGTTCTTCACCGCCGAACCGGCCGACCTGCAGTCCCAGTTGGACGTGAACGTGACCAGCGTGCTGAGGCTGACCCGCGCGGCGCTGCCCGGCATGGTGGCGCGCGGGCGCGGCGCGGTGGTCAACGTGTCCAGCGTGGCCGGTTTCCTGCCCGGGCGCGGCACCACCTACAGCGCGGACAAGGCGTGGGTGACCGCGTTCTCCGAGGGCATGGCGATGGCCACGGCGGGCACGGGCGTGCGCGTGCTGGCGTTGTGCCCCGGCTTCGTGCGCACCGAGTTCCACCAGCGGGCGAGGATCGACATGTCCAAGACGCCCGACGTGCTCTACCTCGACGCCGACCGGGTGGTGCACGACTGCCTCGCCGACCTGCGCGCGGGCAAGGCGCTCTCGGTGCCGGGCGCGCAGTACAAGGCCATCACGTTGTTCGCCCGCCTGGTTCCGCGCGCGCTGGTCCGGCGGATAGCCTCCCGCGCGGCGGGTGGACGAGGTCGCACGTAAGAGCAGGGAACCCGAACCCGCTCCGGTCCGTCCCACTCCACTAGTTGGAACAGGGAGGAACCGTCCATGGGCGAGCAGTTCAGAGTGGAGCCCCCGGAGCTCCGCGGGTACGGCGAGTTGCTGACGCGCAACGCGCAGCACTTCATGACGATCAAGGACCACGCGATCACCAAGGGTGGCGACACCTCGGGGTTCACCGGTCTGCTCTCGCTGTTGCAGCCCATCGTCACCGGCGTGGCGTCCCTGTACGGGGAGACCCTCGACTTCGCGAACCAGATGATGGTCAAGGAGGCGGAGAGCCTGAACAAGGCCGCCGACATGTACGAGAAGAACGAGGAGATGGTGATGGGCATCCTCGACCGGGTGCTCGCCCAGCTGCACGCCGTGGCCGAGGCCCCGTCGCTCGGGGGTGGCGGCCGATGACCGCGTACGCGGACGTCGAGGACCCGTCGGTCGCGCTGAGCGCCGCCGCGGAGGACCGACCCGGTCGGCAGACGACCAAGGAGCTCATCGAGAAGGCCGGCTGGAAGATCCAGGGCGTCAACTGGATCTACGAGAAGGTCACCGGCGAGAACCTGCTGGACGCGCTGATCAAGCCGCTGCTCGGCGACTTCGAGAAGATCGACGAGAACGCCAACGCGTGGGACCGGGTCGCCAAGGCGCTGGACTCCGTGCGGCACAACGTGGACGCGGGCGCCGAGCAGCTGTCGTCGCACTGGGACGGTGACGCGGCCAAGGCGTTCGAGACGCGCATGGGCACCATGTGGGTGATCGCCATCGAGGCGGACTCGCAGATCGCGCGGATCATCGGCAACAAGTTCCGGTCGACGGCCAGCACCTGCCGCACCGCGTGCGGCCTGGCGTTGACGCTGCTGGACATGCTGGTCGGCAAGCTGATGGAAGCCGCGATGACGGCGTGGATCCCGGTCGTCGGCTGGGGTCGTGCGGTGTGGATGGTCTACGACGCGATCCAGATCGTGGACGCCATCCGCAAGATCATCATTTCCATCCAGACGCTGATCGAGGGCGTCCAGGGCATGATCGACGGCATCGTCGCCATGGGCACCGCGCTGTCCAAGCTCAAGGACGTGCGCGACGTCAGCGACCTGCTCGACGTGGTCGACGGGTACCAGGACGGCAAGGAGAAGTTCGACAACGGCCTGTCCGCGGCGAAGTCCGGTGCGCTCGGTGTCGGCTTGGGCGCCTACGGCCTCGGCAAGGCGGGGGTCGCCGCGAACGGCCGCTACACCCAGCCGCCGCCGACAGCGCCGACACCGCCGCCCGCACCGGCCCCGGCCGCCTCGGGTTCGGGTGGGGGTGGCGGGCAGTGACGTTCCCGTACGACAAGGCGCGGCTCGACGCGCTGGTCGCCGACGTGGACAAGCGCATGGCCGACGTCGAGCAGACCACGCGTGCGGCGAGCCAGGTGCAGCTGCGGTCGCGCGGGTTGACGCAGGCCGACTTCGCCGAGATCTCGCGGTTCGCCAACAGCCCAGGCGCGCCCCGGGAGCTGAAGGAGCTGGCGCGGCGGGTGGATTCGGGCGAGATGTCCTGGGAGGACATCGCGTCCGGGCGCGCGGTCGACGACGAGGGCGTGCAGCGGGCGTTGCAGACCGGTGTGCCGGACCTGCAGCGCGCGTACACGGCGATCCAGGAGGGCAACGACCCGGAGGACGTCATCTCCGCGGGGTCGCCGAAGCCCGGCGGTCGTGGTCCCGATGACGACGACGAGCCGAACAAGTTCACCGAGGACGCCTGGTAGGCGATTCGGCACGCGGTCAGGTCCGGCCACGGCGGTCCCCGCCGGGTTGTCACCGAGTTGTCCACAGGCCCGGACGTTGTCCACAGGCCCGGACCTGACCACCCCGATCCGTCGGACCGTTGGGGCAGAATAAAAGCAGGGGTCCCCTTGGCGGGGACGCCTGCGCAGCCCTGAATCCTTGGCTTGGGACGCCGTCGGCGGCGCGGTGTTGCGGCGAGGTCGCGCGGTAGCGCCGCGGTCAGGTCAACGTGGGGAAGTCGAACGCGCCGCCGCTGGTGTGGTTCGTCCCGACCCCGCGCACCACGTCGTACGCGACGGCCGCGGCGATCACCAGCGAGCGCACCGGGTCCGGTGTGCCCGGTCGGATGGTCAGCACGTCCCGCCGCACCCGTCGCCCGTCCCGCTTCGCGATCGTGCCCGGGCTGAACGACGCCACCTCGTGCAGCAGGCACAGCCGCTGCCCACCCGCGTCGAGCAGCCCGTACGCGCCACGCCCCTCGTGCCGCACCGAGCCGACCACGGCGCCGTTCGGCCACGTCACCCGCGTCGGCGGCTTGCCCGCTCCCTTGCGGATCAGCAGCAGCTGCTGCCCCCGGTCGGCCAGGACCAGGTCGAACGTGGTGCGCCCGGAGAACGCCGTGGCGCGCAACAACTTCCGCAACGGCCCGACGAACCCGCGCTCGGACACCGCGGCGACCGGCGCGCCGTGCCCGTCGTAGACGTCGTTGCGATACCGGGTGCCCAGCAGGTGGCGCAGCGCGCCCCAGGGCTGCTCGATGACCAAGGTGTCGGTACCGGGAAGGGTCACGGTGTGCCAGCGTACGGCGCGATGTGACACTCTTGGGACCCGTGGGAACAGATGTGGTCATCGACGCCGCGGCCAAGGCCGAGCTGGCGCGGTTGGTGAGCGAGTTGGCCGTGGTGCACGGCAAGGTGACGCTGGCGTCCGGCGCCGAGGCCGACTACTACGTCGACCTGCGCCGCGCGACGTTGCACCACGCCGCCGCGCCGCTGATCGGCAGGCTGCTCCGGCAGCTCACCGCCGACTGGGACTACGTCGCCGCGGGCGGGCTGACGTTGGGCGCCGACCCGGTGGCGTGCGCGATGCTGCACGCCGCGGCGGGCGCCGGTCAGGTGCTCGACGCGTTCGTGGTGCGCAAGGCCACCAAGCAGCACGGCCTGCAACGCCGGATCGAGGGCATCGAGGTCGCGGGCCGGCGGGTGCTGGCGGTCGAGGACACGTCCACCACGGGTGGCAGCGTGCTGGAGGCCGTCAACGCCCTCCGCGAGGGCGGCGCCACGGTGATCGGCGTCGTGACCGTCGTGGACCGCGGCACGGGCGCGCGCGAGGTGATCGAGGCGGCCGGGCTGCCGTACCGGTACCTGCTCGACCTCGCCGACCTGGGTCTGGCGTGACATGGTCTCGCTGATCCTGCTGCTGGTGATCGTGGCGATCCTCGGTGTCGGGGTGGCCGTGGGGTTGTCGCGCCGCAAGCGCAACCCGTTCACGAACCAGCAGTTCGTGAGCCAGTGGGAGCAGCAGATGCGCGCCCTGGAGGCCGCGCTGGGTTGGCGGTTCGTCGCCGAGGACCAGGGCTTCCAGGAACGGGTGCCGCAGATCGGCCGGATGCTGGAGGCCGACCGGAGCCGGGTCAAGTTCCAGCTCGTCGGCCACTGGCGCGGTGTGCCGGTGCTGGCGGTCGAGGTCGTCTTCCGCGCGGACAACGTGGTGACCTCGGAGTACCGCACCTACGCGGTGGTGGTCGTGCCGCGCCCGATGCCGGGGCCGTGGGTGCTGATCAGCCCGCGCAACGACAGCGTGTGGGGCCTGTTCGAGCAGTTCGTGGAGACCGGCGACCCGGTGTTCGACAGCCGCTACGAGGTGCGCCGCCGCAACCCCGCGTTCGCAACGGCGCTGTTTGGCTCGGGCCTCACGCAGGCTCTCCTGCAGGACCCGCGGGCGAACGGCGTCGCGATCGCGTTCGACGAGCACAACCTCGCCGCCGCCGTGCCCGGCCCGCTGCTCCAGGCGCCGCTGGCGCACCTGGCCGACCTGCTGCTGGACGTGGCGGGCCGGGTGCCGTGGCAGGCCCTGCCCCGGGGCTGACCGCGCCGGCGGGATCGGGCCCGCGGGATCGGACCGACGGCGAAATCCACGGGCGGGTGATCGCCGGTCGGCCTAGGCTGGTCGCAGGGAGGTCGCTATGGTCGCGCGCGCGTTCGCCGAGCTCGTCATGGTGGTGCACTTCGGCGTCTTGATCTTCCTCGTGGTCGGGGGTTTCCTGGCCTGGCGGTGGCCGAGGGTGCTGTACTTCCACCTCGCGATGGCCACCTGGGGCCTGCTGATCGTCCTGTTCCCCCTCGCCTGCCCGCTGACGTGGCTGGAGAACGAACTCCGCGCCGCCGCCGGCCGCCCGCGACTCCAGACCGGCTTCATCGACACCTACATCGACGGCGTCCTCTACCCGGACTCCGCGGCACGCCTAGTGCAGGTCTTCGTCGCACTCGTCGTAGTCGCCTCCTGGACCGGCTACTACCTCAAACGCCGCGATGAACAGACCTCACCGACACGCACGGAAGCTTGTCGCTGAATCGGTCCAACGGCGTGTTCGGCTGTTCGAGCTACACCTCCCCCGAATGTCATTCCCGAGTCCTACCCTGCGGGCGAGGGGGTGACGTGGTGGACTGGTTCCGTCGTCGAAGGAAAGCGTGGAGCGCCGACCTCTGCTCAAGTCTCCTGGCGTATTACTGCGACTTGATCGAGATGGAACGCGGGCAGCGCTGGAGCGTGCGGGCGTGGTCGCAGGAGGTTCACGTCAGTGAGAACGGCGACGTGAACCAGCGGATAGGTTTCACCGTCGTGGCCGAGTGCGATCGGCTGGACTTCGTGAGCCTGTACGACCGGGTGAACTGGGACTGGCCCGAGAAATACCGGGACAGGGTGCGCGTCGAGGTCCGCACGCCCGAACGGCACGGCGTCGGCGGCACGCGCCTGGACGTCACCCATCGCTGGATCCGCAAAGGTCAGATCAAGGCGTTCGTCCACTTCGACCGGCCGATCTTCCGCGGTGAGGAATTCACGTTGGTCGTCGACGTGTTCTGGCCGGAGAAGTGCTTGCCCTTCGTGCGCGGTGACGGGCCGGACAGCTTTCTCGTGTCGTTCAGCGAGATCACGCACGTGGTCGAATTCCGGATCGTGCTGCCGAAGCAGTGGGCGGTGAATTTCGAGCACCTCGGCCTCACGCCCGGTCGGGACGATTACGTCTTGACCGCATCCGTGAACCGGGAAGGGCGCATGGTCGCCTCCCTCACCGTGCGGGACCTGCCCGGCTACCGGAAGGTCGGCGTGAAGCTCGACACGCCGTCGGCAATGGCGTGACTAGGATCGCCACGGTCTTTCCAACGCCGGGGGTGACGTGGTCCAGCGAGTGGTCCTCGAAGGGTTTCACGCGGTCAAGCACGCGGTTCGGTTCGGGGCCGTGGTGGAGCCGGTGGTGGTGTTGGACCGGGAGAAGGCGGTCGGGTTGGCGAGGTCGCACGCGCCCGACCTGGTGGAGGTCTTCGAGCGCCGGGCCGAGGTGGTGGGCGCGGCGCGGTTCGAGCAGGTGATCGGGCGGTCGCACCCGACGGGGGTCGGCGGGTTGGCCGAACGGCCCGCGGTCGACCTGGCGGCGGTGTCGCGGAGCGCGCCGCTGGTGCTGCTGGACAACCCGCGCAACCTGGGCAACTTCGGCGCGGTGATCCGGGTGGCCGCCGGGCTCGGTGCCGGCGGGGTCGTGTCGCTGGGCGACGTCGACCCCTGGCACCCGAACGTGCTGCGCGGCAGTGCGGGTCTGCACTTCGCGCTGCCGGTCGGGCGATTGAACGGCATCGACGACGTCCGCGGCACGGTCATCGCCTTCGACGCCGACGGGCAGGACCTGCGGGACGTGCGGATCGCCGACGACGCCGTGCTCGCCTTCGGCTCGGAACGGCACGGGCTGTCGCCCGACCTGCGGGAACGGGCCGACCTGGTCGTCTCGCTGCCCATGCGGCCGATGGTCTCCAGCTACAACCTGACCACCAGCGTGGCCATGGGCCTGTACCACTGGGAGTTGTTCCGACAAGCTTCTTGAACGGTTCAGTGGGCACCCTGGTGAGGTGACCACGCCCAAGCTGCTCTCCGCGCGCGCCGGTGTCGCCGAACGCGCGGTCGAGTCCCGGCACCTGCGCCGGGTCTGGGGAGTGCCGGGCACGGCCCTCGGCGCGGCCGCCTGGCCGCTCGACTGGCCCGGCCGGCTGCACGTCCGGTTCGGCTACTGGTGGCAGGCGCACCTGCTCGACTGCGTCCTCGACGCCCAGCTCCGCTCACCCCGGGACGCCCGCCTGGCGCTGCTCAAGCGGCTCGTGCGCGGCATCCGGGTGCGCAACCTGGTCGGCTGGACCAACGACTACTACGACGACGTGGCGTGGCTCGGGCTGGCCCTGCTGCGCGCCCAGCGGGAAGCCGGGATCGCCAAGCCGAAGGCCATCGCCGCCATCGCCGACCGGCTGCGCGCCGGCTGGACCGACCACGGCGGCGGCGGGATCTGGTGGCGGCGCAACGACGACTTCAAGAACGTCCCGGCCAACGGCCCGGCCGCGATCCTGTTCGCCAGGCTCGGCGAGCGGGCAGACCTCGGCCGCGCCCGGTCCATCGTGGACTGGATCGAGGACAGCCTGGTCGACCCGGACACCGGGTTGGCGTGGGACGGGCTGCACGTCCACCCGGACGGCTCGGTCCGCGAGGTCGAGAAGAACTTCTACACCTACTGCCAGGGCGTGCTGCTCGGCGCGTGCGTGGAGCTGGATTCCGCGCGCTACCGCGACAAGGCGGCGCGGGTCGTGGCCGCCGTCGACAAGCACCTCGCCACCGACGGCGTGCTGCGCGGGCACGGCGGCGGTGACGGCGGCCTGTTCGGCGGCATCCTCACCCGGTACCTGGCGCAGGCCGCGCTGCGGCTGGACCGGCCGGAGGCGGCGCGCGCGGCGGACATCGTGTTCAGCTCGGCGAACGCGGTGTGGGCGAACCGGACCGCGGTGGTCAGCGGGCCGCTGTTCGGTCCGGAGTGGACGCGGCAGGCGGTCAAGCCGTCCGGCCGCGAGCCGGAGCGCGACCTGTCCGTCCAACTGGGCGGGTGGATGGCGTTGGAGGCCGCCGCCCTGTTGGAGCGCAACGGGATCCCGCCGCCGCGGACCTGAAATCCCGGCAGGACGACGTCAGTGGCAGCCGCAGGACCCGCGGTGCCGCAGCACCGGGGGCAGCCGGATCGTCTCCGGCGGCCGGGTCGGGTCCTCGATGCGGGACAGCAGCAGCCGCACCGCCGTGCGGCCGATCTCCTCGACCGGCTGCGCCATCGCGGTCAGCGGCGGGTCGACCAGCTCGGCCCACTCCACCTCGTCGTAGGTCACCAGCGCCAGGTCCGACCCGATCCGCACGCCACGCGCCCGCGCCGTGCGCAGCACGTCCACCAGCACCTGGTGGTCGTTCACCACGACGCCGGTGACCTGGCCGAGCAGCGGGTCCAACGACGGCCGCACCAGGTCCTCGTCCCACGCCAACCCCGCCCGACCGAGGCCGAGCCGGTAGCCGAGCACGCGTTCGTCGGTGGTCGCCAGGCCCGGCTGGCCGGACACCAGCCCGATCCGCCGGTGCCCCAGCTCCGCCAGGTGCCGGACCAGGGTGGAGGTGGCCTGCACGTTCTCCGGGCCGACCTGGTCCACGTCCTGCGCCACGGTGAGCCGGTCCACCAGCACCGTCGGCACGCCGAGCCGGCGCAGCTCGGGCGACGCGGCCGAGCCGGACGTCGGCGTGAGCAGCACCCCGTCCACCCGCCGCGAGCGCAGCATCCGCACCGCCGCCTGCTCGGACTCGGCGGTGTCGCGGGTGTCGATGAGCACCAGCGTGTAGCCGGCCCGGGTGGCCTCGCCCTCGATCGCCGCGATCAGCTCGGCGAAGTACGGGTGCGAGACCAGCGACACGGCGAGCCCGAGGGACTTCGTGCCGCCCGTGACCAGCGAACGCGCGATGGCGTCACCGGTGTAGCCGGTCTCCTCGATCGCCTTGAGCACACGCTCCTTGGTGGCCGGTGCGACCGGCCTGGTCTCGTTGATCACGTGTGAGACCGTGGTGATGGAGACGCCGGCGAGACTGGCGACCTCCCGCATGGTGACCATGGACTCGTCCCCGTTCGGGCTTGCGCAAGCGATTGCGGGGGACTCTACCTGCTAGGAGTGACGTGCCGTGGCTTCGGTGCTGTGTGTCGGGCTGACGACCGTGGACGTGAGCCAGCGGGTGGCCGAGTTCCCCGAGCCGGGGCAGAAGGTGCAGTCGCTCGGCGTGCACCTGGCGCCCGGCGGTCCGGCCGCGAACGCGGCGCGCGCGGTGGCGGCGCTGGGGCACCGGGCGGTGCTGCTGACCGCGTTGGGCGGCGAGCTCGGCGAGTTCGCCGCGTCCCGGCTGCACCCCGTGGAGGTGCACTCGGTCGGGGCGGGCGGGCCGGCGCTGAGCATGGTCGCGGTGCGCGAGCGCGACGGCGAGCGGACCGTGATCTCGCGCAACGCGGTCGGCTTCGAGGTGGCCGCCGAGGTGGACCCGGCGCTGGTCGAGGCGGCGGACGTGGTCCTGGTGGACGGCCACCTCGGTCCGTCGGCACTGGCGGCCGCACGGCACGCGAAACGCGCCGGTGTGCCCGTGGTGCTGGACGCGGGCAGTTGGAAACCCGTGCTGCACGACCTGCTGCCGCTCGTGGACGTCGCCGCGTGCTCGGCCGCGTTCGAGCTGTCCGAGGCCGAGGTGCACGCCCGCGGCGTGCCGCTGGTCATCCGCACGCACGGCCCGCGTCCCGTCACGTGGTCGTCCGGTGGTGTCACGGGCTCCCGACAGGTACCTGTTGTCGAGGTGCGCGACACCAACGGCGCGGGCGACGTGTGGCACGGTGCGCTGGCGGTCGCGGTTGCCGACGGGCTGGCGGTGGACGACGCCGTCCGGTGGGCGAACGAGGTCGCCGCGGTGCGCGTGCGCCACACCGCGTGGGACTGGGTGGAGGAGCTGGGACGGTGGCGGGACAGCGGGTGAAGTTCGACGAGCTGGTCGACCGGGCGCGGTTGCTGGTGGACACCGGCGAGCGCAGGCTGCTCGGCATCGGCGGCGCGCCGGGCTCGGGCAAGTCGACGCTGGCGCGCCGACTGGTCGACGCGCTGGGCGACGACGCCGCGCTGGTCGGCATGGACGGCTTCCACCTGGCCCAGCAGGAGCTGGCGCGCCTGGGCATCGCCGACCGCAAGGGCGCGCCGGACACGTTCGACGTCCCCGGCTACGTGGACCTGCTCGGCCGGTTGAAGGCGCGCGGGCCCGACGTGGTGTACGCGCCGGAGTTCCGCCGCGAGATCGAGGAGCCGGTCGCGTGCGCGGTGCCGGTCGACCCGTCCGTGCCGCTGGTCGTCACCGAGGGCAACTACCTGCTGCTCCAGTACGACAAGTGGAAGCGCGTGCGGGTGGTGCTGGACGAGGCGTGGTTCCTCGCGATCGACGAGGACCTCCGGGTGGCGCGGCTGATCGACCGGCACGTCCGGTACGGCCGGTCGGTCGAGGACGCGCGCGAACGCGTGCTGCACGGCACGGACCACGTGAACGCGCTCATGGTGAACGCGTCCCAGTCCGCCGCCGACCTGCTGATCACCGAGGTGCTGTGACCGCCGTCACGGTGCTGCGGTGACCTCTTCGTCCACCGGCTTGCGCATCTCCTGCCGGTACCGGATCAGGCCGTAGGCCGTGCCGCCGACGAAGAACGCGATGCTGAGGATCACCGCCGCCGTCTCCAGCCACGGCACGGCGGTCAGCAGGCCCGCGCCGTAGTAGCCGGCCAGCACCAGCGTCGGCACCCACGCGATCGCGCCGATGGTCGTGGCGAGCATGAACCGCTTCGGGTCCATCCGCGCCGCGCCCGCGATCATCGGCGCCAGCGTGCGCACCCACGGGATCCAGCGAGCCAGCACGATCGCCCAGAAGCCTCGTCGGTCGAGGAAGTCGCGGGCCTTGGCGAGGTTCTGCTTGTTGAGCACCTTGCCGCCGCGGCGGGCCAGCAGACGCGTGCCGGTGTGCCTGCCGATGTAGTAGCCGATCTGGTTGCCGACGACGGCCACGACCAGCGCGACCCCCGACAGCAGCCAGGCGGACAGCTCGGCCTCGTGCGACGCGAGCACCACACCGGCGGCGAACAGCAACGAGTCGCCGGGCAGGAACAAGCCGAAGATGAACGCGCACTCGAAGAAGATGAAGCTCAGCGTGATCAGCCACACGGCCAACGGGCCTGCGGAATCGAGCTGAACGAATGCGACAGCCTCGGACGATGCGGACAACACCACGAGATGCAGCCTACGTGGGACCGCGGCGTCGCCTGGGCGACATGGGGATAACGCCTTGCCGAAGCCTGGGCGTCGTCGCGGTTCGCGCACGTCCGGGCACGTGGTGCAGCGATCTTGCGCAATCTGCGCGCCGGCGTCGGCGGCTACGGCATTCCGCAACCCCGGACAGCCAGGTCGGTCCGGGCGCGAGGAGGCCCCCGCGGGCACGTTGCCCGCGGGGGCCCCTCACCGAGTCCGGCTCAGGCGGGCAGGACGGAGATGGCGTCCACCTGGACCCAGCTCTCACCGCCCGGACCCCAGTAGCCGACGAAGACGGTCATCTCCCCGTTCGGGCCGGGGTTGAACGGGATCTCGACCAGCCGGTACTGGACGTGGTTCGCGGCGGTGAAGTGGCGCTCGGTGTGCGGTGCCGCACCGGTGCCGGCGCGGACCCCGAAGAAGCCGCCGGTGACGTTGCCACTGGTCCGGACCCACCCGCGCAGCACGTGCACGCGGTGCGGCTGGACGGGGACGACCTGGGTGATGGCGTTCCAGGTGCGGCCGGCCGACCAGAGGAACCCGTTCTTGCGGCCCGACTGCTGCAACCCGAGGTTGATGTCGACGCCCTTCGGGTCCGGGCCCTCGGCGCGCCACGGCGCGGACAGGCCGCGGGTGGGCTGGCCCTCGAAACCGCCGTCGAGGACCTTGTCGACGCGGGCGGTGAACGGCCGGTTCTCGCCGGTGAACCGGACCAGCGGCGTGCCGGACGCCTCGTACAGCGTCGTCGAGGTGCCGGCCGGGCGGACGGCCAACCGGTCGACGTTCCAGTTGTCGCCGCCGAGACCGCCGCCGAACGTGGTCGTCAGTGTGACTCCGGTCACGTCACCGATGGGGTAGGCCATCGGCAGCTGCAACAGGACCACTTGGTCGTAGTGGTTGATCCAGCGCGCGCTGCGGTTGATGTTCGGGATGACCACCGGGTCGTGCGAGCGGAAGTGGACGGTGGCGTTGACGTTGTCCTGCCCGCCGCGCAGGTCGTCGCCGCCGGTGCGCACGTGGAGCTGCAACTGGGTGGTCCGGTCGCCGCTCGGCGGCACCACGTCCGGGAAGGCGGGCGGCGTCGCGGCCCGGTACCTGCGGTCCACGAAGTAGGTCTGCCAGGTCTTCTCCGGGTGCTCCAGGTACTGGTAGGAGGTGGTCGCCGGGCGCGGGACCATGGTGATGACCTCGTTGGGGAAGTTCGGGTCGTACACGAAGATCTTCAGGTCCTCCTTGAACGCGCCCAGGTCACCGGTGTAGCGGCCCATGTCGTAGCCGATCGCGACGACCTGGTGGTGCGGCTGGAGCCCGCCGTTGCCGTTCTTGAACAACCCGAGCGGCGCGGGCCGGCCGGCGTCGATCTCGCGGCGCAGCTCCTCCAACCGGCCGCCGTTGAAGCCCTGCAGGCCCCAGTTGAAGAATTCCGTCGTGCGCCAGCCGAACGGGTTGGCGATCAGTTCCAGCCACTTGTCGGCGTTGTCCTTCAGCGACGTTTCCTGGCGTTGGTAGATGTAGTTATAGAGGGGCGACCCGGTCGCGGGGAGGGTGTCCTGCCGGGGCGGCCGCTTGCCGGTGAAGAAGTGGTCGAGCGCCGCGTAGGACATGCCGCCGCACAGGCCGCCGAAGCGCCAGTCGGGCAGACCCACGTTCTGGAACGGCGTGGTCTGGAACTGGTTGGCGAACTGGAAGCCGTGCACCCGCGGGTCGAACGACGTCATCCGCGCGGTGCCCGGTGCGGCGGACGCGGGCGGTGCGAGGAGCGCCGCCAGCAGGGTGGTCAACAGCAGCAGGACGGCGGCGGCGACGCCGGGGCGTCGGTGCCTGGCCTTCGGGTTCATGCTCGCTCCGATCGGGGCGTTGGGACGTTGCCCGACCAGTCGTACGGCGGCGGGAATTGATCAGGAAGACGTGCCGGGAAGCCCTGGTCAACCAATCAAGTGGCGAGGTGTTTCCGCAGGTGGGCGGGTTGGTGCGGGTCATCTGGGTGAATGACCGGGCGTTCGCGGACCCGGCTCGGTCGGGTGCCACTAATCTGCCGGTCGGTCGGGCGAGAGGAGTGCGATGAGCAGCCGCGCGGTCGGTCGTCCGGAGGAGCCGCTCGACCCGGAGGCGGGGCCGGTGCAGGCGTTCGCCCACGAGCTGCGGGCGTTGCGCAAGGAGTCCGGGCTGACCTACCGCGCGATGGTGCCGCTGGCCAACTACTCGTACGCGGCGTTGCAGGCGGCCACGGCCGGGAAGGCGTTGCCGACCTGGGAGGTCACCAAGGCGTTCGTCTCGGCCTGCGGTGGGGACGTCGTGGGGTGGCGGGAGAAGTGGGAACGGGCGTCGAGCCCGCGTTCTCCGGAACCGCCGCAAGAGGGACCGCCGGAAGAGGAACTGTCGGCAGGGGAATCGTTGGCAGAGGAATCCCCGCAGGAGGTGCAACCGGGGCCGGAGCCGGTGGTTTTCGAGGCCACCGAGGAGCCGGCCGGAGGCAGGCGGCGGGTGCTCGTGATTTCCGCGGTGGTGGCGGTGGTGGTCGGCATCGTGCTCGTTTCCTCGCAAGTGGCCGGGAATCCGCGGGCGAGGCCCACGGTCACGGTGACCACCGGTGCGACCGCCATGCCGTTACCGGCGACGTTCGGTTCCTCGGCCGCGTCGAGCACCGCTCCCACGTCGGACGAGGCGCCGTCGTCGCAACCGAGCCGCCCGACCGTGCCGACGGGAGCCGGGCAACCGCCGGCGACCACGGGAACACCCGGGACGACGCGGACCACCACGCCCACGACGGACAAGCCGGATCCCGGCGAGAACCCCGGCCGGTTCGACGGCGTCCAGGAGCAGCGCACCGTCGAGCTGGTCCGGCAGCAGGGCTACAACTGGGTGGACATCGAGTACTGGCGGCACGACGCGGACACGCCCGGCGAGCTCCAGATCGACGCGTCGGGCGTCTTCACGGCCTACGGGGCGCGGCTCGCGGTCATCCCCGAGAGCACGCCGCCCGACCGCGCCCGGTGCGCCCGGATCACCGAGTGGCGCGACCGCGTGGAGTTCGCGGAGCTGCACGTCGGCAGCCTGCTCTGCGCGCGCAGCAAGCTCGGCCGCTACGCGTCACTCGAAGTGCGCTCGCTGCCCTCGGCCGGCGGCTCGTTCATCTTCTACGGGATCACGTGGCACTGACCCTGCTCCTGAGTCCGCGAAACGGTTAGCGTGGAGCGATGGAGGCTCTGCTCGCCGAACTCCGGTCCGCCGTCGGCGCCGACGCGGTGCTGACCGACGTCGACGTCACCGCGAGCTACCAGCGCGACATGATGCCGCTGGCGCCCTACGGGCAGCCGTTGGCGGTGGTGCTGCCGACGTCGACCGAACAGGTGCAGGCGGTCGTGCGGGCCTGTGCGGCGGCGCGGACGCCGATCGTGCCGCGCGGCGCGGGCAGCGGGCTGTCGGGCGCGGCGAACGCGATCGACGGCTGCGTGGTGCTGGTGACCACCAAGATGAACGCCATCGTGGAGATCGACCCGGACAACCGGCTGGCCGTGGTCGAGCCCGGGGTGGTGAACCTCGACCTGCGCGGCGCGGTGGAGAAGCACGGGCTGTTCTACCCGCCGGACCCGTCCAGCTACGACTGGTGCACGATCGGCGGGAACCTGTCCACCAACGCGGGCGGGCTGTGCTGCGTGAAGTACGGCGTGACCACGGACTCGGTGCTCGGGCTCGACGTGGTGCTCGCGGACGGCGAGCTGCTGCGGACCGGTCGGCGCACGGTCAAGGGCGTGGCCGGGTACGACCTGACCAAGCTGTTCGTCGGCAGCGAGGGCACGCTCGGCGTGATCACCCGCGCGACCCTGGCGCTGCGGCCGCTGCCGCAGGCGCCCGCCACGCTGGTGGCCGCGTTCACCAGCACGGCGGCCGCGGGCGTGGCGGTGAGCCGGGTGGTGACCGAGGGCATCGTGCCGTCGTTGATGGAGATCATGGACCGCACCTCCATCCGGGCGGTCGAGCAGTACCTGAAGACCGACCTGAACGCCGGCGCGGCGCTGCTGCTGTGCCAGTCCGACTCGGGTGGTGAGGCGGGACGGCGGGAGCTGGCCGCGATCGAGCAGGCGTGCGTGGCGGCGGGCGCCGAGCTCGTCTACGCGACCGAGGACCTGGGCGAGGGCCGTGACCTGCTCACCGCGCGGCGGTCCGTGCTGCCCGCGCTGGAGCTCTACGGCGCGTGGCTGACCGACGACGTGTGCGTGCCGCGGACGAAGGTCGCGGACCTGATCGCCGGGTGCGAGCGGATCAGCGTGTCGGTTGGGCTGCGGATCGCCGTGGTCGGGCACGCCGGTGACGGCAACATGCACCCGACGATCGTCTACGACCCGGCATCGGCGGACGAGTTCGCGGCGGCGCGCCGGGCGTTCGACGAGATCCTGGAGCTTGGCCTGGCGCTGGGCGGCACGGTCACCGGCGAGCACGGCATCGGCAAGATCAAGCGCGAGTGGCTGGCCCGGGAGATCGGACCGGTGGGCCTGCGGGTCCACCGCGAGATCAAGCGCGCGCTGGACCCACAGAACCTGTTCAACCCGGGCTCAATGTTTAGCGTTTGATTGCCGCTGCTCCGCAGACGGCGGCTCGGTCGCCCGGAAGTCGGTCGTCCGGCACCCATCCCGCGACGATCGAAAAGCGTGATCGCCGCAGGATGGGCACCGGACGACCGACGCGACCTCGCAGGGTCGGTGCGGCCGAGGCAGACGACCGACGGCGATCTCGCGGGGGTGGTGCTCAGTCGACGCGGCGGATCTGCTGGGTCTCGTCCATCCGGTCGTCCACGAAGTCGATGACCTCGGTGATGTCGGCCGCCTCCTGGGCGAGCAGCGACTTCTTCTCCCGCCGCGCCTTGATGATCTCGATGACGATCGGCACGACCGAGATCAGCACGATCAGGATCAGGATCATTTCCAGGTTGTCGCGCACGAACTGGATCTGGCCGAGGAAGTAGCCCAGCACCGTGAGGCCCGCGGCCCACGCGATGCCGCCGATCAGGGAGTACGTGAAGTACTTGCGCGGGTCCATCCGGCCCACGCCCGCCATCGCGGTGATGAACGTGCGCACGATCGGCACGAACCTCGCCATCACGATCGCGCGGGCGCCGTACTTGTCGAAGAACTCGTGCGTCTTGTCGACGTACTCCTTCTTGAAGATCTTCGACTCGGGCTTGTTGAACAGCGCGGGTCCGGCCCGGTAGCCGATCCAGTAGCCGACCACGTTGCCCGCCAACGCGCAGACCGTGAGCAGCAGGCACACCAGCCACAGCGGGTACTCCAGCAGCCCCGAGGCCACGAACAGGCCCGCGGTGAACAGCAGGGAGTCGCCGGGCAGGAAGAAGCCGACCAGCAGACCGCACTCCGCGAAGACGATGAAGCACAGCCCGACCAGCATGTAGGGCCCGAGTCCTTGCAGCAGGACCTGCGGGTCGAGCCATTCGGGGCCGAGGGCGAGCGTGGAGGTGGGGGCGACCGTCACGGCGCCCACGGTACAGGCACTACCTGAGCGTCATGACCGCCACGACCGTGCCGGCGGCCAGCCCGAGCAGCACGGCGAGCAGCAGCACCCACCCCGCGCCCAGCGACGGGCGGGCCCGCCGCGCGGGCACGGGGGCGTGCGCCCCGGTGCTGGTGGCCTGGGCGCGCAACGCGTCGGCCACCAGCTTCTCGTGGTCTTCGGGCACCCGGTCAGTCCCTCGTCAGATTGCCTGCTCCGGCAGAGGCTACCCACGCGCCCCGGCACATCACCTCGCGCGGCCTCAGCTCGGTGTCCAGCACCACGACGTCGGCGGCGAGACCGGCGCGCAGTTCACCCGTGCGGTCCTGCAGGCCGAGCAGCCGGGCGGGACGGGTGGACGTGGCGTGCACGGCTTCGGTCACGGTCAGGCCGCACGACTGCACCGCGTTGCGGAACGCGGCGTCCATGGTCAGCGTGCTGCCCGCGAGGGACGCGCCGCCGGCGAGCGTCGGCACGCCGTCCACCACCCGCACTTCGAGGCCGCCCACGTCGTAGACGCCGTCGCCGACGCCCGCCGCCGCGATCGCGTCGGTGACCAGGACGGTCCGGTGCACGCCCGCGTGCCGCGCGGCGAGGCGGACCGCCGTGGGGTGCAGGTGCACCAGGTCGCAGATCAGCTCGACGGTGACGCGTTCGTCGTCCAGCAGGGCGCCGATCGGGCCCGGCTCGCGGTGGTGCAGCGGGCGCATCCCGTTGAACAGGTGCGTGGCGACGGTCGCGCCCGCCTCGACCGCCGGGCGGATCTGCGCCTCGGTCGCGTCGGTGTGGCCGATCGCGGCCAGCACGTCGTTGTCCACGAGGTGGCGGACCGCGTCCACGCCGTGCTCCAACTCCGGCGCGACGGTGATCATGCGGACCGCGCCGTCGCCCGCGTCGAGCAGCTTGTCGATCGAGCCCCGGTCGGGCGGGCGGAGGATGGCCGGGTCGTGCGCGCCGCAGCGCGCGGCGGACAGGAACGGGCCCTCCAGGTGGATGCCCGCGACGACGTCGTCCCGCACGAGCTCGGTCAGGGCCTTGACCTGATCGGCCAGTTCCGGGACCGGCCTGGACACCAGGCTCGCCAGCAGCGTGGTGGTGCCGTGCCTGCGGTGCGCGTTCGCCGCCTTGATCACCCGGATCGGGTCGGCGCTGGTGAACGCCTCACCGCCGCCGCCGTGGCAGTGGATGTCCACGAAGCCCGGCACCAGCCAACCACCGCCCACGTCCCTGGTCGGGCCGTCCGGCGGCGCCCCCTCGCCGACGGCCGCGATCAGCCCGTCCCGCACCGCGACCCACCCCTGTTCGAGCACCCCGTCGGGCGTGACGACCCGACCACCGGTCAGGGTCACGTCCACGGGTCCACCCCACGTGCTCATCTGTCCTCCAGCATGTCGATGGCCAGCAGCGCGGCCCCGAGGCACCCGGCCTCGTCGCCCAACGCCGCCAACCGCAGTTCCGGGCGTCGCTGGAACGTGATCAGCTCGTCCAGTCGTCCGCCCAGCGGATCCGTCAGCTCCGGACCCGCCAGTGCCAGGCCACCGCCCAGCACCACGGCTTGCGGACCCAGCAGTGCCGCTATCAGCAGGATGCCCCTCGCGAGCGCGTCCACCGCCTCCCGCCACACCTCGGCCGCGTCGGGATCACCCTCGGTGAGCAGCCTCGCCACCTCCGCCGCGCCGTCGACGTGGCGGTTCGCGCGCTCGGTGTAGCGGCGGGCGATCGCGGCGCTGCTCGCCCGCGCTTCCACGCACCCCGTCTGGCCGCAGCCGCACGGGTCGCCGTGGCCCACGTCCACGTGCCCGACCTCGCCCGGCGCGGCCGAGACCCGGCCGTCCAGGACGAGGGCCGCGGCGATGCCGGTGCCGATCGGCATGATCACCGCGTCGGTCAGGCCGCGGGCGTTGCCCTGGCGCAGTTCGGCCAGGCCACCGGCCCGGACGTCGTGGCCGAACGCGGTGCGCAGGCCCGTGGCGGCTTCGACCCGGGTGCGGAACGGGTAGTCGGCCCAGCGGAGGTTCGCGGAGTACACACCGGTGCCGGTCACCTCGTCCACGATGCCCGGGACGACGAGCCCGATCGCGTCGACCGGGTGCGCCGAGGCGGCGCGCAACTCCTCGACCAGCGCGGCCACGTCCTCGACCACGGCGTCCCCACCGGGCCTGGTCGGCCGCCGCAGCCGCGTCACCGCCCGCACCCCGCCGGGACCGCCGCCGACCAGGGCCGCCTTGGTCCCGGTTCCGCCGACGTCGACGGCTATCACGTGTCTTGTGCGCGCCACGAGGACCGATACTGCGGCATCCGACCGCCATTGGTCTATACCAAGTCTCGGATTGGGCAGCTCCGCTGTGGCCGCGCGCGTGCCCGGGCCGTGCCGGAGCACCGCTGGAGCCCTGCCGGGGCGCTGCCGGATCCCTGTTCATCCGCGCGGCCCGAGTTGTCCACAGGCTGCGGCCGGCGAGGCGTTTCTGTCGGTGTGTGGTGGCAGGATCAAGAACAGGGATCCCCTGGGCGGGGACCCCTGCGAAGCGAACGCCGGTGGGTGGTGGCCGGTGGATGAGCGGCTAGTTGCCGGCCATGATCTTCTGCAGGGCGTCCAGCGCACGGCTGGCGGTGCTCTTCACCGTGCCCTTGCTGATGCCGGTGGCCTCGGCGATCTCGGCCTCCGAGAGGTCGCCGTAGTACCGCAGCACGAGCACCTCGCGCTGCCTCGGCGGCAGCTGGGACAGTGCCGCCACCACCGCCTGGTGCTCGGCGGTCAGCATGGCCAGGCTCTCCGCCGACCTCGCGTTGGCCACGTGCGGAGGGGTGTAGTCGCGGGCCGTCTTGCGTCGACGCAGCACGCTGCGCGAGCCGTTGACCACGGCGGTCCGCAGGTAGCCGACGGCGGCCTGAGCGTCCCGCAGGTTCTTCCAGTTGCGGTGCAGGCCGGTGAACGCCTCCTGCACCACGTCCTCGGCCGTGGCGGGCTCGTCGACCAGCAGCAGCGCCAGCCGGACCAACCGCATGCGGTGCTGGCGGTAGAGGTCCTCCAGGGTCAGCGGGCCGGTCGGGGCCGGTGCCGCGCCGTCCTGGATCCGCAGGTTCGTCAGCGTGTCCTGCACACGCGCGATGCCGCCGCTGTTCCGATCGGGACCGACCACGGAAATGACGTTACCTCCTCACCGGGTAGCTTCGGCGCGGCGCTGCACAACGGAGGTGGGGATTCGATGGCCCGGTTCGCGGTCGAGTTGGAGTTCGGGGACAACCAGGACGAGCGGATGGCGGTCCGGCCCGCGCACCGCGAGTACCTGGCGACGCTGGTGGAGCGGGGTGCGCTGCTCGTGTCCGGTCCCTACGCCGACCAGTCCGGCGCCCTGCTGGTCTACGAGGTCGCCGACGAGGCCGAGTTGCGAGAGGTCCTCGCCGCCGACCCGTACACGCGCGCCGGCGTGGTGGCCGGGACGCGCGTGCACGAGTGGCAGACGTTGACGGGCGTCTGGGTCTAGCGCTTCTTGGCGGCGGCCGTCCCGCCCGGTCCGACCAGGCCGGACAGGTCGTTCGCGGCCATCTCGCGGTCGGCCGCGGGCACCGACCCGGGTGCCTGCCGGTCGACGACCTTCGGGGTGAACGCGCGGAAGACCTTCAGGCCGCCGACCCACCCCGGCACGTGCACGGCCTTGGACCGCCGGGTGATCGCGCGGACCACCGCCTTGCCGACGTCGGAGACCGGGTACTTCTTGCCCGCCAGGCCCGGCATGCTGCGGCGCAGCGGGCCGAAGACCGGGTGCTCGTCGGCGCTCTCGACCATGTCGGTGGAGATCCACGAGAAGTACGCCACACCGACGTCCACGCCCAGGTGCCGCACCTCGGCGCGCAGGCTGTCCGCGAACGCCTCGCAGCCCGCCTTCGCGGCGGAGTAGGCGGCGTTGCCCGGGATGTGCACGATCGCCGCCAGCGACGACACGACCAGGCAGTAGCCCCGGCTCGCGATCAGGTGCGGCAGGCACGTCCGGACCGTGCGCCACACGCCGAGCAGGTTGACCTCGATGACCCGTTCGAACGCGGCGGGGTCCATCGACCGGATGAAGCCGGTGGCGGCGATGCCCGCGTTGGCCACGACCACGTCGATGCCGCCGTAGTGGTCGACCACGCCCTCGACCGCGGCCTCCAGCGCCTCCCAGTCGGTGACGTCGGCCTCCCACGCCCGGCCGCCGCACTGCTCGGCGACCTCCCGCAGCTGCTCACCCTCCAGGCCGACCAGTGCCAGCCGCGCGCCCTTCGCCGCCAGGCGCCGCGCCACCTCGGCGCCGATGCCCCTCGCCGCGCCTGTGATCAGGACAACCTTGCCCGCAACGTCCACGGTGACCTCCTCAGCCGGTCGGAGCCAGGAGGTCACCGTAACGCAACTTACCGCGAGTAAGCTACTGGAGAGTTAAACTCGACTGGCGTCGGTCAGGGCCGCCACCTCGTCCGCCTTGAGCTCCAGCCGCAGGGCTGGGAGCAGGTCGGCCAACTGCGCCGCGGTGCGGGCCGACGCGATCGGCGCGGCCACCGTCGGCTGCTCCGCCAGCCACGCCAGGGCGACCGCCGCCTGGGTGGTGTCGTGGCTCTCCGCGACCTCGTCCAGTGCCGCGAGGATGCGCAGGCCGCGCTCGTCGAGGTACTTCGACGCCCCCGCGGCCCGTGCGCTCTCGACCGTGACGCCCGGCCGGTACTTGCCGGTCAGGAACCCCTTCGCCAGGCCCCAGTACGGCGCGGACGCCAACCCGTGGTCGGCGACCGCGCGGGACAGCTCGCCCTCGTAGGAGCGGTCCACGAGGTTGTAGGCCTGCTGGAGCGCGACGAACTTGGCGAAACCCTCGCGCTCGGCCACGGCGAGCGCGGACGTGAGCCGCTCGGCCGAGTAGTTGGAGGCGGCGACGTGCCGCACCTTGCCGGCGGCGACCAGGCGGTCGAACGCGGCCAGCGTCTCCTCCTGGGGCGTGCCCGGGTCGTCCCGGTGCGCGTAGTACAGGTCGATGTGGTCCACGCCCAGGCGGCGCAGGGAGTCCTCGGCGGCCCGCTCGATCGTGGCGGCGCCGAGGTCGTCCAGCCCCCGCAGCATGCCGACCTTGGTCGCGACCACGACCGCGTCCCGGTCGCCGCGGCGGCGCAGCCACTTCCCGATGATCGTCTCCGACTCGCCGCCGGTGTGCCCCTCGGCCCACGCCGAGTACGAGTCGGCGGTGTCCACGAAGTTGCCGCCGGCGTCCGCGAAGGCGTCCAGCACGGCGAACGAGGCGTCCTCGTCGGCGGTCCAGCCGAACACGTTGCCACCCAGGCACAGGCGCGACACGTCGAGGTCGCTGGTTCCGAGTTTCGTCATGTCGCGAAGCTAGGTCGGGTGGTCCATTCGCGCCGAATCGAGAAGTCAGGACTAAATGGTGGCGCCGGGTGGTTGCCAGTCGTCAGCACCTAGTTCGTGGGGAGACGAAATGACGGTCGAGTTGGGCGGGTACGGCGTGTGGGACCAGGCCGCGCGGTGGGCCGGGCGCGGCGAGGACGCGGCGGAACTGGAAGAGCTCGGCTTCGGTGCGCTCTGGCTGGGCGGATCGCCCGACGGCAGCGTGCTGGCCACCGTCTCCGAGCTGCTCGACGCCACCGAGAAGATCACCGTGGCCACCGCCGTGCTGAACGTCTGGACGACCCCGGCCGGCGAGGTCAACGACGGCTACCGGGCGTTGGCGTGGACCGACCGGTTCCTGGTGGGCATCGGCGCCGGGCACCGCGAGCTGGTGGGTGAGGTGTATCACAGCCCCTACCAGAAGTTGATCCACTACCTGGACGAGCTGGACGTGCCGCGCGACCGCCTGGCGCTGGCCGCGCTCGGACCGCGGGTGCTCCGCCTCGCGGCCGCCCGGACGAGCGTCGCCCACCCCTACCTGGTGACGCCCGAGTACACGGCGCGGGCGCGCGAGGCCGTCGGCGCCGGCGTGCTGCTCGCGCCCGAGCAGCACGTGGTGCTGGAGGAGGACCCGGCGCGGGCCCGTGACCTGGGACGTCAGGCGCTGGCCCGGTACCTGGCGCTGCCCGACCACACCCGCACGTGGCTGCGGCACGGGTTCACCGAGGAGGACCTGGCGGGCGGCGGCAGCGACCGGCTGGTCGACGCGCTGGTGGCCTGGGGTCCGGTCGAACGGGTCGCGCGGCGCCTGCGCGAGCACCACGAGGCGGGCGCCGACCACGTGGCCGTCCAGGTGGTCGGCGCCCTCGACGCCTCCGACGCCCAGCGGGCGTTGCGCGACATCGCGGCCGCCGTGCGGGACCTGGTTCCCGTCGCCGACTGACCGCGGTCGGGGCCTAGTCGGCGGTGACCTCGACGCCCTTCCAGAACGCGACGTGGTCCTTGATGTTGGCCGCGGCCGACTTGGGGTCCGGGTAGTACCAGGCGGCGTCGGGGTTGTCCGCACCCTTCACGTGCAGGGTGTAGTAGCTCGCCGTGCCCTTCCAGGCGCAGACCGACGTCGTGTCCGACGGCCTGAGGTACTGGGCGTGCACCGACTCCAGGGGGAAGTAGTGGTTCCCCTCCACGATCTCGGTCTTGTCACTCTCGGCGATGATCTCGCCGTTCCACCGTGCGGTCGCCATGACACCACTATGCCGTTGATCATCTTCGTCCGGCGGGCCGTGGCCGTAGGATGCTGCCGACACCGCGTTCCGGGCACCCGAGGAGGACCCACCGATGCCCATCGCAACCCCCGAGGTCTACGCCGAGATGCTCGACCGCGCGAAGGCGAACGAGTTCGCCTACCCCGCGATCAACGTCACCTCGTCCGAGACCCTCAACGCGGCCCTGCGTGGTTTCGCAGAAGCCGAGAGCGACGGGATCATCCAGGTCTCGACCGGTGGTGCCGAGTTCGCCTCGGGCACCAAGGTCAAGGACATGGTGACCGGCGCGGTTGCGCTGGCGGAGTTCGCGCACGTGGTCGCCGAGAAGTACCCGGTGAACATCGCGCTGCACACCGACCACTGCCCGAAGGACAAGCTCGACGGCTACGTCCGGCCGCTCGTCGCGATCAGCCAGGAGCGGGTGGACCGCGGGCTCAACCCGCTGTTCCAGTCGCACATGTGGGACGGCTCCGCCGTGCCGCTCGACGAGAACCTGAAGATCGCTTCGGAGCTGCTCGACCTCACCGCCAAGGCGAAGATCATCCTCGAGATCGAGGTCGGCGTCGTCGGCGGCGAGGAGGACGGCGTCGCGCACGAGATCAACGAGAAGCTGTACACCTCCCCCGAGGACTACCTGAAGACGGTGGAGGCCCTCGGCGCCGGTGAGAAGGGCCGCTACCTGGTCGCGGCCACGTTCGGCAACGTGCACGGCGTGTACAAGCCGGGCAACGTGAAGCTGCGGCCGGAGATCCTCAAGCAGGGTCAGGACGTGGTGGCCGAGAAGCTGGGCCTGCCGGCCGGCTCCAAGCCGTTCGACCTGGTCTTCCACGGCGGCTCGGGCTCGCTGCTGGAGGAGATCCACGAGGCGCTGACCTACGGCGTGATCAAGATGAACATCGACACGGACACGCAGTACGCGTTCACCCGTCCGATCGTGGGTCACTTCTTCCAGAACTACGACGGCGTGCTGAAGGTGGACGGCGAGGTCGGCAACAAGAAGGCCTACGACCCGCGCTCCTACCTCAAGGCCGCCGAGCAGGGCATGGCCGCCCGCATCGCCCAGGCGTGCGAGCACCTGAAGTCGTCCGGCCGCATGATCGCCGGCTGAGACGCCCCGGTACGGCTGACGGCCCCCTCCGGCTCTCGGAGGGGGCCGTTGCGCTCTGCCTACTTGCCGTACATGCGGCAGACGGCCGTAGTGAAGAGCTCCAGCTCGATCTCGTTGTTCTCCGGGGCGAAGCGCTGTATCCGGGTGGTGAGGACGGTGACGTTCCGGGTGCCCGTGCGGTCGCTGAAGCTGTAGCTGGAGTAGCCCGGCAGGCCGCCGGTGTGACCCCAGACCGTGCCGCACCGGGTGGTGGCCTCCATCACGCCGAGGCCGTAGCGGACCGGGCCCGCGCCCTGCGGGACGGTGGCGAGCATGGCCTTCAGCTGGTCGCGCGGCAGCAGCCGGCCGGAGAGCAGCGCGGACTGGAAGCGCTGCCAGTCGCGGGCCGTGGAGGTCATGCCGGCCGCCGCCCACATCGGGCTGATGTCGATGTCGGTGACGTTCACGCGGTCGTGGTGCTCCGGGCCGGCGAAACCGAGGCCGGGCGGGGCGCCGGGCGGCAGGTGCGGCGCCAGGTGCTCGGCGTCCGGCTCGTAGCCGTGGGCGTGCCGGCCGGGGAACGTCGAGTCGGTGGGCAGGCGGGTGTCGGTGAGCCGCAGCGGCCCGGTGACGCGCCGTCGCACCAGCTCGCCGTAGGTCCGGCCGGTCGCGGCCTCCAGGACCATGCCGACCAGCGTGTAGTTGGTGTTGCTGTAGCCCCAGCGCTCACCCGGCGCGAACCGCGGCGGGTTCCCGACGGCGACGGCGACCAGCTCCGCAGGCGGCCAGTGGCGCGGCTGCTGCCCGGTGACGAGGCCGAACAGGCGCGGGTCGTCGATGAAGTCGAACAGGCCGCTGGTCTGCTTGAGCAGCATCTCCAGCGTGATGGCCCGGCCGTTCGGGAGGACGCCCGGCAGCCACTTCTCGACGGGGTCCGCCAGCGCCAGGACGCCCTCGGCGACGAGCTGGAGGGCGATCGTGGCGGTCACCGTCTTGGTGTTCGAGGCGACCCGGAACTGGTCGGTGGGCCGCAGGCGGTGGTCGCGGACCGTCCAGCGCGCCTGGCGGACCAGTTCGGTGACCCGGCGGCCGTCGTCGACCCGGACGATGACGCCCGGCGCGCCCGCCGCGACGAGCTCCTCGGCCAAGCCGGTGAGCTCGTCGGTGGCGGACGCGGTCACCGTCCCGGCGCCTACCAGTGCGACGGCGACGACGGCCGCTGTCGCGGTGCGTAAGAGTGTCGGCATGGCCTCCCCTTCGGGTTCGGGACGTGCCCGACCGATCCTCGGGGGAAGCGGGGTGCGGCGGAATCGGCCCGTCACTAGTGTTCGACGGGGGGTTGACCCCACCACGAACCGGTGAAGAGCCGGTCCTCGTGAGCTACTTGCCGTACATGCGGCAGACGGCGGCGTCCACCAGCTCCTGCTGCGCCGCGGCCGCGTCGGGCGCGGCGAGGGCGAACATCGTCGTCATCAGCACGGTGACGGTGCGGGTGCCGGTGGTGTCGGTGTAGTTGTGGCTGCGGTAGCCCGGGAAGCCGCCGGAGTGGCCCCAGACCGTCCCGCAGGACGTCTTCACCTCCATGACGCCCAGGCCGTAGCCGTTGGCGCTGCCGCCGCCCTGGGGCACCGCTTCACGCATCTGGGCGAGCAGGTGCCGCGGGATCAGGCGGCCGGACATGAGGGCGGTGAGGAACCGGTTCCAGTCCTTCGCCGTGGACACCAGGCCGCCTGCGGCCCACGCGGGGCTGAGGTCGAGTCCGGTCACGTCGACGTGCTCGTCGTGCTGCGGGCCCGCGAAACCGTCGCCGACGGGCGTGCCGGGCGGGAGCAGCGGGCCGAGGTGCGCGGCGTCGGGCTCGTACCCGTGTGCGTGCCTGCCGCGCCACCCCGTGCCGGTGGTGAGGTAGGTGTCCCGCAGGCCGAGCGGCCGGATGACCCGCTGCTCGACCAGGTCGGCGTAGGACCGGCCGGTCGCGGCCTCCAACACCATGCCGATGAGCGTGTAGTTGGTGTTGCTGTAGTCCCACCGCTCGCCGGGCGCGAACAGCGGCGGGTGCTCGGCGGCCACCGCGATCAGCTCGGCCGGCGGCCACGGCCGGGGGTGCTGCCCGGTGAGCAGGCCGAGCAGGCGCGGGTCGTCCAGGTAGTCGAACAGGCCGCTGGTCTGGTTGAGCAGCATCCTCAGCGTGATCCCCGCGCCGTCGGGCACCGCGCCCGGCAGCCACCGCTCGACCGGGTCGTCCAGGCCCAGTCGGCGCTCGGCGACCAGCTGCAGCACCAGGGTCGCGGACACCGTCTTGGTGTTGGACGCCATCTTGAACCCGTCGCCGGACCGCAGCCGGTGGTCCGACAGCGTCCAGCCGGCCTGCCGGACGGCCTCCACCGGCCGGCCCCGACCGTCGTCCACCCGGACCACGACCCCCGGCACGCCCGCTGCCAGGGCCTGGTCGACCGCGTCGGCCAGCCGGTTCGGCGTGGCGGTGGCGAGGCCCGCGGTGGTCGCGGTCAGGGACAGGGCCAGCGCCCCGGCCACGGTCGCGCGCAGTAGTCGGCGCATGAAAGTTCCCCCCAAGGATTCGGGTTGTACCCGGTTGATCCTCAGGGGGAACGAGGTCGATCGGAATCAGGCGGTCACCAGTGGTCGTCGTAGGGCTGGCCCCACCCCGAGCCGGTGGACGGCCAGCCACAGGGCGGTGAGCACCACGAACGTCACCGCCGCCGACGGGTAGAGGATCGGCGGGGCGGCGTCCAGCGCCTGCTGCGCCCAGATCCCGCCGTAGCCCAGGCCCGTGACGGCGGCCGAGCCGAGCACCGCGGCCACCGGCGCGGGTACCCGGCCCAGGTGGGCGGCGTCCACGGCCAGGCCGATGAGCAGCAGGAACATCGGCACGGTCGACAGCGGGAAGTCGGCGACCCCGAGCAGAGGCCAGATCAGCAGGCGGTAGGCGACGTAGCCGCCCGCCACCGCCGTCGCGGCCCACGGCGTGCCGATCGTGCGCCGGGCGACGAGCAGCACGATGGCCGCCGCGACCAGGCCCCACACCGGGTAGACCCAGTCCGGGATGGGCAGCGAGAACTGGACGATCGACTCGCGGTCGACCGGGCGGCCGATCTGGTCGGCGGCGAACTGCAGCAGGCTCGGTTCGGCGTACGGGTCGCCGCGGTCCCACGAGGCGATCTCCAGCACGCCGTACTCCTGGTGCTGGTTGGGGAACCACATGTTCTCCAGGAAGAAGAACCACAGCCCGGCCAGGCCGAGCACCCGCCACCGGCCGCCCGCCGGGTAGAGCTTGAGCCAACCCCGGATGGCGCCCGCGAGCATGATCGCGGTGCCCAGGTACAGCAGGGCGTGCGACCCGCTCCACGACGTGATGTCCAGGCCGTTGATCCGGTGGTTGATCAGGTCGATGGGCAGCGCGACCAGGAAGACGCCGGTGCCCCACTGCATCAGCCGCAGCGCGGTCTTGTCCGCGCCGTAGCCGGTGTAGGTGTGGAACAGCGTCAACCCGACCACGATCACCGTGCCCAGGGTGTTGATCAGGTGCGGTGGCGCCAGTTCGTCGCGCAGCCACTTGAAGTGCCAGGCCACGTCCCAGGAGGAGCCGATCAGCTTGAGCAGCAGACCGACGAGCCAGAGCCGGTAGAGCGAGGCGACGAGAGCGGGCGGCGTCTCGCGCCCCGGCTCGCCGCGCTCCCAGTACTGGTCCCGGAAGCGCGCGACGCGGTTGGTTACCCCCATGTTCACCCGCCCATGATGCGTCCCGACCCGAGCGCCTGGAAGGGTGACCCGCCCTGGTATTTCCGGGGACTTCCCCTAAGGGGTGCGATGAGCAGCTGTTTCCCGGTTGAGCTCATGCTAACAGGTGATGTTCGTTGCTCCGAATGGCTGCACGCGGAAAGGTGCGGCCTGAGAGTTCACTGAGAGCCCGAGGAGCGCGTTCATGGGCAAGAAGGTCGTGGCGGGCGTCATCGTCACCGCGTTGGTGCTGGCACTGGTCGCTGCCGTGGCGCGGGTATTCCTAAGCTGACCGCATGGAGAACCTGCTCGGTCCCGAACCCACGTTGCTGCCGGACCGCCCGGAGGCGCAGGCCGCCGCCGAGGCCGGCACCGACCCGGCCAAGATCGTCCGCGCCTACCCCGACTTCAGCGAGGCGTGGGCGCTGCTCGCCGAGCGGGCGTTGCAGACCGGCGACCCGGTCGCCGGCTACGCCTTCGCCCGCACCGGCTACCACCGCGGCCTCGACCAGCTGCGCCGCTCGGGCTGGAAGGGCCACGGCCCCGTGCCCTGGTCGCACCGCGCCAACCAGGGCTTCCTGCGCGCCCTGGCGGCCCTGGCGCGGGCCGCCGACGAGATCGGCGAGACCGAGGAGTACGAGCGCTGCAAGAAGTTCCTCGGTGACAGCGACCCCGCGGCGCCCGCCGCACTCGGCCTGAGCTGAGCACGTGGGAGCCGTGCGCGACGAGGTGGCGCGCAGGCTGAAGCGGTGGCGGAGCACGGCCTTGCCGATCGGCCAGGCCGCGCTCGCCGCCGGGCTGTCCTGGTTGGTCGCCACCGAGGTGGTCGGCCACGCGCACCCGTTCTTCGCGCCGATCGCCGCGGTGGTGTGCCTCGGCGTGTCCCTCGGGCAGCGGTTGCGGCGCGTCGTGGAGCTGGTCGTCGGCGTGTCGGTCGGCGTGGGCGTCGGCGACGTGCTGATCTCGCTGATCGGCTCCGGGCCGTGGCAGATCGCGCTGGTGGTGGCGTTGGCCATGTCCGCGGCGGTGCTGCTGGACGGTGGCGCGGTGATCGCGTTGCAGTCCGGGTCGTCGGCCGTGCTGGTCGCCACGCTGCTGCCGCCCAGCGCCGGTGGCGGGCTGGACCGGATGGTGGACGCGCTGGTCGGCGGGCTGGTGGGGCTGGCCGTGACGGCGCTGCTGCCGGCGAACCCGCTGACCGTGGCGCACCGGCAGGCGAAGGTGGTGCTGGGCGAGCTGACCGAGGCGTTGCGCGGGGTGGCGACGGCGGTGTCCGAGCACGACGCCGTGCAGGCCGCCGGGGTGCTGGCGCGGTTGCGCGACAGCCAGGAGGCGGTGGACGAGTTCGCGTCGGCGTTGAAGACCGGCGGCGAGATCGCGACCATCGCGCCGATCCGCTGGCGCAGGCGGCACGAGCTGGGCCGGTACGAGACGGCCGCGGTGCCGGTGGACTACGCGCTGCGCAACACCAGGGTGCTGGCCCGGCGGGCGTTGGCCGCGCTGCGGGACGGCGAGCGGATGCCGGACGTGCTGCCCGACGTGCTGCGGCGGTACGCCGACGCGGTGGACGTGCTGCGGGTGGAGCTGGGGCGCGGCGAGGAGCCGAAGCGGGCTCGTGCGGCGATCTGCGAAGCGGCCACCTGCGCCACGGCGCAACACCTGGGCGGCGAGGGCTTCTCCACGAAGGTGGTGCTGGCCCAGGTGCGTTCGGTGGCCGTGGACTTGTTGCAGGCCACCGGCTTGTCCCGGACGGACGCCGCAGGCTCGTTGCCGTCGCTGCGTTGAATTGCCGCCGCTCCGCAGACGGCGGGCTCGGTCGCCGGGAAGTCGGTCGTTCGCGTCCTGATTTCCCGACGATCGAAAAGCGTGATCGTCGGGAAATCAGGACGCGAACGACCGACGCGACCTCGCGGGTTCCTAGCCCTGGGGGCGGTTGAGCACGCCGAGCAGGACGGCGTGCACCGCCTCGTGGTCCTTCGGGTCGGCCAAGCGGCACGATGCGCCGGTGATGGCGTACCACTCCTCCGCGCCCTCGTAGCGCACGGTGGCGCGCAGGGCGCCGCCGTCCAGCGTGGTGCGCAACTCCAGATCGCCGGTCACCACGCCGACCTCGTCGGTCATGACGCCGCCGGGTCCGGCCACGAACGCGGAAGACAGGTCAGCCATCGGTCCTCAGCACCTCCCGAGCATGCTCTGCAGTGCAGACTTCTCCGCGGAGTTCACCGTCAAACCCCACTTGTACTTCGAGCGGGTCCACATCTTCGCGTAGGTGCACCAGTACGAGGTCAGCGGCGGCTTCCACAGGGCGGGGTCCTGGTCGCCCTTGGCCTGGTTCACGTTGTCGGTGACGGCGATGAGCTGCGGGTCGGCCAGGTCGTTGGCGAACGACTGCCGCCGCGACGTGGTCCACGACGCCGCGCCGGAGCGCCACGCCTCGGCCAGCGGCACGACGTGGTCGATGTCCACGTCGGACGCCTGCGTCCAGGTCGCGCCGTCGTACGGGCTGTACCAGCGGCCGGACGTGGCCGCGCAGCTGGAGTCGGTGACCACGTTCGTGCCGTCGCGCTTGAGGACCGTCTCCCGGGTGTTGCAGGCGCCCGAGACGGTGCTCCAGTGCGGGAACAGGTCACGCGAGTAGCCGCTGGTCGAACCCTCGGTGGCGACCCGCAGCGCGGCCAGCTCCGACAGGGCGGTGCCGGTGCTCGGGATGTTCGGCGGCGTCGCCTGGGCCGGGGTGGCCAGGCCGACCGCCAGCAGACCAGCCAGGAGCAGGGAAAGAGCCGGAAGTCGGAGTGCGGCAGGGAATCGTTTGTTAACTGTTGACATAATTCCGACCTTCCTAGTTGGAAGCTGTCGGAATTACCTTGGGCCAATTCTCCTTCCGCTACAACGCTTTCGAGTGACGCCTGAATGGCGCGGGAGGAAATTCCTCAGTCACTACATCCCGCGGATCAACCGCAGGTCCTCCGTGTGGCGGTACCAGGTCCACTTGCCCATCGGTCGCGGGTGCGCGATCCCGTCCGAGTTCACCTGCACCGGCAGGCAGCCGAGTTGGAACGCGCGCGCCGCCGTGCTGGTCACCTTCCGGCCGAGCAGCCGCTTGTGGATGACGTGCACCACCAGGCCCAGCCCGCCCGCCGGGTCGGGGGTGACCTCCAGTCGGGACGCCTGACCCCGGAGCACCACCGTGTCGTCCCCGTAGCCGACGCCGCGCACCGGGCCGAGCGAGCCGAGGCCGACGAGCACGCCGCCGACGTCGTCACGGACGAGTGGCACCCGGTCGGGATCGCCCGACAGGGCGAGGTCGAGCGCGCGGCCGGTATCGGTCGGCAGACCCCAGAGCTTGGCCACCTCGGACCGCGGGTCGGCGGGCACGTACCCCACCGGCACGTCGGCCAGCCGTTCGGTGCGCAGCAGTCGCAGCACCACCGCGTTGAGGTCCGCGTCCGTGCCGTGCACGACGAGACGTTTATCACCCGAATCGGCGAGAACCGCGTCCACCTCGGCTTTTCCGGGCCGTTCCGCCACTCGGCGCAGCTCGAAACGGTCACCGTCCGTGATCATTGGCGACTGCGAGTTTCCGCAGGCCAGCACGATTCCGCGCACCATCATCTCCTGGTCTACCCTCAACAGCCGTCCACTGACGGCTCGGCCGTCGCAGGCATTCGGCTCTTACCCGTCCAACCGCTTGGAGTTTCACATGCCGGCCGTCGTGCTGATCGGTGCCCAGTGGGGCGATGAGGGCAAGGGCAAGGCAACCGACCTGCTCGGTGACCGGGTGCAGTGGGTGGTCCGGTACCAGGGCGGCAACAACGCCGGGCACACCGTGGTGCTGCCCGACGGCCAGAAGTTCGCCCTGCACCTGATCCCCTCCGGCATCCTCACCCCCGGCGTGACCAGCGTCATCGGCAACGGCGTCGTGGTCGACCCCGGTGTGCTGCTGGAGGAGTTGGCGGGCCTGGACGAGCAGGGCGTCGACACCAGCAAGCTGCTCATCTCCGCGGACGCGCACTTGATCATGCCGTACCACGTGGCGATCGACAAGGTGACCGAGCGGTACCTGGGCAAGGCCAAGATCGGCACGACCGGTCGCGGCATCGGCCCGTGCTACCAGGACAAGATCGCCCGCGTCGGCGTGCGCGCGCAGGACCTGCTGGACGAGAAGATCCTGCGGCAGAAGGTGGAAGCCGCGCTGGACTTCAAGAACCAGGTGCTGGTCAAGGTCTACAACCGCAAGGCGCTCGACCCCGAGCAGGTGGTCGACAGCGTGCTGGAGCACGGCACCAAGTTCACCTCCCGGATCGCCGACACCCGGCTGCTGCTCAACCAGGCGCTGGAGCGCGGCGAGACGGTGCTGCTGGAGGGTTCGCAGGGCACGCTGCTCGACGTCGACCACGGCACCTACCCGTTCGTGACGTCCTCGAACCCGACCTCGGGCGGCGCGAGCGCCGGTTCCGGCATCGGGCCGACGAGGATCACGACGGTGATCGGCATCCTGAAGGCGTACACCACGCGGGTGGGCTCGGGGCCGTTCCCGACCGAGCTGAACGACGAGATGGGCGAGCACCTGCGCAAGACCGGTGGCGAGTTCGGCGTGACGACCGGGCGGTCGCGGCGCACCGGCTGGTTCGACGCGGTGATCGCCCGGTACGCGGCGCGGGTCAACGGCATCACCGACTACTTCCTCACCAAGCTGGACGTGCTGTCGGGCCTGGAGAAGGTGCCGGTCTGCGTCGGCTACACGATCGACGGCGAGCGGGTCGACGAGATGCCGATGACCCAGACCGACGTGCACCACGCCGTGCCGGTGTACGAGGAGCTGCCGGGCTGGTTCGAGGACATCAGCCACTGCCGCACGTACGAGGAGCTGCCCGCGAACGCGCGTGCGTACGTCGAGCACCTGGAGCAGATCTCCGGCGCCCGCATGTCCGCGATCGGCGTCGGCCCCGGCCGTGACCAGACCATCGTCCGGCACGACATGCTCGGCTGATCCTCTTCTTCGCACAAAGTGCCTCCGGGACCGACGCAATCGGTCCCGGAGGCACTTTCACAATTCGGGACGCGTTGACTTCCCCCGTCCGGATATCAAAACTCTGACTCGCTGATCAGCGCGTCCGGTGTCCGTTGGCTGCGGGGAGAAATCCGTGTCGATTTCCACCGCGGGTGTTGTCGCGCGTCCAGAATCGGTTGTCGCCGCGCGTGCGCCCGCAACAAAACAACGCAAGTGGCCCGATCTGCGGCGGTGGTTGAGCCCCATCGGGCTGGTGCTGCTGTGGCAGGCCGCGAGCAGCACGGGCGTGCTGCCGGAGGACAAGCTCGCGTCGCCGGTCACCGTGTTCCGGTCCGCCTACGAACTGGTCCTGGACGGGCAGTTGGTGGACGCGTTCCTGGTGTCGTTGGGCCGGGTCGCGGTGGGCTTCGCCATCGGCGCGGTCGTCGGCGGCGCGCTCGGCCTGGCGTCCGGGCTGTCCCGCTGGGGTGAACGGCTGCTCGACCCGCCGGTGCAGATGCTGCGCACGTTGCCGCACCTGGGCCTGATCCCGCTGTTCATCCTGTGGTTCGGCATCGGCGAGGAGCCGAAGCTGGCGCTGGTCGCGGCGGGCGTGGCGTTCCCGCTGTACCTGAACCTGCACGCGGGCATCCGGCAGACCGACCCGGCGCTGCTGGAGGCGGCCCGGGTGCTCGGCTACACCCGCTTCGACCGGGTCGCGCACGTCGTGCTGCCGTCGGCGGTGCCGCAGACGTTGGTGGGGCTGCGGATCGCGCTCGGCACGGCGTGGCTGTCGCTGATCGTCGGCGAGCAGATCAACGCGGACGCGGGCATCGGCTACCTGATCAACAACGCCCGCGAGTTCCTGCGCACCGACGTCGTCGTGGTGGGCCTGCTGGTCTACGCGCTCCTCGGGCTGAGCACGGACGCCCTGGTGCGCGCGCTGGAGAGGAGGGTGCTGCGGTGGCGGGCGCGGTGAGGATCCGGGGGTTGGTCAAGGACTTCGGGCCGCGGCGGGTGCTGGCCGGGTTGGACCTGGACGTCGCGGACGGCGAGTTCGTGGCGCTGCTGGGGCGCAGCGGGTGCGGCAAGTCGACGTTGCTGCGGATCCTGGCCGGGCTCGACCCCGACGTCGGGGGGACGTTCACGGTGCCCGAGCGGGTTTCCGTCGCGTTCCAGCAGCCCCGGCTGCTGCCGTGGCGGCGGGTGTGGCGCAACATCGCGTTGGGGCTGCGCGGTGACGGCCGCCGGCCGGACCGGTACCGCTCGGTCGCGGAGAAGGCGTTGGCCGAGGTCAGGTTGGCCGATCACGCCGACGCGTGGCCGTTGACGCTGTCCGGTGGCGAGGCGCAGCGCGTGTCGTTGGCGCGGGCGCTGGTGCGCGAGCCGGAGTTGCTGCTGCTGGACGAGCCGTTCGGGGCGCTGGACGCGTTGACCCGGCTCGCCATGCACCACCTGGTGGAGCAGCTGTGGCGGGAGCACCGGCCCGCCGTGCTGTTCGTGACCCACGACGTGGACGAGGCGTTGTTGCTCGCCGATCGCGTCGTGGTGATGGACGAAGGTCGGATCGTGGCCGAGCACCGCGTCGACCTGCCGCGGCCGCGGCGCCGCGCGTCGTTCGTCGACCTGCGGTCGGAAGTGCTGTCGAACCTGGGAGTGGACGATGTCGAAGCTGCTTAGCGCGCTGGTAGTCGTGGTGTTGGCGCTGTCGGGCTGCGGCACGGCGGAGTCGTCCGACGGCCCGGTGGTGCTCAAGGTGGGCGACCAGAAGGGCGGCTCCAAGGCCCTGCTGACGGCCGCGGGCCTGCTGGACGACTTCCCGTACGAGATCGAGTGGTCGACGTTCACCTCCGGTCCGCCGTTGCTGGAGGCCGCGTCGGCGGGCGCGATCGACGTCGGCGGGGTCGGGAACACGCCGCCGATCTTCGCGGCGGCGGCGAACGCGAAGATCGCCGCGGTGTACGCGGCGAAGGGCAGCGTGGAGGGCGACGCGCTGCTGGTGCCCGCCGACTCGCCGTTGCGGTCGGTGCGGGACCTCAAGGGGCGTGGCATCGCGGTCGCCAAGGGCAGTTCGGCGCACGGGCAGGTGCTGCTGACGCTCGCCGAGGCCGGGCTGACGACCAAGGACGTGACGCTGAACTTCCTCCAGCCGTCGGACGCGTACTCGGCGTTCACCCAGAAGCGGGTCGACGCGTGGGCGGTGTGGGACCCCTACACCGCGCAGGCGCAGCAGGAGGCCGGCGCGCGGGTGCTGACCGACGGGCGCGGCAAGTCGAACGGCTACACGTTCCAGGTGGCCGGTCGGGCGGCGTTGGACTCGCCGGGCAAGAGCGAGGCGGTCAAGGAGTTCGTGCGGCGGATCAGCCAGGCGCAGCGGTGGGCCGACACGCACCGCGAGGAGTGGGCGACGGCGTGGGCCGCGGAGACCGGGCTGAAGGTCGAGGTGGCGCGGGCGGCCGTGGCACGCGGCGGTGACCTGCCGGTGAAGCTGGACGACGTGGTGGTCGCGTCCGAGCAGGAGTTGGCCGACGCGTTCACCGCGGACGGCACGTTGCCCGGCAAGGTGGACTTCAAGAAGTTCGTGGACACCCGTTTCCAGGGAGAACTGTCATGAGCGTCGTGCCGCACTGGTTCCTGCCCACCTCCGGTGACGGCCGGACCGTCGTCGAGCGCTTCCACGCCAACCGGTCGGCGGGCGCGGCGGCGTCGCGGGAACCGGACGTCGACTACCTGGCGCAGGTCGCGCAGGCCGCCGAGCGCAACGGGTTCGCCGGCGTGCTGACGCCGACCGGCACGTGGTGCGAGGACGCGTGGCTGACGACGGCGGCGTTGATCGCGCGGACGTCGACGTTGAAGTTCCTGGTGGCCTTCCGGCCGGGGGCGATCTCGCCGACGTTGGCCGCGCAGATGGCCGCGACCTACCAGCGGATCTCGCGCGGTCGGCTGCTGCTGAACGTGGTGACCGGCGGGGACGAGGTGGAGCAGCGCCGGTTCGGCGACTGGCTCGACCACGACCAGCGGTACGCACGGACCGACGAGTTCCTGCACGTGGTGCGGGCGGTGTGGTCGGGGCGGCCGGTCGACTTCGCCGGCGAGCACTACCGCGTGTCCGGGGCGACCCTGCTCGCCGCGCCGGACCCCGTGCCGCCGATCTACTTCGGCGGGTCGTCGGACGCGGCGCTGCCGGTCGCGGCGCGGCGGGCCGACGTGTACCTGACCTGGGGCGAGCCGCCGGCGCAGGTGGCGGAGAAGATCGGCCGGGTGCGGGCGTTGGCGGGCGACCGGCCGATCCGGTTCGGCATCAGGCTGCACACGATCAGCCGGGACACGTCGGCCGAGGCGTGGCGGGAGGCGGAGAAGCTGCTGGCGGCGCTGGACCCGGAGCAGGTGGCCAGGGCGCAGGAGCAGCTGCGGACGTCGCAGTCGGTGGGGCAGCGGCGGATGGTGGCGCTGCACGGCGGCGACCTGAGCCGGGGCGTGCGCGGCCTGGAGGTCCACCCCGGGCTGTGGGCCGGCATCGGGTTGGTGCGCGGCGGCGCGGGCACGGCCCTGGTCGGCAGCCACGAGGAGGTGGCGGACCTGATCGAGGAGTACCACGCGCTGGGCGTGGAGGAGTTCGTGCTCTCGGGCTACCCGCACCTGGAGGAGGCCTACTGGTTCGGCGAGGGCGTCCGCCCGATCCTGGCCCGCCGGGGCCTGCTCGGCGGTCCGCGGTCGCACGAGGACCCGGAATTGTCAGACCCCGTCGGTAGAATTGCAGCAAGGGTTCCCCTTGGCGGGGACCCGCGCGAAGCCGTTCACGGCGGCTCCTGATCAACCGGTGGGACGCCCGCACGAGCGCGGGCGTCCCACCGGGGTGAACCTGCGTCAGCCCTTGCGGGCTTCCACGGCGGTGTCCGGGTTGTCCGCGAACACGCCGTCCAGGCCGGTCGCGTAGAACTTCGCGTACTCGCCGAACGCCCTGCCGTACGCGGCCGGGTCGGTGGAGGAGCGGAAGTCGGCCGGCAGGAACGTGTTCTCGTTGCGGAACGTCCAGGCGTGCACGATCAGGCCGCGGGTGTGCGCGTCGCGCACCAGGGTGGTCGGCTCGCGCAGGAAACCCGCCGCGTCACGCGGGATGATCCGGTCCTTCGCCGCACCGATGCCGGACGCGTAGGTGCGGATCTCGCGCAAGCCCTCCGGCGTCACGAGGTCGCTGTAGGTGCGCTTGTCGCCCGCCTTGACGAAGTCGTACGGCGCGCCCGACGAGTTGATCAGCTGCACCAGCGGCACCCGCAGCTTCGACTTGAGCTGCTTGAGGTTGGCCACCTCGAACGACTGCACGTACACCTTCGCGCCGTGCCGGTTCAGGCCCGCCCGGTTCAGCACGTCGACCAGGCGGGGCTCCAGCGGGAGGCCGATGTCCTGGAAGTACGTCGGGTGCTTGGTCTCCGGGTAGATGCCGATGTCGCGACCGAGCTCGCGGGACAACCGGCGGGACAGGTCGATGACCTCCTCCAGCGTCGGCACCGGGAACCGGCCGTCGTAGAGGGTGTTGCGCGGCCGGACCTCCGGGATGCGCTCCTTGGCCCGCAGGGTCTTCAGCTCGGCGAGCGTGAAGTCCTCGGTGAACCAGCCGGTGATGGACGCGCCGTCGATGACCTTGGTGGTCCGGCGCCCGGCGAACTCCGTCCGCGCGGCGACGTCCGTGGTGCCGCCGATCTCGTTCTCGTGCCGGGCGACGAGCTTGCCGTCCTTGGTGACCACCAGGTCGGGCTCGATGTAGTCGGCGCCCATCCGCGCGGCCAGCTCGTACGCGGCCAGCGTGTGCTCGGGCCGGTAGCCCGACGCGCCGCGGTGGCCGATCACCAGCGGGCCCTTGCGGGACGACGCCGTCTCCCCGTCACCGCTCGCCGACGCCGACGGCAGCACCACCGCCCCGGCCACCGCGAGCGCCGCGAGCGCCACCCCGACGATCCTCGTCCGCACCATCGCCGACCTCCCCAAAGGGTTACTGCCCAGAGACTTCAGACGCGCGGCAGCCTCGTCGCGCACCGCGACGTCCTGGACACGGTAGGGCGAAGCGCAGACCACGTCACGGTGAACGCGTGGTGGGAGGTTCGTTGTGGTCACTCCCTGGATATGGCCGCTTCCTCCAGGTCGAGCTCGCGCAGCACCCGGATCAGCACCTCGTCGTCGATCCGACCCTCGTCCCGCGCCTGGACGAACACCTGGCGCTCGGCCTCCAGCATCGTGCGCCGCAGCCGCCGGTACGACGCGGCGGGGCTCTCGTCCTCCTGCCTGCCCAGCCGCTCCCACGCCGCGTTGCCGCGGTGCTCGGCCATCACCCGCAGCCGGTCCACGACGTGCTCCGGCGTGCTCTCGTCGTCGGCGATCACCTCGTCCAGCCGCTGCACGGCCGCCTGCGCGGCGGCGTGCTGCACCTGTGCCTCGGCCAACGCGTCGGTGCGCTCCTCATCACCGCGGAAACCGAGCTTGCGGATCACGAACGGCAGCGACAGGCCCTGGATGAGCAGCGTGCCGACGGTGACCACGAACGCGCAGAACACGATCACCTCGCGGCCGGGCAGGTCGAGCGGCAGCGCGCTCGCCGCGGCCAGCGACACCACGCCCCGCATCCCGGCCCACGACAGCACGGTCACGCCGCGCCACCCCGGCGCGCCCTCGCGCTCCCGGACCCGTTTCGACAGCAGCCGGGGCAGGTACGCCGCCGGGTACATCCACAGGAACCGCACCACGATCGTGGCCGCCAGCACGGCCGCCGCCGCCCACACCAACCCGGCGGTGACGTCCACCTCGCGCACCACGCTGTTCAACTGCAACCCGATCAGCGCGAACACGAACGACTCCAGCATCGCGTCCACCGACCGCCACACCGCGGTGTCCTGCAAACGCGTGTAGTAGGAGCTGCTCGGCGCGTTGTGCCCGATGTAGAGCCCGGCGATGACGACCGCGAGCACACCGGAGGCGTGCAACTCCTCGGCGAAGATGTACGCGCCGAACGGCACCAGCATGCCCAGCGCGCTCTCCAGCACGCCGTCGTTCAGCCGGTCCCGCAGCCGGCGAACCCCCCAGCCGATCGCCAACCCGATGAGCACACCGCCACCCGCGCTGATCACGAACGTGCGCGTGCCGTCGACCCAGGTCGCGGCGACACCGGCGGCCGCCGCGACGGCCACCTTGTAGGCCGTCAGCGCGGTCGCGTCGTTGATCAGGCTCTCGCCGGTGAGCAGGGTCATCGTCCGGCGGGGCAGGTTCAGCCGCCGGCCGATCGCGACCGCCGCGACCGCGTCCGGCGGCGCCACCACCGCGCCGAGCACCAGCGCCGCGGGCACCGAGAGCTCCGGCAGGACCAGGTGCGCGACCCAGCCGACGGCGACCGTGGTCACCAGCACCAGGCCCACCGCGAGCAGCCCGATCGGCCTCAGGTTCGCCCGGATGTTGTGGTACGAGCTGTCCAGCGCGGCCGAGTACAGCAGCGGCGGCAGCACCAGGACCAGGATCAGCTCCGGTTCCAGGGCGAACTCGGGCAGGCCCGGGATGAACGACACCGCGAGACCGGCGCCCACCAGGACCAGCGGCGCCGACCAGTTGAGGCGTTTGGCGGCCGCGGTGACGAGCAGCGCGCCGACGAGCAGGAGGAGCAGTTGCGGTCCGTGCATGGCGCAATCTTGCGTGATGATGACCGGTATGACCTGCGCCCACGTCTCAGACCTCCCGGAAACGGTCGCCCCGGACAACCCCGAGGGCTGCGCCGACTGCCTCGCCGTCGGTGAGCACAACTGGGCCCACCTGCGGATCTGCCTGTCCTGCGGGCACGTCGCGTGCTGCGACTCCAGCCCCCGTCGGCACGCGACCGCGCACTTCGGCGCCTCCGAGCACCCGGTGATGCGCTCGTTCGAGCCGGGCGAGGACTGGCGCTGGTGCTACGTGGACGCCCGGATCGTGTGAATCGGGCCACGCCCGCCGTTCCCGGCCGGTCTTTACAGTCCCTTTAGACGGTGGGCCTATGGCTGTGACCGGCGACACAAGTAGCTTCGTGAGCGCTTCACCCAGCGCGACACGAAGGGGTGCGCGTGCCGACCAAGCCGCAGGTCGAAGTCGATGAACTGCTCGCCGAGCACGACGAGGAGCGCCCGTCGCGCACCTTGTCCCGGCGCTGGGAGCTGGGCGTGTGGGTGGCGGGCCTCGCCATCGCGCTGCTCGTGCTCAAGCAGGTGTTCTGGCCGTTCAGCAAGGGCGGCCAGTACTACCTGGTGATCTTCCTGGCGGTCACGCTGCCGCTGGTCTTCCTCTGCTACCGGCCGCGCGGCAGGCGCGGCGAGGCCGACGACCCCGGTGTCGTGGACTGGGTGGCGGCGGCGTGCGCGTTCGTGGTCGGCGCCTACCCGCTGTTCGGCGGGTTCGACGCGTTCCTGGACCGCCAGGGGCAGCTGACCGCGCTCGACGTCGTCGCCGGGTCCCTGCTGCTCGTGCTCGTCCTGGAGGCGTGCCGGCGGACCACCGGCTGGGTGCTGCCGATCGTCTGCGTCGGCTTCATCGCGTTCGCCTACTACGGCGGGTTCCTGCCGCCGTCCTGGTCGATCTCGCACGCCGGCGTGGACTTCTCGCAGATCATCAACGGCTTCTACAACGACGCCACCGGGTTCTACGGCACGCCGCTGGACGTCGCCGCGACCTACATCGTGCTGTTCACGATCTACGGGTCGGTGCTCAACGCGTCCGGCGCGGGCGCGTTCTTCGTGGACATCAGCTTCTCCGCGTTCCGCAAGTCCCGCACGGCGCCGGGCCGCACCGCCGCCACCGCCGGGTTCCTGCTCGGCACCGTGTCCGGGTCGGGCACCGCGACCACCGTGTCGCTCGGTGCGGTGACGTGGCCGATGCTGAAGAAGGCGGGCTACCCCAAGGAGAACGCGGGCGGGCTGCTCGCCGCGTCCGGCATCGGGGCGATCCTGTCCCCGCCGACCCTGGGCGCGGCGGCGTTCATCATCGCCGAGTACCTGGAGACGTCGTACCTCCAGGTGTTGATCTGGGCGATCCTGCCGACGCTGCTGTACTACCTGGGCATCGCGCTGGCCGTGGAGATCGACGCGCGCAAGTTCGGCGCGAAGCCGGTGGAGATCGACTCGCCGAGCCCGTGGGCGCTGCTCAAGCGCGGCGGGTACCACTTCCTGTCGCTCGCGGTGATCGTGCTGTTCCTGGCGCTGGACATCCCGGTGTTCTCCGCCGTCGTCTACGCCACCGGTGTCGCCGCGCTGTTCGCGCTGGTCGCCAAGCGCGGTGACGTGCGGGGGTGGCTGCGGGCGATGGCGGACTCGCTGTCGCAGGGCGTGCGGTCGGCGTTGCCGGTGATCGCGGTGTGCGCGGCGGCGGGCGTGATCACGTCGACGATCACCAAGACCGGGCTCGGCCAGGAGCTGGCGTCGGCGCTGGTCGACCTGGCCGGCGCGATCTCGTCCAACCCGACCGCGGTGCTGTTCGTCACGGTGGTGCTGGCGGCGTTCGCGGTGAGCCTGCTCGGCCTGGCCGTGCCGGTGACGGCCTCGTTCATCATCTCGTGGGTCGTCATCGGGCCCGCGCTGATCGAGCTGGGCGTGGCGCGCGAGGAAGCGGCCATGTTCATCTTCTACTACGCGGTGCTGTCCGAGGTGACGCCGCCGACGGCGCTCGCCGCCGTGGCCGCCGCCGCGATCACCGGCGGCGACGTGATGAAGACGATGTGGCGGACGTGGAAGTACACGCTGCCCGCGTTCCTCGTGCCGCTGGCGTTCGTGCTGACCGACAACGGCGCCGGCCTGCTGCTGCGCACGTCGTTCCTGGACGGCGTCTGGGTGTTCGCCGCCTCCGCTCTCGGCGTGGCCGCGCTGGCCGTGCTGACCGGCGGTTGGCTCTTCGGCCCCGCGCGGTGGCCGGAACGGGCGCTGTGCGCGCCCGCCGCCGTGGCCCTGCTCTACCTGCAACCCGTCACCATCGGCGTCGGCGTCGGCTTCCTGCTGGCCGCGGTGGCGGTGCACCTCGTACTACGCCGGAAGATCCACTCGGGAGGGGAACAGCATGCGCAGCTGGACGCTTAAGGTCGCCGCGGGCGTGCTCTCGGTCGGCCTCGTCGCCGCCGGGTGCGGCGGGAAGCGGACGCCCGACGCGCCGAGCGGCAACGCGGGCGGCGCCGCCTGCGAGGCCGCGGACGGGCGGATCACCATCGCGACCGGCAACTCCGGCGGCGTGTACTACGTCGTCGGCGGCGGGTTGGCGAAGCTGATCAGCGACAACACCAAGCTCAAGGCCACCGCCGCCGAGACCGGCGCCTCGGTGCAGAACATCCAGCAACTGGTCGCGGGCGACTACGACGTGGCGTTCTCGCTGGCCGACACGGCGGCGGACGCGGTCGCGGGCAAGGGCGCGTTCGACGGCAAGCCGCAGCAGGTGCAGGCGCTGACCAGGCTGTACCCGAACTACACGCAGGTGCTGGTCCGGGCCGACGCCGGGATCGACTCGGTGGCCGACATGCGCGGCAAGCGGATCTCCACCGGGTCGCCCAAGTCGGGCACCGAGGTGATCGCGCAGCGGCTGCTCACGGCGGCCGGGTTGAACCCGGAGACCGACGTGCAGGCGCAGCGGCTCGACCTGGCCAAGACCGCCGACGGGATGAAGGACGGCAGCCTCGACGGGCTCGTGTGGTCCGGCGGCCTGCCCACCGCGCAGATCACCGACATCACCACGTCGTTGAAGGACAAGGTCAAGTTCATCGACATCACGCCGCAGCTGGACGCGTTGAAGAAGGTGAACGAGGTGTACGACCGGGGCGTCATCCCGGCCGCGACCTACGGCCGGCCGGCGGACGTGCCCACGGTGGCGGTGCCCAACGTGCTGCTGGTGCGCACGGACTTCCCGGAGGGCGACGCGTGCGCCGTGACCAAGCTCATCTACGACAAGAAGTCGGACCTGGAGGCCGTGCACCCGGCGGCCAAGGACATCGTCAAGGAGAAGGCCACGATGACCGACCCGGTGCCGCTGCACCCCGGCTCGCTGGACGCACTGGGCGGATGACCGGGCGGGTCATCTAGGCTTCCGCACCGTGCGTGTCCTGGTCATCGGGTCTGGCGCCCGTGAACATGCCCTAGTCCTCGCGTTGTCGCGGGATCCTTCGGTGATCGCGTTGGCCTGTGCGCCGGGCAACGCGGGCATCGCCGGTGTGGCGGAGACCTACGGGGTCGACGTCACCGACGGCGGGGCCGTCGCGGCGCTGGCCGAGGAGTGGAACGCCGACCTGGTCGTGGTCGGGCCGGAGCAGCCCCTGGTGGCGGGTGCGGCGGACGCCGTGCGCGCCATCGGGATCCCCTGCTTCGGCCCCTCGGCCGCGGCGGCCCGGATCGAGGGCTCCAAGGCGTTCGCGAAGGACGTCATGGCCGCCGCGGGCGTGCCGACGGCGGTGTCGGAGATCGTCGACAACCCGGCCCGGCTCGACTCCGCGCTGACCCGCTTCGGCCCGCAGTGGGTGGTGAAGGACGACGGCCTGGCCGCCGGCAAGGGGGTGGTCGTCACCACCGACCGCGCCGTGGCCCGCGCGCACGCCATGACGTTGCTCGACCACGGCCACCCGGTGCTGCTGGAGTCGTTCCTCGACGGTCCCGAGGTGTCGCTGTTCTGCCTGGTCGACGGCGCCACCGTGGTGCCGCTGCTGCCCGCGCAGGACTTCAAGCGGGTCGGCGACGGCGACTCGGGCCCCAACACCGGCGGCATGGGCGCGTACTCCCCGCTGCCCTGGGCCGCGCCCGACCTCGTGGACACGATCGTGGCAACCTGCGTCCAGCCGGTCGTGGACGAGCTGGCGCGGCGCGACACCCCGTTCACCGGCCTGCTGTACGCGGGCCTGGCCCTGACCTCCACCGGGCCGCAGGTCATCGAGTTCAACTGCCGGTTCGGCGACCCGGAGACCCAGGCCGTCCTGGCGCTGCTCCGCACCCCGCTGGCGGGCCTGTTCCACGCCGCCGCGACCGGCGCCCTCGCCACCGCGCCGCCCCTGGACTGGGCCGATGGCTACGCCGTGACCGTCGTGCTGGCCGCCGAGGGCTACCCCGGCCGGCCGCGCACGGGTGACGTGGTGACCGGCGCCGAGGCGGACGGCGTGCTGCACGCGGGCACCCGTCGCCGCGAGGACGGCGCCGTCGTCTCCACCGGCGGTCGCGTGCTGTCGGTCGTCGGCACGGGCGACACCCTGACCGACGCGAGGACCGACGCCTACCGCCGCGTGGCGGGCGTCCACCTGACCGGCTCGCACCACCGCACCGACATCGCCCTGCGTGCGGCGAACGGCGAGATCACCGTCCCCTGACCGACCGCGACCGTCCCCGTGCGGGACCCGTCACCGAGCACCCCCAACCCGCGGGAACCGGGTCGGACGTTTCTTCGTCCAACCTCAGACCCGGCTCACGCGGTCGTTGGTAGCCTCGAACCGGGTTCATACCGTTACCGACCGTACGGGGGTAGGACGTCGTGGAACAGGAGACCGGCCTACTAGGAGCCGTCGCCGCGGCCGGGGGAGCCGTCGGCAGGGCGGTCGGCGAGATGTTCGCGGCGGAGAAGCGCCTGGGCGACACCATGGCCGCCGCTCCCGGCGGGAGCCGGGAGTTCAAGGTGGAGAAGGACACCGTCCTCCGAGCCGGTGCCGTCATCAGCGACCAGGTCGACGCGCTGCGCAAGAGCTACCGCGCGGCCCAGCGCGACCTCCGCGTCCCGCTCGACGGGCTCGACACCCTGAACAAGGACATCGCGGCAGCTTGGAACGACCGCTTGGTCGAGCACGACGACTCCTACGCCAACCGCGTGGAGCAGTACATCGAGAGCCTTACCGGTCTTGTCGAGCAACTCCGCGGCGCCGCCAAACAGTACGGTCACACCGACGAAGACGTTGAAGCGGCAATGGGGGCGGCGGGTGCTTCGCAGTAGCAAGGCTCTGATCGTGGTGGCGGCCGCGGTGGCGGTGGTGGCCGGTTGCACGACCACGAACACCCCCGGCGATCCGAGCCCTCAGTCGACGAAGACGACCGGTGGTCCGACTTCCGGCTCGTCGGAACCCACCGTCGATTTCCCCCCGAGGCCGGCCGAGATCAAACTCGACGGCATCGGCGATGCTTGCACCGCGCTGACCAAGGACCAGCAGCAGCAGTTGAAGATCGACGAGGCGATCAGCGAACCCCAAGACGTGATCAAGGGCAAGGATTCGCCGGGGTGCAGCTTCCAGGCCAACTCCCGGCCGCTGTTCAGCTACGAAGTCACTTTGATCGCCGACGAGGGCGTGGGCTACTGGGAAGGCGGGGGCAACCTGGACGTCGTCCAGAAGTCCGTTGCGGGGTTCGGCGCCTACCAGATCACCTTGACCGGTACGACGAAGAACGACTGCGCGCTCGCGGTCGACGTGGCGGACGGGCAGCAGTTGTTCGTCTCCTTCCTGCCGATCGGCGACGGCTTTACCCAGGACCAGATGTGCCAGAACGCCGCCAAGGGCGCGGAAATGGCGCTGACGACGTTGCAGACTTTGAAGTAAGGGGGAGGTATGGGCGGCTACCGACAGATCACCGACCACCGCTTCGAGGGATTTACCAACGACGGGTTGGCGAGGCTGGTCGCGGAGTTCTCGAGCAGTGACGCGAGTCAGAGGTTCAGCGATGCGTCGCACGCGCTGCGTCAGCTCGCGAGCACATTGGACGAGACCGACGAGACGTTGCGCCGAGAGCTGAAGAAGCTCGGAATCGACTGGCAGGGCGCGGCGGGCGAGAATGCGGGTCAGGCCGTCACCGTGTCGGCCGACGTGGCGACTTCGGGCACCGACGCCGCTCAGCAGAATTCCCAGGCCACCGCCGTGCAGGGGGCCAACCACAGCCAGGCCAGGAACGGGATGCCCGAGCCGCAGCAGTTGCGCGGTGACACGGAGACCAACATCGGTGACGATTTCCTCGGGTTCTTCGGGCACGAGACCGACCACGCCAAGGAAGTGAAGGCGACCCAGGCGGCGCGGGAGCAGACGATCCGGGGGCTCGACCAGTACACCGAGGCCAGCCGGGACGCGTTGAACCAGTACCAGGGCATGAACCCGCCCCCGCAGTTCGAGGTGACGACGGCCTCCAGCGTCAGCACGCCGGTGGCGGCGGTAGGGCAGCCCGGTGGGGCGACGCCCGGCATCCCGGGTGGCGTGACGGGCGGCTTGCCCGGTGGGTCCGGTCAGTTGCCCGGTGGCTCGGTCGGCGTTGCGCCGCAGCTGCCGGGGCAGATGCCCGGTGGCTCGACCGGCTTGCTGCCCCCCTCGCCGGGTGGGCAGACGATCGTGCCGCCCGCCGCCCTGGGCAAGGCCGGTGGGTCCAACTTCGGGTTGGGGCTCGGGCTCGGGTTGGCCGGTGGGTTGGGGCTCGGCCTCGCGGCCACGCAGGCGCGTGGCGGGCGGGTCGTGCGCAACCCCGCGCCGGCGATGCCCGGCGGCGGCAAGGTCCCGGAAGGACCGGCGGGCAAGGGCGGCACCGGTGGTGGTGGCGGTGGTGGCACCGGCAAGGGCGGTGTCCCCGGCATGCCCGGCACGCTGACCGGCAAGTCCGGCATCTCCGCGACGATCGGCGCCATCGACCCCGACGAGCGCATGCCCAACCGGGGCGCGGCCGGCGGTGTCGCGGGCAAGGGCGGCGCCGGTTCCTCGATGTTGCAGCCGGCGGCGAGCGCCAAGGGCGGCCCCGGCGAGGAGGACGGCGAGCACGTCCGCAAGTACGGCGTCGACTCCGACGACGTGTTCGGTGACGAGCGGATGGTCGTGCAGTCGGTCATCGGCGACGAGCCCGAGAAGAAGTGAAGTGAGCGGCACGGTTGTCCTGTCGACGCTCGAATTCGACGTCGCGTGGGAGGGCGAGCGGCTGGCCCGGCGCAACGTCGCGCTCGACGTGCCGAGCCCCGGCATCACGCACACCGAACGCGCCGTGTTCGTCGAGCAGGCCTGGGGCTCGCTCGCCGAGCGCGGCCTGGCGGCGAACCGGCGGTTGACGCCCGAGTTGGCCGACGCGTTCGCGCTGCTGGCCAACCCGCAGGTGTCGATCGACATCTGGATCTGGGTCGACCGCCGCAAGATCAAGGGTCTTGCGGCGGCGGCCGGTGACGAGGGCATCCTCGCCGTGGTCGACGGCGACGAGGTGTGGTTGATCGAGTCACGGGCCAGCGCGCTGGCCGAGGCGGCGGTGGCCGTCGCCGGTGAGATGCCCGCCGGGTACGGGCGGTCGATCAGCCTGCCGAACGACGTGCTGCGGGCGGCGGGCGACGAAGCCGGTCGGGACGCGGAGAAGCTCGTGCTCGCGTTGGAACGGCAAGGGCTGCCGCTGCACGAGGCGCAGGAGCTCGCCGGTATGTGCGACGGGATGAGCACCCGCGGCCAGTTCGGCGTCGAACGCGCCCAGCACGGCGGCGGGCCACCCGTGCGCGCCGGCCGCGTGGTCGCCTGGCACGACACGCCGTCCGGCCGCTACCTGCACCAGGTCCGGCCCAGTTCGGACGGCCGCAGCTGGAGCACGATCACCCCGATCGACAACGCCCGCCTCGCCGCGTGCGTGTGGGAGTTGTTGCAGGAGGTCTGAGATCCCGCTCGGTCGGGGGCGGCTAAACGGAACCCCGGCGTCCTCTTCGACGTCAGTTACCGGAGCGGGCCTGGGGGGCCGGGAGCAACGCCCGCCGTCATCCGGGAGTGACGACTGGTGACCACCGCGACCCTCAGCGCGACCGCGTTCCGCACCGCCTGGGAACACCTCGACCTCGGCGCCATGCCGATCGTCCTGCACGTGCAGGACGAACCCGCACCGTGGAGCCACCTCACCGCCCAGGGACTGGCCCGCGGCGGCGAGCTCGACCCGTGGCTGGGCGCGGCGTTCAAGCTGATCGCCAACCCGCCGCGTTCGGCGGACCTGCGGCTGGGCATCGGGCGGTCCGCGGTGCGCGCGCTGGCCGCGACCACCGGCACCGGTTCGGTGCTGGCGGTGCTGACCCGTGACCTGCTCACCGTGCGGGAGGTGGACGCCGACCTCGCCGCCGCGCTGGTGGGGCTGCTGCCGCGACTCCCGGACGGCCGAGTCGGCGGACCGGACCTGCGCGGCCAGTTCGGAGCCGCCGCGATCGACCAGAGCGGGCGGCGCAGGCGGGCGGCGGACGTGGTCGACTTCCACGGGCCGACGGATGCCGGTGTGCTGCGGACGAGGATCACCGCGCTGTTGGACGACTTCCTCCGGTGACGCGGGAAGCCGGTGACCCGTCGGGTCGGGTGGCGGGCTCGGCGGGTCAGGCCCAGGCGTTTGCCTGGGCCTCGAACTGGGCGGGGTCGGTGTGCACGGGCAGGACGCACATCAGGTGGCCGCTCGGTGCGCGCAGGACTCGGCACTCCAGCCACCGCGACACCTCGGTGGCCCCCAGCGCGAGCAAGCGGGCGGTTTCGGCCTCCACGTCGTCGGTCTCGATGTCCAGGTGGAAGCGGGGCTCGTCGTCCACCGCCTGCACGGCCACGGCCAAGCCCGGGATGGCGTCGTGCAGTGAGGTGAACTGCTCCTCCGACGGGACCGGGCGGGCGGTCGCGCCCAGGGCCGCTGACCAGAAGGCGGCGGCCTGGTCGGCCCGGTCTTGCGGTGTGTCGATCAGCAGGGCGGAGACACGGCTGCGGTGCATGGTCTCGACGGTAGTGGTGACCCGACACCTTCTCCCGCCCCGAGCCCGAGGACCGCCGCCTGCTGCCCCTGAGTGATCAGTTCAAAATGAGCGGGGCGTGTCGGCTTCGCTTGGAACGTCGAACGATCCAAGATCGCCTCGTGCGTGAGGAGGTCTGGACCGACGAGATATGGACTCGGCTGGAACCGGCTGCCCACCGCCCTGTTCGGCGCCTCGGGCGCGACCTGTTGGCGGCGGCTGACCGAGTGGCACGAGGCCGGCGTCTGGCAGCAACTGCACGATCATCTGCCTGCGAAAACTCACTCCGAGCCGATCGCCGAGTCCGCCGGCTCCGGATGCGACGGGCGGTGATCACTACCGGGCGGATTTGTTCACCTGCTTGGCCCACGGGGCGAGGGAACCGAAGATGGTGAACGCGCGTCGCATTGCCGGCGACTAGCAGCACGAAGGGTGGGGAATCGTGTTCGGTGTGCAACCGGAGACGTTGCGCGCGGCGTCGAAGCAGTTCCACGAAGGGGCGGACGCGACCGCCGACGGCGCCGAGATGATCTCCATGCTCAGGCTGGACGCCGACGCGCTCGGCCAGGTCCCGGCGGCCGCGCAGTTCGTGGACGCGTTGGCGAAGTGGTCCGGCGAGCAGTCGGACGACCTGCGCCGGGGCAGCGCCTGGTACCGCGACGCGGGTGACGGCCTCAACGAGAACGCCGACTCCTACCAGCGCGCGGACGACGACTCGCACACCTCGTTCCGCGGCATCGAAGGGGGCATGGCGTGAGCTTCACCGACCCCGAGGTCCTGTACGGCCGATTGGCTTCGGGCGACGCCGGCCGCGTGGCCGCCGCCGCGGACCCCATCACCGGCGCGATGAGCGCCGTCGACCGCGCCGGCCAGTCCGTCGCCACCGGCGGCAGCACCGCGACCGCGAGCTGGCAGGGCGACGCCGCGGCCAGGTTCGGCGCCCGGGCCGAGCTGTCCACCAGGTCCGCGACCGTGGCCGGTGAGCGGCTGGGCGCCGGCGCGGACATCGTCCAGGCCGCCTCGCGCGCCTACACGCAGATGCGCGGCAGCGCCGACCAGCTGATCGACTTCTGGCGTGGCCGCTCGCCCGCGTTGGACGAGGCGCAGACCCGTGAGCTGGCCAACCGGGTCAACGAGCAGCTCAACAACGTCAAGACCGGCTACGAACGCGTGCTGCGCTCGTACGCCGACGCCCTCACCAAGGTCCGCCCCGGCTTCGAGGAGACCGCGGGCAAGGACGCGGGCTGGAACACCGCCGTCGCGGCCGCGCGCACCCCCGCCGTGCCCGGCCCCGGCACGGACCCCAGGCAGGTGGCCGCCTGGTGGAAGTCGCTGACCAAGGAGCAGCAGGACGAGCTGCTGCGCACCAAGTTCCAGGAGCTCGGCCAACTGCGCGGCCTGCCGTCGGAGGTGCTCGACCAGGCCAACCGCCTGCGCATCCAGGACGACGCCCAGCGCTTCGGCGCGCAGCGCGACCAGCTCGACGCCCAGCTGGCCGCGCGGGCGCAGGAGTTGGGTCTCGACCCGGACAACTCCGAGGACATGACCAAGCTGCTGAACGACGAGCGGTACGCGTCGCTCAACGAGCAGCGCCAGGAAGCCGCCACCAAGGCCGAGAACGCCGAGAAGGTGCAGAAGAGCATCGAGCAGGCGGAGACCCTCGCCCGGGACAACGGTTGGCTCAACGCCCGGGGCGAGCCGGACGTCCGCATCCTGGCCTGGGACCCCTACGGTCCGCGCGGCGACGGCGGGACCGCCATCGCCTACGGCAACCCCGACACCGCCAAGAACCTCGCCGTCAGCGTCCCCGGCACCGGTTCCACGCTGGACGCCTTCTCCGTGAGCCAGGCGGGCAACCTGCGCGCGGCCATGGGCGCGGAGGGCAACGCCACCATCCAGTGGCTCGGCTACGACGCGCCCGGCTGGGCGCCCGGCGAGGTCGACAACCCGGCGCAGGCCCGCGAGGGCGGCGCGAACCTCGTCGCCGACGTCGCCGGCTACCGCGCCGCCGCAGAGGCCGCGGGTAACAACCCCCACGTCACGGTGATCGGCCACTCCTACGGCTCCACCACGGTCGGCTACGCGGGCATGAACGGGCTGGCCGCGGACGACATCGCGTTCGTCGGCTCGCCCGGCGTGGGCGCGTCGAACGTCAACCAGCTCTCCGCGGGCCCCGGTCACGTCTACGTCGGCGCGACCGAGCACGACCCGGTCGTCCAGGGCACGAGCCAGACCTGGTTCACCGAGGACGGCTCGTCGATCGGCCCGTACGACGACCGGTTCGGCGCCAAGACCTTCGGCACCACCGACGGGACCTCGGCGCTGGGCGCGCACTCCCAGTACTACGCCCCCGGTTCGGAGTCGGTGCAGAACCTGGCCCGGATCGCGACCGGTGACGGCGGCTCGGTGACCGCGCAGGAGTGGGACGAGAACCCGCTCGGCCCGTCGCTGCCCGGCTCGCACATCCCCGGCGTCGGGCCGGTGGTGGACTTCGTCGGCGGCACGGCCGTCGGCGCGGCGGACCTCGCGGTCGACGCCGGGACCGGGCTCTACAACGCCGGTCGCGACGCGTGGAACGGCAACTGGTCCGACGCGGGCACCGGCCTGCTCAACACGGGCAAGGAGGTCGTCAACGACACCGTGGACGTGGTCGTCGGCGGTGTCGGCGACGTGGTCGAGCTCGGTCGGGACGTGGTCGAGGGCGTCGGCAAGGCCTGGGACAAGACCGTCGGGTCCTGGTTCTAGTCAGCGCAGGCGGCAGGGTCCGACGTCGGTCTGGACGCCTTCCTGGTCGAAGCCGCTCCGGTCGGACTGGCGCACCGAGCACACCACGAGGTCGCCGACCTCGATCCCCTCCGGGAACTGGTCGAGGTCGGCGGCCTTCTTGTCGATCCGCTCGACCCCGCCCGGCTGGTCCTGGTCGATCTCCAGGTTCACGTACGACGGCTTGGTCTCGCCCATCGACTCGTACGGCGGGTTGATCTTGACGACCTTGAACGCCACCTCGCCCGACCACTCGCTGCCGCCGCAACCGACGAGGAGGGCTCCGACCGCGAGGACGGCGACACACGCCTTGAGCGCCTTCACGCGGTCGAGCTTAGCTAGAAGCGGAGGACCGGGAGCAGGCTTGAGAGATCCGCCCTGCTGCCCGACGCGGTGACCTTGGCGTCCCGCAGCGCCTCCGCCCACCCGAGCCGGCCGACGGCCAGTTCCAGCCACGTGCGCGGGTCGGTCTCGATCACGTTCGGCGGGGTGCCGCGGGTGTGCCGCGGGCCCGCCACGCACTGCACGGCGGCGAACGGCGGCACCCGCACCTCCACGCTGCGGCCCGGCGCGACCTGCTCCAGCGTCCGCAGGCTCAGCCGCACGGCCGCGGCGAGCACCGGGCGTTCGGGCTGCTCCGCCGCACCGGCGAGCCAGGGCAGCACGGCCTCGACGGCGGCGCGCACCTCGTGGGGGTCAACGGTCCTGGACGGCACCCGCCCAGGCTAGCGTCGCCGACACGACCGCCGACACGCCGCCGCACCGGGGTCAGAACTTCGCGGCGCGCACCGCTTCGGCGAGCAGCTCCTCCACCTGGTGCGCGAGTCGGCGCGAGTCGGTCGGGCTGAACGTGCTCCACGGCACGGACCCGTTCGCCGCCCGCCGTTGCTGGAGGTAGCGACCGTCCTCGGTGTCGAAGAACGCGACCACGCGGTCCGGTCGGCACCGCTTGCCGTACTTGTCGCGGGCCGCCGCGCCGAAGTTGCCGGTGTGCACGAGCCCGGTGAACATCTTCACCAGCGTGGTGGCGTCCTCCTGGCGCACGCCGTGCTCGCGCAACGAGTTCTCCAGGCTCTTGGGCGAGCCGTCGGACTTCTTGACCGCGGCCTCCAGGTCGGCGCTGGGCATGGTGACCGAGTGCCCGCTGCCGGCGGGGTGCGCGGGCAGCGCGCCCAGCACGGCCGACGGCAGGCCACTGCCCGCCGCGCGCCGGAACGTGAGCCGGTCGTCGGTCAACGTGGCCACCGCGCCCTCGTCGCCGTTGGCCACAGCCAGCACCCGCACGCTCTTGCCCACCCACACCCGGCCGTCGACCTCGCGCTCGGGCCGGTTGAACAGCCGCAGCAGGTAGTCGAGTTCCGGGTGCAGCCCGGTCGGACCGCCGAGTCCCCGCGCGCCGATGTCGTGCCAGACGCGTCGTTCCAGGTCGGCGCGCGCCTGGTGGGTCTTGCCCGGCGAGGGCACCTTGATCACCAGCGGCATCTGGCCGAGGTCGAGGCGCTCCCAGAGCACGTCGAACTCCTCGGCGGAGAGCTCGATCGGCTCCCGCTCCGCAGGCCCCCCGAAATACGTCACCGACATCCCCGTCCCCTGAACACCGGACACGGGCCCGCGCCGAGTCGACGCGAGCCCGTGCACCGGAGGATTCCTACTGCGGCGTTTCCCCGATCACCGGCGGTGCGACGAGCCGGTCGTCGCCGAACACGTCGTTCGTCTCGACCAGGTAGTCGGCTGCCTTGTGCTCGATGTCGTCCTCGCCGTTGCCGCCCTGCGCACCGGCCGCACCACCGGCCATGCCGGGGCCGCCCGCACCCGGACGACCGGCGGCGCCGGGGCCACCAGGACCGCCGGGGCCACCCGCGCCGGGGCCGAAGCCACCCGCGCCGGGCATGCCGCCGCGACCGGGCACACCGGAGGGGTGGTTACCGCCGGGCGCACCCGCACCGGGCATCCCGCCGGGCATACCGCCCGAACCGGGCATCCCCGGCATACCGGGACGCATGGGGTTGGGGCCGCCCTGACCACCGGGGCCGGGCATGCCGGGCATCCCCGGCATCCGGCCGGGCGGCAGGCCCGGTCGCTGGCCACCGGGGCCGGTGGGGACCTTCGGCGGGACCTGCGGGCCGCTGCCCGGGGGCTTCGGCGGGGTCCACGTGGGCGGCGGCACCGGGCCGACGGGCGGCCGGACCGGTGGGTTGACCGGCGGGGTCACCTGCGGCGGGAGCGGCGTCGGCTGGCCGGAGGTCGGCGGCGCCCACGACGGGGTCGTGGTGCCACCGGTGCCGGGCACCAGGCCGGGCTGCGGCACCGGGGTGCCGGCCGACGGCGGTGCCCACGACGTGGTGGTGGTGCCGCCGCTGCCACCGATCGGCGGCGTCCAGGTCGAGGTGGAGTTGTAGTTGGCGTTCGAGTTGTTGAACTCGCCCGCGCCAGCCGGCGGCGGCGTGTCGATCACGACCTTCGGCGGGGGGACGAACTGGCCGAGCGTGTTGGCGTTCCACTCGCTGCTCGACTGGTAGTTGTTCATCACCTCGACGGCCTTGGCCTCGGCGTTGTCCTGCGCCGCTTCCTGCCGCTCGTGGTCCTGCTGCTGCTTGATCACGTGCATCATGCCGACCGGGCCGGTCAGCCCGCCGACGATCGCGTCGCCGAGCGACGGCGCCTCGGTGGTCACCGGGAGTGGCTCGGGCATCTCCTTGCGGGCGTTCGCGATGTAGTCCGCCTGCAGCTGCGCGGAGGTCTCCATCGTGCTCGAACCCTGCTGGGCGTCCGCGGCCCAGGCCCCCAGGGGCGACAGCGAGGCCGTCGTCGTGTCGGCGGTGTCGCCCTCCCAGCTCGCGCCGAGCTTGGCCAGCCCGTCCTTGATCGTGGTGTCGATCTCCCCGAGGGTCTCGGACAACGACTTCCAGGAGTCTTCGAGCGGCCGGGACGCGGCGACGCCGGGCCCCTCGTTGATCATGCGGTGGAGATCGGGGTGGGCATACCCGCGCCAGCGGTGATCACCCATCGTGCTCGCCCCCCTCGGGTGCGTAGGTCAGCAGGTCAGCCGTTGTTGATGCGTCCCCAGGACGCGGTGTTGTCGCCTTCGACTCGCCGGTAGTCGGCCTCGATCGCGGTGAGCTGGTCGACCACGCCCGCGAGCTGCTCGCGGTAGGCCTTGAGGGCGGTCAGGCCGGCCGAGTCGCCGGCCTCGAAGGTGTCCTGGTTGAACCGGTCGGCGGTCTCGTTGCTCACCGGGTCGCCGGCCCACGGCTTCGCCCTCAGCTGCGCGATCGCCACCCGGAGCTTCGCGTCCAGCTGGTCCAGCGCGTCCGAGAACACCTTGCGCGCGTCCGGGATCGCCGAGGGCTCGATGCTCAACTTCCGCTGCGCGCCGGCGTAGTCGGGCAGCGTCGTCGGCGTCGATCCCCCGCCACCACCATCCGCGATGAACACGGCACACCCCTCCTCAGTCCTGCACATACCCCAGCGTGTGCATTCGGGACGACTTTAGCTCTGATGCGTGACGCGGGTGAACGGTTCCGTCCGCAAAGAGGTAGTTCTACTTGTTCAAGTTGGTCACGACGGCCGCCGCGACCGACTGGGCGATCCGGCAGAGGGCCGGGATGTTGGTCTCGCCGAGGCTGAACGCGCCCACGTCGACCACCTGGCCGTCCGAGACGTCCACCGCGACGGAGCAGGAGAGCCCGAGGTCGGTGTCCGCCTCCACCAGCAGCGCCGGGAAGCCGCCCACCTCAAGCTTGGTCACCTTGCCGTCGGACCCGGCGTAGTCGTCGATGCCCGCGGTGGTGTCGGCGGTCATGCCGACGAAGTACGTCCGGTCCTCGCGGCTGATCGTGCAGCCCTTCTTCCCCGGGTCGTCACTGGGCTGCGGCGGACGGTCCAGACCGAACTCCGCGCGCTGCGCCTCGGTCAGCAGGGTGCACGGGTCCACGTCGGCGATGTTGATCGTCTTCGGGCGCTTGGCCGGTTCCTTCGACGCCGACGTCGCCTTGCCCGACGTCCCGCTCGCCGCCGTGGTGGGCGTCGAACCACCCGGGTTCGCGGACCCGTCCGTGGCTTGCGAGCAGCCCCCGAGCAGGGCCAAGGCGGCGATGAGCGGCACGACACGGCGCATGAGCACCAACGTATCGGATCTACGTCACCCACAAGGCGCATTGCGGGCAACGTGACGCGGACGACCGCGTCACCGGCAACCGGTGTAGCGGCAGGCGACCGCGGCGGGCCGCTCCACCGGCTTGCCCGCGTCGATCGACCACGCCAGCCGCACGTACTGGGCGTGCGTCCAGGCCAACGGCGTGGCCGACGTGGTCCCCCGGCCGTGCCAGACCTGCTCGGGCAGCATCCGGCCGTCGTTCGCGGTGCCGGCGATGTCGGCCAGCCGGCGGCGGGCGTCGCCGACGTCACCGGCCAGCAGCTCGTACTCGCCGCGCTCACCGGCGAAGATCGGCCACAGCCTGCCGTAGGTGCGGCCGTGGCCGATGTTCCACGGCCCGCCGTCGGCGCGTTCGCCGTAGCCGTCGCCGTTGTAGCGGTGCCAGAACCGGTCCACGCCCAGCTGCTCGTCCACCACGCGCACGGTGTTGCGGACGACCGGGTCGTCGTGCGGGCGGACGCCGAGCCGCACGAGCTCCAGGAAGCTCGGGTCCACGGCGGCGCGCTGGTCGATCTCGGTGGGGTGGTTGTCGCCGGGGTTGTACGTGGTGCCGGAGTCCGGCCGACCGTCCTTGGTGAGCCGCAGGTAGTAGGGGTCGGGCGAGAACGGGCCGGTGGTGGTGACGGTCCAGCCCTCCAGCCGGCGCTCCCAGTCGTCGGCGACGGCGAGGTACCTCGCGGCACGCGGGTCGCCCGACCGCTGGAGCAGGTCGGCCAGGCACACCAGCCCGGCGATCTCGCTCGCGATCGTGCCCGGCGAGTAGCCGCTCTGGTTCTCCCAGCGCTCCTGCTGGGTGAACGGCGCGTTCGGCTGGGCGATCATGAACTCGGCCGCCGCCACCAGGGAGTCCACTGTGGACCGGTCGGCGCGACCGAGCAGCCAGGCCAGCAGCATCGGCGCGGCCTGCTCGTCCTGCTGGATGTTGGTCCAGTACGGCTCACCGTCGACCCTGGTGTTCTGCGGCAGGTGCCCGTCGGCTTGCTGCTGTACGTGCAGCATGAAGTCGAGCGCGCGCTCGGCCGCCCCGCGATCGCCGGCCGCGAGCATCGCACTGGCCACCTGGTACAGGTCGCGCGGCCAGACCAGGGCGTAGGAGCCGAACTCCGGGGCGATCGTGCGGTCGAACCCGAACGCCCACGGGAAGCTCGGCGACGCGATGAACGCGCCGGGGTGGCGTTTGTCCTCGGTCGCCGCCAGCACCATCATCGACGTGTCGTACAGGTCGCGGTCGGCGCTCTTCGGGCGCTTGAGCCCCTTGAGGTAGTCGTCCCAACCCCGGTCGTACCGGCGGGCGTGCCGGGGGAAGCCCTCGACCAGGGACGTCTTCGCCGTGGTCAACGCCTCCTCGACGTGGCTGCCGAAGCCCATCGCCAACGTGGCGCCGCGGTCGCGCACCCCGTCCACGCGCAGCGAACCGGTCTGGACGACGTTGCCCTCGGTGGAGCCGCGCGACGTGATCGGCTCGTCGGCGATCAGGGCGCTCGCGGACCGGGCGTCGTAGGCCAGCAGCGCCTCGGGGTGCCGGGCGGCCGAGTCGTCGTCGCCGTCGCGGGACAGGTTCGGGTCGAAGACCACCTGGACGTCCACCGGCCGGTCGGCGTGCAGCCGCAGGTCGGCCAGGACGGTCGGCCGCGCCGGGTCGGTGGTGTAGGTGATCTCGGCCCGCCAGCCGTCGCCCCGGAACTGCTGCCGGTAGCGGAGCCTGCCGACGGGCTCGGTGCGGCCCTCGGCCGTGCGGCCGTCCACGACCAGCCGCAGGTCACGGGTCGCCGGGGTGCTCAGGTCCGGGTAGAAGACCTCGGTGAGGCCCGTGCGGCCGAGGGTGAACCAGACCGGGCTCGTCGCCTGGCGGGCCGTGCCGAACCCCTGCTTGTCCGCGGGGGCGTAGGTGGCCGGGGGACCGGGGACGGTCAGCGCGCTCGCCAGCAGCACCGCGACTAAGGAGGTCATGGGAGTTGGGTGCGCAACAGCGCGCGCCGTCAAACGCGGGTACGTAGGGTCGGCGGGGTGGGAGACACGGGACCGGGACGGATCGAGGATTACGCGCTGCTGTCGGACCTGAGGACGGCGGCACTGGTGGGACGGGACGGGTCGATCGACTGGCTGTGCATGCCGCGGTTCGACTCGCCGTCGTGCTTCTCCCGGCTGCTGGGCACCGAGGACGACGGGCACTGGCGGATCGCGCCGACCGGCGAGGTGGTGTCGGTGCGGCGGTCGTACCGCGACGGCAGCCTCGTGCTGGAGACCGAGTTCGAGACCGTCGACGGTGTGGTGCGGCTGATCGACACCATGCCGCCCGAGCAGGACGACTGGGACGCCGACACCCGCGTGGTGCGGGTGCTGGAAGGCGTGTCCGGGCAGGTGGAGATGTCGTTGCGGTGGGTGCTGCGGTTCGCCTACGCCGACTCCGTGCCGTGGGTGCGGCGCGGTGAGCGGGACGGGCAGGAGTGCATCGTGGCGCTCGCCGGGCCGTCCGCCGTCGCGCTGTACGGCGACCGGCTGCCGTACCGGGTGCACGGCAAGCGGGCGCACGAGGCGGAGTTCACCATCTCGGCGGGCGAGCGGCTGTCCTGGGTGATGGAGTTCGCGTACTCGCCCGACGAGCCGCCCGCGCCGGTGGACGCGCTGTCGGAGGTGGCCCGGTCCGAGGCGTTCTGGCTGGACTGGTCGTCGCGCATCGACTACGACGGCCCGCACGCGGACGTCGTGCGGCGGTCGCTGATCACGTTGAAGGGCCTGTCGTACGCGCCGACCGGCGGCATCGTGGCCGCGCCGACGACGTCGCTGCCGGAGACGTTCGGCGGCGAGCGCAACTGGGACTACCGGTACTGCTGGCTGCGCGACGCCACGTTCACGCTGCTGGCGCTGGACAACTTCGGCTGCACGGGCGAGGCGCTGGCGTGGCGCAGGTGGCTGCTGCGCGCCGTGGCGGGCGACCCGGCCGACCTGCAGATCATGTACGGCCTCGGCGGCGAGCGGCACCTGGTCGAGTGGGAGGTCGACTGGCTGCCCGGGTACCGCGGCGCGCGGCCGGTGCGGGTCGGGAACGCGGCCTACCGGCAGTTGCAGCTGGACGTGTACGGCGAGGTGATGGACGCGTTGCACCTGGCGCGGGAGCGCGGGTTGGGCGAGACCGCGGACTCGTGGGCCATGCAGCGCGGCATGATGCGGCACTTGGAGAAGGTGTGGGAGCAGCCGGACAAGGGGCTGTGGGAGGTGCGCGGGCCGGACCGGCACTTCACCCACTCCCGGGTGATGCTGTGGGTGGCGTTCGACCGGGCGGTGCGGGCGGTGGAGCAGTTCGACCTGCCCGGTCCGGTGCAGCGGTGGCGGGAGCTGCGCGAGACCGTGCACGCCGAGGTGTTGGCGAAGGGCTGGAACTCCTCGCTGGGCGCGTTCACCCAGTACTACGGCGGCACGGAGCTGGACGCGGCCACGCTGCTGATCCCGGCGGTGGGCTTCCTGCCAGGCGACGACCCACGCGTGCTCGGCACCCTGGACGCGATCTCTGGCGTGCTCAAGCGCGGCGACCTGGTCGACCGGTACGAGACCTCCCACGGCGAGTCCGAAGTGGACGGATTGGCCGGTGTCGAGGGAAGCTTCCTGGCGTGCTCGTTCTGGTACGTCGACGCGCTGGCGTTGGCCGGGCGACGTGAGGAGGCGCTGGCGATGTACGACCGGCTCGTGGACCTGTGCAACGACGTGGGGTTGTTGGCCGAGGAGTACGACGCGGGCACCGGGCGGATGCTCGGCAACTTCCCGCAGGCGTTCAGCCACCTGGCGCTGGTGAACAGCGCGGCGGTGCTGTTCGGTGGCCACACCCGCGACGAGCGTCGCCGCAGCGGTGCGGCGTGAGGGCGGCGGAGGTCGTCCCGGGCGAGCCGGAGGCGTCCCGGGTGGTGGACCGGCCGGATCCGGGTCGTCCGGGTGAACTGCTGGTCCGGGGTTTGCTGGTGGGCATGTGCGGCACCGACGTGGAGATCATCCGCGACGGTTTCGGCTCGTTGCCGCCGGGTCGGGACCACATGGTGCCCTTCCACGAGTCCCTGGGCCGGGTCCTCACCGCGCCCGAGGACTCCGGCTTCTACGAGGGCGACCTGATCGCCGGGGTGGTCCGTCGCCCCGACCCGGAGCCGTGCCCGGCGTGCGCGGTGGACGCGTGGGACTTCTGCCGCAACGGCCGCTACACCGAGCGCGGCATCAAGGAGCTCGACGGGTACGGGATGCAGCGCTGGACCGTGCCGCCGAAGTTCGCGGTGAAGCTGGACCCGACGCTCGGTGACGCGGGCGTGCTGACCGAGCCGGCCTCGGTGGTGGCCAAGGCGTGGGCGCAGGCGGAGGCCGCAGCCGCCCGCGCCCACCTGCCGGTGCGCTCGGTGCTGGTCACCGGCGCCGGCCCGATCGGCCTGCTGGCGGCGCTGCTGGGCGTGCAGCGGGGGTTGGCGGTGCACGTGGTCGACCGCGTGACCGACGGCCGCAAACCGGACCTGGTGACCGCGCTGGGCGCGAGGTACTACCCGGACCTGGCCAAGGTCACCGCCGAGGTCGACGTGGCGATCGAGTGCACCGGCGTCGCACCCCTGATCTGGGAGTGCGTGCGGCGGGCCGCCGTCACGGTCCTGGCGGGCATCGCCGGCGAGCACGACCCCGTGCCGCTGGACCCGAGCGTGTTCGACGGCATCGTGATGGGCAACAAGTCGGTCGTCGGCACGGTCAACGCGGGCCTGCCGGACTACCTCGCGGCGGCGGAAGCCCTGTCCCAGGCCAGCCGTCCGTGGCTGCACGGCCTGATCACCAGGCGCGTGCCGCTCGACCGGTTCACCGACGCGTTGGAGAAGGAGCAGGACGACGTGAAGGTGATCGTGGACCTGGCGTAGCGGACCGGACCGGTCCGCTACGGGCCCGCCTAGCGGCGCAGCAGGTCGTCGATCTCCTCGGGCTTCATCGGCTTGGCGAAGAACCAGCCCTGGCCGGTGTCGCAGCCGATCCGGTGCAGCCGCTTGGCCTGTGCCGGCGTCTCCACGCCTTCGGCCGTCACGCCGAGTTGCAGCGCGTGGGCCAGCTGGACCAGCGTGGAGACGATCTGGGCGTCCACCGCGTCCTCTTCGTCGGCCGCGCGCAGCCCTTCCATGAACGAGCCCGCGATCTTCAGCTCGTGCACCGGCAGGTGCTTCAGGTACGCGAGGTTCGAGTACCCGGTGCCGAAGTCGTCGATGGCGATCCGCACGCCCATGTCCGACAGCGCCCGCAACGCCTCCAGCGGCTCGTCGGCGGTGCCCATGATCGCGCTCTCGGTCAGCTCCAGCTGGAGGTGGTGCGGCGGCAGCGCGCACTCGTCCAGGATCCGCTTGACGTCCCGGACCAGCTCCGGGTCGCGCGACTGGCGCACGGCCAGGTTCACCGACACGAACGGCGCGGACTCGCCGAACTCCTCCAGCCACCGCCGCGCCTGCTCGCACGCCCGCCGCAGCACCCACCGGCCCAGCGGCACGATCAGCCCGGTCTCCTCGGCCAGCTCGATGAACCGGTCCGGCGCCAACCGCCCGAACTCCGGGTGCTGCCACCGCACCAGCGCTTCCACGCCGACCACGGTGCTGTCCTCGAGCCGGACCAGCGGCTGGTAGTCCACGTAGAACTCGTCGCGCTCCAACGCCGCCGGCATGGTCGCCGACAGGGTGAACCGGGCGACCTCCTTGGCGTTGCGCTCGGGGTTGTACAACGCCCAGCGGGACTTGCCGTCCGCCTTCGCCCAGTACAGCGTGATGTCCGCGTCACGCATCAGGTCGGCGGCCGTGGTGCCCGAGAGCGCGCGCTCCACGATGCCGATCGACGCCGACACGGTCAGCTCGTGCCCGCCGATCCGGATGGGCGACTCCAGCTCCCGCAGCACCCGGTCGGCGACGTTGACGATGTCCTGCGTGTCCTGCGAACCCTCCACCAGGATGACGAACTCGTCGCCGCCCATCCGGGCGACCAGCTTCCCGTCGCCGGACACCGAGTGGTCCAGCCGCCGCCCGACCTCGACCAGCAGCTGGTCGCCGATGTCGTGGCCGAGGCTGTCGTTGATGACCTTGAACCCGTCCAGGTCCAGGTAGCACAGGCCGGCGCGGTGGCGTGCCCTGTTGTTGAACACGCGGCCGAGTCGTTCCAGGAACAGGGCCCGGTTGGGCAGGCCGGTCAGCGGGTCGTGCAAGGCCTGGTAGCGCAGCCGGTTCTGCAACAGGTGCCGGTCGGTGACGTCCTCGATCATCGCCACCTGGTACTGCGGGTCGCCGTGGTCGTCGCGGACCAGCGACAGCGTCAGGTGCGTCCACACCTGCTCGCCGTCGGCCCGGCGGAACCGCTTCTCCGCCCGGTAGTGGTCGCACTCGCCGGCCGTGAGCTGGTCGTAGAGCCGCCAGACGCTGCCGCCGTCCTCCGGGTGCATCAGGTCGCGGATGTTGTACTGCCGCATCTCCTCGACGCTGAACCCCAGCATGTCCTGCAACGCCTGGTTCACGTCCAGGATGCGGCCCTCGATGTCCGCGATGCCGATGCCGATGGCGGCCTCGGTGAACATCGCCCGGAACCGCGCCTCGGACGCGCGCAACGCGGCTTCGGCCTGGTCACGGGCGTCCAGCACGGCCGCGCGGATCGCCTCCTGCTCGGCCAGCGTCCGTTCGCGCAGGGCACGGGCGTACCCGGCGGCCAGCGCGCCCTGCAACGCGGCCAGCCGCGACCGCATCAGCTCGTCCGGCTGGATGCCCAGCTCGCCGAGCAGGTCGTCGCCGAGCAGCTGCACCGTGCGGCCCAGCGTGTCGGTGCCGGTGAAGTGGGCCTCGACCAGCCGCGCGCCGATCTCGTAGCCGGGCGCGGTGCGGAACGGGCTGGCGTGCAGCGCGTGCACCAGCACCTCGGTCAACGCCTGGAGGTGTTCGGCGACCTCGGCCCGCGTCATGGGCACGTAGCTGCTCCCGATGACGGCGGTCGCCCAGGTGCGGGCGAAGGACTCCGCCCCGGCCAGTACGGCGGGGTCGAGGTTCGATCGGCCCGGTGCTGCCACCCGATGGTCAACCTGTTCCGTCATGTCCGCCGGCCTACCGCCACAACCCAGAGGATACGGCCGGTCGCCGGGCGCGGTCGACTGCCCGGCCGGCCGCGCGAACGGCGTCGACCGCCGTCCATCAGGCCTTCTGCCCGACGCCGCCGAAGCTGATGAAGTGCGCCGCGTTCTCGTCCACGTCGTCGGGCGACTCCGGCCGCCACAGCGGCAGCCGCGCCACACCGGGCTCGGCCAGCTCGAAGCCGTCGAAGAAGGCCTGCACCTCGCGCTTGGGCCGGAAGCACATCTCGCTGACGCCGCGGTTGTAGACCCCCTTCGCGTCGTCCCACGCCGGGTCCCACTCGCCCTCCTCGAACCCGGCGTGCGAGATCGCCAGGTAGCTGCCGCCCGGGATGGCGTCGCGGTAGTCCGCCACCACCCCGCGCGGGTTCTCGGAGTCCGGCATGAAGTGCAGCAGCGCGATCATCAGCACGCCGATCGGCTGGTCGAAGTCCAGCAGGTCCTGCACCTCGGGCGAGGACAGCACCTGCTTGGCGTCCCGCACGTCGGTCTGCAGCACGTTCACCAGCTCGTTCCCGGTGAGGATGGCCCGGCTGTGCGCGACCGCGACGGCGTCCACGTCGACGTACACCACGCGGGCGGCCGGGTCGGTGGCCTGGGCGATCTCGTGCACGTTGCCGACCGTGGGGATGCCGGAGCCCAGGTCGAGGAACTGGCGGATGCCCTGCGCGAGCATGAACCGCACCGCGCGCCGCAGGAACGCCCGGTGGTTGAGCACGATGGTCTTGACCACCGGCACGTCGGCCAGGACCTTGTCCGCGACCGCCCGGTCGACGGCGAAGTTGTGCGCACCGCCGAGCCAGTAGTCGTAGACCCGCGCGATGCTCGGACGTGCCAGGTCGATGTCCCCCGGCGCCCAGGTCGGCCGTCCCACGCTGTCCACTCGGATTCTCTCCTCAGCCGTGCTCGTGTTCTCACCGTTGCGGTGACACCCACATCATGGGCCAATCCGGTGAGTTAGCACACCGTCGACTTGCGCGAGTTCTTCAATCACCCACCCCTGACTCGATCACCCGGAAGAATGACGACCTTGTGAAGCACCTCTGGATCGCGGGCGCGGTCGTCTCGGTGGCGGCGGGGGTCTGGCTCGTCGTTGCCCACCGCCGCGGGCGCAGTGTGGTCATACCCGTCGTGCTGGGCGCGGTCGGGGTGTTCTTGCTGGTCACGGGCTGGTTGTTCGCCACCGACCCGAACGCGCCGAAGCACGAGGCGATCAAGACCGGCGGGCTGGCGGGCGGCTCGGTGGTGGCGCTGTACGCGCTGTGGCTCAACGACCGGCGGCGGCGCACGGACGAGGAACGGCATCGGATCGAGCACCAGCGCCAGCAGTTGGAGAACGAGCGGGCCGGACACGATCGGTCGCGGGTCGCGGACGAGAGGTTCGCTCGATCGGTGGAACTGCTCGGTCACGACGCGGAGCAGGTGCGGGTGGGCGCCATGCACGCCCTGGCCGGTCTGGCCCGGTCCCGCGCCGAGTACGCCCAGACCGTGCTCGACGTGCTGTGCGCGTACCTGCGACGGCCGTTCGACGTGACGCGGGAAGGCGAGGAGGTGGTGCGGGACGACCGCGAGCTGGAGGTCCGGCTCACCGCGCAACGGCTGATCGCCGAGCTCCTGCCGCCCGCCGACGTCGCGGGCGCACCGCGCTACAACCTGGACCTGACCAGGGCCTACCTGGAGTACTTCGACATCTCGCACCGCCAGGTCGGCGACCTCGTCCTGCGGGCCGCGCGGCTGCGGGAGTCGAACTCCATGCACCACGCGGTCGTGCACGGCGGCGCGTGGTTCACCGACGGGCTGAGCCACAGCCGGCTGTACCTGCACGACGTGGTGTTCCACGGCAAGGCCTGGTTCAGCCGGTTCGCCTGCACGGACACCGCCGACTTCACCGCCACGAGGTTCCTCGGCCCGAACAAGTTCGCCGGGTCGGCGTTCACCGGTGCGGTGAGCTTCGAGGGCGGCGAGTTCGCCGAGCCGGCCGACTTCGAGGGCGCGGAGTTCACCGGCGGCGCGAACCTGCGGCTCGCCGAGCCCGTGCGAGCCCGCACGCAGGGCATGCGCCTGTCGCTGGAGCACGAGAACGCCCTGCCCGACGGCTGGGTGGTGGAGCGCCGCGGGGACGACGGCCTCGGACTGGTCAGGAGCTGACGTGCGCGGACGTGGATTGCTGGTGGCGAGCGTGCTCGCCGCGGTCGTGGTGACGGTCGTGACGACCGCCGTGCTCATCCTGGTGGACCCGAGGCAGCCGAAGGCGGAGGCGATCAAGACCGGCGGGCTGGCCGGCGGCGCGATCGTCGCGCTGTACGCGCTGTGGCTCAACGACCGGCGGCGGCGCACCGAGGAGGCGCGGCACGAGCTGGAGAGCGAGAAGGTCGCCGACGAGCGGTTCGCGCGGGCCGTCGAGCTCCTGGGCAACGAGGCCGACCAGGTCCGGGTGGGTGCGATGCACGTGCTCGCGGGCCTGGCCCACACCACGCCCCGGTACAAGCAGACCGTGCTGAGCGTGCTGTGCGCGTACCTGCGGCGGCCGTTCGAGCACGCGGCCGTCGAGGAGCTGCCCGAGGACCCGGACCAGGCGTTCTTCGGCAAGAAGCGCGAGGTGGAGCCCGCGCAGGACCACGAGATGACCGTCCGGATGACCGCCCAGCGGCTGATCACCGACATGCTGCCCTGGGGCAACGACCCGGACCCGACGCCGTACCACCTGGACCTGACCGGGGCGAAGCTCGTGCACTTCCGGCTGGAGGGCCGCCGGTTGGGCCGGATCGTCGCCCGGCGGGCGCAGTTCTACGGCATCACGCAGTTCGGCGAGGCCGTGGTCGGCAAGCCCGCGCTGTTCTCCGGCGCCACGTTCCACGGCCGGGTCAACTTCCGGGACGGCAAGTTCGACGGCGGCATCTCGTTCCAGGACACCACGTTCGAGCGGGAGGTCAACGTCACCGGGGCGAGGGTCGGCACGTTCCTGCACGTCTCGCCGGCGCCGCCGCTCGAACTCGTCGGCGCCCTGGAGGTGCTGGCCGGCACCGCGTTCCGGGTCGACCCGAGGGGCTGGCGGCTAACCGGCGACGGACAGTCCCCGACCGGCTTCGAGGACCATGTCGAGCAGCACTGACGCGGCGGCGCTCACCGTCGGCGTGGTGACCACGGCGGTGTCGGTCATCGGCGCGTCGACCAGCTCCACGAACCGCGCCCGGGTCTGCTTCGCCGCGAACGACGCGGGCACCAGGGCCACGCCGAGGCCGAAGCCGACGAAGTCCAGCAGCGAGTGCACGTCGTTGACCTCGACCGCGACCTTCCGGTCCACGCCGGCGGTGGCCAGCGCGCGGTCCACGTCGTCGCGCGTCCCCCAGTCGGGGTTGAAGTCCACGAACGGTTGGCCGGCCAGCTCGGCGAGCCGCACCGACTCCCGTTCGGCGAAGGGCAGCTCCGGCGCGCACGCCAGCACCAGCGGCTCGCTGGACAGGGTGGACACGCCCAGGTCGTCGCCCGCGGGCCCCGAGGTGACGAACGCCAGGTCCAGCCGCCCGGCGCGGACCAGGTCGACCAGCTCGCCCGAGCCGGCCTGGCGCAGCCGCAGCTCCACCCCGGGGTGCAGCTCGTGGAACCGGGCCAGCACCGCGGGCAGGTGCACGGCGTGCAGGCACTGGATGCTGCCGACGGCGAGCGTGCCGCGCAACAGGCCTTGGACGGCGGCCACCGCGTCCCGCGCCGCGTCGATCGTGCCCAGCACGCGCCGCGCCTCGACCAGCAGCGCGCGGCCGGCCTGGGTCAGCTCGACCTGGCGGGTGCTGCGCACGAACAGCGGCGCGCCGAGCTCGACCTCGAGCGCCCGGATCGACGCGGAAAGCCCTGACTGGGCGACGTGCATGCGCCTGGCGGCGCGGGTGAAGTGGCACTCCTCGGCCACGGCCACGAAGTACTCGAGCTGCCGGAGTTCCACGATTCATCACCCGTACTGCTGAATGGCATCAGCTTCTTCTGTTGGACAGCTTAATGCCTACCGCTCAAGCTGGGGTACGAGCCCGCCGCCTGCGCAGCAGCGGCCATCAAACACAGGAGGTACGTCGAAGATGCTGACTCGCCGGATCGGAGGAGTCGAGGTCAGCGCCATCGGCCTGGGCGCGATGCCGATGTCGCTGGAAGGCCGCCCCGACCGCGCCCAGTCGATCGAGACCATCCGCACCGCCGTGGACAGGGGCGTGACGCTGATCGACACGGCGGACGCGTACTCGGCCGACGACGGCGACTTCGGGCACAACGAGGAGCTGATCGCCGAGGCGTTGAAGGGCGTCGACGGCGTCATGGTCGCCACCAAGGGCGGCCACACCCGCACCCCCGGCGGCGGTTGGGGGCTCGACGGGCGCCCGGAGTACCTGAAGTCGGCGTGCGAGGCGTCGTTGCGGCGGCTCGGCGTGGACGCGATCGACCTCTACCAGTTCCACCGGCCCGACCCGTCCGTGCCGACCGCCGAGTCCGTCGGCGCGCTGGCCGAGCTGCTGGACGCGGGCAAGATCAAGCTCGCGGGCGTGTCCAACTTCGACCCCGCGCAGATCCGCGAGGCGAACGAGGTCCTCGGCGGCCGGCTGGCGAGCGTGCAGAACCAGTTCTCGCCCGCGTTCCGGTCCAGCGAGCCGGAGCTGGAGCTGTGCGCCGAGCTGGACATCGCGTTCCTGCCGTGGAGCCCGTTGGGCGGCATGAGCGCGGCCGGCCGGTTGGGCGAGCGGTTCGCGGTGTTCGCCGAGGTCGGCCGGGACCACGGGGTCAGCCCGCAGCAGGTGTGCCTGGCCTGGATGCTCGCCAAGGCGCCGCAGGTCGTGCCGATCCCCGGTTCGTCGCGGCCGGCGAGCATCTCCGACTCGGCCGACGCGGTGCACGTGCGGCTGTCGGAGGAGGAGCTGAAGCGCCTGGACGGGTGACGTCCTGCGGATGCGGCGGTGGACGTCCGGCCTGACGATCTAGGCCGGACGTACCAGCACCGCCGACCGAATGGGGGCGTCGATGGCCACGCACACCCGCCTGCGCACCTTGAGCACCCGACTGGGCGCACTCACCATCACGCTCGCGATCGTCCCGGCGCCCGCCGCCCAGGCGCGGCCCGAGGGGTCCGCCGACCACTTCGCGGGCTCGCAGATCGCCAAGCACGAGGGCTGGGACCGCACCGCGCGACACCGGCCGCGGGTCGGGGGCACCGTGCCGGGCATGGACGTCAGCAGCCATCAGGGTGACGTCGACTGGGTGAAGGCGTGGGCGGACGGCGCGCGGTTCGCCTACGTCAAGGCCACCGAGGGCACCGGGTACCGCAACCCGGACTTCGCCCAGCAGTACAACGGGTCCTACGCGGTCGGCATGATCCGGGGCGCGTACCACTTCGCGCTGCCCGACCGGTCCGGCGGCGCGGCGCAGGCGGACTTCTTCGCGGCCAACGGCGGCGGCTGGTCGCGGGACGGTAAGACCCTGCCCGGCGCGTTGGACATGGAGTACAACCCGTACGGCGACCCGTGCTACGGCCTGGACCAGGCCGCGATGGGCGCGTGGGTGCGGGCGTTCAGCGACCGCCTGGTCGAGCGGACCGGCAGGCACCCGACCATCTACACGTCCACGAGCTGGTGGCACCGGTGCGTCGGCCGGGCGGAGCGGTTCGGCGACACGAGCCCGCTGTGGGTGGCGCACTACGCCGACGTGCTCGGGCCGCTGCCGCACGGGTGGGACTACGAGACGATCTGGCAGTGGCAGGCGGCCGGGCGGTTCCCGGGCGACCAGAACCTCTTCAACGGCAACGGCGAACAACTGCTCAGGGTGGCACTCGGGTAGCGGCCGTTGCTCCGTTTCGTGACCAATTAACACGAACTCTGGTCAATTGGTTAGGCGTGTATCACACTGCCCAACGAGTCAACACCCTGCACTGGCTCAAGGAGTCACGATGAACACCTTCACACGCTCCGCCACAGCCATCCTGGCCGGCACCGCACTGGCCCTGCTCGGCTTAGCCGTGCCCGCATCGGCAGTGCCCGGATCATCAGGCACCGCGCAAGCCGCACCCGCCGTCGAGGACCACGCCATGGGGTCGCAGATCGCCAAGCACGAAGGGCGCGGCGACCGGCGCATCGTCATCCCCACCGACCCCGGCGCGCAGGCCGTCGTGTACGGCATCGACGTCAGCGGGCACCAGGGCAACGTCGACTGGGCCTACTGGTGGGGCCAGGGCAAGCGGTTCGCCTACGTCAAGGCCACCGAGAGCACCACCTACCGCAACCCGTACTTCGCCCAGCAGTACAACGGGTCCTACAACGTCGGCATGATCCGCGGCGCGTACCACTTCGCGCTGCCCGACCGGTCCGGCGGCGTCGCCCAGGCCGACTACTTCGTCAACAACGGCGGGGGTTGGTCGCGGGACGGCAAGACCCTGCCCGGCGCGCTGGACATGGAGTACAACCCGTACGGCTCGACCTGCTACGGGCTGTCCAAGGCCGGCATGACCGCGTGGGTCAAGGCGTTCAGCGACCACTACCACGCCCGCACCGGCCGCTGGCCCGTCATCTACACGTCCACGAGCTGGTGGAACCAGTGCGTGAGCGGGGACTTCAGCTCCACCAACCCGCTGTGGGTCGCGCGCTACGCGTCCACCGTCGGCACCCTGCCCTACGCCTGGCCGTTCTACACGTTCTGGCAGTACTCGTCGTCGCCGATCGACCAGAACCTGTTCAACGGCGCCTACGACCGGCTCCAGGCCCTGGCCAACGGCTGACCGGGAGGTGGCCGGCCGGGTCGCCCCGGCCGGCCACCGCCGGGTCTTCAGTCGAACAGCGCCGGGAGGGTGCCCTCCCAGGCCTCACGCAGCTCGGCCAGCGGCAGCGAGCCCAGCTCCTGGATCTCCAGCGCGTCGGACTCCGGGTCCACCACGCCGACCTTGCGCCACGGCAGGCCGCGCGCGGTGCACATGTCGGTGAACCGCAACTCCTCCGTGCGCGGCACGGCCACCAGCACGCGGGCCGTCGACTCGCTGAACAGCTCGGTGAACTTCTCGCCCTCCAGGAACACCCGGGCGCCGACCTCGCCGATCAGGCACGTCTCCACCAGCGCCTGCGCCAGGCCACCGTCGGACAGGTCGTGCGCGGCGGACAGCATGCCGTCGCGCGAACCCGCCACCAGCACCTCGCCCAGCAGCTTCTCCCGGGCCAGGTCCACCTTCGGCGGCAGACCGCCCAGGTGGCCGTGCACGACGTGCGCCCACTCCGAGCCGCCGAACTCCTCGCGCGTCTCGCCGAGCAGCAACAGCGTCTCGCCCGCCTCGGCGCCGATGCCGGTCGGGATGCGGCGGCGGACGTCGTCGATCACGCCGAGCACGCCCACCACCGGCGTCGGCAGGATCGCCGTGGCACCGGTCTGGTTGTAGAAGCTGACGTTGCCGCCGGTCACCGGGATGCCCAGCTCGACGCACCCGTCCGCGAGGCCCCGCACCGCCTGCTCGAACTGCCACATCACCGCCGGGTCCTCCGGCGAGCCGAAGTTCAGGCAGTTCGTCACGGCGACCGGCGTCGCACCCGTCGTCGCCACGTTGCGGTACGCCTCGGCCAGCGCCAGCTGCGCGCCCGCGTACGGGTCCAGCTTGGTGTAGCGGCCGTTGCAGTCCGTGGACAGCGCCACGCCCCGGTTGGTCGACTCGTCGATGCGGATCATCCCCGAGTCGGCCGGCTGCGCGAGCACCGTGCCGCCGCGCACGTACCGGTCGTACTGCTGGGTCACCCACCGCTTCGACGCCAGGTTCGGCGTCGCGGCCATGGACTTGATGAGCCCGAGCAGCTCGTCGTCGGCGGGCCTCGGCAGCCGGTCCGGCGTGTCGGCCTGCACCGCGTCCTGGTCGGCCGGGCGCTCGATCGGCCGGTGGTACACCGGGCCCTCGTGCGCGACGGTGCGCGGCGGCACGTCCAGCACGACCTCGTCGTGCCAGGTGATGACCAGCCGGTCGCCCTCGGTGACCTCGCCGATCTCGGTGGCGATGACGTCCCACTTCGCGCAGACCGCCATGAACGCGTCCAGGTCCTCGGGCCGCACGACCGCGCACATGCGCTCCTGCGACTCGCTGGACAGGATCTCCGCCGGCGTCATGCCCGACGCGCGCAGCGGCACCCGGTCCAGGTAGACGTGCATGCCCCCGTCACCGGCACTGGCCAGCTCCGACGTCGCGCACGCCAGGCCCGCGCCGCCCAGGTCCTGGATGCCGACCACGATCCGCTCGGCGAACAGCTCCAGGCAGCACTCGATCAGCACCTTCTCGGTGAACGGGTCGCCGACCTGCACGCTGGGCAGCTTCTTGCGCTTGCCGGCCCCAGCCGTGTCGTCGAACGTCTCGCTGGCCAGCACGGACACGCCACCGATGCCGTCCAGACCGGTGCGGGCACCGAACAGGATGACCTTGTTGCCGGTGCCCGAGGCGTGCGCCAGGTGCAGGTCCTCGACCCGCATCGCACCCACGCACAGGGCGTTGACCAGCGGGTTGCCCGCGTAGGACGCGTCGAACACGACCTCGCCGCCGATGTTGGGCAGGCCGAGGCAGTTGCCGTAGCCGCCGACGCCCGCGACGATCCCCGGCAGCACGCGGCGGGTGTCCGGCGCGTCGGCCGGGCCGAACCGCAGCGGGTCCATCACGGCCAGCGGGCGCGCGCCCATCGCCAGGATGTCGCGCACGATGCCGCCCACGCCGGTCGCCGCGCCCTGGTAGGGCTCGACGTAGGACGGGTGGTTGTGGCTCTCGGCCTTGAACGTGATCGCCCAGCCGTCGCCGATGTCGACCACGCCCGCGTTCTCGCCGATGCCCGCGAGCATCTTCGCGCGCATCTCGTCGGTGGTCGTGTCGCTGAAGTACTTGAGGTGCACCTTGGACGACTTGTAGGAGCAGTGCTCGCTCCACATCACCGAGTACATGGCCAGCTCGGCGGCCGTGGGGCGGCGGCCCAGGATGTCCTTGATGCGGGCGTACTCGTCGTCCTTGAGGCCCAGCTCCTTGTAGGGCTGCTCCTGGTCGGGCGTGCTCTCCGCGTTCTTGACGGTGTCGACGGTCATGCCTTCACCACCGAGTCGACGAGGGACAGGAACATGCCGAGGCCGTCGTCGGTCGGGCCGGTGAGCGCGTCGATGGCGTGCTCCGGGTGCGGCATCAGGCCGACGACGCGACCGTTGGCGCTGGTGATGCCCGCGATGTCGTTGCGCGAGCCGTTCGGGTTCTCGCCGACGTAGCGGAACACCACCCGGCCCTCGCCCTCCAGCTCGTCCAAAGTGGACTTGTCGGCCTGGTAGCCGCCCTCGCCGGACTTCAGCGGCACGAGGACCTCCGCGCCCTGGTCGTACCGGGTGGTCCAGGCGGTGGAGTTGTTCTCGACCTTCAACCACTGGTCGCGGCACACGAAGTGCAGCTTGTGGTTGCGGATGAGCGCGCCGGGCAGCAGGTGGGCCTCGCAGAGGATCTGGAAGCCGTTGCAGATGCCGAGGACCGGCATGCCCTTGCGGGCCGCGTCCACGACCTCGGTCATGACCGGCGCGAACCGGGCGATCGCGCCGCAGCGCAGGTAGTCGCCGTAGGAGAACCCACCGGGCACGATGACCGCGTCGACGTTCTTCAGGTCGTGATCGGCGTGCCAGAGCTTGACCGCCTCACCGCCCGCGTACCGGACCGCGCGCTCGGCGTCGACGTCGTCCAGCGTGCCGGGGAACGTGATGACCCCGACCCTCATGCCTCTACCCGCCTCACGACCCAGTCCTCGATCACGGGGTTGGCGAGGAAGGTCTCGGCGATCTTGGCGAGCGTGGCGTCGTCGACGTCGTCGGCGACCTCCAGCTCGAAGTGCTTGCCCTGGCGGACACTGGTGATTCCGTCGAACCCGAGACGGGGCAGCGCGTTGGCCACCGCCTGTCCTTGCGGGTCGAGGATTTCGGGCTTCGGCATGACGTCGACGACGACTCGGGCCACGACAGGCTGCTCCAAGCTAGGAGGGCTGCGGTACTGCCGAAGCCTACCTGACCAGGGTGTTCATCAACTTCACAGGTGGCGGGCGGCACACGTTCACCTCGGATCACCCGATCGTGACGCAGCGCTTCGGGGCCGGTTCTCGCTAACCTGATCGCAGCCGAGGCCAGTAGGCCGAGGAAGTGAGCGCGGTCCCCCTCCGGACGGTCGGGCGGCCGCGCTTCGCGCTGTCTACGGCCAGTCCAGCCTGACCACGGAGCCCATCAGGGGTGCCGCCCGCCGAGCCCAGTCACCGCCTGCACCGTGGCACCACGCGCCGATGTCGGCCAGCCAGAGCAGCGGTTCAGCCACGCTGTTGATGTGCTCGTAGACGAGTCGACTCTCGCCAGGGCGCTTGGCCGGCACATGACGGATGGTGCGCATGTCGAAAAGATCCCGTTCCTGACCTACCTGACTAGAACAATCCCGCCCGAACGTGTGTTCGCTTGCCCATCGGTCCAATATCGAGACGGATTCACCCGGCGGGAATGAGAATTCCGGCGTATTCCTTCGCTGAGGTCGAGGTAGCCGAGGCCCCGTAGGCGGAGGAAGTGAGTACGGCACCCGTCCGGACGGTCGGCGGCCGTGCTCGCGCCTTTTCCCCGCCCACCCGGCCGTTCGCTGTGGGCGGACGTGGTGGCGGCGCGGCCGGGTGGGACGCAGGGTGGGGATCATGCGCATCCTGGTACTGGGCGGCACGGTGTTCCTCAGCAGGGCGACGGCTGCCGAAGCGGTGCGGCGGGGGCACGAGGTGGTCTGCGCGGCACGTGGGGAGTCCGGCCAGGTGCCCGAGGGCGCCACGCTGGTCGCCGTCGACCGCGACGTCGACCTCGGACCGCTCGAAGGCGAGCACTTCGACGCGGTGGTGGACGTGGCCAAGATGTCGGTCACCTGGGTCCGCCGGGCGTTGCGATCGGTGACCGCGGACCACTGGACGTTCGTCTCCAGCTGCTCCGTCTACGCCGACCACTCCGTCCCCGGCGCCACGGCCACGCTCGCCCCGCTGGAGGACGACCCCGGCGCGCCGATGTCGCCCGACCGCTACGGCGCGGTCAAGGTGGCCAGTGAGCACGCCGTCCTCGACGCCGTCGGCGACCGCGCGTTCATCGTCCGCGCCGGCCTCATCACCGGCCCCGGCGACCCGAGCGACCGGTTCGGCTACTGGCCCAACCGGCTGTCCCGGGGTGGCCGCGTCGCCGTCCCCGACGCGCCCGACCAGCCCGCGCAGCACGTCGACGTGCGCGACCTGGCCGCCTGGATCGTGGACGCCGCCGAGCGGCGCACCACCGGCACCTACGACGCGATCGGCCCGGCCAACCCGTTGTCGCTGGTCCTGGGTGAGATCGCGGGCGCCGTCGCACCGCAGGGCACGGTGCTGGTCCGCATCCCCGAGCCGGTCCTCAAGCGGCACGAGGTGGAGCCGTGGACGGGGCCCCGGTCCCTGCCGCTGTGGCTGCCGCCGACCCACCGGGCGATGATGTTCCGCGACGCGGGTCCCGCGTTGGCCGCCGGTCTGCGGGTCCGGTCCACGGCCGAGACGGCGGTCGACGCGCTGGCGCACGAACGGGCCCTCGGCCCGGACCGCAACCGCCGCGCGGGACTGCCGCCGGACGTCGAGGACGCGCTGCTGCACGACGTGGGCTGAGCGGCTACCGCGCCCTGGTCGGCACCGCGCCCGAGGGCGTGGACGTCGTGCCGTGCGACGAGCCGTACGTCGCGGGCGACGCGCCGTGGTGCAGCGCCAGGTCGACGGCCTCCAGCAGCACCTCGCGCGGCCCGAGCCGGTCCAGGTCCGCCGCGTCCGCACCGATCCGCACGAGCCCGCCGCGCCGGGCCTCCCGACCGACGCCGAGCAGGTAGCTCCAGTGCTCGCCGACCACCCGCACCCGGCCCGTCCGCACGTCGCCGGTGCGCAGGTCGCGCACGCCCGCCATGTCCGCGCACACCGCGAACCGGTGCCGCCGCAGCGCGACCACGGTGCCCGGTGACGCCAGCCACCCCGGCGGCGCGAACAGGTCGGTGGCCAGCCCCAACCGCTCCAACGCGGCCCGTGCGGCGACCAGCCTCAGGCCTGCCTCGTGCGCGGGCAGCGCGGAGAACTCGGCGCGCCTGCGCAGCGACACGGCCCGGTGCGTCGGGTCCGGCTGGTGGTCGAAACCGTGCAGCACCAGCGCGTCACCGGCGGCCACGCGTCGGCGGACCCAGTTCAACGCCTCACCGGGCACGGCCTTGCGCGGTGCCAGGAGCAGCGACAGCGGCACCCGCCGCCGGTCCAGCTCGTCGGCGAGGTCGGCGCACCGGGCGAGCGTGCTCGGCCCGATGCCGGACAGCGAAACCACGAGTTCGGCGACCATGCCACCCAGTGCGCCTCATCGGCGTGTCGCCCGCTCTAAGTCGAGGTGACGGCCGGGTGCGGAGCCGGCGAACTATTCGGCGTCGGTCTCGGGACTGGGCCAGTCGGCGAACGACCGACCGGTGATCCGCTCGTACGCCTCCATGTACCGCGACCGGGTGGCGGCCACCACGTCGTCGGGCAGCGGTGGCGGCGGGGTGTCGGACGCCCGGTCCCAGCCGGAGGCGGGCGAGGTCAGCCAGTCGCGCACGTACTGCTTGTCGAACGACGGCTGCACCCGTCCCGGCTCGTAGCCGTCCAGCGGCCAGTACCGCGACGAGTCCGGCGTCAGCACCTCGTCGCCGAGCACCAGCGCACCGGACCGGTCCAGGCCGAACTCGAACTTCGTGTCGGCGAGGATCACGCCGCGCGACCGGGCGAACTCCCGCGCCGCGCCGTAGACCTCCAGGGTCACGTCCCGCAGCCGGCCCGCCAACTCGGCGCCCACCTCGGCCTCGACGTGCGCGAACGACACGTTCTCGTCGTGCGCGCCGAGCTCGGCCTTGGTCGTCGGGGTGAAGATCGGCGGCACCAGCTCCGAGGCCTCCACCAGCCCGGACGGCAGCTCCACCCCGCACACCGACCCGGTCCGCCGGTACTCGGCCATGCCCGACCCGGTCAGGTAGCCGCGGGCCACGCACTCGACCTGGACCATCTCCAGTCGCCGCACCAGCAGCGCCCGGCCGCGCACCTCGGCGGGGATGCGCGGGTCGTCCCACGCCACCAGGTGATTGGGCACCAGGTCCGCGAACCGTTCGAACCAGAACACGCTCATCGCGGTGAGCACCCGCCCCTTGTCGGGGATCGCGGTGGTCAGCACGTGGTCGAAGGCGGAGATCCGGTCGGACGCCACGAACAGCAGCAGGTCGTCGTCCACCTCGTGGACGTGACGGACCTTGCCGGCGGCGACCTGCCGGTAGTCGGCGAGCTTGGGCACGGCCGAAGCCTACTGGTGCCGGCTCGTGGGCAGCCCTTCCCACCTGCGGCAAGATTCACCCCATGCGTGCACCCGGACTGATACTCGCCGTGACCGCCATCCTCGCGGTCGGCTGCGCCCCAGCGGACCAGACCACGCCGCCGACCAACCAGGTGGACGGCGTGGCCTGCACGAAGGACAAGCTGCCCACCCTCACCCCGGGCAAGATCACCTTCGGCACGGACCAACCGGTGTACGAGCCCTGGTTCGTGGACGACGACCCGACCAACGGCAAGGGCTTCGAGTCGGCGATCGCCTACGCCCTGGCCGAGGAGCTGGGCTACGCCAAGACCGACGTGGTGTGGACGCGGGTGCCGTTCAACGCGGCGATCCAGCCGGGCAAGAAGACCTACGACATGGACCTGAACGAGTTCTCCATCACCGACGAGCGCAAGCAGGCCGTCGACTTCTCCGCGCCGTACTACGACGTGGACCAGGCGGTGATCACGCTGAACTCCTCCAAGGCCGCGTCGGTGAAGACGCTGGCGGAGCTCAAGCAGGTCAAGATCGGCGCCCAGGTCGGCACGACCAGCTTCGACGCCGCCGAGCGCCTCCAGCCCGAGCAGGACGTCGCGGTCTACAACACCAACGACGACGCCAAGGCCGCGTTGCGCGCCGGGCAGATCGACGCGCTGGTGGTGGACCTGCCGACCGCGTTCTACATCACGTCCGCGGAACTGGAGGACGGCCTGATCATCGGCCAGATCCCGCAGGGCGACGGCAAGCCCGAGCAGTTCGGCATCGTGCTGGACAAGGGCAGCCCGCTCACCGCGTGCGTGTCGACGGCGGTGGAGAACCTGCGCGCCGAGGGCACGCTGAGCAGGATCGAGCAGGAGTGGCTGGCGTCCGCGGGCACCGCACCCGAGCTGAAGTGACGAGCGAGCTGCAACGGGAGCGCCTGGCCTACAAGCGCTCCCGTTCGCGGCGGTCCACCCTGGTCGCCCTGCTGTCGACCGCCGTGTTCGCCGTCGCGGTCGGGGTCACCGTCGCCGGCGCGCCCGGCTGGCCACGCGTGCGGCAGTCGTTCTTCAACGTGGAGATCGCGTGGCGCTCGCTGCCCGCGATCCTCGAAGGGCTCTGGCTGAACCTGCGCGTGCTGGCCGTGTGCGGGGTGCTGATCCTGGTGCTGGCGCTGCTCGTGGCCATGTTGCGGACGCTGCGCAGCCCGGTGTGGTTCCCGCTGCGCGCGCTGGCCACGGTGTACGTGGACCTGTTCCGCGGCCTGCCGTTGATCATCCTGCTGTACCTGGTCGGGTTCGGCCTGCCCGCGCTGCGGCTGACCGGCGTGCCCAACGACTTCGTCGTGCTCGGCGGGGCGGCGCTGGTGCTCGCCTACACCGCGTACGTGGCCGAGGTGTTCCGCGCCGGCATTGAATCGGTCCACCCGTCGCAGGTCGCGGCGGCCCGGTCGCTCGGCCTCGGTCCGCGCAAGACGCTGCGGCTGGTGGTGCTGCCGCAGGCCGTCCGCCGGGTCATGCCGGCGCTGCTCAACGACTTCGTCGCGTTGCAGAAGGACTGCGGGTTGATCTCCGTGCTCGGCGCGGTGGACGCGGTGCGCGCCGCGCAGATCGAGCAGGCACGGGCGTTCAACTTCACCCCGTACGTGGTCGCGGGACTGCTGTTCGTGCTGCTCGCGGCGCCCACGGCGCGGTTCGCCGACGCCATGGGCCGCCGGTTGGAACGCCGCCAGGGGGGCCGATGACCGAGCCGGTGCTGAGCGTGCGGGGCGTCGTCAAGCGCTACGGCGGCGACACCGTGCTGGACGGGATCAGCCTCGACGTGCACGAGCACGAGGTGGTCACCGTGATCGGGTCGTCGGGGTCGGGCAAGTCGACCCTGTTGCGGTGCGTGAACCTGCTGGAGGAGTTGGACGACGGTCAGGTGCTGCTCGACGGCGTGGACGTGTCCGACCCGCGGGTGGACGCCGACCAGGCCCGGCGCGGCATGGGCATCGTGTTCCAGGCGTTCAACCTGTTCCCGCACATGAGCGTGCTGGACAACATCACCCTCGCGCCGCGCGTGGTGCACGGCGTGCCGCGTGACGCGGCCGAGCGCAACGCCCGTGACCTGCTCGAACGGGTCGGCCTCGGTGATCGTGCGGGCAGCTACCCCGAGCACCTGTCCGGTGGGCAGCAGCAGCGGGTGGCGATCGCGCGGGCGTTGGCCTACTCGCCGCGGTTGCTGCTGCTGGACGAGATCACCAGCGCGTTGGACCCGGAGCTCGTCGGCGAGGTGTTGGCGCTGGTCAGGGAGCTGGCGGAGGCGGGAAGGACGATCCTGATGGCCACCCACGAGATGGGTTTCGCCCGGCAGGTGGCCGACCGGGTGGTGTTCCTCGACGGCGGCCGCCTGCTCGAATCGGGACCGCCCGAGCAGGTGCTCGGCGAGCCGGTGCACCCGCGCACCCGCCAGTTCCTCCGGAGGATCGTCGACGCCGGCCGCCTGTAAGGGGCCCGTCTTTCGGGGGCCCGTGTCAGGCCGCTCGGGAGACTCCACTTGGGGTATCGGACGAGTGACCCCTACTCTGCTTGCCGTGGTCCATCGGAAGGCATTTGTGGCACCTGTCGCGGCGGGCGGCGGGCTGCTCGTGCTGCTGCTCACGGGCGCCTGCGCGAAGCCGTCGGCGAGCCCGGAGCCCGTGGTGCTCCCGACGATCTCCAGCACGGCGCCGGTCACCTCGATCCCGGCGGTGGCGAACATCTCGGTGCGACCGGCGGCGACGACCCCGCCGCCACCACCGCCGACGGTGGCCGAGACGACCGAACCGCCGCCACCTCCACCGCCACCACCGGTCCAGGTCCAGCCGCAGCCGACGGTCAAGCCGACCACGACACCTCCCCGCTTCGACGAGGTGGCCATCGAGGGCTTCCCGTGCGACGAGGAGGGCGCGACCGCGGTCGACCCGGCGGGCCGCAAGCTGGTGTGCGAGAAGACCCGCCGGGGCCGCCTGGTGTGGAACCGGGCTGGGTAGGTTGCCGCTGCTCCGCAGACGGCGGCCCGGTCGCCTGGAAGTCGATCGTTCGCGATCTCGCTACAGGATGGGCTCCGGGACGTAGCCGGCCGCGGTCGGGTGGTTCGCCACCACGTCCTCGACCTGCCGCACCACGTCCGCGACCTGCTGCTCGGCCACACCGGTGAACGACAGGCGGTCGGCCAGCAGGGCGTCCAGGGCGGCGCGGTCCAGCGGCAGGCGGTCGTCGGCGGCGAGCCGGTCGAGCAGGTCGTTCTCGGCCAGGCCCTGCTCGCGCATGGCCAGCGCCACCGCCACCGCGTGCTCCTTGATGGCCTCGTGCGCGGTCTCCCGGCCCACGCCGGCGCGCACCGCCGCCATCAGCACCTTCGTCGTCGCCAGGAACGGCAGGTAGCGGTCCAGCTCGCGGGCCACGACCGCCGGGTACGCGCCGAACTCGTCCAGCACGGTGATGAACGTCTCCAGCAGCCCGTCGAAGGCGAAGAACGCGTCCGGCAGCGCGACCCGGCGCACCACCGAGCACGAGACGTCGCCCTCGTTCCACTGGTCGCCCGCCAGCTCGCCGACCATGGACAGGTAGCCGCGCAGGATGACCGCGAAGCCGTTGACCCGCTCGCACGACCGGGTGTTCATCTTGTGCGGCATCGCGCTGGAGCCGACCTGGCCCGCCTTGAAGCCCTCGGTGACCAGCTCGTGGCCCGCCATCAGCCGGATCGTCTTGGCCAGCGACGACGGTCCGGCGGCCAGCTGCACCAGGGTGGACAGGACGTCGAAGTCCAGCGACCGCGGGTAGACCTGGCCGACGCTGGTCAGCACGTTCTCGAAGTCCAGGTGGCCCGCCACGCGGCGTTCGAGCTCCACCAGCTTGTCCCGGTCGCCGCCGAGCAGGTCGAGCATGTCCTGGGCGGTGCCGACCGGGCCCTTGATGCCGCGCAGCGGGTAGCGGGCGATCAGCTCGTCCAGCCGGCGGAACGCGACCAGCAGTTCGTCCGCGGCGGTCGCGAAGCGCTTGCCGAGCGTGGTGGCCTGGGCGGCGACGTTGTGCGACCGGCCCGCGAGCACCAGGTCGGTGTGCTCGGCGGCCCGCCGGGCGAGGCGCGCCAGGACGGCGGCGGTCTTGCCGCGCACGTGCTCCAGCGACCGCACGACCTGCAACTGCTCGACGTTCTCGGTGAGGTCGCGCGACGTCATGCCCTTGTGCACGTGCTCGTGCCCGGCCAGCGCGTTGAACTCCTCGATGCGCGCCTTCACGTCGTGCCGGGTGACCCGCTCGCGCTCGGCGATCGACGCCAGGTCGACCTGCTCGACCACCCGCTCGTAGTCCTCGACGGCCTCGGCGGGAACGTCGATGCCGAGCTCGGCCTGGGCGCGCAGGACGGCGAGCCAGAGCTGCCGCTCCAGCACGATCTTGTGCTCGGCGGACCACAGCGTGGCCAGCTCGGTGGAGGCGTAGCGACCGGCGAGGACATTGGCGATTCGGGGCTTGACCGTCACGTGACCAGCATATTTCGCCCGGACGGGCCGCCGGACGCCGGGGAGCGTCAGGACACCGCCAGCTTCGGGTCGGTGGCCAGCGCCACCAGCTGGTCGACCGTCAACGCCACCTCGGCCCGCACCACCGAGCCCGTGGTCGGGTCGAAGTTGTAGCCGCTGACCTGCACCGCCGAGCCGTCGGCACGCAGGTGCGCGACCGTGTGCGTGACGAGCTTCCGGTTCGACGCGGTGGTGGGCAGGGCGTACAGCAGGTAGGTGCCGTCCTGCCGGCGCACGGCCTCGTCGCACCCGATCTCGGTGCAGAACTCGTCCCGGGTCACCCGCGACGGCGGCGTGGTGAGCCGCACCAGCACCTGGCTCGAACCGAACCGGTCGACGAAGCTCACCCACCCGGTGAGGTACCCGGGCTGCTTGTCGACGTCGACGAACTCGGTGCCCTGCACCTTCACGTCGGGCACGACCTCGGCGAACCGCTGGGTCAGGTACACCGAGAGGCGCGTGCCGGCGCCCGCGGCGAGCTTCGGCGGGACGTCGGCCCGCTGCTCGGTGGTCGCCGGTTGCTCCGGCACCGGGTCCTGCGGCACCGCCGACGACGTCGGGCTCGGCGCCGGGGCTGCCGACGACGCCGGCGTGGTGGTCAGCACGTGCCCGCTCGCCGCGTCGAGCCCGGGCCGCGGCTCGAACAAGCCGGGCAGCGACAGCACCGTGCCGGTGAGGGCGAGCGTCACCACCGCCACGGCCACCAGCGCGCGACGCCGCTTGCGCACGTGCCGGGCGCGTTGGATCAGCTCGTCCGCGTCGAAGCGCAACGGCGGCTCGTCGCCGACCGCGGCCCGCAGGCCTTCCCGCAGTTCCGCCTCGCTCATGACGCCACCACCGCCCCCCGCTCCAGTTGCTCGACCGCCGCCCGCAGCGCCACGAGGCCGCGCGCCGTCTGGCTCTTGACCGTCCCCTCGGTGCAGTTCATCGCGACCGCGACCTCGCTCACCGGCAGGTCCTCGAAGTACCTCAGCACCAGCACGGCCCGCTGGCGCGGCGGCACGCGCAGCAGCGCCGCGTGCACCAGGTCGCGTGCCCACAGCTGCTCGCCCGCCCGGTCCGGGTCCGCCGCCGAGTCGGCCACGTCCGGCACCTCGCCGTCACGCTGCTCGACCCGCCGCCACGGCCTGCGCTTCTCGTCCAGCCACGTGCGCAGCAGCACCTTGCGGGCGTACCCCGACGGGTTGTCGCGCCACTCGATCCGGTGCCAGGCCTGGTACAGCTTGAGCAGGCTGGCCTGCATCAGGTCCTCGGCCATGTGCCAGTCGCCGCAGAACAGGTACGCGGTGCGCCGCAACGAAGCGGCATGGCTCACCGCGAACTCACGGAAGCCCTGCTCTTCCGCCTTGCGCATGCCGATCGGTCCCCTTCCGCGCCCCCACACCTTCTACGCGGTCGGGGGTCAGCGAGGTTGCATCGACTTGCTCAGCATGCGCCGGGCGGCGGCCCTGGGGTCCGGGCTGATCTCGATGAGCGCGTTCACCACGGCGCCGTCGACCAGCGCGATCAGCTCCTCCACGCGTTCGCGGCCGACCGGCTGACCGGCCCGGGCGAAGATGTCGACCAGCAGGGCGTGCAGCTCGCCGGACATCCGGCGCATCAACGGCCGCAGGTACGGCCGCCGACCGGTGGCGACGAGGCGTTCGTAGCGCAGCAGCACCGCCTCGGCGTCGCGTTCGCCGGACGGCCCGAGCAGCAGGTCCAGCACGAGCTCGATGAACGCGTCGCCGCCGCACTCGCGCGGGTCGAGCTCGTCGAGCCGTGCCTTGCCGTAGGCCAGCTCGGCGTTGCCGTGGAACTCCAGGGCGGCGATGACCAGCTCGTCCAGCGAGTCGAAGTAGTACGTGGTGGAGGCCAGCGGCAGGCCCGCGCGCTCGGCTACGGCGCGGTGCCGGATCGCGTCGAAGCCGCCGTCGGCCAGGAGGCCCGCGGCGGCTTCGACCAGCGCCTGGCGCCGGCGTTCGCCCTTCGGCGTTGCGGCTGTCATTGCAGGAAAGGTACTAGTGCCCGCCACCGGCCAGGTTGAGGCCGACGACACCGCTGACGATGAGGCCGATGGAGACCAGCTTGAGCGTGCTGACGCCGTCGCCGAGCCAGATCATGCCGATGACGGCGGTGAGCGCCGCGCCGATCCCGGTCCACACCGCGTACGCCGGTCCGGCGGGCAGCTGCTTCATGGCCCACGCCAGGCCCGCGAAGCTGACCAGCGCGAACACGGCGAACGCCACGGTCCACCACAGTCTGCTGAAGCCGTCGGAGAGCTTCAGCGCGACCGCCCAGCCCGCCTCGAAGAACCCGGACACGATGAGCACGGCCCACGCCATGACGACCACCCCCTCAATCTGGTACAAGCGTACCAAATTAGTGGTGCGCGAGTTCGGTGGTGGGTGGTGATCCGGGTCGCCGCGACTTCAGAACCGGGCCGCGAGCCGCTGCGCCAACCCGGCCAGGTCGTCCGCGAACGGCTCGTCCGGCGAGCCCTCCTCCGACCGGCTGAGCACGTGCAGCTCCTGGCCGCCGCGCGTCTTCGCGCTCGTGGCCACGTAGGAGCGGTCGGGCACCAGCCCGGTCGTGCCCGCCGGTGCGATCACGGCGGACACCGTGCCGTAGCGGTCCCCGTCGCGCACGAGGAAGCTCGCGCCACGCGCGTCGGTCGGGCAGTCGACGGGCGCGGGCGACGCATCGTCGGCGTTGGCGACCGAGAGCTCGTCGGCGAGGGCGACGGCGAGCTCCCGGTCCACCTCAACGCACCCGCGTTGGGCGCTGCCGACCTTGGAGCGGTCGGCACTCCCCGATGGCTCGTCCCCCTGCGTAGACGGGTCTTCGGGGATGATCTTGGGCGGGTTTCCACCGTTGCGGTCCGGTGAACCGTTCTCCGACAGCACCTCCGGCTCGCCCGCGCCGAAGGGTGTGAGGTTAGGGGACGAAGCGTCCTGAGCGGAACCCGCGGCGGCGCGATCGGCGCTCGTGTTCCCCACGAGGTCCGCGGTGACGACCAGGCCGCCGAACACCAGCACGACCGCCATGGCGGCGCCGACGGCGACGGCCGACCTGCGCCGCGCGGTCGCCCGCGCCGAGGCCGTCCGCACGGCGCCCACGTCGAAGGACGGGGGCGGCGCGTCCCGGGCCGCGTCGCGGAACAGCTCGGCGAGCTTGTGCTCGTCCACCTACCTCCTCCTCCCGCTCACGACGCCGGCCGCAAGTCTTCGATCGAGTCGCCCAACGCCTCGCGCAGGGCGTCCAGACCCCTGGAGGTCTGGCTCTTCACCGTGCCCTCGGAGCACCCCAACGCCTCGGCCGCCGCCGCGACGTCCAGGCCCTCCAGGAACCGGAGCACGAGCACCGCCCGCTGCCTCGGCGGCACCCGTCGCAAGCCCGCGACCAGCGCCTCGCGCGTCGCCACCGAGTCCGCCACCTCACCGTCACCCGAGGGCGTCTCCGGGACCTCGTCCACGAAGCGCTCCCGCCGCCACGGCCGGCGCGACTCGTCGATCACCGCGCGCACCAGGGACCGGCGGACGTAGGCGTCCAGGGCCTGCTTGTCCCGGACCTTGCGCCACCTGCGGTGCAACGCGACGAACGCGGTCTGCGCGAAGTCGTCCGCCCGGTGCCAGTCACCACAGAGCAGGAACGCCGTTCGGCGCACGGCCTCCCGGCGAGCTGCGAAGTACTCCGCGAACTCCTGCTCGTCGCGCTGATCCACGCGAACTGTCTCCACTCGTCGTGCTTGCACTGACCGGACGGAACCGGGGGCGCCCACGGTTGCACGCCGGTCCACCGAGACTTGCGTCACCCCCATCGTGGTACCGCCGGCACGACTGGGTCAGGGCTTGCCCGGTGTGATGTGATCCATTCGTGACCCAGCTCTCGCCGCTCGACTTCCGCTCCGACACCGTCACCCAGCCGGACGAGACCATGAGACTGGCCATGGCCGGCGCCGAGGTCGCCGACGACGTGCTCGACCACGACCCCACCATGCGTCAGCTCGAAGAGCGGGTCGCGGAGCTGCTGGGCGTGGACGCGGCGTTGTGGGTGCCGTCGGGGTCGATGGGCAACCTGATCGCGCTGACCGTGCACCTGCGCCCCGGCGACCGGTTCCTCGCGCCGCGCGGCGCCCACGTGCTCGACAACGAGCTGGGCACGGCGGCGTGGATCGCGGGCGGGATGCCGGAGCCGTTGGAGTGCGACGCGGGGCCGGGTCGGGCGTCACCCGATGCGGTGCGTGCGGCGGCGGGGACGTCCGGGCCCTACTACACGCTGCGCACGACGCTCCTGTGCCTGGAGAACACGCACAACGCCGCCGGTGGGGCCGTGACGCAGCCCGACGAGCACGCGCTGCTGGTCTCGGCGGCGAAGGAGACCGGCCTGCGGGTGCACCTGGACGGCGCGCGGTTGTGGAACGCGTCCGTGGCGCTGGGGCTGCCGCCGGCGGCGTTGACGGTCGGGGTGGACACCGTGCAGGTGTGCCTGTCGAAGGGGCTCGGCGCGCCGGTCGGGTCGATCGTGGCCGGGACCACGTCGTTCGTCGCGGAGGCGCGGCGGGTGCGGAAGATGCTCGGCGGCGGCGTGCGGCAGGGTGGCGTGCTGGCCGCGGCGGGCCTGGTCGGGCTGGGGCGCATCGACGACCTGGCGCAGGACCACGCGAACGCCCGCACGTTGGCGCGCGGCCTGGCCGAGCTGGGGTGGCAGGTGGACGAGCCGGAGACCAACATCGTGCTGGCCGGCGTGCCCGACCTGGAGGTGACGTTGACCGGCCTGCGGCACCTGGGGGTGTTCGCCGGGCCGATGGCGGGCAAGGTGCGGTTCGTGCTGCACCGCGACGTGGGCGCGGACGACGTGGCCGAGGCGTTGCGGCGGATCGGATCCGCGAGCTGACGCCGGGTGGTGTTCGACCACGGCGGGATGCGTGTCGGGAGAACGTCGCGGGCGGGCTCGTCGGCGTGCTGCGGCAGGGGCCGGCAGGTGCTCAGGTCTTGGCCGACCTCGCGGCGCGCAGCTCGTCGCGCAGCTCGGCCAGCTCCGCCCGGACCAGGCGCAGCTCGGCCGCGGTGGCCTGCTCGGCCTCGGTCACCGACTCCTCGACCCCGCTGAGCCGTTCGACCAGCCAGGACGCGATCGTGCCGGTGATGACACCCAGCAGGGCGATGCCGCCGATCATCAGCAGCGCGGCGACCAGGCGACCCTCCCAGGTGACGGGGTAGCGGTCGCCGTAGCCGACGGTGGAGATCGTGGTGAGCGTCCACCACGTGGCGTCGCCGAACGTGGTGATGGTCGCGTCGGGGTGGTGGCGCTCGGCGTCCAGCACGGCCAGAGAGGAGCACAGGCCGACCAGGACGGTGACGCCCGCGGCGTAGACGCCGACGCGTTGCCGGAACCGGCCCGCGAACCGCTTGTTCAGCACCTTGAGCACGGTGACCAGCCGCAGCACGCGCAGTTGGCGGACCATCGGCAGCAGCACCGCGAGCAGGTCGAACAGGTGCTTCACGACGAACTTGCGCTTGTCGGGCGCGAGCTTGAGGCGGACGGCGTAGTCGAGGGCGAAGACCAGCCAGACCAGCCAGAGGACGACCTCGAGCACCGTGTGCAGGCCGGGGGTCGAGCGGTCGTCGAGGACCTGCCAGGCGTAGGCCACCACGAACAGGACGGCCAGGCCGGTCAGCGGCCACTCGGAGCGGCGCTCCCAGTGGGCGAGTCGGCGCTCATCGGTCTCGAACACCGACCCATGGTGCGGGTCGAGCCGGCGTTTTTCCAGCTCGTGGGGGTAACGCGAGGTCCGTCAGGGTCCCTTGATGCCCTTGGGGCGCTTGTTGCTCTTGATCGCGCCGTACGCGGCCGTGCCCAGGAACAGCACGCCACCGATCACCGCGAGCCAGAAGACGCCCTCGATGACCGCGCCGAGCACGGTGATCACGAGCCAGGCCGCGAGCAGCCACAGGATTATCCGCACCATGGTCACTCGAACGAATGATCTACGGGTTCAGTTCCCCCACCCCGCCGAACCAGCGGGTAAAACTGTCATCATGATGACGACAACCAACCGCCCAACCGCCGCAACGCCTCCTCGATGTCGGGGGCGGCCCCGGCGAAGGACATCCGGATGAACTCGTGCCCGTGCACGGGGTCGAAGTCGATGCCGGGCACGATCGCGACCCCCGTGTCGTCCAGCAGGCGTCGGCAGAAGGCCATCGAGTCGTCGGTGAGGTGCGAGACGTCCGCGTAGGCGTAGAAGGCGCCGTCGGCCGGGGCCACCTTGTCGATGCCGAGGTCGGCCAGGCCCTTGAGCAGCACGTCGCGGTTGAGGCGGTACCCCTCGACCAGTCGCTCGGTCTGCGCGTAGGACTCGGGCTCGAACGCGGCGACGGCCGCGTGCTGGGCCAGGGCGGGCGGGCAGAGGGTGAAGTTGCCCGTCAACCGGTCCACCGCCCGGCGCAGGTCGGGTGGGAGCAGCATCCACCCCAACCGCCAGCCGGTCATGGCGAACGCTTTGGAGAAGGAGTTGACCACGATGGCGTCGCGGGAGGTCTGCCAGGCACAGGCGAGGGGCGTGCCGTAGCTGATGCCGTGGTAGATCTCGTCGCTGACCAGCCGCACGTCGTGCTCGGCGCACCAGGTCGCCAACCCGGCCAGCTCGTCCGGGGAGAGCACGGTGCCGGTCGGGTTCGCCGGACTGGCCACCACCAGCCCGTCGAGCGGGCCGGCGTCGTCCAGCATCGCCACCGTCGGCTGGAACCGGGTTTCCGGACCGCAGGCCAGCTCGACCACCTCGCAGCCCAGCGCGGTGAGGATGTTGCGGTAGGCGGGGTAGCCGGGCCGGGCCAGCGCGACCCGGGCGCCCGGGTCGAAGGAAGCGAGGAACGCCAACAGGAAACCGCCCGACGAGCCGGTCGTCACCACGACGTCGTCCGGCGAGACCGCCAGCCCGTACTGCCGGTGGTAGTGCCCCGCCAGGGCCTCCCGCAACTCCACGATCCCCAGCTGCTCGGTGTAGCCGAGGGTCTGCTCGCGCAGGGCGCGGTGGGCTGCCTCCAACACGGGCGTGGGCGCCGGACTGGACGGCTGCCCGGCCGCCAACGACACCACATCCCCCACCACCCGCTGCCGCCGTGCCGCAGCGGACAACACGTCCATGACGTGGAACGGAGGCACATCCGCACGACCGGCAACACCGAACATGCGCGCCAGGCTAATCGACCTGCCTCGAAGCTCCCGGCCGCACGCTGACCACCGAGCTTCGCCGGCCCACCAGCCTGCACACCAACGCCGGTGCCGTCGCAGCTCCCAACCCAGCCCGGCCTAGGCCGGGCCCTGCAAGCCGGCGATCAGGTCCCCTGGCAGTCCTCGGCCCTGGCGAAACGCGGCGAGCCAACCGATCGCGCGTGGGCTGCGATCAAGCCCCTGTCACCGGCGTCGGAGCGTGGAAACCGCGCACAAGCGGCTGCGCCTGTGGACCGCACCTGGCAACGCATCCCGGACCGGGTGATCATCAAGGACGACCCGGTCGGCGAATCGGAATGAATCATCGGTTTCGACTCCGGCCCTCGCCGTCGACGGGGAAGAACCCGGACGTTCCCGGGACGGACCGAACACCACAAACCACATCGCGGTGAACAGACGGGCCTGCCGATACGGATCCTGATCACACCGGGCCAGGCCGGGGACAACCCGCAACCGCCACCCCCGCCGGACGGCATCCGCGTCACCCGCCCCGAACACAAGGACCAGATCGCCCACCGCACGACCCCGCGCGGCCACCGACCATCGATGCGGCGGCCGTGGCAGTACCGGGATGCCGTGCGTGCGCCCGTAGGTCGCCGGGAGCCGAGCAAGTTTGAACCGATGCCCAGCCCTGAGCCGTGTGGCGGAGTAGTCCGACCTGGTCGAACGCGAAACACCGCGGTGGGCACCTGGCGAGACCTCGTCGATGTGGTCGAGCTCGGCGGCGTCGTCCCGGCCCGCTCAGCCGGCGCGAGGGCCCAGGCGGCGGGCTTTGAAGCCGTGGATCAGGTCCTGCATGGGGCGGCGTCCGTGGCGACCAGCCGTGCGATCGACGGTGCCGAGGTCCGCCCGATAGCGATCACTCGAAGGTGATCTTGCCGGCGTCGAACAGCAGTTCGACCATTGACGCATGACGATTTTGCTCCCGATACCCCGGAATTTGGCTTTCATCGCTTCCCTCGGACTGCTGGACAAGTTCCGCGGCTTCCTCGCCGCGCGGCTGACCCGAACACCGTCCCGTGCCCGCCACCGCGTGCTCTCACCCGGGCAGATCCGTTGGCAGCGCTGGAAGTTCGTCGTCGCGCACCACTTGTCACCCACGACGCCCGCCGGCCCCGCGCCGCGCCCGAGCACGCCCGTGCAACCGCGCGTCCAGGCGTTCCTCGCGCCGCGGTGGAGCGCGCTGCACCCACCACCCCGAACAGCCCAATCCACGGTGCCCGCCGAAGCCGTCACCGTCCGCTGGACGGTCCCGCCGGCCCTGGCCGCGACGCGCGCCCTGTCCTCGGCGGAGCCCGAGGTGTGGCCTGAGGCCTGGCCCGAGGTCTGGCCCGAAGTTCGGCCGGAGCAGGTCGACAACTGCTTCACGGGCCACCTCGACGACCTCGCCGCCGCCGAGCCCTCGGTCGGGAGGCATCGGCTCAGGAAGCCGGTCACCCTGCGGTACCTCGCCGACGCGATCGCCGAGTCCCGCGCCCCGGTAGGCCCGGCCGCCTCCGACGAGCCCGCTCACGACGAGCCCGTCTACAACGAGCGCGTCTACGACCAGCCTGTCTACGACCAGCCTGTCTACGACCAGCCTGTCTACGACCAGCCTGTCTACGACCAGCCTGTCTACGACCAGCCTGCCTACGACCAGCCCGTCTACTACGGCGAGCCCGTGGTTGCCGAGCCGGAGCCCGCCGAGCCGGCCGCTGATGAGCCGGCCGCCGCGGAACCCCTCGTCTGGGAGTTCCGGCCCGGCGATCTGATCGACTGGTGGGCGGCGGCCGAGGCGAGGTTGGACGCGGCCGCCCGCGACGAGGCCCGCAGCCGCCTGTGGTGACGAAGCCCGCGCACCGCTCGCCGGGAGCCGGTCGTGATCCGAGGGCACCGGCGGGGGCGTCCCTGCGTCGGTAGGTGGGAAGGTCGGCCTTCCGCCGCCGGGACGCCCGCCCGTGCGGCACGATGGCCGCGCAGCGATCGACAAGAGCGGGAGGCTGGACGTGCCAGGAGGTTGGACCACCCAGCGGTGGACCGAGGTCTTCACCGCCCAGGCGGAGATGTTCCGGGCGGCGGTCGGGAAGGCCGACCCCGCCGCCAAGGTGCCCAGCTGCCCCGGCTGGACGTTCACCGACCTGACGCTGCACGTCGGCAGGTTCCTGGAGACGTCCCTGGAGTACCTGCGCACCGGCAGCACCGTCCAGCTCCGGCTGCCACGCCCGCCCGCCGAGGTGGTGCCGCTGGAGTACCTCGACGCGCAGCTCGCCAAGGCCGCCGAGCTGCTCCCGGCCACCCCCGGCAACCGGACGGCCTGGACGTTCTCGCCCGCCGCCCCGGACCTGGCGTGGGTCTGGCACCGCCGCATCGCGCACGAGATGGACCTCCGCCGCTGGGACGCCCAGGCCGCCCTGCGCGAACTGGTGGTCGGGGACGCGGACTTCGCCGTCGACGGCATCGACGAGGCGCTGACCACGCTCCTCGCCGCCAAGTACGCCACCGACGTGCCGCTGACCACCAAGGGCACCGCCCTGGTCCAGCTCACCGACGTGCCCGAGGCGTGGGTGGTGACGTTCGCGCCGGGCGTCGTGCCGGAGGTCCGGGCGGCGTGGCCGGGCGAGGAGACCGACCTCCAGCTCGGCGGCGAGGCGCAACTCGTCCACTACGGCCTGTGGGGCCGCCTGCCGCTCAAGCGCACCGGTGACGAGCAGGTCTGGTTCGCACTGCGGCTCGACTAACCGCCACCGGCGGATCCGGCCTGGTCAGGAGCGGTCGCCGGCCGGTGTCGGCGACCTGAACATGAGTGAACTCACGCCGGCTCACCCCTCGCGCGACGGTGGTAGCACCCCCATCAGCCTTACACTCGTTGGTGCAGCTCGACCCTCGTCGCTAGGGAGCACCCGGTGGTCACCGACCATTCAGCAACCGGCCGCACCGACCCCGAAAGCCAGGAAGAACGAGAACCCCGCGAGGAATGCGGTGTGTTCGGTGTGTGGGCACCCGGCGAAGACGTCTCCAAGCTCACCTACTTCGGCCTCTACGCCCTGCAGCACCGCGGCCAGGAAGCCGCCGGCATCTCGGTCGGCGACGGCAGCCAGGTGGTGGTCTTCAAGGACCTCGGCCTGGTCAGCCAGGTGTTCGACGAGCAGGTGCTCCAGTCGCTGCGCGGCCACGTCGCGGTCGGCCACTGCCGCTACTCCACCACCGGCTCCACCACGTGGGAGAACGCGCAGCCGACGTTCCGCACCACGGCCACCGGCTCCGGCCTGTCGCTCGGCCACAACGGCAACCTGGTGAACACCGCCGAACTGCTGGTCAAGGCCCGCGAGGTGGGCGTGGACACCAGCCACGGCGCGACCACCGACTCCGACCTGATCTGCGGCCTGCTCGCCGCGCAGGCCGCCGACATCGGCATCGAGCAGGCGGCCCTGCAGCTGCTGCCGACGCTGCGCGGCGCGTTCTGCCTCACGTTCTCCGACGAGTCGACCCTCTACGCGGCGCGCGACCCGCAGGGCGTGCGCCCGCTGGTGCTCGGCCGGCTGGAGCGCGGCTGGGTGGTCGCCAGCGAGACGGCGGCGCTGGACATCGTGGGCGCGTCGTTCGTGCGCGAGGTCGAGCCGGGCGAGTTGATCGCGATCGACGAGAACGGCCTGCGGTCGAGCCGGTTCGCCACCCCCGAGCCCAAGGGCTGCGTCTTCGAGTACGTCTACCTGGCCCGACCGGACACCACCATCGCCGGCCGCTCGGTGCACGCCACGCGCGTCGAGATCGGCCGCCGGCTGGCCGTGGAGCACCCGGTGGAGGCCGACCTGGTCATCCCGGTGCCCGAGTCCGGCACGCCCGCCGCCATCGGCTACGCCCAGGCCAGCGGCATCCCCTACGGCTCCGGCCTGGTCAAGAACGCCTACGTCGGCCGCACGTTCATCCAGCCGTCGCAGACCATCCGCCAGCTGGGCATCCGGCTGAAGCTGAACCCGCTGCGCGACGTCATCCGCGGCAAGCGGCTGGTCGTGGTGGACGACTCGATCGTCCGCGGCAACACGCAGCGCGCGCTGGTCCGGATGCTGCGCGAGTCCGGCGCGCTCGAAGTGCACGTGCGGATCGCGTCGCCGCCGGTCAAGTGGCCGTGCTTCTACGGCATCGACTTCGCCTCCCGGGCCGAGCTCATCGCCAACGGCCTGGACACCGACGGCATCCGCCGCTCGGTGGGCGCCGACTCGCTGGGTTACGTGTCGCTGGAGGAGCTGATCGCGGCCAGCGAGCAGCCCAAGACCCGGCTGTGCACGGCGTGCTTCGACGGCGACTACCCGATCCCGCTGCCCGACGACGCGCTGATCGGCAAGCACCTGCTCGAAGGCATCCGGGGCGTCGCGGGCTCGGCCACCCCCGTCCTGACGAACGGGTACGGTGCCGAGGACGCCCTGCAACGCCCCTGAGTGACGGCGAGCCGGGCGCGCGCCCGGATGAACAGTTGCCCTGAAAGTGGAGCACAGAGACGTGACGGACAGCGCCAAGGCGACCTACGCCGCAGCTGGAGTAAGCATCGAAGCCGGCGACGAGGCGGTGGAGAAGCTCAAGCCGTGGGCGGCGAAGGCGCAGCGTCCCGAGGTGCTCGGCGGCATCGGCGGCTTCGCGGGGCTGTTCCAGCTCAGGCTCGACCGCTGGAAGGAGCCGGTGCTCGCGTCCTCGACCGACGGCGTCGGCACCAAGATCGCGGTCGCGCAGGCGATGGACAAGCACGACACGGTCGGCATCGACCTGGTCGCGATGGTCGTGGACGACCTCGTGGTGTGCGGCGCGGAGCCGCTGTTCATGCAGGACTACATCGCGATCGGCCGGGTCGACCCGGACAAGGTCGCGGCGCTGGTCAAGGGCATCTCGGAGGGCTGCGTGCTGGCGGGGTGCGCGCTGCTGGGCGGCGAGACCGCCGAGCACCCCGGCCTGATGGGCGCGAACGACTACGACATCTCCGGCACGGGCGTCGGCGTGGTCGAGGCCTCGGCCATGCTCGGCCCGGACCGGGTGCGCGAGGGCGACGTGGTGATCGCCATGGGCTCGTCCGGTTTGCACTCGAACGGGTACTCCTTGGCGCGGCACGTGCTGCTGGACATCGCCCGGATGCCGCTGGAGGGTCACGTCGAGGAGTTCGGCCGCACCCTCGGCGAGGAGATGCTGGAGCCGACCCGCATCTACGCCAAGGACTGCCTGGCGCTGGCCGCCGAGGCCGAGGTGCGCACGTTCGCGCACGTCACCGGCGGTGGCCTGGCCGCGAACCTGGCCCGCGTGCTGCCCAAGGGCCTGCGCGCCGACCTCAACCGCGGCACCTGGACGCCCGCGCCGGTGTTCGCCCTGATCGCCCAGCGCGGCCGGGTGGAGCGCGAGGAGATGGAGAAGACGTTCAACATGGGCGTCGGCATGGTCGCCGTGGTCGCACCCGAGGACGTCGACCGCTCCCTGGCCGTGCTCACGGCCCGCCACGTGCCCGCCTGGGTGCTGGGCGACGTGGTCCGCTCCGACGAGCCGGGCGCCGCCCTGGTCGGCGACCACCCGCGTTTCTAGGCTCCGGCAGCAACCTCCGGCGGTCGCCGATCCGTATCAAGCGGCGACCGAGGAGGGGCCGAGTGGATCGCGATCGTGAGTTCGACGAGTACGTCGACGCCCGTGCGCTGGTGATGCGGAGGACCGCGTACCTGCTGTGCGGGGACTGGCACCGCGCCGAAGACCTGGTGCAGACGGCGCTGACCAAGCTGTACGTCGCCTGGCCCAGGGTGCGGCGGGACACGTCGCCGGACGCCTACGCGCGGAAGGTCCTGGTCCGTGCGGCCATCGACGACTCACGGCGCGCGTTCCGGCGTCGGGAGACGGTGGTCGACGCGGTGCCGGACACACCGGTCGCGGGCGCCTCGTCCGACTTCGACGTGCGCCGCGCGCTGGCGTCGTTGCCGGTGGGGCAGCGGACGGTGGTGGTGCTCCGCTACTGGGAGGACCTGAGCGTCACGGAGACCGCGCGCCTCCTCGGGCGAACCGAAGGCACCGTGAAGAGCCAGGCGGCCAAGGGCTTGGCCGCGCTGCGCGACCTTCTCGGGCACGACGTCCTGGAGGAGCAGCGATGACCGACATCAAGCAGACCCTGGCCGCGGCGTTCACCGACGAACCGCCGTTGGCCATCGACAAGCCGGCGATCCGCCGTGCGGGCAAGCGCAAGGTGGCGACCCGGTACGCGTCCATCGGCACGGCGGTGGCCGTCGCGGCGGTCCTGGTCGCCGCGCCGATGACGATGAACCTCGGCGGCGGCGTCGGTGGCGGCGGTCCGGACGCGGGGCAGGCGAGCACGGCCGAGCCGCGGACGTCGGTCCGGCGATCCGGGCCTGGTCCGCACACCAAGCCACTGGACCCGGGCCTGTCGGACGAGCGGGCGGCGGAGCTGACCGGGGTCCTGCGCGACTCGGGCGCGATCCCGGCCATGCGGACGCACAGCCCTGCCGGGGCGGAGTACGGCCCCTGGGAGTTCGAGGCGTGGGGAGCGTTCTACAAGGCCCACGCGGAGGTGTTCGACGCCCGCGGCAGTGCCATCGTGACGGTGGAGCTGGTCGCGCGCCCGTACGAGGGCTGTGAGGCGATCACCTTCCAGTCGGCCGACCGCACGTGCGAGGTGCGGACCACGCCCGACGGCCGTGAGTACAAGGTCGAGCGCGGGCCGGACGTCCCGGGCGATCTCATCAGGGTCACCACGAAGCTCCCCGACGGTCGGAAGCTCGAAGTGTCGGCCCAGGGCATCGAGGACCGCAGCGAAGGCCCTTACGACACGACGCCGGCGGTGGGCGGGCCGCAGCCGATGACGGTGGACGAGCTGGTAAAGCTGGCGACTGTGCCCGGGCTGACCTTCTAACCTGTACGGGTGGCCGACGACCTGACCGTGACGCGGACGCTGGTGATACCGGCGGCCGAGTTGAGCGAGCGGTTCTCCCGGTCCTCGGGTCCCGGCGGACAGGGCGTGAACACGGCGGACAGCCGGGTCGAGCTGAGCTTCGACCTGGCTGCCTCGCCGTCGGTGCCCGAGTGGTTGCGCGCCCGGATGCTCGGTCGCCTCGAAAAGCGCCTGGTGGACGGCGTGCTCACGGTCGTGGCCAGCGAGCACCGGGCGCAGTTGCAGAACCGCCAGGCGGCCCGCGAACGGCTGGCCCGGCTCCTGGGTGACGCCGCCGCCGCGCCACCGCCCGTGCGCCGTGCGACCAAGCCGACCAAGGGCTCGAAGGAACGCCGGATCGCGGAGAAGAAGCGCCGCGCCCAGACCAAGCAGGGCAGGCGCGGCGGGGGCTGGGACTAGGGTTCCGGCGTGACCGAGCCGGAATTCCTCACCATGGCGCGCACCGCCTACGACACCGTCGCCCACAGCTATGCCGACCTCGCGCGCGACCTGCTCGCCGAGATCCCGGCGGACCGGGCGGTGCTCGGCCTGTTCGCCGAGCTGGTGCGCGGTCGGGTCGCCGACATCGGCTGCGGCCCGGGCCGGATCTCCGGCCACCTCAGGCAGCTGGGCGTGGACGTGTTCGGCGTCGACCTGTCGCCGGAGATGGTCGCGGTGGCCCGCCGCGAGCACCCGGACGTGCGGTTCGAGGTGGGCTCGATGCTCGACCTCGACCTGCCCGACGCCTCGCTCGGCGGTGCGCTGGCCTGGTACTCGGTGATCCACGTGCCGTGGGAGCGGCACCCGGCGGTGTTCGCCGAGTTCCACCGCGTCCTCGCGCCCGGCGGCTTGCTGCTGATGGCGTTCCAGGTGGGCGACGAGGTCCGGCGGTACGAGCAGGGCTACGGGCACGACATCCTGCTGGACGTGTTCCGGCTGAACCCGGACCGGGTGCTCGACCAGCTCGCCGAGGCCGGGTTCGAGCCGCACACCCGGCTGGAGCGGGAGCCGGTCGACCCGAAGTGGGAGAAGACCCGGCAGTGCTACCTGCTCGTGCGCAAGAGCGGCCGGCCCGACCGGCCCGACCAGCCCGGTCAGCCCAGCCAGACGTAGAGGCGTTCCGGGCGCCCGGTGCCGCCGTACTTCAGCCGCACCTCGGCCTTGCCCGTGCTCACGAAGTGCTCCAGGTACCGGCGGGCCGACACGCGGGCCAGCTCGGTGGCGTCCGCGCACTCGCTGGCCGTCACCGGGCGCTCCCGCAGCACGCGCTCCACCAGTGCGGCGGTCTGCGCGGTCAACCCCTTCGGCAGCACGGGAGAGCTGCGCGGCCGCGCGCCGAACACCTGGTCCACGTCCGCCTGACCGGCCGACGCGAGCTGGTCCAGCCGCCGGTCCAACGCGGCGAAGTGGGCCAGCTGGTCGCGCAGCGCCGCGTACTCGAACGGCTTGATCAGGTAGTGCAGCACCCCGCCGCGCATGGCGCTGCGCACCGTCTCCACGTCCGTCGCCGCGGTGATCACGATGACGTCCACGTCGTCGGCCAACCCGCGCAGCTCCCGCAGCACGGTCAACCCGTCGACGTCGGGCAGGTACACGTCCAGCAGCACCAGGTCCGGCCGCAGCTCCCGCACCGACCGCACCGCGTCCGCGCCGTTGTGCGCCACGCCGACCACCTCGAAGCCGGGCGTCCGCGCCACGTATCCACTGTGGACCTTCGCGACCATGAAGTCGTCGTCCACCACCAGGACCCTGATCACACCGGCACCTCCACCGGCAGCCGGGCGGTGAACACCGCGCCGCCCTCGTTGTGCACCCGCACGGATCCGCCACGCCGCAGGCAGGTCTGCCGGATCAACGCCAACCCGAGCCCCCGTCGACCCTGTTCGGCGGCCTTGGTGGTGAACCCGTGGCGGAACACCTCCTCGGCCAACCCGGCCGCGACACCGGGCCCGGAATCCCGCACCACCACGACCACCTCGTCGGACGTCGACCGCACCGACACCTCGATCCAGCCCCGTTCCGCCAGCGCGTCCAACGCGTTGTCCACCAGGTTCCCGACCACCGTGACCAGGTCGGTGGACAACGCCTCGTCCACCGCGCCGAGCGAGCTGTCCGGCGCCATCCGCAGCCCGATGCCGCGTTCCGCGGCCAGGCTCGACTTGGCGATCAGCAGCGCCGCCACCGCCGGGTCGGCGACCTTCGAGGCGACCTCCGCGCGCCACGCGCCCTGCGCGGTGTTGATGCGGCTGATGAACCCGCGCACCTCGTCGTACTCGCCCAGCTCGACCAGGCCCGCGATGGTGTGCAGGCGGTTGCTGAACTCGTGCGCCTGCGCCCGCAGGGTGTCGGTGGCGTGCCGGTTCGCGTCCAGCTCGTCCCGCAACGTGGTCAGCTCGGTGCGGTCGCGCAGGGTCACCACGGCGCCGTGCACGTCCAGCGGCATGTAGTTCAGCGTCAGCACCCGGCCGCCGGTCAGCGCGAGCTGGTCCACGCCGGTCGCCCGGCCGGTCAGCACGTCGCGCAGCCGTTCGTCCAGGTCCAGCTCGGCCACCGCGCGCCCCACCGCGTCCGGCGGCAACGCCAGCAGGTCGCGCGCGTGGTCGTTGACCAGGGTGATCCGGTGCTGCGGGTCGAGGGCGACCACGCCCTCCTTGATGCCGTGCAGCAGTGCCTCCCGGTACTCGACCAGCGCGGTGATCTCGTGCGGCTCCAGGCCCAGGGTCTGGTTCTTCACCCGCCGCGCGAGCAGCAGCGACCCGGCGACGCCGATGACCAGCGCGACGCCGAGCAGCCGCAGCGCGTTGTCCGGCGAGTCCAGCACACCGTCCCAGAACCCCGGCGCCTGCCGCCCGGCCGCGACCAGCCCGATCACCGCGCCGTCGTCGCCGATCACGGGCACGTGCGCCGCGGTCGCGCCGCCCAGCTCCCCCACCCACGACCGGCCGCGCAGCGCGGTGCTGCCGCCGACGTCGAGCGGTTCGCCGACCTGACCGGGGTCCGGCGAGGTCAGGACCTCGCGCGCCGGATCGGTGATGATCACGTAGCTGGCGCCGGACAGGCTGCGGGCGCTCTCCGCGAACGGCGCCAGCGCGTAGTGCCGCAGCGGGTCGGCCAACGACGCCCGCACGCCCGCCGTGGCGGCCACGTCCTCGGCCACGGACAGCATCCGCCGCCCCTCGGTCGTGCGGAAGTTGTTACCCGCTTGGACGACGGACAGCGCGCCCACCGCGCAGAGCAGCGCCACGACCACCACCAGTTGCCACCCGAGCAGCTGGCGGGCGAGCGACCCCCGACCACGCAGCACCTTCTTGGTCAACCAGCACCTCCCGTGACCACAAAGAACAAAAGAACCCTTAGGCGCGCAAGCGGGACTTCCCTGTTTACACGAGTGCAACATGTCCAACCACGCGGAAGAGAGGCGGGGATCACAGTGCGGATCAGGAACTGGCTCGCGGTCGGCGGCGCGTTGGCGGTCGTCGTCCTCGTGCCGCCGCTGCTGACGTCCGGCGCGGACACCACGGCGTCGTTGCGCAGCCTGCGCGTGCTGGTGCCGAACGCACCGGGCGGCGGCTACGACGTCACGGCGCGCACCGCCGCGAAGGCGATGGAGGACGCGGAGCTCATCCGCAACACCGAGGTGTTCAACCTGCCCGGCGCGGGCGGCACGGTCGGCCTGGGCCGCACGGTCAGCGAGCGCGGCAACGGCAAGCTCGTGATGTCCATGGGTCTGGGCGTGGTCGGCAGCGTCTACACGAACAAGGCGCCGTCGTCGCTGCTGGACACCACGCCGATCGCGAAGCTCATCGAGGAGCCGGACATCGTCGTGGTCGGCAAGGACTCGCCGTACCGGACGCTGGACGAGCTGGTGGGCGCCTGGAAGGCGAACCCGGGCGCGGTCACGGTCGGCGGCGGCTCCTCGCCCGGCGGCCCGGACCACCTGGCGCCGATGCTGATCGCCAAGGCGGTCGGCCTCGACCCGCGGCAGGTCAACTACATCCCGTTCGACGGCGGTGGCGAGCTGCTGGCGTCGGTGCTGGGCGGGAAGGTGGCGTTCGGCGTGTCGGGCGTCGGCGAGTACCGCGACCAGATCGAGGCCGGGCAGATCCGGGTGCTCGCGGTGACCGGCGGGTCGCGGCTGTCCGGTGTGGACGCGCCGACGCTGCGCGAGTCCGGAGTGGACGTCGAGTTCAACAACTGGCGCGGCGTGGTCGCGCCGCCGGGCATCGACGAGGCCGACCGGGCCCGGCTGGTGGACCTGTTCACCGACCTGCACGGCACACCGCAGTGGCGGGAGGCGCTGTCCCGCAACGGCTGGACGGACGCGTTCGCGCCGGGTGACGAGTTCGGCGCGTTCCTGCGCGAGGAGAACGACCGGGTGGCGACCGTGCTCAAGGACCTGGGGTTGGCATGAGTGGAGGGTTGGGCGTGCACGAAGCCGTGAACGAAGCCCGGAGCGGTACCCCGAGCAAGCCCTTGAGCAGGGCGTGGCTGCGGGAGCGCTCGGAGCTCGGCGTGTCCGCGGTGCTGGTCGGGTTGGGTGTGCTGGTCCTGGTCGACGCGATCCGGATCCACACCGACTTCGCGCAGCGCGGCCCGGTGGGGCCGAAGGCGGTGCCGGTGGTGGTCGGCGTCGGGTTGCTCGTCGTCGCCGCGCTGCTCGCGCGGGACGTGCTGCGCGGCGGGCGGGGTGAGGCGGAGGGCGGCGAGGACGTCGACCTCACCGCCCCGGCCGACTGGCGGACCGTGCTGCTGCTGTGCGGCGCGTTCCTGGCCAACGCGGCGCTGATCGGGGTGGTCGGGTTCCCGATCTCCGGCGCGGTCCTGTTCTGGGGCGCGGCCTACGCGCTGGGCAGCCGCAACCCCGTCCGCGACCCCCTGCTCGCCGCCGGGCTGTCGGTGGCGACCTTCCTGCTGTTCAACAACCTCCTGGGCGTGCCTCTGCCCGGCGGACCGCTGGTGGGGATGTTCTGACGTGGACTCGTTCAACAACCTGCTCGAAGGATTCGCGACCGCGCTGACGCCGACGCACCTGGCGCTGGCCGCGTTGGGCGTGCTGCTGGGCACGGCGATCGGCGTGCTGCCGGGGATCGGGCCGGCCATGGCGGTGGCGCTGCTGCTGCCCGTCACCTACGGCCTGGAGCCGACCGGGGCGTTCATCATGTTCGCCGGCATCTACTACGGCGGCATGTTCGGCGGCTCGACCACGTCGATCCTGCTCAACACGCCGGGTGAGAGCGCGGCGGTGGTCGCGGCGATCGACGGCAACCCGATGGCGCGCAAGGGACGCGGCTCGCAAGCGCTTGCGGCGGCCGCCATCGGGCACTTCGTCGGCGGCACCATCGGCACTCTGCTGCTCGTGCTGCTCGCGCCGACGGTGGCGAAGTTCGCCGTGGACATCGGCGCGCCGGACTTCTTCGCGATCATGGTGCTGGCGTTCATCGCGGTCACGTCCGTGCTCGGCGCGTCCCGCGTGCGAGGCTTCGCGTCCCTGCTCATCGGCCTCACCATCGGCCTGGTCGGGCTGGACGAGATGACCGGGCAGCAACGGCTCACGTTCGGGTCGCTGCACCTGGCCGACGGCATCGACGTGGTCGTGGTGGCGGTGGCCCTGTTCGCGGTCGGCGAGTCCCTGTGGGTGGCCGCCCACCTGCGGCGCAAGCCCGCCCGGCCCATCCCGGTCGGCCGGGCGTTCCTGGGCCGCGAGGACTTCCGGCGGTCGTGGAAGCCGTGGCTGCGCGGCCCGGTGATCGGGTTCCCGTTCGGCGCGATCCCGGCCGGCGGCGCGGAGATCCCGACGTTCCTGTCGTACGTGGCGGAGAAGCGGCTCTCCAAGCACCGCGAGGAGTTCGGCAAGGGGGCGATCGAGGGCGTGGCCGGCCCCGAGGCCACGGCGAGCGCGTCCGCGGCGGGCACGTTGGTGTCGATGCTGACCCTCGGCCTGCCGACCACGGCGGTGGCCGCGGTGATGCTGGCGGCGTTCCAGCAGTACGGCATCCAGCCGGGGCCGTTGCTGTTCGAGCGGGAGTCCGCGCTGGTCTGGGGCCTGATCGCGTCGCTGTTCATCGGCCTGTGCCTGCTGCTGGTGCTCAACCTGCCGCTCGCGCCGGTGTGGGCGAAGCTGCTGGGCATCCCGCGGCCGTACCTGTACGCGGGCATCCTGTTCTTCGCCGGCGTGGGTGCGTACGCGGTGAACGCCGACGTGTTCGACCTGCTGGTGATGTTCGTGATCGGCGTGCTCGGCTTCGTGATGCGCCGCTACGGCCTGCCGGTGCTGCCCGCGATCCTCGGGGTCATCCTCGGCCCGGCCGCCGAACAGCAGATGCGGCGTGCGCTGCAACTGTCCGACGGCTCGCTGACGGGCCTGGTCAACACCCCGTTCGCACTGGTCGTCTACGGCATCGTGGCGGTCCTGCTGGCCTGGCCCCTGGCCCGCCGCCTGTTCCGCAAGCCCACCCCGCCGACCGAGGCGCCACCGCGCCCCGACCGGCCGAAGGTGAACGCCTGACCCGACCCCGCCGGCCGGACTCCGTGCCAGGAGCCCGGCCGGCCGTCCCACGCCCCGGTGGTCCTGGCGATGTTCTTCGCGTGGTGGCGGCCGCTATCGTGGTTGTGTGACCGCAGCAGCAACTCCCGGACCGCGGCAGGGCCGGGGCGGGCCGTCGTTCGCCGACGCCTCGCCCGCCCGGGTGCGCGCGGCGCTCATTCCCGAAGAGGCGGCCGAGTTCGACCGGGAGTGGCGAGAGGTCATGGCCCGCGCCACCGAGTCGCTGGACCTGACGGAGCTGTTCGAGACGCTGGAGTCGTGGCGGTTCGTCGCCCGGATCACCGCTGCCCAGGGGGCTGAGGCCCACCGCGCCCTCTACCGCCGCGCCGCGGCGAAGCTCACCGGTGACCGGATCGCGGCCGACGAGCCGCTGGCCACCACCAAGGCCCGGCTCGGACTGGATTGACCGGCGCCTTCTTGTACACCGTCACCACCGACGACGTCTCGCAGCCGCAGGTCGACGCGCTCCCGCCCGAAGCCTTGGCCCCGTTCGCCGAAGCCCGGACCACGCTGGAGGTCGCACCGTGGCACGGTCGGCCGTACCACCGGCGCAGTCCTGATGGCCCGATGCGCGTCTTGGCCTTCGGACCCGATGGCCGGGGCAGCCTCGTGTACCTGGTCCTGGACGACCAGCGGCGGGTCGACTTGCTGCTGGTCTTGTGGATCGGCTGACTCGCGCCTAGCCGGTGAGCAGGCCGTCCAGCAGGGTGTCGAGGCCGGCTTTGACCGTGTCGGGCCCGGTGTTCCGGTGGGCGACCAGGTTGGCGGCCAGCGGGGCGAGCAGGGCGTCCGCGGTGAACGCGGCGTCCACGTCCGGGCGGGCTTGGGTGAGCAGGACGGTCAGGTGGCGGTGGTGGACGTCGTAGGCGCCGCCGAAGCGGGCGAACGGGCCGGTGGTCTCGGCCATCAGCAGCAGGTCCAGCTGCGCGAGCGTGCGGTCGACCAGGGCGTGCAGGAACGCCCGGATCCGGTCGGCGGCGGGCGCGCCGGGGCCGACCGGCGGCGGGCCGGTGAGGAACGCGGCCTGGAACTCGTGCTCCGAGGCGTCGATCAACGCGTGGGCCAGGCCTGATCGGTCGCCGAAGCGGCGGTAGAGGGTGCCGACCCCCACGCCGGACGCGGCGGCGACGTCGGCCATGGCCAGGCCTTCGATGCCCCGTGCGGCCACGATCTCGGTGGCGGCGGCCAGGATCTTCGCCCGGTTCTTGGCGGCGTCGGCCCGCTCCCGCGTCACCCCGGCAGCTTAACCCGCACCTCGACAACCGGAACTGATTCCGCTTATGCTCAAGCGGAACTAGTTCCGGTTACTTGGGGGAAGCGATGGGGCAGCTCGAAGGCAAGGCCGCGTTGGTCACCGGCGGCAGTCGGGGGATCGGGGCGGCGATCGCCAAGCGGTTGGCCCGCGACGGTGCGAACGTGGCCATCACGTACGCACGTGCGGCCGACCGGGCACATGCGGTGGTCGAGGAGATGACGGCCTCCGGCGTGCGCGCGCTCGCGGTGCGAGCCGAGGCCACCGACGTCGACGCCCTGCGTGACGCCGCGGCGCGGGCCGCGACCGCGTTCGGCGGCCTGGACGTCCTGGTCAACAACGCGGGCATCGCCCCGTGCGGGCCGTTCGAGGACGTCGCCGTGGAGGAGGTCGACCGGATCCTGGCGATCCACGCACGGGCCGCGTTCGTGCTGGTCCAGGCGGTCGTGCCGCACATGGCGGCGGGCGGGCGGATCGTCAACATCGGCAGCAGCCTGGCCGAGCGGGTGCCGTACCCGGGCTGGGCGCTCTACGCGATGAGCAAGTCGGCGCTGATCGGGTTGACCAAGGGCCTGGCCCGCGACCTCGGCCCGCGCGGCATCACGGTCAACCTGGTCCACCCCGGCTCGACCGACACCGAGATGAACCCGGCCGACGGACCGGACGCCGACGAGGAGCGCCGCCACACCGCGCTCGGCCGCTACTGCGACCCGGAGGACGTGGCCGCGACGGTGGCGCACCTGGCAGGCGACGGCGGGCGCAACGTCACCGGTGCGGCGTTCGTCGTGGACGCGGGCGCGGTGGCGTAGCCGTGGCCTGGTTGCTGCTGCTGGCCGCGGCGTTGTTGGAGGTCGTGTGGGCCACGGCCGTCGGCCGGTCGGCCGGCTTCACCCGTCCGGTGCCCACCGCGGTCGGGATCGCGGCGGCGGTGGCGAGCTTCGCGATGCTCGCGATCGCCATGCGCGACCTGCCCGTCGGCACGGCCTACGCGGTGTGGGTCGGCCTCGGCGCCGTCGGCGTCGTCCTGGTGGGCGTCCACGCCGGTGAGAGCGCGTCGCCGCTGCGGCTGGCGTGCCTGGCGTTGATCGTGCTCGGCGTGGTGGGGCTCAAGCTGACCTGATCGGCGGGGCGGTGGTCGAGCGGACGACCAGCGACGGGCGCAGCAGGTGGCGCACGGGCTCGGCCCGCTCGCCGCGCACCCGTTGCAGCAGGGCCGCGGCGGCGAGCCGGCCGAACTCGTTGCGCGGCTGGTCGATCGTGGTCAGCGAGACGTGCCGCAGGGCGGCCAGCGAGGTGTTGTCGTAGCCGACCACCGACACGTCCCGCGGCACGCGGAACCCGGCGTCCTCCAGCGCGGAGATCGCGCCGACCGCGTTGAAGTCGTTGCAGGAGACGATCGCGGTCGGCATGTCGCCCAGCAGGCCCCGCACGGCGCGCGCCCCGGCCGCGTCGGTGTACTCGCTGGCGACCACCCGCGGCGTGAGCCCGTGCGACGCCATCGCGGCCAGGTACCCGCGCCTGCGGGGCGCGGCCCGCGAGCCCTCGCCGCCGTCCAGGTGCGCGATCCGCTCGTGCCCCAACGACACCAGGTGGTCCACCGCCAACGCGATGCCGCGCTCACCGTCGTCGTTCACGGTGTCCACGGTGGCCAGCCGGGACGACCGCGCCACCAGCACCACCGGCGCCTGGTCCGCCGCACGGCCGATGTCCGCGGTCGGCACCACCGGCGACAGCAGGGCCAGGCCCGCCGGCCGGAACGACAGCAGGCTCCGCAACGCCCGCCGTTCCCGCGCCGGGCTGCGGCCACCGGTGTTGATGATCAGGTCGAAGCCGTGCTCGGTCGCGACCGAGTCCAGCCCGTCCACCACCTCCGCGAAGAACGCGTTGTGCAGGTCCGACACCATCACGCCGAGCACGTGCGACGTGCGGCTGGCCAACGAGCGCGCCATCGCGTGCGGCGAGTACCCCAGCTCCTCGGCCGCCTTCAGCACGGCCGCGCGCCGCTGGTCGCTCACCTTCGGTGATCCCCGCATGACCAACGACACCAGGGCGCGGGACACCCCGGCGCGTGCCGCGACGTCTTCCATCGTGGGTCTGGCCACCGGTGCCTCCCTCCTGCGGCCTGTGGTGGACCGGCCGAGCGGGAAACGCGCCCTTGACACCGGTGTGACGGACGTTACAGCATTGGAGCGCTCCAACAAATAGAGCGCTCTAACGCCGGAGCGCCTCTACCAGGACGGAGACCAGCCGGATGCGCATCGGAGTTGCCGGAGTCGGCCGGATCGGCACCATGCACGCCACCAACCTGGCCACCCTCGACGAGGTCGACGAGGTGCTGCTGTTCGACCCGGTGCCCGGCCGCGCGGCGCGGGCGTCGGCCGATCTGCCCGGCACCGGGAGCGTGGACGACCTCGACGCGTTGCTCACGGCCTGTGACGGCGTCCTGCTGGCCACGCCCACGACCACGCACCCGGCGTTGCTGCGCGCGGCCATCGCGGCGGGCGTGCCCACGTTGTGCGAGAAGCCGATCGCGAGCCACCTGGACGAGATGCGCGCGTTGGTGGACGACGTGGAGGCGTCCGGGGTGGAGGTGCTGGTCGGGTTCCAGCGCCGGTTCGACCCGGCGGTGTCCGAGCTGCACCGGCGCATCCGGACCGGCGAGGTCGGCGAGGTCTACCTGGTCCGCGCGCTCGGCAACGACGCCCAGCCGCCCGATTTCGGCTACCTGCCGCAGTCCGGCGGCATCTTCCGCGACCTGCTGATCCACGACCTGGACGCGGTGCCGTGGCTGGTGGGCGAGCCTGTGGTGGAGGTGTACGCGTCGGGGTCGGTGCTGGTCGACCAGGCGTTCGCCGATGCCGACGACGTGGACAACGCCGTGGTGCTGCTGAGGTTCGAGGGCGGCGCGCACGCCACCCTCGCGGGCGGCAGGCACGACCCGCTCGGCTACGACCACCGCATCGAGGTGCTGGGCAGCCGGGACTCGCTGGCCGTCGGCCTCGACCCGCGCACGCCGCTGACGTCGTTGGAACCGGAGGGACCGAAGGCCGCGGACGACGCCTACCCCGGCTTCGCGGAGCGCTTCCACCGCGCCTACCTGACCGAGGTGGCCACGTTCGCGCAGGTGGTGGCGGGCGCGGTGGCGAACCCGTCGCCCGCGCGGGAGAGTCTGATCAGCCTTCGACTCGCCGAGGCCTGTGAGCGGTCGCGGCGCTCGGGCGCTCCGGTCCGGATCCAGGCGGAGGTCGTGGCGTGAAGATCGCCGGTGCGCCGATTTCGTGGGGTGTCTGCGAAGTGCCGGGCTGGGGCAGGGTCCTCGAACCCGCGACCGTGCTCGCGGAGATGGCGTCGCTGGGCTTGCGGGCCACCGAACTCGGTCCGCCCGACTACCTGCCCGCCGAACCGTCGTCGTTGACAAGCCTGTTGGACGAGCACGGGCTCACGCTGGTCGGCGGGTTCCTGGCGGTCCCGCTGCACACCGGCGCGCGGTCCGCAGTGGACGAGGCCGACCGGGTCGCCGCCCTGCTGGCCGCCGCCGGCGCGGAGGTGCTCGTGCTGGCCGCCGCCACCGGCCTCGACGGCTACGACGAGCGCCCCGCGCTCACCGACGACCAGTGGCGCACCCTGATCGACACCGCCGCGCTCGTCCGCGACCGGGCCGCCGACCACGGTCTGCGCACCGTGCTGCACCCGCACGTCGGCACGCACGTCGAGCGCACCGCCGAGGTCGAGCGGTTCCTCGCCGACTCCGACCTCGACCTCTGCCTGGACACCGGCCACCTGCTCATCGGCGGCACGGACCCGGTCGACCTGGCCCGCCGCCACCCCGGGCGGATCGGGCACGTGCACCTCAAGGACGTGCGCGCCGACATCGCGGCCACCGTGCGCGACGGGGACATCGCGTACATGGCCGCCGTGCAGCGGCGGATGTACGTGCCGCTGGGCGAGGGCGACGTGGACGTGGCGGCCCTGGTCGCGTTCCTCCGGGACGCGGGCTACACCGGCTGGTACGTCTTGGAGCAGGACACCGCGCTCGGCGACGACAGCCCGCTCGACACACCGGTGCGCGACACCGCGCGCAGCCTCGCGCACCTGACCCAGTTCACCGCCAACTGAACCACCCCCGGCGAGGAGAGACGATGACGTCCACTCGAAAGGCTTTGCTCGCGGGCACCGCCCGCGTCGGACTGGCACTGACCGGCCTCGCGCTGCTCGCCGCGTGCAGCGGCCCCGGCGCGGAGAACACCGCGACGACGAACACCGGTGCGGCCCAGGCGCCGACGACCGGTGACCTGCGCGTCGCCGTCGTCACCCACGGCTCGGCGGGCGACGCGTTCTGGAACGTGGTGAAGAACGGCGCCACCGACGCGGGCAAGCAGCTCGGCGTCACGGTCGACTACAACTCCGACGGCGACCCCGGCCGGCAGTCCACCCTGATCGACAACGCGGTCTCGCAGCAGGTCGGCGGCATCGTGGTGTCGATGGCCAACCCGGACGCGTTGCGGACCTCGATCGAGAACGCGGTCAAGGCGGGCATCCCGGTCGTCACCATCAACTCCGGCTCGGACAAGAGCACGTCGTTCGGCGCGCTGGCGCACGTCGGCCAGGAGGAGGACGTCGCGGGCGAGCAGGCCGGGCAGAAGCTGAAGCAAGCCGGCAAGACCAAGCTGCTGTGCGTGATCCACGAGGCGGGCAACGTCGGCCTCAACCAGCGCTGCGACGGCGCGCGCACCGGCTTCGGCGGCACCGTCACCAACCTCCAGGTGGACATCAACAACCCCACCGACGTGGAGTCCCGGATCAAGGGCGCGTTGCAGACCGACCCGTCGGTCGACGCGGTGCTCGCGCTCAACCCGCAGGTCGCGGTGTCGTCGGTGAGCGCGGTCAAGGGCGCGTCGTCGAAGGCCGCGGTCGCCACGTTCGACCTCAACGCCGACGTCACCGCCGCGATCAAGGCCGGTGACGTGCTGTTCGCCGTCGACCAGCAGCAGTACGAGCAGGGCTACCTGCCGGTCGTGCTGATCAAGCTCTACCGCGACAACGCCAACACCGTCGGCGGCGGCAAGCCGGTGCTCACCGGGCCCGGTTTCGTCGACAAGTCCAACGTGGACAAGGTGGCCGAGTACGCCGAGCGCGGCACCCGCTGAGGAGGAACCTCCGTGACCACAGCGCCTTCGGCCGCACCACCGGACGAGCGGGTCGGCTCGGCTCGGCTGGTCGACCGGCTCGTGCTCCGACCCGAGATCGGCGCGCTGCTCGGCGCGTTGCTGGTCTTCGTGTTCTTCGCCGCGGTGACCGAGCGGTTCCTCAGCACGGGCGGTGTGGCGACCTGGCTGGACGACGCGTCCACGCTCGGCATCATGGCCGTCGCGGTGGCGCTGCTCATGATCGGCGGCGAGTTCGACCTGTCCGCCGGCGTGATGACCGCCTCCACCGCGCTGGTCACGGCCGTCCTGGCCACCCGGCTCGGCTGGAACGTGTGGCTCGCGCTGCTCGCGTCGCTGGTGTTCGCACTGGCGGTCGGCGCGCTGAACGGGTGGCTGGTGCTGCGCACCGGGCTGCCCAGCTTCATCGTCACGCTGGGCACGTTCCTGGCGTTGCAGGGCCTGAACCTCGGCGTGACCAGGCTGGTGACCGGCACCGTGCAGGTGTCGGGCATGCGGTCCGCCGAGGGCTACCCGTCGGCCGGGTTCCTGTTCGCCTCGACGTTCACCCTCGGCGGCGCGACGTTCTACGTGTCGATCGCGTGGTGGATCCTGGTCACGGTCGTGGCGGCCCTCGTGCTGGTGCGCACGCGGTTCGGGAACTGGATCTACGCGGTCGGCGGGTCGGCGCTGTCCTCGCGCGCCGTCGGCGTGCCCGTGGTGCGTACCAAGGTCCTGCTGTTCATGACCACGGCGGGCGCGGCGTGGCTGGTCGGGTCGATCAACATCCTGCGGTTCACCAGCGTGCAGGCCAACCAGGGCATCGGGCTGGAGTTCCAGTTCATCATCGCCGCGGTGATCGGCGGGTGCCTGCTGACCGGCGGGTTCGGCTCGGCGGTCGGTGCCGCGATCGGCGCGCTCATCTTCGGCATGGCCCGGCAGGGCATCGTCTACGCGAACTGGAACTCGGACTGGTTCCAGCTGTTCCTCGGCGTGATGCTGCTGGCCGCCGTGCTGGTCAACAACGCGTTGCGGCGGCGGGCGGAGAGGGTGCGGCGATGAGCCTCCCGACAGGTCGGACCCTGCTGGAGGTCCGCGGGATCGGCAAGACCCACGGCAGCGTGATCGCGCTGAACGACGTCTCGACCTCGGTCGACGCCGGCGAGGTGACGTGCGTGCTCGGCGACAACGGCGCGGGCAAGTCCACGTTGATCAAGGTCCTGGCGGGCGTGCACCAGCACGACTCCGGCGAGTACCTGGTGGACGGCTCGCCGGTCCGGTTCTCGTCGCCGCGCGAAGCCCTCGACCTGGGCATCGCCACCGTCTACCAGGACCTGGCCGTGGTGCCGCTGATGAGCGTGTGGCGCAACTTCTTCCTCGGCTCGGAGCCGACCGTCGGGTTCGGCCCGTTCCGCTTCCTGGACCGGCGGCGGGCCCGGGAGGTGACGCGGCGCGCGTTGGCCGAGATGGGCATCGACCTGCGGGACGTGGAGCAGCCCGTGGGCACGCTGTCCGGCGGCGAGCGGCAGTGCGTGGCGATCGCGCGGGCCGTGCACTTCGGGGCGAAGGTGCTGATCCTGGACGAGCCGACGGCGGCGCTCGGGGTCAAGCAGGCCGGTGTGGTGCTGAAGTACGTGGCGCAGGCGCGCGACCGCGGCCTGGGTGTCGTGCTGATCACCCACAACCCGCACCACGCCTACCCGGTCGGCGACCGGTTCCTGCTGCTCAAGCGCGGACGGGCGTTGGGGGCCTACCGGAAGTCGGAGATCGGCCTGGAGGAGCTGACCCGGCAGATGGCCGGCGGGGTGGAGCTGGACGCGCTGGCCCACGAACTGCGGGGTGTCGACGGATGACGGTCGAGGTGCTCACCGTCGGCCGGGTCGGGGTCGACCTCTACCCCGAGCAGAGCGGCGTGCCGTTGGCGGAGGTGCGGACGTTCGCCAAGTCGCTCGGCGGCACGGCGACGAACGTGGCCGTGGCCGCGGCGCGCCTGGGCCGTTCCGCCGCGGTGCTGACGAAGGTCGGTCCGGACGGCTTCGGCCCGTACGTCCGCTCCGCGCTGGAGTCCTTCGGCGTGTCGTCGTCCTACGTGGGCACCGCGCCGGACCTCCGGACGCCCGTGGTGTTCTGCGCCCTCGACCCACCCGAGGACCCACCGCTGCTGTTCTACCGCGCGCCCCTCGCGCCGGACCTGGCGCTCACCGAGCAGGACGTGCCGTGGGACCTGGTGGCCGACGTGCCGCTGCTGTGGGTCACCGGGACGGGTGTCTCCGCGATGCCCGCCCGTGCCACCCAACGGCGGATCCTGGAACACCGGGCCCGCCGCACGCACACCGTCCTGGACCTCGACTACCGGCCGATGTTCTGGCCCGACGTGCCGACCGCGCGCCGGGAGATCGCCTGGATGCTCGACCACGTGACGGTGGCCGTGGGCAACCGGGCGGAGGTCGAGGTGGCGGTGGGCACGGCGGACCCGGAGGAGGCCGCGGCTCGCCTGCTGGGCCGCGGCGTCGAGTTGGCCGTGGTGAAGAAGGGCGGTGAGGGCGTCCTGTTCGCGACCGCCGCGGGCTCGTGGTCCATCCCACCGCACCCGGTGGACGTCGTCTGCGGCCTCGGTGCCGGTGACGCGTTCGGCGGGGCACTGGCCCACGGCCTGCTGGCGGGCTGGGAACCGGGGCGGACCGCCCGTTACGCGAGCGTCGCCGGCGCCCTCGTGGCGGGCCGACTGGCCTGCGCCGACGCCATGCCGACACCCACCGAGATCGAGGACCACCTGTGACAACGCCGCGACGGGCGCACCCACGCCGAGATCGACCGATCCTCCGGGTGACGACCCCACCGTCCCGTGCACGCAGCCGTGCGGGAGGTGCCGGTTGATCACCGACGAGCAGTGGTGGGGGTTGCTGGAGACCAGGGCGACCGACCCGGCCGCCATCCGCCGGGCCTACCAGGCGCGCCGGCGGCGGACCCAACTGCTGTCCGGCTGGGGCACCCTGTTCCTGGTGGCGGCCGACCACCCGGCCCGCGGCGCACTCGGCGTCGGCGGCGACCCGTTGGCCATGGCCGACCGCCGCGCGCTGCTGGACCGGCTGCTCACGGCACTGGCGAACCCGGCGGTGGACGGGGTGCTCGGCACGCCGGACGTGATCGAGGAGCTGCTGCTGCTCGACGGCCTGCACGACAGGGTCGTCATCGGCTCCATGAACCGCGGCGGCCTGGCGGGCGCGGCCTGGGAGATCGACGATCGGTTCACCGCCTACGACCCCACGTCCATCGCGGGCAACGGGCTGGACGGCGGCAAGATGCTGCTGCGGCTGGTCGACTCCGACGCGGGCACCGCGCCGACGCTGGAGAGCTGCGCCGCGGCGGTGTCGGCGTTGGCCGACCGCAGCCTGATGGCGATGGTCGAGCCGCTGCCCTACGCCCGGAACGCGGCGGGTGAGCTGGTGCTGCAGACCGACGCCGCAGCGCTGGCGCGGGCCGCGAGCGTCGCGGCCGGGTTGGGCGCGACGTCGGCGTTCACCTGGCTCAAGCTGCCGCCGTCGCCCGACGAGGTGTTGGGCGCGACGACGTTGCCCGCGCTCGTGCTCGGTGGCGTGCCGTCCGCGCGGCTGAGCGACGACCTGGCCTCATGGGGCCGCTCCCTGCAGCACCCGACGGTGCGCGGGTTGGTCGTCGGGCGCGCCCTGCTCTACCCGCCGGACGGTGACGTGGCCGCCGCGGTCGAAGCCGCGGCGCGGGTGCTGCGCATGGCCCGGGAGTCCGCGAGCGAAGGGGTCGGCGCATGAGAAGGGGCCCGCGCATGAGAAGGGGAGGGGCGGGATGAGCCTGCACCGTCCGCTGGGCACGTTGTCGCACGGCGAGAACGCCGTCGAGCTCACCGCCGACACCGCCGGGTGGGATCACGCCGGGTTGCGCGTCCTGTTGCTGCACCCCGGCGGGACGACCACGTTCGAGACCGGTGACTACGAGGCGTTCGTGCTTCCGCTCTCCGGCGGGTGCGTGGTCGAGGTGGCCGGGGAGCGGTTCGAGCTGCGGGGGCGGGACTCCGTCTTCACCCGGGTGACCGACTTCGCCTACGTGCCGCGGGACGCCGAGGTGCGCCTGTCCACGAAGGACGGCGTCGAGGTGGCGCTGCCGATGGCCCGCTGCGACCGCCGGCTCACCCCCCGGTACGGCCCGGCCGAGGACGTCCCGGTCGAGGTCAGGGGCGCGGGCAACGCCACCCGCCAGGTCACCAACTTCGGCGTGCCCGGCGTCTGGGACCACGCCGACAAGCTCATCGCCTGCGAGCTGATCACCCCCGACGGCAACTGGTCGTCCTACCCGCCGCACAAGCACGACCACACGTGCGACGTCGTCAACGAGGAGATCTACTACTTCCGCATCGCCGGCCGCGACAAGATCACCCCGTCGCGTGACGGGTTCGGCTTCCACCGCACCTACACCGGCGACGGCGACACCGACACCGACACCATCGACGAGGACGTCGTGGTCCGCGACGGCGACGTCTTCCTCATCCCCCGCGGCTACCACGGCCCGTGCGTCGCCGCGCCCGGCTACCCGATGTACTACCTGAACGTGCTGGCCGGCCCGAACACCGAACGCTCCATGGCGTTCTGCGACGACCCCGCGCACACCTGGGTCCGGGACACCTGGGCGAGCCTGGAACCCGACCCCCGCTGCCCGGTCACCACCGCCGAAGGACGGGTCGGATGAGGCTCACCACCGCACAGGCACTGGTCCGCTGGCTCCTCGCGCAACGCACCGAGCTGTCCGACGGCACGCGGGCACCGCTGTTCCCCGGCGTGTTCGCGATCTTCGGCCACGGCAACGTGCTCGGCCTCGGCAACGCCCTCGAAGAAGCACGCGCGGACCTGCCGGTCTGGCGCGGTCACAACGAGCAGGGCATGGCGCTGGCCGCGGTCGGCGTCGCCAAGGCCACCCACCGCCGCCAGGTCGGCGTCGCCACCTCCTCCATCGGCCCCGGCGCGCTGAACATGGTCACCGCCGCGGGCGTCGCCCACGCCAACCGCCTGCCGCTGCTCCTGCTGCCCGGCGACACGTTCACCAGCCGCGCGCCGGACCCGGTGTTGCAGCAGGTCGAGCACTTCGGCGACCCGACGACCACGGTCAACGACGCGTTCCGCGCGGTCAGCCGCCTCTTCGACCGGATCACCCGGCCCGAGCAGCTGCTCAACACCCTGCCCCAGGTGGCGCGGGTGCTGACCGACCCGGCCGACTGCGGCCCCGTCGTGCTCGCCCTGCCGCAGGACGTGCAGGCCGAGTCGTTCGACTTCCCGGACGCCCTGTTCACCCCGGTCATGCACCGCCCGTCGCGCCCCCGCCCGGACACGCGTGACCTCGACGAAGCCGCCGCGACGATCCGCGCGGCCCGCCGACCGCTGCTGGTCCTCGGCGGCGGCGTCCGCTACTCCCGCGCCGCGGGCCGGGCGATCCGCTTCGCCGAGCGGCACGCGCTCCCGATCGCCGAGACGACCGCCGGTCGCACCCTCGTCCCGCACGACCACCCCCTGCACGCCGGTCCGCTCGGCATCACCGGCTCGACCTCGGCCAACGCCCTGGCCGCCGACGCCGACGTGGTGCTGGCCGTCGGCACGCGCCTGCAGGACTTCACCACCGCGTCGTGGACCGTGTTCGCGCCCGACGTCCGGCTCGTCTCCCTCAACGCCGCCCGGTTCGACGCGGTGAAGCACGGCGCGCTCGCCCTGGTCGCCGACGCCGACGAGGGCCTGCGCGAACTCACCGACGACCTCGGCGACTGGCGGGCCGACCCGACCTGGGCCGCACGCGCGGCCGACGAGCGCCGGAAGTGGGACGCGCACGTCGACGGGTTGCGCGCCCCCGGTGGCACGCCGACGTATGCGCAGGTCGTGGGCGTGGTGAACGAGGAGTCGACGCCGGAGGACTACGTGCTGACCGCCTCGGGCGGCCTGCCCGGCGAGCTGATCGGCGGCTGGCGCGCGGTCGGTGAGGCGACCATGGACGTCGAGTACGGCTTCTCCTGCATGGGCTACGAGCTGGCCGGCGCGTGGGGCGCGGCGATCGCCCGGCCCGACGGCGTGGTGACCACGCTCCTGGGTGACGGCTCCTATTTGATGCTCAACTCGGAGCTGTTCTCGGCGGCGTTCGCCGGGCACGGTTTCGTGGCCGTGGTGTGCGACAACGACGGGTACGCCGTGATCCACCGCCTCCAGACCGGTCAGGGCGGCGCCGGCTTCAACAACCTCTACACCGACGTCCGCACCGCGCACGCCCGGCCGCCGCGCACCGATTTCGCCGCACACGCCGCCGCGATGGGGTGTGCGGCGTTCCCGGTGGACGACCTCGACGGCCTGCGCGACGCCTACCGCAAAGCCCGTTCGGTCGCGAAAACCGAACACCGCCCGGCCGTGGTCGTGATTCGCACCCACCCGTCCTCCTGGACCGAAGCGGGCGCGTGGTGGGAAATCGGCGTGCCGGAAGTCGCGCACCGCCCGGACATCACCGCGGCGCGCGACGAAGTGGCCACCGGAAAGGCGAAACAAATTCGCTACCTGTGACCGCCGAGTTCCCCGAATCGCCGATCAACACCGGGTGCCGGCGCCGGCCGCGAAATCACCGACCACCCGCGGCAGGGCGGGGCTCACGTCGTGCAGCACCGCGCGCAGGGGGCCGGCGGCCTCGGGGCGTTCCCACAGCATGGTGTGGATCGAACCGCGCCACTCGGTGGTGAACTCGGCGCGCGCCAGTTCCAGCCGCACCCGCGGCACCGCGACGAGCCTGCGGCGCGCCTCGTCCATCCGGGCGCTGACCAGGTCGACCAGGTCCGGCGCGAGGATCGCGGCCACCCGCGTGCGCAGGTCGGGCCACTGCTCGGTGTCCACGACCGTCGCCAGCGCGCCGGCCGTCGCGCCGGCCAGGAGTCTCAGCGGTTCCTCACGCACCTCATGCCCTTTCGTCGGTGTCCTTGCGGTAGACCGGGCCGAAGTGCGAGCCCCGCTGGTCGTTGCGGTCGAAGTGCTGGATCACGTCGGCCTGCTGGGTCGACACGTGCGCGTCGTGACCGGCCTGGACCACCGTGGACCCGCCGGTGGCCACCGCGCTCTGGTTGACCGAGGGAGGCCCGCCCGCGACCGGCCCGCCCACGACCGGCGCGACCGCGTCCGCGTCGAGCGTGATCCCGGGCGCGGTGCCGGAGGCGGCCCCGTCGTCCAGCACCAGTTCGTGCACGTTCCCGCTCGGCAGCCACATCCACCCGTGGCCGCTGAAGGTCTTCACCCGCACGTCCACGCGTCGGAAGTCCTCCGGCCGCAGCGTGGTGTACCGGGCCGCGACCAGCGAGGTGAACAGCGTCTCGGACAGCACCACCACGAGGTCGGCCGGCGACTGCTCCAGCGCGGCGTGCGCGGCCGCGCTGTCGAGCAGCCTGCTGACCAGCACCGCGTCCTGGCCGGGGTAGCCGTTGGCGCCCTCGACCGTGGTGCCGAAGTGGATCGCCAGTCGCAGCCGCAGCCTGGCCTCCGGCACCCGGAACCGGTTGGTGGCGGCCAGCTCGGCGTCGAGCGCGCGGACGTACCGGTCCACCACGTCGCCCTCCGGCGTCGTGGCGGGCAGCACCGCCCACTCCTCGTCGCCCTTGGCCTGCCGCCGCCACGCCGAGCGGTCGAGACCGGCGGCCTGCCCCGCCCGGTCCAGGCTGCGCACCAGCAGCTCCTGCAGGTCGCGTTGGAGCAGGTCGTCGGCCGACCCGTAGCTCTTCAGGTCACAACACACCAGCAGACTGCGCTGGAAGCTCATGGGCTCGGCCTTTCGACGGGTGCTGACGCACTGCGGACACACGACTGCGCAGAGTCACTGTGGACTACTGCATCGGCGCGAATACCGCAGAAATGCGGTCTCGCGTCAGAAGCCCGCGAATTTACGCAGCCCCGCCAGATCGGGTACCAGCACGTCGCGCCTCAGGTGACTGACCACCACCCCCGCTTTGCGCAGATCGGAGAACGCCTTCTCGGCCGTTCTGGGCTTCATGCCGGCGATCGAGGCGAGTTCCACCTTCGTCAGCGGAATTCCCAACGTCCACCCGTGCGCCTCTTCGCGCCCGTAGGTCTGCACCAATTCGGCCAGCACCCTGGCCACCCGTTCGGCGGCCGGGTGGGACAGGAAATCCCGTCGGCGCTGGTTCGCCCACCGGAGCCGGTCGCTGATCATCCCGATCAATTCCACGAACACGTCGTTGCGCCGGTGCAGGAAGCTCATCAGCTCACCGCTGGTGATCAGCTTGGCGACCACGTCACCGCACGTGACGACCGTGGCCGACCTGGGCTTCTGGTCCAGCGCCGCCATCTCGCCGACCAGGTCGCCCGCGACTCTGATCGCGAGCAGCGCCGTGTCACCCGTCTCGTCGGTGGTCTGCACCTTGACCACACCGTCGAGCAGCAGCAGGACGTGAGTGTCTTTCGCGTCCTGTTCGATGACCTCTCGGTCGGCCGTGTACCGCACGACCGTGCCGATGTTCAGCAGTTCTTGTCGGGTGTTGTCTCGGAGGCGACCCAGGAGGCTGTTGCTGGGCCACCCTGGATCCTGCGTCATCGTGGTCGGCATGGGCAGCATGTGGATCCTGTTACTGTCGTGACCGGCGGGACTTCGAATGGGCCGACCTGCGTCGGGCGGCAAGTGATGGTCTCCCCGAACGTGCTGCGGACAGTACACCCGAATGGGCGTAACTGGCGTCCTCTTGTTCGGCGTTTTGTCCGGCGACCCCCATTGAAGATCACCTGGGAATGCGGGCGCAATACCGAATCGAATGGAATTGCGCAGCTCCGGCGAGGTGGGACGGGCGCCACAGCGGGGAACAAGGGGCCGATCCGGTGGACTTGCACGGGTTGACCCGCCGGCGGGCCGCTGTCGGGCCCGGACGTCTCCAGGAGCCGCACGTGAGCCAGCTGTTCAGCCCGCTGACCCTCCGCACCGTCACGCTGCCCAACCGCATCGCGGTCAGCCCCATGTGCCAGTACTCGGCGCGCGACGGCCACCCGAACGAGTGGCACCTGGTGCACCTCGGCTCGCGTGCGGTCGGCGGCGCGGGCCTGGTGCTCGCCGAGGCGACCGCGGTGCAGGCGGTCGGGCGCATCTCGCCCGCCGACACCGGCCTGTGGGACGACGCGCACATCGCCTCCTGGCGGCCGGTGGTGGACTTCATCCACGCCAACGGCGCCGTGGCCGGCGTGCAGCTGGCCCACGCCGGGCGCAAGGGCTCGACCCACCCGCCGTTTGCGTCCCGACGCGGTGGGGTCGCGGACGCCGACGGCGGCTGGACGCCGGTCGCGCCCAGCGCCGTGCCGTTCGACGAGAGCTACCGGGTGCCCGCCGAGCTGACCGGCGAGGAGATCGCGCGGGTGGTCGCCGACTTCGCCGCGGCCGCCCGGCGCGCGCTGGCGGCCGGCTTCCGGGTGGTCGAGGTGCACGCCGCGCACGGCTACCTCCTGCACGAGTTCCTGTCGCCGCTGAGCAACCACCGCACCGACGCCTACGGCGGCTCCCCGGAGAACCGCACCAGGCTGGTGCGCGAGGTGACCGCCGCCGTCCGGGCGGCGGTGGGCGAGGACGTACCGGTGTTCGTGCGCATCTCCGCCACCGACTGGGTCGAGGGCGGCTGGACCGCGCAGGACAGCGTCGAGCTGGCACGCGACCTCGCGGCCCTGGGTGCCGACGTGGTCGACGTGTCCACCGGCGGCAACGTGCCCGCGGCGGACATCCCGACCGGCCCCGGCTACCAGGTGCCGTTCGCCGAGACCGTGCGGCGGAAGGCCGACGTGCCCACCGGGGCGGTCGGCATGATCACCGATGCCCGGCAGGCCGAACAGGTCCTCGCCGACGGATCGGCCGACCTGGTGCTGCTCGGCCGGGAGTTCCTGCGCGACCCGTACTGGCCGCTGCACGCGGCACGCCAGCTGGGGGTGCAGGTCGACCCGCCGAGGCAGTACGCCAGGGCGTTCTAGGTGCCCGCCGCAAAGGTCGGGCTGCCGGTCTGGAGGACCGGCAGCCCAACCTCAGCAGCGGGTGTTGGTGTGTCTCAGCGACGGTAGTCGTCGTAATCGTCGTCCGACGGCTCGTCGAAGCGTTCTTCGCTTCGACGAACACCAGCGGACTCACCGCCGGACAGCTCGCGTTGCAAGGCGTCGACGTCGATGTTGTGAGAGCTGTATTTGAGCTCCCGCGCCACCTTGGTCTGCTTGGCCTTCGCTCGGCCGCGCCCCATGGCTCGACCCCCTCGCACAGGGACGGGGGCGGCCGGGGGAACGGCGGCCCCACTCGTCTCGACAACTAGTTCCTGGTAACTACCGTACCGTGTCGAAGGGGTTCCCCGCGACGCGGTAGGCGTGACACGTACCGCCAAATCTCACCGTGGGAGGATGCGCGGGTGCCTCGACCGTTCGTCGCCTACCTCAGGGTGTACGAACCGCTGTCGGCTCTTGACGCACCGTTGGCGGATCAGGTGCGGAAAGCCCTGGAGAACGGGGCGTTGAGCCGTGCGGACGTCGGCGCGCGCGAACGGGAGCTGTGGTTGCGATCACAGCTGGCCCGGCCGCGCCGCCTCCTGCCCGGTGAGCGGTCGGACGGCCGCGTCTCGCCCGACGCGCCGTTCGACGTGATGACCATCAGCCCCGCCGAGGTGCCGGGGGAGGTCGGTCCCGGCCCGCTGGTCTGCCCGCTCGACCTGCGCGCCCGGTCGGCCGCCGCGCTGGTCGGGTTCCTGGCCACGGCCACCGGCCCGCTGCGCGAGGAGGCGGTGGCGGTCGAGCCGGAGACGATCCGGGCCCGGGCGTCGGCGGTGATGGCCGAGCTGACCGGTGGCGCGGTGCACGTCATCTCGACCACCTGGACCGTGCCGCTGCCGTGGTTCGCCCTGGTCGAGCCGCAGGCGCGGCGGGTCGTGCTCGCCCCGAAGGGCGACCCGGAGCGCCAGGTGTCGTGGCGGGTGTCCATGGCGGACGCCCGCGAGCGGGTGGCGCGGGCGCACCGCGTGGTGGCGGGTTCGCTGGGCGAGGCGGGTCCGGCCAAGGTCCTCGCGGACACCGGGCGCTGGCTCGACCACTTCGCGCCGGACTCGGCGGTCGAGCTCGACTACGGCGGCCTGGTGCAGCTCATCGACGACCCGGACCTGCTCGAAGACAGCTCGGCCGCGGACGTGAACGCGATCGTGGACGCGCTGGAGACCGGTGACGCCGAGGAGGTCGCGCTCCGGTACGAGAAGCTACGGGAGTTCTGGGGCGAGCTCGCGCGCCACGAACGGCACGGATAGCAGCGCGCGGGCGGCCGCGGCCGCCGCCGCGGCCATGAGCAGGGCGGCGGGCCACCCGATGCCCACCGCGACCCAGCCGGCCAGCGGTGGCGTGATGGTGGCGCTGAGGTAGTTGGCGGTGTTCTGCATGCCGAGCGCGATCCCGGTCCTCCCGGGCGGCGCCAGCTCGCCCGCGGCCGTGATGGCGATCCCGTTCCAGCACAGCGCGAGCGCGGCCGTGGGGACGAGCACGGCGGCCAGCACCCACACCGGCGCCCGGTCGAGGGCCGCGCAGAGCACGAACCCGACCGCGATCAACACGCTGAGCACCTGCAACGGCCGGACCCGGGTGGTCGACCGGTCCGACCACACCCCGACGACCAGCCGGCCGACACCACCGGTGACCTGCGCGGCGGCGAACAACCCGGCGGCCAGCCCGACGGCCACGCCGCGGTGGTCGTGCAGCAGTTCGACCATCAGCGCGGCGGCGGTGAACTGCGGCACCACCAACAGGCCGCTCGCCGTGCTGAGGCGGATGAGGTTCGGGTCCTTGAGCACGACACCGTGCCGACCCCGGCCCGACCGCACCGCCCACGGCGGTTCGCGGACCCACAGCGCCACCGCGACCGCGACGAACCCGGTGAAGCCCGCCAGCGCGAGGAACGCCACCGGCACCCCGGCCCGCAGCGCGACCACCGGCAGCACCGCGGCGGCCGCGGCCGCGCCGAGCGGGGTGGCGGTCTGCCGCAGGCCCATGGCGAACCCGCGCCGTTCGGCGGGGAACCAGGTCAGCACCGCACGGCCGCTGGCCGCGTTCACGCTCGCGCCGAACAACCCCACGCCGACCAGCGCCAACCCGGCCGCCACGGGCCCGTCGAACGCGGCCAGCGCCAGGCAGCCGGCCGCGCCGAACCCGCCCACGGCCATCACCAGCCGCTCACCGCGCCGGTCGGCCGCCGCGCCCCACGGCACGAGGGCGAGCATCGTGCCCAGGTTGACGGCGCCGAGCAGCATCCCGACCTGCGGGAGGGACAGCCCGAAGTGCGCGCGCAGCTGCGGGGTGATCGCGGGCAGGCCGAGGAACACCGCGGCGTTGGTGCCCTGCGCGACCGCACCGACCGCGAGCACCACCCACCTGTACCCGGGCGCCGCGGACCGTTGGTGTGCCATCAACCGGCCACGTTAGGCGGCCCGTTCAGATGGCGGGAGTGCGGTCTTACCATGTGGTACGGCCCGGCGCGGCTACTCCTTGGTGCGGCCGGGGTTGGCCGGCCAACCCCGTTCCGCGGCCAGCAGCTCGTCCACCGAGGCGCTGCCGCTCTGGTACCGCCCGGCGATCTCGGCGTTGAGGAGGTCGACCACGGCCTGCACCTCGCGCCGCCGTGACGAGACCGAGGCCTCTTCGCCGATGAACACCCGCAGGGCCAGGTTCAGCTTGTCGTCCGAGAGCGCGCTCACGTCCGACAAATCGACGTCGGAGACCAGCGCCTCGACGTGCCGCCGGTGCGCCTCGGCCCGTGAGGGCTCCTGCGTCTGGTACCGCCCGAGACCGGTGGCCGGCCCCACGGCGTTCGACGCGAGGATGGTCGCCAGCTGGTCGACCACCGCCGAACCGCCCGACGTCCGCCGTTCCTGCTCGGCCCGCACGATGTCGATCCGCGCGTGCAGCAGTCGCCGCAGGTACGACAGGTCCGTCTCCTCCTGCGCCGCCTCGTCGCGCAACGCGCGCACCTCGGCGAGCGGGAGCCGCTCGACCCCCTCCGCGTAGTCGGGGGCGAGCACCCGGTCGATACGGCGGCGCCCGCCGGGACGCACCTCGATCACGTACTCATCCTGAGGTAGTTCGTGTCCACCCGCCAACACAAACCTGCTTCCAAAGTTGTCTCAAACCTGTACCGGACTGCGCACGCCGAGAAGTGCACGTGCGTCCGCGGGCGACAGCGGCGGCCGCTGCGCGATCTTCGCCAGTCCCGCCGCACGGGCGACCAGTTGGGCGTTGTCCCGGACCGGCTGGCCCTTCGCGTACGTGATGGTGTCCTCCATGCCCACGCGCAGGTGACCGCCGGCGGCCAACGCCGTCAGCATCACCGGCAGCGTGGTCCGCCCGATGCCCGTGGCCGAGAACGACGCGCCCTCCGGCAGCAGCCGCAACGCCGCCACCAGCGTTTCCGCGTCGCCCGGCATGCCTCCCGGCACGCCCATCACCAGGTCGACGTGCACCTTGCCGCCCGCGGGCAGCCCGTGCTGGTCCAGCAGCCGCCGCAACGACGCCAGCTGGCCGATGTCGAAGATCTCGTACTCGGGGACGATGCCCCGCTCCCGCATCCCCTTGTGCAGCGCGACGACGAACTCCCAGCGGTTCAGGAACACGTCGTCGCCGAAGTTCACCGTGCCCATGGTGCAGGACGCCGAGTCGGGCAGGGCGTCGAGCACCCGCAGCCGGTCGGCCTCCGGGTCGGTCACCGCGCCACCCGTGGACAGCTGCACGATCAGGTTCGTGTGCTCGCGCAGCGCGGCGACGGTCTCCCTGAGCCGACCGAGGTCCAACGTCGGCCTGGTGTCCGCGCCGCGGATGTGCACGTGCACCATCGCGGCGCCGACCTGCTCGCACGCCTGCGCGGTGCGGACCAGTTCCTCCACCGTGACCGGCAGGTTGGGGACGTCGGCCTTCGCGTGCTCGGCCCCGGTGGGAGCGACGGTGAGCAGCGTGCCGTGGGATCCGGGTCGGGACATGCCGTGATCCTGGCACAGAACCCGTTCGGACCAGCGACTCAGCGGTGCCCCCAGGACCCGGAACCGCAGGCAGGCGCGGTGTCCGGTTTTCCGGTCCGGATGATCAGCGGCCGAGGTTGCGCGCCGCCTCGCGGCCCAGGCCGGGGGTGTCCGGCGGCACCGAGTCCGGGTCGACGCTGGCCTGCACGCGGCGGTCCTCCGCGCCGACCAGCAGCTCCGTCTCCGGCGAGACCGACCGCTTGACCAGCGCCAACACGATCGTGCCCAGCTCGTGGTGCAGCGCCACGCTGCCGACCCGGCCGACCACGCGGTCGTCCACCAGCACCGGGTCGCCGGTCTCCGGCTGCACCTCGCGTGACCCGTCCAGGTGAAGCAGCAGCATCCGGCGCGGCGGGCGGCCGACGTTGTGCACCTTCGAGACCGTCTCCTGGCCCCGGTAGCAGCCCTTGTCCAGGTGGACGGCGTCGCCGATCCAGTTCACCTCGTGCGGGATGGTCCTCTCGTCGGTGTCCACGCCGAGCCGGGGGTGCAGGGACTCCACCCGCAGCGCCTCGAACGCCCAGCTGCCGGCCGGGCGGGCGCCCGCGCCGGTGAGCCTGGCCCACCAGTCGGCGATGTCGCCGCGCGGGACCACCAGGTCGACCGCGTCCTGGCCCGGCCACGTCGTGCGGCGGGCGAAGCCACCCTCCAGCGCGACCACGCCGTGCGGGCCGGCGGGCAGCGGCAGGTCCAGCCCGGTGAACAACCCGGCGACCTCCGGGCCGACGACGGTCAGCACCGCCAGCTCGGGCGTGGCGTCGCGCGGCTCGACCTTGGACCAGAAGACCATCCTGGTCAGGTAGGCCAGCAGCTCGGCCGCCCGGGACGCCTCGGTGTCGAGGTAGACGACACCGCCGACGTTCGCCACCACCACGTGGTGCTCGACCCGGCCCTGGACGTCCAGGATCAGCGCCTCGGTGCCCTGGCCCTCGCCGATCGCGGTGAAGTGCTGGCTGGTCAGCGAGTGCAGCCAGGTCAACCGGTCGTCGCCGGGCACCGCGAGCACGGCCCGGTTCGACCGGTCGAACACCGCCACCGACCGCGCCGCCGCGCGTTGCTCGGCGAACGGGTCGCCGAAGTGCCACGGCACGCCCTGGTCGGGAACGCCCTCGAACGGGGCGATCGCGCCGGGGGCGGTCAACAGCGGTGAGTTCACTCGGACTCCTCGGGGGCGTTCTGGGTCAGGCACTCGCGGCACGTGCCGGACAGCGCGAGGTGGCTCGCATCAAGTTCGAACCCGTACCTGTCCCGCAGTGTTCCCCCGAGCGGCGAGAGCAGCTCGCACGGCACCTCGTCCACCCGGCCGCAGCGGTGGCACACCAGGTGCACGTGCTCGTGCGCGTCGACCGAGTAGTTCGGCGCGCCGTGCCCGAGGTGCGTGTGCCGGACCAGGCCGAGCCGGTCCAGCAGGTCCAGCGTGCGGTAGACGGTGGTGATGTTCACCGTGGGCGCGGTGACCTGCACGCGCTGGCAGATCTGCTCCGGCGTGGCGTGCCCCAGCTCGCGCACCGCGTCCAGCACGAGCTGGCGCTGGGGTGTCATCCGCATGCCGCGTTCGTGCAGCGTCTTGCGCAGGGCTTTCGGAGCGCCGGCGGTGTCCACGGATCCGATGGTAGGCCGTGAGTAGTCTCACGGTATGCGTGTGCTCGTACTACTGGACGGAACGCTCGCCGACCCCGACGCCCCGTTGATCCGGGTGGACGACTACGGCCTGCTGCGCGGCGACGGCGTCTTCGAGACCATCCTCGTCGTCGACGGCAAGCCGCGGGAGCTCGGCCCGCACCTGGACCGGCTGGCCCGGTCGGCGGCCATGCTCGACCTGCCCGAGCCCGACCGGGCGGCGTTCGAGCGCGCCGTCGGCCTCGTGCTGGACAACTGGACCGGTGGCGCGGAGATCGCGCTGAAGCTGGTCTACACGCGCGGTGTCGAGGGCGGCGACGGCACGCCGACCGGGTTCGCCCTGGGCATGGACATCGCGCCGAAGGTGATGGCCCAGCGGGCCGAGGGCCTCGCCGCGGTGACCCTCGACCGGGGCGTCGAGCCCGGTCTGATGGAGCGCGCGCCGTGGCTGCTGCTGGGTGCCAAGTCGCTCTCGTACGCGGTGAACATGGCCGCGATCCGTGAGGCCGAACGGCGTGGCGCGGCCGAGGTGGTGTTCACCACGTCGTCCGGCTCGGTGCTGGAGGGCCCCACGTCCACGCTGCTCATGGCCCGCGGCCGGACGTTGACCACGCCGCCGGCCGAGCTGGGCATCCTGCCCGGCACCACGCAGGCCGCGCTGTTCCGGGCCGCCGAGCGCGCGGGCTGGACGGTCGAGGTGCGGCCGATCGCGGTGGACGAGCTGTACTCGGCGGACGGCCTGTTCCTGGCGTCGAGCGTCCGCAAGATCACCCGCTTGCACACGTTGGACGGCAAGACCCTGGCCGACTCCACCGGGCTGCACGCCGAACTGGCCGACCTCTACGAGTCGGAGTACTGAGTTCTGCGAGGTAGCGGTCCTCGGGGCCTCCTCCGCCCCGAGGACCGCCCTCGATCACCTCAGGCCGGCGTCCACGGCGTTGATCAGGGTGCCCGACGCGGTGTCGCCGGACATCTCCCAGATCATCGCCCCGAGCAGGCCGCGCTGCTTGAGCCACGCGGTCTTGCGCTGGATCGCCCACACGTCGTCGAACGTCCACCACTGCCCGCCGTTGCCGGTGAAGCAGGACGTGGCGATCGCCGCCTCGTCGTGGTGGACCGCGCAGCCCGGCACGCTCGCCAGCAGGTTCGAGTACCCGCGCGTGCCGGCCTCCTCGGCGAACTGCCCCGGCGCGGCGCCCGTCGCCGACTGCCACTCGCCGTTGCGCCCGCCGGCCTGCACGCCCTGCCAGCCGCGGCCGTAGAACGCCAACCCGACGGTGATCTTGCGCGGGTGCACGCCGGCCGACGTGTAGGCGTCCACCGCGTTCTCCACGCTGAAGTGGAACGGGTACGGGTCGTCCACGTCGGCGTGCAGGTTGCCCTGGTGGCCGGTCCGGCCGGGCTCCCACGAGTTGTCGCTGCCCGCGCCGTGGAAGTCGTAACCCTGCACGTTGAAGATGTCCAGGGACTTCGCCACCCGCGGCAGGTCCCACCCGGCCTCGATCTTCGCCGGGTCGGCCGGGGTGAACGCGGTCAGGTCGTAGCGCTTGCCGGTCTGCCCGCCCAGCTCGTCCAGCTGCCGGCGGAACTCGTCGATCAGCAGGGTGTTGTTCTGCTTGTCGTCCGGCCCGACGTGGTTGCCCGCGTGACCCTCCGCGCCCGGCCACTCCCAGTCGAGGTCGATGCCGTCGAAGATGCCCGCCGCCGCGCCGGGACCGCCCGCCGCGTTGTACACCGGCAGGTTGCCCTTGATGTAGGTGTCCAGGCAGGACCTGACGAACTTCTTGCGCGCCGCGTCCGTGGCCGCGACGTCGGAGAAGTACTTCGAGTAGGTCCACCCGCCCAGCGAGATCAGGATCCTCAGGTGCGGGTGCTTAGCCTTGAGCTTGCGCAGCTGGTTGTAGTTGCCGCGCAACGGCTCCCAGCCGGTGTCGCCGACGCCGTCGACGGACTGCGCCGCGCTGAACGGCCTGCCGTAGTCGGCCTCCGCGTCACCCGCGCCGTCGCCCTGGTTTGGATCCTGTGGATCGGGCGAGGTGCCCTTGGTGACGCCGTGCAGGCAGGTCAGGTTGACCGGGTCGATGTTGCCGAACGCGTAGTTCAGGTGCGTCAGCCTGGCCGCCGTGCCGCTGGTGTCCAGGTTCTTCACGAAGTACTGGCGGCCGTAGATGCCCCACTGCACGAAGTAGCCGACCCGCGCGTACCCGCCCACGATGTCCGAAGTGGACACGGTGATCGCGTTGCTCGCGGGTGACACGTTGTCGTGCAGGTCGCGGGCGCGGACGGTGAAGGTGTAGGCGGTCGACGGGGACAGGCCGTCCACCTTCGCGGTCGTGCCGGTGACGGTGGCCTTCACCGCGGTGCCCTGGTAGACGTCGTAGTTGGCCACGCCGCGGTTGTCGGTGGACGCGTTCCAGCTCAGCGTGACGCTGCCGGCGTCCTTGGCGGTGCTGCGCAGGTTCGTCGGCGCGGTCGGCGGTTGGGTGTCGTCGGCCGGGTTGTTGGTGGTCACCGCCACCGCGTTGGACGCGGTCGACAACGTGCCCTTGGTGTCCTTGGCCTTCACCGTGAAGCTGTACGCGGTGTTCGGGGTGAGGCCGGTGACGGTGGCGCTGGTCGACGTGACCGTGGTGGCGTGGTTCGCGCCGTGGTAGACCTCGTACCCGGCGATCGGCAGCGAGCCGGGGGTGGAGGCGGTCCACGCCAGCGAGACGGTCCGGGTGGTCTTCACCGGCGAGTGCAGGGCGGCCGGCGGGGTGGGTGGCGTGTCCGGTGTGCCGTCGCAGTTGGCGTTGTTCACCCGGCAGGTGACCGGTTCGGCGGCGGAGCTCAGCGTGAACGTGGGGCTGTACGGCTCGGTGGAACGCCGTGCTCCCACGCTCCGGTTGTAGTGCACCGGGTTGAGCGTGACGGTGTTGCCGGTCTGGCCGATCGTGGCGTGCTGCGCGCCGCTCGCCGTGACGCCGGCGGGCAGGGTGAAGGTGATCGACCAGTCGGCGAGCACGGCGTCGGTGTTGTTGTTGACGACGAACTTGCCGGTCGAGCCGGTCAGGCTGAAGTCGGCCGTGGTCGGCGCGGGCGGTGGTGGCGGTGGGCCGCTGCCGTCGCAGTTCGCGCCGTTGACCGTGCAGGTGGTCGGGTCGACGGCCTGGCTGAGGGTGAACGTCGGGCTGTACGGGTCGGTGTCGCGGCCCGCCTGGACGGTGCCGATGTAGAACGCGGGCGTCAGGGTCACCCGCGTGCCGGTCTGGGTGGTGGTGGCGTGCTGCGCGCCGCTGACGGTGACGCCGGCGGGCAGGTCGAACTTGATCGACCAACCGGAGATGGCGGCGGTGGTGGGGTTGGCGACCACGAACTTGGCCGCGGTGCCCGTTCTGCTGAAGGTGGCGGTGAGGCCGGTGGCGGCGGCGGCCGGTGCGGACAGCGCTGCGGTGGCCAGGAGGAAGGCCACGAGCGCGATGGCTGGTCGGCGCATCAGGGTGTGCCTCTCGATTGACAGGGAACAGTCGAGAACCACGGCGGCCTGTGGTGCCGGTCTTGCGCTGCTGAACGCCTCCGAACGTAGGTCGTGCGGCCGGCGTTGACAATGGGTCTAGACCAATTGCGTCCGTTCAGCCCCGTGCGCGTGGGTGGTCAGCTCTGTGGCGTCAGTTCTGGGGCGCGAAGCGCAGCCGCGTGCCGGGCCTGGCCTGCCCGAGCAGCGGGAGCACGTGCGGCGCGACCACGCCGATCACCGGGTAACCGCCGGTCGTCGGGTGGTCGGCGAGGAAGACGACGGGCCGTCCGTCGGCCGGGACCTGCACCGAGCCGGTGACCAGGCCTTCGCTCGGCAACTCCTGCCCGGCTCGGCACGCGGTCCGGTCGAGGGCGGTGCCGGTGAGGCGGATGCCGACCCGGTTGCTCCGGTCGGACACCGTCCAGCGGCCGTCGCGCAGTCGGCGCGCCGGGTCGTCGAACCAGTCGTCGCGCGGGCCGAGCAGCACGGGCACGACCAGGTCGTCCGGCACTCGCACGCCGACCAGCACGTCCACGCCCACCGGCACGCCGGTCGGGTCGCCGAGGGGGAGTTCGTCGTCGGGGCGCAGCGGGGCGGGACCGAGGCCGGAGAGCAGGTCGGTCGACCGGCTGCCGAGGTCGGTGGGGACCGTGATGCCGCCGGAGACCGAGACGTAGGACCGGAGGCCACCGGTCGGTGCGCCGAGCGTGAGCGTATCGCCGGCGGCCAGGTGCAGCGGGGAGTCGCGCAGGACGCCGTTGACCAGCGTCGGGGTCCACGGGCCGGTGACGGCGACGGTGCAGGAGGCGTTGGCGCGCAAGGACAGGCCGCCGAGGAGCACTTCCAGGCCGGCGGCGTGCTCGGGGTTGCCGACCAGGCGGTTGGCCAGCTTGAGCGAGGGGGCGTCCAGGGCGCCGGAGGGCGGGACGCCGAGGTGCGCGTTGCCCGGCCGGCCGAGGTCCTGGACCAGGGCCTGCGGGCCGGTGCGCAGCACGGTGAGGGTGCGCGAGTGGTGAACTCGGGGGTCCTGGACGTAGGACTCTCGGGCTCTGGGCGTAGGACTCTCGCGGGTCGGGGGTTGGGCTCTCGCGGGTCGGGGGGTCATCGGACGGCCTCGAAGCGGACGCGGTCGCCGGGTGCGAGCAGGGCCGGTGCGGTGCGGCGCGGGTCGAACAGCGGCGCGTCGGTGCGGCCGATCAGCCGCCAGCCGCCGGGGGTGGCGCGGGGGTAGGCGGCGGTGAACTCGCCCGCGACGCCCACCGAGCCCGCCGGGACGCTGGTGCGGGGCGAGTCGAGGCGGGGTTGGCGCAGCGGTTCGGGCAGGCCGGTCAGGTAGGCGAAGCCGGGGGCGAAACCGCAGAAGGCGACCCGGTAGTCGGCGCCGGTGTGCAGGTCGACCACCTCGGCGGTGGTCAGGCCCGCGGTCTCGGCGACCAGGTCCAGGTCGGGGCCGTCGTAGTGGACCTCGATGACGATCTCGTCGCCGTCGACCCCGGGGTGGTGCGCCAGGTCGGCGGTGGTCAGGAGGTCGCGGACGGCGCGCAACGTGCCGGAACCCGCCACCACCAGGACGGTGCGGGCGGCCGGGACGAGTTCGACCAGGTCCGGCAGGTCGGCCGCGGCGACGGCGGCTCGGACGGCCTCCACCTCGCCGAGTGAGTCGACCTCGACGAGCACCCCGTCCGTGCCGCAACGCCGCAGCTGCATGAGGTCAAGGGTAAGGGAGGATTGTTCAACAATCCAATCCTGCCGAACCCCGGGCCGGGTGGACCAGGGCGAGCGCGGTCACCCCACGATGCGCTTGAGGTGCGCGGAGGTGTGCGGCTGGAGTGGCTGGCCGACCATGGCCCGCTCCTCCACGTACGCCAGGTCGCCGTTGTTGACGATGCCGTACAGCCGCTGCGCGCCGGTGACGTCCTTGGCCGTCGCCGTGCGGACCACCGCGTCGGTGGCGAGCTCCCACGACGTCTGGTTGCGCGGCTTGCCGATGTACAACTCCGAGATCCCGGTGTTGTGCGCGATCAGCACCTCGATCGTGTCGTCCGGCTGCGGGCGCCAGAAGCCGGTCTCCCGGGCCGCCTGGCGGATCACGCCGCCGTTCTCGTCCAGCAGCCACGCGCGGGCCTCGTAGTACAGGAACGGCCGGCCGTCGTGCGCGAACGTGATCTGCTGCCCGTAGCGGAACGGGCCGTCGATCGTCGGGTACACGACCTCGCCCTCGCCGCGCCACACGCCGACCAGCGGCAGCAGCGCCAGGCAGGCGTCGTGCAGCGAGGGACCGGAGCGCAGGTTCGCCGTGTCCGCCGGGATCGGCAGGTCGTCGAACTGCGGCAGGTTGCGCGCACCGGTCACCGACGCGCGCGAAGCGGCGGCCTGCACGGCCGCGTCACCACTGCCCGGAACGGGCCCGTTGTCGCTCACCGCTGGTCGGAGAACAGGCGGTACACCACGTACCCGGCGAACCACACGACCAGCAGGGACACGAGGACCAGGAGTCCTGTGAAGAAGTGTTCCACCCGCCCAGTTTAGGCACCCGGCCCCGGAAGTCGCCGACCCCGGTGGCGAACGCCACCGGGGTCGGCGAGGGGTAGCGCCGGGACGGGCCCGTGCACTCCCCGTGTTTCGGGGCCCGTGTTCTGGGTCCTGGGTCAGGCCACCGCGACCTCGACCGGGTGCACGCCCGGCCCTTCCGCGTTGACCGACGCCTGCCCGTTGCCCGACCGGTGCAGCGCGCGGATGGTCCACGCGCCCGGCGCGGCGAAGAACCGGAAGTCGCCGTCGGCCGAGGACACGACCTCGGCGGTGAACTCGCCCGAGGCGTCCAGCAGGCGCACGAACGCGCCGCCGACCGGAGTGCCCTCGGACCGGACCTTGCCGGTCAGCACGACCTCGTTCGCGCCGACCTGGATGTCCACGCCCTGCTCGGGCGCGCCGCAACCGTCCAGACTCATGATCAGGCCTCCTTGCCGCTGCCGAGCTCGACCGGCACGCCGACCAGCGAGCCGTACTCGGTCCAGGAACCGTCGTAGTTCTTCACGTCCTCGTGGCCGAGCAGCTCGTGCAGCGCGAACCACGTGTGCGACGAGCGCTCGCCGATGCGGCAGTAGGCGATCGTCTTGCGCGAGCCGTCGAACCCGGCCTCGCCGTAGATCTCGGCCAGCTCCTCGTCCGACTTGAACGTGCCGTCCTCGTTGGCCGCCTTGCTCCACGGCACGTTGATCGCGCTCGGGATGTGGCCGGCGCGCTGCGCCTGCTCCTGCGGCAGGTGGGCGGGCGCGAGCAGCTTGCCGGAGAACTCGTCGGGCGAGCGCACGTCGACCAGGTTCTTGTTGCCGATCGCGTCCACGACCTCGTCGCGGAACGCCCGGATCGCCAGGTTCTGCTCCTGGGCGGTGTAGGTCGTCGCCGCGCGCTCGACCTGCTCCTTGTCCAGCGGGCGGCCGTCGAGCTCCCACTTCTTGCGGCCGCCGTCGAGCAGCTTCACCGCGTCGTGGCCGTACAGCTTGAAGTACCAGTAGGCGTAGGCGGCGAACCAGTTGTTGTTGCCGCCGTAGAGGATGACCGTGTCGTCGTTGGAGATGCCCTTGGCGGACAGCAGCTTCTCGAAGCCCTCGCGGTCGACGAAGTCGCGCCGCACCGGGTCCTGGAGCTCGTTCTTCCAGTCGATCTTCACCGCGCCCGGGATGTGACCCCCGTCGTAGGCGCTGGTGTCCTCGTCCACCTCCACGAACACCACGCCGGGCGCGTTGAGGTTCTCCTCGGACCAAGCGGCCGAGACCAGGACGTCTTCACGGCTCATCGAGCTGCTCCAATTTCTTCGTTCGTACTGCGACTACTGTCACTGGGGTCGGGCGAGCGCGGGTGCGTAGCGGCGCAGGAGCAGGAACATCTCGCAGCCCAGGCACAGGCCGACCGCGGCGTTGAGCAGCGAGGCGGCGAGCGCGGCGGACGTCGCGACGACTCCGAGCGCGGTGAGGCCGGTGGCGTAGCCGATCGTGCCGACCAGCGCGAGGACGAACCCGACGCCCTGCGCGAACCGCAGCGGGGCGGCTTCCTCGCGCTCGGTCGTCGGCTTGATCCTCGGCTGCACGGCGAACCGGTAGATGTGGCCCCACGGGTTGAGCTTGAGCGAGATGAACGCACACATCCCGAACAGCACGGTCTGCGCGCCGAGCAGGCGCCAGGACCCGGTCAGCAGCACGACCGCCAGGATGGCGGAGGTGATCCAGGCGCTGAACCGCGGACCGCGCGGGTCGACCGGCGCGTCCTTCGTGGCGGTGGCATCTTTCGGCACGGCGACCTCCTGACGGTGGACAGAACTGGCAGTCCGTCTCAGGCGGTGTTAGGGCAGCCGCGCACGCCCGTCAAGGGGTGCGCGTGGCCGCCGGGCCGCCCGGTTGGCGCGCCGCGCGACACAGGCTGCTGCGCACGCGGCACAGGTCCACCGCGAGTCGCTTGGTCAGCAGCGTGGTCATGGGTGCGAGGGTAGCCGGTCGTCCCTGCTGTCGGGAGTGGCGTCCAACTGGTGGGAGTTCCCAGGTTCACCCGATCGGTCCAGGTAGGTAGGGGCGCAGAGCCGCAATAAGCGTGTCCGGCTTCGGCACCCCGCCGACCCGCAGGAGCTCCGCGCCGGAGGGCGCCAACGCCAACGTCGTCGGCGCGCGCACCACCCCGAGTTCGGCCGCGACCTCCGGCAGGTCGGTGACGTCGAGCTCGACGTGCCGCAGCCCCTCGGTGCGGCCGGCGAGGTCGTCGAGCAGCGCCCGGGTCCGGCGGCACGTCGCGCAGAACGTCGTCGACACCTGCACCAGCGTCACCGGCGTGTGCAGGTCGAGCAGGTCGCGCACGGCCGCGGGCAAGCCCTCCCGCGGCTTGGCCGCGCGCACCCGGCCGTCCCGCGCGCGCAGCACCGCGGCGATCACGGCGACGACCGCCACCGCGCCGAGCAGGGCCCACGCACCGGTCACCTAGTTGCCGCCTTCGTCCAGGGGGATGTCGTTGATGGCACCTTCCACGATGAACGCGCCGCTCTCCACCTTGACAGCGGTCGGCGTCACCGTGAAGGGCAGCGCGCCCGGGTCGATGGTCACGCTCAACGCCTCGCGCACCACGCCGAGCACCGCGTCCAGCCCGTCCAGTGCCAGGTCGTCCAGCTCGACGTCGTTCATGCCGATCACCACCTGGCCGTTGACCAGCGACACCGTGCCGTACGCGGTGATCCGGATGTTGCGGCCCGCGACCTTGGTGTTGCCGGACAGCTTCACCGCCGCCACCGTGGGGTCCGGCTTCTGCCCGGCGGGCAGCTCGGTGCGGTGGTCCGGCTCGATCGCCATGTCGGTGAACGGCGTGACCTGGTTGACCAGTCGGTTCAGGTCGTTGGCCTTGATCTTGACGCTGCCCTTGACCTGGTCGATCTTCGCGCCGCGGGTGTTGCCCGCCAACAGGTCCGACAGGCCGATGCGGGTGTGGTAGAGGTTCGCCCGGATCTCCAGGTCGCGCAGCTGGTCGCGCACGGGCACGCCGCTGGCGCTGATCTCGATGTCCCGGTAGTCGCCGCCGATGGCCTGCGTGATGAACGGGAAGCCGTTGATCCGGACCGACGGGTCCTCGCTGAGCCCGAACTTCTCCCGCATCTTCTGCGCGACCTGGTACTCGCCCGCCGCGGCCAACCCGAAGTCGGCCGCGACCAGGAGCGCGCCGACCACGAGGGCGGCGATGATCAGCTTGCGCCCGCGCGTGGGACGGCGGCGCTTGGTCTCGGTCGCGGTCATCGCCTGCCCTCTGTCCGGTCTGCGTGGTGGTGCGGGGTCGGGTGCCGGGAGCGTTCGTCCAGCCAGGTCGCGATCCGGTCTACCAGAGCGGGCGTCATCGCCGACTCGGCGTGCCGGACGCCGGGCTCCACCCACAGCTCGGCGTCGCCGCCCGCCGCCCGGTGCAGCGCGACGGCGTGCGCCGGGCCGAAGTAGTGGTCCTGCTCACCGTGCACGATGAGCAGTGGGGTGGGGGTGATGCGGTGGACCACCTCCAGCGGGCTCTCCGGCGTGGTCGGCCACGGCGGGCCGAGGCGCACGCCGAGCGCGCGGGCGGCCAACCTGCCGTGCGGCTGTTCGAGCAGCCAGTGCACGCGGCGCATCGCCACCGTGTCGCGCACCCACCAGCGCGACGGCGCGCTGACCGCCGCGACGGCGTCCGGTTTGTCGTCGTGCAGGCCCGCGTGGCGCAGCGCGATGGACGCGCCCATGGAGAAGCCGACGGTCACCACCCGGCGGTACCCGAGCCGGCGGGCGAGCGAAACGCCCGCCGCCAGGTCGTGGATTTCGTCACTGCCGACGGTGGACCGCCCACCGGACCGGCCGTGGCCGCGGAAGTCCAGCGCGACGACCCCTCCGTGCCTGGCGAACCGCCTCAACACGCGTGAGACGACCGGCTTGCGCACGTGGTTGGTGAAGCCGTGACCCACCACGAATGCGAGATCCGTCACGGACGGTGTCGATCTCACATGCAGACCGTGCAAACGGACAGCGTCGTGTGACATGGATGTAACAGGCGTGACGCTTGTGGAAACAACTGTGACCCTGACCTGCTGACCTGGGTCTTTCGTGGCGTGCACCGGTATTGTCTCCGTCATCCGCAGGCAACGGGGCCCGGTCACCGTACTTCGCCTGTGCCTGGTCGGTGACCAAGCACCGGCCGAACGAGAGGGCCCGCGATGAGTATCGACGTGCTGCTGCTGACCACCGACTCCGACCCCGAGGCGGTTCTCCCCGCGCTGTCGCTCCTCCCGCACGAGGTGCGCCCGCTGCGGCCGGAGGTCTCGGCGCTGCTGGAAGCCGGTCCCCACGACATCGTCCTGGTCGACGCCAGGACCGACCTGGTGGCCGCGCGCAGCCTGTGCCGGCTGCTGGACTCCAGCGGGGTCGACGTGCCCGTGGTGGCGATCGTCACCGAGGGCGGCCTGGTTGCGGTCAACTCCGACTGGAGCGTGGACGAGATCCTGCTCCCCACCTCCGGCCCGGCCGAGGTGGACGCCCGACTGCGCCTGGTGCGCTCGCGGCGCGGCACCACGCAGCAGGGCGGCGACGGCTCGTTGCAGCTCGGCGAGCTGGTCATCGACGAGGCGACCTACACCGCCCGCCTGCGCGGCCGGCCGCTCGACCTCACCTACAAGGAGTTCGAGCTCCTGAAGTACCTGGCGCAGCACGCGGGCCGCGTGTTCACCCGCGCGCAGCTGTTGCAGGAGGTCTGGGGTTACGACTTCTTCGGCGGCACGCGGACGGTGGACGTGCACGTCCGGCGCCTGCGCGCCAAGCTGGGCCCCGAGCACGAGTCCCTCATCGGCACCGTGCGCAACGTCGGCTACAAGTTCGTCCGCCCCCCGCGCCCGGGCAGCTCCCGCCGCGTGGACCAGGTCATGGACGCGCCGGACAACACGATCGACGAAGCCGAGCTGATCTACCGCGCTTGATCGCCGCCGCGCCGCGGACGGCGGCGAGCTCCCCGCGGGGTCGACTAGGTTTCACCGCGTGGAATTGAGCTGGTACGAGGAGCTGTCCCCCGGGCAGGCCGACGAGATCTCCGGCCTGCTCGGGGCTGCCCAAGCCACCGACGGTGTCGCCCCCGTCGGTGAGGCCGTGATCCTTCGTCTTCGCCCTGATGCGCGGGGTAGCCGTCACCTGCTGGTCCGTGAGGGCGAAGCGCTGGTCGGCTACCTGCACCTGGATGTCTTCGGCGACTCCGACGGCAACGAGGTCGCCGAGCTGGCCGTGCACCCCGACCACCGCCGTCGCGGTGTCGGCACCGCGCTGCTCGACGCCGTGGCCGACCGCGCCAAGCCCCTGCGGATCTGGTCGCACGGCGGCCACCCCGGCGCCGAGGCGCTCGCCGCCAAGCTCGCCTACCGCAAGGTCCGCGAGCTGCTCCGGCTGCGCCGCCCGCTGGACGGCGACCTGCCCGCACCCGTGCTGCCCGACGGCGTCACGTTGCGCCCGTTCGTGCGCGGCCGGGACGAGGCGGCGGTGGTCTACGTCAACCACCGGGCGTTCGCGTGGCACCCCGAGCAGAGCGCGATGAGCATCGAGGACCTGCGCCAGAGGGAGGACCAGCACTGGTTCGACCCGGCCGGGTTCCTCCTCGCGGTCGACGGCGACGGCCGACTCCTCGGCTTCCACTGGACCAAGGTGCACACCGCCGACCTCGGCGAGGTCTACGTGGTGGGCGTCGACCCGGACGCGCAGGGCGGCGGCCTCGGCAAGGCCATCACCCTCGCGGGCCTCGCGCACCTGCGCGACACCGGGCTCACGCGGGTGATGCTGTACGTCGAGTCCGACAACGCCGCGGCGCTGGCCGTGTACGACCGGTTGGGTTTCACGCGCTGGGACTCGGACGTCCAATACGCCCGGTAGTGACAAACCCATCACGCCATGCAAACGTGCAGGTCACGGGACACCCAAAAGGCGGTGTACTCCGTCACTTCCCGTGTGGTGTTCACCCGTCGTTCACCTTCTCCTGGGCACCCGTCCACCCTCGCTACCTACCGTCCGTGTCGAGCGGCGGAGCTTCGCCGCGAAATCCGCTTCCGTAGCTGGAGGACTCCCAGGTGAAGACCAAGCGACACGGCGCCGTACTCGGCCTGATCGCGGCCGGTGCGCTTCTGCTCACCGCGTGTGGCAGCGACGCGAACACCCCACAGGGTCAGGCCCCGGCGACCGGCGAGTCGTCGACCCCGGTCGAGTGCGGTGGCAAGTCGAAGCTGAGCGCAGAGGGCTCTTCGGCGCAGAAGAACGCGATGGACACGTTCGTCCAGGCCTACCAGCAGAAGTGCCAGGGCTCCGACCTCGCCTACAACGCCTCCGGCTCCGGTGCGGGCGTCAAGCAGTTCATCGGCGGTCAGGTCGACTTCGGCGGTTCCGACTCGCCGCTGTCGGAGAGCAAGGGCGAGGTCGCCGGCGCGGCCGAGCGCTGCAAGGGCAACCCGGCGTGGAACCTGCCGCTGGTCTTCGGCCCGGTCGCGCTCGGCTACAAGCTGGAGGGCGTCTCCGACCTGACGCTGTCCGGCGAGGTCGCCGCCAAGATCTTCAACGGCACCGTCAAGAAGTGGAACGACCCGGCCATCGCCGCCCTGAACAGCAGCGCCAAGCTGCCGGACAAGGACATCAAGGTCGTCTACCGCTCGGACGAGTCCGGCACCACGGACAACTTCCAGCTGTACCTCCAGGCCGCCTCCAAGGGCGCGTGGAGCCAGGGCGCGGGCAAGCAGTTCAAGGGCGGTGTCGGCGAGGCCAAGGAGAAGTCCGCCGGTGTCGCGCAGGCCGTCGGCTCCGTTGACGGTGCCATCACCTACGTCGAGCTGTCCTTCGCGCAGGACAACAAGCTGTCCGTCGCCAAGATCGACAACGGTGCCGGTGCGGTCGAGCTGAACGCCGACTCGGTCGGCAAGGCCATCGACGGTGCCAAGATCAAGGGCAGCGGCAACGACCTGGTCCTCGACCTGAACTCGATCTACGGCTCCACCGCGGCGGGCACCTACCCGCTGCTGCTGGCCACCTACGAGATCGTCTGCTCGAAGGGCTACGACGCCGACACCGCGAAGGCCGTCAAGGCGTTCCTCACGGTGGCCGCGACCGACGGCCAGGCGGGTCTCGCGGACGCGGGTTACGCCCCCGTGCCCGACGCCTTCCAGGAGAAGCTGCTGACCGCCATCAAGGCGATCGCCTGACCAGGCCGGCACACTTCTCGGGAACGCCATCGCGATGAACGACCGCACAGTGGCCCCACGCCCCGCGGGCACCGGTTCGACCGGTGCCCGTGCGGGCGTTCCGGCCGCTCGACCCGACTCGGAGGCTCCGATTCCCCCGACCACGGAAGCCGATCGGAAGACCATCGTTCGGCCGGGTGACCGCATCTTCGCAGGTCTGGCCACCGGATCGGGCATCTTCATCGTGGTCCTGATCGCGGCGATCGGTATCTTCCTGCTGCTACAGGCCATCCCGTCGCTCGCGCTGGACAAGGTCAACTTCTTGACCAGCCGCGAATGGGCGACCGGCGACGTCAACGACATGCGGTACGGCATCCTGGACCTGCTCCTGGTCACCGTGGTGTCGTCCGCGTTCGCGCTGATCATCGCGATGCCGATCGCGCTGGGCATCGCGCTGTTCCTCACCCAGTACGCGCCGCGCCGGCTCGCCCGGCCGTTCGCCTACGTCATCGACCTGCTGGCGGCCGTGCCGTCGATCATCTTCGGCCTGTGGGGCCTGCTCGTGCTCGGCCCGGTGCTCACCCCGATCGGCGAGTGGCTGACGTCGACGCTGGGCTGGTTCCCGCTGTTCTCCGAGGGCAACGTCAGCATCGAGCTCGGCGGCACCATCTTCACCGCCGGCATCGTGCTGGCCGTGATGATCCTGCCGATCATCACCGCGGTCAGCCGCGAGGTGTTCGACCGCACGCCGGTCACCCACACCGAGGGCGCCATCGCGCTGGGCGCCACCAAGTGGGAGGTCGTGCGCACGACCGTGCTGCCGTTCGGCAAGGCGGGTTACGTCAGCGCCTCGATGCTCGGCCTCGGCCGCGCGCTCGGCGAGACGATCGCGTTGACGATCATCCTCAGCGGCACGGGTGCGGCGTTCGCGTGGAGCCTGTTCGACGGCGGCGCGACGTTCGCGTCCAAGATCGCCCTGGCCGCGCCCGAGTTCAACGACCCGCGCACGGCGGGGGCGTACATCGCCGCCGGCCTGGTGCTGTTCGTGCTCACCTTCGGCGTCAACGCCATCGCCCGGGCCATCGTCGCCGGTCACAAGGAGTACGAATGACCACCGACACGGCGGACCTGAACCGCCTCGCCACGCCGCCGACGTTCCAGAGCGTCAGCGGCGCGCGCAAGTTCAAGAACGGTGTCGCCACGGCCCTGGTGTACGGGGCGTTCCTGGTCGCGATCGTGCCGCTGATCTGGGTGCTGTACGTGGTGATCCAGCGCGGCTTCCCGGTCGTGCTGGACGGCGACTGGTGGCAGAAGTCGCTGTCCGGCCTGCTGTCCCGCCAAGAGGGCGGCGGCGTCTACCACGCGATCTACGGCACGTTGGTGCAAGGCCTGGTGTGCGGGCTGCTGTCCGTGCCGCTCGGCCTGTTCGTCGGCATCTACCTGGTGGAGTACGGCGGCCGGTCCAAGCTGTCCAAGGCCACCACGTTCATGGTCGACATCCTGACCGGTGTGCCGTCCATCGTGGCCGCGCTGTTCATCTACACCCTGTGGATCACGTACTTCGGCTTCGGCCGCAGCGGGTTCGCGGTGTCGTTGGCGCTGGTGCTGCTGATGGTGCCGGTGATCGTGCGGACCACCGAGGAAATGCTCAAGATCGTGCCGGACGAGCTGCGCGAGGCGGCCTACGCGCTCGGCATCCCGAAGTGGAAGACGATCGCGAAGGTCGTCATCCCGACCGCGCTGTCCGGCATCATCACCGGCATCATGCTGGCCCTGGCCCGCGTCATGGGCGAGACCGCGCCGGTGCTCGTGCTGGCCGCGTACGCGCCGTACATCAACTACAACCTGTTCGACGGCCCGATGGCGTCGTTGCCGCTGCTGATGACCTCGGAGCGGAACAACCCGACGCAGGCCGGTTTCGAGCGGATCTGGGGTGCGGCGATCACCCTGGTCATCATCATCACGCTGTTCAACCTGCTGGCTACCGTGATCTCGCGGTGGCTGGCTCCGAAGACGAAGTGAGCGGGCGGTCATGGCCAAGCGCATCGACGTGAAAGACCTGAACCTGTACTACGGCAAGTTCCACGCCGTGGACGGTGTCTCGCTCGCCGTGCCGCCGAAGAACGTGACGGCGTTCATCGGCCCGTCCGGTTGCGGGAAGTCCACCGTGCTGCGGTCGTTGAACCGCATGCACGAGGTGGCGCCCGGTGCCCGGGTGGACGGCACCGTGCTGCTCGACGGCGAGGACATCTACGCCTCGTCCGTCGACCCGGTGCAGGTGCGCCGGACCATCGGCATGGTGTTCCAGCGCCCCAACCCGTTCCCGACGATGTCCATCCGGGACAACGTGGTGGCGGGGCTGAAGCTCGCGGGCGAGCGGAACAAGAAGAAGCTGGACGAGGTGGCCGAGCGGTCGTTGCGCGGGGCGAACCTGTGGAACGAGGTCAAGGACCGCCTCGAACGGCCCGGCGGCGGCCTGTCCGGTGGTCAGCAGCAGCGGTTGTGCATCGCGCGGGCGATCGCCGTGCAGCCGGACGTGCTGCTGATGGACGAGCCGTGCTCGGCGCTGGACCCCATCTCGACCCTGGCGATCGAGGACTTGATCACGGAGTTGAAGAAGGAGTACACGATCGTCATCGTGACCCACAACATGCAGCAGGCCGCGCGGGTCAGCGACCAGACCGCGTTCTTCAACCTGCTGGGTGTCGGTCAGCCGGGTCGGCTGATCGAGGTGGACGACACGGAGAAGATCTTCTCCAACCCGAGCCAGAAGGCGACGGAGGACTACATCTCCGGCCGTTTCGGCTGATCGGGCCGTCTGCGCCGAAGCCCTCCCACCGCTGGTGGGAGGGCTTTCGCGCGTTCGGGTGACACGGGAACCCGGCGGTCGCCCCTACCGTCAAAACCGAGACATGGTCCTCCGTTCGGGGGTACCGTGACCGTTGGGATCGGCAGACTCGCAGGGGGTAGCGGTGGCGGCGGAAGGTGCGTGGAGCGCACAGTCCATGCAGGCGATGACGGCCAACATGGTCGGCTTGAAGCAGGCCGCCGAGTCGGGCTCGTTCGCCATCAGCGAGGCGGGGGCGCAGGAGTACCTGAAGGCCATCGACGGCGCTCTGATGGACCTCTTCAAGATGGACCGGGAGATCGGCCGCCTCCAGCAGGAGACCAAGCTGGGCACCAGTCCGGACGGCACCGCCATGGCCCGCTACAACGAGGAGAGCGTCATCGGTGGAGCCGGCACGACCGGCATCATCCCGGCGATCGAGCAACTGCGATCCGCGTTGAACGAGGCGCGGGAGGCGTTGCAGAAGGCGATCGAGAACTATCGTGAGGTCGACGGCTCGAACGCCAGCACCTACAAGCGCTACTGAGGGTGGGACAGTTGATCAAGGCATTGTCGGCTCGCGTGGTCCTGCTGTTGGCGGTGTCGAGCGCGATCGCCACAGGCTGCACGACCGGGGGAACCGCTACACCCGGGCCCACCACCGAGTCGACGTCGACCGGGTCGACGTCGAAGGGCACCACCAGCACCAAGCCGTCCAAGGGCGGTGACTCACTGGCCGATTTTGATTCGTGCGCAGTCCTGCAGTCGATCGCGTCGCAGCTCAACCTGTCGGAAATCGAGAAGGTGGACGAAAAGGAGTGCGGCGCCGAGGTCTCGACGATCGCGGCTCTCGGCCTCACGAAGCAGCCCGAACTTGCGATCGCTGACGCGGTAGGTACCGGGAAGAAGACCGACATTCCCATCGGCTCGCACAAGGCCAGGCTCGTCGAGGGGCCCGGTACCAACACGTCGTGCTTGGTGGCGGTGGAAGTCGGTCCGACGTCGAGGGTAGACGTCATCGTTGCATCCAGCTCCCTTGCAACCTCCTGTGAGACGGCGACTGCGGTCGCCACCGCCGTCGAACCTAAGCTGCCGAAGTAACCCGAGGGGGGAGAACGTCGTGACGCCGCCGAACTCGCAGCCGCCGTACGGACCGCCGTCCAACTCGCTGCCGCCGCAGAGCAACAGCCAGGCTTCCCAGGTCACCTACGCGGGGCAGACCGAGGAGCAGCTGCGCGCCGAGTACGAGCGTGAGCGGGCCGCCAACCCCGGGATCTTCGGCGCCATCACGACACTCGACGACTACCTGCGCTACAAGCAGCAGTCGGCGCAGTACCAGTCCACGCAGGAGCAGCAGCTCGAACAGGTGGTGGAGAACTACCGACCGCCGCTGACGCCCGCGGGCTCGCACTACATGGGCTACGACCACAAGGCCCTCAAGGACATGGTCACCACGAACATGTCCCCCAGCACCGCCAACGAGCAGGGCGAGGCCTGGACGAAGATCGGCAACACGCTCGCCGAACTCCAGTCCAACCTGACCAGCGCCACGGCCGCCAGCAAGGGCGCCTGGCAAGGCGCGGCGGCGGAGTCGGCGCAGGGGTACTTCACCAACGTCGCCGCCTGGTCCGGCAACGCGGCCCAGGGCGCGCAGCTCACCGGCAACAAGCTCTACACGCAGAGCCAGGCGGCCGAGCAGGCGAAGAACGCGATGCCCGAGCCGGTCGACTTCAGCACCGCCGACGCCTACAAGATGTTCTTCTCCGAGCCCAACCCGTTCAAGTGGGCCGAGACGATCGACCAGATCGAGCAGAAGTTCGAGGAGAAGCAGCAGGCCCACGAGCGGGCCGCCGAGGTCATGACGACCATGTCGCAGGACTTCCAGGAGTCCGGCTCGACCATGCCCGCCTTCTCCGCGCCCCCGCCCATGGACGGCACGGGCGGCGGTGGTGATCCCGGCAAGCCCGGCACGGGGGAGATCGGTGGCCGCCAGACCGTGCCCAGCGGCACGGGTACGGGCACCGGCAGCGGCACCGGGATGGGCGACCTCGGCATGCCCGGCGGTGGCGGCAGTGGCAGCGGCAGCGGTGGTGGCAACACCAACCAGTCCGGCTTGAACGGCCCCGGCCCCGGTGGCGGCACGACCCTGCCCGGCGGCGGTGGCGGCGGCAACAACAACCTGCCCGGCGGCGGTGGCGGCGGCAACAACAACCTGCCCGGCGGCGGTGGCGGCGGTCCCTACCCGCCCGGCTACTTCCCGCCCGGCGGCCCGAACAACCCGAACAACCGGCCGAACCTCCCGCCCGGCGGGCGTCCCAACCTGCCGAACGGCCCCGGCGGCGGTCGAGGCCCTGGTGGTCCCGGCGGCGGCGGCATGGGACGCGGTCCCGGCGGCGGCGGTGGTCCCGGTGGCCTGGCCGCGGCCGGTCGCGGTGGTATGGGCGGCGGCTTCGGCCCCGGCGGCAGCGCGGGCACGCTCGGCGAGGCCGGTCGGTCCGGCGCGGGCGGCTTCGGTCCCGGCGGCAGCGGCGGCCCCGGTGGCGCCGGTGCGGCGGGCCGCGGTGGTCCCGGTGCCATGGGTGCGGGCATGGGCGCGGGCGCCGGTGGCGCACGCGGCCAGGGGGACGAGGACAAGGAGCACAAGGCCGCGTCCTACCTGGTGGAGACCGAGGACGTCTTCGGCGACGGCACCATGGTCGCTCCGCCGGTCATCGGCGGGTGAGCGTGTTCTCGTTCGCCCTGTCCCACGCGGCGGCCGACATGCTCTGGGAAGACCTGAAGCTCGGCAGCCGTCCCTACCCGTTCGAATTCCCCTACCTCGGGCAGACGATCGACGAGCGGCGCGGCATCCGCAACGCCGTGTACCGCGACCTGGAGTCACGCGGCCTGGCCCAGCGGGGCCGGGCCGCGCCCGAGGTGGAGGAAGCGCTCACCCTGCTGATCCGCTTCGACTACTGCCTCAACGCGGTCGCCTCGCTGGACGCGCGCAACGTGGAGCGCCAACTGCTGGCGCGCGGCTGCGCGGCCGGTGAGAACGCGGCGCTCGCGGTGATGGACGACCGGCAGATCAAGGTCGACCTGATGCGGGCGCCCGCGTTGCTGCGCACGGTCGTGGACCTCGTCCCGCCGGCCCGACCGGGCCCCGGCCAGTCGATCACGGTGCCGATGCCCACGTCCGCACCGCCGCCGGCACCGCGTCGCGACGACGACTTCGGCAACGCCACGTTCACCCAGGCCATGGCACCGCGCTCGACCGCGTCCGCGCAGGTCCGCGCCTTGGAGGCGGTGTTCGAACGCCCCCGGCTGCGCGCCGGCCAGTTCGGCGTCACGGTGCGCGGCAGGCACGGCCGGGAGCAGCGCGCGCCGCAGGTCGCGTGGTTCGACAACGACCAGGGTCGCTACATGTCGCAGACGCGGCAGGGGCAGGACGGCCAGAAGTGGCTCACCCACGCCCCCGCCGACAACGCGCGCATCGCCGCCCAGCTCGCGCAGGAGCTGAACGGCCTGCTCAACTGACGCCTCAGGAGCCGGCGTCGCCGTGGTACCCGGGCATCCGGCCCGTGACCACGAAGACGGTGCGCTTGGCCACCGACACGGCGTGGTCGGCGAAGCGCTCGTAGAACCGGCCGAGCAGCGTGGTGTCCACCGCGGACGGCACGCCGTGGCCCCAGTCCTTGTCCATGATCACCGTGAACAGGTGGCGGTGCAGGTCGTCCATCGCGTCGTCGGCGTCCTCCAGCGACCGCGCCCGCGCCACGTCCTGGGTGCGGATGATGTCGGTCGCCTCACGCGCCAGCTCGACCGCGATGCGGCCCATCTCGGCGAAGTACGGCCGGACGGTGTCGGGCAGCACCGGGTTCGGGTGCCTGCGCCGCGCGGCCTTGGCCACGTGCAGCGCCAGGTCGCCCATCCGCTCGACGCTCTCCGCCGCGTGGATCACCGCGAGCACGATGCGCAGGTCGGTGGCGACCGGCGCCTGCAGCGCCAGCAGCGCGTACGCCTGCTCCTCGATGTCGGCCCGCACGTCGTCGATCTTGGAGTCGTCGCCGATCACCTGCTCGGCGAGGGCGAGGTCCGCCTGGAGCAGGGACGCGGTCGCACGCTCCATCGCATCACCGGCCATCCCGCACATGTCGGCGAGCTGATCGGCGAGTTGTCCGAGCTGGTCGTGGTAGGCCTCACGCATGGCCGTCAGCCTACGGTGACGTCATCGCGGTAGCGACCCGCCCCGGTGAACCGGTGGTGAACCCAAGACGTCCAGTCGGCCTAGGCGCACGGGTCCTTCCCCGCGTTCACCACGCTCAGGTCCACCGGCGGCGCCGCCTTGCCCGGTTCGGTGCCCGGCGCCTGCGGCGCGCGGACCTCCTCGTCCCACTCCGGCCCGATCAGCAGCTGCACCGCGCCGCCCATGTTGGCCTGGAACTGCAACGTCGCGGCGGGTACGGACGAGAGCAGCGTCGCCGCCGCGTCCTCCGCGCCGATGCCGTACTTGATGACGGTCTTGTCGGTCGACGGCGCATCGCCGGCGATGACCACGTCGTAGCCCAGTTCCCGCAACGCGTTCCGCGCCCGGTTGGCCGCGCCCGAGTTGTCCGGGTCGCCGTTGCGCACCTGGACCTTCAGTCCCTTGTGGTCGATGACCTTGCCCTGCTTGGGCTGGGCCGGCGGCGCGGAGGCCTGCGTCTGACCCTGGGACTGGTCCGGCGCCGGGTCGGCCGGGGTTTCCTCCGGCAGCGGCGTGCCGTCGATGATGGCCTGGAACAACGCCTTGGTCTCGGCCTTCTTCAACAGCTCCAGGTTGTCGTCGTGGGCCAGCGTCGGGCCCTCGGACCTCTCGTGCGGGATGGTGACGAAGGTGACGCGGCCCGCTTCGAGGCTCTGCAGCGACTGCGCGAGCGTCAGCATGTCGTTCACGCCGATGTTCTGGCCGACGGTCGACGAGGCGAACGCGTTGAGGAACCCGTTGAGCTTGCCCGGGTTCAGCAGGATCTCCGACGACAACGCCTTGCGCAGCAACGAGGACAGGAACTGCTGCTGCCGGTTGACGCGGTCGAAGTCGGTCTTCTCCTCGCCGGCGACCTTGCGGGCGCGCACGTAGTCCAGCGCCTTGGTGCCGTCGATCTCGAACCGGCCGGGCTGGTCGAAGATCACGCCGAGCTCGTCGTCCTTCATCGGTTTCGGCACGCACACCGGGACGGTGCCGATGGCGTCGACCATGCCCTTGAAGCCGTTGAAGTCGACGCTGATGAAGTGGTTGATCTCCAGGCCGGTCAGCTCGGTCATGAACTTGCTGACGCACTTGGGCCCGCCGACCGCGTACGGCTCGTTGGCCTTCACGTCCTCTTCGGCGTCGAGCTGCTCGCCGGTGTACTGGCCGGTGGAGGGATCCCACCGCTCGCACTCCGGCCGCGTGATGAGCAGGTCCCGCGGCACGGAGACCACGACCATGCGCTTACGGTCGGCCGGGATGTGCGCGAGCATCAGCACGTCCGAACGCGCGCCCGGCTCGGCGTTCGCGTCGCCGACGCCGTCCTGCGGCTTCGCGCCCGCGCGGGTGTCCGAGCCGACGATGAGGAAGTTCTCGTCGCCGAGCTGCTTCTCCGCCTCGTGCACCGCGGCGGAGTTGGTGTTCAACGCGTCGATCTCGGTGAACTTGCTGTCGATGTAGAACATCGCGCCCCAGCCGAGGCCGGTGGACACGAAGATCAGCACGGCGGCGGTCAGCGCGACGACCTTGATCGTGCGCACGATCTTGCTGTGCTTGGCCGTGCGACCGCGCCGGCGCGGGCCTTCCTCGTCCGGGTCGGCGACCGGTGACGCGTACTCGGTGGCGTCCTCGTCGTGGTCGGCCTTCCACGGCATGAGCTTCTGGCGGCGTTCCTTGCGCAGGCGTTCCTGCTCGGCCAGCTCGTCGTGCACGGCGGAGAAGCGGGCCAGGGTGTGGTCGACCTCGCGACGCTTCTTGACGTCGTCGCTGATGGCCTCCATCTCGGTGGTGAGGCTGGCCGGGTCGACCGCCTCGCGCCGTTCGGGGGCCGCGCTGGCGAGGCGGTCGGCGATGGCGGGTGCCGCCTGGTCCGGCGCGGCGTCCTCGGCGAACCGCCGGCCGGGCAGGTCCCCGACCGGCCGCGGGCCGCTGCCGTCCACCGGGGTGGGCGGGCCGTCGGCAAGTCGGCGCGGGCCGCTGCCGTCGACCGGTGCGACGGGCGGACCGTCCGCGAGGCGACGAGGCCCGCCGCCCTCGTTCGGCGCGAGGGGCGGGCCGTCGGCGAGCCTGCGCGGGCCGCCGCCGTCAACGGGTACGGGCGGGCCGTCGGCGAGTCGGCGTGGGCCGCTGCCCTCGACGGGTGCGACCGGAGGGCCGTCGGCGAGCCTGCGGGGGCCACCGCCCTCGGGACGGCGGCCGGTCGGGTCTTCGCCGGGCAGGCCGGGGCGCGGGGCGTCCGCCGGGCGGCGCGGGTCGACGGGCAGGTCTTCGGGACGCGGGCGCCGGGCGGGACGGGGTCCGCCGGTCAGGTCGTGCGGCCCGCTGCCGTCCGCGAGGCGGCGAGGGCCGTCGCCGACCGGGGCGTCCGGGCGCCGACGCGGTCCGGTGCCGTCGGCCGGGACTCCGGGGCGGGGCCGCTGGCCGGTGTGCTCGCCGGGCCGCGGCCCTTCCGCCAACCGCCGACCGATGCCGTCGGCCGCCGCACCTTCGGCGACCCGGCGGCCGACCTCGTCCGGCCGACGCGGTCCGCCGCCGTCCACCGGGCGCCGACCCGTGTCGGGCGCGAGGTCTTCGGGGTGCGCCGCACGGCGGGGAGCGCCGGGCGCGAGGTCTTCCGGTCGCTGACGCGGTCCGCTGCCCTCCGCCGCACGCCGTGGCGCGTCGGGCGCGAGGTCCTCGGGACGCCTGCCGTCCGCCGGGCGCCGGGACGTGCCGGGGGCGAGGTCTTCGGGGTGCGCCGCCCGGCGGGGTGCGCCCGGGGCGAGGTCTTCGGGGCGCGGGCGCGGTCCGCTGCCCTCGGCGACGCGCCGAGGTGTGTCGGGTGCCAGGTCTTCGGGTCGCTGACGCGGTCCGCTGCCCTCGGGGAGCCGTCGACCCGGCGGCGTGCCGGGGAGGTCGGGCTGCGGGCGCCGGCCGGTGTTCTCGGCGAGTCGCCGGGGCGGCGCGGCCGGGTCCTGCGGGACGCGTGGGCCGTCCGGGTCCGCGGGCCGCCGGCCACCTTCGGGGCGGGGCCGGGCGTCGGGCGGTACGGGTCGGCCGTTGGCCGGGAAGCGCCTGCTCGGCTCTCCGCCCACCTCACCGGGAGGCAGCGGGCGCGGTGCGGCGGGTGCGGGACGCCTCGGGTCGACGTCCTCGGGTCGGCCGGCGTAACCGTTGGCCGGGCGGCCGTTGCGCGCCGGGCCGGGCTCTTCGGGACGACGGCGGGTGCCGGTGTCCTCCGGCGTGGGCCGCGGCGTCCGGGTGCCGGTGCCCTCGCCCGTCGGGGCGAAGAAGTCGTTGGCCGGCGGAGGCGGCGGAGGCGGCGGAGGGGCGGACCGGCGACCGGCGACCGGCGGTGCGCCGTTCGTCGGCCTCGGCCGGGTGCCGGTGTCCTCGGGCGCCGGTGGCGCGTAGTCCGGCGGCGGTGGGGCCTGCCTGCGCGGCGGCTCCGGTGCGGCACGGCGGCCGGTGCCCTCGGGGGCGTGCCTGCCGTTCTGGGGCGGGGCGGGTCTGCGGGGCGGCTCGGGCTCGGGCGCGGCTCGCCTGCCGGTGTCCGACTGACCCGGTGGGACCGGGCGCGGGATGTTGGTGCGGCTGTGCTGCTCCAGCAGGTCGGACACGCTCAGCCCGCCGGCGTCCAGCGACCTGCGGCGACGGCCGGTCGGCTGGTCTTCCTGCGGGACCTCGTCACCTCCGGGTCCGGGGCCGCCACGGCGGGGCTCGTCGGGCACCCGGTCTCCCTTCAGCTTCGGTCATTAGTCGGTCGTCATCACGAGTTGACGACAGCAAGGACACATTGGTTGCACCAACGGCGTGTCACTTGCCTTGGCGATACTACGGATGACGGCCAGTCCTGACGACCACTCCCGGTGATACAGGGGTCGGCAGTACTCGGTTACGCGCAGCAGGCTACGTCCGAAAGGGTGAGTTGCCGTTCGGTGTCAGTAACCGGCGACCCGCGATTCGGCTATACCGCGTCGCCCGGAAGCGGCACCCGCGAGGCGGACGTGACCGTTCTCCCGGTAGGCGACGGCGTTGCGTCCTGACTGCTTGGCCGTGTACAGGAGGCTGTCCGCGCGCAGGAGCTGCTGCTCGGGGACGACCGGCGGACGCGTCGGTGAATCCGCCGTCGGGGGCTCATAGGCAAGTCCGATGCTGACGGTCACCCGCAACCCGGGCGCGAGCGAAGCCCAGGCGTGACGCTCGACACGCATCCGGGCCGACTCGGCGATCTCCACGGCCGGCGACGGCTCGACGCCGGGCAGCACGAGGACGAACTCCTCGCCCCCGTACCGCGCGCAGAACCCGCCCTCCGGCAGCTCCTCCTGAAGCAGCTCGACCACGCGCTGCAACACCCGGTCACCCAGGAGGTGCCCGAACGTGTCGTTCACCTGCTTGAACCAGTCCAGGTCGATCAACGCGATGGCGAGGCCGGAGGTGGTGGAGCCGCGCTCGGCGACCATGTCGAGCAGCCGCTCGTCCAGGTATCTGCGGTTGTAGCTGTCGGTGAGGCTGTCCCGCAGGCTCTGCTCGCGCGCCTCGGCGTGCTCGCGGCGCAGCCGGTCGACCTCCCGGCGCAGCTGCTCCGGCACCTGCGGCTGGTCGTCCTGGTCGGCGTAGACCAGGTCGAACGCGGACCGCAGGTGCTGGTAGGCCTGCCGCCACTGGCCCCGGGAGGCGAGCAGCGCGGCGATGGACTCGTGCAGCTGCACCAGACCGGTGCCCTCGCTCTCGGACGGGGGCGTGCCTGCACCGGGCCGGGCGTCGGCGTCGGGCTCGGCGACCTCGGGTCGCAGTGCGGTCATCGCGCTCACCTCCCTACTTGCCAAGGTGTCGTCTGATACGAGGCGACGCTTGAGCGGGCGGGACGCGTCATAGAGGGATTTCCCTCGACTGGTTGACCGTGCACTGCTCCGAACCAGTGACATTCGGTGATCGAAGTGCCGTGAAGCTTGCCGTGCGTGTTCGCGCGGCCCGGCGTCACCTCAATTGACGCAAGGAGCGAAGCCGTAGGCCTTGCCGTTGAGCAGGACGACGTGCTGCGAGCCGATCTGGCTGCCGATCTCGGAGCCCTCCTGCACGACGGTCAACGTGACCGCGACGACCAGCACGACACCGCGCGGGTGCTCGTCGTCGCCGGGTGGCGCCCACGCCGGGTCCAGGCGCAGCGTCGACATGGTCGGCTGCACCTTGATGGTGCCCGCGGGCAGTTCGCAGTCCGTGTCGCGGAAGTCCGGGTGCTGGGTGTCGTTGAGCAGGTCGTGCTGCTCGGACGTGCCCTGCCCGCCCGCCTCGTTGAGGTCGGCGAAGTACCCCGTCACCAGCTCGCGCTCCACGTCGGTGATCCGCAGGGGACGTGCGGTGCCGGTGGTGGTGGACGCGCAGCCGGCCAGCAGGAGGGCGCACGCCAGCGCCGCCGCGGCGCGTCCCGCCACCTCAGCCACCCGAGTGCAGCTCGTCGGCGCCCACCGGCACGGTGGCGTCCTCCGGGTCGTCGAGCCAGCCCTCGGGCAGCACCACCTTGCCGGGCGAGCCCTGCCTGCCGCGCGGCTCGTCGGCGTTGTCCGGGAACGGCAGCTCCGGGTCGAGCCTGCCGACCAGGTCGTCCAGCTCGGCGAGGGTGGAGACCATGGCGAGACCGCGCCGCAGCTCCGCGCCGACCGGGAAGCCCTTCAGGTACCAGGCCATGTGCTTGCGCAGGTCGCGCAGGCCCTTGTCCTCGCCGAGGAAGTCCGCGAGCAGCGCGCCGTGGCGGCGCAGGATCTCCGCGACGCGGCCCAGCCGCGGCCCCGGCGGGATCGGCTCACCCCGGAACGCCGCCTGCAACTCGCCGAACAGCCACGGCCGGCCCAGGCAGCCGCGCCCGACCACGACGCCGTCGCAGCCGGTCCGGGCAACCATGTCGAGGGCGTCCCGCGCGCTGAAGATGTCGCCGTTGCCGAGCACGGGGATGCCGGTGACGGCCTCCTTCAGCCGGGCGATGGCGGACCAGTCGGCCTGGCCGGAGTAGCGCTGGGAGGCGGTGCGCGCGTGCAGGGCGACCGCCTGCGCGCCCTCGTCCTCGGCGATGCGCCCGGCGTCGAGGTAGGTGAGGTGGTCGGCGTCGATGCCGATGCGGAACTTGACCGTCACCGGCACACCGGCGGGTTCGGCGGCGCGCACCGCGGCCCGCACGATCTGCCGGAACAGCTGCCGCTTGTACGGCAGCGCCGCGCCGCCGCCCTTGCGCGTCACCTTGGGCACCGGGCAGCCGAAGTTCATGTCGACGTGGTCGGCCCGGTCCTCGCCGACGATGATCTTCGTCGCTTCGGACATCGACTTCGGGTCGACGCCGTAGAGCTGCATCGAGCGCAGGCTCTCGTCCGCGCCGAAGGTGATCATCTGCATCGTCTTGGCGTCGCGCTCGACGATCGCCCGAGCGGTGATCATCTCGCAGACGTAGAGCGAGGTGGGGCTGCCGAACTCGCGGCAGAGCTGCCGGAAGGCCACGTTCGTGATGCCGGCCATCGGCGCGAGCACGACGGCGGGATCGACCGGGTACCGGCCGATCTTGAGGGGCTTGGTGGCGTGCAGGGCGGTGGACATCGCCGTCCATTGTCGCCCAGCGCAGGTAGTGGTGGGTGTCACAGCACCGAATCACCATTAACGGGCCAGGTCGGCGCCGACACGCGTCCGGTGGTCGACGTGGTGCCCGCGCGGGTCAGAACGGCACGGTGAGGCAGCCGACGCGGGCGCCGGCGGTGCCCGCCTCACCGGGTCCGGTGTGCGTGTGCTCCGCGTGCAGCACGACCGAAGCCGGCCGCCGTGCCCCGAACCGCCAGTCGAGCCGGGCGAACGCCACGCCGCGGCCCTGCTCGTCGGTGGTGAAGTCGAGCCAGATCTCGTTGCGCGGGTTGGCGAACGCCGGGTCCGTCGCCCCGCCCTGGACGTGCTGGTAGTGCGGCCCGGCGTCGGTCGGCGCCGGCCCGCACGGGTTCACGTGGGCGTGCGCGCCGTAGTCGCGGTCGGGCAGCAGACCGGTGGTCCGCAGCAGCACGACCGTGCCGCCGCCGACGGGCGCGGACACCACGTCGGCCCGCGCTCCGGCGGGCACCAGCGGGTCGTAGCCGGTCAGCTCCCCGGACGCGGTGGTGAACGAGGCCGCGAGCGCGAGTGCCACAGCGAGGTGCATGGCACCTGCTTATCGGCCACCCGCGACGACCGCCAGCGCGGTCACCCGTTCCGGTGTCGTTGCGGGTGACACCCCGGCCGGGCGTCGGTGCGGTCGGCGTTCGTTCCGCTGTTCGGGTCGCCGGCGCGTGGTTCGCGCGGCAACCGGGCTCGGTGGGGGCACGATGTGACGGGGTGCACGTTCGAGGGGTGGTGTCCGTGGCGGACGGGTGGGACTTCTTCGTCTCCTACACGCAGGACGATCGGCAGTGGGCCGAGTGGATCGCGTGGGAGTTGGAGGAGGCCGGGCATCGGGTGTTGATCCAGGCGTGGGACATCGTTCCGGGCAGCAACTGGGTCGCGACGATGCAGGAGGGCGTCCTGCGGGCGGAGCGCACGATCGCGGTGTTGTCGGCGGCGTATGCCAGGTCGGAGTACGGCGCGGCGGAGTGGCAAGTCGCGTGGCGCGAGGCGCCGTCGGGCGAGGACCGCAAGCTGCTGGTGGTGCGGGTGGAGGACTGCGAACGGCCGGGTCTGCTGGGTTCGGTGGTGTCGGAGGACTTGTTCGACCTGCCTGCGCACGTCGCCCGCGACCGGCTGCTGCGGGTGGTGAAGGGCGCCGTCGAGGGACGGCTCAAGCCGGCCGCCGCGCCCGCGTTCCCGGGACGCACCAGGGCGGTGGCCAAGCAGCCGCGGTTCCCGGGCGCGCTGCCCGACGTGTGGAAGGTGCCGGCGCGCAACCCGAACTTCACCGGTCGGGTGGAGTCGCTGGCGCGGCTGCGGCGCGCGATGCGGTCGCCCGGCACGGTGGCGGTGCACTCGTTGCGCGGCCTGGGCGGGGTCGGCAAGTCGCAGCTGGCCATCGAGTACGTCCACCAGTTCGCCACCGACTTCGACGTGGTGTGGTGGATACCCGCCGAGCAGCCGGCGCTGATCCCCGACCATCTGGCCGAGCTCGGCGCCGAGTTGGGCGTCGAGGCGCACACCGACCGCGCGGCGACGGCCGCCGCCGTGCTGGCGGAGCTGCGGAAACGACGTCACTGGCTGCTGGTCTTCGACAACGCCGAGGACGCGACCGACCTCCGGCCGTACGTGCCGTCGCGCGAGGGCCGGGTGCTGATCACCACCAGGCGCAAGGGTTTCCGCGCGTTGGGCCCGGTGCTGGACGTGGACGTGCTGGACCGGGCGGAGAGCGTGGCGCTGCTCAAGCGCCGCACCCCGTCGGTCACCGACGACCTGGCCGACGCCCTGGTGGAGTGGCTGGGCGACCTGCCCCTGGCCATCGAGCAGGCGTCGGCCTACCTGGAGGCCACGGACCTGCCCGTCGACGACTACCTGGACCTGCTGCGCACCCGCACCGACGAGATGATCGGGCTCGGCACGGTCTCCGACCGCGAGGAGAACCTGGCCACGCTGTGGGACCTGTCGCTGACCGCCCTGTCCGGGCAGGACGTGGCGGCGGTGCAGCTGCTGGACCTGCTCGCGTGGATGGCGCCCGAACCGGTCCCGCTGAACCTGTTCACCGCCCACGCCGACCTGCTGCCCGACCCGCTGGCCGGGGTGGCGGGCGACCCGGTCAGGTTCGCGTCGAGCGTCGGCAGGCTGGTCGAGTGGTTCCTGGTCCGGCGCACCGCGGGCGAGGTGACCATCGCCCACCGGCTGCTCCGGCAGTCGTTGCGCATCCACCGCACCTCCGCACCGCTGACGGAGGACTCCTGGTCACCGATCGCGGTGGTGCAGAAGTTGCTCGTCGCGGACCTGCCGGCCGAGATCTTCTCCGCCCCGCAGAACTGGCCGCGGTGGCGGGCGCTGCTGCCCCACGTGCTGGCCGTGCACGAGGACGTCCGGGTGGACCGGGCCAACATCACGTCGGACAGCGGGTGGCTGCTCGACCGCGCGGCCGGCTACCTGCTGACCCACGGCCGCCCGGCCGAGGCCCGACCGCTGTACGAGCGCGCGTCGTCCCTCTACGAGGAGGCTTACGGCACCGATCACCCGGAGGCCGCCACGAGCATGGCCGGCCTCGGCGCCGTGCTGGTCGAACTCGGGCGTCCCGCCGAGGCCAAGCCCCTGCTGGAACGCGCGTTGTCCATCTACGAGGCCGCCTACGGTTCCGGCCCGTACGTCGCCGCCGCGCTGGGCAGCCTCGGCCGGGTGTTGGTGGACCTGGGACGGCCCGCCGACGCCCAACCGCTGTACGAGCGGGCGTTGGCGATCTGCGAGGCCACCTACGGCCCGGACGACCCCGAGATCGCCACCGTGCTGGTCGGCCTGGGTCGGGCGTTGTCCGAACTCGGGCGTCCGGCCGAGGCCCAACCGCTGTACGAGCGGGCCTTGGCCATCGACGAGCGCGCGTACGGCGCCGACCACCCGTACGTCGCCGGCGTCCTGGTCGGGGCCGGCCGGGTGCTGGCCGGTCTGGGGCGTCCGGCGGAAGCCGAGCCGCTGCTCGAACGCGCGTTGTCGATCTGCGAAACCGTCTACGGCGGGGACCACCCGGATGTCGCCGGCGCGTTGGCCAGCCTGGGGCGCGTGCTGACCGACCTCGGTCGGAGCGCCGCGGCGAAACCCCTGATCGAACGCGCGCTGTCGATGTACGAGGCCGCCTACGGCCCGGATCACCCCGAGGTCGGCACCGGACTGGCCCGGCTCGGTGGCGTGGTGTCCGACCTCGGTGACCCCGCCGAGGCCAGGCCTCTGTTCGAACGCGCGCTGTTCCTGCACCGGGCCGCCTACGGCTCCGACCACCCCCACGTCGCCACCGATCTGGTGCTGCTGGGACGTGCGGTGGCCGACCTGGGGCGTCCGGCCGAGGCCCGCCCGCTGTTCGAGCGCGCGTTGTCCATCGACGAGGCCGCCTACGGCCCGAACCACCCGGAGGTGGCCGCCGACCTGCTCCAGCTGGGACGGGTGGTGGCGCAACTCGGGCGTGCCGCCGAGGCACGACTCCTGCACGAACGCGCGCTGTCCATCGACGAGGCCGCGTACGGCCCGAACCACCCGGAAGTGGCCGCCGACCTCGTGCACCTGGGACGTGCGATGGCCGACCTGGGGCGCCCGAACGAGGCCCGCCCGCTGTTCGAGCGCGCGTTGTCCATCGACGAGGCCGCGTACGGCGTGAACCACCCTTACGTCGCCGGGGACCTGGTCAACCTGGGTCGGGTGGTGGCCGATCTCGGGCGTCCGGCCGAGGCGCGGGCGTTGCTGGAACGCGCGTTGTCCATCGACGAGGCCGTTTACGGCCCGGACCACCCCGACGTCGCCGCCGACCTGGTCAACCTGGGACGCGTGGTCGCCGACCTGGGCCGTCCCGACGAGGCGCGACCACTGTTCGACCGTGCGCTGTCCATCGACGAGGCCGTCTACGGCCCGAACCACCCCGAGGTCGCCGCCGACCTGGCCCAACTCGGCTCGGCGTTGACCGACCTGGGCCGCCCCACCGAGGCCCGACCACTGCACGAACGCGCGCTGTCCGTCCACGAGACCGTCTACGGCCCGTCCCACCCCAGGGTCGCCGCCGACCTGAACCACCTCGGCCGTGCCCTGGCGGCCTCCGGCCACCCCACCGACGCCACACCACTGCACACCCGAGCCTTGTCCATCTACGAGGCGGCTTACGGTGGCCACCACCCCGAAGTCGCCAACAGCCTCGTCCACCTGGGCACCGTCACACCCGACCCCACCGAGGCGACCCGCCTGTTCGAACGCGCGCTATCCATCCACGAGACCGTCTACGGCCCGTCCCACCCGAAGGTCGCCGCCGACCTGAACCACCTGGCCCGGACCCTGGCAGCCTCCGACCACCCCACCGCTGCCGAGCCACCGTTCGAACGCACGCTAAAGACCCCCGACAACAATTCCGGGTCCTAATCACACCCAAAGCACCCACGAAATACCGGCGTGCCTGGCAGCAACGAACTCGGTGGGCCGCCAGGGACTCGAACCCTGAACCCGAAGATTAAAAGTCTCCTGCTCTGCCAATTGAGCTAGCAGCCCTTGCCCACAGCTTACCGAGGGCATGGCCGCCTGCCATCGGGGTGGTCGGATGGCAGGTGTGGCCGCCGTCACGTGGTCGGCAGCGCGGGGTGGTGTGGTTGGGCGCGAGGGTCGGTGGTGCGGACTACCGTGGAGTGGTGCGGGTGGTTACGTGGAACGTGAACTCGGTCAAGCAGAGGGTGCCCCGGTTCTTGCCGTGGCTCGACCAGCGGCAGCCCGATGTGGTCTGCCTGCAGGAGACCAAGCTCGCCGACGACGCCTTCACCGCGCTGCTCGGCGACGAGTTGGCCGGCCGCGGGTACGAGGTGGCGGTGCACGGGGAGGGCCGGTGGAACGGGGTCGCGATCCTGTCCCGGGTCGGGTTGGACGACGTGGTGACGGGGTTGGTGGACGGCCCCGGCTTCCCGCACCCGGAGGCGCGGGCGGTGGCGGCGACGTGCGGTGGGGTGCGGGTGCACTCGGTCTACGTGCCCAACGGGCGGGAGCCGGAGTCCGACCACTACCGCTACAAGCTGGCGTGGTTGGCGGCGTTGCGGGACGTGGTGGCGGCCGGTCCGGAGGATGCGGTGGTGTGCGGTGACGTCAACATCGCGCCCACCGACGCCGACGTGTTCGACCCGGCCGCGTACGTCGGCCACACGCACGTGACGGCACCGGAGCGGGAGGCGTTGGCGGCGTTGCGGGCGGTCGGGCTGCACGACGTGGTCCGCGACCGGTGGCCCGACGAGCGGGTCTTCACCTACTGGGACTACCGCGCCGGCATGTTCCACCAGGACCTCGGCATGCGCATCGACCTGGTGCTGGCGTCCGCCCCGGTGGCGGCACGGGTGCGGGCGGCGTGGGTGGACCGGCACGCGCGCAAGGGCACCGGGCCCAGCGATCACGCGCCCGTCATCGTCGACCTGGACCAGGCGCCGGACGGTGACATCGGGCCGGTGGTGCCGCCGCCGTCCGCGCCCCGCGCCCGCAAGTCGGTCAAGCTGCCCCAGGCCAAGCAGAAGCCGGCCCAAGCCAAGCAGAAGCCTGCCCAGGTCAAGCCGAGCGAGTCCTAGCCGGGAAGGACCCCGTCGTCACGCCGGCCATGTGCTCCTGGTCGAAGTGACCCAGCACCCCGAACTGCGGGGCCACGTGGACCGGGCCCACCGGCCGATCGCGACCGGGGCCCCACCCCTGATCGACGGCCTGCTCACCAACCGGCCGGCCAACCGCGGCCCCGCTTCGACCCCGCCACCACCGCCGTCCGCACGGTGCTTCGGGGGATTCTCGCCGGCTGACCGCTCCGCCATCATGTGCCCGATCCACGACCCGGAGGGTGGCGACGGTGACCGACCACGTGACGCAGGCTTACCTGGACGACGAGAGCCTGCACGGGGTGATGGGACGGCTCGACCTGCCACCCGCCCTGCGCGCCGCCTACGGCCACCGGCTGGTCGACCGGCCGTTCTTCCTGGACGAGTACACGGCGCACAGCATCGCGGCCGACGTGCTGGACTTCTTCGAGCTCCTCTTCGCCCTGCCGCGCAAGCTGTTCGACGGCAGCTTCACGCGGTTCGCCGAGGCGCTGGGCATCCCGCCCGCGGAAGCCGCGATCATGACCACCGAACGCCCGCCGATGCACGGCCGCGCGGACATCTACCGCGTCGGCGACGACTTCCGGCTGCTGGAGATCAACGCGGGCTCGCAGCTCGGCGGCCCGGACCTGGGCGAGCTCTCCCGCGTCATCCACGAGGACCCCGGGTTCCAGCCGTTCGTGCGCGAGCACGACCTCCGCTACTTCAACCCGATCGAGAAGCTGCTCGACGCCGTCGGTCGCGACCGCACCATCGCGTTCCTCGAAGAAGGCGGGATGCTGACCAGGTTCGCCAAGGGTTTCGCGAGCTTCCGGGAGACCTGCGCCCGGCTGGGCGTCGACCTGCTGCTGGGCGAACTCCACGAGCTGACCGAGCGCAACGGCTACCTGTACCTGCACGGCACGAAGCTGGACGTGGTGGTGCGCTACTTCTCCGCCACCCAGGCCGTGGGTTACGCCGAGCTGCTCACCAAGGGCCACCGCACCGAGCTCTACACACCGCTGTCGAGTTACTACTACGGCAGCAAGTCGACCATCGCCCTGCTGTCCGAGCGCCGCGAGGAGCTGACCGACGACGAGAAGGCGTTGGTGGACCGGCTGGTGCCGTGGACCCGCCACCTGCGCGACGTCCCGCGCGACCGGCTCCGCGCGGACCGGGAGAACCTGATCGTCAAGGCCGCGGGCGGGTTCGCGGGCGCGGGCGTGCACCCCGGCTGGCTGATGACCGACCGGGAGTGGGCGGAGATGCTCGACGACGTCCGCGGGCAGGCGTACGTGGTGCAGGAACGCGTGCGGCCCACGCCCGACGTCGTGCCCGGCGACGACCGGCCGTGGCTGACGACGTGGGGTTGGTTCGTGACCGACCAGGGGTTCGCGGGCATGAGCATCCGGTCCATGCCGTTCGCCGACGGCGCCGTGGTCAGCTACGCCGGCAACCCGGCGACGAGGGTGTCCGGCCTCCTCGTGCACTGATCGGGGCGGTCCGGCCGCGAGGGCCCGTTCGTGTCGGTCCGCGGGCGGTCAGTCGTTGCGTTCGCAGGCCAGGCCGTCGTGGTCGCGGTCCAGGTTGTGGCGGTCCCAGCCGACGACCTCGATGCGCGTGATGCCCTGGTCGTGCAACCAGTCGCACCGCCGCGACACCCCGCGCGGGAACCGCCACGGCACGCACGGGCCGTCGGTCACGTAGGCGCGGTCGCAGTTCTGCTCCCACGGCGGACGGGAGGACGTCGTGCTCTCCGGAACGCTGGACGACGAGGGCGGCGGCTGCGACGTCGTGACAGAGGTGGTGGTGGTGGTCGTGGTCGTGGTGACCGGCGGCAGCGGCCGCTGCTCGGGCGGCGGAACCGCCACGACCACCGTCGTGGACCGCACGACCTCCAACGTGGTGGTGTACGTGGCGCTGAGCACGCCCGGCTCCACCGGGCTCACGTGCACCTGGCGCACGTCCACCGGTCGCGGCTCGTTCACCGTGAGCGCCATCGTGACGAGCGCACCGGTCGCGAGTAACAGCGCCGTGCCGGCGAAGGCGACGCTCCTGCCACTGCTCATCCCTGCACCCGCTCCAACGCTCCACGGTGTCACGTGGAATCGTTCACGCTGTTTGACGCGTTACCTCCCGGCACGTTCCGGCCGGTCGCAAGGGTGACGGAAACGGCACCGCGTGACACGATCGGGTGGTGGACGTCGGGTTGCTCGGACCGGGAACGGTGACCTGGCAACTGCACGCCGACCCGGCCATGTGGGTCGCCGGCATCGCCAGTCTCTACCTCCAGTCGCTGCACCCGCGCGCGGTCGCGGCCGTGGTGCAGAACTCCGACTTCCAGCGGGATCCCCTGGGCAGGCTGATGCGGACCGCGGACTTCGTCGGCACGGTCAGCTACGGCTCCACCGACGAGGTCGAACGTGCCGCCGCCCGGGTGCGCGGCGTGCACCGCGCCCTGCGCGCGAAGGACGCCACCGGCAAGAGCTTCCGCATCGACGACCCCGAACTGCTGCTGTGGGTGCACTGCGCCGAGGTGCACTGCTTCGTCTCGGTGGTGCGCCGCGCCGGCTACCGGCTCACCGACGCCCAGGTCGACCGCTACTACGCCGAACAACGGCGCACCGCCGCCCTGGTCGGCCTGCACGAGGACGAGGTGCCCGGCAGCGCCGCCGAGGTGGCCGACTACTTCGCCGCCACGATCCCGGACCTCAAGCGCACCGCGGACTCCGAACTGGTCTACCGGTTCCTGCACCGTCCGCCCGTCGACGGCGTGCTGCGCCTGGGCCTGGACGCCTACGAGCCGCTGCTCGGCCACCTTTCGTACTCCGTGCTGCCCCAGTGGGCCATCGCCCTGCACGGCCACCGCCCGTACCCCGAACCCGCCGCCACGACCCTGCTGCGCGCCGTGCGCACCGCCGCGCTGCTCGTGCCCGCGCCGATCCGCTGGGGCGTGCCCGACGGTCACGTGAACAAGGCGATCCGCCGACTCGGCCTCCGGGTGGCGCCCAGGCGGGCCCTCCTGCCGTCCTGACGCGCAGTCGGCGGGCTCACAGCCGGTATTGCGCCGAACGGCTTAGCGGCGTGGACCACTGCGACCTTTATCGCATCAAGAGGACCGCTCGTCTTGCTTAGCATGAACAACGTCCGGTGCGTCGATCCGCGCCGCGTCCCCAAGCACCCGAGAGGTTCCGCAGCTCATGCTGTTCCGACGACTGCTGCCCGCGACCGCGCTGGTGACGGCCCTGTCCCTGATCGCCGCGTGCGGCGGCGCGAGCGACGACACCCTGGCCGGCAAGGCCGACGACGGCGAGTTGACCATCGGCATCCGGTTCGACCAACCGGGACTCGGGCAACGCAGGCTGGACGGCAAGTTCGTCGGCTTCGACGTGGACGTGGCCAAGTACGTGGCCGCCCGGCTCGGCGTCGAGGAGTCCGGCATCACGTGGCGCGAGGCGCGTTCCGCCGACCGCGAGAAGCTGATCACCTCCGGCGAGGTGGACTTCGTCGTGGCGACCTACTCGATCACCGACAAGCGCAAGGAGCAGGTGTCGTTCGCCGGCCCGTACTTCGAGACCGGGCAGGGCGTGCTGGTCCGCTTCACCGACGGCGAGATCAGCGGCCCCGAGACGTTGAACGGCAAGAAGCTGTGCTCGGTCACCGGCTCGACGTCCGCGCAGAAGGTGAAGGAGCAGTTCGCCCAGCACGTGCAGCTGGTCGAGTACGGCCAGTACTCCGACTGCGTCATCGGCCTGCTGGCGGGCAACGTCGACGCGGTGACCACCGACGAGGTGATCCTCGCCGGGTACGTGGCGGAGAACCCCGAACTGCTCAAGCTCGTCGGCGCGCCGTTCACCACCGAGCGCTACGGCATCGGACTTGCCAAGGATGACGCCAAGGGTCGGTCGGAGGTCAGTGCGGCCATCGAGCAGATGGTCGGTTCCGGCGAATGGCGGTCCGCGTTGGAGCGCAACATCGGTCAGGCCGGCGTGCAACTGCCGGAACCACCCAAGGTGACCGAGAAGTAGCTGTCCGGTGGACGAATGACTTCGGGGGTGTAGTGCTGGGCGTCACCAACCGATACGCTCAGCCACGCAGGCCGTGGTTTCTGTGTTCGTGTCTCACGCTCGCGGAACGACACGCGGGCGTGCCGTCCCCACCCTGAGCGGTGGGGGAAACGCCCCGGGACGGCCGGGGCTGCACGGTGCAGCCCCAAGCTTTCCTGCGATGGAGGCAGGTACATGGCACTGGGCACTGTCAAGTGGTTCAACTCCGAGAAGGGCTTCGGCTTCATCGCCCAGGAGAACGGCGGGCCGGACGTCTTCGTGCACTACTCGGAGATCCAGGGTCAGGGTTTCCGCACCCTGGAGGAGAACCAGCGGGTCGAGTTCGAGATCGGCCAGGGCACCAAGGGTCCGCAGGCCCAGAACGTGCGCAAGGTCTGATCGCTTCGGTTCCACCACTCTTCTTCTTCGCGGTAGACGACGCGGGCCCCCGACCGGGATGGTCGGGGGCCCGCGCCGTCGTGTCCGGGCCCGGCGTCGCGGCCGGGTCGTCGACTAGAAGCCGCGCTGGCGGGCTTCCCACTCCAGTCGCTGCATGACCCACTCGGTGGCCAGCGCCTGGGGGGACGTCTGCCGCTCGGCGGCCAGCTCCTTCAGCTGCTCGTTCGCCATCAGCTGGAGGCGGAGCTGGTAGACCTGCGCGTTGCCGAAGCTCGTGCCGGCGGTCGTCTCCGCGTCCGCGGTCTCCGGTGCGAGGGCGGCCAGGTACGACTCCAGCTCCTCGTCGGGCAGGGCTTCATCCTGTTCACGCGCGGGCGGGCGATGCCGGCCCGACTTCGACCGTCCAAGGGATCCAAGAGGCACGGCGACACGATAACGGTTGGATTGCGGAGCCGGCCAAAGTGTGGCCTGGGTCACAGATGTGTGCATGGAGAGGCCCCCGCGCCAGGGGGAGGAACGCGGGGGCCGGAGGGGATCTCCACAGGCGCTGACCGGGGGTGTGTCAGCAATTCGGATTCTTGCACGCGCACGTGGGCCTGGGGAGTGGGTTGACCCGAAATCTTCAGGTAGCGGATGGCTTCGGATCGTCCGGCGGCGCTTCGAGGTTGGTGATCTCGCCCTCCAGGCGCTGCACCAGCTCCTCCAGGCCCTCCAGCATCCCGTCGAGCTGGCTCATCTTGTCGCTCATCAGCCTGTCGATGTCCGCCTCGATCGCGGACAACGACAGGCTGCCGAACAACTCCTGCGGGTTCGCCGCCGCTGCCGGCCCGGGCGTCGGGTCGGGCCCCGACGGGCCGGGTCCGGCCGGCTCGGGCGCCGTCGGGGCGGCGGCCGCGGTGGGCTCCGGTTCGACGGGTCCGGGCTCGGCCGGCGCGGGTTCCGGGGCCTGCGGCGCGGTGGGTTCGGGGGCCTGCGGCGCGGTGGTCGCGGCGGGGGGTTCCGGCGTCTGGCCCGGTACCGGTTCGGTCATGGGTTGCACCCTCCTCGTTCGTGTCAAGCACATCACGCGACGCTTGACACCAAGTGGCCTACACGGAAAGTGACGCTCCGTCGCCCCTGAATCACTCTCCGGGGGGCTGCGGCGGTTCGATTGGCTCGCTTAGCCTCGCGCCAACCTCAAGTCGGGGAGGCGTCATGAGCGGGTCCCTAGAAGTGCGTCAGTTCCTGTGGAACCAGGACGACACGATGTCCAGGCCGGGCGGCGGTGGGGTGCCTGCCCAGCGAACCGGTGAACCGTCGCGAGTCTCGGACGAGCAGGTGCACCGGGCTCGGCTGTCGGTGGCGCGTGGTGCCACCAGTGCCGAGGACTGCCGGTTGCTGCTCGACATGCTCGGGTTGTCACCGGGTGAGGACGGGGGCGTGCCGCCTGTGCAGCGGTAGGACGCCACGAGCCGCGACCCCTCCGGGACCCGTCCCGGAGGGGTCGCCGTTTCGCGTCATCGGGACAGGATTCGCAGGTCAACAACTTGTGCCACCCCCGTTTTGGAGGTGTGCACCTCCGTGCCCTATGCTTACGATGCTTCCACCGGACAGCGTGGAGGGCCTGGGAAACAAGGTGGCCCAAGGGCTGCCGGAGGACTCAGGTCCCCATCGTCTAGCGGCCTAGGACCCCGCCCTTTCAAGGCGGTAGCGCGGGTTCGAATCCCGTTGGGGGCACGCAGTACAAATGCAGTAGAGTGACAAACGCAGTACGGTGACAAAGCAAGGCAGCAGTGAGCAAGGCCCAGTGGCGCAGTTGGTTAGCGCGTCGCCCTGTCACGGCGAAGGTCGCGGGTTCGAGTCCCGTCTGGGTCGCAAGGCAGTTCGGCCGGTTGGTCGAGTCGCTACCTGGCCAGGTAGCTCAGTTGGTACGAGCGACCGCCTGAAAAGCGGTAGGTCGGCGGTTCGACCCCGCCCCTGGCCACCAGAACGCCAGAGAAAGCCCCTCCGCCAGACGCGAGGGGCTTTTCTCATTTCTCGGCGGTGAATCTGATGACCGCGAGCGCTTGGTCGTCGTGCACTTTTGCCCGCAGCCACTTCGTGCGATCCGGATCACCCTCTTCCGCCGCGCGGATCTCGTCCAGCACCGCTTCCGGTCCTTTTTCCGACGTGATGCGCAACACGGTCGACCAGTCCGCGAACAAGCCGTAGTCGTCCACGCCGCAGGACACGCCGTCGGTCGCCATCAGCACGGCCCGGACCCGGTCACGCGGCCAACTCGCCCGGACGGCCCGGTGCGCGGCGGCCGGGTCCGCCTCGGCCACCCACCAGCCGTGCTCCCGGTTGCGCCAGTCGGTGATCCGCTCCACCTCGCCCCGCAGGTCGCGCAGCCGGGTGTCGGCGACGACCTCCGCGCCCTCGTCGGTGAACACCACGACCGGGCTGTCCGCGAGCACCAGCACGTCGACGTCCGCGTCGGTCCAGCGGGTGATCGCGACCGTGCTTGACGGGGAGTGCCCCGGGACCAGGCCGTGCTCGGCGGCGAGGCGACCGATGGCGGCGGCGAGGTCGTCGGCCAGGTCGCCGTCGAGGGCGGTCAGCTCCTCGGCCAGGTGGCGGGAGTGCCAGCCGCCGTCGCGGGCACGAGGGGTCGGCGAGGTCGCGCCGTCCAGCAGCACCACGGCGTTCGGCAGTCGGACGATGCGGTCCTCGGTGGGGCGGGGTAGGCCGTCACGGCCCACTCCGGCCCGTTCGGCGGTGGTGATCTCCGGCATCGGCACCGAGCCTAGCGCGTCAACTTGGGTTGACAAGTCGGCGATTGTCAACCAAAGTTGACGGCATGACGGAGGCAACAGAGCTCGCCTCGGCGGCGGGCGACCAAGACCCCAGGGTCGGGCTGCGAGCGGTGAGCGCGCTGCGCCGCCTACTGGAAACGCTCGAAGCCGTGCAGGTGCGCAACGCCCGCGCCCGCGGCTGGTCATGGCAGGAGATCGCGGCCGAGCTCGGGGTGACCCGGCAGGCCGTCCACAAGAAGCACGGGGGAGACCGATGATCGGGGAACGGTTCACCAGGGCCGCCCGCCAAGCCGTCCACAACGCCGTGGAACAGGCCGAACGCCTCGACGCGCCGGAGATCGGGCCCGAACACCTCGCGCTGGCCCTGCTCGACGCGCCGGTGCTGGCCGAGTTCGACCTGGCCCGCGACGAGGTGGTCGAGGCGTTCGCGGCCGCGCGGCGCAAGGGCGGGCTCAGCGACGCCGACACCGACGCGTTGCTCAGGCTCGGCATCGACGTCGACCAGATCGTGGCGTCGGTCGAACGCACCCACGGCGAGGGCGCGCTGGCCGGTTCGCCGACCCGTCGTCGCCGGCGGTTCTTCGGCAACCACCTGCCGTTCACGGCCGCGGCCAAGAAGGCGTTGGAGCGCAGCCTGCTCGAAGCGCGCGACCTCGGCCACGGCACCCTTCGCGAGGAGCACATGCTGCTCGCGCTGCTGGCCGGGCGCGGGCTCGTGGCCGAGGTGCTGGAGGCGCGTGGCGTGACCTACGTGGAGGTCAGGAAGCGGGCCGCTCGCGCACCCAGGTGACCAGGGGGAGGAACGCCTGGGTCAGCGGGCCGATGCCGACCGCGTAGAGGACGGTGCCGACGCCGATCGTGCCGCCGAGCAGCCAGCCGATCGCGAGCACGACCACCTCCACCACCGTCCGCACCAGGCGCAACGAGGTCCCGGTCCGCGCGCAGAAACCGGTCGTCAGGCCGTCGCGCGGGCCGGGGCCGAGGCGGGCGCCGATGTAGACGGCGGCGGCCAGGCCGTTCAGCACGATGCCGACCACGAGGAACAGGACGCGCGGCAGGAGCTCGGTCGGGTGCGGCAGGAGGAACAAGGAGACGTCCACCGCGACGCCGATGACGATCACGTTGCTGACCGTGCCGACGCCGGGCTTCTGCCTCAGCGGGATCCAGCAGAGCAGCACCACGGTGCCGACGATCGCGGTGATCAGGCCGAACGACAGGCCGGTGATCTTGGTCAGGCCCTCGTGCAGCACGTCCCACGGGTCCAGGCCGAGGGCGGCGCGGATCTGCAACGCCATGCTCGCGCCGTAGAGCCAGAGGCCCGCCAGCAATTGGGGGACGCGGCGCAGGGGCGAGACGGTGACGGACACCTGGGTGAGGGCGGCGAGCATGTGGCCATCCTTCGTGCAGATTGGCCTTGTATTCCAGGTCCAATCGGCAATAATTGGCCTTATGAACTCCGACGTCCCGCCAGGTGGACGCATATCGGGCTTCCGCCTGGCCCGATTGCTCGGCGAGTGGCGTCGTCGTGGCGCACGTCACGGCTCGGCGGACCTGGCCGCGGCGATCCGGCTGCTGGTGCTCGACGGCCGGCTGCCCGCCGGCACCCGGCTGCCCGCGGAGCGCGAGCTGGCCGAGGTGCTGCCGGTCAGCCGCACGATGATCACCGCGGCGTTGGACCAGCTGCGTTCGGAAGGGCTGGTGGCCAGCCGGCGTGGGGCGGGGTCGTGGATCAGCCTGCCCACGGGGATGATGGGCGTGGCCCCGGACACGCCTCTGGTGGGGCACAGCATGGTCGACTTCGCCCGCGCCGCGCCGCCCGCGCTGCCGGGTGTGCTGGCGGCGTTCGACCAGGTCCGGCGGTACCTGCCGGAGCACCTCGCCGATCACGGGTACTACGAGCACGGCCTGCCTGACCTGCGCAAACGTATCGCGGATCGGTACGCGGCGCGGGGTCTGCCGACCTCGCCGGACCAGATCGTGATCACCAGCGGCGCCCAGCACGCCCTCGCGTTGACCCTGCGCCTGTTCACCGGTCCGGGTGACCGGGTGCTGGTGGAGCAGCCCAGCTACCCGAACGCCCTGGACGCGATCAAGGCCGTCTCCGCGATCCCGGTGCCGGTCGCGATGACCGACACCGGCTGGGACCTGCCCGGCATGGCCGCGGCACTGCGCCAAGCCGCACCGCGCATGGCGTACGTGGTCGTGGACTTCCACAACCCCACCGCGCACCGCCTGGACGCCGGGGGTCGCGCCGAACTGGCCGACACGGCCCGCCGCGCCCGCACCCCGTTGGTGGTGGACGAAACGGTGGTGGAACTGGACCTGGACGGCGACCCCCTCGACGGCCCGCCGCCGGTGGCGAAGTTCGCCGACGACCTGGTCGTCACCCTGGGCTCGGCCAGCAAGTCCCACTGGGGCGGCCTGAGGGTCGGCTGGATCCGCGCGTCACCCGAGGTGGTCCACCGCCTGATCTCCACCCGCACCGCGCTCGACCTCGGCTCCGCGGTGGTCGAGCAGCTGGTCCTGGCCGAGCTCCTGGCCTACCCCGATCCGGCGCTGCGCGAACGGCGGGCTCAGCTGGCGGCGCAACGCGACGTGCTCATGGCGGGCCTGCGCGAGCACTGCCCGACCTGGCGCGTCCGCCGGCCGGGGGGCGGGCTCAGCCTGTGGTGCGAGCTGGATGCGCCGGTGAGCACCCGCATCGCGGTGGTGGCGCAGAACCACGGCATCCGCCTGGCGCCGGGTTCGCGCTTCGGCGTCCACGGCGGCTTCGAGCGTTGGCTGCGGCTGCCGTTCGTCCAGCCGCCCGACGTGCTCCGGGACGCGGCGCGTCGGCTCGGGCTCGTCGCGGCGGCGGTCGCCGGTAGCGGGATGGCCGACGCGGCCGATCTCGACGTGCCGGTCGCCTGATCGTTCAGCCGGTCCGGGTCTCGGGCCTGAGCCGGGGCTGGGGCGCTGGGGCGGGTGATCGGGAACGTGGGGGGTGGTTGGCGGCGGTCCTCATGGTTTAACCGAGGGGTGGTAACAGTGTTTCCGTACATATTCGGGCGATGATCACCCGATTGTGTGAGCCGAGGCCGTCGGGGGCCGGCGCAGCCCCTCGTTGGGCCGGACACCCCGACGGCTGTACGTGGACCTGCGGCGGGGACGCTCCAGGGATTGGCGTCCCCTGCCGCAGGTTCCCGTGCGGTCCCAACGCTCGCGGGGGCAGCGCGGCGACGGGACCTTGCCCGTTCCTGCCAGGGCGCGGTTGGCAGGACGGGAGTCCTGGGGTCGTGCGGGAATGCGAAAGTGACGTGCGAGAACGAAGAAACGACCTGGTCAGACGGTGTGCAGTCGCGCGTGCTCAGGGCACACGGATCCTGTCCGACTCAGTCGGGTGACGTGCTGGGCAGCCCCGGAATACTGCCCGGTGACCGTCCGTCGTCCCCCCGCTCGGCCGACCACGCGGTCGACGGCTTCGGGTTCGACTGGCCGGTCAGCGACGCGATCAGGCCACCTCGGTGGCCACCGCCGCTGTCCGCGCTGCCCGAGGACGCCGTCGGCGCGCTGGGCGCGGGCGCCTGCTTCGGCGTCGGCGCGGGGGCGCTCGGACCCGGCACCTCCCAGACCACCTCGGTGTCCGGGGTGACCTGGGAGGCGACGGGCGAAGCCTGGACCGGCCTGGGCGCGAACGGCAGCACGTCCACCCGCGCCGGGGCCGCCTCGGCCGGTGCCGGCGGCACCTCGGGTGCGGGCGACTGGGCGGCCGCGCGGGCGGCGACCTTCGCGGCCACCTTCGCCTCGTACATCGGGGCGGGCATGGTGTTGGACACCGCGCCCGAGTGGCTGTAGCCGCCCGAGTAGCCGGAGCTGCCGTAGCCGCTGTAACCGCCGGAGCCCGAGTAGGCGTCCGCGTCCGAGTACGAAATGTCCGGGAACGGGTGGCGGGCGCCGCCCGGGTCGGACATGGCGGTCGACGGGCGGGTGAGCACCCCGGTGGCGGTGAAGTCCACCGCGAACACCTCGATCGTCGAGACCGACGGTGACCCGACCGATGGCGAACCGACCGACGGTGACCCGGAAGGCTGCAGCGCGGGGGTGATGGACAGGAACGGCGCCACGCGCTGCGGCAGCGCGTCGGCGAGCAGGTCGGCGGTGGTCGCCTCCTGCTCGCCGAGCGTCACGTTCACCGTGTCGAGCGCCTGCGCCAACTCTTCCGAGTGGTCTTCGGTCGCCGACGCCACACCTGCGCACACCAACCACGCCGCCGTTGCCAACCCGCCCACGGCGAGTGTCCGGAGCAGCAGCGATCCGCCGCGCGGCGTCGCGAAGGGACTGGCCACCGTGGATCACCACCGTTCCGGGTAAGGCGAACGGGACGGACCGTTCGAGGTCTACGTTCTGCTATGTCTAGCACTGGTATCCGCATTTTCGAACGTTCTCCGGCGGAACCCACTCGGAAGGGCGGTGCGGTGCGGCTGTCCGTGTTGTCCCCGCGGTCTCCGAACACAGTCCGTCGTGTCCACCTGATGGTGTGATGGGCCTGATTGTCCGTTGTGGACGCGGGTGTCGTGTCCGGTGTGGACGTCTGACCGGCGGCTTCGCCCCCACGGTCCTATTGACCCGTTCGAGTGTCCCTCGATGGTATGACGCGAGCACGCGATCATCCCGAGCCCACGCAGACGAAGCCCAGGTCACCGTGCCGGGCCTGCGCGTCCGCAAGCGCTTGCGCGGGCTGTGCCAGGTTCGCGTGCAGGTCCACCATCAGGTCGACCACCCGGTCGTCCGGCACCGCGCGCACGCTCTCCACGACCACCCGCGCACCGCGCCGCAGCAACACGCTCGCCAACCCCGATTCGCACGCCGAGAGCACCACCACCGGAGGCACTCGCGCCAAATCGTCGAGTTCATACCCGTGCAGCGGCCCGTCCTCCAATTGCAGATACGAGAACAATTCGTTTTCCTGCCCTTGTCGCACACCGTGCGCGGCGATGTGCGCGACATCCGCGTCCGCCATTCCCCGCAACGCCTCGTCCACAGTGGACCGGATCCGCCCACCGTGCGCCTCGCGCAACGCCTCGACCTCCCGGTGCGCGTGCAGCAGCGACGGCCCGGCCACCCAGAGGCGGTTCGCCAGCGCCAACGGCCGGGTGTCCGCCCGGTGCCAGCAACTCGCCGACGGCGCCACCGAGATCGCCCGGCCGCGCCCGGACGGCAGCGCGGCCCACGGCATCCGCGCCAGTTCCGGGCTCGGCACGACCACCAGTGGCCGGTCGCCGGCCGGCCGCAGCAGGCGGTCCAGGTCGGCCACCGCGTGCGGCGCGTCGGCCAGCGACAGCGAGCGGACGTGCCGCGCGGCGGTCCGGGCCTCGCCGAAGTCGTGCAGCCCGACCCGGCGACCGACCACGGACACCGCGAACAACCGCCCGCGGTGGCTGATGAAGACCAGCAGCGCCCGGTCGCCCAGCGCGTCCACCACGTCGTTCAGCGCGACGGCCGGTCGCCCGGACGCCGGTGTCGAGCGCGCGAGCCCGCGGATCTCGCGTTCCAGCCGTGCGATCCGGTCCCGGTCACCCTGCACGCGGGCGAGGCGCAGCTCGGCCCGCGCCCGCGCGACCTCGGGTGCCGGCTGCGTCGGATCGGCGGGCCTGCGTTCGTTCCAACGCCACGCAGATCGGGCGTCCGCGCTGGTCAAGGCATGGTCGAGGGCGATGTCCACCAGGTCTCCACGGGTGTCGGGATCGTGCCGCGCCAGCCCTGCCCGGCACGCGGCCACGGCGTCACGTCGGGTCGGCGCGAGTCGGGCGCGGGCCAGCCAGCCGATGGCCCTGGACCGGGACGTGCCCCGGTCGCGGCGAGCGGCCGCCTGCTCGGGCGCGTGCCGGAGCCGCAGCTCGGCCGCGTCGTCGGGGAAGCCGTGCCGGTCGCACGCGTCGGCCACCTCGGTCGGCGAACCGGGAGCACCGGCGAGCAGGGCCACCGCGCGGGCGGCCGGCATCGACGACGTCCGGTTCTCGCCGAGGAACAGGTCCTCCGCCTCGGCGGCCAACGCGCGTGCGGCGGGGAAGTCGCCGTCCCGCAACGCACACCGCGCGGCGAGCAGCAGCGCTTCGGGCAGCCGCGAGCTCACCGCCGGCCGCAGGAGCACGTCGGCCTCCCGCACGAGACCGTTGTCCAGCAGCGCTTCCGCGCGGCTGACCAGGGCCAGCGAACGGTCGGACGTGACGTGGTCGCGCGGCGTCGTCCGGCGGGGCGTCATGCGACGAACCACGGCGTGGCCTGATCACGGCCCGTGCCCCGGAGCACGAACCGGACCGGCCCGAACGGCACCCGCTCCACGTGGAACCAGCCCGCCTCGTCCACCGCCGCCGTCACCTGACCTCCCGGCCAGCGCGCCACCGCGAGGACACCGGCGCGCGTCAGCCCGGTGACGTGCAGACCGCCCGCGAGGTGGTCGAGCCGCAGGTCGAGGTCGGTGAAGGTGACCCGGCGCGTGCCGCCGCGGCCGCGCATGCCGGGCGGGTCGACGCGGACCGAGTCGGACAGCAGCCGCAGCGCGGCCGCGTCGGTGCGTTCGACCAGCGCGGACCGCGCCCGGACGGCGAGGGCCTCGGGTGCCGGGTCGAGGTCGTCCACCAGGTGGGCCAGGGCGTCGAGCAGTTCCCGGTCGTCGGTCACCGGGCCGCCTCCACGCCGAGGCGGCGGCGCAGCACGGCCAGGCACCGGCCGCGGGTGGCGCCCAGGCTGTTCACCGGCACCCCGACGGCCTCGGCGACCTGCGTGAACGACAGCTCCGGCGCGAACGCGGCCAGCCGCAGGATCTCCCGGCAGCGGTCGGTCAACGTGGCGTACGCCCGCCACAGCCCGGCGTCACGCGCGACCGCCACGTCCTCCGGCGTCGGCCCGTCGTCGGGCGCCTCCCACAGGTCGAGCGGCGCTTCCCGGCCGCGCAGCCGCAGCACGGTCAGCGTCTCGCGCCGGGTGGTGGTGACCAGCCACGCGCCCAGCCGCTCCGGGCGGCGGATGCGGGACAGGTTCTCGGCCAGCGCCAGCCAGGTGGCCTGGCAGACGTCGGCCGCGTCGTCCGGTCCCAGCCGGTGCGACCGCGGCACCGCCCAGACCAGGCGCGCGTACCGGCGGACGATCTCGTGCCACGCCGCGGCGTCACCGCGGTGGGCGAGGGTCAGCAGCTCAGTGTTCGTCCGATCATGCATGCTCCTTGAGAGAACCCGGTCTGACCTGGGGATACCGGTGCCGCCCGATGGTGTGGTCGGGGGAACCGGCGCTGCTTCCCGTGCGTCGCTACTCGGTTCGCAGGCTCGCCGGCCGGATCGCCGAACGCAGCGCGGGCAACGTGCACAGCGACACCACGAGCACGACGACCGCCGCGGCGGCGACCGTGGTGGCGACCTCGGACCAGTCGACCCGGAACCGCCCGGCGGGCGCGACCAGCCACGCGGTGCCCAGGCCGATCGGGATGGCCAGGCCGATGCCGACCGCGGCGGGTATCGCCGACTGCCACAGCGCGGACACCGCCAGCACCTTCGGCGGCACGCCGTTCGCGGCCAGCACGGCCGTGGGCCGGCGGCGTTCGAAGACCTGGTCCACGGCCGCCGCCGCGAGCCCGATCACGGCCAGCAGGGTGAGCAGCACCGATCCGCCGATGACCCCGCTGCGCAGGGACGTGAACAACTCGACCTGCCCGGCCTCCGCCTGCCGGCGCAGCGTCACGCCCCGGTCGGCACGGCCGGTGGCGGCCAGCAGGCGGTCGCCGAACGACTCGTCCGGGTCGCCGCGCACGACGAGCTCGGTCGGCGGCACGGCGGCCAGCACCGGATCGGCCCCGCCCGCCACGACGAGGCCGGACACGTCGCCCCGCCCGGCCACCGCCCGGTACGGCGGCACGACCCACGGCTGCCCCTCGACGAGGAGCTTCGTGCCCGGCTCCGGGCCCGCGCCGACCAGGTAGGCGGCTCCGTCGACGCAGTCGGTCACCTCCAGGCGCTCGGCGATCTCGGTGCAGTCGGTGCTGGTGATGAAGCCGTTCCCGGAGCCGTACATGCGCACCTCGCTGACCTCGCGCACACCGCCGACCAGCGCGATCGCCTCCTCCAGCGGTCGGACCTCGGTGTCGGCGGGCAGGTCGAGCACCCAGCGGTCGGGCGTGTCCGACGGCTGCGCGGTGGTGAACTGGGCCGCCACGCCGAGCAACACCTGCAACGTCAGCGAACCGGTCAGCACGACCACGACGCCGGCCAGCACGCGGGGCGTGCCCGCGTCGAAGCGCAGGGTGCGCAGGGCGAGCAGCGGTGCGACGCCGTCGGGTTCGAGGCGGTGGGCGACCTGGCCGACCAGCCACGGCAGCACCGCGCCGGTGCCCGCCAGGACCAGCGCGATGCCCAGGCCGAGCCCGACGGCCAGGCGCGCGTCGGCCATCACCTGCCAGTAGCCGCCGATCGCGGAGATCACCACGATCAGCACCGCGCCCGCGCCGATCAGCCCGAACCGCCACCACGCGCGGTGCCGCGGCAGTTCGACCGCGCGGGACAGCCCGAGCGGGCCGACGTCCTCGGTGCGCAGCGCCAGCAGGGCGGACACCACCGCGACCACCGGCACACCGAGCGCGATCAGGGCGCCGAGCAGCGGGTCGGGCAGCAGGTCGGTGGGGAAGAAGCCGACGCCCTCGACCTCGATGAACCGGGCGAGCGGCCGGGCGGCGAAGAACAGCGCCTCGCCGACGAACAGCCCGAGCACCGCACCGGTCAACGTCTCGCCGCTGGCGATCCAGCGGATCTGCCGGCGGGACGCGCCCACCAGGCGGATCGCGGCCAGGCGCTGGGCCCGGCCGGTGGCGCCGAGGCGGGTGGCGACCAGGATGAAGATGCCGAGCGGGACGAGCAGGGCGCTGATCGCGGCCACCATGAGCAGCCGGTAGACCGGCAGCAGGGTCGACGGCGGCTGGTCGCTGCCGAAGCCGGTGGCCGGGTGGGCGTCGTCGAGGTGGGCGTCGGACAGGCCCGCGTAGAAGATCAGGGACTTCGGCCTGGGCAGGCCCGCGTCCGCGATCACGCCGATGACGCGCTCCGGGAAGCGGGCGCGGACCGAGTCCTCGGTGCGCATCAGGTCGAACAGCTCGGGTGAGACGACCAGTTCGCCCGGTCCGGGTATGCGGCCGACGCCGGGTGGCGCGGGGGCGTCCGGGGTGGTGGCGGCCAGTTCCACGCCGGTGATGCGGCGCCCCTGCCAGGAAACGCTGACGTGGCGTGCTTTCAGGGTCGCGTTGGTCGTCGCCGGGTCGAGGGACGCGGCCTGCACGCGTTGGGACTTCGCTTCCCGGGCCGGGCCGATGGAGGCGGCCAGCAGCAGGACGGTGACGCCGAGGCCCACGCCGGCGGCGGTGAGCGCCAACCTGGCCCACGACGTCCGGCTGCCCCCGACGGCCAGTCGGATGCCGAGGACCAGGTCGGCGGCCCACCTCATCGGAGCGCGTCCCGCGTGCTCCGGCCGCCCCGTTCGGGGCCGTGGTGGGTGTGGTGGGGAAATGGGGTCACATCTCCTCAGACGTCTCGGAGCGCTCGGACGTGGCTTCGGCGTGCCGAGTGAGACGGCGTCGCCGCCCCGGGCTTGGGGGCTTCGAGGGGCGGCGACGCCCGCCTCGGCCTACTCCGAACGCAGGCCGAGGGCGCCGGTGGCCCGTCGCAGGGACGGCAGCGACAGCAGGGTCACGACCACGACCATCAGGGCGGCGGCACCGCTGAGCAGGCCGATCCCCGGCCAGTCGAGCACGACCGGCTGGGAGATGATCCGCAGCAGCAGGACCGCCAGACCGCCGCCCACGGTCACCGCCACGACCAGCGCCAGGAGCAGCGGCACCGCGTTCTGCCAGAGCAGCGACCGGCTCAGCGCGCCGCGCGGGACGCCGCTCGCCGCCAGCACGGCCAGCGGCCGCCTGCGTTCGCGGACCTGCTCCAGCGCCAGCACCAGCAGGCTGGCGCCCGCCAGCAGCAACGTGATCAGCGAACCGGCCAGCAGCGCCTGCCGGATGCTCTGGAACTCCTGCACCCGTTCGGCCACGTCGACCTGGCCGAAGTACGACACGTAGGTGCGCCACGTCAGCGGGGCCAGGGCGTTGCGGACGTGCTCGGCGACGTCGGCCTGGGACTCGTCGATCCGCACGAGGATCCTGACGTCGCCCGCCCCGGCCGGCAGGTCCTTCACCAAGGACGGCGTGACCAGCAGTCCCGACAGCTGCCCGGGGCGGTCGTCGGGCACCTCGACGTCGGTGAACGCGGGCACCGTCCACGCCAGGCTCGGCTCCCGTTCCTCGGAGCTCGCGAACATCGAAACCCGTTGGCCCGCCTCGACCTTCGGGTAGCCGGAGCGGTGGGATGCGGCGGCGGCGAGGTGGAACGCGTCGCCGTCCCGGCAGCTCGGCAGCGCCACCATCGCGGTCAGCACCTCGCACGTGCCGACCGTCATCGAGTGGTAGTCCTGCTCGCCCGACTTGAACCCCACCGACCGCATGGGGTGCACCCCTCGGACACCGGCCGACCGTTCCACCAAGCCCACGGCCTGCTCGGTCATCTCGGGCGTCGACGCCTGGAGGTTGACCACCATGCGGCCCGGGTCCGCCTGCAACAACGGCCGCGCCATGACCTGGCTCTGCGCGCTGGCCATCACCGACTGCAGCGCGATCCCGCCCGCCAGGACGACGGCCACGCCGCCGACCACGCGCGCCGCCGTGCCGCTCTCCAGCTGCAACCTGCGGATCGCCAGCTGCCACGACGGCGCGCCGCCGCGCAGCCTGCCCACCGCCCGTTCGACCACCCACGGCAGCAGCACCGGGATGCCCAGCAGCAGCAGGATGATGCCGCCGATCACGATCTCGGACGACCCGTCGATCTCCGCGCCGCCGAACGCGCCGGCCTGGGTGAGCAGCGCCAGCACGCCGAGCCCGATCGGCACCGTGCGCCACCACAGCACCCGCCGCACCGGTTTGGTCCGGCGCACCACGCCCAGCGGCTCGACCACCGTGCGGCGCATCGCGACGACCGACGTCAGCACGGCCATGACCGGCACCAGCACCACGATCAGCGCCGCCAGTGCCGGCGCCGGGGTCAGGTCGCTGACGAACACGCTGATCCCCAGCAGCTGGATGTCCTTCACGAACTGCCGTGCGGCGAAGAACAGCGCCGCGCCGACGGCCAGGCCGACGGACGCGCCGAGCAACGCCTCGCCGGCCGCGATCCGGCGCACCCGTTGCGCGCCCGCGCCGACCAGCCGCAGCGCCGCCAGCCTGCGGTCGCGCTCGGCGCCCGCCAACCGGGTGGTGATGCCCACGAACACCAGCACCGGGAACAGCAGCGCGACCACGCCGACCATGATCAGCAGGGACAGGATCGGGTCGAGGGTGCGGTCCTGCCGCTGGCCGCCGAACCGGGTGATCACGTCGCCGGCGGCCTCGTCCACGGTCGCGTCACCGGCGTAGAACTTCAGGTCGTGCGGCGCGTTGAGCCCGTCCTGGCCGATCGTGCCGACCACCCGCTGCGGGAACCGCTCCCGGAGCAGCTCGCCCTCCGGCCCGGCCAGCAGCTCCGCCATCGCCGGCGACACCACGATCTCGCCGTCGCCGGGCACCCTCGACATGCCCGGTGGCACCGGTGCGCCCGGGCCGCTCGGCTTGACGAACCGGCCGGTGATCGACTCGCCCCGGTACTCGGTGTTCCAGAAGGTGGAGTACAGCACGTCGCCCGACGTCGCCTCGCCGGAGACGGGCTCGGCGCCGGCCTGCCGCTCGGCGCGTTCGGACAGCACCGAGGTCACCGACGACGCGGCGAGCAGCACGGCCACGCCGATGCCGATGCCCGCGCCGGTCAACGCGAGCCGGACCCACGACGTGCGACCGCCGCCGACCGCCAGCCGCACACCGAGCGCCAGGTCGGAGAACCACCGCCTCACGTGACCGGCTCCATCTCGCGGGACCGGCCGTCGCGGACCACGACCTCGCGGTCGGAGTAGGCCGCCACCCGCGGCTCGTGCGTCACCAGCACCACCGCCGCGTTCGCCTCCTTCGCCGCGGTGACCAGCAACTGCATCACGCGCTCGCCGTTGAGCGAGTCGAGCGCGCCGGTCGGCTCGTCGGCGAACACCACCCGCGGGCCGGTCACCAGGGCGCGCGCCACGGCGACCCGCTGGCCTTGGCCGCCGGAGGTCTCACCGGGGCGCTTGTCCGCGACGTCGGCCACCTCCAGCCGTTCCAGCCACTCGCGGGCCCGGGCCTCGGCGTCCTTGCGCTTGACCGAGCCGAGCCGCAACGGCAGCGCCACGTTCTCCAGGCAGCTCAGCTCGGGCACCAGCTGGCCGAACTGGAACACGAAGCCGAAGTCGGTGCGCCGCAACTCGCTGCGCGGGCCGTCACCCATCGCGCTGAGCTCCACGTCGCGGTAGCGCACCGTGCCGCGGTCCGGGGTGAGGATGCCGGCCAGGCAGTGCAGCAGGGTCGACTTGCCCGAGCCGGACGGCCCCATCACGGCCACCACCTCGCCCGCGCGCACGCTCAGGCCGGCGCCGTCCAACGCGGGCGTCGGGCCGAACGACTTGTGCAGGTCGAGTGCCTCCAGCAGGGGCTGCCCCGGGTCCGCCTCGGTCGTCAGGTCACTGCTCATCGGGTCACCGCCGTCTTGAGTCGGCCGAGGCGCGCGGCGGTGAGCTCCAGCCAGCGCAGGTCGGCTTCGAGGTGGAACAGGGCGTGGTCGCAGATCAGCTGGTCGGCGAGGTCGCCGTCCGCCTTGCGCTTGGTCAGCTCGCGCATCGTGCGCAGGTGCGCGGTGCGCTGGACGTCCAGCACGTCGTCGGCGCTGCGACCGGACAGCAGCGCGAGCACGACCTTCGCGTAGAGCGTGTTCTGGAGGTAGGGCTCCGGCTTCTCCGGTGTGCCCAGCCAGTGCTCCACGTCCGTCACGCCCGCGTCCGTGATCGCGTACCGCTTGCGCTCGGGACCGTCGCCCGCCTCGACGCCCGCCTCCTCGACCAGCCCGTTGCGGAGCAGGCGCGAGAGCGTCGTGTAGACCTGCCCGTAGTGCAGCGGCCGGTCGTGGCCGAAGCGCTCGTCGTAGGCCTTCTTGAGGTCGTATCCGTGCCGCGGACCTTTTTCCAACAGGCCCAGCAAGGTGTGTCCGATCGACATGCCAGGCACTATACACACGAGGTATACACACGGTTCATAGCCTGGTCGGCGTAGTGGTCGGGCTGGTCCGAACGGGCAGTAGGCCTAACCGATCACGGTTCTTCGACGGTTACTTCGCCACATCGCGAGGCTCCGACGCCTACAGTGGAGGGGTGACTGGTCTGGCGGCCGGCTGGGACCACGCGGCTTTCACGCAGGGTCGAGCCGGCGATGCGGAACACGATGTGGAGCTGCTGCTCGCTTTCCTGAACACCCGAGACCTCGAACTCGGCACGGACGTCTTGGACAGCGCCGCCGCTTGGCGCGCGTGGGTCACCGAACGCGGCCTGGGCCGGGCGGGTGACCCGCAAGACGTCCGCGCCGCTCGTGCGTCGCTGCGGGCATCGCTGGGTGAACGGCACGACGGCCCCGATCCCACCCCCGCCGCGGGCCTGGTCCGCGTCGACCTCAGCCACGGCGTGCCGACGATGTCCAGCACCGACGCGCTCGGCGCGGTGCTCGGCGCGGCGGCCCGGCTCGCGGTGCTCGGGTCGTGGGAGCGGTTCAAGATCTGCCAGGCGGACGACTGCCGGTGGGCGTTCTTCGACCGCTCGCGCAACCGATCGCGCACCTGGTGCTCGATGCAGACGTGCGGCAACCGGGAGAAGGCGCGGAACTGGCGGGAACGACGCGCGCTGAGCGTGACCTGAGCCCTCGGGCGCTCAGGTCACCAGCCGGCTCACGGTGTAGATCACCAAGCCCGCGAGCGCGCCCACCACCGTGCCGTTGATGCGGATGAACTGCAGGTCGCGACCGACCTGCAGCTCGATCTTGCGCGAGGTCTCCTCGGCGTCCCAGCGCTCGACCGTGTCGGTGATCAACGTGGTGATCTCGTCGCGGTAGTTGCTGACCACGTACCCGGCCGCGCCTTCGAGCCACCCGTCGACCTTGGCGCGCATCGACTCGTCGTCCACCATGCGCGCGCCGAACGAGATCAAGCCCTCGCGCACCCGCTTGCGCAGCTCCGAGGACGGGTCCTCGGCCGCGTCGAGCAGCATCTTCTTCGCCGTGCCCCAGGCCGACCCGATGAGCCGCTGCACGTCCGGGTGCGTCACCAGCTGCTGCTTGACCTGCTCGGCCCGCTGCATGGTCGCCGGGTCGGTGCGCAGGTCGCCGGCGAACTCGATCAGGAACTGGTCCACCGCCAACCGCATCGGGTGGTTGACGTCGGTCTTCACCGCCCACGCGAAGTTCAGCAGCTCGGTGTAGACCTTGTCGCCGAGCATCGAGTCCACGAACTTCGGCGACCACGACGGCGCCCGGTCCGACACCACGCCCATGACCTTGTCGTAGTTGTCCCGCACCCAGTCGTAGGCCCGGTCGCACACCAGGTCCACGAGCTTGTGGTGCGCGCCGTCGGTGAGCACCTGACCCAGCAGCTTGCCCAGCGGCGGGCCCCACGGCTGGTCGACCAACCGGCGCACCAGCGCCTGCTCGACCACGGCCTGCACGTCGTCGTCACGCAGCACGGTCACCGCGCCGCGCACCACGTTGGACAGCTCCGACGTCACCCGCTCGGCGTGCTCCGGCCGCGCGAGCCACTCGCCGAGCCGCCGGCCGATGCCCGCCCGGCGCAGCTTGTCCCGCACCACCGCCTCGGACAGGAAGTTCGTCCCGACGAACGACCCCAGCGCGTCGCCGAAGCTGTCCTTGCGGGTCGGGATGATCGCGGTGTGCGGGATCGGCAGGCCCAGCGGCCTGCGGAACAGGGCGGTCACGGCGAACCAGTCGGCCAACGCGCCGACCATGCCCGCCTCGGCCGCGGCGCGGACGTACCCGACCCACGCCGGGCCGCCGTCCTCCACCAGCAGGGCCACCAGGAAGATCGCGGTCGCGGCCAGGAAGAACCCGGTCGCCACGAGCTTCATCCGGCGCAGGCCCTGGCGCTTGAGCTGGTCAGCGGGGGTCAGTTGCTCCACGACGCCATTGTCCGTGAAGATTCGACGTTGTGCGGGTACCAGCGCTAGTCCCCAGGATGAGGCCGTTCACCTCGACGATCTTCGCCGAGATGACGGCGTTGGCGAACCGGACAGGGGCGGTGAACCTCGGGCAGGGCTTCCCGGACACCGACGGCCCGACCGGGATGCTGGAGGTCGCCAAGGCGTCCATCGACGCCGGGCTCAACCAGTACCCGCCCGGCCTCGGCATGCCGGAGCTGCGCCAGGCGATCTCCGAGCACCGCGCGCGCTACGGCACGCACTACGACCCCGACACCGAGGTCCTGGTGACGGTGGGTGCCACGGAGGCCATCGCGGCCGCGTTGCTGGCCTTGGTGGAGCCCGGTGACGAGGTCGTCCTCGTCGAGCCCTACTACGACTCCTACGCGGCTTCGGTGGCGTTGGCCGGGGCGACCCGCCGCACCGTCGGGTTGGTCGAGGAGCCGGGCACCGGGCGGCTCGGGCTGGACGTGGACGCGCTGCGCGCCGCCGTCGGCCCGCGGACCAGGGCGTTGCTGATCAACTCGCCGCACAACCCGACCGGCACCGTGCTCAACCGCGACGAGCTGGCCGCCGTGGCCGCGCTGTGCGTCGAGCACGACATCGTGGCGATCACCGACGAGGTGTACGAGCACCTGGTGTTCGACGGCCTGGCGCACGTGCCGCTGGCCACGTTCCCCGGCATGGCCGAGCGGACCGTCACGATCTCGGGCGCGGGCAAGACGTTCAACTGCACGGGCTGGAAGGTCGGCTGGGCGTGCGGGCCGGCCGAGCTGATCGGCGCGGTGCGCGCGGCCAAGCAGTTCCTGACCTTCGTGGGCGCCGCGCCGTTCCAGCCCGCCGTGGCGCACGCGTTGCGGCACGAGCTGAAGTGGGTCGAGGACCTGCGCACGTCGCTGGAGGACAAGCGGTCGCGGCTGGCCGGCGGCCTGGCCGAGGCCGGGTTCGCGGTGCGGCCGAGCGAGGGCACGTACTTCATCACCGCCGACGTCCGCCCGCTCGGGTTCACCGACGGCGCGCAGCTGTGCCGCGAGCTGCCCGGGCGGATCGGCGTGGCGGCCGTGCCGGTGCAGGTGTTCACCGACCACCCCGACCAGTGGCGGCACCTGGTGCGGTTCGCGTTCTGCAAGCGCGACGAGGTGCTGGACGAGGCGATCGCGCGGCTACGCCAGCTCGGCGTCTGACCTCACCGGGGACGGGCGGTCGCCCGCCAGCCGGTCCTGCACCAGCGCGTGCCGGAACTGGTAGGCGGCGCCCGCCTGGCGCAGCACGCCGAGCTTGCGCGCGTCCTCCAGGAACACCATCAGCTCCCACGGCAGCTTGCCGCGCGCCGCCAGCCAGATCCGCGCCACGGTGAACCACCACCAGCGCAGGTGCAGCACCGACAGCGTGAAGCCGAGCATGAGCCCGCAGGCCAGCCCGAGCCCGACCATGCCCGACTGGGTCGGCCCGAACACCAACCCGGCCGCCGCGCCGAACACCACGGCCAGCACCAGCGACCCGGTCCACACCGCGATCCGGTCGCGCGCCATCGTCCACCGCGGGCTCGACGGGTGGCTCAGCTCGGCGGTGCTGCCCAGCCCGAATCGCAACGCCACCGCCACCGCGATGCCCAGGCCCACGACCAGGCCCGCGGACAGCCCGTACAGCGCGCCGAACACCAGACCCGCCGCCGTGCCGAGCACGCCGCTGACCACCAGGAGGCTGCGCCACACGCCCAGCCGCGGTTTCGGCACGCGGTGCCCGGAGGCGTACAGCGCGGCCACCGCCACCGCGAGGCCGGCGGCCAGACCGGTGATCGGGGCCAGCCTCGGCGTGCTCGCGTAGGCCATCAGCCAGGCCACGCCGAACCCGCCGATCAGGCCGAGGACGACCGCGCCGAGCAGCGCCAGCCACGTGCTGGCGACCGAACGGCGCAGCTCCCACCACCCCAGCTCGCGCACGCCGCGCCGACGCATCTCGGTGGCCAGGAACGCGAGCCAGCGGGCCGCCTTCTCCCGTGGCCAGACCTGGCTCGCCCGGGCCTGGTGCGCCACGCCGCGGTCGCCGAACGCGCCGTTGACCAGCAGGTCCGCCAAGTGGTCCTCGATGGCGGGGCGGTCGGGGAACCGGGAGCGGTCCAGCAGCTCGCTCGGCTCGCCGTACCCGTAGACCACGCCCGCCAGCCACACCGCGAGCGGCGTGGACAGCGCCTCGGCCAGCCGTCCGTCCGGCTCGTCGCGCAGGTGCAGGAAGATCGGCTCCCAGCGGGCGGCGGTCACCGGGTCGGACACCGACCTCAGGTAGCCCGCGACCTCCTCCAGGTCCAACGGCTGGAGTTCGACGACCTGCGCGCCCGCCACCCGTCCGCCCACCTCGGCGAACTCGTCGACCCGGCTGGTCAGCACCAGCGGCTGCGTGCCGGGGAACGCGCGGTTGATGCGGTCCAGCGCGTCGGCGCGGCGCTCGGCCGGGATCTGGTCCAGGCCGTCGAGGACGGGGAACACGCGGCGTTGCTCGACCAGCAGGTCCGCCGCGTAGCTGCCGTACAGCTCGGTGTTGCGCAGCGCCGGGTGGTCCTCGTAGAGCCGCCGGGTCATCCAGGTGCGGACGTCCTCCGCCTCCGGGTTCCAGGTGGACAGCGGCAGCAGCACCGGCACCGGGCCGTCCACGTGGCGGTCGAGCAGGCCGATGGTCAGCATCATCGCCGTCGTGCTCTTGCCCGCGCCGGGTTCGCCGAGGAACACCACGCGCGGGTTGCGCAGGAACGTGCGCACGACCGCGTCGCTGTGCCCGGGTTCGCCGCCGATCGCGCTCCAGTGCAGGTCGAGGACGTGGTCGTGCAGGCCGCGGGCGTGGCACTCCTCGTTCCACTGGGCGTGCAGCGCGCGGGCCAGGGCGCTCGCGGCGGCGTCGAGGTTGTCGTCGGTGGCGAGGCCCGCGGCGCGTTTGCGGTGCAGCCACGGGTCCAGCGCGGCGAGCAGCGCCAGGAAGCCGAGGGCGAGGCCGGTCAACCACAGGTCGGGGTCGATGCCGTAGTCGGTGACGAACAGGCCGGCCGCGGCGAGCACGGCGGCCAGCACGCACCCCGTGAGCACGGCCCGCTGGCGGAATCTGGACACCACCGCATCATGACTGACCGCTCACGGATGGTGTTGGCGCGGTCACCCCTGTGTCGTGCGTACCCTCGGGTACGTGATCTGTCCGAAATGCCAGGACCTGATGCGGACCATCAGCCGCGGTGCCGTGCACGTCGAGCAGTGCGAGAACTGCAAGGGCGTCTTCCTGGACGGCGGCGAGTTGGAGCAGATCATCGCCGCCGAGCGGGCGCACTACGCGCAGCCTTACCGGCCGGAGGGCGTGCCGCCGTCCGTTCCGGTGCCCGCGTCCCTGCCCGTGCCGGTGGCCGTGCCCGCTCCCGTGCCCGCTCCCGTGCCCGCTCCCGTGCCCGCTCCCGTGCCCGCTCCCGTGCCCGCTCCCGCGCCCGTGTCCGGGCCGGCCGCCGATCCGACCGCGTCCGTGCCGATCGAGGGCACCCTGCCCGTGGACGAGGCCGAGTCGACCGACGGCGCACCGTCCACGCCGTCTGCGCCGCCCGCGCCCGCCGCCGGTCCGCCGCCGCCCTACCAGCCGCCCGGCGCGCCGTTCGCCGGCACGCAGCCGGCAGGTGCGCCGCCGCCGTACCAGCCACCGCCGCCGTACCAGCCGCCTCCCGGCACCGCGCCCGCCGCGCCACCGGTCGTCTACCCGGTCGGGTACCACGACCCGCACTACCCGCGCCGCAAGCGCAGCTTCCTGGAGGAGCTGCTCGACTGAACGCCCCGCGCCCGTTCTGAGCGTTGAATTCGGGTGTTCCGAACGTAGGACACGCGCGACGCGAACGTAGGACTCACGGGAGTGGCCAGGTCAGGGTGGTGCCGTCCAGGGCGAAGTGCTGCTCGGTCGGGGTGGCGGTGAAGGTGAACTGGTGGCGTCGCGGTTTGCCCAGCGCGCGCCACTGGCGGTAGGCGGCTTCGGCGACGTCCCACAGCGCACGCGGCCCGCCCTGGTCGACGACCGCGCCGCGGTGCCGCACCCAGGAGCCGTCGGCGTGCACGAGGCGGATCGGGTCGGTCGCCACCGCCACCTCGGCCAGCGCGAGACCGGCGAAGAACTCGAAGGCGCTGGACGGGTCCAGCACGCTGCGCGACGACAGCAGGGTCGTCCGGGACGTGTGCGGCTCCGCGTCCAAGGCCTCCAGCAGGGCGTCGTCGGCCCACGCCTGCCGGTGCGCGCGCAGCGGCATGAACCGGCCGTCCTCCAGCAGCACGCGGCCGGTGGCCTGCCCGTCGCGCACGGCCAGCCGCACCAGCCCGGCGCCGATGGGCCGGTTGAGCGTGGTCACGATCAGCCCGCCGGGCGCGGTCTGGTCGAGCCACGCCGCGGGGATGCGTGACACGGCACACGTGCCGAGGACCCGGTCGTAAGGGGCACGCGGCGCGTAGCCCTGCTCGCCGTCGCCCACCACGCACGTCGGGTCGTGCCCGGCGGCGGACAGCCGGGCCCGCGCCCGCGCCAGCACACCGGGGTCGACGTCGATCGAGGTCACCCGGGCGTCGCCGAGCACGTGGCCGAGCAGGGCGGCGTTGTAGCCGGTGCCGGTGCCGATCTCCAGCACCCGGTCGCCCGGCGCGACGGCCAGGGCCTCCAGCATGATCGCCATGATCGCCGGCATGCTCGACGAACTGGTGGGTACTCCCGTCACGACGCCGCGTGCGAGTGCTTGCTCCCAAGCCCGGTCGTCGCCGTCGAGCTGGGTCACGCAGACGTCGTTGCGGTAGACCAGCGCGAGGTGGTCCGGGTGGTCGGAGGTGACCGGCTCCCAGGCGCCGTCGGGCCGTTGGACGAAGAAGCCCGGCAGGAAGACGTGCCTCGGTACCTGGCCAAACGCGTCCACCCACCGCGGGTCGTGCAGCACGTCGGCGGCCAGCAGCGAGTCGACCAGCCGGGCCCGCAGGTTCGCCGCAACGTCCACGCGGTCCACGGTAGCGCTGTGGGCGAGCACACGTCCCGATCGCTAGCAGAGCGCTTGCAGGAGCTAGCACCTCCGCGTACCGTCGAACACGGATCGAGGAGGTGCCGCGAAGTTGGACAAGTCCATCGACGAGGCGGTGGCCGATCTCGGCCGCGACATCGGCGAGTACATCCGCCAGCAGCGCAACACGGCGAAGATCTCGTTGCGGCAGCTGGCCAGGCTCGCCGGGGTCTCCAACCCGTACCTGAGCCAGATCGAACGCGGGCTGCGCAAGCCGAGCGCGGAGATCCTGCAGCAGATCGCCAAAGGGCTGAGAATCTCGGCCGAGGCGCTCTACGTCGAGGCCGGGATCCTGGAGCAGCGCGAGGGCGGCGCCCTCGCGGACGCCATCGTCACCGCCCCCGACCTGACCGAGCGGCAGAAACAGGTGTTGCTCGACGTCTACGAGTCGTTCCGGCGGGAGAACACCGGAAACCAGGCCGCAACCGGCGACCAGACCACGAAGCCAGCAGACCAGACCGAGCCGGATCGAAGCCGGTCAGAGGAGTGATCCCGATGCCGAACCTGCCCACCACCGAGGAACTGCGCAAGGCGGGCGAGCAGGCCGTCGCCGCCGCGCGCACGCCGCTGCTCGCCGCCCTGGGCGCCGGTGACCTGGCCGCCAAGGCCGTCATCGAGGCGTTGAACAAGGCCCGCGAGCGCGCCGAGTCGGCCAAGACCGCGGCCGAGACGACCGACCTGCGCAAGGACCTGCGCGACAAGCTGGACCCGGCCGAGCTGCGCAAGGTCGTGGACGCCTACACGCAGTCCGCGCTGAACCTCTACCAGTTCCTCGCCCAGCACGGCGAGGAGGCGCTGGAGAAGCTGAAGACCCAGCCGGGCCTGCAGAAGGCGCTGCACCAGGTCGAGGAGGCCGTCGAGACCGCGCAGAAGCGCACCGGCGCCGCCGCCGCCGACGCCCGCGTGCTGGCCGACGACGTGCTCGGCAAGGTCTCCCGCCGCACCCGCGCGGTCGGCGAGAAGGTCGCCGACGACGTGGACGACGCGAGCGAGAAGCTGGCCGAGACGGTCGTCGAGGTCGGCGGTGACGTCGCCGCCGAGGTGCGCAGCACCACCCGCAAGGCCGCCGCGCCGCGCAAGCCCGCAGCGACGAAGCCGGTCACGGCCACCAAGCCCGCGGCCGCGACGAAGAGCACGGCCACCCGTCCCACCACGGCGAAGAAGCCCTCCGACAGCGGCAAGTGACCCGACCGACACGGGGCGTCCACCGAGGGCGCCCCGTTTCGGCTGTACCGCGACCGCACGACGCACGTAGGCTGGAGGCGTGTTGCCACCGTTCCCGGCCTTCAGTCCCCTCTACCTGGACGCCTGGGTCATGTTCGCGGCGTACTACGCCGCGCTGGTCATGGGCGTGTTCGCGTTCGCGCACGCGTTGTCGCAGCGCGCCGACGCCTACACGGCGGCCGAGCGCATGACCAAGCCCGCGTGGCTCGGCATCACCGGCGGCGGCCTGTTCGCGCTGCTGCTGTTCCACCCGTTCACCGCCGGCGCCATGTTCTGGCTCGCCGGGCTGGTCGCGGTCACGGTGTACGTGGTCGACGTCCGGCCCCGGCTGATCGAGGTCCAGCGCGGCCCGCGGTGGTGACGCACCGGAGCTTCGGCTCCGGCGCCCCCGTCACGCTCGTCGGCCACGGCCTGGGCGCGACACCGGGTGAGGCCCGTCTGCCCGCATCCGGGCTGCCCGGCACGAAGGTCGTGGTCACCCTCCCCTCGCACGGCGACGCGCCGGACGCGCCGGAGGGTTACTGGGACTACCGGCGCATCGCCGCCGACCTGCGCGACGTCGCCCGGGAGACCGGCGCGACCAGGGCGATCGGCGTGTCGCTGACGGCGGGGGCGCTGCTGGCCCTGCTCGCCGAGGAACCCGACGCGTTCGACCGCGTGGTGCTGCTGCTTCCCGCCGTGCTGGACGAGCCGAGGCGCTTGCTCGACCGCGAGGAGGCGATCACCGCCGTCGGCGGGCCGCCGGACTACCAGGCGCAGCGGCGGCAGGCGTTCGCCCGGCTCGACGGCGCCCTGACCGAGCTGCCCGGCCGGGTCGCGGTCGCCGACCGCGCGGTGTTGGCCCGGGTCACCGCCCCGGTGCTGGTGATCGGCGCGACCGACGACCCGCTGCACCCCGAGGACGTGGCCAAGCAGGTGGCCGCCGCGTTCCCGGGTGGTCGGCTGGAGCTGGTGCCGTCGTGGACGACCCACCGGGGTGACGTCCGCGGGTGGTTGTCCGACTTCCTGCGGGGGTAGCCGGAAGGCATGGCCGAACAGAAGAAGATCGCATTCCTGGTCGACACGGAGGGCATCGAGCAGGTCGAGCTGACCGAGCCCTGGCAGCACGTGGAGAAGGCAGGCGCGGTGCCGAGGCTGCTCGCGCCCAAGCTGGGGCAGGTGCAGGCGTTCGACCACCTGACGCCCGCCGACACGTTCGACGTCGACGTGCCGTTCGCGCACGCCGACCCGATGGACTACGACGCCGTGGTGATCCCCGGCGGGGTGGCCAACGCCGACTTCCTGCGGATGGACCGCGACGCGGTGCGGTTCGTCAAGCAGCACGTGGCCGCGGGCAAGCCGGTCGCGGCGATCTGCCACGGGCCGTGGCTGCTGGTGGAGGCCGACGTGGTGCGCGGGAAGGTGCTGACCTCGTTCCCGAGCCTGGCCACCGACATCCGCAACGCGGGCGGCGACTGGTCGGACGAGGAGGTGCGGGTGTGCGACAAGGCCGGGTGGACCCTGGTGACCAGCCGCAAGCCCGACGACCTGCCGGCGTTCAACCGCGAGGCGCTCAAGGCGTTCGGGCTCCAGGACATCTGACACGTCTCGCGAGGGTCGGGTCCACGGGGATGTGCACCTCCCCGTGGGCCTGCTCTTTACCGGCGGCTTGCGCTACAGGCGTGCCGCGGCGTAGGCCGCGATGGCGTCGCGGACGTACTCCGCCAAGCCCGCGCCGTGCTCGTCCAACTGGCTCTTGAACTCCGGCGCGTCGGCGTAGAGCTCACCGAGGCCGGTGTAGGACTCCCGGTTCGGGGTCCAACTCCTGGACAGCCAGGTGTGGTGCCGGTCGGTCACCTCCAGCGCCCGCGGCGCGTCGGCCGCGACACCGGCGCGGAACACGTCGGCGTAGGCCTGGACGATCGCCCGCCACTCGGCCAGGTAGCCGTCGGCGTCAGCCTTGGTCCAGCCCTGCATCCGGCGCTTGCCCTCGTCGATGTGCCGCCGCGCCTGGTCGCCGTAGCGCTCCACCAGCTCCGCCTCGTAGCGGGCCTGGCGGTCGGCGTCGAAGCCGTCGAACAGCTCTTCCATCTTCATCTCGTCACCCCCTTCCAGCTCGTCGATCGTGCGGGAGACGGTCCGCGCCAGCTTCGCCAGCCGTTCCTGCTCGGCGGCCAGCCACCGCGCGTGGTTGCGCAGCACGTCGACCGTCCGGTGCCGCCCGTCCAGGACCTCGGCGACGGTGTCGAGGCCGAGTCCCAGGTCGCGCAGCAGCAGGATCCGCTGGAGCTTGAGCAGCTGCTCGCGCTCGTAGTACCGGTAGCCGTTGCCGCCGATCCACGCCGGTTCGAGCAGGCCGATCGCGTCGTAGTGCCGCAACGTCCGCGAAGTCACCTTCGACATCCGTGCGACCTGCGCGATCGACCAGGCCATGACCGTGCTCCCTCCCTGTGCCGACCACGGTAGGGGTTGACGTAACGTCAACGTCAAGGCCGGCCGGCAGGATGGTCGGTGTGTGGACCATCGCAGGAACCCTGACCCCCGTGCCCGCGCTCGACCGACTGGACCTGGTGGCCGACCCGGTGGCCGCCGCGCTCCGGTCGATGGCGGACGGCGGACGGCTCGCGGTCGCGGAGATCGACCCCACGTTGGCGGACACGGCGGAGTTCTGCGCGCACTACGGCTCGCCGTTGGAGACGTCGGCGAACTGCGTCGTCGTCGCGGGCAAGCGTGGTGACACCATCCGGTACGCGGCGTGCGTCGTGCTGGCGACCACGCGTGCCGACGTGAACGGCGTCGTGCGGCGGAGGTTGGACGCACGCAAGGCGTCGTTCGCGCCGATGGACGACGCGGTGGCGCTCAGCGGCATGGAGTACGGCGGCATCACGCCCGTCGGCCTGCCCGCCGACTGGCCCGTGCTGCTGTCACCGGAGGTGGCCGCCGCGCCGGAACTGGTGATCGGCAGCGGCATCCGGGGCAGCAAGCTCCTCGTGCCCGGCGAGGTGCTGGCCAAGCTGCCGGGCGCCGAGGTCGTGGAGGGCCTCGCGCGCTAGCCGTACTGGCGCAGGAAGTCGACCGCCTCGTCGGTGTCGTCGGTGACCAGGATCCAGCGCTCGGCGTCACGTCCCCGGGCCAGCCGTCGCACCAGCGGGGCGACCGGGAGCTCGTCGACCCAGAAGTCCTTGCCCAGGAACACCATCGGCGCGGCCGGGCCGACCGAGCCGTAGTGGTTCTGGCAGTAGTCCTGGAAGACCTCCTGCACGGTGCCCGCGCTGCCCGGCGTGTAGATGATGCCGCCGCTGGCCACGGTGAGCAGGCCCTCCTCGCGCACCGAGTTGGCGAAGTACTTGGCGTGCAGCTCGCACGCCGGGTTCGGCGGCTCGTGGCCGTAGAACCAGGTCGGGATGCCGATCGTGCGGGGTTTGCCGGAACCCGACGGGTCGGACGTCGGCAGGTCGGGCGGGCACGCGGCGATCCAGCGGCCGATGGACTCGGCGTCGCCGCCGAACCTCGGCGCGGTGGCCAGGTCCTTCAGCGTCGGCTCGTCCACGCCGATCCGCACGCCGAGCGGCACGGCCTCCATCACGCCCGGCCCGCCGCCGGTCAGCACGGTGAACCCGGCCTCGCCGAGCGCCGCGCCCAACCCCACCGCCCGCCGGTAGCCGTCGGTGTCCCGGCCCAGCGCGTGCCCGCCCATCACGGCCACCGGCCGTTCGGGCAGGGCGTCCGCCAACGCCTCGGTGATCGCGTGGTCGTGCAGGCGTTCGGCCAACGCGTGCAGCGGGTCGGGGTTGTGGCCCTGCGCCCGGCTGTGCTGGTAGATCAGGGCGTCCGGGGTGTCGGCGTAGGTGATCGGGTCGTCCGGGTCGAACCCGGCGAACAGCTCCGCCGGCGTGTACAGCCGCGACCGGTACACGTCGTAGGGCAGGTCGGGGATGGCCGGGAAGACCAGCGCACCGGCCGCCGCCGCCCGCCGTTGGCCGACCGGCGAGAGCGTGCAGCCGAGGAAGAGCGCGCCGTCCATCGGCACGCGCAACTCCTCTTCGCTCAGGTCGAGCCCGACGAGCACGGCGTGCCTCAGCTCACCCGCCGCGCGGACCTGGTCGAGAGTGGTGAACTCGGTGCGCACCGGCGCAGCCTACGACGCCGGGCACGGCGGTGATCGCGACTCGTGCGATCGCGAGCGTTGAACTCGGGGTACGCGAACGTAAGACTCACGGGACGTGAACGTAGGACTCACGGGACGCGAACGTAGGACTCACGGGACGCGAACGTAGGACTCACGGGACGCGAACGTAGGACTCGCGCGATCAGAAGATGACGGTCTGGTTGCCGTGCACCAGGACGCGGTCTTCCAAGTGCCACCGCAGACCGCGCGAGAGCACGACCTTCTCGATGTCACGGCCCTTGCGCACCATGTCGTTGACGGAGTCGGTGTGGTCCACCCGGATCACGTCCTGCTCCACGATCGGCCCCTGGTCGAGGTCCGCGGTCACGTAGTGGCACGTCGCCCCGACCAGCTTCACGCCGCGGCCGTGCGCCTGGTGGTACGGCCGAGCGCCCACGAACGACGGCAGGAAGCTGTGGTGGATGTTCAACGCCCGCCCGGCCCAGTCCGCGCACAGCTCCGCGGGCAGGATCTGCATGAACCGCGCCAACACCACCGCGTGCGGGTCGTGCGCGTCGACCAGCTGCCGCAGCTGGGCGAACGCCGCCGCCCGGCCCTCCGGGTCGTTCGCCGGGAACGGCACGTGGTGGAACGGGATGCCGTGCGCCCTGGTGATCCCGGCCAGGTCGGCGTGGTTGCCGATGACCGCCGACACGTCCACGTCCAGCTCGTGCGACGCCACCCGGCCCAGCAGGTCGTACAGGCAGTGCCCCTCCTTGGACACGAGGATCACCACGCGCCTGCGCTCGCCGGAGTCGGCGACCCGCCACGAGCCGGGACGCGCGCCGAGGTCGCGGGCCACCTCGGCGAACCGCGCCCGCAGCTCGTCCACGTCGAACGGCAGCGAGTCCGCCCGGACCTCCTGGCGGGTGAAGAACCAGTTGGTGGTCGGATCGGTGTGGTAGGCCGCCTCGACGATCCAGCCGCCGTGCTCGGCCAGGAACGAGGAGATCCTCGCCACGATGCCGGTGCGGTCGGGGCAGCCGAAGGTGATCACGTAGCGGCGTTCAGGCAGGGGCACGACGGGAAGTATCTACGGTCGCGGCAACCCGTCCAGCAGTGACGTATCACCTGATGTGATGGCCCCGCTCGGCCGACCCCACGCCGCCCGGTACAGCGCGTCGGCCGTGCCGGCCACGGTGGCGTCCTCGTCGGTGCCGGAATCGGTGATCGGGCCGACCGCGGGCGGCTCGCCGCGGGTGAGCCGCAGCTCCCACGCCCGACCGGCGTCGGCGGCGTGGAACAGCACCCGGCCCGTCCGCTCGACCGGCTTGCGCCGGGCGCCGATCGGCAGCATCCAGGTCAGGCACTCGTCCACGCCGTCGGCCGCGAACTCGACGTCGAACAGCAGCGACGGCACGTCCGTGCCGTGCCGCGCGTGCTCGGCGTCCAGCCGGTGGATCGCCGTCTCGTGCGCCTGCCTGCGTGACCAGAAGGCGAAGGTCTTGGGCCCGGTGAACGTCCACGCGGGCATGTTCGAGGTGGTGCCGGCCAGCGTGTCGGTCAGCTCCGCGACCACCTTGTCCTCCCAGTCGAGCAGCTCGTCCCAGTCGGACGGGCGGTCCTGGAACGAGGGTCGCTCGCCGTCCGGCGGCGTGTGCAGGGCGCGCAACGACCAGGAGTGGGTGCGCCCCACGTGGTCGACCAGGTCGTGCACGGTCCACCCGGGACACGTCGGCACGGGTGCGTCCGGTCCGGCGGCCACCGCGGCGGCGCGCAAGGCGGCGTACTGGGTCCTCAGCTGCTGCACGAAGTCGGCGTGGTCCACTCCGCACAGCCTAGGGACTCACCACGTCCCAGGGCACGGTGAGTTCGCCGAGCCGCCACCGCTTCCGGTCGTCGGCCACCGGCCAACCGCGTTCGGCGAGCAGCCGCACGGTCTGCACCCACCGGGCCCGCGGCCCGTAGGGCGCGAACGGCGCGCACGTCGCCCAGCACGCGTCCAGCTCGCGGAGCAGCGCATGCACCTTCTCGCCCGGCACGTTGTGGTGGATCAACGCCTTCGGCAGCCGTTCGGCCAGGTCGCCCGGCGTCTCCAGGTCGGCGGGCAGGCAGGACAGGGTGAACGTCCGCGGCCCGTCGGCGGTCAGCGCCACCCAGGAGCAGCGGCGGCCGATCTCGTCGCACGTGCCCTCCACCAGCACGCCGCCGGGCGCGAGCCGGGCGACCATGGTGTCCCACGCCTCGGCCGCCTGCTCCTCGGTGTACTGGCGCAGCACGTTGAACGCGCGCAGCAGCACGGGCCGCGCCCCGGCCAGCTCGAACCCGCCGCGCCGGAAGTCCAGCCGCGGCGGGTCGGCGACCTCCTTGCCCGCGGCGACCCGCTCGGCGTCCAGCTCCAGGCCGAGCACGCGCACGTCCGGGTTGACCACGCGCAGCCGCGCGGCCAGCTCGACCGTGGTGATCGGCGACGAGCCGTACCCGAGGTCCACCACCAGCGGTTGCTCTTGGGAGAGCAGGTCGCGGTAGGCGTGCGCGACCCACCGGTCGACCCGGCGCAGGCGGTTCGGGTTGGTCGTGCCCCTCGTGGGCAGGCCGAGCGCACGGGCCCGGCCCGCGGCTAGGCGCGGCGTGCGAGCCATTCGGCGGTGAACTCGGTCTCGGCGTCCAGCAGCCGGGCCACCTGCTCGGCGATCACCGACTCCAGCTTGCCGCCCATGATCGGGATGCTCACCTTGACCTGGCCGGTGAGGGTGAGTTCGCTCCCACTCGCGGTGTCGGCGAGCGTGATCGTGCCGTCCAGCCGCCCCGGGACGCCGTTCAACGTCACCTCGACGGTGCCCGCGTGACCCGCCTCGGTCCACGACTCGGCGCGGTCGATGACGAGGTCGCCGCCCAGCAGACCACGTGCCACCGACGGCAGCTTGTCCGCCGGCACACCCTGCCTGAGCTGGTAGGACGTGCTCTGGTCGGTGGTGGTGAAGGCGACCAGCTCGGGGTTCGTGCCGCCGAGCCGGGCGAGCCGGTCCCTCAGGTACGTCTGGTCCACCAGCGCTGCGTACACGTCCCGCGCGGGCCAGCGTGACGTGGTTCGGTGCTCGATGCGGCGTGCCATGTCGCGGAGGCTACCGTTCTCGGTCGTGACCACCCCGCCCTCCAGTGCCCGTGTGCCGCTGGCCGAGTGCACCACGCTGCGGCTCGGTGGCCCCGCGCAGAGGTTCACGCGCGCCACCACCGCCGCCGAACTGGTCGAGGCCGTGCGCGCGCTGGACGCCGACGGCGAGCCGTTGTTGCTGCTCGGCGGTGGTTCGAACCTCGTGGTGTCCGACGCCGGGTTCGCCGGCACCGTGGTGGCCGTCGGCACGTCCGGCCGCCGGCTCGACCCGTTGGGCGACGGTCTGGTGCAGCTCACCGTCGAGGCGGGCGAGGACTGGGACTCCGTCGTCGCCGAGGCCGTGGCGCAGGGGCTGGGCGGGCTGGAGTGCCTGTCCGGCATCCCCGGCCTGGTCGGGGCGACCCCGGTGCAGAACGTCGGCGCGTACGGCGTGGAGGTCGCGCAGGTGCTCACGTCGGTCGACCTGCTGGACCGGCGCACGGGCCGGGTGCACCAGGTGCCCGCCGACGCCCTGGGCTTGGCGTACCGCACGAGCGTGTTGAAGGGCACCGACCAGGCGGTGGTGCTGCGGGCGCGGTTCGCGCTGACCGCGGGCGGGCAGTCCGCGCCGATCCGGTACGGCGAACTGGCCAGGGTGCTCGGTGTCGCGCCGGGCGACCGGGTGCCCGCCGACGCGGCCCGCAAGGCGGTGCTGGAACTGCGGCGCGGCAAGGGCATGGTGCTGGACGCGGCCGACCACGACACGTGGAGCGCGGGCTCCTTCTTCACCAACCCGCTGCTGGACGACTCCACCCTGGCCGGTGTGCTGATCCGCATCGCCGAACGCCTCGGCCCGCACGTCGAGGTGCCGACGTACCCGGCGGGTGCCGGGTCCTCGAAGCTGTCGGCGGCGTGGTTGATCGAACGGGCGGGCTTCGGCCGCGGGCACCGCGGACCCGGCGGCCGGGTGGCGTTGTCCGGCAAGCACACGCTGGCGTTGACCAACCGCGGCGGTGCGACCACCGAGGACCTGTTGGACCTGGCGCGCGAGGTGCGCGACGGTGTGCGGGCGGCGTTCGGGGTGGAGCTGCACCCGGAGCCGGTGCTGGTGGGCTGCGAACTGGGGTGATCGGGTGACCGACGGGATGGCCGGGTGACGCGGAACACGATCGCGGACTCCGTGGTCCACGGGCCGGTGGTGCAGCTCGGCTCGGGCAGCGTCACGCTCGCGCTGTCCCGCCCCGGTTACGCGCTCCAGTGGGTCGGCGCCGGCGGGACGCCGTGGTTGCCGGCGCACCAGCGCACACCCAGCTACCTGCTCGACACCCGCCGCGAGGTGGTGCCCTACCGGTCGCGGCCCGCGGTCGAACGGCGGCTGGAGGGCTGGCTCTCCGACGACGCCCCGATGTCCGTGCTGCTGGTCCACGGCGCGGGCGGGAGCGGGAAGACCAGGCTGGCCAACGCCTTCGCGGGGTTCGCGCACGCACGGGGCTGGGCGGTGGCGCAGGCCGTCGAGTCCGCGCCCGGCGGTGCGGCCGCCACCGGGACCGGACCGGTGCTCGTGGTCGTCGACTACGCCGAGCGCTGGGGCGTCGACACCCTGCTCACGATGATCGGCGCGTTGCCGGTCGACTTCCCCGGGCGTCCGCTCCGGGTGCTGCTGCTGGCCCGGTCCCCGGCGGTCTGGCCCGCGCTGGCCGACCGGCTGGACCGCCTGCCCGCGGCGTTACCCGAGCCGGTCGAGCTGGGCGACCTGGTGCCGCCCGCCGACCGGCACCGAGCTTTCACCGATGCCGCAAGGGCCTTCGCGCGGGTGCTGGGCCGGCCCGGACGCGAAGTCACCGGACCCGACCTGCCCGTGCCCGAGCTGCCCGTGCCGGACCTGCCCGTGCCCGACTTGTCCGCTGACGAGTACGGGTCGGCGCTGACCCTGCACATGGCCGCCCTCGCGGCCGCGTACGACGGCCAGCCCGACCCGGCCGGCCTGTCGGACTACCTGCTCCGCCACGAGGGCCGGTTCTGGCCCGCCGAACGGCGCGCCGAAGCCGCGACCGCCGTCTTCCTGGCCACCCTGCACGGTCCGCTGGACACCGCAGCCGCCCGCGAGTTGCTGGGGCGCGCCGGGGTGGCGGACCTGCTGGACTGGCACGCCTCCCTCTACCCGCCGCCGTCCCGGACCGCCCTGGTGCCGTTGCGCCCCGACCGGTTCGGCGAGGACTTCGTCGCCCGGCACCTGCGGGACGACCCGCGTGCGGTCGAGCTGTTCGACCGCGTGCCGCCGAACCGGCGTTGCCTGGTCGTGCTGACCGCCGCCGCCGAGCGCCACGAGCACGTGCGCGAGGTGCTGTTCGGCCTCCTGGAGCGGAACCCCGGGCTGGCGGACCGCGCCGGCGCGGCCCTGCTCGAACTGGTCGTGCGGCACGCGTCGCGCGAGCTGTGCGCGCTGGTGCTCGACCGCCAGACGGACAACCGCGTCGAGGTGGCCGACGTCGTGGTGCGGCTCACGCGGCGCGTGGTGGTCGGGCTCCCGCCCGACACGCCGGCCGCCGAGCGGGCGCGCCTGCTGTCCTTGCTGACCGTGCGCCTGGGCGAGGTGGGTGAGCACGAGGACGCGGTCGAGACGGCACGGGAGGTGGTGCGGATCTTCGAGCGGCTGGGCGACCGCGGCCCGTCGGGCCGGATGACGGAAGCGGCCATCGCCGCCCTCAACCTCGGCCGCGCGCTGCTGGACGCCGGGCGCCCGGACGAGGCGATCGAGCCCACGTTGCGGGCCGCGGACCTGTTCAGGGTGCTGCACGAGCAGGACGGGCGGCACTGGCTGTACGTGGCCCTCACGCTGAACCAGCTGGACTCCGTGATGTCCGTCACGGGGAACCCGGCCCAGGCCGTCACGCTCGGCGAGTTGGCGGTGGACGCGTTCCGGCGGCTGGAGGGCCCCGGCGCCCGGCCGCGGCTCGCGGAGACCCTCAACACCTCCAGCCTCGACCTGCTGTCCGTCGGGCGGTCGCGGGAGGCCGTCGCACGGGCCGCGGAGGCGGTGGAGCTGGCCAGGCTGGAGGTGGCCGAGGATCGCGCCGTCCACCTGGACATGCTCGCCAGGTGCGTGCGCACGCTCGGCCACGTGCGGACGGTGGCGGGTGACCGGCCGGGTGCGCTGGCCGCGCTCGCCGAGGCGGTCGAGCTGAGCCGCGAGCTGGCCGGGTCCACCGCGCTGCGCCTGCCGGAGCTGGCCGCCGACCTGGAGAGGTTCAGCCTGGTCGTGGCCGGCGACGACAAGGGCCGGGCGTTGGCGTCGGCCCGCGAGGCGGTGCGGATCCGGCGCGCCCGGGCCGCCACCGACACCGACCAGCGCCTGCTCGACCTCGCGCGGTCGCTGTGGTCCCTCGCGGCGGGACAGGTCGCCGCCGGCCCGCGGTCGGACGCGTTGCCCGAGGCGTTGGACGCGGCACGGCAGGCGGTGCGGATCCACGACCGGCTCCTCGCCCGCGGCCGGGCCGACGTCGAGGCCCTTCGGCGCGAGGCGGTGTCCACCTTGGTGGACGTGCTCACGGCGCTGGGGCGGCCTGCGGAGGCCGCCGCGATCCGGGAACAGCTCGAACCGCCGAACGGCCGAACGGGTGACTCCGTGTGACGAATCCTCACTACGCGCGTTTCATGGAGTGAGGGGCACCCGCTGGAGGTCGTCATGGCCTTTCCCGACGACGATCGCGCGGCCGTCAGGCCGATCAAGGAGCTGGTCGAGGACGACTTCCTGAGCCGGCCCGGTGTGGTGGGGGTCGACCTCGGCGTGAAGACCGTCGGCGGCCGGTCGACCGGCCGGGCCGCGATCGTCGTGTTCGTCCGCCGCAAGGGACCCGCCGCCCAGTTCACCATCCCGCCGGACGTGCTCGGCGTGCCGACCGACGTGGTCGAGGACACGTTCTGGCCGCACCACACCATCGCGTCACCGGAGGGCGTGAGCGGCGCGGAGCGGCACGAGTCGCTCGCGGGCGGCATCGGCATCGGGCCGAGCCGGGCGGTCCGGCTCGTGCCGCCCGACGTCGCCGAGGTGGACGACTACGTGGTCGCCGGGACGCTGGGCGCGCTGGTCACGCCCCGCCGACGGCGGCTGGTGATGGCGTTGACGGCGTTCCACGTGGCCTGCGTGGACGACGCCTGGGCGGTCGGCGACCCGATGGTGCACCCGTCCCGCGTCGACGGCGGGCACCCGGTGCGCGACCGGGTGGGCGCGTTGGCGCGGGCCGCGCTGTCCGGGCAGGTGGACGCCGCCGCGATCATGCTCACCACGCCGGGCGCGCGGCCCGAGGTGGTCGGGCTGGGTCCGGTCGCCGGTCGGGCGCGGGCGCGGGTCGGCCAACGGGTGCGCAAGCGCGGCCGGACGACCGCCGTCACCGAGGGCGTGGTGGCGTCCACGGATGCCGTGATCACGCTCGACTTCGGCGTCGGGCTGGGCGTGCGCACCCTGCACGACCAGATCCGCATCGAGACGCCGCGCTTCGCCGACCACGGCGACTCGGGCGCCGTGCTGCTGGACGACGCGAACCGGGTGGTCGGCCTCTACTGCGGCGGCAGCCCGGACCGGGGGTTCGCCAACCCCATCGGCCCGGTGCTCGACCAGCTCGACGTGGACCTGCTCACCCCCGGTGCACGCGGGTCGCCGACGCCTGCGCGCGGGGCTTGAGCACGATCTGGTCGAGGTTCACGTGCGCCGGCCGGGTCACCGCGAACGCGATCACGTCCGCCACGTCGTCCGCGGTCAGGGACGTCACGCCCTGGTAGACGGCGGCGGCCCGCTCGGCGTCGCCGTCGAACCGGTTCACCGAGAAGTCCGTCTCCACCATGCCCGGCAGGACCTCGGTCACCCGCACCGGCTGCCCGAGCAGCTCACCGCGCAACGTCCGGTGCAGCGCCGACTGGGCGTGCTTGGCCGAGGTGTACCCGGAGCCGTTGTCGTAGGCCTCGTACGCGGCGACCGAGGTCACCGTCACCACGTGCCCGTCACCGGAGTCGACGAGCTTGGGCAGCAGGCCCTTGGTGACCCGCAACGTGCCCAGCACGTTCGTCTCCCACATCCACCGCCAGTGCTCCTCGTCGGCCTCGGCCACGGTCGCCAGGCCACGCGCGCCGCCCGCGTTGTTGACCAGCACCCGGGCCGCGGGCACGGCCTCCAGGAACGCCTCCACCGACGGTGCGGAGGTCACGTCCAGCTCCACCGCCGTGCCGCCGATCTCATCCGCGATAACCTTGAGGCGGTCGACCCGCCGGGCACCGAGCACCACGTGGAAGCCCTCGGCGGCGAGCCTGCGGGCGGTGGCCTCGCCGATACCCGCACTGGCTCCGGTAACGACTGCGATAGGACGGTTCACATCGGCGATCCTAGGTGTGTGACACAGCTCACCCGCACCGGAAGTCGGGTGGCGCGTCCTTCGATCGGGAGGTCGTAACGTGCACAGGAGATTGGCTGCTCTGCTGCTCGGCTTGGCCCTGCTGGCCGGCTGCTCGGCCCAGGTCGAACCCGGCTCGGCCAAACCGGTCGGCGGCGACAACCCGCCGGTGGCCAAGTTCACCACCGCGCCCGCCGACGGCGCCACGGACGTGCCGGTGAACGTGCCGGTGCAGGTCACCGTCGCCGAGGGCGCCATCGACCAGGTCACGGTCACCAACCCGGAGGGCAAGCCCGTCGCGGGCAAGCTCGCCGAGGACAAGAAGTCCTGGGCCAGCACCGAGCCGCTCGGCTTCGGCAAGAGCTACACCTACGCGGGCCGGGCCACCGGCACCGACGGCAGGCCGGTCGACCTGAAGGGCGCGTTCACCACCCTGAACCCGGCGAGCCAGGTGCGCGCCACGCTGTTCCCCGGCGACAACCAGACGATGGGCGTCGCGGTCCCGATCAAGGTCGAGTTCGACGCCGACGTCGCGGACCGGGCCACCGTGGAGAAGGCGCTCAGCGTGACCAACTCCGCCGGCGTGCAGGGCAGCTGGGCGTGGCTGAACTCCCGCTCGGTGCACTACCGGCCGGAGACCTACTGGCCCGCGAACACCCAGATCCACGTCGAGGCGAAGCTGTACGGCGTGCCCTACGGCGGCGGCGCGTACGGCCGCGCGGACGTGACCAGCGACTTCACCATCGGCCGCAACCAGGTCGTGAAGATCGACACGCCGTCGCACCAGCTCGTGGTGCAGCGCGACGGCCAGACGGTGGCGACCTACCCGGCGTCGTTCGGCAGGGACGACGACCCGGAGCTGAACACGCCGAACGGCACGTTCGTGGTCATGCAGAAGGACCCGCAGTTCAGCTTCGACAACCCGCGCTACGGCTACACCAACGTGGTCAAGAAGTGGGCCGTGCGGATCTCCAACCACGGCGAGTTCATCCACGAGAACAACGACAACGCGGCCAACATCGGCAAGAACAACACCTCGCACGGGTGCGCGAACCTGCTGGAAGCGGACGCCAAGGCCTACTACGACAGCGCGTTGGTCGGCGACCCGGTCGAGGTGACGGGGGCGGTCATGACGCTGCCGGCGCAGTACGACTGGTACGACTGGCAGATCCCGTGGGCGCAGTGGCAGACGATGTCGGCCCTGTGAGGTCGGGCTCGATGGCGGAAATTCGCTTGCTTCGGGAAGCGATGGGTTGACCCGCGCGTTGTCGTAGGTCGTGCAGAACACTCTCCTCGACGCCGAGGGCGTCCGGCTGTCGGTCCGCGAGTCCGGCCCGGCGGACGCCCCCGCGGTCGTGCTGGTGCACGGATGGGCGCAGTCCGGGGAGGTGTGGCCGCCTGCTCCGTCGTTGCGCTGCTACGCGCCGGACCTGCGCGGGCACGGCGAGTCCGAGGTCACCGAGGGCGGTTACCGCGACTCGGCGTGCTGGGCGGCCGACCTCAAGGCGGTGCTCGACCACGTCGGTCGGCCCGCGGTGCTGGTCGGGTGGTCCTACGGCGGGCTGGTGATCGCCGACTACCTGCGTGCGCACGGCACGGCCGGCGTCGACGGGCTGGTGCTGGTCGGGGCGATCACCGAGCTCGGGCGCGACCGGCCCGGCGGGGTCACCGGGCGGTTGTCGAAGGCCACCCTGGCCGGCTCGCTGTCGGAGGACCCGGCGGTGGCCGTGCCCGCGTTGGCCGAGTTCTGCCGCGACCAGGCCCCCGGGCTGCCCGGTGAGCTGGTGCAACGCCTGCTGGGCACGGCGCTGCGGGTGCCGCCGCGGGTGCGCGGCGAGATGTTCCGGCGTGACGTGGACAGCGCCGCCGTGCTGAAGGCGGTGGACAAGCCGACACTGGTGGTGCACGGCACCGCCGACGAGGTGGTCGACCCGGCTGCCGGGGAGTACGCGGCGGCCCTGATCCCCGGAGCCGACTTGCGCCGCTACGACCGCACCGGCCACGCGCCGTTCCTGGAACGACCCGAGCGGTTCGCCGCCGACCTCGCCGGGTTCGTCGCCGAGGTCTCCCGGTGAAGCGGGTCGCGGTGCTCTCGGTGCACACCTCGCCGCTGGAGCAGCCCGGCACGGGCGACGCGGGCGGCATGAACGTCTACATCGTGCAGACCGCGACGCGGATGGCGCAGCGCGGCATCGAGGTGGAGATCTTCACCCGGGCCACGTCCTCGGAGCTGCCGCCGGTCGCCGAACTGGCACCGGGCGTGCACGTGCGGCACGTGGTGGCGGGGCCGTTCGAGGGCCTGGGCAAGGAGGAGCTGCCGGGTCAGCTGTGCGCGTTCACGGCGGGCGTGCTGCGGGCCGAGGCACGGCACGAGCCCGGGCACTACGACGTCGTGCACTCGCACTACTGGCTGTCCGGGCAGGTCGGCTGGCTGGCCCGGGAGCGCTGGGCCGTGCCGCTGGTGCACACCGCGCACACCCTGGCCAAGGTGAAGAACCTGGCGCTGGCGGCGGACGACACGCCCGAGCCGCGGATGCGGGTGATCGGCGAGGAGCAGGTGGTCGCCGAGGCCGACCGGCTGGTCGCCAACACCGACGTCGAGGCCGCCGAGCTGGTCAAGCTGTACGAGGCCGACCCGGCGAAGGTGCTGGTCGTGCCACCGGGCGTGGACCTGGAGCGGTTCGCACCCGGTGACCGGGACGGCGCGCGGACCGCGTTGGGGCTGCGGCCGGACTCCGTCGTGCTCGCGTTCGTGGGGCGCATCCAGCCGTTGAAGGCGCCGGACGTGCTGCTGCGCGCGGCGGCCGAGATGGTGGTGCGCGACCCCGGGCTGCGGTCGCGGCTGGTGGTGCTGGTCGTCGGCGGGCCGTCCGGTTCGGGCATGAGGACGCCCGACGAGCTGGTCCGGCTGGCGGCCGAACTGCGGATCTCCGATGTCGTGCGGTTCCTGCCGCCGCAGGGCGGCGAGGCGCTGGCGCGGGTCTACCGGGCCGCCGACGTGGTCGCCGTGCCCAGCTACAACGAGTCGTTCGGCCTGGTCGCGCTGGAGGCGCAGGCGTGCGGCACGCCGGTCGTGGCGGCGGCCGTCGGCGGGCTGCCGGTGGCGGTGCGCGACGGCGTGTCCGGCGCGCTGGTGGACGGCCACGACGCCGGGCCGTGGGCGCGGGCGCTGTCCGACATCGCGCTGAGCCCCGCGCGCCGGGAGGAGCTGGCCGGCAACACCGTGGGCCACGCCCGCCGGTTCTCCTGGGACCGCACGACTGATTCACTCCTCGCGGGGTACGCCGAAGCACGCGACGTGTTCCGCGAGGAGGTCTTCGCTTGAGCCTGGACGACGTCATCCGGTCCACGCTGGACGACCGGGAGCTGCGCTACGAGAGCAAGGAGCCCGGCCGGTTCTTCGTGACCCTGCCCGGCACCAAGAAGCTCCAGACGAACTGCTGGTTGGTGGTCGGCAGGCACGCGCTGGTGGTCGAGGCGTTCGTGTGCCGCAAGCCGGACGAGGCGCACGAGGACGTCTACCGGTTCCTGTTGCGGCGCAACGCCAAGCTCTACGGCGTGCACTACACGATCGACACGACCGGCGACATCTACCTGGTCGGCCGGATCGCGCCGCACGCCGTGACGCCCGACGAGCTGGACCGCGTGCTCGGGCAGGTGGTCGAGGCCGCCGACGGCGACTTCAACGCGCTGCTGGAGATCGGCTTCGCGGGCGCCATCAAGCGGGAGTGGGACTGGCGGGTCTCGCGCGGCGAGTCGCTGGCCAACCTCCAGGCGTTCCGGCACCTGGTGTCCGAATCGTGATCACCGCCGCGCAACGGGGGTGAGCCCGCGCCCCGTCCCACCGGTGACCGGGAACCAGGGAGGGACACATGGGCAGACGGGTGGGGTTGGTGGTCGCCGCGTTCGCGGTGGTCGTGCTGGCCGGGTGCGCGTCGAACTCGGCGGGGACGTCGGCCGACGCGCCGGCGATGGCGCCGCAGGACAACGCGATGCTGGGTGGCACACCGAAGGACGCCGCGGGCAAGGGCCAGGCGGGCGAGGCGCAGTCGGGTCAGGACCAGTCCGGCCAGGCGCAGCAGGCGGGCTCGTCGGCGCAGCTGAACCGGCAGCTCGTGCGCAACGCGACGGTCGAGCTCCGCGCGCCGGACGCCACCGAGGTGCTGTCCGAGGTCAAGGACCTGGTCATCGCGGCGGGCGGGTACTCGGCGCAGGAGAGCTCGCAGGCCAACCGGGCCTCGGTGACGCTGAAGGTGCCCGGCGACCGGCTGGACGGCGTGCTGGAGGCCATCACCGGGCTGGAGGGCGTCGAGGTCGGCAAGCGCGAGCTCAAGACCGAGGACGTGACCGAGCAGCTCGTCGACATCGAGGCCAGGCTGGCCAACCAGCGGGCCAGCGTGGAGCGGGTGCGCGGGCTGCTGGAGCGGGCCGGGAGCACGGCGGAGATCACCGACATCGAGGCGGAGCTGACCAAGCGGCAGTCCGAGCTGGAGTCGTTGCAGCGCCGGTACGAGACGCTCAAGGGCCAGGTCGCCATGTCGACGCTGAACGTGGTCATCTCGGCCACCGGCGAGCCGGCGCCCGTGCGCGAGGAGAACGACTTCCTGGACGCGTTCGCCGGCGGTTGGAAGGCGCTGGTGAGCGCGTTCGGCTGGCTGCTCGTGGTGCTGGGCGGCGTGCTGCCGTTCGCGGTGGTGCTGGGCGTGCCGACCTTCGCCTACCTGTGGTGGCGTCGTCGCCGGCGCAGCGCGGTCACCCCGCCGCCGATCGCCTCGTCGAGCACGCCGTAAGCCACCGTTCGAGCGGTGGTCGCCGGCGAGACGTCCACCGGAGCAACATCGCGCGGGAGCGCGGAGCGGCTTGGGAGAGAGGGGGAGTCGCAAGTTCAAGCCGCTCCGCGTCAGTCCCCGCTGAAACGGATCCGGGCGGGGGGAGCCCGGGTTTCCCAGCGGGCCGCGGTTCGACGGGGGGATGGCGAACCGCGGTCGTGCCGCGCGGGTCGTTCGGAGTGCGTCGGAACGCGACCCGCGGAGCTCTGCCAACTTGGCAGATGGCCGGCTCCCACCACAAGGGGCCGCGCTAGTCCATTCGTGTGTTCTTAGCCGAGTTAAGTAACGCTGTAGCGGGATTGCCGACTGCCTTGACCAGCGATGTGGCGTGACTCACGATGGCGGCAGCCCGCCCCCTGGATGAATGAGGCAGCCGCATGGTCTTCCGCAGTCCGTTCCCCGATGTCGCGGTCCCGGACGTCTCGCTGCACGAGTTGCTGTTCGCCGACCTCGGTGAGCGCGCCGACCGGGTCGCCCTGGTCGACGGCACCTCGGGCGCGTCACTGACCTACCGCCAACTGGTCGGGGCGGTCGATCGACTGGCCGCCGCGCTGGCCGCCAGGGGGATCGGCAAGGGCGACGTCGTCGGCATCCTCAGCCCGAACACCCCGTTCTACGCCGTCGTGTTCCACGGCATCCTGCGCGCCGGCGCGACCGCGACCACCATCAACGCCCTCTACACCGCCGACGAGGTCGCGCACCAGCTGACCGACGCGGGCGCCAAGATGCTGTTCACGGTGTCCGTGCTGCTGCCGAACGCGGCGCCGGGCGCGGAGAAGGCCGGGATCTCGGACGTGGTGGTGCTCGACACCGCCGAGGGCTACCCCAGCCTGTCGTCGTTGCTGGCCAACTCCGAGCCGACGCCGGAGGTCTCCATCGACCCGGCCGAGGACGTGGCCGTGCTGCCGTACTCGTCCGGCACGACCGGTCGGGCCAAGGGCGTGATGCTGACGCACCGCAACCTGGTGGCGAACATCGTCCAGTGCGGGCCGCTGCTGCGGGTGGGCGAGGAGACGAAGATCCTCGCCGTGCTGCCGTTCTTCCACATCTACGGCATGCAGGTGCTGATGAACAACGGCCTGCACGTCGGCGGCACGGTCGTGACGCTGCCGAAGTTCGACCTGCCCGAGTTCCTCCGGGTGATCCAGGACCACCGGACCGACCGGGTCTACATCGCACCGCCGGTCGCGGTGGCGCTGGCCAAGCACCCGTTGGTCGACCAGTACGACCTGTCCGGCATCGACACGATCTTCTCCGGCGCCGCGCCGCTGGACGTGGACCTCGCGGCGGCGGTCGCCAAGCGCCTCGGGTGCCGCGTCTCGCAGGGCTACGGGATGACCGAGATGAGCCCGGTCAGCCACGCGATCCCGGACGGCCGCGACGACATCTCCGTGGGCACGGTCGGCGTGATCGCGCCGAACATGGAGTGCCGCTTCGTGGACCCGGCCACCGGCGAGGACGTGGGTGTCGGCGAGCGCGGCGAGCTGTGGTGCCGCGGCCCGAACGTGATGAAGGGCTACCTGAACAACCCCGATGCCACCGCCGCCACCCTCGACGCCGAGGGCTGGCTGCACACCGGCGACGTGGCGGTGATCGACGAGCGGGGCCTGGTCAGCATCGTCGACCGGGTCAAGGAGCTGATCAAGTACAAGGGCTACCAGGTGCCGCCGGCCGAGCTGGAAGCCCTGCTGCTGACCCACCCGGAGATCGCCGACGCCGCCGTGGTCGGCGTGCGCGACCACGAAGGCGAGGAAGTGCCGAAGGCCTTCATCGTCCGCCAACCGGGCACCGCCCTGGACGAGTCCGCCGTGATGACCTTCGTCGCCTCCCAGGTCGCACCGCACAAGAAGGTGAGGGTCGTGGAGTTCATCGAAGCGATCCCGAAGTCGGCCGCGGGCAAGATCCTCCGCAAGGACCTCCGCGCCCGCGAGGCAGGCGCGTCGGCCTGAGCCGTCGACCGGGCCCCGGCGGCGGTCACGATGTCGGGGGTTCCGGTCGCGGTGGGGTTCTGGCCCGTTGTTCCAGTGGTTCGGCTTCGTGGGGCAGGTTCAGGGCGCGGAGGACGGCGGCGAGGTTTTTCAGGCGGACGGTGACGGCCGGGTGGTGGGGGCCGTAGGAGGCTTCAGCGGCGGTGACGGCTTGTTCCAGCAGTGGGCGGGCGTCGTGGTGCAGGCCCATGTCGTGCAGCAGGGAGCCGAGGTTGTTCAGGCGGGCGGCGACGATCGGGTGGGTCGTGCCGTAGGTGGCGGTGTCGATGGCCAGTGCGCGTTCCAGCAGTGGGCGGGCCTCGGCGGGGCGGCCCAGGGCGAGGGTGGCCAGGCCCAGGTTGCTCAGCCGGATCGCCACCTCGGGGTGGTCGGGGCCGGAGGCCGCCTCCTGGGTGGCCACGGCCCGGGCCAGCACCACCCGCGCCTCCTCGGTCCGGCCCACCCCGTGCAGGGCCAGTCCCAGGTTGTTCAGGCTGGTGGCGAGCGCGGGGTGGTCGGGCGGGTAGTGCGCCCGGTCGATGGCCAACGCGCGTTCCAGCAGCGGCAGCGCGTCGGTGGCGCGGTCGGCGTCGATCAGGGACAGGCCGAGGGCGTTCAGCACGCTCGCCACTTCCGGGTGGTCCGGGCCGGACGCCGCCTCGGTGCCGGCCAGCGCGCGTTCCAGCAGCTCACGGGCCTCCCGGTGGTGGCCGAGGCGGCGCAGCACCAGGCCGAGGTTGTGCGACCCGGCCGCCACGCCCGGGTGCTCGGGGCCGTGCTCCTGCTCGGTGATCCGCAACGCCCGCCGGAACAGCGGCAGCGCCTCGTCCAACCTGCCCTGGGTCTGGAGGAACGTGGCGGCGCGGTCGAGCAGCCACGCGGTGCGGTCGGGTGCGCCGATCACCGCCGCGGCGACCTCGTCGCAGACCGCCAGGACGTGCGTGAGCAGGGCGCGCCACCGCGGCCAGCTCTCCGGCGTGCCCACGATGCGCGCGGGCAGGTGGGACGCGAGCAGGTCGTGCGCGAGGGTGGCGGTGGCACGGTCGGCGTGCCGTGCGCGCAGCGACTCCCGGAGCAACCGGTGGGCGATGGTCACGTCGTCGTCCGTGCGCCGCACCAGGAACCGGTCGACCAGCGCGCCGACCGCGTCGGCCAGCGCGAGCGGGTCCGCCGCCACGTCCGACAGCGGCGCGGGCAGCAGGCCGGCGTGCTCGGTGAACAGCTCCAGCGGCACCGGTTCGGGCGCCGGCCACGCCAGCAGCTCCAGCAGCCGGGCCGCCGCCGGGTGGTGCTCGGCCACCTCGGCCAGCGAGAGGTCCCACAACGTGGCCAGCGTGCGCTCCCGGCCCGCCGCCCGCCCGCGGCCGATCACCTCCGCGGCACGGGTCCGCAACAGGTCCAGGTACGCGGTGACCGGCAGGCCCGTGGTGTCCAGGTAGGCCGACGCCTGCTCGACCGCCAGCGGCAGGTCGCCGAGCAGCTCGGCGAGCGCGGCGGCCGAGGCGTCCGACACCGACGGCAGGCGTCGCCGCAGCAGCGCCACGCTCTCCGGCCGGTCGAGCACGTCCACGTCCAGCACCGGGCCCAACGCGCGGAAGCCGCCGCGCCGGGTGGTGATCAGCACCCGGCCGTCGGCCGCGGGCAGGTGTGCGCGGACCTCGGCCGGGTCTTCGGCGTTGTCGAACACCATTAGCCAGCGGCGCGTCCGCAGCTCGGCCGCCAACGCGGTCCGGTCGACGTGACCAACCACGCCCAACGCGGCACCGAGCTCGGCCAGGTGGTCGGGAATGAGCGCGGGCTGCTCGGCCGGGATCCACCACACGACGTCGAAGTCGCGGGCGAAGCGGTGCGCGTACTCGACCACCAGCTCCGACTTGCCGACACCGCCGAGGCCGTGCACCGCCACCGCGCCGCCCGACCGCACCGACTCGTGCAGCCGCGCCAACGCCTCGGCCCGGCCGGTGAAGTTCGGGTTGCGCGGCGGCACGTGCCACACCGCGGGCCACGCGCCCGGGAACTCCGGCGCCGCCGATCGACCGACCGGCTCCGGCGACCGGCCGGGGAAGCCCGGCGCCGTCGCGGGCTTCAACCGCCCGTCCACGGCACCGCGCACGACCCGCCGCAACCGTGCCCGCGCGGTCGCCTCGTCCACGCCGAACAGGTCCTCCGACACCACCGAGCCCAACAACCCGGGCCGCTCGCACCCGTCCAGCCGGAGCACCAGGAGCCTGCGGTCCGCGCCCGACGGGTCGTCACGCCAGGCCGACCGCCACTCTGCGGCGCCGTGCAGCGACTCCAGGTACGCCGTCGACAGCAGCGCCACGGTCCGTTCCGCGCCGCGCACGCCGTCCTGCACCCGGCCGACCCAGTCCGTGCCCGGCACCATGTCCCACGCCTGGACCAGCACCCGGTGGCCGGCGGCTTCGAGCTCCCAGGCCACCCACTCCGCCCACGCCCGGTCCGCCGCCGTGTAGGAGACGAAGAAGTCCCACTCCGCCACCGGACGCCCCCTCCCCGCCTGCACCCGATCCCATCGTCGTCCCCTGAGACCTGACTACCACCCGATGGTGTTGTTGTCGGCTACTCAGCGAGCCGGACCGGTCACGCAGCACAACCATGTCGGGTGCAAATCGCGAATCACACACCGGAGGACCCACGCATGCGCATTCTCGGAAGGCTGGCCGTTTCGGCCGGCGCCACCGCCGTCATCCTGCTCGCCGCACCGGCCGCCAACGCGTCCCCGATGGACGCCGTTCCCGGCGGCAGCCCGCTGGCCGCCGCGCAGCAGGCGCTCGGTGCCGTGGTGGGCCAGCTGAGCAACGGCCTCGGCGGCCTCGGTGGTCTGGGCGGCGGCCTCCCCGGCGGCCTCGGCGGCTGATCCGGCTTCGGGTCGGGCCCGCGAGAGGCCCGACCCGGCCCGGTCGCTGCACCGATCAAGATCACAGCGACCACCGGGGTGAGCCCGCCCTGCCCATCTGGCAGGCTGACGCCCATGGCTGTCGGAACCCTGGTGCTGCTCCGCCACGGCGAGAGCGTCTGGAACGCGGAGAACCTGTTCACCGGTTGGGTGGACGTCCCCCTCTCGGAGAAGGGCGTGCACGAGGCGAAGCGCGGCGGCGTGCTGCTGCGCGAGGCGGGCGTGCTGCCCGACGTGGTGCACACGTCGCTGCTGCGGCGGGCGATCGGCACCGCCAACCTCGCCCTCGACGCGGCCGACCGGCACTGGATCCCGGTCCGCCGGGACTGGCGGCTCAACGAGCGCCACTACGGCGCGCTCCAGGGCAAGAACAAGAAGCAGACGCTGGAGGAGTTCGGCGAGGAGCAGTTCATGCTCTGGCGGCGCTCCTACGACACCCCGCCGCCGCCGATCGCGCCCGGCACCGAGTTCAGCCAGGACAGCGACCCCCGCTACGCCGACCTCGGCCCGGACCTGCCGCTCACCGAGTGCCTGCTGGACGTGGTCAAGCGGATGATCCCGTACTGGGAGTCCGCGATCGTGCCGGACCTGCGCACGGGCCGGACGGTCCTCGTCGCCGCGCACGGCAACTCGCTGCGCGCCCTGGTCAAGCACCTCGACGGCGTCTCCGACGAGGCGATCGCCGGCCTGAACATCCCCACCGGCATCCCGCTGCGCTACGAGCTGGACGACGAGCTCCAGCCGCTCAAGCCGGGTGGCGAGTACCTCGACCCGGACGCGGCCGCGGACGCGATCAAGGCGGTCGCCAACCAGGGTCGCGCGTAGCGCGGTCACCAGCTCCGCCACGAGACGGCGGCACGTGCGCAGGGTCCCACCCGGCGCGCGTGCCGCCGTCTCGTCCGTCCGGCCTCTTCCGCGCTGCCGGCACCCCCGGCACCCCCGGCGCGTCCTCCGCTCGTCACCTGGAGGAGAACCCGGCTTCCGCCGCTCTGCACCTGTCCGAACAGGACCCGGCTCAATTGGACACGATTGGGTGAACGCAGGTCGTCTGCCGGGAAAACATCGGTCCCGGACGGTGTCACAGGAGTCACGAACCACGCCTCGGTACTAGGCCGCACCCGCCCTGACCTGCTTACGATGCGCTTGTGACCGCAACGGGTTACCTCGTCCTGTCGATCGGCGCTCTGCTGATCGGCGGCGGTGCGTTTCTCGCCGGACGGACTACCGGCCGGACCCGCGAGACGCGTCCCCAAGGCCTGACCGTCGCCGACCTCATGGCCAGGGTGGTGCACAGCTCACCCAACGGCATCGCCGTGCTCAACGGCTTCGGCGACGTCGTGCTCCACAACGCCCGCGCCGAGGAGCTGGGCGTGGTGCGCAACAACCGCGTCGACGACCGCGCCAGACGCGCCGCCGAGATGGCCCGCCGCAACGGTGGCGTGATCGCGGTCGACCTGTCCTCGCTGGAGGTCATCAAGGGCCGCCAGCCGCAGGCCGTGCACGCCGCGGTCAAGGTGCTCACCGAGGGCTTCGTCGTGGTCGACGCCTCCGACGAGTCCGAGTCGGTGCGGCTGGAGGCGACCAGGCGCGACTTCGTGGCCAACGTCAGCCACGAGCTCAAGACCCCGGTCGGCGCGCTCGCGCTGCTGGCCGAGGCGGTGCTCGACGCCGCGGAGGACCAGGAGGAGGTCCGCCGGTTCAGCGCCAAGATCATGCAGGAGGCCACCCGGCTGGGCACCCTGGTCACCGAGCTGATCGCGCTGTCGCGGTTGCAGGGCGCGGAGAAGCTGCCGGAGCTCAGCCGGGTCGAGGTCGACGTGGTCATCGACGAGGCGATGAGCCGGTCCCGGCTGGCCGCCGAGTCCGCGGGCATCGAGATCTCCACCGACGCGCCGAGCGGCCTCGAGGTCGAGGGCGACCGGACGCTGCTGGTCACCGCGTTGAGCAACCTGCTCGACAACGCGGTCGCGTACTCGCCGCCGGGCAGCCCGGTGTCGGTCAGCCGCAAGTCGGCGGACGACGGTTTCATCGAGATCGCGGTCACCGACCGCGGCATCGGCATCGCCGAGGACCAGCAGACCCGCGTGTTCGAGCGCTTCTACCGGGTCGACAAGGCCCGGTCGCGCGCCACCGGCGGCACCGGTCTCGGCCTGGCGATCGTCAAGCACGTCGCCAACAACCACGGCGGCGAGGTGAGGCTGTGGAGCCTGCCCGGCACCGGCTCCACGTTCACCTTGCGCATCCCGGCCCACCCCGACGGGGACGAGCCCACGCAGGACCTGCCCCAGCAGGAGCTGGCGAGCCCCGTGCCGAGCGGCGCGGGCAGCAACCACGGAGGAGAGCTGTGACCAGGGTGCTCATCGTGGAGGACGAGGAGTCCTTCGCCGATCCGCTCGCCTTCCTGCTGCGCAAGGAGGGCTTCACCGCGGCGCTCGCGGCCACCGGCCAGGAGGCGTTGGAGGAGTTCGACCGCAACGGCGCCGACATCGTGCTGCTCGACCTCATGCTCCCCGGGATGAGCGGCACCGACGTGTGCAAGCAGCTGCGCGCCCGCTCCGCCGTGCCGGTGATCATGGTGACCGCGCGGGACAGCGAGATCGACAAGGTCGTCGGCCTGGAGCTGGGCGCGGACGACTACGTCACCAAGCCGTACTCGGCGCGCGAGCTGATCGCCCGCATCCGCGCCGTGCTGCGCCGCGGCGGTGAGTCCGAGGAGCTGTTGCCGCAGGTCCTGGAGGCAGGGCCGGTGCGGATGGACGTCGAGCGGCACGTGGTGACCGTGGACGGCGGCGAGGTGAGCCTCCCGCTCAAGGAGTTCGACCTCCTGGAGTACCTGCTGCGCAACGTCGGCCGGGTGTTGACCCGCGGCCAACTGATCGACCGGGTGTGGGGCGCGGACTACGTCGGCGACACCAAAACCCTGGACGTGCACGTCAAGCGGCTGCGCTCGAAGATCGAGCCCGACCCGTCGGCGCCGCGTCACCTGGTCACCGTGCGTGGACTGGGATACAAGTTCGAATCCTGATCATCCCGACCAGGTACGGTGCACCGCGTGCGCCTAGGGGTGCTTGATGTCGGGTCCAACACCGTCCACCTCTTGGTGGTGGACGCTCATCGGGGTGCCCACCCGACGCCGATGAGTTCGGAGAAGTCCGTGCTGCGCCTCGCCGAGCAGCTGGACGGCTCGGGGATGATCGGGCGCGAGGGCGCCGACCAGCTGGTGCGCACCGTCGCCGCGTCCAAGGCGGCGGCGGAGCGGCTGGGCTGCGAGGACCTGATGGCGTTCGCGACCTCCGCGGTGCGCGAGGCGGGCAACTCGGCCGAGGTGCTGGACCGGGTCCGCCGCGAGACCGGCGTCGACCTCCAAGTGCTGACCGGCGAGGACGAGGCTCGCTACACGTTCCTCGCGGTGCGCCGCTGGTACGGCTGGTCGGCGGGCAGGCTGCTGAGCCTGGACATCGGTGGCGGGTCGCTGGAGCTGGCGGTCGGCGTGGACGAGGAGCCGGAGGAGGCGTTCTCGGTGCCGTTGGGCGCGGGCAGGCTGACCCGGACCCGGTTCCGCAACGACCCGCCGAGCCGGACCGAGGTGCGCGAGACGACCGAGTGGCTGGCCGAGCAGTTGTCGCCGGTGGTGAAGAAGATCCGCCGAGTGGGTACCCCCGATCGAGTGGTCGCCACGTCGAAGACGTTCCGCACGCTGGCCCGGCTGACCGGCGCGGCGCCGTCGTCGGCCGGGCCGCGGGCGCGGCGCGTGCTCACCGATGCGGGCCTGCGGCAGCTCATCGCGTTCATCTCCCGGATGTCCGCGGCGGACCTGGCCGAGCTCGAAGGGGTGAGCGCCAGCCGTGCTCACCAGTTGGTGGCGGGTGCTCTGGTGGCCGAGGCCACGATGCGAGCCCTGTCACTCGGCGAGCTGGAGATTTGCCCCTGGGCACTGCGGGAAGGTGTCATCCTGCGTCGGCTGGACCACACTAATGGCTCGGACCTGACCACCCCGCCGGACCGCACCCGCCGGACGGGTGACACTGGACGGACTGGCCGCCACGGGGCACGGTGGAGTTGATGAGTCGAGAGAGCGAGTCGGAGCAGACCCAGCGCACCGTCGCGGAGTTGCTCGCCCAGTACGGCGGGGGCTCCGGCGAGGTGACGCCGCGTCGGCGACGGCGCCGTGCCGAAGAGGCCTCGGACACGGCTCCGCAGGCCATCATCGACCGGATCAACTCCGACAGCGGCAGCATGCTGCCGGTCCGCGACGAGCCCGAGCCGCCCGCCGCGCCCGCGCTGCCGCAGCGGCAGCGCTCCGTCGAGGCCGAGCGCACGGCCTACCAGCCGCCGATCGCGCCGCCCCCGATGTCCCGGCCGAAGCCGTCGGCGCCGCGCCCCGAACCGCAGGCGCCGCCCAGGGTGGAGCCGGGGTCCCGGTCGGACCTGTCCCGGCCGGACGTGTCGCGGCTGGAGCCGCCGAAGGTCGAGTCCGGGCGCAGACGGGCGCCCGACGTCGACCCGGCCGAGGAGACCAGGGTCGTGCCGCCGATCGTGGCCGACTACCAGGGCGAGCCGTCCCGGCCCAACCTGCCGAAACCGCCGGTCAAGCCCGAGCCGTCGCGCTCGAACCTGGTGCGCCCGGTGCCGCCCGCGGTGCCGCCGCCGGGGTTGAAGCCGCCGGGGGTGACTCCTGTCGGTGTGCCCGGTCGCGAGCCGGTGACCGAGGTGATGCCGCGCATCACCGACAAGCTCACGCCGAACGTGCCGCTGGAGTCGTTGCCGACCGAGTCGGTGCTGATCGTGCCGCCCGCCCCGCCCCGGCTGCCCGAGCCGCTGCCCGACCAGTCCGCCGAGGACTGGTTCGGCGACGACGAGCCCGAAGAGGTCGTCGAGCAGGAGAGCACCGCGTTCCACCCGTACGTCGACCTCGACGAGGAAGACGAGGACGACGACTACCCGCCGCGCCGCGACTTCAAGCGCCGCGACCTGGACGACGACGAGCCCGCCGGGCTGGCCGACGTCGACGACGAGGACGACGAACGCCCCGCCGAACGCTCGGCGGGCAAGGAGTGGCTGGTCATGCTCGGCCAGCTCGCGGTCGGCGTGATCGGCGGCGCGGCGCTGTGGCTGGGCTTCAACTTCCTGTGGCGCACGGCCGCGCCCGCCGCGCTGGTGGTCGCGCTGGCGGTGACGGTCGGCCTGGTGATGATGGTCCGCAAGATCCGCCGTGCGGACGACCTCCAGACGACCGTGCTGGCGGTGCTGGTGGGGTTGATCGTGACGGTGTCGCCGGCGGCGATGCTGCTGGTGAACTCTTGATCCCGGTCGGCCTGTCCACCGCGGCCGTCTGGCCGCAACCGGCGGGTGCCGCGTTCGAGGCGGCGTCGGAGCTGGGTTACGACGGCGTCGAGGTCATGGTGTGGGCCGACCCGGTGAGCCAGGACGTGCGGGCGGTGGACCGGCTGTCGAAGCGCTACGGGGTGCCGGTGCTGGCCGTGCACGCGCCGTGCCTGCTGATCAGCCAGCGGGTGTGGTCGCCGGACCCGTCCGAGCGGTTGCGGCGCAGCGTCCAGGCGGCCGTCGACCTGGGTGCGCGGACGGTCGTGCTGCACCCGCCGTTCGCGTGGCAGCGGCGGTACGCGGACGGGTTCGCCGACCTGGTCGCGTCGTTGGAGGACGCCAGCGGCGTCGCCATCGCGGTGGAGAACATGTTCCCGGTGCGCCGCCCGCTCGGGCGGGGGCGGTCGGTGCAGGTGACGGCGTTCCGGCCGTCGATCGACCCGACCGACGTGGGTCACCGGAACTACACGCTGGACCTGTCGCACGCCTCGGCCGCGCACGTGGACGCGATGGAGCTGGCCAAGCGCATGGGCGACGGGCTGACCCACGTGCACCTGGCCGACGGCTCCGGCTTGCCGAAGGACGAGCACCTGGTGCCCGGCCGCGGCACCCAGCCGTGCGCCGAGCTGCTGGCCCACCTGATCCGCACCGGCTTCACCGGCCAGGTCGTGCTGGAGATCAACACCCGCCGCGCCCGCACCGCCGCCGACCGCGTCGAACTCCTGGCCGAATCCCTCCTCTTCGCCCGCCTCCACCTCTGACCCCCGCGAGAGTCCAACCTCCAGCCCGCGCGTGTCCTACGTTCAGAACGCGCGTGTCCTACGTTCAGGACCCCCGAATTCAACGCTCAGGCGGCCGGGGTGTGAACTCGCACCCGCTCCCGCGCCGATCAGCGGCTAGGGTCTTGATCGTGAACCCGTTGCGCACGTTGATCCTCGCCGCCGCGGGCAACGACGTGGTGCGCCGGGTCGTCGCGACCGCCCCCGTCAGCCGTGACGTGGTACGCCGGTTCGTGGCGGGCGAGACCACCGCCGACGCGATCGACGCGACCGGACGGCTGATCGGCGACGGCCTGCGCGTCACCCTCGACCACCTCGGCGAGGACACCACCGACCGCACCACCGCCGAACGCACCGTGCGCGCGTACCTGGACCTGCTCGACCAGCTGCACGACGGCGGCCTCGCCCCGGACGCCGAGGTCAGCGTGAAGCTGTCCGCCGTCGGCCTGGCCCTCGGCGAGACGTTCGCGCTGGACAACGCCTCCCGCATCTGCGCCGCCGCCGAACAGGCGAACACCACGGTCACCCTCGACATGGAGGACCACACCACCACCGACGCCACCCTGCGCGTGCTCGCCGAACTGCGCCGCCACTGGCCGTCGACCGGCGCGGTGCTCCAGGCGTACCTGCGCCGCACCCTGGACGACGTCCGCGAGCTCGCGGGCACGCGCGTCCGGCTGTGCAAGGGCGCGTACGCCGAACCGGCGTCGGTGGCTTACGTCGACCCGCACGAGGTCGACCTCAACTACGTGCGCTGCGCCAACGTGCTGCTGGCCGGCTCCGGTTACCCGATGTTCGCCACCCACGACCCGCGCCTGATCGAGATCGTCTCCGAACGCGCCCGCTGGTACGGCAAGTCGGTCGAGGACTTCGAGTTCCAGCTGCTCTACGGCGTCCGGCCGGGCGAGCAGCAGCACCTCGCCGCGGAGGGGCACGTCGTGCGCGTTTACGTGCCGTTCGGCGAGCAGTGGTACGGGTACCTGATGCGCCGGCTCGCCGAGCGGCCGGCCAACGTCGCGTTCTTCCTGCGCTCGCTGGTAAGCCGTTCGTGAGGAGCCCTGTGTCCTTCTCGCTAGCCAGTGCGGTCCGCCCCCTGGGCGACGGCACGTACACCGCCTCCCTGCCCGCGGAGTGGACCGTCGGTCCCAAGCCGCACGGCGGGTTCCTGCTGGCCCTGGTCTCACGGGCGGCGGTGGACAGCGCGCGGGCGGTCGTGCCGGGCGCCGACGACCTGGCGCCGTTAGCGGTGAGCACGCAGTTCCTGCGCGCGCCCGAGGTGGGGCCGGTGCTGGTGCGGACGCAGGTGCGCAAGGCGGGGCGGACGGCGACCGTGGTGACGTCGACCTTGGAGCAGCGCGGGCGCAGCTGCGTGGAGGCGGTGGTGACGGTCGGCCGGATCCCGACGGCCGCGCCGGACTACGCCGACCTGCCCGACATGCCCGCCGCGCCGCCCGCGGACGCGATCGACCTGGCATCCATGGGGTCGGGCGGGGTGTACAAGCTCGGCGCGGTGTGCGACGTGCGGCTGGACCAGGCGGGCGCGGGGTTCCTGACCGGACGGGTGGGCGACCCGCTGGTGCTGCGGCTGTGGGTGCGTCCGCTGGGTGAGCGGCCGGACCCGTACTTCGCGCTGATCGCGGGGGACGTCTCGATGCCGGTGACGTTCAACCTTGGCCGGTTCGGGTGGTCGCCGACCGTGCAGCTGACCGCGTTGCTGCGGGCGAACCCGGCGCCGGGGTGGCTGCGCGTGCGGGTGTCGTGCAGCGCGGTGCACGGGCAGTGGTTCGACGAGGACGCCGTGGTGATCGACTCGGCGGGACGGCTGGTGTGCCAGGCGCGTCAGCTGGCGTTGACGCCGGCCACGTGACCTGAGCGTTGAATTCGGGTGTTCTGAGCGTTGGACTCTCGCGTTCTGAACGTTGGACTCTCGCGTTCTGGGAGTAGGACACGCGTGTTCTGGGGGTAGGACACGCCGGTGGTGGGGTGGGGTGAGGAGGTCGTGGCAGGCTTGGCGCATGACGACCATCGCCGTGTTGGGTGCCGGCAAGATCGGCGAAGCGCTGCTGTCGGGGCTGTTGCAGGGTGGGCGCAAGGCCGATGAGCTGCTGTTCACCGAGAAGCACCCGGAACGGGCCACCGCGCTGACCGAGCGGTACGGGGTGGAGGGGCTCGACGTGCCCGGTGCCGCCCAGCGGGCCGACGTGCTCGTGGTCGCGGTCAAGCCGCAGGACATCGAACCGCTGCTGGACGAGCTGGCCCCCGTGCTCAAGCCGGGCACGTTGGTCGTCTCGCTGTGCGCCGGCCTGCCGACCTCGCTGTACGAGCGCAGGCTTCCCGACAACACCCCCGTGGTCCGGGTCATGCCGAACACCCCGATGGTCGTCGGCGAGGCGATGAGCGCCATCTCGGCGGGCAGGTACGCCACCGACGAGCACCTGAACCTGGTCGAGCAGCTGCTGGGCACGGTCGGCAAGGTCGCCCGCGTCCCGGAGAGCCAGCAGGACGCCGTCACCGCGCTGTCCGGCTCCGGCCCGGCCTACTTCTTCTACCTGGTCGAGGCCATGATCGACGCGGGCATCCTGCTCGGCATCCCGCGCGACCTGGCCGGCCGGCTGATCATCCAGTCGGCGGTCGGCGCGGCCACCATGCTGAACGAGGGCGACCAGCACCCGGTCATCCTCCGCGAGGCCGTCACGTCACCCGCCGGCACCACCATCATGGCCATCCGCGAGCTGGAGAAGCACGGCGTGCGCGCGGCGATGCTGGCGGCCATCGAGGCGGCGCGCGACCGTTCGGTGGAACTGGGACGCGACCACGAGGCGGACTGATACCGCCATTGGCCGTCGCACCAGTCCCACGCGTCCCGTTACTCTCAAGGGAGCACGTGCGTGTCGAACCGTCGGTGGGGAAGCCGACGGCACGACGCGTGTCGAAGGACGCGGTGATCCATGCCTGCGGAGGAGAAGTCGCTCGGTCAAGTCAGATTCATGACGGTCGCCGAGGTCGCGCTGATGATGCGCGTGTCGAAGATGACGGTGTACCGCCTGGTCCACTCCGGTGAGCTGACGGCGGTGCGCGTGGGCAAGTCGTTCAGAGTGCCGGAGAAGGCGGTGCACGAGTACCTGCGCAACGCCTACTTCGACGCCGGGTGAAGGTGCGTGCGGACGAGCGGGTAAACTGATAGGCCGTTCGTGCCTGGTGTCGGCGCGCCCACTTGACGGGTGTCTCCACCGGCGCGTGGAGACCACCAACGTCTAGTAGTGAAGGAACCCGCATGGGCTCGGTCATCAAGAAGCGCCGCAAGCGCATGTCGAAGAAGAAGCACCGCAAGTTGCTGCGCAAGACGCGGGTCCAGCGCAGGAAGCGCGGCAAGTAACCCCTGCGGGTTCTAGCACCGCCAGTCCCCGGCGAGCAGGCCGCGGGACTGGCGGTGTCTTCGTTTCGGGGGGACGACCGCCGTCCCGCCATCCGGGTGATTACCGGTAAAGCCCTCGTGACCTGCGTCAAGAGGCCGTTCCCCGGCCGATCGCCGGGCCGGTTCCCGGCTAGCATCGTCGAGTCGCACCACCTGCACCGAGCCGCACCACCCGCACAGGGAGTCGCATGGCGCCCAAGGTCGTTCTCGTCACCGGTTGCAGCCGTTACCTCGGCGGTCACCTCGCCGCGCGCTTCGCGGCGAACCCCGACGTCGAACGGGTGCTCGGCGTGGACACCGAGCCGCCGTCGCGCGACCTGCTGCGCCGGATGGGCCGCGCCGAGTTCGTGCGCGCCGACATCCGCAACCCCCTCATCGCGAAGGTCATCGCCACCGCGCACGTCGACACGGTCGTGCACGCGTCGGTGACGGCGAACCCGGCCGGACCGGCGGGCCGCACCGCGATGAAGGAGATGAACGTCATCGGCACGATGCAGCTGCTGGCCGCATGCCAGAAGTCGCCGCACGTGCGCAAGCTGGTGGTGAAGTCGACCAGCGCGGTGTACGGGTCGAGCTCGCGCGACCCGGCGGTGTTCACCGAGGACATGGGCCCGAAGGAACTGCCCTCCAGCGGGTACGCCAAGGACGCCGTCGAGGTCGAGGGGTACGTGCGCGGCTTCGCCCGGCGCCGGCCGGACGTGGACGTCACCGCGCTGAGGTTCACCAACTTCATCGGCCCGCGCATCGACACGGTCCTGACCAGGTACTTCGCCCTGCCGATCGTGCCGACGGTGCTCGGGTACGACGCCAGGGTGCAGTTGCTGCACTCCGAGGACGCGCTGGCGGTGCTGGAGCGCGCCACGCTGCACGACCTGCCCGGCGTCTACAACGTGGGCGGTGACGGCGTGCTGATGCTGTCGCAGGCCATCCGCCGGGCGGGCCGGATCAGCCTGCCGGTGCCGAGCGCGGCGGTGCCGACGATGGGCCGGTTCTTCCGCGGCGCGCGGCTGGTGGACTTCTCGCCGGACCAGATGAGGTTCCTCAACTGGGGCCGGGTGGTGGACACGACGCTGCTGAAGCAGGAGTTCGGCTTCACCCCGAGGTGGACCACCCAGCAGGCGTTCGACGACTACGTGAGCGGGCGCGCCCTGCGGCCGCTGGTCGACCCGGGGCTGGTGGCGTCGGTCGAGCGGGGAGTGCTCGACCTGGCCGCCAGGTTCCGCTGACTCCCCCAGAGCCCGCCGGCGCGGTCGGCGATCAGATCGAGGAGGTGGACACGTGGCAGAGGCACGGGTGATCCCGCTGCACGGTGCGGACCGGGAGGCTCCCCGACGACGGCGCGGTGCGCACCCCGCGCCCGGGCCGGTTCCCGTGCCCGAACCGCCGGCGCCGCAGGCCGCCGCCTCGGTGCCGGAGAAGGCGAGCTGGGAGCACCGGCTGGCCGACCTGCTCGCGTTCGCCCGCAGGCGCATCCAGGGCGACTACGAGGTGGACGAGTTCGGCTTCGACCCGGACCTCACCGACAACGTGCTGATGCCGCCGCTCAAGCCGCTGTACGAGAAGTGGTTCCGGGTGGAGACGATCGGCATGCACAACGTGCCGGGCGAGGGCGGCGCGCTGATCGTCGCCAACCACTCCGGCACGCTGCCGCTGGACGCCACGATGACCGCGTTCGCGCTGCGCGCGGACCACCCGAAGCGCCGCCACCTGCGGATGCTGGGCGCGGACCTGGTGTTCAAGACGCCGGTGCTGGGCGCGTTGGCCCGCAAGTCGGGGCAGACGCTCGCGTGCAACCCGGACGCGGAACGGCTGCTCACCTCCGGTGAGCTGGTCGGTGTGTGGCCGGAGGGCTTCAAGGGCATCGGGAAGCCTTTCAAGGACCGGTACAAGCTCCAGCGGTTCGGGCGGGGCGGGTTCGTCTCGGCGGCGTTGAACACCGGTGTGCCGATCATCCCGTGCTCGATCGTGGGCGCCGAGGAGATCTACCCGAAGATCGGCGACATCAAGGCGCTGGCCAGGCTGTTCGGCTTCCCCTACTTCCCGGTGACACCGTTCTTCCCGCTGTTGGGCCCGTTGGGCGCGATCCCGTTGCCGTCGAAGTGGTACATCGAGTTCGGCGAGCCGATCCGGACCGACGTCTACGGCCGGCACGCCGCCGACGACCCGATGCTGGTGTTCAACCTGACCGACCAGGTGCGGGAGACGATCCAGCAGACCCTGTACCGACTGCTCACGCAGCGCCGGAACGTCTTCCTGGGCTGATCACGGCTCCTCCGTAGGGGTCACCGCACGCGTCAGGGGTCACCGCACGCGTCGGGGGTCACCGCACGCGTCGGGGTCGCGTTGTAAAGATCAAAAGCATGTCCTCGCCGGACGGGCAGATCAGCAGGATGACCCGGACTACGCGGTCCTGCGCCGGTCTCGTCGTCGGTCCGGGTTTCGTGCCATCCCACCGACCTCCACAAGGGCTACCACACGCGTCAAGGGGGGCGGGCACCAGTCGATGTGCCGGGCACTGGCTGGACACGCCCCCCTTGACACGTGCGGTAGGGCTGCGCCAGGTCGGCGGGATGACACGAAGCCCTCCCTATTGGGAGGTAGGGCAGCGGTGACGACGACACCGCTCCCGACGCGCGCCTCTGGCCGTCCACTGGCTGTCTCTTCCTCAAAGGAGGGCTTCGTGTCATCCCGCCGACCTGGCTTTGCCCTACCGCGCGTGTCAAGGGGGCGGGGTTCCGGCTTGCCCGGTGTGGGTCCCTTGCCGCCCCCTTGACGCGGGTGGTAGCCCGGAGGGAGGTCGGTGGGATGACACGGAGTCCGGACCCACGACGGACCCGGTGCAGGACCAGGTAGTCGGGGTCATCCTGCTGATCTGCCCGTCCGGCGAGGACATGCTTTTAAGCTCTTGATCTTTGATCTTTGAACAGCTGTGCCGGCGGGCCAGGCTGGAGGACCGCGTCAGCGGTCGCGGCGGCGGTAAGCCAGGGTGGCGGCCACCGCGCCCGCCAATGCGCCCGCGCCCAGCACGGACGGGACGCCGATCTTCGCCGCCTTGCGGCCCGTGCGGAAGTCGCGGATTTCCCAGCCGCGCTTGCGGGCTGTCTCGCGCAGGCCGGAGTCCGGGTTCACCGCGACCGCCGTGCCGACGACCGACAGCATCGGCACGTCGTTCACCGAGTCCGAGTACGCCGTGCACCGCCGCAGGTCGAGGCCTTCCCTGGCGGCCAGCGCCCGCACGGCGTGCGCCTTCGCCCGGCCGTGCAGCAGGTCACCGACCAACCGGCCGGTGTAGATGCCGTCCGTGCTCTCCGACACCGTGCCGAGCGCACCGGTCAGGCCCAGCCTCCGGGCGATGATCTGCGCCAGCTCCACCGGTGTCGCGGTCACCAGCCACACCCGCTGACCGGCGTCCAGGTGCATCTGCGCCAACGCCTGGGTGCCCGCCCAGATCCGGTCGGCCATGAGCTCGTCGTAGATCTCCTCGCCGAGCGAGACGAGCTCCGCCACCGACCGGCCGGCCACGAACGACAGCGCCTGCTCGCGGGACGCCGCCACGCTCTGCGGGTCCTCCCGACCACCGACGCGGAACTTGAGCTGCTGCCAGGCGAACCCGGCGAGGTCGGAGTTCCTGAAGTACTTGCGCGCCGCGAGGCCGCGGGCGAAGTGGAAGATCGACGCGCCCATCATCATCGTGTTGTCGACGTCGAAGAAGGCGGCGGCGGTGAGGTCGGTGGTCGCGCTCCCGGACGGCCCGACCGTCAGCGCGGCCTCGGCCGAAGCCGCACCGGCCAGCGCGGCGAGCCTCTCCCGCTCGGCCGAGCCCTCCACCACACGCCTTTTCACCACGTCAGCGCCTCCCGCGGTCCGATGGGGACAGGGTAGCGATCAGCCGCCGAGGCCGGGCAGCGGCAGCGACGGGACGGTCAACGTGGGCAGCGGGAGCAGCGGGCCGCCGGTCGTGGTGGGCGGTGCGGACGGCGTCGGCGTCGGCGCGCTCCCCGTGACGCCACCGCCCGGTGTGCCGGTGGGGCCGGGCGCGTCGCCGGACGTGGTGACGGCGACGGCGGTCGTCGGCGGCACGGACGGCGAGGCGCTCGGCGACGTGCCCGGTTCGGCGGACCGCGCCGCGCACTCGCCCTCGGCGGGCACCGGCCCGACCTGGTCGACCTGTCCCGACGTCACGGGCACGCAGTCCACCCGGGCGAGCAGCGCGGCCGCCCGTCCGGCGATCCGGTCGAGCAGGTCGAGCGACGCACCGGCCCGGTCGACGGCCTCGGTGGGCAGCGACTCGCGCACCTCGGCCAACCGGGTGGCCTGCGCGGTGGCCCAGTCGCGCAGGTTCTCCAGGGCGCGCTGATCCGAGTTCGAGCCGAGCGCGGTCAGCACGCGGGAACCGGCCGCGGCGTCGGCGTCGAAGTCGGTCAGCGCGGTCAGGTAGCCGCCGAGCGGTCCGCCGCCGGACTCGCGGTACCGGTCGACCAGCGTCTCCAGCTCGGCGACGCGCGCGGCGGCGAACTCCAGGCGCTTGTGGCCCTTCGACTCCTCGCCGAAGGTGAGGCCGAGCGAGGCGGACTCGGCGGTGCGCTTGACGCCGTACAGCGCGTCGCCCGGCAGCGCGTCCCGGCTGAGCAGCAGGCTCATCCCGGTCAGCGAGAACAGCAGGCACAGCGCCGCGGCGAGGGCTACCGCTAATCGGCCGCGCGCCCCGGTGCGGCGTTCCCGGACGGGTCGGTGGAGCTTGGTGGGCGGCGGCTCGGCCGCGCCGAGCACCCTGGCCCGCATCCGCGCCTTGGCGGCCTCGTCCGGTCCGGCCGTGACTGCGGCTTTCCGCAGCAGCGCCACGACAGCCAGCTCGTCGGCGAGGTCCTCGCCGTCACCGGGCGCGGCGTCGGGATGCGCGTCGACCGCGCGGGCGAACTGCTCGCGCTGCCTGTGACGCCATAGCGGCGTGATCCCTCTGCCTACCATCCTGCGTGGCCAACCATCCCGCACCGTCTCGACCGTTCCTGCCCCGAACAACGAACCGGGAGGTCCCGGGGTTACGCGGGTGACGAGTGGTGCGACGGTGATCTCACCGCAGCCACGTGGGCAGCAGTTGGGCCAACCGGCGCACCGCTCGGTGCTGCAGGGCCTTGATGGCGCCCTCGTTGCGCCCCATCTTCGCGGCCGTCTCGGCCACCGACAAGCCCTCGATGAAGCGGAACGTGATGCAGTCGCGTTGATCGTCACCCAGTTGGGCTACGCAGCGGAGCAGTTCGGCGTTGGCCGCGCCGGTCAGCACCTCCTGTTCGGGACCGTCCGTGACCTCGCGGTTGTCCGCGAGCTCGGCGGTCGTGACCTCCAGCCGGTAGCGGCTGGACTTCACGTGGTCGAACACGATGTTGCGCGCGATCGTGACGAACCAGGCGCCGACGTCGCGGCCCTGGTAGCTGATGGACCCGATGCTGCGCAGCGCGCGCAGGAACGTCTCGCTGGTGACGTCCTCGGCCAGCGTGCGGTCGCCCACGCGGAACAGCACGTACCGGTACACCACGTCGACGTACCGGTCGTAGAGCGCGCCGAACGCGTCCGTGTCGCCGCCCTGAGCGGCGCGGACCAGGTTCCACGGCTCCTCGGCCGCGTTGCTCTCCACGCTCTCGATCGTGCTGGACTGCCCTCCTGCACTCCACCTCGAGCGGAGTGACCGGATGGTTCGGACGGAGTTCTCGCGTGCCCGTGCGGTCATCGGCTCGCGGCACCTCCACAGAGTCGCCGTGCCGGCAGCATACGTGTTGTTACTCCGTAGTAGGTAGCGGCAAGTGGTCTCGAATCTGCGACGCGGATGGAGTCGGTGCATGACGCCGTCCGCGCGTGACAGACTGCGCAGAGGTCCGCCGTGGTTCACCAGGAGGTCGCGTTGACCGCTTCCGCAAGCAACATCGCCGACCTGGTTCGCGCCTCCGCGCACCGTGGACCCAAGCACGTCGCACTGGTCGATGTCACTGCCTCCGACGGAGTCGGGGACGAGGCGGGCGTGCGCAGCTGCACGTGGGCCGAGTTCGACGCCGCCGTGGACGGCGAGGCGCACCGGCTGGTCGCGGCGGGTGTGGAACCGGGTGACCGGGTCGTCGTGCGGCTGCCCACCGGCATCGCGTTCTGCGTCGCGGTGTTCGGCGTGCTGCGGGCCGGCGGCGTCCTGGTGCCCGCCGGACCGGGTCAGCCGACCCGCGAGCTCCAGCGCCTGGTCGCCGACAGCGGCGCGAAGCTGCTCGTCGGTGACGGCGGTGACGCGGACGTCGAGGTGCTGCCCGCGCCGACCATGGAACCGGGCGAGGAGTTCACCGCCGTCGGCTCGGGCGAGGACCTGGCCGTGCTCGGCTACACCTCCGGCACGTCCGGCTCGCCGCGCGGCGCGATGCTGTCGCACCGGGCGCTGCTGGCCAACGTCGCGCAGTGCGCGTCCCTGCGGCCCGCACCGGTGACCGCGGGCGACCGGGTGCTGCTGGCGCTGCCGCTGTTCCACGTCTACGGGCTCGGCCCCGGCCTGCTCCAGGTGGCGGGCGCGGGCGCGACGGCCGTGCTGCTGGAGCGGTTCGACGCCGACCGGGCGCTGGCCGCGATCCGCGAGCACCGGGTGAGCACGCTGGTCGGCGTGCCGCCGATGTACGCGGCGATCCTGGCCCAGCCGGTCGAACGGCTGCGCGAGGACCTCGCCACGGTCCGCCTGTTCACCTCCGGCGCCGCACCGCTGGCGGCCGGCCTGCTCGACGCCGTGCGCGACGCCGTCGGCCTGCCCGTCTACGAGGGCTACGGGCTGACCGAGACCGGGCCGGTGCTGACCACGACCCTGGCCGGCGGCGTGCCCAAGGCAGGTTCGGTGGGTCGGGCGCTGCCCGGCGTGCAGGTCCGGCTCGTCGACACCGACGGCCGACCGCTGGACCAGGACGAGGACGAGCCGGGCACCGGCCTGGTCGCGGCCAAGGGCGACAACCTGTTCAGCGGCTACTGGCCCGACGGCGCGCACGGGCCGGACGCGGAGGGCTGGTTCCGCACCGGTGACGTCGGCTACCTCGACGCCGACGGCGACCTGCACCTGGTGGACCGGGCGGGTGACCTGATCATCGTCAACGGCTTCAACGTCTACCCGCACGAGGTCGAGCAGGTGCTCGGCGAGCTGGCCGGGGTGGCCGAGGCGGCGGCGGTCGGCGTGCCGGACGAGCGGACCGGCGAGTCGGTGAAGGTCGTGGTCGTGCCCACCGAGGGCGCGGAGCTCACCGAGGACGCGGTGAAGGACCACTGCGCGGGGCGGCTGGCGAAGTTCAAGGTGCCGACCGTGGTCGAGTTCGCCACCACGCTGCCGCACTCGCCCACCGGCAAGCTGGCGCGAGCACGGCTGCGGCTACCCCTAGCCTGAGCGGTGTGAGCCACCACGTCACCTTGATGAGCCGGGTCGACTGCCACGCCTGCGAGCAGGCCGAGGCCGACCTGGAGCGGATCTGCGGCGAGCTGGGCGTGCCGTGGGACGTGCGCGACGTCGACTCCGACCGCGAGCTGCGCGCCGAGTACGGCGACCGGGTGCCGGTGATCCTGGTCGACGGCGAGGAACACGGGTACTGGTCGGTCGAGGAGGACCGCTTGCGCGCCGCCCTGCGCTGACGACCCCGGGCTGACCACCTCCGGGCTGACCACCCCCGGGCTGCCGACAGGCGGGGCCAACGACCGGTGGGGGTCTGTGGGCCGACGATTACCGGGCGCTTACGGATTGGGTGAACCGGATCGCGCAGGGTGTCGAATTACCCCTATGACACGCCTGACCGCCGCCCTCGTCGGACTCCTCGGCGTGGCCGCCGCGCTCGCGGCCGGACACCTCGTCGCCGGCGTGGTCGGGCCTCCGGCCTCGCCGTTCCTGGCGGTGGGCAACACCGCGATCGACTTCACGCCGAGCCCGCTGAAGGACTTCGCGGTCCGCACGTTCGGCACCAACGACAAGCTCGTGCTCCTGCTCGGCATGGCGGTCGTGCTGCTCGCGGCGGCCGTCGCCGCGGGCCTGCTGTCCCGCCGTTCGCCGCTGCCCGGCACGGTGCTCGCCACCGCGCTCGGCCTCCTGGGCGTGGCCGCCGTGCTGTACCGGCCGGACCTGGGCCAACTCGGCATCCTCGCGCCGATCGCGAGCCTGGTCGTCGGCGTCGTGGTCTTCCGCTGGCTGCACGCCAAGGCCTCGGCCACCGCGCCCTCCGCCACCGCGCCCTCCGCTACCACCCCGACAACCACCTCCCCGACCACCGACGGCCGCCGCGCGTTCCTCGTCGCCTCGGGCGCGACCGCCGTCGGCGCGGGCCTGTCGGCACTGGTCGGCCAGTTCGCGGGCGGCCGGGTGGACGTCGAGGCGTCGCGCCAGGCCGTCGGCGGGCTCAAGCCGACCACCCCCGCGCCGGCCATCCCGGCGGGCGCCGACTTCGCCGCCGAGGGCACGCCCACCTTCATCACCCCGAACGAGGACTTCTACCGGATCGACACGGCGCTGAGCGTGCCGCGCATCCGGGCCGAGGACTGGGTGCTGCGGGTGCACGGCATGGTCGACCGCGAGCTCACCCTCCGCTACGACGACCTGCGGCGACGTGACCTGGTGGAACGCACCATCACGATGGTCTGCGTCTCCAACGAGGTCGGCGGTCCCTACATCTCCACCGCGAACTTCGTCGGCGTGCCCCTGCGCGACGTGCTGCTCGAAGCCGGTGTCCGGCCGGGCGCCGACCAGCTGTTCTCCACCAGCGCCGACGGGTGGACCGCGGGCTCGCCGGTCGACGTCGTGCTGGAGCAGGAGCGGGGCGCGCTGATCGCGCTGGGCATGAACGGCGAGCCGCTGCCGCTGGAGCACGGGTTCCCGGCCCGCCTGGTCGTGCCCGGCCTCTACGGGTACGTCTCGGCCACCAAGTGGGTCGTCGACCTGGAGCTGACCACGTTCGACGCCAAGCGCGGCTACTGGCTGGACCGCGCGTGGGCGCGCAAGGCCCCGGTCAAGGTGATGTCCCGGATCGACCGCCCGGAAGGCCTGGCCACGGTGTCCGGCCGGGTCGTCGCCACCGGCGTTGCGTGGGCCCAGCCCACCGGTGTCGAGCAGGTCGAGGTCCGGGTCGACAACGGCCCGTGGCGGACCACCACGCTGTCCGAGGACGTGAACGGCTCGACCTGGCGCATGTGGCGCATCGAGCTGGACCTGCCGCCCGGCGGTCACACGATCGAGTCACGCGCCACCGACAAGTCCGGCACCACCCAGCCGCAGGCCCGCGTCGCCCCGATCCCGGACGGCGCGACCGGCTGGCACTCGATCTTCTTCACGGTCGCCTAGATCACCCGAAAGAGGGCGAACCGGATCGTCAGTCACGTCGAACGCCTTAGTGACTACCGAAAAGGTAAACACCGAGGAGTGATCCCAGTGCGGAACCGCAAGCTCGCCATCGTCGGCGCCATCGTCGCGGCCACCCTGTCCCTCGCCGCCTGCGGCGGCACCGACACCGCGTCGTCCGGCGGGAACGCCACCACGACGACCGCGGCCGCCACCACGACCACCGAGGCCGAGGCCATGGGCGACGGCGTGACCAAGACGTCCGACGTGTTCGGCGCCGGCTGCGCCCAGGTGCCCAGCGACCCGTCCAACAAGGGTTCGCTCGAAGGGATGGTGACCGACCCGGTCGCCACCGCCGCGTCCAACAACCCGCTGCTGACCAAGCTCGTCGCGGCGGTCGGCGCGGCCGGCCTCGGCGACACGCTCAACGGCCAGAAGGCGATCACCGTCTTCGCGCCCTACGACGGCGCGTTCGCCGAGCTCGGTGACGCGAAGTTCGCCGAACTCGCAGGTCAGCCCGCCGTGCTCGGCGACATCCTGAAGTACCACGTGGTCGGCGAGCGCTACGACGCCAAGGGCCTGCAGGACGCGGGCAAGGTCGACAGCCTGCTCGGCAAGGAGCTGACCATCGCCGGTTCGGGCAACTCGATGACCGTCAACGGCGCCCCGGTCCTGTGCGGCAACATCCCGACCGCCAACGCCACCGTGTTCGTCATCGGCAAGGTGCTCACCCCGCCCGCGATGTGACCCGACCCGCCGGTCGGCCGGATTCACCCCAAGGTGGGCCGCGCCTCCTCGTATCCACGGGGAGGCGCGGCCCACCTTTCCCCCAGGGGGTCGAGGTCCGATCCGTCAACTTTGTGCAAGCGTTCACAAGCGGTACGGTGGGTGCATCACTCCGCTGGTGGCGATACCCGGCGGGTCAGTGCGACGGATGTCGAGGAGTTCCAGCGTGGCGGCTCAGCGGGGCGAGGGTGACGGTGTCGTGACCCGCCCAGGCGAAGCGCCCGCGGACGTCCGGGAGCGGGCACGCGCGATTCCCGAGGCGGCGGTGGCGCGGCTCGCGGTCTACCTCCGCGTCCTGTCGGGCATGGTCGAGCAGGGCGTGACGACCATCTCCAGCGAAGAACTCGCGGGCGCGGCCGGGGTCAACTCCGCCAAGCTCCGCAAGGACCTGTCCTACATCGGCTCCTACGGCACGCGTGGCGTCGGTTACGACGTCGAGGTGCTCGTGAGCCACATCGAGCGGATCCTCGGCCTGACCCGCAAGCACTCGGTGGCGGTCGTCGGCATCGGTAATCTTGGTCACGCGCTGGCGAACTACGGCGGTTTTCCCAGCCGCGGTTTCCCGGTCGCCGCGCTGTTCGACATCGACCCGGACCTGACGGGAGTGCCGGTAGGTGGCATACCCGTCAACCACATCGACGACATCACGACCGTCTGCGCCGAGCGCGAGGTCTCGATCGGGGTCATCGCGACACCGCCGCAGGCAGCTCAGGCCGTCTGCGACCGTTTGGTATCCGCCGGAGTCCAGTGCATCCTGAACTTCGCACCCGTCGTGCTCCAAGTGCCGGACTACGTCGAAGTGCGCAAGGTCGACCTGGCGGTCGAGATGCAGATCCTGTCGTTCCACGTCGCGCGACGGGCTGACGAGGCCGCCGGTGACGTGGTCAACGGCATCGGTGTGGACGGGGTGGTGATTCGCCCGTGATCGTGCGGGTAGTGCGCCGGTCGGTGGTGCGCGCATGAGCGTGCTCGTCGTCGGTCTTTCCCACCGGACCACCCCGGTTCCCGTGCTGGAGCGCGTCGCGGTCGCCGACGCCGATCGCGGCAAGGTCCTCGACCAGCTGCTGACGGCGCCCAGCGTGTCCGAGGCCGTGCTGCTGTCGACCTGCAACCGGGTCGAGGTGTACGCGGTCGTCGAGACGTTCCACGGTGGCATGAACGAGGTCGTGGAGGTGCTCGCCCGCCAAGCCGGAGCAGAGCCCGCCGACCTGTTCGAACACCTCTACGTGCACTACTCCGCCGCCGCGGTCGAGCACCTGTTCTCGGTGGCCGGCGGGCTGGACTCGATGGTCGTCGGCGAGGCCCAGATCCTGGGCCAGCTGCGCAACGCCTACACCACCGCCGACGACCAGGGCGTGGTCGGCCGCACGCTGCACGAGCTGATCCAGCACGCCCTGCGGGTCGGCAAGCGCGTGCACACCGAGACCGACATCGACCACGCGGGGGCGTCCGTCGTCTCCGAGGCCCTCGCGGACGCCGCGGCGGCCCTCGGCGGCCTCGAACACCGCAAGGCCCTGATCGTCGGCGCGGGCTCCATGGGCGGCCTGGCCGCCGCCCACCTGCGCCGCGCGGGCATCGGCGAGGTCGTCATCGCCAACCGGACACCGGCCAACGGCGAACGCCTGGCCACGGCCCTGCGCGCGGACGGCGTCCACGCCACCTCGACCGGCCTGGACACCCTGACCGACGAGATCGCCGCGGCCGACGTGCTGTTCGCCTGCACCGGCTCGGTCGGCACGGTCGTCGGCGCGGAGCACATCGGCGACCGCGGCCCGGACCGACCGCTGGTCGTCTGCGACCTCGGCCTGCCCAAGGACGTCGACCCGGCCGCGGCGCTGCTCGACGGCGTCCGCGTGGTCGACCTGGAGACCCTCCAGCGCAGGCTGTCCGACGCCCCGACCGGGCAGGGCACGCTGCGCGCCGCGGAGATCGTGGCCGAGGAGGTCCGCGCCTACCTGGCCGGGCAGCGCTCGGCCGGGGTCACGCCCACCGTGACGGCGCTGCGCAAGCGCGCCGCCGAGGTGGTGGACGCCGAGCTGCTGCGGCTGGACTCGCGGCTGCCCGAGCTGCCCGGCCCGGTCCGCGACGAGCTGGCCAAGACCGTCCGCCGGGTGGTGGACAAGCTCCTGCACACCCCCACCGTGCGGGTGAAGGAGCTGGCCGCGGCGCCCGGTGGGGCCGGGTACGCCGAAGCGCTGCGCGAGCTGTTCGGGCTCGACCCGCAGGCGCCGTCCGCCGTCAGCACCCCCCATTCGACGCAACCCAAAGGTGAGAAGCGGTGAACCGCACCCTGAGGATCGGCACCCGCGGCAGCGCCCTCGCGCTCGCGCAGACCGGCCACGTGGCCGACGCGCTGCGCGCGGCAGGCGCGGACGTGGAGATCATCACGATCTCCACGCCGGGTGACCGCTCGTCCGCACCCATCGCCGAGATCGGCATCGGGGTGTTCACCTCGGCGCTGCGCGACGCGCTCGCGAACAACGAGATCGACGTCGCCGTGCACTCGTACAAGGACCTGCCCACGGCGCGCGACCCGCGCCTGTCGCTGGCCGCCGTCCCGCCCCGCGAGGACCCGCGCGACGCGCTCGTCGCCCGCGACGGCCTGACCCTGGGCGAGCTGCCCACCGGTGCGAAGGTGGGCACCGGCTCACCCCGCCGCGCCGCGCAGCTCGACGCCCTCGGCCTCGGCCTCGAGGTCGTCCCCCTGCGGGGCAACGTGGACACCCGCATCCGGAAGGTCGCCGACGGCGAGCTGGACGCCGTCGTGCTGGCGCGCGCCGGCATCGCCCGCCTCGGCCGCACCGCCGAGATCACCGAGACCTTGGAGCCCATCCAGATGCTCCCCGCGCCCGCACAGGGCGCCCTCGCAGTGGAGTGCCGGGTCGACGACGTCGACGCCGAACACCTCCTCCAGTCCACTTTGGACGACTCGGCCAGCAGGGCCGCTGTCGCTGCCGAGCGCGCCCTCCTGGCCGCGCTCGAAGCAGGCTGCAGCGCGCCGGTCGGCGCACTGGCCGATGTGGTGGAAGACCTCAGCGACGATGGGGCCGTGGTTCTCCGCCTGTCCCTTCGCGGGGTCATGGCGACGGAGGACGGCGACCTCCTCCGTGCGTCCGCCACCGGTGACTTGACCGCAGCAGAGGAACTCGGCCGCGCGCTGGCCGCCGAGTTGCTCGACCTCTCCGGCCACGCCACCGCGTCGCCGGCGGGGCGTAGTTGATGGGGAGTGCCCTGATGACCCGCGCACGCAAGACCCCCGGCCGAGTCGCGTTCGTCGGCTCAGGTCCGGGCGACACCGGGCTGCTCACGGTCCGGGCCCGCGACCTGCTCCACAAGGCGGAGCTCGTGGTCACGGATCCGGACGTCCCGGCCGAGGTGGTGGCGCTGGTACCCGACGGCGTCGAGGTGCGACCCGCCGTGGGCGATCCCGCCGACGTGGCGAAGGACCTGGTCGCCGAGGCGAAGAACGGCCACGCCGTGGTCCGCCTGGTGGCGGGCGACCCGCTGACCCTGGACTCGGTGGTGAAGGAGGCGCAGGCCGTCTCCAAGACCACGATCGCCTTCGACGTGGTGCCCGGCGTCCCCGCCGGCACCGCGGTGCCCGCCTACGCGGGCGTCGCACTGGGCGCCGTCCACACCGAGGCCGACGTCCGCGGCGCCGTGGACTGGTCCGGCCTCGCCGCCGCACCCGGAACCCTCGTGCTCCACGCGACCGGCGGCCACCTGGCCGAAGCCGCGTCCTCCCTGGTGGAGAACGGCGTGGCCCCGCAGACCCCGGTGGCCGTCACCTGTGACGGCACCGGCTTCGGCCAGCGCACCGTCGACACCACCCTGGCCTCCCTCGCCGCCGACGCGGGTGACCTGGGTGGCCCCCTGGTCGTCACCGTGGGCCAAGCGGTGGCCGGCCGGACCAAGCTCTCCTGGTGGGAGTCGCGCGCCCTCTACGGCTGGCGGGTCCTCGTCCCGCGCACCAAGGAGCAGGCGGGCGCGATGAGCGACCGCCTCCACTCCCACGGCGCGATCCCGGTCGAGGTGCCCACGATCTCCGTCGAGCCCCCGCGCAGCCCCGCCCAGATGGAGCGGTCGGTGAAGGGCCTGGTCGACGGCCGCTACCAGTGGGTCGTCTTCACCTCGACCAACGCCGTCCGCGCGGTCTGGGAGAAGTTCCGCGAGTTCGGCCTGGACGCCCGCGCCTTCTCCGGCGTCAAGATCGCCTGCGTCGGCGAGTCCACCGCCGCCAAGGTCCGCAGCTTCGGCATCATCCCGGAGCTCGTGCCGTCCGGCGAGCAGTCGTCCGAGGGCCTCCTCGCCGACTTCCCGCCCTACGACGACATCCTCGACCCGGTGGACCGCGTCCTGCTCCCGCGGGCCGACATCGCCACCGAGACCCTCGCGGCGGGCCTGCGCGAACGGGGCTGGGAGATCGACGACGTCACCGCCTACCGCACCGTCCGCGCCGCCCCGCCGCCCGCGGACACCCGCGAGATGATCAAGTCGGGTGGCTTCGACGCCGTCTGCTTCACCTCGTCCTCCACGGTCCGCAACCTGGTCGGCATCGCGGGCAAGCCCCACGCCCGCACCCTGGTGGCCTGCATCGGCCCCCAGACCGCCGAAACGGCCCGCGAGTTCGGCCTCCGGGTCGACGTCCAACCGGAAGACGCCAACGTCCCCGCCCTCGTGGACGCCCTGGCCCAACACGCCGCCCGACTGCGAGCCGAAGGCGCCCTGCCCCCACCTCGCAAGACCAAGCGCCTCCGCCGCTCCTGACACACCCACAACGGATCCACCGTGGCCCCAACCGGACCGACAACGGCCCCGGCACCGCCACACCGAGGCCCGATTCGACATGGGTTCGAGTGCCATGGGCTGGTCGGAGCCGGCAGGCTTGGCGGGACGCTCTTCCCCGCCATGCCTGCCGGCTGCGGCCTGCCTGGGGTGCTCGTAAGGGCCCCATGTCAAATCGAGCCGGACCCGCACCGGGACCGGACCTGCACCGGCCCGGCTTGAGCAGCTTGAGCAGACCAAGAGCAGCACCCGCCAGCCAGGGAGTACCCGCAGTGTTCCCAGCCCACCGCCCCCGCCGCCTGCGCACCACCCCGGCCATGCGCCGCCTGGTCGGCGAGACCACCGTGCGCCCGCGCCACCTGGTGCTGCCCATGTTCGTCAAGGAAGGCGCGGCAGCCCCGGTCGAGATCAAGAGCATGCCGGGCGTCGTCCAGCACACCCGCGAGTCGTTGCGCAAAGCCGCCGCCGAAGCGGTGCAGGCGGGCGTGGGCGGGATCATGCTGTTCGGCGTCCCCGCCGAGCGCGACGCCGTCGGCTCCGGTGCGACGGACCCCGACGGCATCCTCAACGCCGCCCTGCGCGACCTCCGCGACGAGCTCGGCGACACCACCGTCCTGATGTCCGACTGCTGCCTGGACGAGTTCACCGACCACGGCCACTGCGGCGTGCTCACCCCCGACGGCGCCGTGGACAACGACGCCACGCTCGAGATCTACGGCGAGATGGCCGTGGCCCAAGCCGAGGCAGGCGCCCACGTCGTCGGCCCGAGCGGCATGATGGACGGCCAGATCGGGTTCATCCGCAACGCCCTCGACGAGGCCGGCCACACCGACACCGGCGTCCTCGCCTACAGCGCCAAGTACTCCTCCGCCCTCTACGGCCCGTTCCGCGAAGCCGTCGAATCGCAGCTCAAGGGCGACCGCAAGACCTACCAGCAGGACCCGGCCAACGCCCGCGAAGCGCTCCGCGAAGTGACCCTCGACCTCGCCGAGGGCGCCGACATGGTCATGGTCAAGCCCGCGCTGCCCTACCTCGACGTGGTCAAGGCCGTCGCCGAGATCTCCGACGTCCCCGTCGCGGCGTACCAGATCTCCGGCGAGTACGCGATGGTCGAGGCCGCCGCCCGCAACGGCTGGATCGACCGCGAGCGGACCGTGCTGGAGATGCTGACGTCGATCCGCCGGGCCGGCGCGGACATCGTGCTCACCTACTGGGCCGCGGAAGCCGCGACCTGGCTGGACCGGGAATGACCCGGCCGACGCCCGCCCGCGCCCGCAAGCCGAAGGCGCCCAAGCCGACGCCGCCCAAGCTGGTCGACCTGGCCAGGTGGCTGTTCATCCTCAGCGCCGTGATCGGCATGGCCCGGTTCATGGTGCAGCTGTCCGACCGCCAGATGCTGATCGGCTGGCTGCGCGCGGAACAGTCCAGGCCCGGGTCGACCCAGCCGAAGCTCGGCCAGGACGAGTTGGACGCGGTGGTGACCGGCGGCATCACGTTCGGCCTGCTCCTGGCCGCCGGCGTGGTCCTGGTCTACACGCTGCTGGCGAACCGGATGGCGCACGGCCGGAACTGGGCGCGGGTCCTGCTGACCGTGCTGGCGGGCATCGGCATCGTCGTCGGCGTGCTGCGGCTGGTCGCGGTCGGCTCCGGCTTCACCGCGGCGAGCGGCCTGTCGGTCAGCGGCGTCGACCTGGCGTTCGGCGTGGTCACGATGCTCGTCGACGCGGCGGCCGTGGTGCTGGTGTTCCAGACATCAGTCGCCGGGTACTTCAGATCAGTGCGAACGGTCAGCGGAAATCCACCACAGGTAGCTAACGGATTGTGATTTCCGGTCGACTGGACCGACCATCACTCCTACGGTCCGTCGCATGACCATTCCGAACGATCCTAACAACCAGGGCGGGAACCCCCAGGGTGGTTACCCGCAGCAGCCCGGCTACCCGCCGCCGGCACCGCCGCTGAACGAGAGCGAGCTGCGCGCCCCCGTCCGCCCGAAGTCCGTGGACACCGCGTACATGCTGTGGCTGATCGCGGCCGGCGTCGGCATCCTGGGCAGCCTCATCAGCTTCATCCTCGCCGAGGACATCGCGCGCGAGACCGCGGCGGCACTGGGCGTGTCCGGTGCGGCCGCCCAGCCGAGCTACGGCGCGACGATCTTCGGCCTGGTCCTCCAGGTCGTGTGGATCCTGGTCGTGATGCAGATGCGCAAGGGCGCCAACTGGGCCCGCATCCTGCTGACCGTGCTGGGCGGCCTGTCGGTCATCGGCAACCTGCTCAGCCTGTTCGCCATCGGCCTGCTGTTCTCGCTGGGCTTCCTCGGCGTGATCTCGGCGCTGTTCGTGCTGGTGTCGCTGGTGACGATCGTCGGCGCCATCATCTTCATGTTCAAGTCCGACTCGAACCACTACTTCAAGGCCAGCTGACCTCCAGCCGACCTCCAGGTCACCGGTTGCTGTCCACCGCCTGTCGCGGTGGACAGCAACCCCTGGTCGCCCTAGCGTTCCCGGGCGTGACCACCCCACAGGACCCTGAGAACCGGCCTGCGCAGCAGCCGTACGAGCAGCAGCCGCCGCAGCCGTACCAGCAGCCGTACCAGCAGCAGCCCTACACCCCAGCCCCGCCGCCGCTGAGCGAGTCGGAGCTGTCGGGTCACGGCGGGCACGCGCCGGCCGTGGCCGAGCCCAAGGAAGTCCGCCTCTCCTTCTTCTTGTGGATCGCCGGCGCGATCCTGCTCGTCGTGTCGTCCCTGCTGGTGCTGACCCAGCGCGACGCGGCCCTGGAAGAGGCCCGCCGCCAGCCGCCGACCCCCGGCGTCACGCCCGAGCAGCTCGAATCCGCGGTGACCGCGGTGCTGGTCGTCCTGGTGATCATCGGCGTGGTGATGGCCGCCCTGATCGTGCTGTTCGCGTTCAAGGCCCGCGCGGGCCGCAACTGGGCGCGGATCACGTTGACGGTGCTCGGCGTGGCGGTGCTCCTCTACCACCTGTTCGGCTTCTCCCTGGTGGGCCTGGTGATCGTGCTCGTCGTGGTCGCCGCCGTGGTGACGATGTACCTGCCCGCCTCGAAGGCCTACTTCGACTCGGTGAAGCGCGCCGGATGACCGGGCAGCCGCCCCCGGTGGTGCGCGGTGCGGTGGCGGTCTGGTTCGCCCTCGGCGCGTTCCTGCTGTTGGAGAACCTGGTGCTCTGGCTGCGACGGGCCGAGCTGGAGCAGGCCGCCACCCGTGCCGGTGACGACCCGGCGGAGGTCAGCCGACTGCTCGCGCAGCTGACCGTCGTCGCGGTGGGCCTCGCGATCGGCTACGGCGTGTTCGGGTGGTTGCTGCGCGGCGGCAGGCGGTGGGCACGTGGTGTGCTCACCGCGGTGGCCGTGCTGCACGTGCTGTGGATCGTGCTGCCCGGGGCCAGCGCGGTGAACTTGGTGACGTTGCTGCTGATCGGTGTCGGTTTGGCGTTCACCTGGCTCCCCGGTACGGCACAGTGGGTGAAGCAGCACTGACCCCTGCGGAGAACCCATGTCCGAACCGGATCCGTTCGCCTCGCCCTACCACCGGGTAGACCTACCGGGGCAGGCGAACGCGCCCCACCCCGCCCACCAACACCCTCCCGCGCCCCTCCCGCCCGGCTACCACCCGCCCGTCCCGATGCCGCCGGTCGACCCGCGCGACGTCGGACCGCGCCGCCCGGTCACCACGACCGTCGCGTCCTGGTGCTGGATCGCCGGCGCCGTGCTGGTGGTGATCGTGCTGCCCGGCCTGGTCTACACCGGGGTCGACGGGCTGACCGCCGAGATCCTGCGCGACTCGCCGGACGCGAACGACCCCGCGGCCAAGACGGCGGCGGAGCTGGGCGCGCGGCTCACGCCCGCGTTGTTCGGGCTCGCGTTCGCGGTGCTGTCCGTGCCGTACCTGATCGCCGCGGCGAAGCTGCGGTCCGGTCGCGGGTGGGCGCGCACCGTGCTCACCGTGCTGGCCATGCCGAGCGCCGCCTTCGGGGTCGTCATGCTGCTGGTGTTCGTCTCCGGTTCCATGCCCTACGTGCACTGGGGGTTGGGCGTGGCGTGGTCGTGCGTGTTCCTCGGGGTCTGCGCGCAGGGCCTCGTGGCGATGTACCTGCCGGCGTCCAACGCCTACACGAGGTCGGTGATGAGATGACCCAGCCGCCGAACGGGCCGTTCGACCCCTACGGCCAGTCGATGCGCCCGGTCGACTACCCGCAGGCGGGGCCTCAGCCGCACGTGCCGTTCCCCGGTGGGATGCGCAACGTCGACCAGCACACCGCCGCGGTCTACCGGCCGGGCGCCGTCGTCGCGTCGTTCGTCCTGTGGGTGTTGGCGTCGCTCTCGTGGCCGGTGGGCTCGGTCGTGCGCACCCTCGCCGAGGGCGGGGCGATCGCCGGGTTCGGCCCGGTGATGGCGTTGTTCACCGGTGTGTGCCTCGCCGTCGCCGGTGTGTGGGGCGCGGTGATGCTGTTGAACGGCAGCTACCACGCGCGGCTGGGCCTCTGCGGCGGTTCGCTGGTGATCGGCATCCTCGCCCTGGCCGCCGCGATCATCGCCTCCCGGGACGGCGACACCGAGGCGCTCTCGTGGGTGGTGATCGTGCTGCGGCTGGTGCTGCCCGCGGCCGCCGCGGTCGCGAGCTTCCTCCCCGGCACCCGCCAGTACTTCTCCCGCTGAGAAACCCCCTCACCCCGCACCCGAACGAGACCGAGACCGTGGACCAACCGACCTTGTACACCGAACCCGGCGCGACCTGGTGGCCGCTGCTGTGGGGCCCGGTGTTCGCCGCGCTCGGGCTGGGCGTCGAGGCGTTGACCGGCGCGACGCGCCCGTTGCTGTGGCTCTTCGTCGCGCTGCTGCTGTTCCTGCCCACCGCGCTCTGGGTGAACGGCCGCCGTCGCATCTACGAGGTCCGCCTCACGCCCGTCGCCCTGCACCAGGGCCGCGAGGAGCTGCCGATCCGCGACGTCGAGGCCGTCGAGGGCGTCGAGCCGAGGTCCGGCGCCAGGGTCCTGGGTGGCGGCTGGACCCTGCCCCGGGGCACCGAGGCGGTACCCATCCGCCTCGCCGACGGCACCGTGGTGATGGGCTGGGCGCGCGACGCCGACGCGCTGCGGACCGGGATCGCGAAATTGTTGACCACGCGTGGTGGCGGGCACGGTGCGACGCGGGCGTGAGAAGCTGACCGGCGTGACTGCGGCCACGACCGACCCAGACCCGGGCCAGGACCCGGGCACCGGCCCCGCGAGCGCCACCGCGCCGACCACCTCCGCGCCGGAACCCGGACCCGACGCGCCCGCGCTGCACCAGCCGAAGCGGGCGTTCGTCGCGGCCGGCGAGGTGGTGCTCATCGCGCTGCTCGTGTGGGCCGCCGTGTGGTGCTGGAACCGGGGTGTCGTGCACTACAGCTACGCCGTGCCCGACCAGCCGCCGCTGGAATCCACCCGGTTCAAGGGCAACTGGATCGGCACGTCCGTCGGCCTCGTCACCATCGCGGGCGTGCTGCTGCTCGACGCGGTGCGCCAGACCCTGCTCGCCGTGCGCACCCGTGGTCGGAAGCAGGTCGAAGAACCCGGCGTGTGAGACTGGACCACGTGACAGCGACGCGATCCCAGGCACTGTTCGAGCGCGCGGCGGCGGTGATCCCCGGTGGCGTGAACTCCCCCGTCCGGGCTTTCCACTCGGTCGGCGGCACGCCGAGGTTCATGGTCCGCGGCGAGGGTCCGCACCTGTGGGACGCCGACGGCAACCGGTACGTCGACCTGGTGTCGTCGTGGGGTCCGATGATCCTGGGGCACGCCCACCCCGACGTGGTCCACGCGGTCCGCGAGGCGGCCGTGCACGGCCTGTCGTTCGGCACGCCCACCGAGGGCGAGATCGAGCTGGCCGAGGAGATCATCGACCGGGTCGCCCCGGTGCACCAGGTCCGCCTGGTCAACTCGGGCACCGAGGCCACCATGAGCGCGATCCGGCTGGCCCGCGGCTTCACCGGGCGCCGCAAGGTCGTCAAGTTCGCGGGCTGCTACCACGGCCACGTGGACGCGCTGCTCGCGCAGGCGGGCTCCGGGGTGGCCACGCTGGGCCTGCCCACCTCGCCGGGCGTCACCGGCGCGCAAGCGGCCGACACCCTGGTGCTGCCCTACAACGACGTCGAGGCCGTCCGGCAGGCGTTCGCCGCGAACCCCGACGAGATCGCGTGCGTGATCACCGAGGCGGCGGCGGGCAACATGGGCGCGATCGCGCCCAAGCACAACGCCGAGCTGAAGCAGCTCTGCCGGGACAACGGCGCGCTGCTGGTCATGGACGAGGTCATGACCGGCTTCCGGGTGTCCCGGGCCGGCTGGTACGGCCTGGAGAACGTCGAGGGCGACCTCTACACGTTCGGCAAGGTCATGTCCGGCGGCCTGCCCGCGGCGGCGTTCGGCGGCCGGTCCGACGTGATGTCGAGGCTCGCCCCGTCCGGCCCGGTCTACCAGGCGGGCACGCTGTCCGGTAACCCGGTCGCGGTGGCCGCGGGCCTGGCCACGCTGCGTGCCGCCACCGACGACGTCTACCGGATGCTGGACGCCAACGCCACGCGCCTGGGCGCGCTGTTCACCACCGCGCTCACCGAGGCCGGCGTCGCGCACCGCGTGCAGTTCGCCGGCAACCTGGTCAGCGTGTTCTTCACCGACGCCGAGGTCACCGACTACGCGGGTGCGCAGGCCGCCGAGACGTGGCGGTTCCCACCGTTCTTCCACGCCCTGCTCGACCGGGGCGTGTACGCGCCACCGAGCGCGTTCGAGGCGTGGTTCGTCAACGCGGCCATGACCGACGACGACTTCGAGGTCATCGCCGCCGCCCTGCCGCACGCCGCGCGTGCCGCCGCGGAGGCGACCAAGTGAGCCGGACCGTCGTCCACATGCTCCGGCACGGCGAGGTGCACAACCCGACGGGCATCCTCTACGGCCGCCTGCCGGGGTTCAAGCTGTCCGAACGCGGCCAGCAGCAGGCGCTGACCGTGGCCGAGCACCTGGCCGACCACGACATCGTGCACGTCGTGGCGTCGCCGCTGGACCGGGCGCAGCAGACCGCGTCGCCGATCGCCGACTCGCACCGGCTGGAACTGGACACCGACGAGCGGCTGATCGAGGCGGACAACCGGTTCGAGGGCCTGAAGGTGGCCGTCGGCGACGGCGCGCTGCGCTCGCCGAAGCACTGGCCGAAGCTGGTCAACCCGTTCCGGCCGTCGTGGGGCGAGCCGTACCTGGGTATCGCGCACCGGATGCTCGGCGCGGTGCAGCGGGCCCGGTCGGCGGCCGAGGGCCACGAGGCGGTGTGCGTGTCGCACCAGCTGCCGATCTGGACGCTGCGGCGGTTCCTGGAGGGCAAGCGGATGTGGCACGACCCGCGCCGCCGCGAGTGCTCGCTGGCGTCGTTGACCAGCCTGGTGTTCGAGGGGGAGCAGTTGGTGCGGGTGGTCTACACCGAGCCGGTCGGCGCGACGAACCCGAGGGTGACCGGGGCATGAGGGCACGATCCGCACTGGCCGGGCTCACCACCGCGTTCCTGCTGCTCACGGGCTGCACGTCCGGCGACGACGCGGTGGTGGCCGGTTCGGAGTTCCAGCTCGTCGCGCCCAACGGCGAGACGAGGCTGCGCTACGACGGCGACGAGCGCAAGAGCGTCACGGGGCTGGCCGGGCCGAGCCTGATGGAGGACGGCAAGACCGTTTCGCTGGACGACTACGCGGGCAAGGTCGTGATCGTCAACATCTGGGGCGCGTGGTGCGGGCCGTGCCGGACCGAGGCGCCGGAGCTGCAGAAGGTGCAGGACGAGACCGGGCCGCTGGGCGTGCAGGTGCTCGGGGTGAACGTGAAGGAGACCTCGACCGAGTCGCCCCGCGACTTCATGACCAACCGCGCCCTGTCCTACCCGTCGATCTACGACGAGTCCGGGCGGGCGATGCTGGCGTTCCGCGGGGTGCCGCCCAACGCGGTGCCGTCCACGTTCGTGCTGGACAAGCAGCACCGGGTGGCGGCGGCGTTCCTCGGCGCGGTGATCGCCACGGACCTCGTGCCGCTGGTCGAGGACCTGGCCGCGGAATCCTGACGGACCCCCGACCTCACCGCAGCTCGGGCATCACCGCAGCTCGGGCACCTTCGCCTTGAACGCGGCGATCATCGCGTCCCGACCGATGAGGTTGAACTCGCGACCGAGCGTGCGCATGATCGAGTTCTCGGTGGGCCGGTACAGGCCGAGCCGGTGGTACCGCGCCCCCTCGAACGCGCCGACCACGCCACCGTCCGGTGACGCCTGCCCCAGGTAGGCCGACCACTTCGCGCCGGTGGCGGTCGCGGTCACGTTGACCTCGGCCGGCTCCTCGCCGCTGTACCGGTCGTAGGGGTAGTCGTACTCGTCGGCCAGCTTGCCGATCGAGTGACCCAGCTCGTGCACGGCGATCTGCCCGGCCTGGTCGTTCGCGCCCGCGGCGGTCGCCACGCCACCACCCGCACCGCCGTACTTGGCCGTGTTGCCGAGCGCGATGACCTGGTCGGCCTGCGGCGCGAGCGCGGCGAACTGGGCGGCCTTGGTCTGGTTCACGCACAGCAGGCGTTCGGTCTGGGTGTCGCGGCCCTGGCACCAGAAGCCCATGTCGAGGGCGGTGTCGCGGTCCGTGCCGAGGGTGGGGTCGTGGTCCACGCCCGACTCGGCGGACACCACGTCGACCTGCCACACGTTGAAGTACTGGCGGTACGACTTGAACGGCTCCACCGCGGCCAGCTCGGTCCACTTGCCCACCACGTGGTCGTGGAAGACGCCGAGCTCGGCGGAGGTGTAGCCGTCGCCGACGAAGACCAGGTCGAACCGCTGGTCGGACGGGCCGGTCTCCTGGATCGGCACCACGGCGGCGGCGACCTCCGCCGCTGCCGCCCGCGTCTCGACGGCGACCGGCACGGCGGTCCGCGAGATCGTGCCGTCGGGGGAGAAGACCTCGACCCACTCCACGCCGGGCCCGTCCGGCGCGGCGGACTCCGCGGCGCCGCCGGGCAGGGGAGCGGCGACGACGGCGAAGACGACGGCCAGCACGGGCAAGGCGAGCCGGTGTGCGTACATGCAGTCACGCTATGGAGTTGCTCGCTAACCCACAAGGGTTGATGGTCGCGTTTAAACACTCACTGAGACGGGTAAAAGAGGCAAGCGATCACCCCGCTCGGACCAAACCGGGCACTTCCCGCCCTGTGACGTGGGTCGCCCATAAGGGACGCCGGTGCAAGCCGTCAAGGGCAACTACTTACGCTGAACCCGTGAACCCGACCGATCTGGCCACCTCCGGCCCGATCCTGCTCGCGACCGCGGTGGCGGTGCTGGCCGGTGTGATCTCGTTCGCGTCGCCGTGCGTCGTGCCGCTGGTCCCCGGCTACCTCGCCTACCTCGCGGGCCTGGTCGGCGCCGAAGCACCGGCGATCCAGGGCGACGAGGCGAGGAAGACCGGCCGCTGGCGGGTCGCGGGCGCCGCGCTGCTGTTCGTGCTCGGCTTCACGATCGTGTTCGCGCTGATGTCGTTCGTGGTGCTCGGTCTGACCGACCTGTTCGTGATCCAGGGCGACCTGCTCCAGCGCATCGGCGGCGTCGTCACGATCGCCATGGGCCTGGTGTTCATCGGCCTCGTCCCCGCCCTCCAGCGCGACGTCCGCCTGCACCGCACGCCCCGGGCCGGCCTGGTCGGCGCACCGCTGCTGGGCGGCGTGTTCGCGCTCGGCTGGACGCCGTGCCTCGGCCCGACGCTCACCGGCGTGATGGCGCTGGCCCGCAGCACCGAGGTCGGTCCGGTCTCCGTGCGCGGCGCGGTCCTCGTCCTGGCCTACTGCCTCGGCCTCGGCCTGCCGTTCATCCTCATCGCGGTCGGCGCGCGCTGGGCGGTCCGCACGACCGGCTGGCTGCGCTCGCACGTCCGCCAGGTGCAGGTCTTCGGCGGCGTGCTGCTGATCGCCGTCGGCGTCGCCCTGGTCACGGGCCTGTGGGGCGACTTCGTCGGCTGGCTGCGCGACGCCGTCATCAACGACCTAGAACTGCCGTTGTAGTGCGCGCCCTCCTCGCCTTCCTGCGCAACACGTGGCGCGGCCTGACCGCCATGCGCACCGCGTTGACCCTGCTGTTCCTGCTCGCCCTCGGCGCGATGCCGGGCGCGCTGCTGCCGCAACGCTCGCTGAACTCCCTGAAGGTCGACGAGTACATCGCCGACCACGGCTGGTGGGGTCGGTTCCTCGACGAGTTGCAGTTCTTCGACGTCTACGCCGGCTACTGGTTCTCCGCGATCTACGTGCTGCTGTTCGTGTCGCTGGTCGGCTGCCTGCTGCCGCGCACGTGGGAGTACTTCAAGCAGATGCGGGCCAAGCCGGTGCTGACACCGCGCAACCTGGCCCGGATGCCGCACCACGCGTCGACCGACACGACCGAGACCCCGCAGGCCGTCATCGAGCACGCGGAACGCCGGCTCAAGGGCTGGCGCACGGTGTCCCGCGAGGAGCCCGACGGCGTCCGCACGATCAGCGCCGAACGCGGTTTCCTGCGCGAGACCGGCAACCTGGTGTTCCACTTCTCCCTGCTCGGCCTGCTGATCGCGTTCGCGCTGGGCAAGATGTTCGGCTACGAGGGCCAGGTCATCGTGCAGTCGGGCGGCGGCCAGTTCTGCAACTCGGGCGTCTACAACTACGACACGTTCCGCCCCGGCCTGCGGGTGGACGGCACGCGGCTCAACCAGTTCTGCGTGCGGGTGGACGACTTCGAGGCCACGTACCTGCACAACGGCCAGGCCGAGAGCTTCCACGCGGCCATCCAGTACCAGTCCGGCGCGGACCTGGCGACCGGCACCTGGCGGCCGTACCCGCTGGAGGTCAACAGCCCGCTGCGCACCGCCGGCGACCGCCTCTACCTGCTCGGCCACGGCTACACGCCGCTGTTCACGGTCACCTTCCCCAACGGCGAGACCCGCACCGGCACCACCCAGTGGCGGCCGGTGAACCAGGTCACGCTGGCGTCCGAGGGCGCGACGAAGTTCGACCCGCCGAACGTGCCCGACGCCGAGCAGCGCCGCAAGAGCCAGCTCGCCATCACCGGCCTGCTCGCGCCGACCGCCGCCTTCCAGGGCGAGCTGCTCGACTCGGCGTTCCCCGCCGCCGACGACCCGGCGGTGGCGATCGACGTCTACCGCGGCGACCTCGGCACCGACTCCGGTCGCGGCCAGTCCATCTTCTCCATCGACCAGAAGATGGTGCGGGACGGGAAGCTGAACAAGGTCGCCCGGCAGAACCTCCGGCAGGGCGAGCAGCTGACCCTCGACGACGGCACCGTGATCCGCTTCGACGGCGTCCGCGACTGGGTGTCGTTGCAGGTGTCGCACGACCCGACGCAGGTGTGGGTGCTGGTGTTCTCGGTGCTGGTCATCCTGGGTCTGGCCGTCTCGCTGAGCATCAAGCGCCGTCGCGTCTGGGTGCGGGCGGCGCCGCGGGAGGACGGGCGTACCGTGGTCGAGGTCGGCGGTCTCGCGCGCACCGATCAAGCGGGCTACGGCGAGGAGTTCTCGGTGCTCGCCCATGATCTGGGCGTGGCCCGTGATCCGGTACCTGCCCGTGATGCGGGTGTGGTCCCCGGTCCGGACATCCCCCGCGACCCGCTCGCCGACAAGGAGGACAGCTGATGCCGGTCAACGCGACCCTGGCGACCTACAGCGACTGGACCTACGGCGCGGCCGTGGCGATCTACTTCTTCGCCGCCGCGCTGTACCTGTGCGAGGCGGCGTTCGCGCGGCCCGCGAAGGCCAGGGAGCGCGAACTGGCCGGCGCGGTCGCGGCCGGCGGCACGCAGGCCGACGGCACGTGGGCGCCGGGCCGGGTCACCCGGCCGGAACGGTCGCGCGTCGAGCGCCTCGGCCGGATGGGCGTGGCGCTCACCGTCCTCGGCGTGGTGCTGCAAGCGGCTTCGCTGGTGCTGCGCGGGTTCGCGACCGAGCGCGCGCCGTGGGGCAACATGTACGAGTACGGCTCGTTGCTGACGCTCGCCGCCGTGGTGACGTGGCTGGTGCTGTCCAGGACGTTCCCGGTGCGCAGGCTCGGCGGGTTCGTGCTCGTGCCGATCGTGATCCTGATGTTCCTCGGCGGCACCGTGCTCTACGCCGACGCCGCTCCCGTGCAGCCCGCGTTGCAGTCGTACTGGCTCGTGGTGCACGTGTCGGTGATCTCGGTGTCCAGCGGCATGCTGCTGGTGCCCGGTGTGGCCAGCGTGCTGTACCTGCTGAAGTCCTCGGGCCGCGCCCGGTTCCGCAAGCTGCCCGAGGCCGACGTGCTGGACCGGCTCGCCTACCGCAGCACGGTGTTCGCGTTCCCGCTGTTCACCATCGGCATCATCTGCGGCGCGATCTGGGCCGAGGCGGCGTGGGGCCGGTTCTGGGGCTGGGACCCCAAGGAGACCGTCGCGTTCGTCTCGTGGGTCGTCTACGCGGCGTACCTGCACGCGCGTGCGACGGCGGGTTGGCGCGGCAGGCCCGCCGCGTGGATCAACTCGGTCGGCTTCGCGATGACCGTGTTCAACCTGTTCTTCATCAACCTCGTAACGACTGGGTTGCACTCGTACGCCGGAGTCGGCTGATCCCGTAGACCACGGGGTAACGCGGTGTTCGCCGACCCGTTCCGGGGCGCTCGGGTGAGGCGCACACCCAGTGTCGTGGAACCACTGGTCGCCGACTACCGTCGGACGCGTGGGGTCGGGGAGGTCTCGATCCGCTTCGCTCAGGGAGGACCCCGCGGTGACCGGTCGCTACGAGAATCCTGAGCCGTCGTGGCCGCAGCAGGGCGGCGCGGAAGGGCAGCAGCCCAACCCGAACCAGTCCGGTGGCCACCAGGTCGAGCCGGGGTCCGGAGCCCACTACGTCGACCCCCAGACCGTCTACCTCGACCCGTCGGCGTCTGGCCCGGTGACCGGTCCGCCGTCGGGCGGTTTCCCGGCGCAGTCGGGTCCGTACCCGGTGTCCGGCCAGCAGTCCGGTCCCTACCCGGTGCATGGCCAGCAGTCGGGGCCCTACCAGGTCCAGGGCCAGCAGTCGGGCCCGTACCAGGTTTCCGGCGGCCAGTCCGGTCAGTACCAGGTCTCGGGCGGCCAATCGGGGCAGTACCAGGTGTCCGGTGGCCAATCGGGGCAGTACCAGGTCTCGGGCGGCCAGTCCGGCCCGTACCCGGCGCCCGGCCAGTCGGGACCGCACCAGTACCAGGGCGGGTTCCCCAACAACTTCCCGCAGAGCGTCCAGCCGCAACCCCAGCCCCAGCCGCAGCCCCCGCGGGCCGCCAACGCCAGCGACGTGTCCTCGCAGCAGCTGATCAAGCGCGCGAAGCGCCGCCCGCAGTCCGGCTGGCGCAAGACCGTGCACTCGGTCACCGGCGGTCTGGTCAACCTCGGCGAGAGCCCGGCCGACATCCGCAGGCGTGAGCTGATCGGTCGGATCAACCAGCCGCTGCGCGGTTGCTACAAGATCGCGATGCTGAGCCTCAAGGGCGGCGTCGGCAAGACCACGACGACGACCACGCTCGGCTCGACGTTCTCCTCGCTGCGCGGCGACCGGGTCATCGCGGTGGACGCCAACCCCGACCGCGGCACGCTGGCGCTGAAGGTGCCCAGGGAGACCACGGCGACCGTGCGGCACCTGCTGCGCGACGCCTCGAAGATCACCCGGTACAGCGACGTGCGCGCCTACACCTCGCAGTCGCCGAGCCGCCTCGAAGTGCTGGCGTCCGAGCAGGACCCGGCGGTGTCGGAGGCGTTCAGCGACCAGGACTACCTGCGCACGATGGCGTTGTTGGAGCTGTTCTACAACATCGTGCTCACCGACTGCGGCACCGGTTTGATGCACTCGGCCATGAAGGGCGTGCTCGACCAGGCCGACTCGCTGGTGCTGGTCTCGTCCGGCTCGGTGGACGGCGCGCAGACCTCGGCGGCGACGCTGGACTGGCTGGACGCCCACGGCTACCGCGACCTGGTCGCGAAGTCCGTCGCGGTGATCAACTCGGTGCGGCCGGGCTCGGGCAAGGTCGACCTGGACAAGCTGGCCGAGCACTTCGCCAGGCGCTGCCGCGCGGTGGTGCGGATCCCGTTCGACACGCACCTGGAAGAGGGCGCGGAGATCGAGCTGGACAAGCTCGGCCCGGACACCCGGTTGGCCCTGCTGGAACTCGCCGCCACGGTGGCCGACGACTTCCCGAACAACTAGCCGTACCGGCACGCGCCCGGGTCGACGCGCTGACGAGGGGGCCTCGGTGCGAGGCCCCGCCGCGGTGTCACTCTTCGTCGTCCGGCTTCTTCCTGGGCTGCTCACCGAGCTTGCGCAGGAAGTCCGGGTCGTCGTCCGGCGCCACGAAACGACGGCTGGGGGCGGTATCGACCCGGTCCGGTCCGAACGCACGCCACAGCAGCACGGCGATGGTGAGTGCACCGATCACCGCGAGCAGGTAGAGCATGGTCGCCACCTCCTTTGCCACGAGATTACTCGCGTCCGGGAGGTGCCCGTCGTCAGTGCCGGACCGGCTCGGTCGCCTCCGTGGTCAGCTGGGACAACAGCTGCTGCACCTCGGACTCGCGGAACCTGCGGTGACCACCCGGCGTGCGGATCGAGCCGATCCGGCCGGCGGTGGCCCAGCGGGTGACCGTCTTCGGGTCGACCCGGAACAGGTTCGCGACCTCACCCGGCGTCAGCAGGCGTTCCCCCTGGTGTCCCTGCGTCACGGTCACGGCATCCTCCCCGATGGCGAACAGACGTTCCGGACGCATCGTGGCACCCCACCCATCGGGTACTCGAACGCTTGGGTGATGGTAAAGAGGTAGTAAGGGACGAAGCGTGCGGTTCGGACATCGAGGCTGGTGGGCCTACGCTGTGACCGGTGGACGCTCTTGATCGCCAGATCATCGCCGCCCTGCGGGAGAACGGCCGGGCCACCTACGCCGACCTGGGCCGCAAGGTGGGCCTGTCGGCCTCCGCGGTGCACGAGCGGGTCGGCAAGCTGGAAGCCACCGGCGTCATCGTCGGCTACCACGCCGTGGTCGACCCGAGCGCCGTCGGCCTCGGGGTGACCGCGCTGGTCAGCATCCACCCGACCGACACGGCGGACGACGACGAGCTGGCCCTCTCGCTGGCCGAGCTGGTCGAGGTCGAGTCGTGCTACCGGGTGGCGGGCGACGAGTCGTTCATCGTGAAGGTGCGGGTCGCCACCGTGGACGACCTGGAGCGCTCGCTCGGCCGGTTGCGGCGCATCCAGGGCGTCGCGCGCACGCGCACCACGGTCGTGCTGTCCACCCGCTTCGAGGGCCGCCCGAACACCGCGGCGGCCGGCTCCGCGGCGGACTGACGCGGCGGGCAGCGTAACCTGGTCGACCGTGCACCTGAGTCGTGATGTGACGCTCTACATCGGCGCGCGCCTGGGCATGGTCGCCGCGGTCACCGCGCTGCTCGTGCTGGTCAACGTGCCGCTGCTGGTCGCCCTCGCGGTGGGCGTGGTGGTGGCGCTGCCGCTGTCGTTGTTCGTGTTCAGCGGCCTGCGCACGCGCGTCGCGCAGGGCCTGGAGGAGAAGCAGGCCGCGCGCCGCGCCGAGCGCGAGAAGCTGCGCGCCCAGCTGCGCGGCGACGCCACCTGACCCCGCCGGCCCTAGACGACCAGCAGGATCGCCCCGCCGAGGTTGGCCAGCACCATCACGGCCAGCACCGCGCCGATGTTCGTGCTCTCGCGCAGCCGCAGGGCCAGCGCCAACGGGCCGATCGGCAGCACCACCGGCCGGTGTTCGCGCCGCGCGATGCGGATGGCGCCGAACGCCACGCCCAGCGGGCTCAGACCCAGTTCCCGCGCGCCTTCCACGTCGGCGCGCCACTGCTCCAGGTAACGGTCCCGTTGCCCGCGGGGGAGCAGCACGGCGGCCGCTCGGACCAGGGTCAGGGCGAGTCGGGTCATCGGGCGACCTCCGGTCGGGTGACGGGCACGGGCCTGGCCTTCGTCCGGTCGCCGGCTCGGCCGGCGGCCCTCGCGCACACCTTGACCGCCTCCTGGGCGCCTCCCGGCGTGAGCGCGTACATGCGGCGGCGCGGGCCGCGGCGTTCGCTGTCGTCGTCCCAGGACGACGTGGCCCACCCGGCCCGTTCCAGGCGGTCGAGCAGCGGGTAGACGCTGCCGGACGGGCGTCCGGTCAGCTTGATGATCTCCAGGCCCCAGCGCGGCCGGTCGCTCGCGAGCAGCACTTCCAGCACGTCGACCGTGGCCCGTCCGATGCGTCCGAGTGGCTCCACGCGGCAAGGCTACCTATGTAGATTAAGGGTGTCCAGTGCGTGCCGCCCGGGGTTCCACGGCGCGCCGCTCGGGGACCGCGTCACCGGCCGAACGCGGCCTGCGCCCGATCGGCCAGGCTCTCCACCACGTCCCGCAGCTCCAGCGACTCCAGCCAGTGGCCGGGGATCGCCTCGACGCCGTCACGCGCGCCGAGGAGGTTCCCGCACAGCGCTCCCGTCGAGTCGCTGTCGCCGGAGTGGTTGACCGCGAGCAGCAACCCGTCCGCCAGGTCGCGCGCGGTCAACGCGGTCAGCACCGCGATCGCCAAGGCCTCCTCGCCGACCCAGCCGCCGCCCAACGCGGTCTCGATCAGCTCGGGCGTCGGCCGCACACCGCCCACGCCCAGCTCCACCGCGAGGTCCAGCAGGGCCAGCTGCTCCTCGTGGCCGTCCCACCCGACCAGCTCGGCCCGCGCCACCTCGATCGCGACCAGCAGCGGCACGCCCGCCAGGACCTGCTGCACCAGCACCGCCAGCACGCCCGCCGACAGGTAGCCGCTGGGGTGGCCGTGGGTCAGCGCGCCGGTGGCGGCGGCCAGGTCGAACACCTCGTGCACGTCGTCGGACCACAACGCCACCGGCGCCGCGCGCATCACCGCGCCGCAGCCCTTGGAGTCGTTGATCGGGGTGTCCACCGTGCCCAGCACGCCCGAGCGCAGCGCGGTCAGGCACGTGTTGCCGGGTGCGCGGCGGTCGTGCAGCTCGGGCACGTCCAGCAGCCACCCGTCCGGCCTGACCTCCGGCCCGCCCTGCGTGCGGAGCCACCGCGCGTACGCCACGCGCACCTCGTGCACCGGGTCGCTGCCGCGTTCGCGGGCCAGCACCAGGCCCTCCAGCGTGAACAGGGTCATCTGGGTGTCGTCGGTGATCGCGCCGAGCCTGCCGTAGGCGGGCGCGTAGTCGGTGAGACCCGAGGGGCCGAAGCGGCCGCGGATGCGGTCGATCCGGTCGAACTCGATCGAACCGCCCAGCGCGTCGCCGACGGCACCGGCGAGGAGGCTGGCGCGCAGTGAGCCGCTCATAAGTGAGTTCACGTCGCAGAAGTTATCGTGCCGGCGTGACCACTTCGGTAGACCGATGTAGCTCCCGGACCAGGGAGTGGGTGTGCGAGGCCGTCCGCATCATCGAAGCGGACGCCAACCGCAGCGCCGACACGCACCTGCTGACCTTCCCGCTCCCCCCGGAGTGGGGCATCGACCTGTACCTGAAGGACGAGTCGACCCACCCCACCGGCTCGCTCAAGCACCGGCTGGCGCGTTCGCTGTTCCTGTACGCGATCTGCAACGGCTGGGTCGTCGGCGGCACGCCCGTGATCGAGGCGTCGTCCGGGTCGACGGCGGTGTCCGAGGCGTACTTCGCGCGGTTGCTCGGGCTGCCGTTCATCGCCGTGATGCCCCGCTCGACCAGCCAGGAGAAGGTGGCGCTGATCGAGCGCCAAGGCGGGCAGTGCCACTTCGTGGACGAGCCGGGCGCGATCTACGACGAGTCCCGGCGGCTCGCGGCCGAGCTGGACGGCCACTTCATGGACCAGTTCACGCACGCCGAGCGGGCCACGGACTGGCGTGGCAACAACAACATCGCCGAGTCGGTGTTCCAGCAGATGGCGCTGGAGGCCGAGCCGGAGCCGGAGTGGGTCGTGGTCGGCGCGGGCACCGGTGGCACGAGCGCCACCATCGGCCGGTTCATCCACTACCGCAGGCTGCGCACCCGGTTGGCCGTGGTGGACCCGGAGCACTCGGTGTTCTTCGACGCCTGGCGGGACCGGGACGCGTCGCTGACCGGGACGCGCGGCTCGCGGATCGAGGGCATCGGCAGGCCGCGGGTGGAGCCGTCGTTCATCGGGGACGTCATCGACCGGATGATCAAGGTGCCGGACGCGGCGTCGCTGGCCACGATCCGGCACGTCGAGGACGTCCTGGGGCGGCGCGTGGGCGGGTCGACCGGCACGAACCTGTGGGGCGCGTTCCAGCTGATCGCGGAGATGCGGGCGTCGCGGCAGCGCGGCAGCGTCGTGACGTTGCTGTGCGACGGCGGCGAGCGGTACGCGCACACGTACTACGACGACGGGTGGGTGGCCGCGCAGGGGATGGACCTGGAGCCGCACCTGGCCACGTTGACGCGGTTCCGCGCCACCGGTGCGTGGGCCGGGTGAATCCTGTTTTCATGGGAACGCGCGGCGCGTCCCGTGCGTCGCAGCGGGATCGGCGTCGGAAGGGGTTTGCGGTGGGCGCGTGGCGGACGGCGGAAGTGCTCACGGCCGAGGACGTGCTGGCCCGGACGGTCGCCGATGCCGACAAGGCGATGCGCGAGGCGGCGAAGCTGCGGTACCCGCAGCGCGAACCTTCCGCCGACGACCTGCGGCGGGTGATGCAGTACGCGAAGTCGAACGCCGCGTCGCCGGAACTGCGGGCGTTGCAGCGCAGGATCGCGGGCGGTTACCTGAGCTGGCGGCAGGTGCTCATGGGCGAGGCCGCGCAGGACGGGGGCGTGAAGGCGGCCCTGGAGGCCGACCGCGAGGCCCTGGCCGCCCTGTGCCGCGGCGAGGAGCCCCGCGTCGACCCCCCGAAACCCGAGCCGCGCGACGACGACGAACCGGTGACGTTCACCGAGGACGCCTGGTAGGCCCGAGCCCCGGCCGGCTCGCCCTCGACCTCGTCGCCCGCCTCCACCGGCGTCACTGCGGGACGTGATCAGCCGAGCACCAGGGCGAGCGGGACGGTGATGCCCCACACCAGCATCGCCAGGCCCGTGTCCCGCAGCACGGGGATCAGGTCGCGGCCCTTGCTGCCGTTCAGGACCCGGCGGGCGCCGAGCACGACCAGCGGCAGGGCCAGGAAGCCGATCAGGGCCAGCGGCACGCGCAGGCCGATCGCCACCGTGATCACGAACGGGATCGAGACGAGCGCCAGGTACAACCGGCGGGAGTCGCGGTCGCCCAGGGTGGACGCCAGCGTCCGCTTGCCCGCCTGGACGTCCGTCGGGATGTCGCGCAGGCTGTTCGCGATCATCACGCCGGTCGAGAACGAGCCCATCGCGACCGCACCGCCGATGCCGATGCCGGTGACCTCCCCGGTCAGCACGTACAGCGTGCCCAGCACCGCCGCCGGCCCGAAGAACACGAACACGGCCAGCTCGCCCAGGCCCGAGTACCCGTACGGCTTGCGGCCGCCGGTGTAGTACCACGCCGCCGCGATGCACACCGCGCCGAACGCGACCATCCAGTACCGCCCGGACAGCACCACCAGCGCCGAGCCCGCCAGCGCGGCCACGCCCAACGCCGCGAACGCCGCCGTGCGCACCGCCCTCGGGTCGGCCGCACCCGAGCCGACCAGGCGGAACGGGCCGACCCGGTTGGCGTCGGTGCCCCGGATGCCGTCGGAGTAGTCGTTGGCGTAGTTCACGCCCACCTGCAACGCCACCGACACCACGAGGGCGAGCACCGCCCACACCAGGGTGAAGCCGTCGATGTGGTGCGCGGCACCCGCGCCGACCAGCACCGGCGCGATCGAGTTCGGCAGCGTGCGGGGGCGGGTCCCCGATACCCACTGGGCGACTGTGGCCATGCCGGACATCCTCCGACATGGTGAACGGGGACCCACTCCCGGGTGGCCGCGTGATCAGCAGGCAGTGGCGCCCGACACGCCGGACACGTACGCGCGGGCGATGAACTTGCCCGCCGCGATCCGGAACCAGATGTTCGACGTGCCCTGCGAGCCCGTCACCGACTGGCCGGTGACCTGGCACTCGACCCGCACCTGCGCGTAGTTCGCGGCCAGGCCGACCTGCGCGGCCGTGGACGTCGCGCCGCCGCGCACGTTGAGCGGGTCGCCCGCGGTCCGGACGAACCCGGCCGGGCCGGAACCGGTCCACTGGTAGGTGACGGTGACCCAGGCGTTGTCGGTCAGCTTCAGACCGTCCCAGAACGTGCCGTCGGCCAGGTCGATGCCCGCCGGGTTGGCCACGGTCCGGCCGAACTGGTCCTTGCCGCCGTTGTAACCGTCCTGGTAGGCGGCCTGGGCCTCGGGCTTGCCCTGTGGCAGGTCCTTCCACATCTCCCGGGTCGCGGCCGGGTTCCAGTAGTCGTCCTTGGTGTTCCACGGGCCGACGTCCCAGACCGGCGCCCACTCGCAGCGGCCGTTGGCCGCGCACACCCGGACGCTGTAAGTGCCTGTGGCCTTGGCGGACAGGCCGCGCCGCGACGGCAGGGCGACGAAGTGGTCCCGGCTGACGATCACGTGCCCGTTCGCGGTCGTGCCGCCGACCAGGCCCTCCCGGGTCGCGTAGACCCGGTAGGACAGGCCCGCGGCCTCCGCGACGACACCGGAGGCCGCGGGCGCGGTGAACGCGCGGAGGTCGACCCGGCTCACCTCGGGCGACGCCTTCTCGGCCGTGAGCGCCAGCCGGACCTGCACGGTGGTGACCGCCGTCGGCAGCACGGCCGGCGCGTCGGGGCGCGCCTCGACCCACTCGGTCCACTGCTCGTCGCCGAGCGCGCCGCGCACGTCCACCGCGACTTCCGCGCCGGCCGGGACGCTGCTGCGCACGGTCGCGGCGACGGCGTTGACGGTGGTGTCGAACGTGCGCGGGTCGAGTTGCAGGAACCCGGTGCGGATGGCGGCCCGCGCGCTGGCGGGCGTCGGTGCGGCGCGGTCGAGCCGCACCGTCCCGTCGTGCGTGGCCACGCCGTTGTCGTCGGCGTTCACGGTGGACAGGTCCGCTTGCCACCGCGCCTCACCCGCGGCGGCGGCCGGTGCGGCCAACCCCCCGGTCAGCACGGTGGCAAGGACGAGCGGTACCAGGTAGCGCCTGTTCATCGCAGCACTCCTCGTCCGGGCGCGCGGTGCGGAGGTGACCGCGGCAGGGCCGCGCGTCTCGGCGCTGCCGAGCCAATCGCCTGGTGTGGTTAGCTGTCAACCAACAACATGGCTAACTAGACAGAAACTCACCCAAACGAGCTAGCGACCGCTCTCCTGTCGACCTTGCCGGGCCCGCGCAACGGCAGTTCGGGCACGAAAACGACCCGCTTCGGCATGGCGAACCGCCCCACCACCTCGCCGACCGCCGCGCACAGCTCGTCCGCGTCGGGCGGGTCACCCGGATCTTCCGGCACCACGGCCGCGGCCACCACTTGACCCCACTCGGGGTCGGCCAGCCCCACGACGCACGCCTCGCGCACGCCCGGCTGTGCCACCAGCGCGCGTTCGACCCTGGCGGGCACGACGTTCTCCCCGCCGCTGATGATCACGTCGTCGGCCCGGCCGAGCACCTCCAGCGTGCCGTCGGCGCGGATGCGCCCCAGGTCACCGGTGCGGAACCACTCGCCGAACCGCTCGCCGCCCTGGTAGCCGAGCGCCAGCACGGGGCCGCCGACCTCGATCCGGCCGTCGGTCAGCCGCACCCGCACGCCGTCCAGCGGCATCCCGTCGTAGACGCAGCCGCCGGAGGTCTCGCTCATGCCGTAGGTGGTGACCACCCGGACGCCCAGCTCACGGGACCGTTCGAGCAGGGCGGGCGGGGTGGCCGCGCCGCCGATCAGCACGGCGTCGAACTGCCGCACCGCGGCCAGTCCCGGGCCGTCCGCGGCGACCAGGCGGGCCAACTGGGTCGGCACGAGGGCGGTGTAGTGGCGGCCGGGACCGGCCAGCACCGGGCGGGCCGCGGCGGCGAAGCCGGAGGCGCGGAAACCGGTGCCGAGGTCCATCACGCCCGGCTCGGTGCCCGCCACGACCGACCGGACGAGCACCTGGATGCCCGCGATGTGCGTGGTCGGCAGGGCGAGCAGCCACGTGCCGGGACCGCCGAGGCGGGCGTGGGTCAGCTCGGCGGACGTGGTGAGCGCGTCCGCGCCGAGCAGCACGGTCTTCGGCTCGCCCGTGGAGCCCGAGGTGCCGACCGCGAGCACGGCGTCGGTCTCCCAGCCGCGCAACGGTGCCGGGTCGCCGGGCTGGGCCACCAGCAGTTCGCCTCGGGCACCCAGCGCGGCGCGGAGCCGATCGAAGGTGATCATCGCTGGTCAGTAGTGGTAGGGGTAGTCGGACCAGTCCGGCGGGCGCTTCTCCAGGAAGGCGTCCCGGCCCTCCACCGCCTCGTCGGTCATGTACGCCAGGCGCGTGGCCTCGCCCGCGAAGATCTGCTGCCCGACCAGGCCGTCGTCGATCAGGTTGAACGAGTACTTCAGCATCCGCTGTGCCGTCGGCGACTTGCCGTTGATCTCCTTGGCCCACTCCAGCGCCGTCGACTCCAGCTCGGCGTGCGGCACGACCGCGTTCACCGCGCCCATCCGGTGCATGTCCTCGGCGGTGTAGGCGCGGCCGAGGAAGAAGATCTCGCGGGCGAACTTCTGGCCGACCTGCCTGGCCAGGTACGCCGAGCCGTAGCCGCCGTCGAAGCTGCCGACGTCGGCGTCGGTCTGCTTGAACCTGGCGTGCTCGGCGCTGGCCAGCGTGAGGTCGCACACCACGTGCAGGCTGTGCCCGCCACCCGCCGCCCAGCCGGGGACGACCGCGATGACGACCTTGGGCATGAACCGGATCAGGCGCTGGCACTCCAGGATGTGCAGCCTGCCCGCCCTGGCCGGGTCGATGGTCTCGGCGGTCTCGCCCGACGCGTACTGGTAGCCGCTGCGGCCGCGGATGCGCTGGTCGCCGCCCGAGCAGAACGCCCAGCCGCCGTCGCGCGGCGACGGGCCGTTGCCGGTGAGCAGCACGCACCCGACGTCCGAGCTCATCCGGGCGTGGTCCAGCGCGCGGTACAGCTCGTCGACGGTGTGGGGCCGGAACGCGTTGCGCACCTCGGGCCGGTGGAACGCGATGCGCACCGTGCCCTGGTCGACCGCGCGGTGGTAGGTGATGTCGGTGAAGTCGAACCCCTCGACCTGCTTCCAGCGGGTGGGGTCGAACAGCTCGGAAACGTCCTGATCTGCCACGGCAGGGACAATATGCCCGCACCGCGGCTGAGACCGGCCCCGGTCCGGCTCAGCGCCGGGAATCACCTGGTCGCGCGCTGAGCGACAATGTCGGGGTGAACCCGTCCACCGCCCAGGCCACGGTGCTCGTCGACGAGCTGATCCGCAACGACGTCCGGCACGTCGTGCTGAGCCCCGGGTCGCGCAACGCGCCGCTGTCGTTCGCCCTGCACGAGGCCGCCGCGGCCGGGCGCATCACGCTGCACGTCCGCGTGGACGAGCGCACCGCGGGCTTCCTCGCCCTCGGCCTGGCCAAGGGCAGCGGCCAGGTCACCGCCGTCACCTGCACGTCCGGCACCGCCGTGGCGAACCTGCACCCCGCGATGCTGGAGGCCAGGCACGCGGGCGTGCCGCTGGTCGCGGTCACCGCCGACCGCCCGGTCGAGCTCTACCGCACGGGTGCCAGCCAGACCGTGGACCAGCACCGCGTCTTCGGCGTGGACACCCTCCAGTTCCCCGTCGCCGAGCGCCGGGAGAGCCAGAACGGGCTGTGGCGCTCCCTGGTGTGCCGCGCCGTGGCCACCGCGCGCGACCAGGGCCCGGTGCACGTCAACGTCCCGTTCCGGGAGCCGCTGGTGCCCGACGCGGTCGACGACTGGCCGGAGAGCCTCGACGGCCGTCCGTTCGACGTGCCGTGGACGCGCACGGCCCGCCGCACCACCACCTCCCTGCACCCGGCCGACCACCTCGGCCCGCGCACCCTGGTGCTCGTCGGCGACACCGACCACGACCTGTCCGACCTGGCCGAACGCGCCGGTTGGCCGGTGATCGCGGAACCGACCGGGCACGGCTTGCGCCACGGCACGCTCGTGCTCAACGCGGGCGAGCTCCCCGGGCACCTCAAGCCCGACGCCGTGGTGGTGGTGGGCCGCGCAACGCTCTCCAGGGGCGTGCAGAAGCTGATCGCCCGCACCCCGGTCGTGCACGTGCTGTCCGACGAGCTCGACTGGCCGGACCCGCAGTTCGCCGCCACGCACACGTCCACCGACCTGGTCCTGGGTGAGCACGAGGTGGACCACGACTGGCTCACCGCCTGGCAGCACGCGGACAAGGCGGTCGCCGACGTGGTGGACGACCTGCTGGCCAAGCAGCCCTGGCCGACCGGCCTGCACGTGGCCCGCGACCTGGTGGCGGCGCTGCCCGGTGGCGCGAACCTGTTCCTCGGCTCGTCCAACCCGGTCCGCGACGTCGACCTCGTCGCCGAGCCGCGTCTGGACGTGCGCACCTTCGCCAACCGGGGCGTGGCGGGCATCGACGGCAGCGTGTCCACCGCCGCGGGCATCGCGCTCACCCGCGGCCCGACCTACGCCCTGATCGGCGACCTGACGTTCCTGCACGACGCCAACGGGATGCTCATCGGCCCCGGCGAGCCGCGCCCCGACCTGACGGTCGTCGTCCTCAACGACGACGGCGGCGGGATCTTCGCGTTGCTGGAGCAGGGCGCCAAGGAGCACGAGCGGACCTTCGAACGGGTATTCGGCACGCCGCACGGCGTCGACCTGGCGGCCTTGTGCGCGGCGCACCACGTGCCGCACACCGAGGTGCGCACACCGGACCAATTGAGACGCGCGCTCGACCGGCCGAGCGGAATCCGCGTAGTGGAAATCCGGGCGCAACGCCACGAATTGCGTGATCTGCACGCACGCTTGAAGGCCGCGGTGTCAACCGCATTCCAATAGTGGGAATCCTACCGACGGGGGTACAGCCCGCCGGGGGCCGCGACTAGCTTCTCGGCATGTCCCTGAGAGCGAAGCTGACCCTCGGTACCGCCGCCGCGGCGTCCCTGCTCCTGCTCGCCGGCACGGCGACGGCGGCCCAGCCAGGAGCACCGGGCATCGGCGACCCCTACTACCCGAATGCGGGTAACGGCGGGTACGACGTTTCCCATTACGACATCAGGCTCAACTACCAGCCGGCGAACGACAACCTTTCCGGCACCACGACGATCCTGGCCAAAACCACTCAGGACCTGAGTCGGTTCAACCTCGACTTCCTGCTCAAGGTCAGTTCGGTCCGGGTCAACAACAAGGTCGCCGAGTTCACGCAGTCCGGCGGCGAACTCGTGGTCGACCCGCGCGGCACGCTGCGCAAGGGCTCGGACGTGACGGTCGTGGTCACCTATTCCGACGCGCCCTCCACCCACGCGGTGAACGGCTACACGTCGTGGAAGCGGACCCCGGACGGCGCGCTCGCGATCGACCAGCCCGACATCGCGCCGTGGTGGTTCCCGAGCAACAACCACCCGACCGACAAGGCCAGGTTCGACGTGTCGGTGGCCGTGCCCTCCGGCGTCGAGGTCGTCTCCAACGGCCTGTTCAACGGCACCACCCAGCAGATCAACGGCTGGACCAGGTGGCGTTACCGCAGCCTCCAGCCGCAGGCCACCTACCTGGCGTTCATCGCCATCGGCCAGTTCGAGATCCGGCAGTCGACCGCGCCGAACGGCCAGCCGGTGCTCAACGCCTACTCGGAGCGGCTGGGCGCGGACTACGGCGCGTCGGTGGCGAGCATCGAGCGCACGCCCGAGGTGACGGAGTTCCTGGAATCGCAGTTCGGCCCCTACCCGTTCGAGGCGCAGGGCGGCGTGGTGACGCCGGGCATCGGCTTCGCGCTGGAGAACCAGACCCGCTCGACCTACGACGCCGGGTTCTTCCGCCGCGGCTCGAACACCTACGTGGTGGCGCACGAGGTCGGGCACCAGTGGTTCGGCGACTCGGTGTCGGTGCAGGGCTGGAAGGACATCTGGCTGAACGAGGGCTTCGCCAGCTACGCCGAGTGGTTGTGGTCGGAGCACGTCGGCGAGGGCACGGTCCAGGAGAACTCGGACTTCGTCTACGCGTCCTACCCGGACGACAGCCCGTTCTGGCAGGTGCTGCCCGGTGACCCGGGCGCCTCGAACCAGTTCCACGGCGCCGTGTACGACCGGGGCGCGCTGACCGTGCACGCGTTGCGCGGCGAGATCGGCGACGAGGCGTTCTTCCGGCTGTTGCAGGAGTGGCCCGCCGCCAAGCGCAACGGCAACGCCACGACCGACGAGTTCATCGCGTTCGCCGAGCGGCTGTCCGGCAAGCAGCTCGACGAGCTGTTCCAGACCTGGCTGTTCACGCCGGGCAAGCCGGCCGCCGCACCGGGCGCGGGCGACTTCTCGGCCCGTGCCGCCGCGGTGAGCGAGCCGAAGTCGTTCAAGAAGATCCAGGAGACGCGCGAACTGCTCGCGGGTCACCAGCACTGACCGAGCGGGAGGGCCGCCTTCGTGGTTGGGGGCGGCCCTCCCGCTGCACGCGGTCGGGGTCGTGGCCGTGCCGCCGCCGAAGTGCCCTCGGCCGTCGCGGTGAGGTGTGTCACATGCCTTCGAGGGCTTCGCGAAAGGGCAGCATCTTGGCGTGCGCCTCGTGGACCTCGGAGTCCGGGTCGGACTCGGCGACCAGGCCGCAGCCGGCGTAGAGGCGGGCCGTGCGGCCGTCCACCTGGGCGCAGCGCAACGCGATGCCGAGCTCGCCGTCGCCGTTGCCGTCGATCCAGCCGACCGGACCGGAGTAGCGGCCCCGGTCCATGCCCTCCAGCTCGTCGATCATGGCGATGGCGTCCGCGCGCGGCGTGCCGCCGACGGCGGCGGTGGGGTGCAGCGCCTCGCCGAGCGCGAGCAGCGACGGCGTGTCGCTGAGCGTGTCGCTGAGCGTGCCGATGACGTCGCTGGACAGGTGCGAGACGTTCGGCAGCCGCAGCACCGACGGACCCTCCACCGACATGGTGTCGCAGAACGGCCGCAGCGTGTCCACCAGCGAGGTCACCGCGTACTCGTGCTCGTCGCGGTTCTTGCCCGACGACAGCAGCGCGGCCGCCAGCTCGTCGTCGGACATCCCGTCGTGCGGCCACGTCGTGCCGGCGAGCACCCGTGAGTCGACCACGGACCCGCTGCGCCGCAGCAGCAGTTCCGGCGTGGCGCCGATGAGGCCGTCGACCGCGTACACCCAGCACTCGGGGTACCGGCGGGCCAGGCCTTCGAGCACGAACCGGTGGTCGATGCCGATGTCCGCGACCGCCAGCAGGTCGTGCGCCAGCACGACCTTGTCCAGCTCGCCGGCGCGCATCCGCTCGACCGCGGCGCGCACGGCCTCGCGGTAGCCGGTGACCGACACCTGCCCGTCGCTGTAGCGCACCTCCGACGGCTTGCGCACCGGCTCGACCCGCCGCTTGCCGCTGTCGCCGATGGTGGTGAGCCAGCTGTGCCCGTTGCGGCGGCCCACCACGACTTCCGGCACCACGAGCACCGAGCGGCCGGGCCGGTCGGAGAACGCCATGCTGACGAACGCGACCGGGCCCGTGCCCGGCACGCCGACCCCGTCCTCGACGTCGAGGTCGTCGGTGAACTCGCGCCACCACCGGTCGGCCGCCGCGAACCGGTCCGGTCCCGACACCTCGAAGCGGGCCGCCTCACCCCACCCGACCAGGCCCGTTCCGTCCCTCACCCAGCTCAGCGCACCGGTCGGCGCGGGGAGCCTGCCCAGCAGGTTGTCGCCGACGACGCGCCTGGTGTGCACGCGCAGCCGTTGTCGGGTCCGCGAGGCAGGAGCTGAGGTCACGGCGTCGAGGGTATGGACTCGTCGCTGAGATCCTCCAGCGGAGGCCGCCCTAGACTCCTCAGTTGTGGTGGACGACGCAGTGCGAACAGGTGCCGGCCCCAAGGTTCGGCTCCTGGTCAGCCGGGCGTTGGTGGTGTTGGGCGCGGTGGTGACGCTGATCGGCGTGATCCTGCTCGCGGCGTGCTGGCGCGACGACCTGATGATCGAGCAGCGGCTGGGCAAGGCCACCGCGGAAGTGGTGTCCGTCTCGTTCCAGCGCACGGTGGTGCGCTTCGCCACGCCGGACGGCGCCGTGCACAGCCCGTCCCAGGGCCTGCTCTACCCGGAAGGGCTGGAACCGGGTCAGCTGGTGCGCATCGAGTACGACACGGCCGATCCCGAGGTGGTGCGGGTCGCCGGGCGCACCGCGCTGCTCGCGTTGCTGCCGATCGGCACGTTCCTGCTCGCGGTGTGGGCGGTGCTGGCGCCGCTGATCTGGTGGCTGGGTCGGAAGAACGGGCGCCGGGGATGGTGGCCGCGGCCGTGACGGCACCACCGCGGTTGTGACAGTTCTGCCCAAGAACGGCCTCCAGGTGTAACATCGGTCGCATGGACCTGGAGGCGCAGTTCGAGCGCACCGTCGCGGCCGAGCAGCGCGTCGAACCGCGCGACTGGATGCCCGACGGCTACCGCAAGACGCTGATCCGGCAGATCGCGCAGCACGCGCACTCCGAGATCATCGGCATGCAGCCGGAGGGCAACTGGATCAGCCGCGCGCCGTCGCTGCGCCGCAAGGCGATCCTGCTGGCCAAGGTCCAGGACGAGGCCGGGCACGGGCTGTACCTCTACGCCGCGACCGAGACGCTGGGCGCGGACCGGGGCGAGCTGACCGAGAAGCTGATCTCGGGCAAGCAGAAGTACTCCTCGATCTTCAACTACCCGACGCTGTCCTACGCCGACGTCGGCGTGATCGGCTGGCTGGTGGACGGCGCCGCGATCTGCAACCAGGTGCCGCTGTGCCGCACGTCGTACGGTCCGTACGGGCGGGCGATGATCCGCATCTGCAAGGAGGAGTCCTTCCACCAGCGGCAGGGCTACGAGCTGCTGCTGACGATGATGTCCGGCACCGACGCCCAGCGCGCGATGGTGCAGGAGTCGGTGGACCGCTGGTGGTGGCCGTCGCTGATGATGTTCGGCCCGCCGGACGCGGAATCGTCCAACACCGAGCAGTCCATGAAGTGGCGCATCAAGCGCAACACCAACGACGAGCTGCGGCAGAAGTTCGTCGACATGACCGTGCCGCAGGCGGCGAAGCTGGGCGTGACGCTGCCCGACCCCGAGCTGCGGTGGAACGCCGAGCGCGGGCACCACGACTTCGGCCGGCCGGACTGGGACGAGTTCTGGCAGGTCGTCGGCGGCAACGGGCCGACGAACGCGCAGCGCCTCGCGCACCGGCGCAAGGCGCACGAGGACGGCGAGTGGGTTCGTGCGGCGGCCGCGGCGCACGCCTCCCGCCGCGCCGCCGAGGAAGGTGTGGCATGAGTTCGTCCTGGCCGCTGTGGGAAGTGTTCGTGCGCGGCAAGCGCGGCTTGAACCACGTGCACGTGGGGTCGCTGCACGCGCCGGACGCCGAGATGGCCCTCCGCAACGCGCGTGACGTCTACACCCGGCGCAACGAGGGCGTGTCGATCTGGGTGGTGCCCGCGACGGCGATCACCGCGTCGTCGCCGGACGAGAAGGACCCGTTCTTCGAGCCCAGCGGCGACAAGGTCTACCGGCACCCGACGTTCTACGAGATCCCGGAGGACGTGCCGCACCTATGAGCTTCGACAACGCCTACGAATCCCTGATCGACCACGAGGACGCGCACTGGGCGTTCGGCACCGGGTTCACCGAGCCGCTGGCCGGGGTCGACCGCCAGGTGCCCGACGTCGACCGCGCCGACCTGACCGCGTACTGCCTGATGCTCGGCGACGACGCGCTCGTGCTGTCCCAGCGGCTGGCCGAGTGGTGCTCCCGCGCGCCGGAGCTGGAGGAGGACGTCGCGCTGGCCAACATCGCGCTCGACCTGCTCGGCCAGGCCCGGATGCTGCTGACCAGGGCGGGCGAGGTCGAGGGCGCGGGTCGGGACGAGGACGCGCTGGCCTACCTGCGCGACGAGCGCGACTTCCGCAACGTGCACCTGGCGGAGATCGAGTGCGGGCCGTTCGCGGGCGGTGACTTCGCCACCACCATGGCGCGGCTGCTGGTGTTCTCGTCGTGGAAGCTCGCGCAGTACTCGCGGCTGCGCGGCAGCGCCGACCCGGTGCTGGCGGCGGTGGCGGCCAAGGGGCTCAAGGAGCTGGCCTACCACCGCGACCACGCGGCCCAGTGGGTCGTGCGGCTCGGTGACGGCACCGACGAGTCGCACCGGCGGATGCAGGCCGGGCTGGAACGGGTGTGGCCGTTCGTGGACGAGCTGTTCACCGCGCACGCCGTGGAGCGGCGGTTGGCCGGGATCGCGGTCGACCCGGCCGAGCTGCGCGCCGAACTGGACGGTGTGCTGGCCGCGGTGCTGCCCGCCGCCGGGCTGACCAGGCCCGCGGACGTGCCCGCGGCGCGGGTCAACGGGCTGGCCGGGCGCGACGGCGTGCACACCGAGGCGTTCGGCTACCTGCTGGCCGAGATGCAGCACCTGCACCGGTCGATGCCCGGGGCGACGTGGTGAGCACCGCGCTGGAGGTCGCGGCCCGGGTCCGCGACCCGGAGCTGCCCGTGCTGACGCTGGCCGACCTCGGCGTGCTGCGCGACGTGACCGAGTCCGACGGGCGGGTGTCGGTGACGATCACGCCCACCTACTCGGGATGTCCCGCGCTGGACGAGATGGCCGCCGACCTGCGCCGGTCGTTGCTGGCGGCCGGGTACGCGGCGGTGGACGTGCGGTTGTCGCTCTCGCCCGCCTGGACCACGGACTGGATCAGCGAGGACGGGCTGCGCAAGCTGCGGGAGGCGGGCATCGCGCCGCCGTCCCGGCTGGGGCCGCGGGCGGTCGGCCCGGTGCCGCTGAACCTGGCCCCGCCGTCGCGGAGGGTGGCGTGCCCGCGCTGCGGGTCGCCGCGGACCGCGGAGCTGTCGCGGTTCGGGTCGACGGCGTGCAAGGCGTTGCGCCGGTGCGCGGACTGCGCCGAGCCGTTCGAGCACGTGAAGGAGATCTGATGGCGCGGCCGGTGTTCCACAAGCTGACCGTGGCGTCGGTCGAGCGGCTGTGCTCGGACGCCGTCGCGGTGACGTTCGAGGTGCCCGCGGCGCTGGCGGCGGAGTTCGCGTTCGCGCCGGGGCAGTACCTGACCCTGCGCAACGGCGACGAGCGGCGGTCGTACTCGATCTGCGCGCCCGCCGGCGGTCCGCTGCGGATCGGCGTGCGACGGGTGGACGGCGGGCTGTTCTCCACCCTGCTGGTCGACCGGGTCCAGCGCGGTGACGTGCTGGAGGTCCTGCCGCCGCTGGGTGGCTTCACGCCGTCCGGTGGCGCGCACCACGCGTTGCTGGTCGCCGGGTCCGGCATCACGCCCGCGCTGTCGATCGCCGCGTCGGTGCTGGCGGACGGTGCGCGGGTGACGATGGTGTACGGCAACCGGCGTGCGGACACGGTGATGTTCGCCGAGGAGCTGGCGGACCTGAAGGACCGGTACCCGGCGCGGTTGCAGCTGGTGCACGTGCTGTCGCGGGAACCTCGGGACGTCGAGCTGTTCACCGGCCGGTTGGACGCGGCGAAGCTGCGGGCGTTGTTCGCGACGGTGGTGCCGTGGGCGGACGTGGACCAGTGGTGGGTGTGCGGGCCGTACGGGATGGTGCGGGACGCGGAGGACGTGCTCGCGTCGCTGGGCGTGCCCGCGTCGTCCGTGCACCACGAGCTGTTCTACGTCGACGAGCCGCCGCCCGCGCCGCGCCGGGAGGAGGCCTCCTCGGTCGCGTCGGCGACGGCCACCGTCATCCTGGACGGCCGGAGCACCGAAGTGCCGCTCCCGGCCGACGTGCCGATCCTGGACGCGGCCCAACGGGTGCGCGCCGACCTGCCGTTCGCGTGCAAGGGCGGTGTGTGCGGGACGTGCCGTGCGCTGGTCGTGTCCGGTGAGGTGGAGATGCGCCGGAACTACGCGTTGGAGCCGCACGAGGTGGCGGCCGGGTTCGTGCTCACGTGCCAGTCGGTGGCGGTGACCCCGGTGGTCACCGTGGATTACGACGCCTGATCTGGCACATTGGGCGCATGGGACGGGCCGCGCTGCTGGGACTGCTCATCGGCACGGCGCTGATGACGGCCCTGATCATGTTCGGCATCGCGTTGCCGTCCTCGGCCGATGACGAGCCCGGTCCGTCGGTGGTGGTGAGCCTCATCGCCTCCGGGATGCTCGGCGCGGTCATGGGCGGCGTGCCCGGCAGCCTCGTCGGCCTGGTGGTCGGCGCCGTGCGCCGCCGCAACCGCCCGGTCCTCCCACCGCCCCCGCCACCCCCACCCTCGGTGAACGACCGGTGGTCGGCGATGGTCGGCCGGTGCGAACTGGCCGTGCGGCGGGTGTACGCGGCGGTCGCGACGGTGCCCACCTCACCGGCCAGGGACTGGCTGGAGCGGATCGCCGCGCAGTTCGCCGGGGAGCTGGGGGACGTGCGGCGCATCGCCGACCTGGGCCGCGCCCTGGGCGCCGACCAGCACCACCCGGTGACCGAGCGGCTCAACGTCGCGGTCCGCGACTTCACCGCGTTCGAGGACGAGGTGGGCCGGGTGGCGCTCCAACTGCTCGACCAGACGTCCCTGGACGCCGTCCGCGCCCACCTGGAAGTGCTCGAACAGCAGCTGCCGCACCTGGGCACCGCCTAGGTCGCCCCTGTTCGCCCCCTCACCCCTGCCCCCTCACCCCTGCGACGTCGACGCCTGCCACCAGCCCAGGACTTCCTCCGCCACCTCCGGCATGGCCACGAGCAGGCCGTCCACCGGCAACGGGTCGTCCTCGCCCCTGCGGTCCAGCACCGCGGCGCCCGACTCGACCGCCAGCGCCACCGCGCCGGCCACGTCCCACTCGTGGTAGCTGTCCAGCACCGCGGCCGCGGCGTGACCCAGGGCCACCTGGGCCACCGCCAGGGCCTTGGAGCCCAGCACGCGCACACCCGTGCCCGCCACCGCGGCCCGGGAGATGAACCCGCCCATCCCCGGCCACGGGCCGGTCCGCGTCATCTCCGTGCACACGATCGAGCTCACCGCCTGGCCGCCCAGCCGCACCGGCGTGCCGTTCGCCCGCATGCCGCGCCCCCGTGCCGCGGCGTAGATCTGGGCCCGGTACGGGTCCGCGACCACCCCGACGACCGGCCCCCACCGGTCGACCAGCGCGAGGCTGTACGCGCACCACGGCACACCGGCGACGTAGTTCGCGGTGCCGTCCACCGGGTCCACGACCCAGCGGAACTCCGCGTTGCTCACCACGTCGGAGTCGGTGTCCTCGCAGAACACCGGGATGTCGGGGAACTCGGCCGTCAGCACCCGCCGCGTGTGCCGCTCCAACGTCCGGTCGGTGTCGGTGACCCAGTCGAACGGCGACGCCTCGTCGTCGGGTCGCGCGCCGCGGCCCGCGGTCGCCATGATGACGTCGGACGCGTCGTTGGCGAGTCGCCCCGCTATCTCCAGCGCGATCGACACCAGGCCGGGATCGACGGGCTGCGCGGGTCGGGACGACAAGACGGTCATGCCGACCTAGTGTCGGCGCACAGAGTGACCGCGCCACGTACTCCAGGTGAACCCGGGGCCAACGTCAACCGCGACGCGAGGAGTTCGACGTGCGTTCGCGGAAGTGTCACGCCGCCGTGTCCTTGGCACCGCATGGTGATCGGCGTGCGCGTAGCGATCGTCACCGAGAGCTTTCTGCCCCAGGTCAACGGCGTGACCAACTCCGTCCTGCGGGTCCTGGAGCACCTGAGAGCGCACGGCCACCAGGCGTTGGTCGTCGCGCCCGGCGCGGGTGCCGACCACCACCGCGGCACGCCGGTCGTGCGCGTGCCGTCGGTGGACCTGCCGAGGTTCAGCTCGCTGCCCGTCGGGGTGCCCACGCGCAGGGTGCTGACCGCGTTGGCCGACTTCCGGCCGGACGTCGTGCACCTGGCCAGCCCGTTCGTGATGGGCGCGCGCGGGCTGTCCGCGGCGCGCAGGCTGGGCATCCCGACCGTCGCGGTCTACCAGACCGACATCGCCGGGTTCGCCGGCCACTACGGCCTCGGCCTCACCGCCCGTGCCGCCTGGCGGTGGACGCGTCGGCTGCACGCCCAGGCCGACCGCACGCTCGCGCCGTCGACGTGGGCCGTCGATGCGCTCCGGGAGCACGGCGTGCCGCGCGTGCACCGGTGGGGGCGCGGTGTGGACGTGGAGCTGTTCCACCCTTCCCGCCGGGACGACGCGTTGCGCGCTTCGCTGGCGCCGGGCGGTGAGCTGCTGGTCGGGTACGTCGGCCGGTTGTCGCCGGAGAAGCGGGTGGACCGGCTGGCCGCGCTCGCCGACCTGCCCGGCGTGCGGCTGGTCGTGGTCGGTGAGGGACCGGAGGAGGCGCAGTTGCGGCGGGACCTGCCCGGCGCCGCGTTCCTCGGGTTCAAGAGCGGGGAGGACCTGGCCACGGCGTACGCGAGCTTGGACGTGTTCGTGCACACGGGGCCGCACGAGACGTTCTGCCAGGCGGTGCAGGAGGCGTTGGCCAGCGGTGTGCCGGTGGTCGCGCCGGACGCGGGCGGGCCGCGTGACCTGGTGCAACCCAACACCGGTTACCTGTTCGCCGACGACGCGCAGCTCCGGCGGGCCGTGGTGGAGCTGGGCGACCCGCTGCGCCGCCGGCAGTTCGGCCACGCGGCCAGGCGGTGGGTGCGCGGGCGGACCTGGTCGGCCGTGTGCGACGAACTGCTCGGCCACTACGCGGCCGTGCTCGACGTGCCGGTGCGCCGTGCGGCCTGAGGATCGGGCCCGCATGAGGATCGTGCAGTTGGCCAACTTCTACGGCCCGCGTTCCGGTGGGCTGCGCACGGCGTTGCACCACCTCGGCAGCGGTTACGCGGCGAGCGGTCACCAGGTCACGCTGGTCGTGCCCGGTGCCGCGCACGCCGACGAGGAGCTGTCGCCGGGCGTGCGGCGCATCACGTTGCCCGCGGCGCGCATCCCCGGGACCGGTGGGTACCGGGCGGTGGACCCGTGGCGCGTGCGGGGGTTGCTGGACCACCTGTCGCCCGACCGGCTGGAGGTGTCGGACCGGCTGACGTTGCGCGGGATGGGTCGGTGGGCGGCGGCGCGCGGCGTGCCGAGCGTGGTGATCTCGCACGAGCGGCTGGACCGGCTGCTGGAGCAGTTCCTGCTGCCGGGGGCGCTGGCGCGGCGGGGTGCGGACTGGGCGAACGCGCGGATGGCCGCGTCCTACGACACGGTGGTGTGCACGACGGAGTTCGCGCGGGAGGAGTTCGACCGGATCGGGGCGCGCAACGTCGTGCGCGTGCCGCTGGGCGTCGACCTGCGCACGTTCACACCGACCAGGCACGACCGGTCGTTGCGGGCGTCGCTCGCGCAGGGCGCCGACGCGCTGCTCGTGCACTGCGGGCGGTTGTCGCCGGAGAAGCACGTCGAGCGCAGCGTGGACACGGCGGCCGAGCTGCACGCGTCCGGGCACAACGTGCGGCTGGTCATCGCCGGTGACGGGCCCCGCCGTGAGGCGCTGGAACGCCGTGCCGCGGGCCTGCCCGTGACGTTCCTGGGCTTCCTGTCCGGGCGCGGCGAGGTGGCGACCCTCCTGGCCACCGCCGACGTCTCCCTGGCCCCCGGCCCGCACGAGACGTTCGGCCTGGCCGCCCTGGAGGCCCTGGCCTCCGGCACCCCGGTGATCGTCTCCGCCTCCTCGGCGCTGCGGGAGATCGTCCACCCGGACTGCGGCGCCGCCGTCCCCGACCACGCCCCGGCCTTCGCCGGCGCCGTGACGACCCTCCTGGACCACCCCGAACCAACCCGCCGCTCCGCCGCCCGTGCCCGCGCCGAGCAATACCCCTGGCAAGCCGCCGTCACCGGCATGCTGACCGCCCTCCGCGCCACCTGACCCCCTCGAGAGTCCTACCCCCACACCTCGAGAGTCCTACGTTCACGTCGCGCGTGTCCTACGTTCAGAACACCCGAGTTCAACGCTCAGAACACGGCCGCCTGTTCTGAGCGTTCAACTCGGGGTACGCGAACGTAGGACTCTCGCGTTCTGAGCGTTGGACTCTCGCGTTCTGGGGGTAGGACACGCGTGGAGTGGTGGTGGGTGGGGTGGGAGTTAGGCTGCCCGCATGTCGCGTGCAGGCCTGGACAAGAACCCCCGCGAGGTCGCCGAGATGTTCGACGGCGTGGCCAAGGGCTACGACCGGACGAACTCGGTCATGACCCTGGGGTTCGACCGGCGCTGGCGGGAGTGGAGCAGGCGGGTGCTCGACGCCAGGTCGGGCGAGAAGGTGCTCGACCTGGCGGCCGGCACGGCGGTGTCGACGGTCGAGTACGCGGCCTCGGGCGCCTGGTGCGTGGCGGCCGACTTCTCCCTGGGGATGCTGCTGGGCGGCGCGCACCGGCCCGTGCCCAAGGTCGCCGCCGACGCCCTGCGCCTGCCGTTCGCCGACGACTCCTTCGACGCCGTCACGGTGTCCTTCGGCCTGCGCAACTTCAACGACACCGAGGCCGCCCTGCGGGAGATGGCCCGCGTGGTCAAGCCCGGCGGACGGCTCGTGGTGTGCGAGGTCTCCACGCCCGCGTTCCGCCCGTTCCGCTTCGTCTACATGCGCTACCTGCTGCGCCTGCTCCCGCTCATCGCCCGGTTCGTGTCCTCCAACCCGGACGCCTACAAATACCTCGCGGAGTCCATGCGAACCTGGCCCGACCAGCGCGCACTGGGCGAGATCGTGGCCCGCGCCGGCTGGGAGGACGTCGCCTGGATGAACCTCACCGGCGGCATGGTCGCCCTGCACCGCGGCACCAAGCCCGCCCGACCCGCCCGGCCCGCCTGAGCCGGCGAGACCGCCCGGTCCACGAACCGGCCGAGTCCTCAGCAACGCGCAAGTAGACTCGCGCCGGACTTTGTGAACACGGGCACAAGGAGCGGGGATGACGACTCCAAGCCGCCGCAAGGCAGGCGAGGACGCCGAGGTGATCGTGGTCGGGGCGGGGCCCGCGGGTTCCACCGCGGCCACCTACCTGGCACGCGCGGGCCTGGACGTGGTGCTGCTGGAGAAGAGCACCTTCCCCCGTGAGAAGGTGTGCGGCGACGGCCTGACCCCGCGCGGGGTCAAGCAGCTCATCGACCTGGGCATCGACACCCGCGAGGAAGCCGGCTGGCTGCACAACCGCGGCCTGCGGGTCGTCGGCGGCGGCGTCACGCTCGAACTCGACTGGCCCGAGCTGGCCACGTTCCCGCCCTACGGCCTGGTCCGGCCGCGGCAGGACTTCGACGAGATGCTGGCGCAGACCGCCGTCGGGGCGGGTGCCCGGATGCACCAGCAGACCACCGTCACCGGCGCCCTCGTGGAGCACGGCCGGGTCGTCGGCGTCGAGGCCAAGCAGGGCCCGGACAAGACCCCGGTCACCTACCGCGCCCCGCTCGTGCTGGCCTGCGACGGCGTGAGCGCGCGCCTGGCCCTCAGCGTCGGCATCCAGAAGGACGACGCCAAGCCGATGGGCGTCGCGGTCCGCCGCTACTACGCCAGTCCCCGCACCAAGGACGACTACCTGGAGTCGCACCTGGAGCTGTGGGACCGCGCCAACGACGTGCTGCTGCCCGGCTACGGCTGGATCTTCGGCATGGGCGACGGCACGGTGAACGTCGGCCTCGGCATCCTCAGCACCTCCAAGGCCTACGGCACCACGGACTACCGCGCGCTGCTCAAGAGCTGGCTCGACGGCACCCCCGAGGAGTGGGGTTTCCGCGAGGAGAACGCCACCGGCAAGATCGGCGGCGCGGCCCTGCCGATGGGCCTGAACCGCAAGCCGCACTACCGCGACGGCCTGCTGCTGGTCGGCGACGCGGGCGGCATGGTCAACCCGTTCAACGGCGAGGGCATCGGTTACGCCATGGAGTCGGCCCGGATCGCGGCCGAGACCGTGGTGCAGGCGCTGGCCCGCCAGGGCGCGAGCCGTGAACGCGCGCTGCACGGCTACCCGGTGCGCATCGAACAGGCCCTGGGCAGCTACTACCGCCTCGGCAACGTGTTCAGCAAGCTCATCGGCAACCCCACCGTCATGCGCACCGCGACCAAGTACGGGCTGCCGCGCAAGACCCTGATGAAGCTGGTCCTGAAGCTGCTCGCGGGGCTTTACGACCCCAAGGACGGCGACTCGTTCGACCGCATCATCACCGCCGCGACGAAGTTGGCCCCAACGGCCTAAATCGGTTCCGCTAAACGACGCAGCGCCGTCCTCCGGGACGGCGCTGTTTCGTTTACGGTGTGCCCCCGTTCACCGCCGGGTCGTCCAACTGTTGATCTGCATGGCAAAAGAGCAGGTCAGGGGCTATGTCGGGGGTGCCCGTGACGCCGCTGTGTGACGTTCTACACTGAGCCGCAGGTCTTGTGAATCAGTTCACAACCGGCTGAGATGCCTTGTGAAGTGTTTCACAAGCGACCTGCGGATTGTTAGGCACGCCTAACCTCCGGAGGCCGCAAGAACACCCTTTAGGGTGCGCAACGGTCGGCGGTGCACCACCACCGCGACAGCGAGGAAAGGACGACGGAGAGTGCTGGACCCTTACCTCCCCCTCGTATTGATGTTCGTCCTCGCCGGGGCCTTCGCGCTGTTCTCGGTGACGGCCGCGCCGTACATCGGTCCCCGCCGCTACAACCGCGCGAAGCTCGACGCCTACGAGTGCGGCATCGAGCCGTCGCCGCAGCCCGTGGTGGGCGGTGGCCGGATGCCGGTCGCCTACTACCTCACGGCGATGCTGTTCATCCTGTTCGACATCGAAATGGTGTTCCTCTACCCCTTCGCGGTCTCCGCGGACCGGCTCGGCCTGTTCGGCCTGGTGGAGATCGCCCTGTTCGTCGCGACGGTCGGCTTCGCGTACGCCTACGTGTGGCGTCGCGGCGGCCTCGACTGGAACTGAGGGGGAAGATCGAAGTGGGTCTCGAAGAGAAGCTCCCGAACGGCATCCTGCTCGCCAGCGTGGAGAAGCTGGTCAACTGGACCCGCAAGTCCTCGCTGTGGCCCGCCACCTTCGGCCTGGCCTGCTGCGCGATCGAGATGATGACCACCGGCGGCCCGCGCTACGACCTCGCGCGGTTCGGCATGGAGGTCTTCCGCGCCTCGCCGCGCCAGGCCGACCTGATGATCGTCGCGGGCCGGGTGACCAACAAGATGGCGCCGGTGCTGCGGCAGATCTACGACCAGATGCCCGAGCCGCGCTGGGTGCTGGCGATGGGCGTGTGCGCCTCCAGCGGCGGCATGTTCAACAACTACGCGGTCGTGCAGGGCGTGGACCACGTCGTGCCGGTCGACATGTACCTGCCGGGCTGTCCGCCGCGGCCGGAGATGCTGATCGACGCGATCCTCAAGATCCACGCGAAGATCATGGACGAGCCGCTCGGAGCGAACCGGGCCGCCCTGCTGGCCGAGCAGGGCCACCAGACGGACCTGATCCCGTCCTCCGAGCGCTTTGCGAAGAAGTGAGCGGCAATGCCAAATGAGACCAGCCCGAATGAGACCGGCCCGGGCGCAACCGGCTCGGGCGGGAACAAAGAGGTCGACAAGACCCCTGGCGCCGGCACTCCGGGCAACGACGAGGCGCTCAGCTCGGCGAGCATGAACGAGGCCCAGCACGAGGAGTACCTCGCGCGCGGCGGCATGGTCGCGGGCAAGGCGCGCGCGGGCATGTTCGGCATCTCCGGCTCCGGCGACACCTCCGGCTTCGGCGGCCTGCGGCTGCCCGCCCACGTCGCCGCGCCGTCCGAGCGGCCCTACGGCGGCTGGTTCGACGAGGTCGCCGACGAGCTGCTGGCCGCGATCCGGGAGCAGGGCCTGCCCGCCGACACGGTGCAGCAGATCACCGTCGACCGCGGCGAGATCACCTTCTACCTGCGCCGGGACAACCTGGTCGCGGTGGCGCGGATCCTGCGCGACGACCCGGCGCTGCGCTTCGAGCTGTGCAGCTCGGTGTCCGGTGTGGACTACGGCGTGGACGCGGCGCAGCGGCTGCACTCGGTCTACCACCTGACGTCGATGACCTACCGCCGGCGCATCCGGCTGGAGGTCGCGGTCGACGTGGACGACGCGCACATCCCCAGCGTGGTCTCGGTCTACCCGACAGCGGACTGGCAGGAGCGCGAGACCTGGGACATGTTCGGCATCGTCTACGACGGCCACCCGGGGCTCACCCGGATCCTCATGCCGGACGACTGGGACGGCCACCCGCAGCGCAAGGACTACCCGCTCGGCGGCATCCCGGTGGAGTACAAGGGCGCGGAGATCCCCCCGCCAGACCAGAGGCGGTCCTACTCATGACCGAGCGACTTTCCGACGTGACCACCGGCACCGCCACCGACGGCGCCGGCCGCGACAGCGACTCCCACGACGCGAACCGCACGACGTCGAACCCCGACGCGTACGCGGGTTCCCGCGAGACGACCGAGGGCACCGTCTACACGGTGACCGGCGGCGACTGGGACGAGGTGCTGGCCGAGGCCGCGGGTGACGAGCGCATCGTCATGAACCTGGGTCCGCAGCACCCCTCCACGCACGGCGTGCTGCGCCTGGTGCTGGAGCTGGAGGGCGAAACGGTCACCCAGGCCCGCAGCGTCATCGGCTACCTGCACACCGGCATCGAGAAGAACGTCGAGTACCGCAACTGGACCCAGGGCGTCACGTTCGTGACGCGCATGGACTACCTGGCCCCGCTGCACAACGAGGCCGCGTACTGCATGGCGGTCGAGAAGCTGCTCGGCGTGACCGTCCCGCAACGGGCGCAGACGATCCGCGTGCTGCTCATGGAGCTCAACCGGATCAGCTCGCACCTGGTGGCGCTGGCCACCGGCGGCATGGAGCTGGGCGCGCTGACCGGCATGACCGCGGGCTTCCGCGAGCGCGAGGAGGTCCTGCACCTGCTGGAGTTCCTGACCGGTCTGCGGATGAACCACGCGTTCATCCGGCCCGGCGGCCTGGCGCAGGACCTGCCCGAGGGCGCCGAGCAGAAGATCAAGGACTTCATCAAGGTGATGGACTCCCGGCTGCCCGACTACGAGAAGCTGCTGTCCGGCCAGCCGATCTGGCGCAACCGGCTCGCGGGCGTCGGCTACCTGCCGGTGGACGCGTGCCTCGCGCTGGGCATCACCGGCCCGATCCTGCGCTCCGCGGGCCTGCCGTGGGACCTGCGCAAGGTCGAGCCCTACTGCGGCTACGAGAACTACGAGTTCGACGTGCCCACGTCGAACGCCGCCGACTCCTACGCCCGCTACCTGCTGCGGCTGGAGGAGATGCACCAGTCGCTGCGGATCGTGCGGCAGGCCGTGGACAACCTGACGCCCGGCCCGGTCATGGTCGCCGACGCCAAGATCGCCTGGCCCGCGCAGCTGACCATCGGCGCGGACGGCATGGGCAACTCGTTGGAGCACGTGCGCAAGATCATGGGCCAGTCCATGGAGTCCCTGATCCACCACTTCAAGCTGGTCACCGAGGGCTTCGCGGTCCCGGCGGGCCAGGTGTACGTGCCGATCGAGTCCCCGCGCGGCGAGCTGGGCTACCACATCGTCTCCGACGGCGGCACCCGGCCGATGCGCGTGCACGTGCGCGAACCCAGCTTCGTGAACCTCCAGTCGATGCCCGCGATGTGCGAGGGCGGCATGGTCGCCGACGTCATCGCGTCGGTGGCCTCTATCGACCCGGTGATGGGTGGTTGTGACCGATGAGCACTTCCGAAGAGGTCTACGCGGCCTCGCCGCTGGACCCCGTCGAGACCCACCGGCTGGTGACCGAGAACGCGGTCGACACCAGCGTGTTCGACGAGTCGATCGCGGCGCGGGCGCGGGCGATCGTCGCCCGCTACCCGCAGGCGCGGTCGGCGCTGCTGCCGATGCTGCACCTGGTGCAGTCGGTCGAGGGCTACGTCAGCCAGGCCGGCATCACGTTCTGCGCCGACCAGCTCGACCTGACCAACGCCGAGGTCAGCGCGGTCGCGACGTTCTACACCATGTACAAGCGCCGGCCGTGCGGCGAGCACCTGGTCAGCGTCTGCACGAACACGCTGTGCGCGGCGCTCGGCGGTGACGCGATCTACGCCAGGCTCAAGGACCACCTCGACGTCGGCCACGAGGAGACCGCGGGGGAGCCGGGCACGCCGGGCTCGATCACGCTGGAGCACGCCGAGTGCCTGGCGGCCTGCGACCTCGGCCCGGTGCTCCAGGTCAACTACGAGTACTTCGACAACCAGACGCCGGACGGCGCGCTGGAGCTGGTGAAGTCGTTGCAGGCGGGGGACAGGCCGCACCCGACGCGCGGCGCGCCGCTGACCGACTTCCGCCAGGCCGAGCTCCAGCTGGCCGGGTTCTTCGAGGGCCGCGACGCGGACCTGGACGGCCCGTCGGCCGCGCCGGAGACCGTGCGCGGGGCCAAGATCGCCGCGGAACGCGGGTGGACCGCGCCGGCCATGCCGGACAACGCGGAGTTCCCGCCACTGCCGGAGAAGAAGTAGGGAAGGCGAGCGGACATGGTCGGCGTATCTAATGGTGCCTCCGCTGGGACAAGCACGTCGGCACCCCTGACTCCCGTCCTGACGAAGCGCTGGCTGTCGCCGCGCTCGTGGACGCTGAAGACCTACGAACAGCTGGAGGGGTACACGGCGCTGCGCAAGGCGCTCAAGGCGCACCCGGACCAGCTGATCCAGCAGTGCAAGGACTCCGGGCTGCGCGGTCGCGGCGGCGCGGGCTTCCCCACCGGCATGAAGTGGGGCTTCATCCCGCAGAACGACGGCAAGCCGCACTACCTCGTCATCAACGCCGACGAGGGCGAGCCGGGCACCTGCAAGGACATCCCGCTGATGATGGCGGACCCGCACTCGCTGATCGAGGGCATCGTCATCACCTCGTACGCGATCCGGGCGAACTTCGCCGCGATCTACGTGCGCGGCGAGGTGCTGCACGTGATCCGCCGGCTGCACGCGGCCGTGCGCGAGGCGTACGAGGCGGGCTACCTGGGCAAGGACATCCTCGGCTCGGGCTTCGACCTCGACGTGGTGGTGCACGCCGGCGCGGGCGCCTACATCTGCGGCGAGGAGACGGCGCTGCTGGACTCGCTGGAGGGCAAGCGCGGCCAGCCCCGGCTCAAGCCGCCGTTCCCGGCGACCGCGGGCCTGTACGCCTCGCCGACCGTGGTGAACAACGTCGAGACGATCGCCAGCGTGCCCTACATCGTCAACGGCGGCGCGGACTGGTTCCGCACCATGGGCCGCGAGCGCTCGCCGGGCCCGAAGATCTTCTCGCTGTCCGGCCACGTGGAGCGCCCCGGCCAGTACGAGGCGCCGATGGGCGTCACGCTGCGGGAGCTGCTCGACCTGGCGGGCGGCATGAAGGACGGCATCCCGCTGAAGTTCTGGACGCCGGGCGGCTCGTCCACCCCGCTGTTCACCGCCGACCACCTGGACGTGCCGCTGGACTTCGAGGGCGCGGCCGAGGCGGGCTCGATGCTGGGCACCACCGCGTTGCAGATCTTCAACGAGACGGTGTCCGTGCCGTGGGCGGTCATGAAGTGGACCGAGTTCTACAAGCACGAGTCCTGCGGCAAGTGCACGCCTTGCCGCGAGGGCACCTACTGGCTCGTGCAGATCCTCCAGCGGATGGTGGCGGGCAACGGCACGGCCGCCGACATCGACACGCTGCTGGACGTCTGTGACAACATCCTGGGTCGCTCGTTCTGCGCCCTCGGTGACGGCGCGGTCAGCCCGATCACCAGCGGCATCAAGTACTTCAAGCACGAGTTCCTGGCCTTGTGCGACCAGAACTCACAGGTCCTGGCTGGAGCTAGCGCATGACGATCGCGCCCGAACAGAAAGCCGAGCTCGTGGTCCCCGAGGGCCACGTGAAGCTCGTCATCGACGGCGTGGAGGTCGTCGCGCCCAAGGGCGAGCTGCTGATCCGCACCGCGGAACGGCTCGGCACCGTCATCCCGCGCTTCTGCGACCACCCGTTGCTGGAGCCCGCGGGCGCCTGCCGGCAGTGCCTGGTCGAGGTGGAGATGGGCGGCCGGCCGATGCCGAAGCCGCAGGCCTCCTGCACCATGACGGTCGCCGACGGCATGGTGGTCAAGACCCAGCTGACCTCGCCGGTGGCGGACAAGGCGCAGCAGGGCGTGATGGAGCTGCTGCTCATCAACCACCCGCTGGACTGCCCGATCTGCGACAAGGGCGGCGAGTGCCCGTTGCAGAACCAGGCGTTGGCGCACGGCCGCGCGGACTCCCGGTTCCACGAGCACAAGCGGACGTTCCCCAAGCCGATCCCGATCTCCACGCAGGTCCTGCTCGACCGCGAGCGGTGCGTGCTGTGCCAGCGCTGCACGCGGTTCTCCGCGCAGATCGCGGGCGACCCGTTCATCGAGTTGCTGGAGCGCGGCTCGCAGCAGCAGATCGGCGTGGCGCAGGAGAAGCCGTTCCAGTCCTACTTCTCCGGCAACACCATCCAGATCTGTCCGGTGGGCGCGCTGACCAGCGCCGCGTACCGGTTCCGCGCCCGGCCGTTCGACCTGGTGTCCACGCCCGGTGTGTGCGAGCACTGCTCGTCGGGCTGCTCGACGCGCACCGACTGGCGGCGCGGCAAGGTGCAGCGCCGGCTGGCGGGCGACGCGCCCGAGGTCAACGAGGAGTGGACCTGCGACAAGGGCCGCTTCGCCTTCGCCTACGCGGGTGCGAGCGACCGGATCCGCCGCCCGCTGGTGCGCGACAAGGCCAGCGGCGAGCTGCGCGAGTCGTCGTGGACCGAGGCGCTGCAGTACGCGGCCGAGGGCCTGGCGAAGGCGCGTGACGGCAAGGGCGTCGGCGTGCTGGCCGGCGGCAGGCTCACCGTCGAGGACGCCTACGCGTACTCGAAGTTCGCCCGGATCGCGCTGCGCACCAACGACGTCGACTTCCGGGCCCGCGCCCACTCCGCCGAGGAGCTGGAGTTCCTGACCGGCGCCATCGTCGGCACGAACCCGGACAACGGCGGCGTCACCTACGCCGGCATCGAGTCCGCGCCCGCCGCGCTGCTGGTCGCGTTCGAGCCGGAAGAGGAGTCGCCGATCGTGTTCCTGCGGCTGCGCAAGGCGGCCCGCACGAACCGGACGAAGGTCTACCACCTGGGCCAGTACACGACGCCCGCGGTGGAGAAGACGAACGGCGTGCTGCTCGCGTGCGTGCCCGGCGGCGAGCCGTCGGCGATCAACGCGCTGCCCGAGCACGCCGCCGACGTGGTCGAGGAGCTGGCCAAGCCGGGTGCGGTGATCCTGGTCGGCGAACGCGCCGCCGAGGTGCCCGGCCTGTTCTCCGCGGTCGCCGCGCTGGCCGAGCGGACCGGCGCGAAGGTCGCGTGGGTTCCGCGCCGCGCCGGCGAGCGCGGTGCGCTGGAGACCGGCCTGCTGCCGACGTTGCTGCCGGGCGGTCGCCTGGTCAGCGACGAGGCGGCGCGCGCCGAGGTCGAGCGGGCGTGGGGCCTGGCGGAGGGCGCGCTGCCCGCGCAGGCGGGCCGCGACACCACCGGCATCCTGACCGCCGCCGCGAGCGGTGCGCTGGACGCGCTGGTGGTCGGCGGTGTCGACCCGTTCGACCTGCCGGACCCGGCGCTGGCCGAGCGCGCGTTGGACTTCACCGGCTTCGTGGTGAGCCTGGAGCTTCGGCACAGCGCGGTCACCGCGCACGCCGACGTGGTGCTCCCGGTCGCGCCCGCGGTGGAGAAGGCGGGCAGCTACCTGAACTGGGAGGGCCGCCCGCGCCCCTTCGGCACCACGATCGAGGGCACCGGCGCGCTGCCGGACGGCCGGGTGCTCGACACCCTGGCCGTGGAGATGGACGCCGACCTGTTCACCCAGACCCCGGCCGCCGCGGCGGCCGACCTGGCCAGACTGGGCGTCGCGCCGGTCGGTGCCCGGGCGACCGCGCCCACGGTGCCGACGCCGCTGCTCACCCAGCCCAAGGCCGGGCAGGCCGTGCTGGCGACCTGGCGCAGGCTGCTGGACAACGGCTCGTTGCAGGACGACGAGCCGAACCTGGCGGGCACCGCGCGCCCGGTGGTGGCCAAGCTGTCCGCGGCCACCGCCGCGCACCTGGGTGTCGAGCTCGGTGGCGTGATCACCGTCTCCACCGACCGGGGCGAGGTGGTGCTGCCGGTCGAGGCGGCCGACCTGCCCGACGGCGTCGTGTGGCTGCCCGGCAACTCGGGCGCGGTCACCGTGCGGCGCAACCTCGTCGCCGGCCACGGCTCCCTGGTGGCCGTCGCTCCGCTCGTCGCGGGCTCCGCTGAGAAGAACACCTCGCCCGTCGGAGGCACGGCATGAGCACGGCTGAACTCCTCGCCGACGATCCGCTCTGGCTGATCATCGTGAAGGTCGTCGGGATCTTCGCGTTCCTCGTGGTCATGACGCTGTTCATGATCAACTGGGAGCGCAAGGTCGTGGCCCGGATGCAGCAGCGCCCCGGGCCCAACCGGGTCGGCCCGAACGGCTGGCTCCAGTCGCTCGCCGACGGCCTGAAGCTCGCGTTCAAGGAGGACATCCGGCCCGTCCTGGCGGACAAGTGGGTGTTCTTCCTGGCCCCGGTGATCTCCTGCATCCCCGCGTTCGTCGCCTTCTCGGTGATCCCGCTCGGCGGCGAGGTCTCGATCTTCGGCGAGACCACCGCGCTGCAGCTGGTCGACCTGCCGGTCGGCGTGCTGGTCGTGCTGGCCTGCTCCTCGCTGGGCGTCTACGGCATCGTGCTGTCGGGCTGGGCGTCCGGCTCGCCGTACCCGCTGCTGGGCGCGCTGCGCTCGGCCGCGCAGGTGATCTCCTACGAGATCGCGATGGGCCTGTCGATCGTCGCGGTGGTGATGCACTCGCACTCGCTGTCCACCGCGGACATCGTCGACTCGCAGAGCGGCGGCTGGTACTTCTACCTGCTGCCGGTCAGCTTCATCATCTACGTCATCTCGATGGTCGGCGAGACCAACCGCGCGCCGTTCGACCTCCCCGAGGCCGAGTCGGAGCTGGTCGGCGGTTTCCACACCGAGTACAGCTCGCTGAAGTTCGCGCTGTTCTTCCTCGCCGAGTACGTCAACATGGTGACCGTCTCGGCGCTGGCCACCACCCTGTTCCTGGGCGGCTGGCGGTTCCCGTTCGTCGGCGACGACCACCTGCTCAACAGCGGCTGGTTCGGCCTGCTCTGGTTCGTGGTCAAGACGCTGGCGTTCCTGTTCCTGTTCATCTGGCTGCGCGGCACGCTGCCCCGCCTGCGCTACGACCAGTTCATGCGGCTGGGCTGGAAGTTCCTGGTCCCGATCGCGCTGGTCTGGTTCGTCGCGGTGGCGTTCGCCCGCTACCTGCGCCAGGAGTGGGAGTCCGGCAGCGGTCTGGACACCAGCACCGCGCTGATCGTGATCGGCGCGTTCCTCGTGGCCGTCCTGCTGATCGCGTTCCTGCTGCCGGACAAGCGCGAGCCGCACGACCCCGACGCCGTGCCGGTCACCGGTGGCGGCTACCCGGTGCCACCGCTGGACCTCAAGGTGCCCAAGTCACCGCCGCGCAGGCAGGTGCGGGTCGCCGAGCTACCCGGCGCCGACAACCAGACGCAGGAACCGGCAGCGGTACCCGCAGCTTCACACAAGGAGGCCAGCGATGGGCGTGTTTGATCCCGTCAAGGGCTTCGGCGTCACCTTCGGCACGATGTTCAAGAAGGTCGTCACCGAGGAGTACCCCGAGGTCAAGAAGGTCACCGCGCCGCGGTTCCACGGCCGCCACCAGCTCAACCGGCACCCGGACGGGCTGGAGAAGTGCGTGGGCTGCGAGCTGTGCGCGTGGGCCTGCCCGGCGGACGCGATCTTCGTCGAGGGCGGTGACAACACCGAGGAGGAGCGCTACTCCCCGGGTGAGCGCTACGGCGCCGACTACCAGATCAACTACCTGCGGTGCATCGGCTGCGGCCTGTGCATCGAGGCGTGCCCGACCCGCTCGCTCACCATGACCAACGAGTACGAGCTGGCCGACGACAACCGCCAGAAGCTGATCTTCACCAAGGAAGACCTGCTCGCGCCCCTGCTGTCCGGCATGGAGCAGCCGCCGCACCCGATGCGGCTGGGCGAGAACGAGCAGGACTACTACGTGAACGGGCCGACGCTCGCGCGCAAGGCGGGCGTGCCGGAAGGCTCGCTGGTCGAGACGGGCCCCGAGGAGGCGTTGAAGTGAGCCTCATGCTCCTGGCCCAGCAGCCCGACGAGGTCCAGCGCGTGGTCGACACCGTCACCACCGGCGAGGCGGTCGCGTTCTGGATCCTCGGCCCGCTCGCCCTGGCCGGCGCGCTGGGCATGCTCTTCGCGCGCAACGCCGTGCACTCGGCGCTGTGGCTGGTGCTCACCATGCTCAGCCTCGGCGTGCTCTACATGGTGCAGCAGGCGCCGTTCCTCGGCTTCGTGCAGATCATCGTCTACACCGGCGCGATCATGATGCTGTTCCTGTTCGTGCTGATGCTGGTCGGCCGGGACAGCTCCGACTCGGTGGTCGAGGTGCTGCGGGGCCAACGGCTCGCCGCGGCGGTCATCGGCGTCGGCTTCGCCGGCATCGTGGTCGCCTCGGTCGCCCGCGCGCTGACCGACGTGGAGCCGGTCGGCCTGGCCGCGCAGAACACGCAGAACGGCGGCAACGTCGCCAACATCGGCGAGGCGCTGTTCACCGACTACCTGTTCCCGTTCGAGCTGACCTCGGCGCTGCTGATCACCGCGGCGGTCGGCGCCATGGTGCTCGCGTTCACCTCGCGCACCGGCAAGGACGCCAAGAAGACCCAGAAGCAGCTGGTCGAGGAGCGCTTCCGGGGCAACCGCCCCGGCTCGCTGCCCGGCCCCGGCGTGTTCGCCACCGCCAACTCGGTGGCCACGCCCGCCCTGCTGCCGGACGGCTCGGTCGCCGCCGAGTCCCTGTCCGAGCTGATCGAGACGACCGCCAAGGAAACTCTCGACGACGACGTCGCGGAGGTGTCCGGCACCGGGCACCAGGCCGACGCGCACGCGCTCAAGGGAGAGTCGTCGTGACCCCTACGTACTACCTGCTGCTGTCCGCGCTGCTGTTCAGCCTCGGCGCGGTCGGCGTTCTGGTGCGGCGCAACGCCATCGTGGTGTTCATGTGCGTGGAGCTGATGCTCAACGCGGTGAACCTCAGCCTGGTCACGTTCGCCCGGATCAACGGCGCGCTGGACGGCCAGGTGATGGCGTTCTTCGTGATGGTCGTCGCCGCGGCCGAGGTCGTGGTCGGTCTGACGATCATCATGGCGATCTTCAAGACGCGTCGCTCGGCCTCGGTCGACGATTCCAACCTGCTGAAGTACTGAGGGGTCACCGGTGACGGAACCTATTGCCGCCGGCGGGATCGGCGGTCTCGCGTGGTTGTTGCTCGCCCTGCCGGCGTTCGGCGCGCTCGTGCTGCTCGTGGGTGGCAAGCGCACCGACAAGTGGGGTCACCTGCTGGGCTGCGCCACCGTGATCGCCGCGTTCGCTTACGGGGTCGCGCTGTTCTTCGACACGCTGGCGCGCTCCCCGGAGCAGCGCAGCAGCGAGCTGCACCTGTTCGACTGGATCCCGGTCGGCGCGCTCGACGTGGAGTTCGGGCTGCGCCTGGACCCGCTGTCGCTGACGTTCGTGCTGCTGATCACCGGTGTCGGGTCGCTGATCCACATCTACTCGATCGGCTACATGGCGCACGAGGCCGGGCGGCGGAAGTTCTTCGCCTACCTGAACCTCTTCGTCGCCGCGATGCTGCTGCTGGTGCTCGGCAACGGCTTCGTGACCCTGTACTTCGGCTGGGAGGGCGTGGGTCTGGCGTCCTACCTGCTCATCGGCTGGTACCAGCACAAGCCGGAAGCGGCGTCGGCCGCGAAGAAGGCGTTCCTGATGAACCGGGTCGGCGACCTGGGTCTGGCGATCGCCATCTTCCTGATGTTCAAGACGCTGGGCACCACCCAGTTCACCGAGGTGTTCGCCCGCGTCGACGAGTTCTCGTCGGCCGAGGTGCTGGCCATCACGTTGCTGCTGCTGCTCGGCGCGTGCGGCAAGTCCGGCCAGTTCCCGCTCCAGGCGTGGTTGCCCGACGCGATGGCGGGCCCGACGCCGGTCTCCGCGCTGATCCACGCGGCGACCATGGTCACCGCGGGCGTGTACCTGATCGCCCGCTCGAACCCGATCTACAACCTCAGCGCCGACGGTCGCCTGGTCGTGATGATCATCGGTGGGCTGACGCTGCTGATCGGGTGCGTCATCGGCTGCGCCTACGACGACTTCAAGAAGGTGCTGGCCTACTCGACGGTCAGCCAGATCGGCTACATGATCCTGGCCGTCGGCCTCGGACCGGTCGGCTACGCGCTGGGCATCATGCACCTGCTCACGCACGGCTTCTTCAAGGCGGGCCTGTTCCTCGGCGCCGGTTCGGTCATGCACGGCATGAACGACGAGGGCGACATCCGGCGCATGGGCGGCCTGGCCAGGAAGATGCCGATCACCTTCGTCACCTGGACGTTGGGCTACCTGGCGCTGATCGGCTTCCCGTTCCTGTCCGGCTACTTCTCCAAGGACGCCATCATCGCGGCGGCGTTCAGCGAGCCGGGCTGGCGCGGCTGGGTGTTCGGCGGCGTGGCCGCGCTGGGCGCGGGCATCACCGCGTTCTACATGACCCGCCTGCTGTTCCTGGTGTTCCTGGGCAAGCCCCGCTACACCGAGCTGAAGTCGGCCGACGGCCGCGAGTACCACCCGCACGAGTCCGGCCTGTCGATGACGGTGCCGATGATCGTGCTGGCGGTCGGCTCGGTCGGCGCGGGCTGGTTCTTCGAGTCGAACCACAACCTGTCCGGCTGGCTCACGCCGTCGCTGGGCGAGTTGCAGGAGCAGCACGGCGTGCTCTCGCACAGCGTGGTGAACTTCCTGGTGCTCGGCCTGTCGGCGTTGGGCGTGCTGATCGCGTTCCTGCTGTTCGGCCGGCGGCCGCAGCCGGTGGAACGCCCGGTGCGGGTGTCGTTCCCGGTCCGCGCCGCGCGCGCCGACCTGTACGGCAACGCGCTGAACGAGGCGCTGTTTGCGCGGCCGGGCACCTGGCTCACCCGCGCGCTGGTGTTCGTGGACAACAAGGGCGTCGACGGCCTGGTGAACGGGTCGGCGGCGCTGCTGGGCGGTAGCTCGGGCCGGCTGCGCAGGTTGCAGACCGGGTTCGTGCGCTCGTACGCGCTCTCCATGCTCCTGGGTGCGGTCTTCGTCCTGGGCGCGCTGCTGATGGTGAGGTTCTCGTGAGCTGGACGCTGATCGCGCTGCTCCTGCTGCCGCTCGTCGGCAGCCTGGTGGTGGCGTTCCTGCGGGGCAACGACCGGTTGGCCAAGACGGTCGCGCTGGCGTTCTCGCTGGTGGAGCTGGGGCTCGCCGTACTGGCGTGGACGGCGTTCGACCCGGGCGGCGAGCGGTTGCAGCTCACCAGCTCGGCCGACTGGATCCCCGCCTTCGGCGTGCACCTGTCGTTCGGCGTGGACGGCATCGCGCTGGTGATGATCGCGCTGATCGCGTTCCTGGTGCCGGTCGTCATCGGCGGCTCGTGGGCCGACAAGCTGCCCGAGGGCCGCAGCGCGGGCGGGTTCTTCGCGCTGCTGCTGGCCATGCAGACCGGCATGGTCGGTGTCTTCGCGGCCACCGACGTGTTCGTCTTCTACGTGTTCTTCGAGGCCGTGCTGGTCCCGATGTACTTCCTGATCGGCCGCTTCGGCGGGCCGAACCGGCAGTACGCGGCGATGAAGTTCTTCCTGTACTCGCTGCTCGGCGGCCTGATCATGCTGGCCTCGGTGATCGGCCTGTACGTGGTCAGCGCGGACAAGCTCGGCTCGGGCACGTTCGACTGGGCGACGCTGGTCACGGTGACGCGGGAGCTGCCGCTGTCCACCCAGATCTGGCTGTTCCTCGGCTTCTTCGTGGCGTTCGCCATCAAGGCGCCGCTGGTGCCGCTGCACACCTGGCTGCCCGACGCCGGTGCGGAGGCGCCCGTCGGCGCCGGCGTGCTGCTGGTCGGCATCCTGGACAAGATCGGCACGTTCGGCTTCCTGCGCTACTGCCTGCCGCTGTTCCCGGCGGCCAGCAAGGAGCTCGCGCCGCTGGTGCTGATCCTGGCCGTGGTCGGCATCCTGTACGGCTCGCTGCTCGCCGTCGGCCAGTCCGACATGAAGCGGTTCGTGGCCTACACCTCGATCGCGCACTTCGGCTTCATCGCGCTGGGCATCTTCGCGTTCAGCTCGCAGGCCGGCACGGGCGCGGTGCTCTACATGGTCAACCACGGCATCTCGACCGGCATGTTGTTCCTGGTCGTCGGCATGGTGATGGCCCGGGGCGGTTCGCGCCTGATCGAGGACTACGGCGGCATGGCCAAGCTCACCCCGGTGCTGGGCGGGCTGTTCTTCGTGGCCGGCCTGTCGTCGCTGGCGCTGCCGGGCACCAACTCGTTCGTGAGCGAGTTCCTGGTGCTCGTCGGCTCCTACCCGAACGAGCCGGTCTACACGGTCCTGGCCGCCGTCGGCATGGTCCTGGCCGCGCTGTACGTCCTGTGGCTGTACCAGCGGGTGTTCCAGGGCCCGGTGCGCGGCACCGCGATGGTCAACCTGGTCGGCGGCCCCGGTGCGGCGGTCGACCCGGAGAAGGCCTCGGTGCCCGACCTGAACAAGCGCGAACTGGCCGTGCTCGCGCCGCTGGTGGCACTGATCCTGGTGCTCGGCTTCTACCCGAAGCCGGTGTTGGACGTGATCACCCCGTCCGTCGGGGCGACGCTCAGCGAGGTCGGTGTGGCCGACCCGGTCGCGCAGGAAGGCAAGTGACGTGACGACGTTCCTCTCGCAAGTGGAGCGGCTGCAAGCCCCGGAGATCGACTACGGGGCCGTCGCACCGTTGCTGATCGTCCTCGGCGCAGCCTGCCTCAGCGTGCTGTTCGAGGCGTTCCTGCCGAAGACCTCGCGGTGGGCGGCGCAGGTCGTGCTGACCGTCCTGACGCTGGTCGGCGCCGGTCTGGTGCTGCTGGCGTACGCGGTTGCCGACGAGACGCTGGAGCAGGGCAAGCTCACCCTGGCGGGCACCATCGCGGTGGACCAGCCGGTGATCTTCCTGTGGGCCACGCTGCTGCTGCTCGGCCTCGGCTCGGTGCTGCTCATCGCGGACCGGTCCGTCGAACCGGGCGGCGCGTTCGTGGCGGACGCCTCGATCCTGCCCGGCTCGGTCGGCGCCCGCGACCAGCTGCGCCTGCGGGAGATGCAGACCGAGGTCTTCCCGCTGACGCTGTTCGCGCTCGGCGGCATGATGACCTTCGTCGCGGCGAACGACCTGCTCACCATGTTCATCGCGCTGGAAGTGCTGTCGCTGCCGCTGTACCTGATGGCGGGTCTGGCCCGCCGTCGCCGCCTGCTGTCGCAGGAGGCCGCGGTGAAGTACTTCCTGCTCGGCGCGTTCGCGTCGGCGTTCTTCCTGTACGGCGTGGCCCTGCTGTACGGCTTCGCGGGCTCGGTGAAGCTGTCCGACATCGCCAGTGCCACCACCGCCACGGACCGCTCCGACACGCTGCTCTACGCGGGCTTCGGCCTGCTGATCGTGGGTCTGCTGTTCAAGGCCTCGGTCGGCCCGTTCCACGCGTGGACGCCCGACGTCTACCAGGGCTCGCCCACGCCCGTGACGGCGTTCATGGCGGCGTGCACGAAGGTCGCCGCGTTCGGCGGCATCCTGCGCGTGCTGTACGGCGCGTTCGAGCGGTCGAGCTGGGAGTGGTCCGGCGTGCTGTGGGGCGTGGCCATCGCGTCCATGGTGATCGGCGCGGTCCTCGGCCTCACCCAGACCGACGTGAAGCGGATGATCGCGTACTCGTCGGTGGCGCACGCGGGGTTCCTGCTGATCGGCGCGATCTCGCTGAACGACGCGGGCCTGTCCGGGACGATGTTCTACCTGATGGCCTACGGCTTCACCACGATCGCCGCGTTCGGCATCGTCAGCCTGGTGCGCAACGCCGACGGCGAGGCCACCCACCTGTCCCAGTGGGCCGGTCTGGCGAAGCGGTCGCCGTTGGCGGCGGCCGTGTTCACCTTCCTGCTGCTCGCCCTCGCCGGTCTGCCGCTGACCAGCGGTTTCGTCGGCAAGTTCGCGGTGTTCGCGGCGGCCATCGAGGCCGGCATGACGCCGCTGGTGGTCATCGCGCTGGTGGCGTCGGCGGTGGCGGCGTTCTTCTACCTGCGGGTGATCGTGCTGATGTACTTCAGCGAGCCCGCGGCCGACGGCCCGACGGTGAGCGTGCCCGGCGCGTTCACCACGATCGCGATCACCCTGGGTGCGGCGGTCACGCTCGTGCTCGGCGTTTACCCGCCCGATGTCCTCGATTGGGCGGGTGCCGGAACGTTCATCTTCTAGTGGTACGTAGGCTCTGTAGCCGTGACCAGTAGCGAGCGGGCGGGGACGGGGTTCCGGTTTGCGGACCCCGTGCTCGCGGAGGTGGTTCAGGACGGCCTGGCCGAGGTGGAGGAGCTGCTGCACAAGGTCGTGCAGAGCGAGTTCCACCCGGTGATGGAGACGTCCCTGCACCTGGTGAGCGCGGGCGGCAAGCGCATCCGCCCGCTGTTCACCATCCTGTCCGCCCAGTTCGGCGGCACGTGGGACCGGGAGAGCGTGATCAAGGCGGCGGCCGTCGTCGAGCTGACCCACCTCGCCACGCTCTACCACGACGACGTCATGGACGAGGCCACCATGCGCCGCGGCGCGGAGTCGGCCAACGCGAAGTGGGACAACAGCATCGCGATCCTGACCGGCGACTACCTGTTCGCGCACGCGTCCGCGCTGGTCGCCGACCTGGGCACGGGTGCGGCGCGGATCATCGCGGAGACGTTCTCCGAGCTGGTGACCGGTCAGATGCGGGAGACGATGGGCCCGCGGCCCGGTGAGGACCCGGTCGCGCACTACCTGACCACGATCGAGGAGAAGACCGGTTCGCTGATCGCCACCGCCGCCCGGTTCGGCGCGATGTTCTCCGACGTCAGCGCGGCGCAGGTGGAGGCGCTGCGGGCGTACGGCGACGTGATCGGTGCGGCGTTCCAGATCTCCGACGACGTCATCGACATCGCCTCGCCGTCGGAGGAGTCGGGCAAGACCCCGGGCACCGACCTGCGCGAGGGCGTGAAGACGCTGCCGATGCTCTACGCCCTGCAGGACGAGCCGGACTCACGCCTGGCCAAACTGCTGGCCGGCCCCATCACCGACGACGCCGAGGTGGCCGAGGCCCTGACCCTCCTGCGTGCCTCCTCCGGCCTCCAACGGGCCCGCCAAACCCTGGACGACTACGCCGCCCGTGCCCGCGCCACCCTGAGCGCCCTCCCGGCCGGCACCGCCCGCAACGCCCTCGAATCCGTCAGCGACTACGTCGTCACCCGCACCCACTAACCACGAGAGTCCAACCCTCAGCACGCGCGTGTCCTACGTTCAGCACGCGCGTGTCCTACGTTCAGCACGCGCGTGTCCTACGTTCAGCACGCGCGTGTCCTACGTTCAGCACGCGCGTGTCCTACGTTCAGCACGCGCGTGTCCTACGTTCAGAACGCGCGTGTCCTACGTTCAGGTACCCCGAGTTCAACACTCAGGACGGCCGGTCGTGTTCTGAGCGTTGAACTCGGGTGTTCTGAACGTAGGACACGCGCGACGCGAACGTAGGACACGCGGGACTTGAAGGTTCGACTCGCGGTTAGGGGAGGGTGGGGAGGGGGAGGCGGCGGCGGGTGCGGAGGGCGTCGACGGTGAAGACCAGCAGGGCCAGCCAGACCAGCGCGAAGCCGAACCAGCGGGACGCGGGCATCGGCTCGTGCATCACGAACACGCCCCACGCGAACTGGAGCACCGGCGCCAGGTACTGCAACATGCCCATGGTCACCAGCGGCACGAGCCGGGCGCCCGCCCCGAACAGGATCAACGGGATCGCGGTGACGAGCCCCGCCGAGACCAGCCACAACGCGTGCCCCCACCCACCGGAGTGGAACGTCCCGGCGGGCCCGAGCCAGAGCAGGTAGCCCACCGCCACCGGGGCGAGCACCAGGCTCTCCGCGGTCAGGCTGGCCGTCGCGTCCAGCGGCACCGTCTTCTTCAGCAACCCGTAGAACCCGAACGAGCAGGCCAGCGCCAACGAGATCCACGGCAACCTGCCGTAGTCCACGGCCAGCACCACGACCGCCGTCACCGCGATCGCGAGCGCCGCGTACTGCGGCAGGCGCAAACGTTCGCGCAGGACGAACACCCCGAGCAGCACGCTGACCAGCGGGTTGATGAAGTACCCGAGCGCGGCCTCCACGACGTGCCCGGTGTTCACCGCGTGGATGTAGACGCCCCAGTTGACCGCGATGAGCACGGACGCGGCGGTCACCATCAGCCAGCCGCGACCCGACAGCCTGCGGATACCCGCCCAGCGGCCGAGCGCGGCGGTGATCACCGCCATCACCACCAGCGACCACGCGATCCGGTGAGCCAGGATCTCCACCGATCCGGCGGGCTGCAGCAACGGCCAGTAAGCGGGCACGATGCCCCAGAGCAGGTAGGCGCCGACGCCGAAAGCCATCCCCCGGTTGGTGCGGTCAACATCCTTCGCAACACTGGAGGCGTTGGTCAACGGCGGCACACGGGCTACTGTACGCCAGCCGTTTTGGCTGGTCAGTTGCTCCGAGTGGCCTACTATCTAACCCTGGTCACAGGTCCGGCCGGCCCCACGCGCCGGACCCGGCGGTCAGGGTAGTTTTGCACCGCTTCCCCTACCGGGTGAAGGCTCGGAAGCGGAGCGTGTCGGGGTGTGTGACAAGCAGCAGTGGGAGGGTCTCCCGTGAGTTCGCTCTTCGGGCAGGTGTGGCTGTGGAGCCTGCTGTCCTTCGTGGCAGGCGTCGCGCTCACCTGGCTGGTCCTGGTGCGCCCGGCCAAGCGAGAGCTGGAGGACCTGGAGGAACGCCTCCTCACGTCGCCACGCCCCGCCGCCGCCACCTCCGCGGCCGGCTCGGTCGCACCGAGGTCCGAGCCCGGTGACGAGTTCGACAACTGGCACGTCGAGGCGTCCCGCTCGCTGGCGGACGACGTGCTGACGCCGGAGCCCGCGCGCTACGAGGTCGCCGCGCCCGAGCGCGCCCGCTTCGAGGGTGCGGCCGAACCCGTCCGCTACGACGTGTCGAACATGAAGCTCGACCAGCGCGACTCGCTGCTGGAGGAGTTGGACGACGAGCACCGGCCGTTGTCCGACTTCGAGGAGCAGCACGACTTCCCCGAGTTCGACGAGCCGCCGCGCAGCCTGTTCGAGCGGCTCGCGCCGGGCCAGGACAGCCGGGAGACGCTGGAGCCGAAGCCGCGGCCGCACCGGCCCGAGGACGAGCCTGAGCTGCCCGCCGAGGAGACGACGCTGATGCCGGCCGTGCCGGCCGCCGCGGTGGCCGAGGTCGCACCCCGGCAGGACGAGCCGACCGCGCCGCCGGAGGTCCAGGTCTTCCAGCCGCGCGAGGTGTGGCGCGAGGAGCCCGTCCGCGAGGTCTACGACGAGGACGTGGACACCGCCGGCCACGAGGAGGAGGACGAGCCGGAGCGCAGGCCCTCCCCGGCCGAGGAGACGGCGCTCATCCCGGCCACCGAGCTGGCGCGGGCCATCGCCGAGGTGGACGGCGAGCAGCGGCGGGCCGAGGAGCCCGAGCCGCAGGTGTGGCCCGAGCACGACCTGACCGGCCACTTCGCACCCGTGGACGTCGAGTCGGCCCGGGGCGAGCTGTCCGAGCCCACCGTCAGCGCCACGCCCAGTGACGAGGCGTTCCTGAACGAGCTGTCGCGCAACGAGGCCCGCCAGAAGGAGACCCGCCGGCACGAGGCGCGCCAGGACGACGCACGGCACGACGACGCACGGCACGACGAGGCAGGCCGCGACGAGGCGCGTCGAGAAGAAGCGCGCCGGGACGATGTGTTCCGCAACGAAGGGCCGCGGACCGACATCATCCGCGCCGTGGTCGACGCCGGGCCGGTGGAGCCGAGGTCCGAGGCAGCCGAGCCGTCCCGGTTGCCCGAGCCGTCGCGAGCGCCGGAGCCGGTCGCGGAGCCCGAGCCGGTCGCCGAGCGCGAGCCGGTCGTCGAGACCGAGGTCGTGGCCGAACCCGAGGTGACGGCGCCCGAGGTGACGGCGCCCGAGGTGACGGCGCCGGAGCACGTCGAGCCGCCGGCGTTCGAGCCCACGTTCGTCCCGGCCGACCCGTCCCTGCCCACCCGGTCCGCCGAGCCCCGGCCCGAACCCAAGGCCGCGGAGCCGAAGAAGGACGAGCCGGCCCGCCCGCGCAGCCTGTTCGAGCCGCTGCCGGACTCCGACGAGGAGCAGGAGCCGGAACCCGAGCAGACCCGCCCGGCGCCGTCGTCCGGCAACGACCAGCCGTTCGTGCCCACGCTCTCGCCCGAACTGCTCGCCGGCAACCCGCTGCCGATGAACCCGACCGGCCTGCCCCAGCGCCCCACCCGGCCCACGGGCGCCCAGCGCACGCCTCCCGCACCGCTCTCACCGCAGCCCATCAAGCCGCCGCCACCGCGCCCGGTCCGCCCCCGCCCGGTCGGGTTCAGCCCGAGCACCGGCGGCCGGCAGCCCGCGCCCGGCAGCACCCGCTTCCAGGGCCAGCAGGAGGGGTTCAACCCGCGTTCGCCGTTCGGCCCCGGTTCGGTGCTGCCGAAGTCCGACGGCCTGGCGCCCGCGCCGGAGTTCCAGGTCAAGGCGACCCTCACCGGTCGCCGCTACTTCACCGACGAGTCGGCGAACTTCCGCGAGACCCGCGCCGACGTCTGGTTCCGCACCACGGCCGACGCCGAGAAGGCAGGCTTCCGCCAGGCGCCGTGACCCGAGCTCTTCCCTGGGGAGGGAAGTGCGAGAACCCCCTGTTCCGGGAGGCGGAACAGGGGGTTCTCCATTTGCACGGGTGCCGGCGCCCTAGCCTGCGACGGTCCAGGTGTCCTTGCCGTGCAGCAGCGCGCGCAGGTCGGCGGGCTTGGCGGCCTTGGCGTGCTCCACCTGGGCCCGTGCCGCGTCGTCGTACGTGGTGCGGGCGACGTTGCGGAACACACCGGTCACCGTGTGCTGCAAGTCCTGCGTCGACAGCCGCGACAGCGCGAACGACAGGTTCAGGTCCGACGCGTCGTGCACCACGACGTCCTCCGGCGCGACGTCCGCCGACTTGGCCACGGCCAAGCCGAAGCCCTCGCGCACCACGGCGTACTCGCCGTTGCCGAAGGTGATGGGCTGCCCGTCGACCACGTTGATGATCCGGCGGGCGGCCTCGTCGGAGTCCTTGAGCACGTCGAACGCGCCGTCGTTGAAGATCGGGCAGTTCTGGTAGATCTCCACCAGCGCCGACCCGCGGTGCTCGGCGGCCTGCCGCAGCACCTCGGTCAGGCCCGCCCGGTCCGAGTCGACCGCGCGGCCGACGAACGTGGCCTCCGCGCCCAGCGCCAGCGACACCGGGTTGAACGGGTGGTCGAGCGACCCGAGCGGCGTGGACTTGGTGACCTTGCCCTCCTCGGAGGTGGGCGAGTACTGGCCCTTGGTCAGGCCGTAGATCCGGTTGTTGAACAGCAGGATCTTGAGGTTCACGTTGCGGCGCAGCGTGTGGATCAGGTGGTTGCCGCCGATGGACAGCGCGTCGCCGTCACCGGTGACGACCCACACCGACAGGTCCGGCCGGGCCACGGCCAGCCCGGTCGCGATGGCCGGCGCACGGCCGTGGATCGAGTGCATGCCGTAGGTGTTCATGTAGTACGGGAACCGCGACGAGCAGCCGATCCCCGAGACGAACACGATGTTCTCGCGCTTGAGGCCCAGCGTGGGCAGGAAGGACTGCACGGCGTTGAGCACGACGTAGTCGCCGCAGCCGGGGCACCAGCGGACCTCCTGGTCCGACTTGTAGTCCTTGGCCTTCTGCGGCTCGTCCGTCGTGGGCACGCCGACCAGGCCCCCCACGCCGGGCAGCCCCAGTTCCGTCGCCGTCATTCGGACACTCCCTTGATCACATCGGCGAGCACGTCCTGCAGCTCCTCGGCCTTGAACGGCAGGCCCTGCACCTTCGTGTAGCTGATGGCGTCGACCAGGTACCTGGCGCGCAGCAGCAGCGCCAGCTGACCCAGGTTCATCTCCGGCACGACGACCCGGTCGTACCGGGCGAGCACGTCGCCCAGGTTCTTGGGGAACGGGTTGAGGTGCCGCAGGTGCGCGTGCGCCACCGGCATCCCCAGCTTGCGCACCCGGCGCGCGGCCGCGCCGATCGGGCCGTAGGACGAGCCCCAGCCGACGACCAGCACGCGCGCCTCGCCGGACGGGTCGTCGACCTCGACGTCGGGCACCTCGATGCCGTCGATCTTGCGCTGGCGCAGCCGCACCATGTGGTCGTGGTTGACCGGGTCGTAGGAGATGTTGCCGGTGCCGTCGGCCTTCTCCAGACCGCCGATGCGGTGCTGCAAGCTGGCCGTGCCGGGCACCGCCCACGGCCGGGCCAGGGTCTCCGGGTCGCGCAGGTACGGCCAGAACGTGCCGTCGGCCGCGTTCGGCTCCGTGGCGAACTCCACCGTGAGGTCGGGCAGCTCGGACAGGTCCGGGATGAGCCACGGCTCGGAGCCGTTGGCGATCGCGCCGTCGGACAGCAGCAGCACCGGCGTGCGGTAGACCAGCGCGATGCGCGCGGCCTCCAGCGCGGCGTCGAAGCAGTCCGCGGGCGACTGCGGCGCGACGATCGCCACCGGCGACTCGCCGTTGCGGCCGAACATCGCCTGGAGCAGGTCGGCCTGCTCGGTCTTGGTCGGCAGACCGGTGGACGGGCCGCCGCGCTGCACGTCGATGACGATCAGCGGCAGCTCGGTCATCACGGCCAGGCCGATGGTCTCCGACTTCAGCGCCACGCCGGGGCCGGACGTCGACGTCACGCCCAGCGCGCCGCCGTAGGACGCGCCCAGCGCCGCGCCGATGCCCGCGATCTCGTCCTCGGCCTGCAGCGTGGTGATGCCGAAGTTCTTGTGCTTGGACAGCTCGTGCAGGATGTCCGACGCCGGGGTGATCGGGTACGTGCCCAGCACCACCGGCAGCCCGGACTGCTGACCGGCCGCGACGATGCCGTAGGCGAGCGCGGTGTTGCCGGTGATCTGGCGGTAGGTGCCCTGGTTGAGCTTGGCGGGCGCGACCTCGTAGGTGACCGCGAACGACTCGGTGGTCTCGCCGTAGTTCCAGCCGGCCCGGAACGCCAGCACGTTGGCCTCGGCGATGTCGGGCTTCTTGGCGAACTTCTCCCGCAGGAACCGCTCGGTGCCCTCCGTCGGCCGGTGGTACATCCAGGACAGCAGGCCGAGGGCGAACATGTTCTTCGCCCGTTCCGCGTCCTTCTTGCCCAGGCCGGTGTTCTCCAGGGCGCCGATGGTCAGCGTGGCCATCGCGACCTTGTGCACCTGGTAGGCCTCGGTGAGGGAGTCGTCCTCCAGGGGGTCGGCCGCGTAGCCGACCTTGACCAGGTTGCGCTTGGTGAACTCGTCGGTGTTGACGATGAGGATCCCGCCCTTGGGCAGGTCGTCGATGTTCGCCTTGAGCGCGGCCGGGTTCATCGCCACGAGCACGTCGGGGCGGTCGCCGGGGGTGAGGATGTCGTAGTCGGCGAAGTGCAGCTGGAAGCTGGACACGCCGGGCAGGGTGCCCTGGGGCGCCCGGATCTCGGCCGGGAAGTTCGGCTGGGTGGCGAGGTCGTTGCCGAACGCGGCGGCTTCCGAGGTGAACCGGTCACCCGTGAGCTGCATGCCGTCGCCGGAGTCGCCGGCGAACCGGATCACCACGCGGTCGAGCTTGCGGACCGTGCCGGAGCGCCCGGACCCGGACGTCCCGGGTGCCGACTTCCCGGGCTCGGTCTGCTCAGGCGAGCCACCTGGCGCGGCGCCGTTACCAACGTCGGTAGTCATGTCCTACGCCGATCCCTTTCCTCACAACCGCTGTGGGGCCTGCTGCCCCGTCCCCCTCCGCGAGGGTAGTCGTGCCCGAGTGCGGGCCGGTTTCTCCTGTACCACTCTGCGGGACACTTCGTCCCAGCAGGTGCGCGGGGGCCGAACTGGGCAGCACGCGAGTAATACCGGCCGGTAACTGTTACTTGAAGTTACAGGTAGTCCAGGGCGCCTGTCCAGGTCACTCCCGGCCGCTGATCCGGGCCTTCATGGCCGCCAACCTGGCCTGGAACGCCGGCGTGGCGATCGAGGCCACCTGGGGCGCCAGTTCGGTGTCCACGGCCTGGGCGTGGTCGGCCAGGTTGGCGGTCGTGCGCATGGACGCCTTGATCGTGCGGACCAGGTCGCGCGGCGCCTCGGCCGACGGGCGGGCGAACCCGACCGCGGCGCCGACCAGGTCGTCGTGCCCGCCGTCGACCCGTGCCCAGGCCAACCCGTGGGATACCGCCGCGTCGGCGCCCAAAACCTGGCCGAACAGGGTCATGGCGGTCGCCGTCTGCGGCCCGACGAGCCGTTGCAGCATCCACGTCATCCCGCCGCCGGGGTGGATGCCGAGCTGGAGGAACCGAGCGTCGAACCGCGCGTCGGCGTTGACCAGGCGCACGTCGCACGCCAGCGCCAGGTTGAGGCCGGCGCCGACGGCCGCACCGCCGACCGCGGCGATCGTCGGCAACGTGCAGCGCGCCACCGCGAGGAACCCGGCGTAGATGTGCCGCAGGCCCTCCTCGCGGGCCTCGCCCAGGGCCGTGAGGTCCGCGCCCGCGCAGAACGCCGGCGGTGCTCCCGTGATCACGACGGCGTGCACGTCGGCGTCGTCCTCGCAGCTCCGCACGGCGGCGACGAGCTGGTCGGAGAGGTCGAGCGTGAGCGCGTTGCGGCGCTCCGGGTCGTGCACGGTGATGACCGCCACGCGGTCGGAGCGGTGGAGGAGCACTTCGGCCATGCGCGCGACTCTAAGGGGCCGGTGGTCGGTCCAGGAGGCGGGACAGCACGACCGTGGAGACGGTGCGGTCGATGATCTCGACGGCGCGCAGGCGTTCCAGCGCGGTCTCCAGGTGGTGGATGTTCGCGGCACGCAGGTGCACGATCGCGTCCGCCGCGCCGGAGACGGTGTAGGCGGCCCGGACCTCGGCCATCGTCTCCAGCCGCTGCTGGATGTCGTGCGGTGCGACGTTGCCGCGGCAGTGCACCTCCACGAACGCCTCCGTGCCCCAGCCGAGCTGCTCCGGGTCGACCACCGCGGTGAAGCCGCGCAGCACGCCCGTGTCGAGCAACTTGTCCACCCGCCGCTTCACCGCGGGCGCGGACAGGCCCACCTCCTTGCCGATGTCGGCGTAGCTGGAGCGGGCGTTGGCCATCAGGCGCGAAATGATTCGCTGGTCGATCGTGTCCACACGCAACATTGTGCCCTAGAAGACGCAATATCGCGGCGTTGTTCGATGGTCGGACGGCCATCTACATTTCGATCCATGACCTCGGTTTCCTTCGCGGGCCCCGGCGACGAGCCGATCGTGCTGGACGTCACCACGCCCGCCGCGCAGGTGCGCGTGCCGACCACCCGTCGGTACCTCATGTGCCCGCCCGCGTACTTCACGGTGGAATACGCGATCAACCCGTGGATGGACCCCACGCAGCCGATCAGCACGTCGCTCGCCCTGGAGCAGTGGACGGCCCTGAAGGAGACCTACGAGCGCCTCGGCCACGCCGTCGAGGTCATCGACCCGCAACCCGGCCTGCCGGACATGGTGTTCTCGGCCAACTCCGGCACCGTGATCGACGGCCAGGTCCTCGGCGCCCGCTTCCGGGCGCCGCAGCGGGCGGCGGAGGCCGACCACTTCCGGCGCTGGTTCCTCGCCAACGGCTACCGGACCGTCGTGATGCCGGAGCGCACCAACGAGGCCGAGGGCGACTTCACCTGGACCGGCAGGTACCTCCTGGCCGGCACGGGCTTCCGGACCGACCCCCTGGCACACTCCGAGGCGCAGGAGGTCCTGGGCGTCCCGGTCGTCTCCCTGCAACTCACCGACCCGCGCTACTACCACCTCGACGTGGCCCTGTTCGTGCTGGCCGACGACCTGATCGCCTACTACCCGGACGCCTTCTCCCCGGGCAGCCGCCGAGTCCTCCGCCGCCTGTTCCCGGACGCCGTCATCGCCACCGCCGAGGACGCCGCGTGCCTGGGCCTGAACGCGGTCTCCGACGGCCGCCACGTGGTCCTGCCGGTGGAGGCGACGGCGCTGGCCGACCAGGTGGCCCGCCACGGCTTCGACCCGGTCTTCGTGGACATCTCGGAACTGCGCAAGTCCGGCGGCGGCCCCAAGTGCTGCACGATGGAACTCCGGGACTGAACACGCGGCCGGTCGGGGTTATGGAGTTCGGCCGGTGAGGGCGAGGACGCGGTCGAGCAACGGCGCGTCCGCGGGCACGTGCACCTCGGGGCCGTAGAGACCCATCTCACGGCCCAAGGGCGCGGTCTGGACGAGGTCGGCGTGGATGAACTCCAGCAGGTCGTCGTCCCACGACGGCGCCTGGCCGGTGGCCTGCGCCAGGTCCCACGCGTGCACGACCGTCTCCGCCAGCACCATCGCGCCGATCATCTCGGCCGGCAGCGGCTGCGGGCTGCCGACCGACGTCGTGCCGGTCCACGCCGACGGTTCGCCCCACGCCGCCGCACGCTCCCGCAGCACGGCGGCCAGGTCGGCGGCCCAGTCGCCGGCGGTCAGGTCGACGTCGGTCTCCACGGCGGCCGGGGGCGGCACGGGCGTCTTGCGCGCGGCGGCGTTCAGGGACGGGCCCCAGAACAGCAGGTGGTTGACGAGCCCGCGGACGTCGAACGCCGGGCACGGCGTCGGCGCGTCCACCTGGTCGGGCTTGATGTGCTCGACGACCTCCAACGCGGTCGCCACGGCCTGGTCGATCAACTGCTCACGAGACATGCCGCCCAACGTAGGAACACTCGTCCCGGGTGTATTGAACAAAGGCGACATACGCTCGCGGACGTGACGCGACAGGACCGGGACGAGCTGGCGTCGGCGTGGCGGCGCCACCAGCGGCACGAGTTCCACCCGCCGTCGCCGGACCTGGCCGCGCACGTGGCCCGGTACTGGGTCGTGGAGTGGCGGTACGACCGGCCCTACCGCCAGCTGATCGTGCCCTACCCGAACGTCCAGCTGAGCTTCACCGGCGGCGCCGCGGTGGTGAGCGGCGTGTCCAGCGGGCACGTGTTCAAGGAGCTCGACGGCGAGGGCCGGGTCTTCGGCGTCGCCTTCCGCCCCGGCGCGTTCCGGCCGTTCCTGCGCGCGCCGGTCCAGTCGATCACCGACCGGTCCGTGCCCGCCGCGGCCGTCTTCGCCCACCTGCCCGGCCACCTGCTCGCCCACCTGTCCGACCACGCCGACCTCGACCGCGTGGAGGACGCGCTCCGCCGCACCCTGCCCGACCCCGACCCGAAGGCGCACCAGGCCGCCGAGATCGTCGACCGGATCATCGAGGACCCCCTGCTGACCAGGGTCGACGTGCTAGCCCGTGAGGTCGGCGGCAGCGTGCGCGGGTTGCAGCGCCTGTTCGCCGAGCACGTCGGCGTCGGCCCGAAGTGGGTGATCCGCCGCTACCGGCTGCGCGAGGTCACCCAGCGCATGGAGGCCGGCGGCCGGATCGACTGGGCCGCGCTGGCCGCCGACCTCGGCTACGCCGACCAACCCCACTTCGTCCGCGACTTCACCGCCATGTTCGGCGAGACACCGACCCGGTACGCCGAGCGCTACCACGACGCCGTCCCCGCCGGGCGCGGCTGAGACCCGATCCGGAACCCGCTCCGGACCCGACCCGGAAATCCGATCCGAAACCTCGATGCGAGACCCTGATCGTCACCCATAGGGCTGATCGCTCTAGCGCACCGACCCCCGTCGGTGCTCCGATCGACGGCACTCGCTGTCGACCAAGGTAGGGAGCGCGCCATGAACGACCTCGACGCCCAGCGTCCGTCGCCCCAACCGCAACAGGAGCAGGAGGAGCCCGTGGAACGGCAGAAGCCCGAGGCCCAGAAGCCTCTCACCGGACTGGAGTGGCTGGTGCGCCAAGCCCAACGGCGTCGCGAGGAACGCCCCTCGGGTCCGGCGCGTTAACCCGCGACCTCCGCCGGCGCGCTAGTCCGACACCTCGCGCTGGAACGCCGCCCACAGCAGGTTCAACGGGTGGTCGGCCGGGAACTTCGCCCGCTCCTCCTTGCGGGCGAAGACCCCGACCAAGCGCTCCAACTGCGGCTTCCGGTCGTTGGTCAGCTCGACCACGCGCAGGCCGGAGCCCTCGCGCAGCTCGTTGTTCGCGGCCACCACGCCCAGGCCCGACGTGACGATCATGCAGCCCTCGACGAGCCCGGACCGCAGCAGCGACATGCCGTACTGGATCTCGTCGATCTCCGCCGCGATGTCCAACTCGTTGCGGTAGTCCGGGCCGAACCAGCCGCGCAGGAACTCCGCGATCAGCCCGTCACCGGGCACCACCAGCGGCAGCTTCGGCAACTCCCCGGTGCCGACGCTGCCACCCAGCCTGCTCTCCGGCAGGTTCGTCAGCAGCGCCAGCCCGCCGCGCCGCCACTCGATCACGTCGAAGTCCTCGAACCCGCTGTTGCGACCCGCGTGCGTGACCACGCTCCCGCACACGATGTCGACCTCCTTGGACTCCAGGCTCGTCCAGATGTCCTTGGTGCGGATGTGCACGACCTTCAGCTCCACGTCCCGCCGGCGGAAGTCGTCCGCCACGTGGTGCCACGCCTTGGCCAGGGCGTCGAGCATGAACCGCGTCGTGCCGACGGTGAGCGTGGTGCCGAGCTTGCGCCGGCACTCGTGAATCGAATCGAGCCACTCCGTCAACGTGGTCCTCGCCAATTCGACCAACGCCTCGCCGGTCGGTGTGATCAGCACGTCTCTGCCCCGGCCCTGCTTGACGACCAGCGGTTCGCCGCACAACGACTTGAAGTTGCGGTTGAGCGTGTCGATCTGCTTCTGCACGCTGGACTGCTCCCGGCCGAGCACCCGTGCCGCGCGCAGCGCCGATCGCGTCTCGTACACCGCGATCAGCGTTCTGAGCTGGTCCAACGTGGTGTCCATCAGCAGCGGTGAGGTGTGCAGGAGCCTGCTGAGCTGGTTGCCCGCGGGCAGCAGCAGTTGGGCCGAGGTCGACATGCAGGGCCTCTCGGGTCGGGGCGTGATGTTCTACCGATTAGTTGTACTGAACTTGACCACAGTTCGTGCTGAAATTATCCGAAGATCTTGATGCATTCCTCTGGACAGGTATACGCGATCCGTAAGAGACTTCTGCCGCAACCAGGTGCTTGTTCGCGTGGGAGCAATCAGGGGGTATTGGGGGGTTGGGGGCCCGCCGGGCAGCAGCCCGGCGGGCCCCCACGTATTAACCTCACCCGGTGACGGTTTCCACCTTGGACTGGGGCACGACGTACCGGATCACCGTGCTCGACCTCGGTCTGGCCTGCTGCGGCGTCGAGGTGATGGCCGCGCTGGAGGGCCACCGGCCCGAGCACCTCGAAGCCCTCGGCGTCGACCCGGTGCACTCGGCGGGCGAGGCCCACGTGCTCGTCGTCTCCGGCACGGTCACCGACGCCATGCTGCCCGCGGTGATCGCGACCTACGAGGAGATGCCGGAACCGCGTTACGTGCTGTCCGTCGGCGCGTGCAGCAACACCGGCGGCCCGTACTGGGACTCCTACAGCGTCACCAAGGGCATCGACCAGGCGCTGCCGGTGCACGTCGCGGTGCCCGGCTGCCCGCCACGCCCCGAGGCCCTGCTCGACGGCCTCGCCGCGCTGCACCGGTTGCTGTCGTGAGCGCCGCGTCCGAGGCCCTGGCCGCCCGGCTCGCCGACCTCGTCCCCGAGGTACTGGCCAAGACGGCGTTCGGCCAGACGACCGCGCACGTGCCGCTGCACGCGTGGCGCGAAGCCGCCCGGCAGGCCCGCGACGAGCTCGGCTGCACGCAGTTCGACTGGCTCGGCGTGGAGGACGCCGGACGTCCCGGCGCGGTCGGGCAGCGGCACGCCGTGCTGCTGCACGTGCTCGACCCGGGCACCAAGGACGGCGTGCTGCTGCGCACCGAACTCGGGCCCGGCGACGTGCTGCCGAGCGTCGCCGAGTGGTGGGCGGGCGCGGCGTGGCACGAGCGCGAGGCCGTGGAGATGTTCGGCATCGCCCTCGCCGGCGGCGAACCGGCCCACCTGCTGCTCCCGGACAGCTTCAGCGGCCACCCGCTGCGCAAGGACTTCGTGCTCGCCTCCCGCGTGGTGCGCCCGTGGCCCGGCAGGCTCGAACCGGGCGAGGACGGCACGTCCGCGCCCAGCCGCAGGCGGGCCGCGCCACCCGGCGTCCCCGACCCGTCGTGGGGACCGCGCTACGAGCGCTCTGAGGAGGACGACCGTGGCTGACCTGTCCCCGCGCACCCGAGGCGTCATCGCGCTGCTGGAGGCCAACTGCACGGTGTGCATGATCTGCGCCCGCGAGTGCCCCGACTGGTGCATCCACATCGACTCGCACACCGAGGTTGAGCAGCAACCGCCCGCGGGGTCGGGCCAGGGTCGCAGCTCGGCCCGCCCCCGTGCGCGCAACGTGCTCGACCGGTTCGCCATCGACTACGGCCAGTGCCTGTACTGCGGCATCTGCGTCGAGGCGTGCCCGTTCGACGCCCTGCACTGGGCGCCGGACTTCTCCTACCCCGGCACGGGCGGCCTCGACGGTCACGGCGCGGTTGCCGAACTCGTCCACGAACGCGACGTGCTGGCCACGTGGGTCACGCACGTGCCGCCGCCCCCGCCGCTGGACGCGGGCGCCGAACCCGCGCCGGAGACCACCGCCACACGCCCGGCACGACCCGGTACCGGAACCCCGCGCCGACCGGGCGCGTTGAGGGAGGGGACGTAGACCAGCCGGAGGCGAGCGACGTGCACAAGCACTACAACGCGTTGAAGACCGCGTTGCTGCTCGGCGCCATGAGCGGCCTGATCGTGGCGATCAGCTCGCTGTTCGGGCGCACCGCCCTGGTCGTCGGTCTGCTGCTGGCGCTCGCCGTGAACGCCTACGCGTACTTCAACTCGGACAAGCTCGCGCTGCGCGCCATGCGCGCCCGGCCGGTGTCCGAGGTGGAGCAGCCCGCGATGTACCGGATCGTCCGGGAGCTGGCCATGGCCGCGCGGCAGCCCATGCCGCGCCTCTACCTCAGCCCCACCGTCGCGCCGAACGCGTTCGCGACCGGCCGCAACCCCCGCAACGCCGCCGTCTGCTGCACCACCGGCATCCTCGACCTGCTCGACGAGCGCGAGCTGCGCGCGGTGCTGGGGCACGAGCTGTCGCACGTCTACAACCGCGACATCCTCATCTCGTGCGTGGCGGGCGCGCTGGCCGGCGCGGTCAGCACGCTGGCGAACCTGGCGATCTTCGCGAGCGTGTTCGGCGACGACGACGAGGACCGGCCCAACCCGTTCGCGCTGCTGCTCATCGCCGTGCTCGGCCCGGTCGCGGCGGTCATCGTGCGGATGGCCGTCAGCCGGTCGCGGGAGTACCAGGCCGACCAGTCCGGCGCGGAGCTGACCGGCGACCCGCTGGCGCTGGCCTCGGCGCTGCACAAGATCGACCTGGGCACGCGGGCCGCGCCGCTGGCGCCCGAGCCGGCCGTGGTCGCGCAGTCGCACCTGATGATCGCCAGCCCGTTCCGGGCGGGGGAGAACCTGGCCAGGCTGTTCTCCACCCACCCACCGATCGCCGACCGCGTGCGGCGGCTGGAGGAGCTGGCCCGCCGGTCCTAGCGGGCTTCGAGTGCGACGTTCATCACGTACTGGCCGTAGCCGGACTTCGCCAGCCGCTCGCCGAGCGCGTAGCACTGCTCGGCGTCGATGAAGCCCATCCGGAGCGCGATCTCCTCCAGGCACGCGATGCGCACGCCCTGCCGGTGCTCCAGCACCTGCACGAACTGGCCCGCCTCCAGCATGGAGTCGTGCGTGCCGGTGTCCAGCCACGCGAAACCACGACCGAGGTCGACCAGCTGGGCCCGACCCTCCCGCAGGTAGTTCAGGTTGACGTCGGTGATCTCCAGCTCGCCGCGCGAGGACGGCTTGAGCGACTTGGCGATGTCCACGACCCCGTTGTCGTAGAAGTACAGGCCGGTGATGGCCTTGTTCGACTTCGGCTGCGCGGGCTTCTCCTCGATCGAGACGAGCCTGCCGCTCGCGTCGACCTCGCCGACGCCGTACCGCTCCGGGTCCTTCACCGGGTAGCCGAACAGCACGCAGCCGTCCAGCGCGGCGACGTTGTGCTGGAGGAGCTTGGAGAAGCCCTGGCCGTAGAAGATGTTGTCGCCCAGCACCAGCGACACGTCGTCGTCGCCGATGAAGTCCGCGCCGATGACGAACGCCTCGGCGAGCCCGTTCGGGTGTGCCTGCTCGGCGTAGGAGATGTCCAGGCCGAACTGCGAGCCGTCACCGAGCAGCCGGCGGAACAGCGGCAGGTCGATCGGCGTGGAGATGAGCAGCACCTCGCGCACGCCCGCCAGCATCAGCACCGAGAGCGGGTAGTACACCATCGGCTTGTCGTACACCGGCAGCAGCTGCTTGGACACCGCCTGGGTGATGGGGTGCAGCCGCGTGCCGCTGCCACCCGCCAGGACGATGCCCTTCATCGGTAGTTGGTGAACTGGAGGGCGATGCCGAAGTCGGAGTTCTTGAGCAGGGCGATCACGTCCTGCAGGTGGTCCTTCTTCTTGCCGGTGATGCGCAGCTGGTCGCCCTGGATCTGCGCCTGGACGCCCTTGGGGCCCTCGTCGCGGACCTTCTTCGCGATCTCCTTGGCCTTGTCGCTCGCGATGCCCTGGACCACGTTGCCGGTCACCTTGAACACCTTGCCCGACAGGGCCGGGTCGCCGATCTCGAACGCCTTCATCGAGATGCCGCGCTTGACCAGCTTCTCCTGGAAGACGTCGATCGCGGCCCGGCAGCGCTCCTCGGTCTCGGACTCGAAGGTGATCGCCTCCTCGCCCGCCCACGCCACCGAAGTCCCCGTGCCGCGGAAGTCGAACCGCGTGCTCAGCTCCTTGGCGGCCTGGTTGAGCGCGTTGTCGACTTCCTGGCGGTCGACCTTGCTCACCACGTCGAACGACGGGTCTGCCACGTGCTCGGTACCTCCGCGTAGGTGGATCTGGAACCGCCCGGAAGCCTACCGGGGTTACCCGGTTGCGCAGGCCCCCACGGGCTTATGTATTGTCTCCACCGCACCCGGCACCACCGGGGGCGGGGCGGGTTGCCCGAGCGGCCAATGGGAGCGGACTGTAAATCCGTCGCGAAAGCTACAGAGGTTCGAATCCTCTACCCGCCACATCAGCGAGTAAGCCCCTGTGACCAGGTACGACAGGTCACAGGGGCTTTCTCGTGCCCCCCGGCCGGACGTTGAGGCCGTGCATGACCGCTCGACGGTCCGTGGTGCGTTCTCCGCGCGGGGACGTGAAGCAGGTCGAGGGTGTGCGTGACGCAGGTCATGACGGCGCCTGGCGAGCGTTGAGCCGATAGCGGGCAGGCCGTTCGGCGCACTCCGAACATGCGGGATGCTCGTAGAACGGTGACAGTGGTTCGGAACCGGGGTGGCTGCGGTGTGGGCATTCGTCGGGCATCGCGGTGTTCGAGTGCGTTCCGTTGGGGAAGAGTGCGGTGGGCTTGTGACCGGTTCGGGCGATAGCCGACCGGGGTTGGGGAGTGGTTGCCCGCACTGGGTGGGGAACCGGCAGTCGGCCGCTTGGTGTACGACGCTCTTCCGCTTCACCGTCGGCGACCCTCGGAGGGCGTTCGCAGCGGACGGCCCATTGCTTTTCTATTGAAGCATTCGGTGCGCTACCGAGCGTGATGCGTCGAATTCACATAGTGTTCGGCAGGCGTGTAGGTGGTCCACTCCAGTCGATATCGAGTCGGGTTGGCTGGGCCTCCGGTTTCCCGGAACGGTCGTCGGTCGCACGTTCCGTGCCGGGCGCACCGTGCGCGGGGCCAGCAGGCTTGTCGCAGGTCACCGACAGTGAGGGCGACGTGATGAGGGTTGCTCTCCTTGTCCATCGGCTGATTCCACGTCAGGTGGGTAGATGCAAACGACTTGCAGTTCGGGCTTACCGGACAACGGACTTGCTTCGAAGACCGATGGGCAATGAACGAACGATGGTCGGGTTCAGGTCAAGCACGATGGGAGAAGGAGTGGCGGCTCCGTCGACCTATGCTCGACAAACCAGGAGAGCTACCTGGGTTATATCGACCAGAAGATAAGGGGGGCCCTGACATGGCGGAAGATCAGTCCGCAGGTGAACTGCTGACTATTGCGCGCAAGCTCTTCGACGGCATGACAGGCCAAGACTGGGCGTCGGTGCGCTCGATTACAACCGACGACATAGTGTGGACGATGCCCGGCACCAGTCGGATTTCGGGAACGGTGGTGGGCAAGGAGGAGCTCATCGAGCGGGTCCGGCGAGTCGCCGCGGCCGGTGTGACCATGAAGAAAATCGAGCTCGTGCACATGCTCGTCGGCCGCGCCGGCGTGACGATGTTCATGCACAACAGCGCACAGGCCGACGACGGTCGCGAGCTTGAGGAATACCTCGCCAGCGTTTACGCCATCGAGAACGGCAAGGTCACCGGCATCGACACGTTCGTAACGGACCTGAAGGGCGTGAACGACTTCTTCATCAAGTGACGTCGACCGCGGTCACCGGCCAGTGCGCGGCTCCGCCTCGGGGAGGGGGCGAGCGATGCACCGGCACGACGGTCGCACGGCCGTCGAACGGTGGCGGTAGCCTGCGTGGCTGCCTTCGGCACGGGTGTGCTCGAAGCCGGGTGATTCCCGGACTCGGGTGACGCCGTCGCCAGTGGCGCACCAGGTGGGCCGTGTCGCCCGGCTCAGGCCGGGTGGTGCCTGCCGCGGTCAATTCGCCACGCACGACGAGGGCCCCTGCTCGCACCTGTGCGAGCAGGGGCCCTCGCGCGTCACGGAGTGGCCGGCACGTAAGCGAGGCCGACGCGCAAGCGCTTCCTCTCGCTTGCGTGCCGGCCTCGTAGTGCAGCATAACCCATATCGAACGTCTGTTCGAGGGTTACGCGATGGCGGCTCTCCCGGCTTCGGTCAGCTCGGCGTCCGCGCGCTCGTCCAGACCCACCGCCCGACGCGCCCGCAGCAGCCCGGCGTGCACGAGGTCGTGCGTGACCATCTGGTCGCAGCACGGCAACCCGTCCACGTAGAGGTCCGGCTCGCATCCCCCCGACAGCTGAGCCCGACCAGCGGCAACGGCGCGGAGCATGGCTTTGGCCCGGCCGGACAGCTCCTTCGCAACGTTCATGGCGACCCCCTCGCCCGTCCTTCCCGTACGTGCTTCCCTCGCCTTGTAGGAGGTCTGGACCTGTACGGCGAGTACCCCGCCCGGACAAGTTCACTCAGGTGGACGAGGCTTGCCCACTGTCCCCTCCGCCGCCGTTCGGACCACGCCGCCACGCCGACCGGTTGCCCTGTTCAGCCCAACCGAACTACCCCCGACCGGTCGGCGCTCCGATCGACCCGCTGCCGCCCGCTGGTCCGGAAGCGACCGGCGGGGCGCCGAGACTTGAACACATGAGCGAACTCCTCATTGCCGTCACCGCCCTCGCGACCGGCGTCGCACTCGGCCTGGTCGTCCGGTCCTCGGCACGGCGTCGTTCACCCGGCCGCGCCCGGCTCGCGGACGCCCGCGAGCTGCGCCACGCCGCCGACGACCTGGAGTACGGCCTCAACACCGTGCTCGACTTCGGCCCGCTGTCGCTGTCCGAGCTCGCCTCGGTCGACCTGCCCGCGAAACTCGACCGCGTCGCCTCGACCGGCGAGGTGCCCCGCGCGACCCTGGCCACGCTGAGGGCGCACACCGAGAGGATCGCCCTGCACCCCTACCCCGCGCAGAGCGACCTGCTCACCGCGGTCCGGGAGGACGAGGCCGCGGTCTGGCTGGCCCTGCGCGACGCGATCGGCAGCGGCGCCGCCCAGCAGCTGGCCGCCACGCAGGCCCGCCGGGTGCTGGACGAGATCCGCGCCGGCCTGCCGCACGAGGACGGGGCGAGGCAGCTCGCGCGGGTCTAGCGCGCCGGTCGCCGTTGCCAGGTCGTCCACAGCGGCCGGTAGCCGTGGGAGTACCAGAACGGCGTGGACAGCGGGTTGGGCAAGGCGTGGTGCAGCAGCGTCACGCCGACACCCGCCTCGTCCAGCAGCCCGTGCGCGTGGTCCGCCAGCGCCGCGCCGATGCCACCGCCACGCGCGTCCTCCCGCACGCCCAGCAGCCCGATGTACGCCACCGGCCGCACGGACGTCCGCCCGGCGATCCAGTCCGAGTGCCCGGGCGGGTCGTAGTAGAGGAAGCCGACGACCTCGCCCTCGCTCTCCGCCAACCACCCGCACGGCTCCGGGCGCTCCAGCAGCGCCGCGATGTGCTCGCGCAGCCGCTCGGCGCTGGACGGGCGGGCGTTGACCATGCCGAACCGGCCGTCGAACCGCACCGTCTCCAGGTTCAGCTCCACCGCGACGTCCAGGTCGTCCGCCGTCAACGGCCGGATCAGCGCCGTCGAGCCACCGTCGTACCCGTGCCCCGGCAGCCGGGCGGCGGTCACCAGCAGCGGCGCGAAACCGTGCCGCAGCAACGCGGCCGCGGTCTCCACGGCACGGCTGGGCACGGTCACCAACGCGGCCGTGTCGTGATCGCCCGCGCCGCTCGACGGCCAGTCGTGCAGCAACTCGTCCAGGTCCGCGCCGGGGTACCAGTGCAACGCGTGCGTGCGCAGTGCGCCCCACGTGGCGTTCAGCGCGTCCTCGGGCAGCTCGGAGAACGAGTACGGGTCGTCGACGGGCGCGATGTCGGGCAGCAACGGGTCCACACCTGTCAGCTAACCCGCCCGCGACGTAGATTGCCCGCCGTGGAGATCTACGTGGTCGACGCCTTCACCGATCGCGCGTTCGCGGGGAACCCGGCGGGTGTGGTGCTGCTGGACGGCCCGGTGGACGAGCGGTGGATGCAGTCGGTCGCCGCCGAGATGAAGCACGCGGAGACGGCGTTCGTGCGGGTCGACCACGACGGCCCGCTGCCGCTGCGCTGGTTCACGCCGGTCGCCGAGGTCGACCTGTGCGGCCACGCCACCCTGGCCACCGCGCACGTGCTGGGCGGCGGCCGCGCCTTCAGCACCCGCAGCGGCGTGCTCACGTGCACGGCCGACGGCGGCTGGGTCGAGATGGACTTCCCGGCCGACCCCGCCGCGCCGATCGAGATGACCACCCCGCTGCGCGCGGGCCTGCCGGGCGTGACGGTGCGTGCCGTCGCGCAGGCCGTGTCCGACGTCCTGGTGGAAGCCGCCGACGCCGACGAGGTCCGCGACCTCCGCCCGGACTTCGCCGCGCTCGCCGAGGTGCCCGGCCGCGGGGTGATCGTGACCGCGCCGGGCGACCGCGCCGACCTCGACGTGGTGAGCCGGTGCTTCTACCCGTCCTACGGAGTCCCGGAGGATTCCGTAACCGGTTCCGCGCACTGCACGCTGGCGTCCTGGTGGGCGCCGCGGCTGGGTCGCGCGAACCTGCTGGCCGAGCAGGCCTCGGCCCGCGGCGGGCTGGTCCGGGCCACCCTGGACCAAGATCGCGTGCGGCTCGCCGGGCAGGCCGTGACGGTGATCAGGGGGCGACTGATCGTGTGAGCCGATCTGTTACTTGTGGTGGCATTCCGCTACACGACCTGCCATTTCGTCCCCCGACCGGGGTACATTGGCAGCCTTGGAGGGGTCCTGGTCGGTGTTCGGGACCCCTCAGTCACGCCCGGAGCCGGTAGGCCGCGACCCGGTCCACGGCGACGAAGGCCGACGAGGAGGCTGGATGTCCGACCACGCGTCGGCCACGGCGTCGAGCACGCCGACCCGGTCCACGAACCGCGCGTTCAGCGTGTTCGCGGTCGCGCTCCTCATCGCGGGCGCCCTGTCCGCGTTCCTCGTCGGGAAGTGGCTGCCCGACACCGAGCCCGACGTCCGACTGCTGTGGACCGGACCGCTGCTCGTGATCGGGTTCCTGCTCGCCGAGCAGTTGGCCATCAACGTCGACGTGCGCAGCGGAGTGGCCTGGACCATCTCCTTCACCGAGATCCCGCTCGTGCTCGGCCTGTTGGTGGCGCCGTTCGAGATCGTGCTCGCCGCGCACGTGGTCGCGGGCGTCGGCACGCTGCTCGGCCGCCGGGTGCTCGACCGCGCCGTCTACAACGCGGGCCTGATGTTCATGGAGATCTCGGTGGCCTTCGCGGTCGCCGAGCTGGTCAAGCGGTTCCTGGGCGCGCAAGGCCCGTTCTGGGCGGGCGCGTTCATCGGCACCATCGCGGTACCGCTGCTGGCCAGCGTCCTCGGCCTGACCGCGCTGCGGATCATGGGCAAGGGCATGCGGGTCGCACCGAGCCTGCGCCTGGTCCTGCAAACCCTCGTGGTGGCCCTGCTGAACACCTCCGCGGGCCTGGCCGGCTACGAGATCGCCGACAAGGCGCCGTGGGGCGGCCTGCTGATCGGCCTGGTGTTCCTCGGCATCACCGCGATCTACCTGGCCTACTCCGGGCTGCTGCGCGAGCAGCGCGACCTGGAGGCCCTCAGCGAGGTCTCGCTGCGCGTGGCCCGCTCGGGCCGCCACGCCACCGGACCGCGCGGCGCCACACCGGAAGAAGAGGACGGGTGCGGCGAGGACGACGACTGGCAGCTCATCGCCGAACGCATCCGGGAGCAGCTCAACGCCAACCGCGTGGTGCTGCGGCTGCGCACCGACCCGCAGGCGCCGATGCGCACGCTGGTCGCGGGTGAGCCGCTGCCGCCGGGCATGCGCCGCGACGACCCGCGCGTGCTGCGCGAGGACGCCATGCTCCAACTGCCCGGCGCCCAGGTGCGGTACTTCCGCATCGTGGACGCGGGCGAGGAGGTCTCCGAGGCGCTGACCCGCCGTGACGCGCAGGAAGCGCTGGTGGTGCCGCTGCGCGGGGCGACCCAGCTGCTCGGCGCGGTCGAGGTGCACGACCGGCTCAGCCGGTGGCGCGGCTTCGGCAAGGCCGACATCCAGCTCCTGCGCACGCTGGCGAGCCACCTGTCCACCGCGGTGGACAACCGGCGGCTGCTGGCCAGGCTGCGCCACGACGCCTACCACGACCCGTTGACCGGCCTGCTCAACCGGCCCGGCTTCCGCGAGGCCGCCGACGAGCCGATGCGCGAGGCGAACACGGCCGTCGTGGTCCGGATCGACCTCGACGTGCTGTCCACCGTGTCCGACGCGCTCGGCCAGGCGTGGGGCAACCGGATGGTCGTCGCCGCCGGCCGCCGGCTGCGCGACGAGCTCGGCCCCGAGGTGCCGCTGGCCCGGCTGGAGGGCGGCGCGTTCGCCGCGCTGCTGCTGGACCGGCAGGCCGAGCAGATCCAGGAGATCGCCGAACGGCTGCGGGCCGCGCTGTCGGTGCCCTACCCCGTCGACCGGCTCACCGTCGAGGCGGGCGCGGTCGTCGGCTGGGCCACCACGGCGGACGCCGAGCTGGAGGAGTACGACCCGGACGCCCTGCTGCAACGCGCCGACGTGGCGGTCCGCGCGACCAGCGACAACGAGCCGCTGCGCCAGTACGCGCCGAGCATGGGCCAGATCTTCCTGCGCCGTTTCCAGCTGGTGACCCAGTTCCGGTCGGCGCTGGAGAACGGCCAGATCTCCGTGCACTACCAGCCGAAGGTCGCGCTGCCGAGCCGCCAGGTGGTGGGCGCGGAGGCGTTGGTGCGGTGGAAGCACCCCGAGTTCGGTCGGGTCGACCCGGACGAGTTCGTGCCCGCCGTCGAGGCCACCGGCCTGGTCGACGTGCTCACCGACTTCGTCATGGACACGGCGCTGGCGCGGGTGCGCCGCTGGATCGACCGCGGGCTGCGGATGTCGATCGCGGTGAACCTGTCCGTGCGGACGCTGGCCGACGAGGAGTTCCCGGACCGGGTGGCGGCGGCGTTGAAGCGCCACGAGGTGCCGCCGGAGCTGCTGACGTTCGAGCTGACCGAGTCCGGCGTGATGGCCGACCCGGAGCGCGCCCTGCCCGTGCTGCGTCGGCTGCACCAGATGGGCGTGGTGCTGGCCGTGGACGACTTCGGCACGGGCTACTCGTCGCTGGCGTACCTGCGGCAGCTGCCCGTGGACGAGGTGAAGATCGACAAGAGCTTCGTGCTCGGCATGGGCACCGACCTCGGTGACATGGCGGTGGTCCGCTCGATCGTGGAACTCGGCCACTCGCTGGGGCTCACGGTGGTCGCCGAGGGCGTCGAGGACGACGCGGCGCGCGACCAGCTCGTCGGCATGGGCTGCGACGTGGCGCAGGGCTACCTGATCTCCCGGCCGCTGTCCGAGGACCGCTTCGAGGCCTGGCTGCGCGCCCGGACGGTGCAGGTCAGGGGTGCCCGGGATGAGACGGTGCTCACCTTGGTCCACTGAGGGGCACCCCCGATTTCCGTCCGGCGGCACGGCTGTTGTAGAGTTCTCCTTGCTCCGCAAGAGCAAGCCCCTTTAGCTCAGTCGGCAGAGCGTCTCCATGGTAAGGAGAAGGTCTACGGTTCGATTCCGTAAAGGGGCTCCACAACTGGCCGCGGTGCACGAGCATCGCGGCCGTGTTGTGTAAAGCGGTGTAGCTCAGTTGGTAGAGCAAGCGGCTCATAATCGCTGTGTCGCCGGTTCAAGTCCGGCCACCGCTACTCGCTAGATCCCCGCCAGGCGGTAAGCCCGCACTGGGGAATCGGGGCACACGAGCTCTGGGAAGGCAAGGACCGTGGCTGCAACCGACGTACGCCCCAAGATCACCCTCGCGTGCGAGGAGTGCAAGCACCGGAACTACATCACCAGGAAGAACCGGCGCAACGACCCGGACCGCCTGGAGATCAAGAAGTTCTGCCCGAACTGCAAGACGCACCGCGCTCACAAGGAAACCCGCTGAGCCGGTCGTAAGACCACCTCGACGAGGCCCGTCCCGGAACCCGGGGCGGGCCTCGTCGCGTCGACCAGGCCACGTAACCTCCTCGGGTGCCTCTCGACCAGTCGTTCGTCGGACGTTCCTACCCGCCGTCGCCGCCCTACGAGGTCGGCCGCGAGAAGATCCGCGAGTTCGCCGAAGCGCTCGGCGAGACGAGCCCGTTGCACCGCGACGCCGAGGCCGCCCGCGCGGCCGGGTACCGCGACGTCATCGCGCCGCCCACGTTCGCGATCATCATGTCGCTGAAGGCGAACGACGTGCTGGTGCACGACCCGGACCTGGGCTTGGACTACACCCGCGTGGTGCACGGCGACCAGACGTTCGTCCACCACCGGCCGATCGTCGCCGGCGACCGCCTGCGCACCGCGCTGCACGTGGACGGCATCACGTCGCGGATGGGCAACGACATGCTGGCGATCCGGGCCGAGGTGAGCACCGAGGACGGCGAGCCGGTCACCACGGGCCGCTGCACGCTCGTGGTGCGGGGGGAGGACGCGTGATCCGCGCATCGGAGGTCTCCGTCGGCGACGAGCTGCCGCCGCTGTCGCTGCACGTCACCCGGGCCGACCTGGTCCGGTACGCGGGCGCGTCGGGCGACTTCAACGCGATCCACTGGAACGAGCGGTTCGCCCGCGAGGTCGGCCTGCCCGGCGTGATCGCGCACGGGATGCTCACCATGGGCCTGGCCTGCCGGATCGTCACCGACTGGGCGGGCGACCCGGGCGCCGTGGTGGAGTACGGCGTGCGGTTCGGTCGGCCCGTTCCGGTGCCCGACGACGACAAGGGCGCGTTGGTGGAGGTCACCGGGAAGGTGACCAAGCTCTTGGACGACGGCACGTTCAAGGTCAACGTGACGGCCTCGTTCGAGGGCAAGTCCGTGCTCGGCGGCGCGTCGGCCCGTGTCCGCCTGCGCCCCTAGCGACCACCCCGGCGACGGGAACCTTCAGAAGTCGCACAACGCGCTGGTGCGGGCGCCCGTGGCGGTGGCCGAACGCCGCTCGACCTCGGCCACCCGCACCTCGCACGCCACGTCGCCGCCGTCGGGCCCGACCGTGACGGTCAGCACGCCGTGCTCGGGCTCGTCGATGGCGATGAACTCCATCCGCCAGGGGAGCGAGGTCAGCTCCTCCTGGCGGATCTCGCCGCCGCGGAAGGTCGAGTAGGAGACGGTGGCCCGCGCCGCGGTGCCGCTGACCTCGTAGACGACCCGGGTCGGCGGCTCGGGCGCCGCGGTCACCAGCACGAGCGCGAGCGCGCCCACCACGAGTGCCGCCGAGGCCCCGATCACGAGCCACTTGCGGCCCGGTCGCTCAGGTGGGTCGGACTCCGTCATGCGTTGCACCCCTCGGATGAAGATCGGTTGGACTGAATAGTCCATCGGTGTATTTCTGGCGGTGGTTACACCGACCACCCGAAGGAGTTACACAGGGTTAGCCCGAGCAGCTCGCCACGGCGTTCGGGCCGGACGCGGTCGCGGTCTTGCGCTCCACCCCGTCCACGGTGACCCGGCACGTCACCGTGCCGCCGTCCGCGCCGGTCGTGACGTCCAGCGTCCCGCCGCGGAACGGTCCCTTGACGGTGAACTCCTTGGTCCACGGCAAGGTGGCGACCTCCTCCTCGACGGTGGTGGACGTGGCGTGGTCGACGGTCGCCCGCGGCACGTCGCCGGTCACCTCGTAGACCAGCACGGCGCCCTGCTCGGCCTGGACCCGCAGGTCGTCGAGGGCGTTCTCGGCGTCGGAGGAGGCACCGCCCAGCAGCGCCACCCACGCGACGCAGACCGCGAGGCCGAGCGCGGACAGCGCGATCCCGGCGACGGCGAGGCCCCTGTTGTCGGCCTGACCGCGGTTGACCCGGACCAGGCCGAGCAGCCCGAGGCCCAGCCCGACGACCACCAGCGGCCACGCCACCACGCCGACGACCGGGACGAAGCCGAACGCCAGACCCAGCAGCCCGAGCACGAAACCGGCGGTGCCCGGGGCGTTGCGCTTCGGGTCGGACATGACTCCTCCACTCCGTCGGGTGGTACACATCACAGTTACACCGTGTGATGCGAATGAGTCTCAATACGCCGAAAGGCACCCCATCAGGGGTGCCTTTCGCGACGGAGCGTCGAAACTGTGTGCTACTCGACGTGCTGCTGGACCTGCTACTCGACCTCGGCGAGCAGCTCGGCCATCCGCGTCACGCCGGTCTTCAGGTCGTCGTCACCCAGCGCGTACGACAGCCGCAGGTAGCCGGGCGTGCCGAAGGCCTCACCGGGCACCACGGCCACCTCGGCGTGCTCCAGGATCAGCGCCGCGAGCACCACCGTGTCGGTGATCGTCGTGCCGCGCAGCTGCTTGCCGACCAACGCCTTCACCGACGGGTACACGTAGAACGCGCCCTTCGGCGTCGGGCACTCCACGCCCGGGATCGCCGACAGCAGGTCGACGATCGTGCGCCGCCGCCGGTCGAACGCCTCGCGCATCTCGTGCGCCGCGTCCAGCGGCCCGGACACGGCCTCCAGCGCGGCCCGTTGCGACACGTTCGCCACGTTCGAGGTCAGGTGCGACTGGAGGTTCGCGGCGGCCTTCACCACGTCGGTCGGGCCGATCAGCCAGCCGACCCGCCAGCCCGTCATCGCGTAGGTCTTGGCCACGCCGTTGAGCACGATCGTGCGGTCCGCCATGGCGGGCACGGCCACCGGCAGCGACACCGACTCGGCGCCGTCGTAGACCAGGTGCTCGTAGATCTCGTCGGTGATCACCCACAGCCCGTGCTCCAGCGCCCACTCGCCGATCGCGGTGAGCTGCTCGCGGGTGTAGACCGAGCCGGTCGGGTTGGACGGCGAGCACAGCAGCAGCACCTTGGTCTTCGGGGTGCGCGCCGCCTCCAGCTGCGCCACCGTCACCAGGTAGTCGGTCGACTCGTCCGCGGTGACCTGCACCGGGACGCCGCCCGCCAGCGTGATGGCCTCGGGGTAGGTGGTCCAGTACGGCGCGGGGAGCAGCACCTCGTCGCCCGGGTCCACGACCGTGGCGAACGCCTGGTAGACGGCCTGCTTGCCGCCGTTGGTGATCAGCACCTGCGCGGCGGTGACCTCGTAGCCGGAGTCGCGCTTGGTCTTCGCGGCTACGGCTTCCCGCAGCTCGGGCAGGCCCGCGGCGGGCGTGTACCGGTGGTTCTTCGGGTCCGCGCACGCGGCCTGAGCAGCGGCCACGATGGCGTCGGGGGTCGGGAAGTCCGGCTCGCCCGCGCCGAAGCCGATCACCGGTCGGCCCGCGGCCTTGAGCGCCTTCGCCTTCGCGTCGACCGCGAGGGTCGCGGACTCGGCGATGCCGCCGATCCGCTTCGAGATCCGCGGGTGCTCGGAGGTAGTGGTCCCGGTGGTCGTCTCAGGCGTGCCCATGCCGCCAATCGTGGCAGATCGCACAAGCGGGTAAGCGCCCGGCACCCCCTCTGACCGGGCCAGTTGGAAGGACGGGCACCTGGTGCCGTATGCTTCCGGTCTTGGAACGTCCAGTCGCTGCCTCACGGGCCACGTGAGGAGGGTGCGGGACGTCTCCAGCCAGGGGGTTCTGGTTCAAGAACCCCAAAGGGGCGTAGCTCAACTGGCAGAGCAGCGGTCTCCAAAACCGCAGGTTGCAGGTTCAAGTCCTGTCGCCCCTGCGTCGAAGCGCGATGGTGAGCGGAGGACGGCATGAGCGAGGGCCGCGAGCAGGACCAGCCGGACGAGAGCGCGTCCCGGCCGGTTACCGCCGCCGCGCGGCGCGAGCGTCGTGGCTCCGCGCGACCGGCGGGCCGCAAGGACGCCGAGGCGAAGAAGTCGGCCGAGGCCGACTCCGACGTCGAGGAGACCACGAAGGGTCGTGCCACGCGTTCGCGGGCGGATTCGGAGAAGCGGGTCGGGTTCTTCGCCCGGATCGTCCGGTACGTCCGCGAGGTGGTCAGCGAGCTGCGGAAGGTCATCTGGCCGACCCGCAAGCAGATGATCACCTACACCGGAGTCGTGTTGGTCTTCGTGGCCTTCATGGTGGCGTTCGTGTTCGGCCTGGATTCGGCCTTCGCCTGGGGCATGTTCAGGGTGTTCGGCTGAGCCGGACACCTGCCGCCCCCGGTGGCGGCGGACATGTGATGCATGAGAGGAAGCGAGACCCACAGTGACCTCCGATAACGGCGGCGTTGACGCCAAGGAGCTGAACGACCTGACCGACGAGCAGGACTTCGACGGTGACGTCGAGGTCGTCGAGCAGGCGGAGGCGTCGGAGGACACCGAGGAGTCCGCCCCCGTCGAGCCCGGGTCCGACGGTGACGTCGAGTCCGTCGACGACGAGTCCGCCGACGACGTCGAGCCGGGCGGTGACGTCGAAGCCGACGGCGCCGTCGAGGCCGCCGCGGTGGACATCGACGCCGAGCCCGCCGACCCCGCCGAGGAGATGCGCGAAGCACTGCGGCGCGCGCCCGGCGACTGGTACGTCGTGCACTCGTACGCGGGCTATGAGAACAAGGTGAAGACCAACCTCGAGACGCGCATCCAGACCCTCGACATGGAGGACTACATCTTCCAGGTCGAGGTGCCGACCGAGGAAGTCACCGAGATCAAGAACGGCCAGCGCAAGCAGGTGCAGCGCAAGGTGCTGCCCGGCTACATCCTGGTCCGGATGGAGCTCAACGACGCGTCGTGGAGCGCGGTGCGCAACACGCCTGGCGTGACGGGTTTCGTCGGCGCGACGTCCAAGCCGTCGCCGCTGACCATCGACGAGGTGCTGAAGTTCCTGCTGCCGCAGGTCGAGCAGAAGCCCGCCGCCGGCAAGAAGAGCACCGCGACGCCCACGAAGTCGACCGTCGAGGTGGACTTCGAGGTCGGCGAGTCGGTCACCGTCATGGACGGCCCGTTCGCCACGCTGCCCGCGACGATCAGCGAGGTCAACGCCGACGGTCAGAAGCTGAAGGTGCTGGTGTCGATCTTCGGTCGCGAGACCCCGGTCGAGCTGTCGTTCAGCCAGGTCTCCAAGATCTAGCCAGGACAACACAATCTCCGGTTCCCCTCCGGTACGGACGGGCGCCGGCAGCCACGCTGCGGCTGGCAGGGCCGCGCGCGGACACCGCAATAAAGGAACCGAGATGCCTCCCAAGAAGAAGAAGCTCGCAGCGATCATCAAGCTGCAGATCAAGGCCGGGGCCGCGAACCCCGCGCCGCCCGTTGGTCCCGCGCTGGGTCAGCACGGCGTCAACATCATGGAGTTCTGCAAGCAGTACAACGCCGCGACCGAGTCGCAGCGCGGCACCGTGGTGCCGGTCGAGATCTCCGTGTACGAAGACCGCTCGTTCGACTTCAAGCTCAAGACCCCGCCGGCCGCGAAGCTGCTGCTCAAGGCCGCCGGTGTGGAGAAGGGCTCGGGCGAGCCGCACCGCCTCAAGGTCGCCAAGGTGACCATGGACCAGGTGCGGGAGATCGCGCAGTCCAAGATGGTCGACCTCAACGCCAACGACGTGGACCAGGCGGCGAAGATCATCGCCGGCACCGCCCGCTCCATGGGCATCACCGTCGAAGGCTGACCCTTCCTCTTTCGTAGTCGTGGGAGAGCCGCGCGCTGGCTCGTCACCACAACTGATCCACTTTAAGGACAGAAGCATGAAGCGCAGCAAGGCGTACAAGAACGCTGCTGAGCTGGTTGACCGGGAGCGGCTCTACTCGCCGCTGGAGGCAGCCAAGCTCGCCAAGGAAACGTCCAAGGTGAAGCTGGACGCGACCGTCGAGGTCGCCATCCGGCTCGGCGTCGACCCCCGCAAGGCCGACCAGATGGTCCGCGGCACCGTGAACCTGCCGCACGGTACGGGCAAGACCGCCCGCGTGATCGTCTTCGCCACCGGTGACAAGGCCGCCGAGGCCGAGGCCGCCGGTGCCGACGCGGTCGGCTCCGAGGACCTGATCGAGCGCATCCAGGGTGGCTGGCTCGACTTCGACGCCGCGATCGCCACGCCCGACCAGATGGCCAAGGTCGGTCGCATCGCCCGCATCCTCGGCCCGCGTGGCCTGATGCCGAACCCGAAGACCGGCACCGTGACGCCCGACGTCACCAAGGCCGTGAACGAGATCAAGGGCGGCAAGATCAACTTCCGGGTCGACAAGCAGGCCAACCTGCACCTCGTGATCGGCAAGGTGTCGTTCGACCCGGAGAAGCTGGTCGAGAACTACGCCGCCGCGCTGGACGAGATCCTGCGCGCCAAGCCGTCCGCGGCCAAGGGCCGGTACCTGAAGAAGGTCACCGTCTCGACCACGATGGGCCCCGGCATCCCGGTCGACCCGAACCGGACGCGCAACCTGCTGTCCGACGAGGCCACCGTCTGAGCACGGCTCGTCCGAACCACGCGAAGCGCCCCTCGGCACACCGCCGAGGGGCGCTTCGCGTCGTCACGGGCGGGTAGTGGTCACGGGCAGGTCGGCTCGGCCTGGTAGCCGGTGATCGCCCACGCCCCGCCGGGCTGCTTGGTCAGCACGAACTTGCCCAGCTTCGGGCCGTTGCGCACGACCAGCGCGCAGGAGCTGACCTCGACCGAGCCGGACGCGGGCGGGGTGATCATCGTGTCGGGGAAGCCGAGCTGCCGGTAGGTGCTCACGTCGGTCACCCGCCCCTTCAACGTCGCCACCGCGGCCGGGCAGTCGGACGCGCCGAAGGCCTCCGCGAACGCCTTGCGCGGCCCGTCGCCCTTGAAGTACAGGCACGCCTGGTTCCCGTCACCGGTGCCGACGTGCTTGTAGAACTGACCGATCGTGCCGGTGGTGCCGTAGGGGGTGGGCGGCGCGATGACGTTGTTCTCGACGCCGCCGCTGTCGACCGCGACGCCGCCGGGGTCGTCGCCGCCGAAGTACTGCTCGTAGAAGTACGAGGCGACCAACAGGACGACCACGAGGTAGACGAGGCGGCGGACGAGCTTGCTGCGCAGCAGCACCTTCCACAGCGGCGTGCGCGGTGGCGCCGCGGGAGGCGGTGGCGCGGCCGGCGGGATGCCGGGCGGTGGTGCGGCGCCCGGCGGCAGGGCGGGTGGCAGGCCGGTGCCCTGGCCCTGCTGGAAGCGCTGGAACTCCTGGAACCGCTGGAACTCCTGGAACTGCCGGAGCTGTTCCGGGTCGACGTCCGGCGGCGGGTTCCTCGGGGGCTCTTCGGTCACGCGTCACATCATGCCGATTTGGAACCCGTAGTACACAGCAGGTACTGTGGGCGACGGTTCACCAAAGACCGCTGGTCATCCCTGTCCCCGTGACGGGGAACGAAGGTCCCGCGAAGCGGGCGGCCCGCGCAGGAGAACGAGGAAGACACCAGGCGTGCTTGCACGCCCGTCACGCCCCGTGCTGCTGCGCAGGGGCGTTTTTGCTTTGCGCGGCCTCTCTCACCGGCGTGTCACCAGCCCAGAGAGGAGGCGATCATGGCGAAGCCCACCAAGGTTTCGGCCGTCGCCGAGCTCACGGACAAGTTCCGTGGAAGCTCGGCCGCTGTCGTGACCGAATACCGTGGCCTCTCCATGGCGCAGCTCACCACGCTGCGTCGCGCTCTCGGCGCGGGCACCACGTACACCGTTGCGAAGAACACGCTGGTCAAGCGTGCCGCCGAGGACGCGGGCGTGCAGGGCCTCGAAGCCCTGCTCGTCGGCCCGACCGCGATCGCCTTCGTCGAAGGCGAACCGGTCGACGCGGCCAAGGCCCTGCGTGACTTCGCGAAGGACAACAAGGCCCTGGTCATCAAGGGCGGCTACATGGACGGCCGCCCCCTCTCGGTCGACGAGGTCACCGCCATCGCGGACCTCGAAACCCGTGAGGTGCTGCTCGCCAAGCTGGCGGGCGCGATGAAGGGCAACCTGGCCAAGGCCGCGGGTCTGTTCCAGGCCCCCGCCTCCCAGGTCGCTCGCCTTGCTGCTGCCCTCCAGGAGAAGAAGGCCGCGGAGGCGCCTGCCGCCGCCGAGGCCGAGGCTCCCGCCGAAAGCTGATCACGCCCGAAAGCTGATCACACCCAGACACTCCGCGTCCCGGCCGCAGTTCGGGCGTTGAATAGAAAGGACCGCCATCATGGCGAAGCTCAGCACCGACGAGCTGCTCGACGCGTTCAAGGAGATGACCCTCCTGGAGCTGTCGGCCTTCGTGAAGCAGTTCGAGGAGACCTTCGAGGTCACCGCCGCCGCTCCGGTCGCCGTCGCCGCCGCGGGCCCGGCCGCCGCTGCCGCCCCCGCCGAGGAGGAGAAGGACGAGTTCACCGTCGTCCTCGAGGGCGCCGGCGACAAGAAGATCCAGGTCATCAAGGTCGTCCGCGAGGTCGTCTCGGGCCTGGGCCTGAAGGAGGCCAAGGAGCTGGTCGAGTCCGCTCCGAAGCCGCTGCTGGAGAACGTGGCGAAGGACGTCGCCGACGCCGCCAAGGAGAAGCTCGAGGCCGCGGGCGCCAAGATCTCGCTCAAGTGATCTTGTCGCACTGATCTGCTCCGGCAGGTCGCGCGCTACCGCGAAGGCGGGCACCCGCACCGGGTGCCCGCCTTCGTGCTGTCTCCGGCCGGTGATCTTGACCGCCTCGCCGCGCGTGTCCCACCATCGGTGGCCGTACGGTGCCGGCGGAGGGGTGGCGGGGATGAGCCTGCTCACACCGTTACCCATCCGAAACCGCGCTAACCCAACTGGTGAGTAACCACGACGGGGCGGCCTCGTTGCACCGGTATGACGCCGGCCTGCCCGGCGTCCGGCGTTGCAGCCGCTGACCAGGAGGTGCGATGGGCGTCGAGGTGGTCGTCGAGGGTCTGACCAAGTCCTTCGGCAAGCAGACCATCTGGCGGGACGTCACGCTCACCCTCCCGCCGGGCGAGGTCAGCGTGATGCTCGGACCGTCGGGCACGGGCAAGTCGGTGTTCCTGAAGTCCCTGGTCGGGCTGCTCAAACCGGAGCAGGGCCGGATCGTCATCAACGGCGTGGACCTGGTCCGCTGCTCCGAGCACAAGCTCTACGAGATCCGGAAGCTGTTCGGCGTGCTGTTCCAGGACGGCGCGCTGTTCGGCTCGATGAACCTGTTCGACAACGTCGCCTTCCCGCTGCGCGAGCACACCCGCAAGACCGAGGCCGAGGTCCGGCGGATCGTGCTGGAGAAGATGGAGATGGTCGGCCTCGTCGGCGCGGAGCGCAAGCTCCCCGGCGAGATCTCCGGCGGCATGCGCAAGCGCGCCGGGCTGGCCCGCGCCCTGGTGCTGGACCCCGAGATCATCCTGTGCGACGAGCCCGACTCCGGCCTGGACCCGGTCCGCACGGCCTACCTGAGCCAGCTGCTGATCGACCTGAACGCGCAGATCGACGCCACGATCCTGATCGTCACGCACAACATCACCGTGGCCCGCACGGTGCCGGACAACCTCGGCATGCTGTTCCGCCGCGAGCTGGTCATGTTCGGTCCCCGCGAAGTGCTGCTGACCAGCGACGAGCCGGTGGTCGAGCAGTTCCTCAACGGCCGCCGGATCGGGCCGATCGGCATGTCGGAGGAGAAGGACCAGGCGACGATGGCCGCCGAGCTGGCGCACCGCGACGCCGGCCACGCGGACGGCTCGCCGGACGAGGACATGCGCGGCGTGGTGCCGCAGCTGGAACCGACGCCGGGCCTGCCGCCGCGTGGCGCGGTGCGCCGGCGCAAGGACCGGGTGATGAGCATCCTGCACACGCTGCCGGTCGAGGCGCAGCAGGGCATCATCGCCAGCCTCACCCCCGACGAGCAGCGCCACTACCGGGTCATGGCGGGCGCGGCCGACCGGACGGGCCCGCTCGCGACCCGACCGGCGACACCCGGTCCCGTGACACCCAGCCCGTGGCCGCGGCAAGGGGGCGTGCTGTGAGCGCACCGGCGTCGTTCCCCGGCGTCGGCGCGCTGCGCGAGACCGGCCGGATGTTCGCGCTGGGCATCGACGTCGTGCGCAACACGTTCCGCCGCCCGTTCCAGCTGCGGGAGTTCATCCAGCAGTGCTGGTTCGTGGTGAGCGTGACGGTGCTGCCGACGGCGCTGGTGTCGATCCCGTTCGGCGCGGTCATCGCGTTGCAGATCGGCTCGTTGACCCGGCAGATCGGCGCGCAGTCGTTCACCGGAGCGGCGAGCGTGCTGGCGATCATCCAGCAGGCCAGTCCGATCGTGACGGCCCTGCTCATCGCGGGCGCGGGCGGCTCGGCGATCTGCGCGGACCTCGGCTCGCGCAAGATCCGCGAGGAGATCGACGCGATGGAGGTGCTCGGCGTCTCCCCGATCCAGCGCCTGGTCGTGCCGCGGGTGCTGGCCGCGATGCTGGTCAGCGTGCTGCTCAACGGCATGGTCAGCGTCGTCGGCGTGATGGGCGGCTACTTCTTCAACGTGATCCTCCAGGACGGCACGCCCGGCGCGTACCTGGCGAGCTTCAGCGCCCTGGCGCAGCTGCCGGACCTGTGGATCTCCGAGATCAAGGCGCTGATCTTCGGGTTCCTCGCGGGCATCGTGGCCGCCTACCGCGGCCTGAACCCGGCGGGCGGCCCGAAGGGCGTCGGCGATGCGGTCAACCAGGCCGTCGTCATCACGTTCCTGCTGCTGTTCTTCGTGAACTTCGTGCTCACCACGATCTACCTCCAGGTCGTCCCGGCGAAGGGGAGCTGAGATGGCCACGATCAACGACCGGTTCCGCAAGGCGGCGAACGCGCCGCTGACCGTGCTGGACACCTTCGGCGACCAGCTGTGGTTCTACCTCCGCGCGCTGGCCTGGACGCCCCGCACGCTGACCCGGTACATGCGCGAGACGCTGCGGCTGCTGGCCGAGGTGAGCTTCGGGTCGGGCGCGCTGGCCGTCATCGGCGGCACGATCGGCGTGATGGTCGGCCTGTCGGTGTTCACCGGCACGGTCGTCGGCCTCCAGGGCTTCACCGCGCTCAACCAGATCGGCACGTCGGCGTTCGCGGGCTTCGTGTCGGCGTACTTCAACACCCGCGAGATCGCGCCCCTGGTGGCCGGGCTGGCGCTGAGCGCCACCGTCGGCTCCGGCTTCACCGCGCAGCTGGGCGCGATGCGGATCTCCGAGGAGATCGACGCGCTGGAGGTCATGGGCATCCCCAGCCTGCCGTACCTCGTGACCACGCGGATCATCGCGGGCTTCATCGCGATCATCCCGCTGTACGTGATCGGCCTGCTCACCTCGTACCTGGCGGCCAGGTTCATCACGGTCGAGTTCTACGGGCAGTCGGCGGGCACCTACGACCACTACTTCAACCTGTTCCTACCACCGGTGGACGTGCTCTGGTCGTTCGGCAAGGTGCTCGTCTTCGCCGTGGTGATCATCCTGACGCACTGCTACTACGGCTACCGCGCCAGCGGCGGCCCGGCGGGCGTCGGCGTCGCGGTGGGGCGCGCGGTGCGCACGGCGATCGTCACGACGAGCTTGCTGGACTTCTTCCTCAGCATGGCCATCTGGGGTACGACCACGACGGTGAGGATCGCGGGATGATCAAGCGGCGACTCCTGGGCGTCGCGTTCATCGCGGTCATCGCCCTGTTCCTCTCGGTGACCGTGGCGATGTACAACGACGCGTTCACCGAGGTCGTGAAGGTGACGCTGAAGACCGACCGGGTCGGCAACCAGCTGCTCATCGACTCCGACGTCAAGGTCCGCGGCATGATCGTCGGCCAGGTGAAGGGCATCCGGACCTCGGGTGACGGCGCCGAGCTCGAACTGGCGCTCGACCCGGAGCAGGTCGAGCACATCCCCGCCAACGTCTCCGCGCGGCTGCTGCCGAAGACGCTGTTCGGCGAGCGGTACGTGAACCTGCTGCTGCCCGAGCAGCGCCAGGCCCCGCTGTCGGAGGGCGACGTCATCGAGCAGGACCGGTCCAGCACCTCCATCGAGCTGGAACGCGTGCTCAACGACCTGATGCCGGTGTTGCAGGCGGTGCAGCCGGAGAAGCTGGCCACCACGCTGACCGCGATGTCGCAGGCGTTGGAGAACCGGGGCAAGCCGCTCGGCGAAACGCTGGTGCAGCTGGACACCTACCTGGGCGAGTTCAACCCGCAGCTGCCCAAGCTCAAGGAGGGCATCAGCCGCCTCGCGGACGTCTCCGACGTCTACGCGGACTCGGCGCCCGACCTGGTGCAGGCGCTGTCCGACGCCACCGTCACCAGCCGCACGCTGGTCGAGCAGCGGGACAACCTGCTGGCCATGTACGGCACGCTGACCACCACGTCGCTGGACCTGCACGGCTTCCTCGCGGTGAACAAGAACAACCTCATCCAGCTCGCCGACGTGAGCCGGCCGACGTTGGAGCTGCTGGCGAAGTACGCGCCCGAGTACCCGTGCCTGCTCAAGGGCCTCACCGAGTTCAGGCCGATCATGGACGAGGTGTTCGGCAAGGGCACGGACGAGCCGGGCCTGCACGTCACGCTGGAGGTCACCGCCAACCGCGGCAAGTACGAGCCGGGCAAGGACGACCCGGAGTACGCCGACAAGCGCGGGCCGCGCTGCTACGACATCGTGCCCAGGCCGGACCCGTTCCCCCAGTACCCGCCGGAGGGCCCGGTGAAGGACGGCTCGACGTCACCGCCGCCCGCGCGCGTGGCCGCCGACGGCGTGCTGCCGCCCGACGCCGGGGTGATCAAGGACGGCACCACGTCACCGTCGGCGTTCGGCGGGGTGCCGTCGCTGGCGAACTCGCCGGAGGAGCAGGACTTCCTGGCCGCGCTGCTCGCGCCCCAGTTCGGCCTGCGCAAGAGCGAGATGCCGAGCTTCACCTCGCTGCTGCTCGGCCCCCTGTACCGGGGCGCGGAGGTGACGGCATGAGGTCCCTGGCCGCGCCGCTGATCAAGCTCGCCGTGTTCGCCGCGGTCACCATCCTGGCGACCACGCTGCTCGCGGTGACCATCTCGAACGTCAACTTCAACGGCGCCACCGGCTACACGGCGCGGTTCACCGACGTGACGGCGCTCAACGAGGGCGACGACATCCGCATCGCGGGTGTCCGGGTCGGCCAGGTCGAACAGATCCGCCTGGTGGACCGGCGGCTGGCCGAGGTGGAGTTCTCGCTGGAGGGCGAGCGCTCGCTGCCCGCGTCCGTCACCGCGACGATCAAGTACCGCAACCTCGTCGGCCAGCGGTACATCGCGCTGGAGCACGGCGTCGGCGACGCGTCCGCGCTCGAACCGGGCGGTGTGATCCCGCTGGAGCGCACGAAGCCGGCGCTCGACCTGACCGTGCTGTTCAACGGCTTCAAGCCGCTGTTCCAGGCGCTCGACCCGGACGACGTGAACCAGCTGTCCGGCGAGATCATCAAGGTGCTCCAGGGCGAGGGCGGCACGATCGACAGCCTGTTGCGCCACACCGCGTCGCTGACGTCCACGCTGGCCAGCCGCGACCGGGTGATCGGCGAGGTCATCACCAACCTCAACGCCGTGCTGGACACGGTCAACTCGCGCAGCGAGCAGGTGTCCACGCTGGTCACCACGCTCCAGGAGCTGACCACGGGCCTCGCGGGCGACCGGCAGCCGATCGGCGACGCGATCAGCGCCATGGGCGAGCTGACCACCACGACGGCCGACCTGCTCAACCGGTCCCGGCAGCCGTTGAAGGACGACATCGCCAACCTGGGCCTGGTGTCGCGGACGCTGGCGGACAACGAGGCGATCGTGGAGGGCGTCATCCAGCGCCTGCCGACCAAGATCGAGGCGATGTCGCGGACCGCGTCCTACGGGTCCTGGTTCAACTTCTTCCTGTGCGAGGGCACCGGGCAGATCGCCGTGCCACCGATCATCAACGACCCCATCCCGATCACCGCCCTGCCCGTCACGCAGCCGAGGTGCCGCCGATGAACGCCCCGAAGACCGCGGCCCCGAAGACTCCGGCACAGCGCAACCCGGTGACGGTCGGCGCGGTGAGCCTCACCGTGATCGCGCTGCTGCTGCTCTCCGCGTTCTACTCCGACGACCTGCCGATCATCGGCGGCGGCACCACGTACTCGGCCGAGTTCACCGAGGCCGCGGGCCTGATCCCGAGCAACGAGGTGCGGGTGGCCGGGGTGAAGGTCGGCAAGGTGACCAAGGTCGAGCTGGACGGCGACAAGGTGAAGGTGTCGTTCCGGATCAAGGACGCCTGGGTCGGCGACCGCACGACCGCGGTGATCCGGATCAAGACGCTGCTCGGGCAGAAGTTCCTGGCGCTGGACCCGCAGGGGTCGCAGCCGCTGGACCCGGGCGAGCCGATCCCGCGCGAACGCACCCTGTCGCCGTACGACGTGCAGGAGGCGTTCAACGGCCTGGCCTCCACGGTCGGCCAGATCGACACCAAGCAGCTCGCGGACAGCTTCCAGGTGCTGTCGGAGACGTTCCAGGGCTCGGCGGAGAGCGTGCGCGGCGCGTTGGACGGCCTGTCGGCGCTGTCGAAGACGATCTCGTCGCGCGACGACCAGCTGGCGCAGCTGCTGGCGAACACCAACCAGATCAGCAAGACCCTGGCCGACCGCAACGAGCAGTTCGAGAAGCTGCTCGCGGACGGCAACCTGCTGCTCGGCGAGCTGCGCAAGCGGCGGGACGCGATCAGCGCGCTGCTCAACGGCACGCGTGCGCTGTCCAAGGAGCTGTCGGGCCTGGTCGCCGACAACTCCGCGCAGCTGCGGCCCGCGCTGGAGCAGCTGGACCGGGTCACCACGATGTTGCAGCGCAACCAGGACGCGCTCGACCGCAGCCTGGCGCTGATGGGGCCGTTCTTCCGGGTGTTCGCCAACACCCTGGGCAACGGCCGCTGGTTCGACGTCTACATCTGCGGCCTGCTGCCGCCGTCGGTGAACCTCGGCGTGGTCGGCTTCAACGAAGAGGGCTGCCTCCCTCCCGGCGTGCAGAGGGGGAACTGACGTGGCGACCACGAAGGCAGGCCGCGACCTGGCCCGTGCCGTGGCGATCGCGTGCGTGCTCGCGCTCGTGGCCGCGGCCGCGATGTGGTGGGTGTTCGAGGGGGCCAACAGCCGCAGGCTGACCGCCGTGTTCGGCGCGGCCGTCGGCGTCTACCCGGGCTCGGACGTGCGGGTGCTCGGCGTGCGGGTCGGCACGATCGAGGAGGTCGAGCCGCAGGGCACGACGGTGAAAGTCGTGATGTCGGTCGACCGCACGCTGAAGGTGCCCGTGAACGCGCAGGCGGTCGTGGTCGCGCCCAGCGTGGTCAGCGACCGGTACGTGCAGCTCGCCCCCGTCTACGCGGGCGGCGCGGTGATGGACGACAACGCGACCATCCCGCGTGAGCGCACCGCCACCCCGGTCGAGCTGGACGAGCTGTACGCGAGCCTGGACAAGCTGACCACCGCGCTCGGCCCGAACGGGGCGAACAAGGACGGCGCCCTGTCGGAGCTGCTCGACTCGGCCGCGAACAACCTCCAGGGCAACGGGCAGGCGCTGGGCGACACCATCAAGCAGCTCGGTGACGCCACCCGCACGTTGTCCGGCTCGAAGGACGACCTGTTCGGCACCGTGGACAACCTGCAGAAGTTCACCGGGATGCTGGCCGCGAACGACAGCCAGGTGCGCGACTTCAACCGGCAGCTGGCCGAGGTCGCCGGGTTCCTCGCCGACGAGCGGGAGAACCTGGGCGGCGCGCTGAACGAGCTGGCCACCGCGCTCGGCCAGGTGCAGGGCTTCATCCAGGACAACCGGGCCGTGCTCAAGTCCAACGTGGACAAGCTCGCCGGCATCACCCAGGTCCTGGTGGACCAGCGCGCGTCGCTGGCCGAGGCGCTCGACGTCGGGCCGTTGGCCCTGAACAACCTCCAGAACGCCTACAACGCGGCCTCCGGCACGCTCGACGCCAGGGCCGACCTGAACGAGCTCAACCAGCCGCCGATCGTGCTGGTCTGCAAGCTGATCCAGGGTGTCGAGCCGGGCCGGGTGCCCGGCGTGCTCGCCGAGACCTGCCGGCAGCTGGAGCCGCTGCTCAGCGGCGCGGTGCCGTTGAAGACGCCCGCCGAAGTGGTGTCGGACCTGTCCCAGGGCAAGCTGCCGCTGCCCCTGCCGCTCGCGGGGGTGCCCCAGTGAGGCGATGGGCGGTGCTCGTGGCGGGCGCCCTCGTGCTGACGGGCTGCGGCTCGGGCGGCTTCGACGGCGTCTACAACATGCCGCTGCCCGGCGGCGCGGACGTCGGCGACCGGCCCTACGAGGTGCGGGTCCAGTTCAAGGACGTGCTGGACCTGGTGCCGCAGGCCGGCGTGAAGGTCGACGACGTGCCGGTCGGCCGGGTCGACCGGATCGACCTCGGCGCGGACGGCTGGACCGCCGAGGTGACCGTGCTGGTCAACGGGGACGTGCGGCTGCCGGGCAACGCGGTCGCCCGGCTGCGCCAGTCCGCGCTGCTCGGCGAGAAGTACGTGGAGCTGGCCAAGCCCGCCGAGGGGCGCGAAGAGGGCACCCTGGCCGACGGCTCGGTCATCCCGGTCGAGCGGACCAACCGCAACCCCGAGGTCGAAGAGGTCTTCGGCGCGCTGTCCATGCTGCTCAACGGCGGCGGCATCGCGCAGTTGCAGGACATCAGCCGGGAGCTGAACGCGGCCCTGGAGGGCAACGAGCCGCAGATCAGGTCGCTGCTGGACAACCTGAACACCCTGGTCGGCGACCTCGACGCGCACAAGGGCGAGATCACCCGCGCGTTGGACGGCCTCAACCGGCTCGGCGGCACGCTCAACGCCCAGCGCGACCAGATCACCGGCGTCCTCGACGGGCTGGAGCCCGGTCTGAAGGTGCTCAGCGAGCAGCGCACGCAGCTGGTCACCCTCTTGCAGTCGCTGGACACGCTGTCCGACGTCGCGGTGGACACCGTGAACAAGTCCAAGGACGACATCGTGGCCGACCTGAAGGCGCTGACGCCGACGTTGCAGAAGCTGGTCGAGGCGGGCACGAACCTGCCCAACGCCTTCGAGCTGCTGCTGACCTACCCGTTCCCGGACTCGGCACTGGACGCCATCAAGGGCGACTACACGAACATGTACGCCGACATCGACCTGAACCTCGGCACGATCGTGGACAACCTGGGCCGGTCGCGGCAGTCCCCGCTGCCGAGCCTGCCCGGGCTGCCCGGCGTCGACGGCACCGCGCCGTCGCTGCCGCTGCCCCTGCCGAACCTGCCGCTGCCCGGTGTCCCGGGCACGTCCGGGCTGGGCGACCTGCTCGGCGGACTCCTCGGAGGTGGGCGGTGATCTCCGGTCGGATCAAGCTGCAGATCGGTGCGTTCGTGCTGATCGCCCTGGTCGGCGTGAGCTACGTCGGCGCCCGGTACGTCGGGCTCGGCCGGCTGTTCGGCTCGACCGGGTACGTGGTGACGATGCAGCTCGCCGACTCCGGCGGGGTGTTCACCAACGGCGAGGTCACCTACCGGGGCGTCGCCGTCGGCCGGGTCGGGCAGATGCGGCTGACCGCGGACGGGCTGGAGGTCGACCTCGACATCGACCCGAACGCCCCGGCGATCCCCGCCGACCTGGAGGCCGTGGTCGCGAACCGGTCCGCCGTCGGCGAGCAGTACGTCGACCTGCGCCCGCGTGGCGAGGACGGGCCGTACCTGGAGGCCGGGTCGGTCATCCCGCGCTCGGCGACCAGGACGCCGCCGCGGGTGGACAACCTGCTGACCAACCTGGACGCGTTCGCCAAGTCGGTGCCCACGGACTCGCTGCGGACCGTGGTGGACGAGCTGGACCTGGCGTTCAACGGCACCGGGCCGGACCTCCAGGTGCTGCTGGACAACACGAAGGTGTTCACCCAGGCGGCGACCGACCACCTGCCGCAGACCAAGGCGTTGATCGACAGCGGGCTGGTCGTGCTGAACACGCAGGTCGCGCAGGGCGGCGCGATCAGGTCGTTCTCCACCGACCTGCGGGCGCTGGCCGAGCAGCTGAAGAACTCCGACACCGACATCCGGCGGCTCATCGCCGTGTCGCCGCAGGCCGCCGAGCAGGTGTCGGCGCTGCTGCGGGAGACCGGGCCCAACCTGGGCGTGGTGCTGGCCAACCTGCTGACCACGGGGAACATCCTGGTCACGCGGCTGGACGGGCTGGAGCAGATCGCCGTCACCTACCCGATCATCGTCGGTGGCGGGTTCACCGTGGCCAAGGGCGACGGCACGGGCGCGCACTTCGGGCTGGCCCTGAACGTGTTCGACCCGCCGCCGTGCACGGTCGGCTACGACGGCACCACGATCCGTCAGGGCACCGACACCACCCCGGCGACCTTCAACACGCAGGCCTACTGCGCGTTGGCGCCCGGAAGTGCCACCGGCGTGCGAGGTGCCCAGAACGCGCCTTACGGTGGCACCCCGGTCACGACGCCCACCGGCGACGCGACGTCGCAGCCGGGTCGGGAACCGACCTCCGGCGAGGCCGCCGCCGAGGCGCCGCTGCTGACCAGCCTGGGGCAGTTGCTCGGACTGCCGGGCTGAGGAGAGGGACGGATGGACGTTCGACGCTGGGCGCTGCCGGTCACCGCCGTGCTCGCGGTGCTGGCCTTCGGTTACGCGCTGTGGGCCGGCGTGTCGTGGTGGAGCGCGTCCTCCAACGACTCGGTGGAGTTCTCGCGGGAGCGGGAAGAGGTGCTCCGGGTCGGGCAGGTCGGGATCGCGAACTTCACCACCCTCGACTACAAGAAGGTGGACGAGGACGTCGACCGGTGGCTCGACTCGGCCACCGGTGAGCTGCGCTCGGAGATCGAGGACGGTCGGGACGAGCGCCGCAAGCAGATCGAGGACGCCAAGTCGGTGACCGTGAGCCGGGTGCTGGACGCGTCCGTGACCGAACTCGACTCGCGGGCCGGCAAGGCGCACCTGATCGCCGTCGTGGAGACCACGGTGACCCCCGAGGGCGGGCAGCCGGTGAGGAAGATCAACCGGTATCAGATGGACCTGACCCGCACCGATGCCGGTTGGAAGCTCAGCGCGCTCGGGCCGGTCTAGGCCCGCGGTGCGTGACCCGAGGAGATGACGTCAGTGCCACCGCCCCGTCGCCGCCCCGTCCCGACCACGCCGACCACCCGGCCGCGCGTCGCCGGCCTGCGCAAACGCCCCGAGCAGGGCACCACGCCCGGCACGCCCGAGGCCGCGCCGGTAGAGGACGCGCAGGTAGAGGACACGCGCCCTGAGGGTTCGAGCGCTGAAGGTTCGAGCGCTGCCGGTTCGGGCACCGCGGTCACCGAGGATCCGCGCACGTCCGAGCCGACCGCCGCCGGGTCGACCCCCGCCGAGTCGACCGCCAAGAGTGCCGGTGCCGAGCCGACCGACGTGCCTGCCGAGCCCACAGGGCCCGCCGACGCGCGGTCGACCGAGGTCACCGGCCTGATCGAGCCCCGCGAGGACGCCGAGGACGAGGACGAGACCCCCGAGCCCGCACCCCGGCCCCGGCCGACCGGTCGCCGCAAGCGCACCGGCGAGGCGGTCGCGCCCAGCGTGCTGACCGACCACGGCTCGAAGCACGCCAAGCCCGGCGCCGACCCTGACGCCGACGCTGACACCGACCACGCACGCGGGTCCGGCCGCACCGGCCTCGTGCTGCCGATCGCGCTGGTCGTGGTGGCCGGCCTGCTGGTCGCGCTCGGCGTGTGGTTCCAGAGCCGGGCCGACGACGTGCACTACAACCAGGCCCTGGTGGACAGCGCCGGCACGACCGAGGTCGCCGGGCAGACCCGCGAGGCGATCGAGAAGGCGTTCTCGTACAACTTCGCCGACGTCGCCGCCACCGAGAAGGCGGCCAACGAGCTGCTGGTCGGCAAGGCCCAGTGCCAGTACAACGCGATCTTCGACCCGGTGCGCAAGCTCGCGCCCGAGCAGAAGCTCGTGGTCACGGTGAAGGCCGTGTCCAGCGGCGTGACCACGCTCGACGGCGACCACGCCACCGTGCTGCTGTTCCTCGACCAGGTCACCACCCGCACGACCGACAACCAGAGCGGCGGCGGCATCGCCATGATGCGGGTGAGCGCGCGGAAGGTCGACGGTCGGTGGAAGGTCGACAACATGGAGATGTTCGGCCAGAGCGGCGACCAGTCGGCCGAAACCGCCAAGTGCTGACGGACCGGCGCCCGGACGGCCCTCCTGGGCGTCCACTCAGGACTCCAAGCCTGGTTTCAACCCCGAGCGCAAGGTGATCTGCACCACATTTTTGGCTGGTGACCGAACGAGGTCGCAACTCTCTCCCTTCGGGGTCGGAACACCCGCCAAAGGTTCACCCGGGCTCACGTCCATGTATTTTCGCAGGTCACAGCGGTAACTCCGCGTTATCGCGCCTTGCGCCAGTGGAGTGATCGCCGCGTGGCATCTTGACTGTGAGCGTCAGCGGGGTCACTCTGTCGGTGAGCACGAGAAAGGTCCTTCCAGGTGCCTCTCGACAGTTGCCGCGCGCGTGGCTAGACTGCTCCTTTGCGCTGCCCTCTTTCCGTTTGCCCTTCGCCGAGAGCTGGATTGCCGGGCATCGCCGCACCCTTGACAGCCGTGCTAGTTCCGCTGACTAGCCAGCTACCTGTCCCTGGAAGGACGCATCTTGGCGATCTCTCGCGCGACCAAGGCCACTGCTGCGACCAACTCCACGTCGGGGATTCCCGGAGCGCCGAAGCGAGTCTCTTTCGCGAAGATCCACGAACCGCTTCAGACGCCCAACCTGCTCGACCTGCAGATCCAGTCGTTCGAATGGCTCACCGGCGACGAGGCGTGGTTCCAGCGCCGCGTCGACGAAGGTGACGAGGCGCCGACGGGCGGCCTCGAGGAGGTCTTGAACGAGATCTCCCCGATCGAGGATTTCTCCGGCTCGATGTCGCTCTCCTTCTCCGACCCGCGCTTCGACGAGGTCAAGGCCTCGACCGAGGAGTGCAAGGACAAGGACATGACGTACGCCGCCCCGTTGTTCGTCACGGCGGAGTTCACCAACCACACCACTGGCGAGATCAAGAGCCAGACGGTGTTCATGGGTGACTTCCCGATGATGACCGACAAGGGCACGTTCATCATCAACGGCACCGAGCGGGTCGTGGTTTCCCAGCTCGTCCGCTCGCCGGGTGTCTACTACGACACCGCGATCGACAAGACGACCGACAAGGACGTCTTCAGCGTCAAGATCATCCCGTCCCGGGGTGCCTGGCTGGAGTTCGACGTCGACAAGCGCGACACCGTCGGTGTCCGCATCGACCGCAAGCGCCGCCAGCCGGTGACCGTGCTGCTGAAGGCGTTGGGTTGGACCACCGAGCAGATCCGTGAGCGCTTCTCGTTCAGCGAGACGCTGCTGACGACGCTGGAGAAGGACCACACCGCGGGTACCGACGAGGCGTTGCTCGACATCTACCGCAAGCTGCGTCCGGGCGAGCCGCCGACGAAGGAGTCCGCGCAGGCGCTGCTGGAGAACTTGTTCTTCAAGGACAAGCGCTACGACCTGGCGAAGGTCGGCCGCTACAAGATCAACAAGAAGCTGGGCCTGGCCTCCCCGATCTCCACGGGCGTGCTGACCGAGGACGACATCGTCACGACGATCGAGTACCTGGTCCGCCTGCACGCCGGTGAGACGACGATGAAGCCGGGCGAGACCGAGGTGCCCGTCGAGGTCGACGACATCGACCACTTCGGCAACCGCCGCCTGCGCACCGTCGGCGAGCTGATCCAGAACCAGATCCGGGTCGGCCTGTCCCGCATGGAGCGCGTCGTCCGCGAGCGGATGACGACCCAGGACGTCGAGGCCATCACGCCGCAGACCCTGATCAACATCCGCCCGGTGGTGGCGGCGATCAAGGAGTTCTTCGGCACCTCCCAGCTGTCGCAGTTCATGGACCAGACCAACCCGCTCGCGGGTCTGACCCACAAGCGCCGCCTGTCGGCGCTCGGCCCGGGTGGTCTGTCCCGTGAGCGCGCCGGCATGGAGGTCCGCGACGTCCACCCGTCGCACTACGGCCGCATGTGCCCGATCGAGACGCCGGAAGGCCCGAACATCGGCCTGATCGGCTCGCTGTCCTCCTACGGGCGGGTCAACCCGTTCGGCTTCATCGAGACGCCGTACCGCAAGGTCGTCGACGGCCGGGTCACCGACCAGATCGACTACCTGACGGCCGACGAAGAGGACCGCTACGTCAAGGCGCAGGCGAACGCCAAGATCGACGACGAGGGCAACTTCCTCGAAGAGAAGGTCCTGGTCCGCAAGAAGGGCGGCGAGGTCGAGCAGATCGACCCGTCCGACGTGGACTACATGGACGTCTCGCCGCGGCAGATGGTGTCGGCCGCGACCGCGATGATCCCGTTCCTGGAGCACGACGACGCGAACCGCGCCCTGATGGGCGCGAACATGCAGCGCCAGGCGGTGCCGCTGCTGCGCAGCGAGTCCCCGCTGGTCGGCACCGGCATGGAGTTGCGCGCCGCGGTCGACGCCGGTGACGTCGTGGTGGCCAAGAAGACCGGTGCGGTCGAGGAGATCTCCGCCGACTACGTCACGGTCATGGCCGACGACGGCTCGCGGCAGACCTACGGCCTGCACAAGTTCCGCCGGTCCAACCAGGGCACCTGCATCAACCAGAAGCCCATCGTGAACGAGGGCGACCGGGTGCAGGAGGGCCAGGTCCTGGCCGACGGTCCGTGCACCGAGAACGGCGAGATGGCGCTGGGCAAGAACCTGCTCGTCGCGATCATGCCGTGGGAGGGCCACAACTACGAGGACGCGATCATCCTGTCGCAGCGCCTCGTCCAGGACGACGTCCTGACCTCGATCCACATCGAGGAGCACGAGATCGACGCGCGGGACACCAAGCTGGGCGCCGAGGAGATCACCCGGGACATCCCGAACGTCTCCGAGGAGGTCCTGGCCGACCTCGACGAGCGCGGCATCATCCGCATCGGCGCCGAGGTCCAGCCGGGCGACATCCTGGTCGGCAAGGTCACGCCCAAGGGCGAGACCGAGCTGACCCCGGAGGAGCGCCTGCTCCGCGCGATCTTCGGCGAGAAGGCGCGCGAGGTGCGCGACACGTCGCTGAAGGTGCCGCACGGCGAGTACGGCAAGGTCATCGGCATCCGCGTGTTCAGCCGCGAGGACGACGACGAGCTGCCCCCCGGCGTGAACGAGCTGGTCCGCGTCTACGTGGCCCAGAAGCGCAAGATCCAGGACGGCGACAAGCTCGCCGGCCGCCACGGCAACAAGGGCGTCATCGGCAAGATCCTCCCGGTCGAGGACATGCCGTTCCTGGAGGACGGCACCCCGGTCGACATCGTGCTGAACACGCACGGCGTGCCGCGTCGTATGAACATCGGCCAGGTGCTGGAGACCCACCTCGGGTGGATCGCCAAGCAGGGCTGGAGCATCAACGGCGACCCGGACTGGGCGAAGAACCTGCCGGCGGAGCTGTACGACGTGGAGCCGGGCACGAAGACCGCGACCCCGGTCTTCGACGGCGCTCGCGAGGACGAGATCACCGGCCTGCTCGGCTCGACGATCCCGAACCGCGACGGCGAGCGCATGGTCAAGGAGAACGGCAAGGCGGTGCTCCTGGACGGGCGCAGCGGCGAGCCGTACCCCTTCCCGGTGTCGGTCGGCTACATGTACATCCTGAAGCTGCTGCACCTGGTGGACGACAAGATCCACGCCCGTTCCACCGGCCCGTACTCGATGATCACCCAGCAGCCCCTGGGTGGTAAGGCGCAGTTCGGTGGCCAGCGGTTCGGTGAGATGGAGTGCTGGGCGATGCAGGCGTACGGCGCCGCGTACACGCTCCAGGAACTGCTCACGATCAAGTCCGACGACGTGCTCGGCCGCGTGAAGGTCTACGAGGCCATCGTCAAGGGCGAGAACATCCCGGAGCCGGGTATCCCGGAGTCCTTCAAGGTGCTGCTCAAGGAGCTCCAGTCGCTGTGCCTCAACGTCGAGGTGCTGTCTTCGGACGGCGCCGCGATCGAGATGCGCGACGGCGACGACGAAGACCTCGAACGTGCGGCGGCCAACCTCGGCATCAACCTGTCGAGGTCCGAGTCGCCGTCCGTGGACGACGTCGTCAACTGATGCTCGCCGGTCACCGGGGGGTGCCTCCCGCACCCCCCGGTGACCCAGCCACCAGCACCCCAAGCAGCACCGAACCAAAAAGGGGAAGAGAGTAGACGTGCTCGACGTCAACTTCTTCGATGAGCTTCGCATCGGTCTCGCGACCGCGGACGACATCCGCCAGTGGTCCTTCGGCGAGGTCAAGAAGCCCGAGACCATCAACTACCGCACGCTCAAGCCGGAGAAGGACGGCTTGTTCTGCGAGAAGATCTTCGGTCCCACCCGGGACTGGGAGTGCTACTGCGGCAAGTACAAGCGCGTCCGCTTCAAGGGCATCATCTGCGAGCGCTGCGGCGTCGAGGTGACCCGCGCCAAGGTGCGCCGTGAGCGGATGGGCCACATCGAACTGGCCGCGCCCGTCACCCACATCTGGTACTTCAAGGGCGTCCCCAGCCGGTTGGGCTACCTGCTCGACCTGGCCCCCAAGGACCTCGAGAAGATCATCTACTTCGCGGCCTACGTCATCGTGGGCGTGAACACCGAGCTGCGCCACAACGACCTGCCGACGCTCGAGAACGAGATGCAGGTCGAGCGCAAGCGGGTCGAGAACCGGCGTGACGCCGACGTCGAGGCCCGTGCGCAGAAGCTGGAAGCCGACCTGGCCGAGCTGGAGGCGGAGGGCGCCAAGTCCGACGTCCGCCGCAAGGTCAAGGAGGGCGGCGAGCGCGAGATGCGCCAGCTCCGCGACCGGGCGCAGCGCGAGCTGGACCGGCTCGACGAGATCTGGTCCACCTTCACCAAGCTGGAGCGCGCCCAGCTGATCGCGGACGAGCTGCTCTACCGCGAGCTGTACGACCGCTACGGCGACTACTTCACCGGCGCCATGGGCGCCGAGGCCATCCAGCGGCTCCTGGGCGACTACGACGTGGACGCCGAGGCCGACGTGCTGCGCGAGACGATCCGCAGCGGCAAGGGCCAGAAGAAGCTGCGCGCCCTCAAGCGGCTCAAGGTCGTGGCCGCCTTCCAGGCGACCCGCAACAACCCGCAGGGCATGGTGCTGGACTGCGTCCCGGTCATCCCGCCGGACCTGCGCCCGATGGTGCAGCTCGACGGTGGCCGCTTCGCCACGTCCGACCTGAACGACCTGTACCGCCGGGTCATCAACCGCAACAACCGCCTCAAGCGGCTGATCGACCTCGGCGCGCCCGAGATCATCGTCAACAACGAGAAGCGGATGCTGCAGGAGGCCGTCGACGCGCTGTTCGACAACGGCCGCCGCGGCCGGCCGGTGACGGGCCCGGGCAACCGGCCGCTCAAGTCGCTGTCCGACCTGCTCAAGGGCAAGCAGGGCCGGTTCCGCCAGAACCTGCTCGGCAAGCGCGTCGACTACTCCGGCCGTTCGGTCATCGTGGTCGGCCCGCAGCTGAAGCTGCACCAGTGCGGCCTGCCCAAGCAGATGGCGCTGGAGCTGTTCAAGCCGTTCGTGATGAAGCGGCTGGTCGACCTCAACCACGCGCAGAACATCAAGTCCGCCAAGCGGATGGTGGAGCGCGCGCGCCCCGCCGTGTGGGACGTGCTGGAAGAGGTCATCACCGAGCACCCCGTGCTGCTGAACCGCGCGCCCACGCTGCACCGGCTGGGCATCCAGGCCTTCGAGCCGCAGCTGGTCGAGGGCAAGGCCATCCAGCTGCACCCGCTGGTCTGCGAGGCGTTCAACGCCGACTTCGACGGTGACCAGATGGCGGTCCACCTGCCGCTGTCCGCCGAGGCGCAGGCCGAGGCGCGCGTGCTGATGCTGTCGTCGAACAACATCCTCTCGCCCGCGTCGGGCAAGCCGCTGGCCATGCCGCGCCTGGACATGGTGACCGGCCTGTACCACCTGACCCGGCTCAAGGAGAACGACCTCGGCCAGGGCCAGGCGTACTCCTCGCCGGCCGAGGCGCTGATGGCGTTCGACCGCAAGGTCCTGGGCCTGCAGTCCATGGTCAAGATCCGGATCACGGACAAGAACCCGCCGAAGGGCGCCGAGCCGGAGGGCTGGGAGCCCGGTCAGCCGTGGCTGGCCGAGACCACCCTCGGTCGCGTGCTGTTCAACGAGGTCCTGCCGCAGGACTACCCGTTCATCAACGAGGTCATGCCCAAGAAGCGGCAGGCCACGATCATCAACGACCTCGCCGAGCGGTACCCGATGGTCACCGTCGCCCGGACGCTGGACAAGCTGAAGGACGCCGGTTTCTACTGGGCCACCCGGTCGGGTGTCACGGTCGCGATCTCCGACGTGCTCGTGCCGGAGGCCAAGCAGGGCATCCTGGACGAGTACGAGAAGCTCGCCGACGCGGTGGAGAAGCGCTACCAGCGCGGTCAGCTCTCCCACACCGAGCGCAACAACGAGCTGGTCAAGGTGTGGACCAAGGCGACCGAAGAGGTCGCCGAGGTCATGGAGGCCAACTTCCCCGAGGACAACTCGATCCGCATGATCGTGGCGTCCGGGGCGGCGGGCAACATGACCCAGGTCCGCTCCCTGGCGGGTATGCGCGGTCTGGTGACCAACCCGAAGGGCGAGTACATCCCGCGGCCGATCAAGAACTCGTTCCGCGAGGGCTTGTCGGTGCTGGAGTACTTCATCGCCACGCACGGCGCCCGCAAGGGTCTGGCCGACACCGCGCTGCGCACCGCCGACTCGGGTTACCTGACCCGTCGTCTGGTGGACGTCTCGCAGGACGTCATCATCCGCGAGGTCGACTGCGGCACCAGCCGCGGCGTGAACATGACCGTGGGCGAGCGGCAGGGCGACAAGGTCGTGCTGGCCGAGTTCGCGCAGACCTCGGTCTACGCCCGGACCAGCTCCGAGGACATCACGGACGCCGACGGCAACCTGGTCCTCAACCGCGGTGCCGACCTGGGCGACCCGGCGCTGGCCACGCTCATCGAGGCGGGCGTGACCCGCGTCAAGGTCCGCTCGGTGCTGACCTGCGAGTCCGCGGTCGGTGTGTGCGCGTCCTGCTACGGCCGTTCGATGGCGACCGGCCAGCTGGTCGACGTCGGCGAGGCCGTCGGCATCGTTGCCGCGCAGTCGATCGGTGAGCCCGGCACGCAGCTGACGATGCGCACCTTCCACCAGGGTGGTGTCGCCGGTGACGACATCACCACGGGTCTGCCCCGTGTGCAGGAGCTGTTCGAGGCTCGTGTGCCGAAGGGCAAGGCGCCCATCGCGGACGTCGACGGCCGGGTGCGCATCGAGGACGGCGACCGGTTCTGGAAGATCACCCTCATCCCGGACGACGGGTCCGAGGAGATCATCTTCGAGAAGCTGTCCAAGCGTCAGCGGCTCGCGAACACGGCCACCGGTCCGCTGCAGGACGGCGACCACGTGCACGTGGGCCAGCAGCTGCTGGAGGGCACGCCCGACCCGCACGAGGTGCTGCGCGTGATGGGTCCCCGCGAGGCCCAGCTGCACCTGGTGCAGGAGGTCCAGAAGGTCTACCGGGCCCAGGGTGTGGCGATCCACGACAAGCACATCGAGGTCATCGTCCGGCAGATGCTGCGCCGGGTGACGATCATCGACTCGGGTGCGACCGAGTTCCTGCCGGGCTCGCTGGTCGAGCGCGCGGAGTTCGAGTCGGGCAACCGGGCCGTGGTGGCCGAGGGCGGCGAGCCCGCCGCCGGTCGTCCGGTGCTGATGGGCATCACGAAGGCGTCGCTGGCCACGGACTCGTGGCTGTCGGCGGCCTCCTTCCAGGAGACCACGAGGGTCTTGACCGACGCCGCGATCAACGGCCGTTCGGACAAGCTCATCGGCCTGAAGGAGAACGTGATCATCGGCAAGCTGATCCCGGCCGGCACCGGCATCAACCGGTACCGGAACATCCAGGTGCAGCCGACCGAGGAAGCGCGTGCGGCGGCGTACGCCATCCCGAGCTACGACGACGGCTACTACACGCCGGACGTCTTCGGCACGGGCACGGGCGCCGCGGTCCCGCTGGACGACTACGACTTCGGCCGCGACTACCGCTGAAGCAGTTAGTCCGCTGAAAGGCCCCCGGAGCCTCCCGCTCCGGGGGCCTTTCGCATGAGGACGAGCATCCGGTGGACGTGTCCGGCGTCGATCACGGCCGCCTGGAGGCCGGCGAGAGCCAGCAGGTCATGTAGTCCGGCAGTACGCTGGCCGCCCACGTTCGACCGATATCCGATGTGAAGTGATCCTCATGTCTCAGCCAGAGGGTTCACCACCCACGTTCCACAGCCCAGGTGAGGCCAGAGCCCAGGCCAAGGCCGACAAGGCATATCGCAAAGCTCAACGGCCGTGGTACAAGAAGAAGCGGTACATCCTGGGATTGGCGCTCCTCGTTCTCGTGGTAATCATCATCGTGAGTATGAGCGGTGGCGGTGACGGGCCGAAAGTCGTGTCCCCGGGCAATCCGACCTCCGGCCCCCAGGAACCGGGTGCGCAACCTGCCTTCCCAGGGGCGACGGACCGGGACGTCGTGGCCCAAGCCGGTGAGACCGTGGACGCCGAGGGGCTGAAGGTAACGACGACGGGCCTGGTCAACGGCGATGACACCCTCGGTCCGACGTTGTGCACGACGGTGACCTACGACAACCAGTCCGGTGGCCCCACCACGTTCAACGGCGGTTTCGACTGGAAGTTGCAAAGCCCGAACGGCGCGATCCTCTCGAACACGCCCACCGGAAGCGCCAATCTGCTGCAGTCCGGTGAATTGGCCCCGGGTGGCAAGATGACCGCCGACGTGTGCTTCGACGCCAAACAGGGGAATTCCACCGGTCAGTACGTGGTGCTCCTCGATCCGACTTTCCGGTTCAGCTCCGATCGGATCGCTTGGGTGAACTCGCGCTGATCCCGATGATGACCGGCAATGCGACCGGTGGTTCCGCGAGGCGGGTCAGCCGGGGCGGCGGCGGGATTTGGTCAGGGTGCGGGCGCGGGCGACCAGGTCGTCCACCAGGTCCGTGTCGGAGATGGGGGGAGTGGCGTCGGAGCAGCACGGTGGCTTGGTGCGCTTCTCGGTCGACTTCGGGCGGACGCCGGCCAGTTCGTAGAGGGTTTCGTAGAGGTCGCGGCCGGGGTCGTCGTCGTGCGGGCCGACCAGCAGCACCCAAGCCGTGCGCGGGGAGGGGAAGGCGACGACCACGCGGTCGGTGCCGCGCAGGTGCTTGACGCAGAGCCTGGGCAGCGGTTCGGGGCCGGTCACGCGGTACCCGAGGGCCAGGCAGCCGCTGTGGGTCAGCTCGTCCAGGAACCTGTCGTAGGCGACCCTGGCGGCACCGCGCAGGCCGGCGGCCTGGACGGCCGCGACGGGCGTCTCGACGACTTCGATCAGCGAACTACTCGTCCTTCACCGCGGCGCATCTGCTCCAGGCTGGTGGCGAGGTCGTCCCGGTCGAGCAGCGCCGCGTCGCTCAACCGCCGGTGCACCTCGTCCAGCAAGGCGCGGCTCTTGCCCGCTCGCCTCAACTCCGACACGACGTGCAGCACCTCGTGCAGCCGCACCGCGTCCAACAACATCCGGGGCTCCTGGCTGTGGATGGCCAGCACGCCCTCGCGCGCCCACGCCTTGACCGTCTTCTCGGTCAGGTCCAGCAGCTCACCGGCCACCACCGGCCGCACCGGCGGCGCCGTGCGCAGGGCCTTGGCCACCACGCCGTGCAGCTTGCGCCGCCGCTCGTCGTCCTCCGACAAGCTCGACGCGACCTCTTCGATCTCCTCGATCTGGTCGAACAGGTCGCGGATCTGCGCTGCCTCGGTGGCGACGGACATGGCGGGCCTCCCCGGGTCACTACCGATTATCACCCTGTTTCTCGGTAGTGCAACAGTGGCCCCGCACCACCGGCGCGGGGCCACCACCACGAAGATCAGGACGAGAAGAACAACCCGCCCAGGCCGCGGTGCTTCCGGTGCCCGTAGTGGCCGCCGTAGCCGGGCGCGGCGCCCCACCCCGGCTGCTGCACCGGCTGCTGCACGTAGTGGACCTGCGCGGGCTGCGGCGCGACGGGCGGCGGCGGGGGAGCCATCTGCTGTTCGAGCCGGGTGATGGCCTCCAGCTCGCCGTAGTCGAGGAAGACCCCGCGGCAGCCATCACACTGCTCGATGTGCACGCCCATGCGGTCGAAGGTGCGCATGTTCGCATGACACTTGGGACACTGCATCGTGTGAGCCTCCTGCTCTTGACGCGATGAACCCGATATTAGCCGCGCCGAATGGGTTCGTGTGTCGACACGATCCGGGCACACGCCTCGATCAACGCTTCCTGAGCGTCGTTCAACTCCGCCCCGTCGCGCTCCGCAGCGGAAAGGGCACGCGCCGCCATCTGCACCACCAAAGCCCGCGCGGGCGCTTCCAACACCGACCACGGGTCGTCCCGCGGCACGCCCGCGCCGCCCGCGTCCAGGTACGACCCGAGCAGCCGTCCCCACGCGTCCGGGTCCAGCACACCCGCCGCGTGCAGCGCGGCCGGCCGGGCCAGGTCCCACGCCGGGTCGCCGACGCCCAGGTCGTCCACGTCGATCAGCCGGTACCCGTCCCGCCACACCAGCTGACCGAGGTGCCAGTCGCCGTGGATGAGCGTGGTCCCGGTGTCGCCGAACGCGGGCAACGTCGCGAACGCCTGCCGCACCAGCCGCGCGGCGGGCGTGTCGAGCACCAGGTCGTGCACCGCCCGTTCCATCCGCGGCCGCGCGCCGGCCAGGGGGACCGGTGGGGCGAAGTCCGCGGCGGTGAACCGATGCAGCGCCGCCAGCATCCGCCCGGCCGCCTCCATCGGGAGGTCCTCCGGCTCGGCCTGCGCGACCGGCGTGCCCATCGGCCAGGCCGTGACGACCCTCCCGAGCACCACCGCGGGCGCCGACCGGGGCGCCAGCACGAGCCCGCCCAACCGCGGGTCGGCGGCCAGCCGGAGCCGGGCGGTGAGCACCGGGAGGTCCGTGCCGCGTTCGTGCGCCTTGAGCACCACGTCCGCGACCCGCACCACCACGACGTCGCCGCGCACCGCGAGCACCTCGGGCGGGGCGTCGGCGGCCACCAGCGCCGCCATGCCCGCGATGAGATCGGAGTTCACCCGACCAGTGTGACCGGCGCCGCGACCGGCCGGTCGAACGGCGTGGAGACCCTCGTCACCACCCGTCCGGGTGAATCCACGGCCGTGCCGACCTGCGAAATCCGCTCATCCGTGCTCTGATGGGCCACGAGTCACGGTGCGATGGTCCGTCCGGGCCGTCCCCTCGGTGGGCCGACGTGCGGTGCCCTGTTCGCGTGATCCACTCCGGTGGTGGATCCGTTTTGACCCGTGGGAACCAGGCGGGGTATCTTTGGTACTCGTGCCCGACCCATGTCGGGCCGCTCCGCGTGCCTACGCGCCAGTGGTGCTGGAAAGCCGGCCGCGGTGACCTCCACGCGTAGGGGCATCCTGGGATGTTGCCTGCGGACCTGGGGACAGGCGTTGCACTTCCGGTTCCGCCGGAGGCGGCGACACGCCCGACCTCGGGTGCAGAGAGGGACCAAGTAAACAGGGCTCGTCGCCCACGCGGCGGGCACGTAAAGGGAAGAAGCAGCCGGCGTATGCCAACGATCCAGCAGCTGGTCCGCAAGGGCCGGCAGGACAAGGTCGCCAAGCAGAAGACCGCGGCGCTCAAGGGCAGCCCGCAGCGGCGCGGTGTGTGCACCCGCGTCTACACGACCACGCCCAAGAAGCCGAACTCGGCGCTGCGCAAGGTCGCCCGCGTGAAGCTGACGAGCGGTATCGAGGTCACGGCTTACATCCCCGGTGAGGGCCACAACCTGCAGGAGCACTCGATGGTGCTCGTGCGCGGCGGTCGTGTGAAGGACCTCCCCGGTGTCCGCTACAAGATCATTCGCGGTTCACTCGACACGCAGGGCGTGAAGAACCGCAAGCAGGCTCGCAGCCGGTACGGCGCGAAGAAGGAGAAGAGCTGATGCCCCGCAAGGGACCGGCCCCGAAGCGGCCGCTGATCTCCGACCCGGTCTACAGCTCTCCGCTGGTGACCCAGCTCATCAACAAGGTGCTGGTCGACGGCAAGCGCTCCGTGGCCGAGCGGATCGTGTACGGCGCCCTCGAAGGCGCCCGCGACAAGACCGGCACCGACCCGGTCGTCACGCTCAAGCGCGCGCTGGACAACGTCAAGCCCGCCCTGGAGGTGAAGTCCCGCCGCGTCGGTGGTGCCACCTACCAGGTGCCCGTCGAGGTGAAGCCGGGTCGCTCGACCACGCTCGCGCTGCGCTGGCTGATCACCTTCTCCCGGCAGCGCCGGGAGAAGACCATGATCGAGCGCCTGATGAACGAGCTGCTCGACGCGAGCAACGGCCTGGGCGCGAGCGTCAAGCGCCGCGAGGACACGCACAAGATGGCCGAGTCCAACAAGGCCTTCGCCCACTACCGCTGGTGACGTGACGCCAGGCGGGCAGCCCGGTACGGATTCCCCGGACCCGCCCGCCTGGCGCCTCCCAGCCCTAGTGAGCCTGCTACCAGCTAGCTCAAGACAGGGGAAGACACCCGTGGCACAGGACGTGCTCACCGACCTGGCCAAGGTCCGCAACATCGGGATCATGGCCCACATCGACGCGGGCAAGACCACGACGACCGAGCGGATCCTGTTCTACACCGGGATCAGCTACAAGATCGGCGAGGTCCACGACGGCGCCGCGGTGATGGACTGGATGGAGCAGGAGCAGGAGCGCGGCATCACGATCACGTCGGCCGCGACGACCTGCTTCTGGAAGAACCACCAGATCAACATCATCGACACGCCGGGCCACGTCGACTTCACCGTCGAGGTGGAGCGCAACCTCCGCGTCCTCGACGGTGCCGTTGCCGTGTTCGACGGCAAGGAAGGCGTCGAGCCCCAGTCCGAGCAGGTCTGGCGCCAGGCGACCAAGTACGACGTCCCCCGCATCTGCTTCGTCAACAAGATGGACAAGCTGGGCGCGGACTTCTACTTCACCGTCCGCACCATCCAGGAGCGCCTCGGCGCGAAGCCGCTGCCGATCCAGATCCCGATCGGGTCGGAGAGCGACTTCACCGGCGTGGTCGACCTGGTCGAGATGCGCGCGCTGACCTGGCACGGCGAGGTCCAGAAGGGCGAGGACTACACGGTCGAGGAGATCCCGGCCGACCTCGCCGACAAGGCCGCCGAGTACCGCGAGGCGCTCGTCGAGGCCGTCGCCGACACCGACGACGCCCTCATGGAGATGTACCTCGCGGGCGAGGAGTTCTCCGTCGAGCAGATCAAGACGGGCATCCGCGCGATCGTCAAGAACCGCTCCGCCTACCCGGTGCTGTGCGGCTCGGCGTTCAAGAACAAGGGCGTCCAGCCCATGCTCGACGCGGTGATCGACTACCTGCCTGCTCCGCTGGACCTCCCGCCGGTCGAGGGCACGCTGCAGGACGGCGAGACGCCGGCCTTCCGCGCGCCGAAGACCGACGAGCCGTTCGCCGCGCTCGCGTTCAAGATCGCCGCGCACCCCTTCTTCGGCAAGCTCACCTACATCCGGGTCTACTCGGGCAAGGTCGCCGCGGGCACCCAGGTCATCAACTCGACCAAGGACCGCAAGGAGCGCATCGGGAAGATCTTCCAGATGCACGCCAACAAGGAGAACCCGGTCGAAGAGGCCATCGCCGGTCACATCTACGCCGTGATCGGTCTCAAGGACACCACCACCGGTGAGACGCTCTGCGACCCGCAGGCGCCCATCGTGCTGGAGTCGATGACCTTCCCCGAGCCGGTCATCCAGGTGGCGATCGAGCCGAAGACGAAGGCCGACCAGGAGAAGCTGGGCACCGCGATCCAGAAGCTGGCCGAGGAGGACCCGACGTTCCGGGTCAACCTGGACCAGGAGACCGGCCAGACCATCATCGCCGGCATGGGCGAGCTCCACCTGGACATCCTGGTGGACCGCATGCGCCGCGAGTTCAAGGTCGAGGCCAACATCGGCAAGCCGCAGGTGGCGTACCGGGAGACGATCCGCCGCAAGGTGGAGAAGTACTCCTACACCCACAAGAAGCAGACCGGTGGCTCCGGCCAGTTCGCGAAGGTCCTCATCGACCTGGAGCCGCTGGAGAAGACCGAGGACGGCGTTCTCTACGAGTTCGTGAACGGTGTCACCGGTGGTCGCATCCCGCGGGAGTACATCCCGTCCGTGGACGCGGGCGCCCAGGACGCGATGCAGTACGGCGTGCTGGCGGGCTACCCGCTGGTGGGCGTCAAGCTGACGCTGGTCGACGGCGCCTACCACGAGGTCGACTCGTCGGAGATGGCGTTCAAGATCGCGGGCTCCATGGCGCTCAAGGAAGCCGCCCGGCAGGCCAGCCCGGCCATCCTGGAGCCGTTGATGGCCGTCGAGGTCACCACGCCCGAGGACTACATGGGCGACGTGATCGGCGACTTGAACTCCCGCCGTGGCCAGATCCAGGCCATGGAAGAACGCAGCGGCGCCCGCATCGTGAAGGCGCTGGTTCCGCTGTCGGAGATGTTCGGGTATGTCGGCGACCTGCGGTCCAGGACCCAGGGTCGCGCGAACTACTCGATGACCTTTGACTCCTACGCCGAGGTTCCCGCGAACGTCGCGAAGGAGATCATCGCGAAGGCGACGGGCGAGTAACCCCAACCGGAGCACCGCAGCACCACGCGGGCTCTCCGGGGGGATGCCCCGGGGTCCGCACAACCGACCCTGACGTGAAGTCCGGCGGGCGGGAACCCACCCGCCGGGCCGAGCAATAGAAGTCCAGGAGGACATTCCAGTGGCGAAGGCGAAGTTCGAGCGGACGAAGCCGCACGTCAACATCGGCACCATTGGTCACATCGACCACGGTAAGACGACGCTGACCGCTGCCATCTCCAAGGTCCTGCACGACAAGTACCCGGACCTCAACCCCTTCACGCCGTTCGACCAGATCGACAAGGCGCCGGAGGAGAAGCAGCGCGGCATCACGATCTCGATCGCGCACATCGAGTACCAGACCGACAAGCGCCACTACGCGCACGTCGACTGCCCCGGTCACGCCGACTACATCAAGAACATGATCACCGGTGCGGCGCAGATGGACGGCGCCATCCTGGTGGTCGCGGCGACCGACGGCCCGATGCCGCAGACCAAGGAGCACGTGCTCCTGGCCCGCCAGGTCGGTGTGCCCTACATCGTGGTCGCGCTGAACAAGGCCGACATGGTGGACGACGAGGAGATCCTGGAGCTCGTCGAGCTCGAGGTCCGCGAGCTGCTCTCCGAGTACGAGTTCCCCGGTGACGACCTGCCGGTCGTCCGCGTCTCCGCGCTGAAGGCGCTGGAGGGCGACGCCGAGTGGGGCGAGAAGCTCATCGGCCTCATGGACGCCGTGGACGAGAACATCCCGGAGCCCGAGCGCGAGGTCGACCGGCCGTTCCTGATGCCGGTCGAGGACGTGTTCACCATCACCGGTCGTGGCACCGTGGTGACCGGCCGCATCGAGCGCGGCATCGTCAAGGTCAACGAAGAGGTCGAGATCGTCGGCATCAAGGAGACCTCGAAGAAGACGACGGTCACCTCGATCGAGATGTTCAAGAAGTTCCTCGACGAGGGCCGCGCGGGCGACAACGCCGCGCTGCTGCTGCGTGGCGTGAAGCGCGAGGAGGTGGAGCGCGGCATGGTGATCATCAAGCCGGGTACCACCACCCCGCACACCGAGTTCGACGCGCAGGTCTACATCCTGTCGAAGGACGAGGGTGGCCGGCACACGCCGTTCTTCAACAACTACCGCCCGCAGTTCTACTTCCGCACCACCGACGTGACCGGCGTGGTGACCCTCCCCGAGGGCACCGAGATGGTCATGCCGGGCGACACCACGACCATGTCCGTGAAGCTGATCCAGCCGATCGCCATGGACGAGGGCCTGCGGTTCGCCATCCGCGAGGGTGGCCGCACCGTCGGCGCGGGCTCGGTCACCAAGATCCTCAAGTGACCTGGCTCTAAATCTCACCCCCCGATTTGGTCTGCGCACCCACGTGTGCGACCATTGACGGGTTGCTCGTCGGGGCGGCCGGTTCGAGTTCGGACTCGGCCGCCCCGCCACGAGCGGGGTTTGATCTGTAGGACAATCCCACAGGCTGTATCAGTGGGACCGGTCTATGCGTTGGGGCGCGACACGCCCGACCGCGTGGACCGGGCACCGTGACACCGCTCGGTGTCAATCCTGAATAGGGGGCGGAGCGCGCCGGAGGTCCCGTGACCTCGTGCAAGGTGCCCGCACCGCAGCGGTACTAGAAGCAGAGGAACGGCAAGCCATCATGGCGGGACAGAAGATCCGCATCCGGCTCAAGGCCTACGACCACGAGGCGATCGACGCGTCCGCGCGCAAGATCGTCGAGACCGTGACGCGCACCGGCGCTCGGGTCGTCGGGCCTGTGCCGCTGCCCACTGAGAAGAACGTTTACTGCGTCATCCGCTCGCCGCACAAGTACAAGGACTCGCGCGAGCACTTCGAGATGCGCACGCACAAGCGTCTGATCGACATCCTCGACCCGACGCCGAAGACGGTGGACGCGCTCATGCGCATCGACCTGCCGGCGAGCGTCGACGTCAACATCCAGTAAGCGTTGGACGCGGCAGTGTTGATCCCATTTGGGGCGGAGAGTAACGAGACCCATGTCTGACAGGCAGGTTAAGGGCCTCCTGGGCACCAAGCTCGGCATGACTCAGGTCTTCGACGAGAACAACCGGATCGTTCCGGTTACTGTCGTCAAGGCCGAGCCGAACGTGGTCACCCAGGTTCGGACCCAGGAAATCGACGGCTACTCGGCCGTGCAGCTGGCCTTCGGCGCGATCGACCCGCGCAAGGTCAACAAGCCCGTCGCGGGCCACTACGCCAAGGCGGGCGTCACGCCCCGCCGCCACCTGGCGGAGCTGCGCACCACGGACGCGTCCGAGTACACGGTCGGCCAGGAAATCACCGCCGAGGTCTTCGAGGCCGGCGTGGTGGTCGACGTGGTCGGCACCAGCAAGGGCAAGGGCACCGCGGGTGTCATGAAGCGCCACGGCTTCAAGGGCCTCGGCGCCAGCCACGGCACCCAGCGCAAGCACCGCTCGCCGGGTTCCATCGGCGGCTGCGCCACCCCCGGCCGCGTGTTCAAGGGCCTGCGCATGGCGGGTCGGATGGGCAACGTGCGGGTGACCACCCAGAACCTCAAGGTGCACCGCGTGGACGCCGAGTCCGGCCTGCTGCTCATCAAGGGCGCCGTGCCCGGCCCCAAGGGCGGCACCGTGTTCATCAAGACCGCTGCGAAGGGTGGTGCCTGATCATGACTTCCGTTGAGATCCGCACCCCGGAGGGCAAGGCCGACGGCTCCGTCGAGCTGCCGTCCGCGATCTTCGACGCACAGGCGAACGTGGCCCTGCTGCACCAGGTCGTCGTGGCCCAGCTGGCCGCGGCCCGCCAGGGCACGCACTCCACCAAGACCCGCGGCGAAGTCCGCGGTGGTGGCAAGAAGCCGTACCGGCAGAAGGGCACCGGCCGCGCCCGTCAGGGCTCGACCCGCGCGCCGCAGTTCGCCGGTGGTGGCGTCGTCCACGGCCCCCAGCCGCGCGACTACAGCCAGCGCACCCCCAAGAAGATGAAGGCCGCTGCCCTGCGTGGCGCCCTCTCCGACCGGGCGCGTGCCGGCCAGGTGCACGTGGTGACGGGCTTCGTCGAGGGCGACGTGCCGTCGACCAAGTCGGCCCGCAAGGTGCTGGGTTCGGTCACCGAGGCTCGCCGCGTGCTGGCCGTGCTGCTGCGCACCGACGAGGTCTCGTGGGTCAGCCTGCGCAACCTGCCGCAGGTGCACATCATCGCGCCGGACCAGCTGAACACCTACGACGTGCTGGTCAACGACGACGTGGTGTTCACCAAGGACGCGCTCGACGTGTTCCTGGCGAGCAAGTCCCAGCACGGGCAGGGTTCCGCCGAGGCCACCGCGTCGTCGTCCGAGACTGACGAGGAGGCCGCGAAGTGATCCCCGACCACCGGGACATCCTGCTCGCGCCGGTCATCTCCGAGAAGTCCTACGGGCTGCTCGAAGAGAACAAGTACACCTTCGTGGTGTCGCCCGGCGCGAACAAGACCCAGATCAAGATTGCCGTGGAGAAGGTCTTCGGCGTCAAGGTCGTCAGCGTCAACACGCTCAACCGCCAGGGCAAGCGCAAGCGCACCCGGACCGGTTATGGCAAGCGCAAGGACACCAAGCGCGCCATCGTGACGCTGTCCGCCGAGAGCAAGCCGATCGAGATCTTCGGCGGCCCGGCCGCCTGATGACGACGAGGACTGCGTAGAGATGGGCATTCGCAAGTACAAGCCGACGACCCCCGGTCGTCGCGGTGCGAGCGTCTCCGACTTCGCCGAGATCACTCGGACGACGCCGGAGAAGTCGCTGGTCCGCCCGCTGCACGGCCGTGGTGGCCGCAACGCCTCGGGCAAGATCACGACGCGGCACAAGGGTGGTGGCCACAAGCGGGCCTACCGCCTCATCGACTTCCGCCGCACCGACAAGGACGGCGTGCCGGCCAAGGTCGCGCACATCGAGTACGACCCCAACCGCACCGCGCGCATCGCGCTGCTGCACTACTTCGACGGCGAGAAGCGCTACATCATCGCCCCGGCGAAGCTGCAGCAGGGCGACGTCGTGGAGAACGGCCCCAAGGCCGACATCAAGCCGGGCAACAACCTGCCGCTGCGCAACATCCCCGTCGGCACGGTGGTCCACGCGATCGAGCTCCGCCCCGGCGGCGGCGCGAAGATCGCGCGCTCGGCCGGTGCGAGCGTGCAGCTCGTCGCCAAGGACGGCCCCTACGCCCAGCTGCGGATGCCCTCGGGCGAGATCCGCAACGTGGACGTCCGGTGCCGCGCCACGGTCGGCGAGGTCGGCAACGCCGAGCACCAGAACATCAACTGGGGCAAGGCCGGCCGGATGCGCTGGAAGGGCCGCAAGCCCACGGTGCGCGGTGTCGCCATGAACCCGGTCGACCACCCGCACGGTGGTGGTGAGGGCAAGACCTCCGGTGGTCGCCACCCGGTGAACCCGGCCGGCAAGCCCGAGGGTCGTACCCGCCGCCGCAACAAGCCAAGCGACAAGCTCATCGTCCGGCGTCGTCGCACCGGTAAGAAGCGCTGAGCAGGGAGGGAGTGAAGGATGCCTCGCAGCCTTAAGAAGGGCCCCTTCGTGGACGACCACCTGCTCAAGAAGGTGGACGTCCTCAACGAGTCGGGCAAGAAGACCGTGATCAAGACCTGGTCCCGCCGGTCGACGATCATCCCCGACATGTTGGGCCACACGATCGCGGTGCACGACGGCCGCAAGCACGTGCCGGTGTTCGTGACGGAGGCGATGGTCGGGCACAAGCTCGGCGAATTCGCCCCGACCCGCACGTTCAAGGGCCACATCAAGGACGACCGGAAGTCGCGCCGTCGCTAGGCGACGAACTAGAGGAAGAGCAAGGGGAAGCAGCGATGAACGCCCGTAACGAAGCCGAAGCGCCGGAGTTCCCGCGCGCCGTGGCTCGGGCTCGCTACGTCCGTGACACGCCAATGAAGGTGCGTCGCGTCGTCGAGCTCATCAGGGGTCGTAGCGCCAGCGAGGCCCTGGCCGTGCTCCAGTTCGCGCCGCAGGCGGCATCTGAGCCGGTCCGCAAGGTGCTGCAGAGCGCCGTGGCCAACGCCGAGAACAACCTGTCCCTCGACCCCGACACCCTGTGGGTGTCGAAGGTCTACGTGGACGAGGGTCCGACCCTCAAGCGGTTCCGCCCGCGCGCCCAGGGCCGCGCCTACCGGATCCGCAAGCGGACGAGCCACATCACCGTCGAGGTGGAGAGCCGTCCGAAGAAGACCAGCGCGAAGGCCGGCGCTGACAGGAAGGGGGCTCGGTAGTGGGCCAGAAAATCAACCCGCACGGCTTCCGACTTGGTATCACCACGGACTGGAAGTCCCGCTGGTACGCCGACAAGCAGTACGCGGAGTACGTGGCCGAGGATGTGAAGATCCGCAAGCTGCTCTCCAAGGGCATGGAGCGGGCCGGCATCTCCAAGGTGGAGATCGAGCGCACCCGCGACCGGGTTCGCGTCGACATCCACACCGCCCGGCCGGGCATCGTCATCGGCCGCCGCGGCGCCGAGGCCGACCGCATCCGCGGTGAGCTGGAGAAGCTCACCAAGAAGCAGGTGCAGCTCAACATCCTCGAGGTGAAGAGCCCGGAGTCGGACGCCCAGCTCGTCGCGCAGGGCGTGGCCGAGCAGCTGTCCAACCGCGTGGCGTTCCGCCGCGCGATGCGCAAGGCCATCCAGTCGGCCATGCGCTCGCCCCAGGTCAAGGGCATCCGCGTGCAGTGCGGCGGTCGTCTCGGCGGTGCCGAGATGTCCCGTTCCGAGCACTACCGCGATGGCCGCGTGCCGCTGCACACGCTGCGCGCCGACATCGACTACGGCTTCTTCGAGGCCCGCACCACGTTCGGCCGGATCGGCGTGAAGGTGTGGATCTACAAGGGCGACATCGTCGGTGGCATCAGCGCCAAGCGGGAGCGCGACGCCGCTCCGGCGGCCGACCGCGCGCCGCGCCGCGACCGCAACGAGCGCCCGAACCGGGCACGTCGTTCGGGCGCCAGCGGCACCACCGCGACGAGCACCGAGGCCGGTCGGGCCGCTGCGGGCGACCAGACCGCCGCGCCGACCGCGACCGAAGAGAAGACGGAGGGCTGAGTCGTGCTCATCCCGCGCAGGGTTAAGCACCGCAAGCAGCACCACCCCGGACGGTCCGGTGCTGCCAAGGGCGGCACGAGGGTCACCTTCGGCGAGTACGGCATCCAGGCTCTGGAGCCCGCCTACGTGACCAACCGGCAGATCGAGTCGGCTCGTATCGCGATCACCCGGCACATCCGCCGTGGTGGCAAGGTCTGGATCAACATCTTCCCGGACCGCCCGCTGACCAAGAAGCCCGCCGAGACCCGCATGGGTTCCGGCAAGGGCTCGCCGGAGTGGTGGGTGGCCAACATCAAGCCGGGTCGGGTGCTCTTCGAGATGAGCTTCCCGAACGAGGCCGTGGCCCGCGAGGCACTGCGCCGCGCGATCCACAAGCTCCCGATGAAGTGCCGCATCGTTACGCGTGAGGGTGGTGAGTTCTGATGGCAGCGGGTACCACCGCTTCCGAGCTGCGTGAGCTCACCGAGGAAGAGCTCGTGCTGCGCCTGAGGGAGGCGAAGGAGGAGCTGTTCAACCTCCGCTTCCAGATGGCCACCGGGCAGCTCGACAACAACCGCCGCCTGCGCACGGTCCGGCACGAGATCGCCCGGATCTACACCGTGATGCGGGAACGGGAGCTGGGCCTCTCGGCCTCTCCCGACGCGGTTTCCACTGGTGAGGGTGCGGCATGAGCGAGAACAACGAAGTGACCACCGAGGTTCGCAACGACCGCAAGGTCCGCGAGGGCTACGTCGTGTCCGACAAGATGGACAAGACGATCGTGGTGGCGGTCGAGGACCGCAAGAAGCACCGCCGGTACTCGAAGGTCATGCGCTCCACCACCAAGGTGAAGGCGCACGACGAGGAGAACACCGCCGGTGTCGGCGACCGCGTGCTGCTGATGGAGACGCGGCCGCTGTCGGCCACCAAGCGCTGGCGACTCGTCCAGGTGCTGGAGAAGGCCAAGTAAGCCCGAGCAGAACGGGCACAGCAAACGACCGAGCCCGTCAGGTCGGAAATCTGGCGGGCCAGGAATGGTCAAGGAGCAGGTAAGTGATCCAGCAGGAGTCGCGGCTGCGCGTCGCCGACAACACCGGTGCGAAGGAAATCCTCTGCATCCGTGTTCTCGGTGGCTCGGGCCGCCGCTACGCGGGCATCGGGGACATCATCGTCGCGACGGTGAAGCAGGCCATCCCGGGTGCCGGCGTCAAGAAGGGCGATGTCGTCAAGGCGGTCATCGTCCGCACCGTCAAGGAGAAGCGCCGTCCCGACGGCTCTTACATCCGGTTCGACGAGAACGCCGCGGTGCTCATCAAGAACGACAACGAGCCGCGGGGCACCCGCATCTTCGGCCCGGTCGGTCGAGAGCTCCGCGACAAGAAGTTCATGAAGATCATCTCGTTGGCGCCGGAGGTGCTCTGACCATGAAGGTGAAGAAGGGCGACACGGTCGTCGTCATCGCCGGCAAGGACAAGGGTGCTCGCGGCAAGGTCATCATGGCCTACCCCGCTGAGAACCGCGTGCTGGTCGAGGGCGTCAACCGCATCAAGAAGCACACCCGGATCTCGCAGACCGAGCGCGGCGCGCAGTCGGGCGGCATCGTCACGCAGGAGGCCCCCATCCACGTGTCCAACGTGATGGTGGTCGACTCCGACGGCAAGCCGACCCGCGTGGGCTACCGGACGAACGACGAGGGCAAGCGGGTCCGCATTTCCCGTCGTAACGGGAAGGACATCTGATGACCACCGTTGAGAAGACCGTTCCGCGGCTGAAGGTTCGCTACCGCGAGGAGATCGTCACCTCGCTGCGCGAGCAGTTCGAGTACGCCAACGTCATGCAGATCCCGGGCGTGGTCAAGGTCGTCGTCAACATGGGTGTCGGTGACGCCGCCCGTGACGGCAAGCTGATCGAGGGCGCGGTCAAGGACCTGTCGATCATCACGGGCCAGCGGCCCGAGGTCCGCAAGGCCCGCAAGTCCATCGCGCAGTTCAAGCTGCGCGAGGGCATGCCGATCGGCGCGCGCGTCACGCTGCGCGGCGACCGCATGTGGGAGTTCCTGGACCGCCTGCTGACGATCGCGCTGCCGCGTATCCGCGACTTCCGCGGCCTCTCGGGCAAGCAGTTCGACGGCAACGGGAACTACACGTTCGGTCTCAACGAGCAGTCGATGTTCCACGAGATCGACCCGGACGCGATCGACCGTCCCCGCGGCATGGACATCACGGTGGTCACGACCGCGACCAACGACGACGAGGGTCGGGCGCTGCTGAAGCTCCTGGGCTTCCCGTTCAAGGAGCAGTGACCCTGATGTCCGCAGCCGAGCGTTGCAACAAGGAGAACTGATCATGGCCAAGAAGGCGCTGATCAACAAGGCCGCGGCCAAGCCGAAGTTCAAGGTGCGGGGTTACACCCGCTGCCAGCGTTGCGGTCGCCCGCACTCGGTGTTCCGCAAGTTCGGCCTGTGCCGGATCTGCCTCCGCGAGATGGCGCACCGGGGCGAGCTGCCCGGTGTGAGCAAGTCCAGCTGGTAGTCCGGCTCGGCGGCAGGTTTCTCAAGACTCATCACTTCGCTGTAGGCCCGTCCACGACCAGCCGGCCGCAAGGCCGGCTCGGACCCTGGCTGGGGAACCGCAGCGAGAAAGGTTGACCAGGTCACCATGACGATGACCGACCCGATCGCAGACATGTTGACGCGTCTGCGGAACGCGAACTCGGCTTACCACGACAAGGTCGTGATGCCGCACTCGAAGTTGAAGGCCAACATCGCCGAGATCCTCAAGCGCGAGGGCTACATCGCGAGCTACCGCGATGAGCAGGGCGACGTGGCCAAGAACCTGGTTATCGAGCTGAAGTACGGCCCGAACCGGGAGCGCAGCATCGCCGGCCTCCGCCGCGTGTCGAAGCCGGGCCTGCGCGTGTACGCGAAGTCGACCAACCTGCCGAAGGTGCTGGGCGGTCTGGGCGTCGCGATCATTTCGACCTCTGGCGGTCTGATGACCGACCGCCAGGCCAACAAGTCGGGCGTGGGCGGAGAAGTCCTCGCCTACGTCTGGTGAGGAAGGGGGACTAGGCAATGTCGCGCATCGGAAAACTGCCGATCACCGTCCCCTCCGGGGTCGACGTGAACATCGACGGCCAGGCTGTGAGCGTCAAGGGCCCCAAGGGCACCCTGTCGCTCAACATCGCTGAGCCGATCATCATCGAGAAGGCCGACGACGGCACTCTCGAGGTGAAGCGCCCGAACGACGAGCGTCGCAGCCGGTCGCTGCACGGCCTGTCGCGCACCCTGGTGCAGAACATGGTCGTCGGCGTCACGCAGGGCTACGAGAAGAAGATGGAGATCCACGGCGTCGGTTACCGCGTGGCGCTGAAGGGTTCCGACCTGGAGTTCGCGCTGGGCTACAGCCACCCGGTGAAGGTCGAGGCCCCCGCGGGCATCACCTTCGCGGTGGAGACCCCGACCCGCTTCTCCGTGTCCGGCATCGACAAGCAGCTCGTGGGCGAGGTCGCCGCCAACATCCGCAAGCTCCGCAAGCCCGACCCGTACAAGGGCAAGGGCGTGCGGTACGCGGGCGAGAAGATCCGCCGCAAGGTCGGAAAGACGGGTAAGTGACATGAGCGAGACTGCAACGAAGTCCGTTTCTTCGGGGCGGAAGCCGGTGGGCAAGGACATCTCGACCACTCGCCGGATCGCCAAGACGCGCCGTCACTTCCGCCTCCGCAAGAAGGTCAGCGGCACGGCCGAGCGCCCGCGCCTGGTCGTGCACCGCTCGTCGAAGCACATCACCGTGCAGATCATCGACGACCTCGCCGGCCACACCATTGCGGCGGCGTCCTCCGTCGAGGCGGACGTCCGGTCGGTCGACGGCGACAAGAAGGCCCGTGCGGCGAAGGTCGGCCAGCTGGCCGCCGCCCGTGCCAAGGACGCCGGGATCACCAAGGTGGTCTTCGACCGCGGCGGCAACGCCTACCACGGTCGGATCGCCGCTCTGGCCGATGCCGCTCGTGAGGCGGGGCTGGAGTTCTGACAATGAGCCTTACTTTTGGGCAAGTGAACCGAATTGAGAGGGACGCCTGATGCCAGGACGCACGCGTCGCGAAGGCGGCGGGGGCGAGCGCGGAGAGCGTCGCGACCGTCGTGACGGCGGCCGCGGCGGCGCGGCCCAGGAGAAGACCCCGCACCTGGAGCGCGTGGTTGCGATCAACCGCGTCTCCAAGGTCGTGAAGGGTGGTCGTCGCTTCAGCTTCACCGCGCTGGTCGTGGTCGGCGACGGTGACGGCATGGTCGGTGTCGGCTACGGCAAGGCCAAGGAAGTCCCGGCGGCGATCGCCAAGGGTGTCGAGGAGGCGAAGAAGAACTTCTTCCGCGTCCCTCGCATCGCGGGCACGATCCCCCACCCGGTGCAGGGCGAGAAGGCGGCCGGTGTCGTGCTGCTGCGCCCGGCGTCGGCCGGTACCGGTGTCATCGCCGGTGGTGCGGTCCGCGCGGTGCTGGAGTGCGCCGGCGTCCACGACGTGCTGAGCAAGTCGCTGGGCTCCGACAACGCCATCAACATCGTGCACGCCACGGTGGCGGCCCTGAAGGGCCTGCAGCGTCCGGAGGAGGTGGCGGCCCGCCGCGGTCTGCCGCTCGAGGACGTGGCTCCCGCCGGCATGCTCCGTGCTCGTGCAGGGGCGGTGTGACCATGGCCGAGCTCAAGGTGACCCAGGTCAAGAGCAGCATCGGTACCAAGCGCAACCACCGTGAGTCCCTCCGGACCCTCGGTCTGCGCAAGATCCGCCAGTCGGTGGTCCGCGAGGACACGCCGCAGGTGCGCGGTTTGATCCACACCGTGCGCCACCTGGTGGTCGTCGAGGAGGTCCAGTCGTGACCATCAAGATCCATGACCTGCGTCCGGCCCCCGGCGCCAAGACCGCGAAGACCCGTGTCGGTCGCGGTGAGGGCTCCAAGGGCAAGACGGCCGGTCGCGGTACGAAGGGCACCGGCGCGCGGAAGAACGTTTCCCCGCGCTTCGAAGGTGGCCAGATGCCGCTGCACATGCGCCTGCCGAAGCTGAAGGGCTTCCGCAACCCGTTCCGCACCGAGTACCAGGTGGTGAACGTGTCCGACCTCGCCCGGGTGTTCCCGGAGGGTGGTCGGGTGGACGTGGACGCGCTCGTCCACGCGGGCCTGGTGCGCAAGAACGAGCTCGTGAAGGTCCTCGGCAACGGTGACCTGGACGGCGTCAAGCTCGACGTCGTGGCGAACAAGTTCTCCGGCAGCGCGGTCGAGAAGATCGCCGCCGCCGGTGGCACCACCACCGTGCTCTGACGCACGAAGCACTGCCGAACGGCCCCGGAGCCTCCCGCTCCGGGGCCGTTCGCGTCGGTGGGGTCGACCGCTGGGTTTTTGACTTTTGCCGGCCGCGCCTGGAGCTGTCCCGCCGGCGGTGGTGACGCGGTCGCCGTGCCGCTGACGACACGCGGTTCCGGGGCCGCCGATGACGCGGTCGCCGGGCTGTCGACGCTGCTGAGACGCGCGTTCGCGGAGGGCGTAAAAGCGGTGGCGGGCCGGGTTAGCGTGCCCGTATGTGGCTCGCGGTCTTCTTCGGCGCCTCGGTCCTGGTCGCGCTGACCCCTGGCGCCAACAACCTCCTGGGCATGCACCACGGGGTCCACCACGGTCCTTTGCGGGCCGCTACGGCGCTCCTGGGCCGCCTTGCGGCCTTCTCCCTGATGGTCGGCGCGGTCGTGGCGGGGCTCGGTCCCGTCCTGGCGGCGAGTCACACGGCCCTGACCGTGATCAAGTGGGCCGGTGTCGCGTACCTGGTCTACCTGGCCGTGCGCATCCTGACGACCGAGGACCGGGGCGGGAAACCGGTGGCCAGGGGCACCCCGCTGCGCAAGGAGTTCCTGGTCGCGATCACCAACCCCAAGGCGTTGCTGATCTTCACCGCGTTCGTGCCCCAGTTCGTCGACCCTGGTCGCGGCTCCATCCCGGGGCAGCTCGCGATCCTCGGCGCGGTCTACCTGGCGGCGGAAGCGCTGGCCGGGGTCGGGTACGTGGCGCTGGGCGCGGGCATCCGGAAGGCCGGGCTGACCAGGCGGGCCAAGGCCCGGTTGGACCGGGGCACGGCGGCCGTCCTGCTCGGCATGGCGGGCCTGCTCGCGACCAGCTGAACTTGATCCATTCGGGGGCTTGCGGGCCGCCGTAGTCGGTCGGGTACGAAGTGTGAGGGGCGACTGGCTACGGCGATCGGCCAAGCGGCTGTTAAAGTCGCGGGCTGAACCCGGATGCCCTCCGGGTCGGTCGCGGCTATCCGTCGCTTCCGCCACCGTCGGCGATGGGTCGACGGCATGTCCGCAAGACTGTGCCGGCAACACAGCCGGCACCGCAGGATGCCGACCCCAGTGGGGCGGCAACGCTGATGGAGGTTCGCGTGCTCGGCGCATTCCGCTCGGCTCTCGCGACGCCGGACCTACGCAAGAAGATCCTCTTCACACTGGGGATCGTCGTGGTGTACCGGTTGGGCGCCACCATGCCCGCGCCGGGCGTCTCCTTCAAGAACGTCAAACAGTGTGTCGAGTCGGTCGACCAGCAGGGGATCTACTCGCTGATCAACCTGTTCAGCGGCGGCGCGCTGCTGAACTTGTCGATCTTCGCGCTCGGCATCATGCCGTACATCACGGCGAGCATCATCGTCCAGCTGCTCACCGTGGTGATTCCGCGGTTCGAGCAGCTGAAGAAGGAAGGGCAGGCGGGTCAGGGCAAGCTGACCCAGTACACCCGCTACCTGACCATCGCGCTGGCGGTCCTGCAGTCCACGGGCATCATCGCCCTGGCCGTGCGCGACCAGCTGTTCCAGAACTGCGAAGTGCCGGTCATCCCCGACGAGAGCATCTTCAACCTGGTCGTCCTCGTGGTCGTGATGACCGCGGGCACCAGCGTGATCATGTGGCTCGGTGAGATCATCACCGAGAAGGGGATCGGCAACGGCATGTCGCTGCTGATCTTCACCGGCATCGCGGCGCGCATCCCGATCGAGGGCAAGATCATCCTCGACCGCGGTGGCCTGACGTTCTTCCTGGTCTGCGTCGCGGCCCTGCTGATCATCGCGAGCGTCATCTACGTGGAGCAGGCCCAGCGCCGCATCCCGGTCCAGTACGCCAAGCGCATGATCGGCCGCCGGATGTACGGCGGCACGTCGACGTACCTGCCGCTGAAGGTGAACCAGGCCGGTGTCATCCCGGTCATCTTCGCCTCGTCGCTGCTGTACCTGCCCGACCTCATCTCGCGCCTCACCACGTCCACCGACGGGTCGGCGCCGAACTGGTGGGAGAGCTTCGTCGCGACGCACCTGGTGAGCCAGTCCAGCCCGGTGCACATCGCGCTCTACTTCCTGCTGATCGTCTTCTTCACGTACTTCTACGTCGGCATCACGTTCAACCCGGACGAGCGTGCGGACGAGATGAAGAAGTTCGGTGGGTTCATCCCGGGCATCCGGCCGGGCCGTCCCACCGCCGAGTACCTCCGCTTCGTGTTGGGGCGGATCACGCTGCCTGGCTCGCTCTACCTGGGCATCGTCGCCATCCTGCCGAACCTGTTCCTCGACCTCACCGGTCAGGGCCAGAACCAGAACTTCCCGTTCGGCGGCACGGCGGTGCTGATCATGGTCGGTGTCGGGCTCGACACCGTGAAGCAGATCGAGAGCCAGCTCATGCAGCGCAACTACGAAGGGTTCCTCCGCTAGTGCGACTCGTTCTCGTCGGCCCGCCCGGTGCGGGCAAGGGCACCCAGGCCACAACGCTCAGCCGCGAGCTCGGCGTGCCGCACATCTCCACCGGGGACCTCTTCCGCGCCCACATCAGTCAGCAGACCGATCTGGGCAAGGAGGTCCAGGAGTACCTGGACTCGGGCGAGCTGGTGCCGGACGCGGTCACCAACGAGATGGTGCGCGTCCGGCTCTCGCAGCCGGACGCCGCCGCCGGCTTCCTGCTCGACGGCTTCCCGCGCAACACCGCTCAGGCGGGCGTGCTCGGCGAGATGCTGGCGGTCGACGGGCACAAGCTGGACGCGGTGCTGGAGTTCCGGATCGACGAGGACGTCGTGGTCGAGCGGTTGCTCGCCCGCGGTCGCACGGACGACAAGGAAGACGTGATCCGGCACCGCCAGCAGGTGTACCGCACGGAGACCGCGCCGCTGCTCGACTACTACGCCGACGTCGTCGTGACCATCGACGCCGTCGGTGAGGTCGACGAGATCAGCGAGCGCGCTCTGCGCGCCTTGCGCGACCTGAAGTGAGCGGTGGACTTGTCGATGCGCTGCGTCGGGTCGTCTCCGGTCGGGATCGCATGATCGAGGTCAAGAGCCGCGGCCAGCTGGAGGCCATGAGGGCCGCCGGCCTGGTCGTGGCGCGCACGTTGGCGCTGCTGGCCGCGCACACCAAGGCCGGGGTCAGCACCGCCGAGTTGGACGAGCTGGCGGAGCAGAACATCCTGGACGCGGGCGCGATCCCGTCGTTCAAGGGCTACCACGGGTTCCCGGCCTCGATCTGCGCGTCGGTGAACGACCAGGTGGTCCACGGCATCCCGAGCCGCACCCAGGTGCTCGCGGAGGGTGACCTGATCTCGATCGACTGCGGCGCCATCCTGGATGGCTGGCACGGCGACTCGGCGATCACCCTGCCGGTGGGTTCGGTGACGGACGCCGAGCTGAAGCTGTCCGAGGCCACGCGGGCGTCGATGCTCGCCGGCATCGAGGCGGCGGTGGCCGGTGGTCGGCTGAGCGACATCTCGTTCGCGATCGAGTCGGCCACGATCCTGGCCGGCGAGGAGCACGGCGTCGAGTACGGGATCGTGGAGGGCTACGGCGGCCACGGAATCGGCACGAAGATGCACATGGACCCGTTCCTGCCGAACCAGGGCAAGCCGGGCAAGGGGCCGCGGTTGAAGCCGGGCATGGCGATCGCGATCGAGCCCATGCTCACGCTCGGGACCGAGCGGACGGTCGAGTTGGACGACGGTTGGACCGTCATCACGACCGACGGCTCGCGTGCCGCGCACTGGGAGCACTCGGTGGCGATCACCGACGACGGCCCCTGGGTCCTCACCGCCCTCGACGACTGAGCTCTGAGTTTGGGTTCCGGACCCCGGAGCTCCGAGCCCTGGACCCCTGAGTTCTAAAGATCAAAAGCGTCCTCGCCGGACGGGCAGATCAGCAGGATGACGGGCCTCGCGGTCGACTCCTGTCCCAGCGTGTGCCGGGGTCCGTGTCATCCCGCCGACCTCCACAAGGGCAACCACACGTGTCAAGGGGGCCGTCCCAGCCCATCGTTCCTGTTGGGCCGCAGGTGCCCCCTTGACACGCGCGGTTGGGCAGAGCCAGGTCGGCGGGATGACACGGCCCCCTCCTTTGAGGGAGAACCCTGCCAGTGGACCACCGGTGGTGTGTGCGGCCGCCGATGCTTTTCCTCCCAAAGGGAGGGGTTCGTGTCATCCCGCCGACCTGGCGCAGCCCTACCGCGCGTGTCAAGGGGGCGTTGTCCGGTCTTGCCCGGTGTGGGTCCCTTGCCGCCCCCTTGACACGTGTGGTTGCCCTTGTGGAGGTCGGCGGGATGACACGAAGCCCGGACCAACGACGCGACAGGGACTTACCGCCCGAACCCCGTCATCCTGCTGATCTGCCCGTCCGGCGAGGACGCTTTTAATCTTTTGCCCTTGCCCTTGCCCTTGCCCTGCCCTTGCTCACCCCCACCGTTCGGCCGCCGCGAAGCGGGGGGTTAGCCCCATGTCCCCGGACAGGTTCGCCGCGTCACGATGTACGGGTGACCCAGCCTGTGCGGCCCGAGGACATCCGGGCCTCCGACGCCGAACGCGAACTGGTCCAGCAGTGGCTGCACCGCGCGCACGCCGACGGCAGCCTCGATCTCGCCGAGTTCGACGCCCGCGTCGTGCGCACCTGGGAGGCCAAGACCCGGGGCGAACTGGCCTCCCTCACCGCCGACCTGCCCAACGTGCCGTCCGCGCCGTCCACGCCCTTCGCACCTCCCACCTCCGCTGCCCCGCTCACCCCGAAACGGGCCAAGGCGAACGGCGGGCGCAAGGCGATGAAGGTGCTCACCACCATCTGGCTGAGCGTCAGCGCGCTGAACTTCGCCCTCTGGCTGCTCGTCAGCCTCCTCGCCGGCGAGGGTTTCGTGCACCCGTGGTTCCTCTGGGTCGCGGTGCCGCCGGGAACGGTGCTCGGCGTCATCTGGTGGTCCACCCGCCCGAGCGCCACCTACCCCACCACTCACCCCACCACCTACCCGACCTCCCACCCCGAACGGTAACGCTGTTACCATTACGGTGAAGGGAGGTGTCCACGTGAACGAGTCCTTCATCCGGGCAGCCGACAACGATCGGGCCGCGGTCGCCGAGGAGCTGTTCCGCGCGCACGCCGAGGGCAGGCTCACCCTGGCCGAGTACGACGAGCGCACCCGCGCCGTCTACGAGGCCCGTACGTACGCCGAGCTCAACGCCCTGACCGCCGACCTGCCGCACGACGTGCCCCCGCCCGCGAAGCGCCGGTCGAGCACCCTGGTCCGGGTCATGACCAGCGCGTGGTTCGCCGCGAGCTCGATCAACTTCCTCATCTGGGGCATCATCAGCCTGTCCACCGGCGAGGCGCTGTACCCGTGGTGGATCTGGGTCGCCGGCCCCTGGGGCCTGGTCCTCGTGGCGGGTCGCCTGGCCCGATTTGGGCCTCGGCGCTGACGCGCGTAGTATGGACAGGTGGCGCATACGTCGCGCCGGTTCCGTCATGCCCGGGGACATCGTCCCCGCAGCTGACAGGGTTCGCAAGGGCCTGAAGGAGTCGGGGTGCCGCGTGCCCGCACTCCAGAAGTAACACCCACCGTCACGAAACGCGGAGGACATGGGCAAGAAGGACGGGGCCATTGAGGTCGAGGGCCGCGTAGTCGAGCCGCTCCCCAACGCGATGTTCCGCGTCGAGTTGGAGAACGGTCACAAGGTCCTGGCACACATCAGCGGCAAGATGCGTCAGCACTACATCCGCATCCTCCCTGAGGACCGGGTTGTCGTGGAGCTCTCGCCCTACGACCTGTCCCGCGGGCGCATCGTCTACCGCTACAAGTGACCTCCGGCGCGCCCCAGCACGGGCGCACCGGCTGACGCAGGAGAAGCTCAGGCGTGAAGGTCCAGCCGAGCGTCAAGAAGATCTGCGACAAGTGCAAGGTGATCCGCCGCCACGGCCGGGTCATGGTGATCTGCGAGAACCTGCGCCACAAGCAGCGCCAGGGCTGACCAGCACCGACGAGCACGAGTCGAGTCTTCACCGACGCGACACGAGTAAGCCTCCTCGCACCTGCCGCACACCACGCACCACGTGCGGCACACCCCCGGACTCCAGGCCGGGGCCGGGACACCGGTCGCGAGAGCGACCGGAACTGACACAGCGAGTCAGTCCCGGGATCGGGCGAGGAGCAGACCTGGAGCGACACCACTGTTAGGAGCAAGCGCCGTATGGCACGACTCGCTGGCGTCGACCTCCCCCGCGAAAAGCGGTTGGAGATCGCGCTCACCTACATCTTCGGCATCGGTCGGACGCGCTCGAAGGAGCTGCTGACCGCCACCGAGATCTCCCCGGACATCCGGGTGAAGGACCTCGGTGACGACGACCTGGCGAAGCTGCGGGACTACATCGAGAACCACTTCAAGGTCGAGGGTGACCTCCGCCGCGAGGTTCAGGCCGACATCCGCCGGAAGATGGAAATCGGCTGCTACGAGGGGCTGCGGCACCGTCGCAACCTGCCCGTCCGCGGGCAGCGCACCAAGACGAACGCGCGCACTCGTAAGGGTCCGAAGAAGACCGTCGCCGGCAAGAAGAAGGCCGGAAAGAAGTAAGACCTCGCGTCTCTAGCAAGTAGGAGTTCACCCAGACATGCCACCCAAGTCCCGTACGGGCGCCGGGGTCAAGAAGGTCCGGCGCAAGGAAAAGAAGAACGTCTCGCACGGCCAGGCGCACATCAAGAGCACGTTCAACAACACCATCGTGTCCATCACGGACCCGATGGGCAACGTGATCAGCTGGGCGTCCGCCGGCCACGTCGGCTTCAAGGGCTCTCGCAAGTCCACGCCGTTCGCCGCGCAGATGGCCGCCGAGAACGCCGCCCGCAAGGCCGCCGAGCACGGCATGCGCAAGGTGGACGTGTTCGTGAAGGGTCCCGGCTCCGGCCGCGAGACCGCGATCCGTTCGCTGCAGGCCGCCGGTCTCGAGGTCGGCACCATCCAGGACGTGACCCCGCAGCCCCACAACGGCTGCCGCCCGCCCAAGCGGCGCCGGGTCTGAGGCACGGGGAGGAGTAAGACAACATGGCTCGCTATACCGGACCGGCCACTCGCATCTCGCGCCGTCTCAAGGTCGACCTCGTCGGCGGGGACCAGGCGTTCGAGCGTCGTCCTTACCCGCCCGGCCAGCACGGCCGCGGTCGGATCAAGGAGTCGGAGTACCTGCTCCAGCTCCAGGAGAAGCAGAAGGCCCGCTACACGTACGGCGTCCTGGAGAAGCAGTTCCGGCGCTACTACGAGGAAGCGGTTCGTCGCCCCGGCAAGACCGGCGAGAACCTGCTGCAGATCCTGGAGTCCCGGCTCGACAACGTGGTGTACCGCGCGGGTCTCGCGCGCACCCGTCGTCAGGCCCGCCAGCTGGTCAGCCACGGTCACTTCATCGTGAACGGCCAGAAGGTCAACATCCCGAGCTTCCGGGTGTCGAAGTTCGACATCATCGACGTGAAGCCGAAGTCGCTGCCCACGCTGCCCTTCGAGGCCGCGCGTGCTTCCTTCGGCGACCGGCCGATCCCGGCGTGGCTCCAGGTCGTGCAGTCCAACCTGCGCATCCTGGTCCACCAGCTGCCGGAGCGGGCGCAGATCGACACGCCCGTCACCGAACAGCTGATCGTCGAGCTCTACTCGAAGTGATCCTCCTGGAGGGGCGGCCCCCGGCCGCCCCTCCAGTCGGGTCCCGCGGCGGCGCGAAATGGTGTGCCGCATGCGTTTGCCGGTCTCCGCGACCGGCTTCCACGACGTCAAATAGCGGGCGTCGGGGTTAGAAGGGAAGAACCCAGTGCTGATTTCCCAGCGTCCCTCGCTCAGCGAGGAAGCGGTCAACGAGACCCGCTCCCGGTTCGTCATCGAGCCGCTGGAGCCGGGCTTCGGCTACACCCTCGGCAACTCGATTCGCCGCACCCTGCTGTCGTCCATCCCCGGCGCGGCCGTGACCAGCATCCGCATCGACGGTGTGCTGCACGAGTTCACGACCGTCCCCGGTGTGAAGGAAGACGTCACCGACATCATCCTCAACCTCAAGGAGCTGGTCGTCAGCTCCGAGGAGGACGAGCCGGTGACCATGTACCTGCGCAAGCAGGGGCCGGGCGCGGTGACCGCGGGCGACATCGTGCCTCCGGCCGGTGTCACCGTGCACAACCCCGACCTGCACATCGCCACCCTGAACGGCAAGGGCAAGCTGGAGATCGAGCTCGTGGTCGAGCGCGGTCGCGGCTACGTCCCCGCCGTGCAGAACAAGCAGGCCGGTGCCGAGATCGGCCGCATCCCGGTCGACTCGATCTACTCGCCCGTCATGAAGGTGACCTACAAGGTCGAGGCCACCCGTGTCGAGCAGCGGACCGACTTCGACAAGCTGATCCTCGACGTCGAGACCAAGCCGTCCATCACGCCGCGCGACGCCGTCGCGTCGGCCGGTAAGACGCTGGTCGAGCTGTTCGGCCTCGCTCGCGAGCTGAACGTCGACGCCGAGGGCATCGAGATCGGCCCCTCGCCCGCCGAGGCGGACACCATCGCGGCGTTCGCGATGCCGATCGAGGACCTGGACCTCACCGTCCGGTCCTACAACTGCCTCAAGCGCGAGGGCATCCACACCGTGGGCGAGCTGGTCTCGCGCAGCGAGGCGGACCTGCTGGACATCCGCAACTTCGGTGCGAAGTCGATCGACGAGGTCAAGATGAAGCTCGTCGGCCTCGGCTTGGCGCTGAAGGACAGCCCCCCTGGGTTCGACCCGTCGGCCGCCGCGTCCGACTACCCGGCCGAAGGCTGGGGCACGGACACCGCCGTGGACACCCACGACGACGGCCAGGACTACGCGGAGACCGAGCAGCTCTGAGGCCGCTTAGCGGCCGGGCCGGAGCAGAGGATCAGAAAGAAATCCGAGGAGCAATTCGATGCCCACCCCCACCAAGGGACCCCGTCTCGGGGGCTCGCCGGCCCACGAGCGGCTGATGCTGGCCAACCTGGCCACGTCCCTGTTCACCCACGGTCGGATCACGACCACCGAGGCGAAGGCGAAGCGGCTGCGGCCGTACGCCGAGAAGCTGATCAGCAAGGCGAAGGTCGGTGACCTGCACAACCGTCGCGAGATCCTCAAGGTCATCCGCGACAAGGACATCGTGCACAAGCTGTTCGCCGAGATCGGTCCGCAGTTCGCCGACCGCCCCGGTGGCTACACCCGCATCACCAAGACGCTGCCGCGCAAGGGCGACAACGCCCCCATGGCCGTGATCGAGCTGGTCGCGGAGTCCACCGTCACCTCCGAGGCGGAGCGCGCCCGCAAGACGAAGTTCGCCAAGGACCAGGCCCCCAAGGCCGTCGAGTCCGACGCGACCAAGTCCGAGGACGTGCAGGACCAGGACGCCGAGGCGCCCGAGTCCGCCACGAAGGACGCCGCCGAGGAGCCCGCCGAGGGCGCTTCGGACGAGGCCGCCGAGGCCCCGAAGGCCGAGGACAAGAAGGACGAGTCCTGACGGACGCGAACCTCACCGACGAGCCCGTCGTTCCCGCTGGGGACGACGGGCTCGTTCGTGTGCGCCTGGACCTGGCCTACGACGGCACGGAGTTCTCCGGGTGGGCGCGCCAGCCCGGCCGCCGCACGGTGTGCGGCGTGCTGGAGGACACCCTGTCGACGGTGCTGCGCGAGGACGTGCGGCTGACCGTGGCGGGCCGCACGGACGCGGGTGTGCACGCGTCGGGGCAGGTGGCGCACGTCGACCTGCCCGCGTCCGCCGACGTGGCGGGCCTGCCCAGGCGCCTGGCCCGCGCGCTGCCCGCGGACGTCCGGGTGTTCTCGGCGCGGGTGGTGCCCGCCGAGTTCGACGCGCGGTTCGCCGCGTTGCGCCGGCACTACGAGTACCGGGTCACCGACGCCGCCTCCGGCGCGCACCCGTTGCGGCGGCTGGACACGCTGGCCTGGCCGCGTCCGCTGGACCTGGACGCGCTGAACGCCGCGTCCCGGCTGCTGCTGGGCGAACGGGACTTCTGCGCGTTCTGCAAGCGCCGCGAGGGCGCGACCACGATCCGCGAGCTGCAACGCCTGGAGTGGGTGCGCGACGGTGACGTGCTGACCGCGCACGTGTCCGCGGACGCGTTCTGCCACTCGATGGTGCGCAGCCTGGTCGGTGCGCTGCTCGCGGTGGGCGAGGGTCGCAAGCCGGTGGCCTGGCCCGCCTCGCTGCTGTCGCTGGCCGCGCGGTCCAGCGAGGTGGCGGTGGCGCCGCCGCACGGGTTGGCGCTGGTCCGGGTCGACTACCCGGCCGACGACGAGCTCGCCGCGCGGGCCGCGGTCACCCGGAACGTGCGCGGCGCACCGACCAGCTGAGCCAGACCGCACCGCCCAGCGGTATCTCCACCAGGTAGGTGAAGAACGCGAACAGCAGCACACCCGCCACGGCCGGTGCGGCGGGCGTGCCGAGGCTGATCAGCAGCGCGATGGTGCCGTTCTCGGTGACCCCGACCCCGCCGGGGGTGATCACGGCCAGCGTGAGCAGCCTGCTCACCGCGAACGCCGCGACCGTCGACCCCAGCCCCAGGTGGACCCCGGCGGCGGCCAGGCACCACCACAGCAGCACGCCCTGGAGCAGCAGGTAGGCGAGCATCCCCGCGGTCATCTGCCGCCAGCTCGTCCTGATCACCTGCGCGGTCTGCCTGCGCAGCCGCAGCAGGAACCGGGTGGCGCGGCCGCCCAGCAGCCGGCCGAGCACCCGCATCCGCAGCACCAGGACCACCAGGGCCACCAGGACCAGCAGCCCGGCGACCGCCGTGACCGTCGCGGCCAGGACGCCGTTGCCGAGCACCACCGCGCCCTGCACGACCAGCGCCACCAGGGGCAGCGCGGCCCGGGACAGCGCGTTCCACAGGCCGCTGACGATCGTCGACGTGGTGATCGCGCGGGCGGAGTGGCCCCAGCTCGACGCCATCACCGCGGTCACCGCCACCCCGGCCGCGCCGCCGAACGGCAGCACGTTGCTGATCGCGCTGCCCGCCGCGTTCAGGCTGAACGCCTGGGTGTTGCGCAGGCCGGGCAGCGAACCGGTGAGCACGTAGGTGTAGGCCCAGAGCCCGGCCAGCCACAGCACCGTCAACCAGAGGGCGGTGCCGGGGCCGATCTCGCACAGCTGCGCGCCGACGGCCGTCCACGCCACCCCGCCCACGGCGGGCACCAGCGCGACCACCAGCCACGCCGCCAGGCCGAGTGACGCCAACGACGCGGTGACCCGCCACCACGACCTCACCTCGCGCACCACCGCGGGCGTTCGACGTACCACTCGGTGCCCAGGACCACCTGGAACAGCGGCGGCGGCAGCCGGAGCAGCGCGGCCAGCGTGCGGGTCGACTCGCCGCCGGTGGTCTGCGTGGCGTGCGCCGCCATGGCCGCCCGCTTGACGTGCGCGTACCGCCGGACGTCCACCGAGTGGGTGATCTCCGCGCGGGCGGTGTAGGCCTTCTCGAACGGGGCCAGGTCGAACCGGCGGGCGAGCCTGAGCAGCCGCAGGCCGCGCAGCAGCCAGGTGCGGTCGACCGTCGCCTCCCACACGCGGGGCGTGCCGGCGAGTTCGGCGGCCAGCGTGCCGACCCGGTGCACCTGGACGTGGTCGGGGTGCCCGTAGCCGCCGTGCGGGTCGTAGGTGGTCAGCAGGTCGGCGCGTTCCTCGTGCAGCAGTTCGGCCAGCCGCGCCGCGGCCTCGCCCACGTCGGCGCGGGCGAACCCGTGCCGACCGTCCAGGCCGGAGTCCGGGTAGCCCAGGAACTCCACCCGCGCGCAGCCGAGGACGCGTGCCGACGCGTGGGCCTCCCTGGTGCGGACGGCGCCGAGATCGGTGCCGTGCGCGCTCAGGCCCCGTTCACCGGCGGTGGCGACGACCAGCACCACGCGGTGTCCCTCCCGCGCGAGGCGCGCCATCGTGCCGCCGGTCAACAGGGCTTCGTCATCGGGGTGGGCGTGGAAGAAAACGCACGTTCGGCTCACGAGTGCAAGAGTGTCAGTTGATCCGTTCGGCGGCTTGACGGGAGCGCACTTGTCCACCATCCACGTCACCGACTGCTTCCTGCCCCGACTGGGCGGGATCGAGGTGCAGGTATCCGGGTTGGCGCGGGAGCAGGCGGGCGCCGGCGAGGACGTGCACGTGGTGACCGCGACCAGGCTCGCGTCGCCGGGTGACGGGTATTCGGTGCACCGGATCGCCGTGCGGCTGCCGTGGGACCTGCCGGTGCACCCGCGGGCGGGTGCGCACCTGGACCGGGTGCTCGGCTCCCTGTCGCCGTCGGTGGTGTACGTGCACGTGGGCGCGGTGTCGCCGTTCGCGTGGTCGGGGGTGCGGTCGGCGTTGCGGCTGGGGCTGCCGACGGTGGTCGTGGTGCACAGCATGTGGGACCCGGTGGTGCAGCGGTGCTACCGGGTGCTGGACCGGCTGGTGTCGTGGAGCACGGCGCGGGTGGCGGTGGCGGCGGTGAGCCGGGCGGCGGCGGACCGGGTGCGCGCGGTGGCGCCGGGGGTGCCGGTGGGGGTGGTGCCGAACGGGATCGTGCCGTCGGCGTGGCGGGGGATCCCGACGCAGCGGCCGGACGACGCGGTGCACGTGGTGTCGGTGGGCCGGCTGGCGGCGCGCAAGGAGCCGCTGGCGTTGCTGCGGGCGTTGCGGGCGGTGTCGGCGGACGTGCGGTTGCGGGCGACGGTGGCGGGTTCCGGGCCGGAGATGGCGGTCCTGCGGCGGTACGTGGAGCGGCACGGCATGGGGTGGGTCAGCCTGCCCGGCCGACTCGACCGGCGGGGCGTGGGTCACCTGCTGGCCGGTGCGGACGTGTTCGTGAACGCGGCGTCGCAGGAGGCGTTCGGGCTGGCGGCGCTGGAGGCGCGGACGGCGGGGGTGCCGGTGGTGGCGCGGCCGGGGACGGGCGTGGCGGACTTCGTGCGGGACGGGGTGGAGGGCGTGCTGACCCACGACCTGGCCGCGGGAATCGCCCGCCTCGCGACCGACCGGGAGGAACGGCTGAGGATCGCGACGCACAACCGGACCACCGAACCGACCGACTGCACGTGGCCGCGGGTGCTGGAGGCGTTGCAGTCGTGCGCGGCCCGGGTGTGAGCTCAAGGTCGGGGTGCGGGAAGACCGAGGTCCTCGTCGACCACGTACGTCTCCGCCTCGGGCTCGAACCGGTAGGCGGTCAGGTTCGCGCCGCAGCGCAGATGTAATTCCTGACCAGGTGAAACGCGAAGCGGCCCCGCGCCGGTGGAGTTGGCGTGGGGCCGCTGTCGGGCGACTGGATCAGGCGACCGCTTACAGGTCGAGGGTCCAGGTGTCGATGTAGCCGGTGTCCTGGTTGAACGCGTCACGCACGCGCAGCTGCCAGGTGCCGTTGGCGTTCTCCGCCGACAGGTTCACCGTGTACGTCGCGTCGACGTTGTCCGCGCTGTCCGAGCCGGACTGCACCTTGAGCTGCTTGACCGCACCGCTCGGCGTGATCAGGTCGATCACCAGGTCGCCCCGGTACGTGTGCTTGACGTGCACCTCGACCGTGGCCGACGAGCCGGCCTTGCCCGCGCAGTCGGTCACCGCGATCGGGCTGGAGGCGGTGCCCAGGTCCGGCACGGCCACGTCGGTCGCGTTGGTCTTGGGCGCGCAGTTGCCGGGCTGCGGGGTGGACGAGCCGACCAGGCGCAGCAGCTTGTTCGGCGAACCGGTGCCCGGGCTGCCGACCACGTTGTTCGTCGCGCCGTTGACCAGGGCGTCTCGCACCTGCTGCGGCGTGGCGGTGGGGTTGGCGGCCAGGTACACGGCCGCCGCGCCGACCACGTGCGGCGTGGCCATGGAGGTGCCGCTGATCGTGTTGGTGGCGGTGTCGTCGGTGTACCACGCCGACGTGATCGACGAGCCCGGCGCGAAGATGTCCAGGCAGGTGCCGATGTTGGAGAACGACGACCGGGCGTCGGTGTTGGTCGTGGAACCGACCGTGATGCCCTCCAGGGTGCGGGCCGGCGTCACGTTGCACGCGTTCGCGCCGTTGTCGTTGCCCGCCGCCAGGCCGTAGGTCACGCCCGACGCGATGGAGTTGCGCACGGCCTGGTCGACCGTGGCGTCCGCGCCGCCGCCGAGCGACATGTTCGCGACCGCCGGCTTCACCGCGTTCGCGGTCACCCAGTCGATGCCCGCGATGACGCCCGCGTACGTGCCGGAGCCCGCGCAGTTCAGCACCCGCACGCCGACCAGCTTGGCCTTCTTGGCCACGCCGTGCTTCGTGCCGGCGACGGTGCCCGCCACGTGCGTGCCGTGGCCGTTGCAGTCGCTGGCGTTGTTGTCGTTGTCGACGGTGTCGCGACCGGTCACCGCGCGACCGCCGAAGTCGGTGTGCGAGAACCGGATGCCCGTGTCGATGATGTAGGCGGTGACGCCCTCACCCTCGTTCGGGTAGGTGTAGGAGTTGTCCAGCGGCAGCGCGGCCTGGTCGATCCGGTCCAGGCCCCACGACGGGGTCGGCGCCTGCGTGCCGGAGATCTTCACCTCGCCGTCCTGCTGCACGTACGACACCGACGGGTCGGCGGCCAGCTTGCGGGCCTGCGCCTCGCTCATGGTGGCCGAGAAGCCGCGCACCGCGTGGGTGTAGGTGTGCTTGACGTTCGCCTGGTACTTGGCGCCCAGCGAGCCGACGCTGCTCGTGCTCATGTCCTTGAGCACGACGATGTAGCTGTCCTTGACCGCGTTGGGCGCGCCCAACCCGAGGATCTCGCCCTCCGCCGCGGCGGAGGTGAAGGTGGTCAGTGCGGCCGTGACCGCGAACGCCGTGCCCGTGGCCAGCCCGACACCGGCCAACCGTTTGGTCCAGGACGCGCGAACGTCTCCCATGGCAGGGGGTCTCCTCTTCGCAGGGTGGGTGTCCGGTCGGCGTCGCCCCCGAGCCCGGCGGACACGATGAGTTGTTCCTAGTTCGCCTCGCGGGTGAGGCGCAAGAATTTGCCGGCAAGAACCGACGAACGGCTCCTCCACAGTTTTATTCGTGCTGTGAACGAATTCGTGCGGAGAGTGACTGGACCCACACCGAAAAACGTGCCCCCGGACAACCGTCCGGGGGCACGTCGGCTTTGCCTGCGCGGGCTCAGTCGCCGCGCCGGACGGCGCCGAGGATCTGCTGCTCACCGGGCGTGGTGACCAGCCGCAACGGCCGCCACAGGTTCGTGCCGAGCGCGATCACCTGGTCGTCCTTGAGCGTGGTGAGCTGGTGGGCCATCTGCGGCGGCAACCGCCAGATCTGGCCGGCCAACTGCGCCTGCCCGACCGGCAGCCGTTGCAGCAGCACGAGGTCCGCGGAATTCGCGGTGGTCGCCGCCTGGGGGTGCAAATAGGGCAACACGTACATCGTGGTCTGCCACGGCGACCGCGGCGGGAACAACTCCTGCGGCACGTGGCCGCCGTCGTGCACGACCAGCAGCGGGCTGTCCTCCGACGGCCGGGGCAGCTCCACCGGGCTCAGCCGGCGCAGCTGCACCAGCGGCGAGGGACGGCCGTCCTGGCCCGCGCCCGCCGCGCGCACCACCGGCTGCCAGGCCGCCGGGCGACCCGTCGCGATGGTGATCCAGGCGCCCGTCGCCATCGCCCGCAACGCGATCTGGCGGGCCAGGTACAGCCCGCCGACCACGACCATGCGGGTCGGCGCGGACCGCAGCACCGAGATCGTCAGCGGTTCGCCCTGCAGGCCGGAGCCGAGCACCATGCCGCCGCGGTCGCCCGACGGGCTCACCACGTCCAGCATCTGCGGCGACACCAGGAACTCCGGCGCCACGCCCTTGCCCCGCGAGTCCATCAACCGGGAGTTGCTCACGCCACACCTCCCAGCGGCAGCGTCGCGGACAGCCCGGCGACCTGCAGGCCGTTCAACGGGGTCAGCGTGATGTCGAGCTTGTCGGCCAACGCCTTGAGCCGGTCGTCGGCGCGGTCCAGTTCGGACGGCGTCCGGGCGCTGACCCGCACCATGCCGCGCAACCCGACCTGGCCCTGCTCGCTGCTCGGCGAGATCGTCATCGACAACGTCGAGGACAGCGCCCGCACGCCGGTCAGCGCGTTCAGGTTGTTGCGCATGCCCTTGGCCGGCCAGCCGGTGATCGCGTAGCTGGCGTGGCCGACGCCACCCGCCGTCACACCGGACCACTTCTCCCGCAACGACACCGAGTTGTTCGACCCGGCCACCGAGGTCAGCTCGGCCGCCGAGATGCCCGCCCGGATCAGCTCGTCGGGGTCCAGCGGTCGGATCGAGACGCCGGTCGACTCCAGCGCGTTGCGCACGCGCGACAGCGCGCCGATCAACGCCCGGTGCGCGCCCACGACGCCGCCGCCGCGTTCCCGGATCGCCGCCGCGCACCGCCGCGGGTCCAGCCGCACCGCGATCCACGTGGTCCGGCGCGCCGCCGCGGGCAGCGGGCCGAGCACCTCCATGTAGGAGTTGAGCGCGGGCGAGTTCGCGGGCAGCGCCGCGCTGCCCGGGTAGCAGTGCCAGATCACCGAGATCGCGTCGAGCACCACGCCGCGGTCCTCCAGCGTCGGCGCGAGCGCGCCCAGCGGCAGCGACGGCGCGCTGCCCACCGCGGTGATCAGACCCGGCGCCGGGTCGACCAGCAGCACGGCGGTCCACGCGCCCTGGTGCCAGGCCATGCCCAGCGGACGGCGCTCGTGGTCGACGCCCCGTGCCACCACCAGGTCCGGCACCGCGAGGCGCAGCAACGCCACCCGCGGGTCGTCCGGGCCGATGACCGAGGACTCCTCCTCCGACGGGGGCTTCATCTCCACCGGGCCGGTGCGCTTGGCGGTGTGGCTGTGCGAGCGGAAGCTGTAGCGCACCACCAGGCCGATCCACTGGGTCAGCCAGCGGCCCCTGGACCTGGTGAACGCGAGGATCAGGGCGATCAGCACGACACCGCCCGCGACGTACATGGGCACGGGCTTGATGCCGGCACCGGTGGCGCCGACGGCCAGCAGGACCAGGCCGATGGCGACGCCGACCTCGAGCACGACCAGGTTGGCGACCGGCAGCGCGCCCAGGCTCGCGCCCGTGGTGCGGCGACGCGCCCGGAGCAGTGCCGCGCGCACGGCGCCGCCCGCCGCTTGCGCGCGCGCCATGGCGGGATTGGGCTGGCCCGGATGTGGGGTGGTCACGGACATCCGCTCTGGTTCTCTTTCCGTCGGCGTGCGCCGGGTGGACCGACCGGGTCTGACCAACCCGCACACGGACCACCCGCCGTCCGGCTATCGTGCAGACCGTACCGCGACTGGGAGAGCAGCGAGCCGAGAATGGCATCAACACCCACCACCAAGTCACAGGTCCAGGCCTACCGCTTCGTGCTGCGCAGGATGCAGTCCGCCCTGGTGCGCAGAGACGCGGTGATGCTGCACGACCCGATGCGCACGCACTCGCGCGCGACCGCGGTGGGTGTCCTGCTCGGCGTGATCGGGCTCATCGGGTTCCTGATCTTCGGCTTCTTCTCGCCGGACCCGCAGGTCGACGACCAGACGCAGATCGCCATCTCCAAGGAGACCGGTCAGGTCTACGTCGTGCACACGGTCGGCACGACCAAGACGTTGATCCCCATGACGAACCTCGCGTCCGCGCGGTTGCTGCTGCTCCAGCGGTCGACCCCGGACAAGGGGCAGGCGCAGGTGGCGGGTGGCGACGCGGCGGCGGGCCAGGTCAACGCGGGTCCGCAGGTCGCGGGCGGTGACCCGAAGCTGGTCAGCGAGAAGGCGTTGGCGAAGCTGCCCAAGGGCCGGCTGACCGGCATCCCCGACGGGCCGGACGTGCTGCCGAAGCCCGCGGACCGGATCGGTCCGGACTGGTCGGTGTGCGACACCCTGACGTTGGACGAGTCGCTGAACGACCCGTCGGCGCCGGGCAAGTTCACCACCACCGTCCTCGCGGGCTACAGCGGCGGCGGCGAGCTGCTCGACGGCAAGCGCGCCCTGCTGGTGCGCGCGGGCACCGACGACAAGCAGGCGTACCTGATCTACAAGGCGCCGCAGAACTCCAAGATCACCTCGACGTCGACGGTGCGCGCCAAGGTCGACCTCACCAACGCGAACGTGGTCACCGCGCTGAACCTGGGCCAGCAGAAGCCGCGCGCGGTCAGCTCGGGCCTGCTCAACGCGATCCCCGAGGCCAAGCCGCTGGTGGCGCCGGAGATCGCCGGCCGCGGCCAGGCGGTGGCGTACGTGCCGGGCGAGAACCTCCGGGTCGGCGACGTGATCGAGGTCTCCCGCACCGGCGCGGACTCCAAGTTCTACGTCGCGCTCAAGGAGGGTTTGCAGGAGGTCAGCAAGGCCGCCGGCGACCTCATCCGGGCCACCTACGCGCAGGGCGCCAAGCCGAAGCTGGTCGACATCGCGAAGACCAACGACGCGGAGAAGGTCAGCCAGCTCGACTTCTCCGACTACCCGTCCGAGGTGCCGGAGACGCAGGAGCCGAACCAGAACAACCGGGTGCTGTGCCTGGGCTGGCAGGCCCAGAACGTCAACTCGGACAACAAGTCGCAGCACACCAAGGTGACCATCGCGCCGTCGCTGCCGATCCCGTCGAACGTGGTGCCGGTCGAGATCAACCAGGTCGGCGCGACCGGCGAGGTCGTCAGCCAGTTCGTGATGGCGCCGGGCAAGTCGGCCGTGGTGCGCAGCGCGACGTCCACCCAGGACTTCGCCAGCGGCCCGATCCACCTGGTGACCGGTCGTGGGGTGAAGTACGGCATCCCCGACGTCGTCACCAGCGGCGCGCTCGGCCTGGGCGCGGACGGCTTCTCGCCGGGGCCCGAGTCGATCCTGCGGCTGCTGCCCAACGGGCCGCAGCTCAACCGCAACGACGCCTCCCGCAGCTGGGACTCCATCCCGGTGCCGAAGGGCAACGGCCTGCTGCCCGAGGAGAAGGCGAAGAAGCAGGGCGGTTGAGCACGAGCTTGAGCCCTTCGGCGGAACCGGCGTGGGCCGGTTCCCGTCATAGGGTGCGGGAGGTGTCCGGGTGAACGAGGTCACACGCAGGTCCGCGCCCGTGGCGACGGGCGGCGGGCAGGTCGCGGTCGACCCGCGCTGGCTGGAGCTGTACGCGAAGCGCGTCGAGGAAGCGGCCGAGGAGCTGACCCGCGCGCGGTCCGAGCTGCGGGCGGAGCCGGTGCGCGCCCAGAGCTTCGGCGAGCTGGGCCGCACGCTGCGCAACGCCGAGGCGTACGGCCGGGCCGCGGGGATGCTGAACCAGCAGCTGGACCGGGCGTGCGAGGTGCTCACGTCCGCGGCCAAGGGCTTGCAGGAAGTGGCCGAGCACTACGGCGCCCACGACGACGACGCGGTGGCGTTGATCAAGGCGGTCGACCGCCGGGCGGGGTTGGGCTGATGCGGGGCAAGGACGGCAGGCAGATCGCCGCCGAGGTGGGGCCGGAGCTGGACTACCTGTCGGGGATCAGCCGCAGGCTCGGTCTGCGCGACCTCGTGGCGGACTACTTCGCGCCGGTCGTGGGCGACTGGAACGACCTGCACGACGAGGCGGAGCGCTGGCGCAAGGCCGGGTTGGTCGCCGAGCACGTGACGCGTGACCTGACCAAGCCGCTGGGCAAGCTGGACTCGGCGTGGCAGGGCCGGGACGCGGACTCGTTCGTCGAGCACATGCAGAAGGTCGGTCTGGCCGGGCACGACATGTCCGACGCGATGCACGCGATGGGTGAGGCGCTCGACCAGACCGCCGAGGGCATCCGCGGCATCGTGGAGGACATGTCCCGGGTGTTCGCCGAGGCGGCCGACACGGTGTCCGGCGCGGCGGCGTTGCCGGTGGACGGCGACCGGCGCGTGGCGGAGGCGTTGGACGAGCTGCACGACCCGGCGAAGGAGCTGCACGAGTCGGTGCGGGACGTGCTGGAGGCGTTCCTGCGGCTGTGCGACGGCGTGTCCGGGTCGGACGATTTCGCCGACGTGAAGATGGAGCACCGCTACCCGGAGCAGAACTGGGCGTTCACCGCGCCCGAGAAGCCGACCGCGCCGACCACTCCGCCCGCCGAGACGAAACCGGCCGCAGCCGGCGGTGGCCCGGGCTCCGGTGCGGGTGCGCCGGGCGGTGGCGGTGGCGTGCCCGGCGGCGGTGGCGGCGGTGTGCCCGGCGGTGGTGTGCCCAGCGGTGGTGGAATGCCCGCTGGCGACCCCGCGGAACGGATGCAGCAGGGCGGGTCGACGGGCGTCTCCGAACCCCGTCCGGCGGAGTCCGGCCCACGTCCGGCCGCGGCCGCGGCAGCGGGTCCGTCCAGCCCGGCCGTCGGCGGCGCCGGGATGATGGGCGGCGGCATGATGGGCGGCATGGGCGCCGGCGGTCAGCAGGGCGGCGACAAGGAGCACAAGTCGAAGGTCCAGCTGGCCGGCTCGACCGAGCAGGTCTTCGGCAAGCCCAAGAAGTCCGCACCCCCGGTCCTGGGTGAAGACTGACGTCCCTGAGCGTAGAACTCACCGCTCCTGAACGTAGGACACGCTTGTTCTGAACGTAGGACACGCGCGTTCTGGACGTAGGACACGCGCGTTCTGAACGTTGGACACGCGCGAGGTCGCGACGGACGACCGACGCGACCTCGCCGCGACGCCGGAGGCGGCGCAATCAGATAGAGCGCTTAGGCTCGGTTACGCGCTTGCCGCGGTTGCGGTTGATCGTGTGCACGATGAACATCGTCAGCAGCAGCGCACCCACGCCGGCGCCCGTGCCGGACAGCGCCACGATCATCGGCGTGCTGCTGGGCGGGTTCAGCGGACCGAGGTTGGTGATCAGCTGCTCCGGTGCGGCCGGCTTCGCGCCGGGCCGTTCGGACGGCAGCTCGGCGGTCAGCGCGGCCACCGGGTTGACCATCCCGTAGCCGACCTTGTGGTCGCGGCCGCCCGGGTTGCCCGGGTGCTGCGCGGTGGCCTTGATCCGGTCCATCACCTGCCGCGCGGTCAGGTCCGGGAACCGCTCGCGCACCAGCGCGGCCACGCCCGCCACGTACGGCGCGGCGAAGCTGGTGCCCTGGATCGCGGTGAGCCGCCCGTTCGCGTCGCCGTTGGCGTCGGTCAGGCCCTGGCCCGCCGGGTCGAGGGTGACGATGTTCTCGCCGGGCGCGGCCACGCTGACCCACGGGCCCCACACCGAGAACGACGACACCTCGCCCTGCATGTTCATCGACGCCACGGACAGCACGTCGTCGGCGTACCACGGCGGCGACGCGACCACGTTGACCGTGCTCGGGTTCTGGTTGTCGTTCTGGCCCTGGCAGCCGCCCTCGGAGTCGATGTTGCCCGCGGCGGTCACGATGACGACGTCCTTGTCGTTCACCGCCCAGTTGATCGCCGCTTGCAGCTCGCGTTCCTGGTTGCTCGGCTCACGGGGTTGCTCGCACGAGGTCAGCGAGATGTTGATGACGTCGGCGCCCTGCTGCACGGCGGCCAGGATGGCCTGCGCCAGGGTGCCGACCTTGCCCGCGGACGGGCGGCTGTCGACCTTCGCCGGGTCCTCGTACTTGAAGTGCTTGCTGGTCTGCCGGAACGCCAGCACCTGCACGTCGGGCGCGGCGCCGACGAACCCGGTCGCCTCGTCCCGGCTGGCCGCCGCCACGCCCGCCACCTCGGTGCCGTGGCCGTCGCAGTCCTCGACGCCGCCCTTCTCGGTCTCGACGTAGTCGCCGCCCGCGGTGACCCGGCCGGTCAGCCGCGGGTGGTTCTTGTTCACGCCGGTGTCGATGATGGCGAGCTTCTGGTTCTTGCCGGTGGCGAAGCGGTGCGCTTCCTCCAGCCGCAGCTGCATCTGGCCCCACGGCTTGTTCGGGATGGGGCGGTTGCCCGTGCCCGAGGTGACGCACAGCGTCGCCTTCTGGTAGTTGACGTCCTCCACCGGCGCCACGGGCGGGCGCAGGAACGCCCGGTCCACCGGCGGCGGCTGCGAGTTCGGCCGGCCGCTCGGGTTCGTGGTCGACGGCTGGGCGTGCGCGCCGGGCGCGGTCACCAGGGCGACCGCCGCCGCGGTCAGCGCGGCGAACTTGCGGATGCGCATCACGGCCTCACGCGGGGATGAGCTGGCGCATGGCCACGTAGAGGTCCATCACCGCCAGCGCCAGCGGCAGCACCGCGGCGATGAGGATGGCCTCCAGGATGTCGACCGTGCGACGCAGCACCGGGGAGAACTTCTGGTTGGGGAAGATCACGCCGAGCACCAGCGCGCCCGCGCCGACCACCACCAGGGCGCCGAACACGTACAGCAGCCGGTCGGCGGGCGAGGACTCCAGCAGCCACCCCAGCAGCACGCCCGCGCCCGCGACCATGCCGCTGGCCAGCAGCGCCACCGCCTGCGCGCCGTTGGCGTAGGCCCGGCCGCGCAGCAGCAGCACCAGCGTGACCACGATCGCCAGCAGCGGGCCCCAGATGGAGCCGTCGCCCGCCGCGATCACGGCGAACACGGCGGCGATGCCGCCACAGCCGATGATCGTGCCGGTCAGGTACTCGTGCGCGTTGGCGGTGCGCCGCTCGATGACGGAGTACTCCGGGAAGCCGGTGTCCTCCTTGAGGTCCTCGGCACTGCCCGGCACGGTCGGCAGCGGCAGCTTCGCCAGCTGGATCGTCAACCGGGGCAGCGCGGACAGCATCGCCAGCGAGACGGCCGCGGTGGCCGCCGCGATGCCCTGCACCGGGTGGTCCACGAAGATGCCGACGAGGAACGCGGCGGCGCTCAGCGCGCCCGCCGTGGCGGCGGCGATGAACACCGTGATGCCGCGGCCGATCAGCATGATCGCGGCCGAGGCGAAGATCAGCACCAGCACGCTGGCCAGCAGCAGGCTGGGCCGGCCGACCGGTCCGGGCACGATGTAGAGGCCCGCGACGTAGGCCATCGGCAGGCCGCCCGCCGCGGCGATCAGCACGCCCGTGCCGGTGGCCGCGTAGGCCCGTGCCACGACCGCGCCCGCGGCCAGCGCCGCGATGGCGACCACGCCCGCGCAGATCGCCGGCGCGAGGTTGCCGCCGCCCGCGAGCGGACCGGCCATCAGCACCGCGATCGCGGCCGTGATGAGCGCGAGCGCGCCCGCGAGGTGGCCGTAGCGCCGCGCGGTGTCCTTGGTCCACGGGCGGAAGCTGTCCGGGTCGGACTCGGCGATCGCGTCGACCACGTCGTCGTACAGCGGTGGCGGCGGGTTCTCGTTGCGCTTGCGCAGCTGGAGGAGCTCGCCGTCGACCACGCCGAGCGAGGCCAGCGTGCGGCTGGGGTCGAGCGGACCCTCGCCCAGCTTGGCCAACGCCCAGCCGCCGTGCCGCACGCCACCGTCCGGAGTGGCCTCCTTGGCCATGTCCAGCAGCATCGGCAGCAGGTCGGCCACCGCGACGTCGGCGGGCAGCGCGACGTCGATACGCGTTCGCGGCGCAACCACCGTCACCCGGCTGAACACCGTCGTACCGGTCGCCACCAGCGCCCCCTAAAGTCCTGATCAGTGTGTGCTGTGGTTCCGCCCCGACCCTATTGGTCCGGTCGGGCGTGCTTCGGCCCGCCCCGGAGGAACGGACCCAGTATGGGGGCAGCGGGGCTCGTGGCAGGGCTGTTCCGCGCAACACGTTGGCCGCTGATTTCCCCGACCCCGCGTCGTGCGGGGTTGCGATGCGCCATAGTGTCGTTGCGACTGTGGCGGGCCCGCGCCCGGCCGGGGATCCGGGTGGTGCGGATCCCGGGCGCAGTCGGGGTGGTCGGTTACGGATCGATGCTGAAGAGGTGCCTGTCAGGTGAGCACGCTGCAGTTCAAGCGCACGGCACGCCTCGCCGCTCCCCGCCCACCGGGCGGTGAGGTCCACCTCGAACCACCGCCCGAGGTGCCGCGGGTCATCCCCGGCAACATCATGATGAAGGCGATGCCCGTCGTCATGATCGTGTCGTCCGTCGGCATGATGGTGCTGATGTTCAGCTACAGCGGGCGCAGCCCCGCTGCGATGATCATGCCCGGCATGATGCTGGTCTCGACCATCGGCATGATGGCCGGCGGCATGGGCAGCGGCAAGGGCCAGAAGAAGGCCGAGATGAACGAGGACCGCAAGGACTACCTGCGGTACCTCGGCCAGATGCGCGACCGCGCCCGCGAGGCGGCCAACGAGCAGCGCGCCGAGCGCGAGTGGGTGCACCCCGACCCGCAGATGCTGTGGTCCCTGGCGACCACCCGCCGCATGTGGGAGCGCAGGCAGAACGACCCGGACTTCTGCCACCTGCGCGCGGGCCGCGGCTCGCAGCGGCTGGCCACCCGGCTGGTGCCGCCGCAGACCGGGCCGGTCGAGGAGCTGGAGCCGATCGCGACGCTGGCGCTGCGCCGGTTCGTGCGCGCCCACTCGCTGGTGCCCGACCTGCCGATCTCCATCGCGCTGCGCGGCTTCGCCGCCGTCGGCCTGATCGGCGACATCGAGGAGAAGCGCGGCCTGGCCCGCGCCCTGCTGGCCCAGATGGTCACCTTCCACTCCCCGGACGACCTGCTGATCGCGGTCGTCACCACCGGCCGTACGAAGGCCGAGTGGGAGTGGATGAAGTGGCTGCCGCACGTGCAGCACCCGGCGATCGTCGACGGCATCGGGCAGATGCGGATGATGGCGGGCTCGCTGGCCGAGGTCGAGCAGATGCTGGACGAGCAGTTGCGCGACCGGCAGCGGTTCACCCGCAACGCGCCGCCGCCCGCCGACCAGCCGCACGTGGTGATCCTGATCGACGACGGCGACGTCACCCGCGAAGAGCAGATCATCCTGGAGGAGGGCCTGGTCGGCGTCACGCTGCTCGACCTGTCCGAGTCCCTGGGCAACCTCACCGCCCGCCGCGGCCTTCGGCTGGTGATCGAGGACGGCAAGCTCGGCGCGCGCAGCGCCAGCGGCGTCGAGTGGTTCGGCGGCCCGGACTGGCTGAGCGTGGTCGAGGCCGAGGCGCTGGCCCGGCGGATCTCGCCGTACCGGATCGGCGGCGTGGACGCGGGCGGCAGCGACGAGGACCCGCTGTCGATGAGCAACAACCCGCCGCTGCTGGAGTTCCTGGGCATCCCCGGCGACCCGATGACCTTCGACGTGCAGGCGGCGTGGCGGCCGCGACCGGTGCGCGACCGCTACCGGGTGCCGTTCGGCATCGGCGAGTTCGGTCAGCAGGTCGAGCTGGACATCAAGGAAGCGGCCATGGAGGGCATGGGCCCGCACGGCCTGTGCATCGGCGCGACCGGTTCCGGCAAGTCGGAGTTCCTCCGCACGCTGGTGCTGGGCATGCTGGCCACGCACTCCTCGACCTCGCTCAACATGATCCTGGTCGACTTCAAGGGTGGCGCGACGTTCCTCGGCCTGGACAAGGCGCCGCACGTCGCCGCGACGATCACCAACCTGGCGGGCGACCTCACGCTGGTCGACCGGATGAAGGACGCGATCGCCGGTGAGGTGTCGCGCCGCCAGGAAGTGCTGGCCAAGGGCAACTACAAGAACGTGTGGGACTACGAGAAGGCGCGCGAGAACGGCGCCGACCTCGACCCGCTGCCGGCGTTGTTCATCTGCATCGACGAGTTCTCCGAGATGCTGACCGCGAAGCCGGACTTCATCGACATCTTCCTCCAGATCGGCCGCGTCGGCCGGTCGCTGCAGATGCACATGCTGCTGGCCTCGCAGCGGCTGGAGGAGGGCAAGCTGCGCGGTCTGGACACGTTCCTGTCCTACCGGATCGGTCTGAAGACCTTCTCCGCCGCCGAGTCGCGCGCCGCGATCGGCGTGCCGGACGCCTACGAGCTGCCGCCCATCCCGGGTTCGGGGTACCTGGGCGTGCAGGGCTCGCCGCTGACCCGGTTCAAGGCGCTGTACGTGTCCGGCCCGTACCGGCCGGCCGGCTTGCAGGTCGCGGGCCCGTCCGCGCCGGTGACCAGCGACAAGCGGCCGCGCTACTTCGTGCCGGACTACATCGAGATCCCCAAGGAGCCGGTCCGGCCGATCGAGCCGGTCAAGCAGGAGAAGAAGGAGGACGACTCCAACGAGCCGTCCGAGCTGGAGGTCATCGTCGAGCGGCTGGTGGGCCAGGGCCCGCCCGCGCACGAGGTGTGGCTGCCGCCGCTGAACGAGCCGCCGTCGCTGGACACGCTGCTGCCGCCGTTGCAGGCGACCGAGGACCGCGGTCTGACCGCGCCCGGGTTCTTCTCCAACGGCAAGCTCCAGGTGCCGCTCGGCGTGGTGGACAAGCCGTTCGAGCAGCGGCGCGACCTGCTGTGGGCGGACTTCTCCGGTGCGGCCGGTCACGGCGCGATCGTCGGCGGTCCGCAGTCGGGCAAGTCGATGATGCTGCGGACGCTGATCACGTCCATGGCGTTGACGCACACCCCCGAGGAAGCGCAGTTCTACTGCCTCGACCTCGGTGGCGGCACGCTCGCCTCGTTGGAGAACCTGCCGCACGTCGGTGGTTTCGCCAGCCGGTTGGACGTGGACAAGGCGCGCCGCATGGTGGCCGAGCTGTCCGGCCTGATCTCCGAGCGCGAGCAGCGGTTCCGCGCGCAGGGCATCGACTCGATGGTCGAGTTCCGCAACCGCAGGCGGCGCGGCGAGATCCGCGACGACAACTTCGGTGACGCGTTCCTGATCGTGGACGGCTGGATGAACTTCCGGCAGGAGTTCGAGGCGCTGGAGCCGATGGTCCAGGCGCTGGCCGCGCAGGGTCTGTCCTACGGCGTGCACGTGGTCGTGGCGGCGAACCGGTGGGCGGAGATCCGGCCCGCGATGAAGGACCTGCTCGGCACGCGGTTCGAGCTGCGCCTCGGTGACGTCAGCGAGTCCGAGGTGGACCGCAAGGTCGCGGTCAACGTGCCCGCGGGCCGCCCGGGTCGCGGCCTGTCGCCGCAGAAGCTGCACTTCCTGACCGCGCTGCCGCGCGTCGACGCGTCGTCGGACGCGGAGAACGTGGCGGCGGGCGTGCAGGACATGATCGCCAAGGTCCGCGCCGCCTGGCGGGGCAGGCACGCGCCGCAGGTCCGCCTGCTGCCCGACCTGCTGCCGTACCAGGAGTTCATGGCGCAGGTGCAGCAGCAGCGGCCCAACCGCGGCCACCTGGTGCCGATCGGTGTCAACGAGGACGAGTTGGCGCCGGTGTACCTGGACTTCGACGCCGACCCGCACTTCATGGCGCTGGCCGACGGCGAGTCGGGCAAGACCAACCTGCTGCGCGCCGTCGTGCGCGGCATCATGACCAGCTACACCTCGTCCGAGGCGCTGATCATGCTGGTCGACTACCGGCGCACCATGCTGGGCTTCATCGACACCGACCACCTGCTGTCCTACGCGGTGTCGTCGGCGCAGCTCACGGACATGATCAAGGACGTCCGCGGCTCGATGGTCAACCGCCTGCCCGGCCCGGACGTCACGCAGGAGCAGCTGAAGAACCGCTCCTGGTGGAAGGGTCCGGAGCTGTTCGTGGTGGTGGACGACTACGACCTGGTCGCGCCGCAGGGCGGGCAGAACCCGTTGGCGCCGCTGGCGGAGTTCATCCCGCAGGCCAAGGACGTCGGTCTGCACATCGTCGCCGTGCGCCGCATGGGTGGCGCGTCGCGCGCGATGTACGACCCGATCCTGGGCAAGCTGAAGGAGATCTCGGCCCCGATCATGGTGGGTTCCGGTTCGAAGGAGGAGGGCGCGATCGTGGGCAACCTCAAGCCGTCGCCGCAGCCTCCGGGCCGGGGCACGCTGGTCACCCGCAAGCTGGGGCAGCAGCGCATCCAGCTGGCGTGGATCGACCCGGACTGAGTTGGATGGCCGCTGCTCCGCAGACGGCGACGTGGAAGGCCTCGCTCCGGCGGGGCCTTCCGCGTTTCCCACCCGAGTGGACGGTCCTCATTCGACACCCGCTGACCTCGGCGTTGTCGGTGCCCTGGCTTAAGCTTCGCCCCGCACTCAAGGGGGTGGCGTGGAGACTGGGTTCAAGGTGCTCGGGCCCCTGGAAGTCTGGCACGGCGGTGACCAGGTCGCGTTGCCGACCGGCAAGGCGCGGGTGCTGCTGGCCTGCCTGCTGCTGCGCGCCGGCCGCGTGGTGCCGGTGGACCTGCTGGCCGACCGGCTCTGGGACGACGGGTCGCTGAACCCGGCCCGCACCAGGGCGACCCTGCACATGGTGGTGACCCGGCTGCGCCAGGCGCTCGGCCCGGCGAACGTGGTGCGCACCGCCACCGGCGGGTACGTGGCGGACGTGCCGCCGCGAGCGCTGGACCTGCACCGGTTCCGCGACCTGGCGGCCGCCGGGGAGTACGCCGAGGCGCTGGAACTGTGGCGCGGCGCGCCGTTGTCGGACGTCCGGTCGGACGTCCTGCACCGGGAGGAGGTCGCGCCGCTGTTGGAGGAGCACCTGGTGGTGCTCGAACGCCGCATCGACGCCGACCTGGACGCGGGCCGGGCGGGCGAGCTGGTGGCCGAGCTGCGGACGCTGACCGGGCAGCACCCGTTGCGCGAGCGGTTCTGGGGTCAGCTGATGCTCGCGCTGTACCGCTCGGACCAGCAGGCGGCGGCGTTGGCGGCGTTCCGCGCGGTGCGCGCGATGCTGGTCGAGGAGCTGGGCGTGGACCCGGGCCCGACGCTGACCGACCTGTACGACCGGATCCTGCGCGACGACGTGCCGGGCGGCCCGGTGGTCGCACCACCGCGCCAGGCGCTGCGCCACGTGCCGCCGGCGGTGTCGCCGTTCGTCGGCCGGGAACGGGAACTGGCCGCGCTGGACGAAGCCGCGCGCGAGCCGGGCGCGGTGGTGCTGCTGCACGGCACCGGCGGTGTGGGGAAGACCGCGTTGGCGTCGAGCTGGGCGAACCGGCGGCGCGACCGCTTCGGCGACGGCGACCTGCACGTGAACCTGCGCGGGTTCGACGCCGCCGGACGTCCGGTCGAGCCGGCGGGCGCCGCCGAGGCGTTGCTCGTGTCGCTGGGCGTGCGGCCGGAGGACGTGCCGTCCGGGCTGGAGGCGCGCACCGCGTTGCTGCGCGCCACCCTGGCGGGCCGCCGGGTGCTGCTCGTGCTGGACAACGCGGCCGACAGCGACCAGGTGCTGCCGCTGCTGCCCGGCACCCCCACCGTCACCGTCCTGGTGACCAGCCGCAACCAGCTGCGCAGGCTCACCGCGCACCACGGCGTGCGCCGGATCGCGCTGCGCGAGCTGTCCGCGGCCGAGTCGACCGAGCTGCTGTCCTCGGTGCTGGGCCGTGACCGGATGAGCGCCGACCCGGTGGCGGGCAGGCAGGTCGTCGAGCGGTGCACCGGGCTGCCGCTGGCGTTGCGGGTCTTCGCCGAGCGGGTGGCCCGGTTCCCGGGCACGCCGCTGGGCGCGTTCGCGGCGGAGCTGGCCGACGAGCGGTCGCGGCTGGACCACCTCAGCGCCGACGACGGCGACGACACCGACGTGCGCTCGGTGTTCTTCTGGTCCTACCGCGCGTCGACCCCGGACGTCGCGCGCATGTTCCGGCTGCTGTCGGTGCACCCCGGTCCCGACATCGGCGTGTTGGCCGCCGCCGCGCTCGCGGGCGTGCCCGGACCGGCCGCGCGCCGCCAGCTGGAGCGGTTGGCCGCCGACCACCTGCTCGACTCCCGCACGCCCGGCCGGTACGAGTTCCACGACCTGCTCCGGGCGTACTCCAGGGAGTTGTCCGACACCGAGGACGACCGCACGGGCGCCCTGCGCGCCCTGGTGGAGTGGTACGTCCGCGCGGCCGAGGCCGCCGCCGCGCGGACGCCGTCCTACCGGCCGCGAGCCGGTGCCGCGCTGCCCGCCGAGGCGGCCGAGTTCGACATCGGCCCGGTGGCCGACCCCGGCGAGTGGGGGCGGTACGAGCTGCTCAACCTGGCGGCCGTGACCAGGGTCGCGGCCGAGCGCGGGTGGCACGAGCAGGCCTGGCGCATCAGCGACGCGGTGTGGTGGATCGTGGACCTGCTGCCCAGGGGTGACGACCTGGTGCAGATCTTCCTGACCGGCCACGACTCGGTGCGCGAGACGTCCCTGAGCCACCTGAGCGGCATCGCGACCAACCACCTCGCCTGGATCTACTCGCAGGTCAACCGGCACGACGCGGCGGTGGAGGCCTACCAGCGCGGTCTCGCGATCGCGGTGCGGGACGGCGACCGGCGGCTGGAGGGCGTGATCGAGGCGAACCTCGGCGGCGCCTACAGCCGGATCGGCCGGTACGAGCAGGCCGTCGAGCACCTCTCGCGCGGGCTGGCCGTCGCGCAAGGCCAGGACGACCACCACCGCCAGGCGGCGGCGCACTTCAACCTCGCCTACGGCCTGCTCCGGCTCTACCGGTACGAGGAGTCGCTGGAGCACGGCCGCCGGGCGCGCGCGCTCTTCGAGGGCCAGGGTGACGAGTACCACTCCGCCCGGACCACCAGCGTCACCGCGGCCGCGTGCCGGGCGATGGGGCGGTTCACCGAGGCGGAGTCGTTGCTGCGCGAGGGGATCTCGGCGCTGACGGCGTTCGCGGACCCGCTCGGGCAGTCCTACCTGTTCGACGAGCTGGGCACCGTGCTGCTGTGCCTGGACCGCCGTGCGGAGGCCCTGGAGTCGTGGCGGCGGGCGCTGGCGATCTACGACGAGTACGAGCGCGACCTGGCCGGGGTGGTGCGGTCGTGGCTGGACGACCACGAGCGGTGCGGCGCCGACACCGCGGGGCCCTCAACGGGGAGGAGCTGAGGACACCCGCGGGTCCGTCGTCACCGCGGCGTGGGGCCGGGCCGGTGAGCCGCCCCCCGACGGCCCACCACGCTCCCGGGCCGGCGCCCCCCTCGATCGGACCTCCGGCTCCGCGCCCGCTGGGGTCGCGGCGGTGAACGTGTCCACTGTGCGCGAAGCGCCTCACATTCGGCTCACGGCCGGCTCACCCGGATGCCGGGTGCGGGCGGAATCGGCGCGACACCGAACGGTGAATTCCGGTACACCTGCCCCCGTCCGTGCGGGGGCCGCCGGGTCGCGCCGAGTCGCGTCCGCGCCGAAAGTCGTAAACTGACACGTCCGGGGGGAGGGGTAATGGCGACTGGTTCCACGCCACCGGCGCTCCTTCGTCAGGCTCGGCACGGTGGCCGTCGGCGCGGTGGCCCGCGGCACGTCCCGCGGCACCGGGGCGGGCGGTCGGTGTGACGGCGCTGCGGTTCAACGTCCTCGGCCCGCTGGAGGTGTGGCACGGCGACGGGCAGGTCCCGATCCCGGCCGGACGGGCGCGGGTGCTGCTGGCGACCCTGCTGATGCACGCCAACCAGCCGGTGTCGGTCGACGTGCTGGTCGACCGGCTGTGGGAGGGCGGCGTGCCGAACCCGGACCGGGTCAAGGCCACGTTGCAGATGGTGGTCCGGCGGCTGCGCCAGGCGCTGGGCGACGCCAACGTGGTCCGCACCACCACGAACGGGTACGTCGCCGAGGTCGAACCCGGTTCGCTGGACCTGCACCGGTTCCGCGAGCTCGCGGCGAACCGCGAGTACGCCGAGGCGCTGGCGCTGTGGCGGGGCGCGCCGCTGTCGGACGTGCGGTCGGACGTGCTGCACGCGGAGGAGGTCGAACCGCTGCTGGAGGAGCGGTTGGTCGTCCTGGAACGCCGGATCGAGGCCGACCTCGCGGCGGGCCGCGCCGGCGACCTCGTGCCCGAGCTGCGCTCGTTGACCAGGGCGCACCCGCTGCGGGAGCGGTTCTGGGGCCAGTTGATGCTCGCCCTGCACGGCAGCGACCAGCAGGCCGAGGCGCTGGCCGCGTTCCGCGCGGTGCGCGAGCTGCTGGCCGACGAGCTCGGCGTGGACCCGAGCGAGTACCTGCGCGCTGTGCACCGCACCGTCCTGGTCGGTGACGCCGAGCCCGCGCCCGCGCTCACCCCGTGGACCGCCCTGTGCCAGCTCCCGCCCGACACGGCGGACTTCATCGGCCGCGACGACCTCTACGCGGAAGCGTCGGCGCTGCTCACCTCGGACCCGACCGGGACGGCCGTGCCGGTGCTCGCGATCACCGGCGCGCCGGGCACCGGCAAGAGCACCCTGACGATCCGGATCGCGCACGCCCTGCGGGCCAGCTTCCCGGACGGCCAGCTGTTCGTCCGCCTCGACGGCGCGGGCAACGCGCCGCGCGACCCGGCCGAGGTGCTGGCCGAGCTGCTGACGGCGGTCGGCGTGAGCCCGTCGGCGGTGCCCGACCGGTTGGAGGCGCGTGCCGCCGCGTTCCGGTCCCACCTCGCCGACCGCGCGGTGCTGCTGGTGCTGGACGACGCCGCGGGCGTGGACCAGGTGCGGCACCTCCTGCCGGGCACCGCCAGCAGCGCCGTGCTGATCAGCAGCAGGCACCAGCTCGGCGGCCTGCCCGGCGTGCGGAGCCTGCGGGTGCCGCCGCTGGCCGCGCCGTCCGGCCTGGACCTGCTGGCCCGGATGATCGGCGAACGCCGGGTCGCCGACGAGGCGGAGGCCGCCGCGGCGATCGTGGAGGCGTGCGGCGGCCTGCCGCTGGCGCTGCGCATCGTGGGCGCCCGGCTGGCCGCGCGGCAGTCGTTGCCGCTGGCGAAGCTGGCCGTCCGGCTCGCCGACGAACGCCGCAGGCTGGACGAGCTGGCCACCAGCGACATGGAGGTCCGGGCCAGCCTGGAGCTGAGCTACGAGGCGTTGCCGCCGGACGCGGCGCTGGCGTTCCGCAGGCTGGGGCTGCTCGGCGCGTCCGACGTGGCGTCCTGGGTGGCCCGGGGGCTGACCGGGCTCGACGACCCCGAGCACGCGGTCGAGCAGCTGGTCGAGGCCAACCTGCTGGAGGACGTCGGCCGCGACGCGACCGGCGAGCCGCGGTACCGGCTGCACGACATCCTCGCCGTCTACGCCGCCGAACTGGCCCGCGCGGAGGAGGTCGAGTGCATCGACGAGGCCCTGCGCTGCTACGTCGAGGCGTTGCTGACCCTGGCCGACGCCGCGTCGCACCGCCTGCCGTCCGTGGTGGACGAGCTGCCGCCGGACCCGATCGAGCCGTCCCGGCTGCTGCCCGCCGCGGAGGTGGTGCGGCTGACCGCGGACGGCACGAGCTGGTTCCTGGCCGAGCAGGTGCACCTGGCCCAGGCGGTGGAGATCGCCGCCCACCGCGGTTGGGTCGCGCTCGCCGTCGCCCTGATCGAGCGGACGATGACGCACCTCGACGTCTACATCCCCCTCGACCGGGTGATCGAGCTCTACCGGTTGGTCGGCGACACCGCGGCCGAGGCGGGTGCGGACCGGCTGCGGTGGCGGATGGCGCTGGGCGAGTCGACCCAACGGGTGAAGCGGGCTTTGGACGAGTCGTTGCTGGCCGACATCGCGGCGTGCGCCGAGGGCTTCCGGGCCATCGGCGACCTGTCCGGCGAAGCCATCGCGCTGGCGGCGGTCGTCCACTACGGCTACCTGCACAGCGGGACCCCCGACATCGACCTCGCCCGCCGGGCGGCCGAGGTGGCCGAGCGCAGCGGCGTGCACAACGTCTACTGCTCGGTGCTGCGCGAGTACGCCTCGATGCTCGCCGCGTCCGGCCGGTACGCCGAGTCGTTGCCCCACTTCGCCGAGACGCTGGAGCTGACCCGCGCGTTCGAGGACCCGCTGCCCGCGGTGGGCGTGCTGTACCGGATCGCCCGGTACGCCATGGACAACGACGACCTCGACCGCGCGGTCGAGACGTCCGACCGGGCCATCGAACTGCTGCGGGGCGTGGACGACATGCGCGCGGTCGGGTACGTGTCGAGCCTGGCCGCCAGGGTGCGGCTCACCGTCGGCCGCGCCGCCGACGCGCTGCCCCTGGCCGAACGCGCCTACCGGATCTTCGTCGAGGTCGGTGAGAGCATCGGCGCGCCGGACGCGGTCGCCTCGATCGCCGAGGCCTGGCTCGGCCTCGGTCGGCCGGGAGAGGCGTTGCGGGTGCTGGAGCCCGCGCTGCGCCGGTACCACGACGTCGGGGCGGCGGAGGCGGTCGAGCGGATGCGGAAGGCCTTCGACCGGGCGCAGGAGGCGATCTCAAGACCAGCCGACGAACCGTCGGTGTCGTGAGGTATGCATATGCAGGCCCGCCCCGGCCGACGAGGGGATGACGGATGAGCTTGCACGTGGCGGTGGACTTCGGCACGTCCAGCACCTGCGTCGCCATGTCGCTGCACGGCCGGGAACCGCAGGTCGTCGTGGTCGACGGCCAGCCGATCGTGCCCTCCGCGGTGTTCGCCGCGGCGGACGGCACCCTGTTCGTCGGGCAGGAGGCCGAACGCCAGGCGGCGGTGGACCCGTCCCGCTACGAGCCGCACCCCAAGCGCCGCGTCGACGAGGGCGAGTTGCTGCTCGGCGCCAGCGTGCTGCCGGTGGTCGACGTCGTGCGGGCCGTGCTGACCAGGGCCGTCGACGAGGCGCGCCACGTGGCGGGCGGCGCGCGGGTCGACCTGCTCGTGCTCACCCACCCGGCCGACTGGGGTGCGATCCGCACCAGGGTGCTGCTCCAGGCCGCCCGCGGGCTCGGCCAGGAGCTCCGCCTGGTGCCCGAGCCGGTCGCGGCCGCGGTGTTCCACTCGGCGACCCACGCCATCCCCGACGGCGCGGCGCTGGCCGTGCTCGACCTCGGCGGCGGCACGGTCGACGCCAGCGTGGTGGCCCGCCAGGGCGGCACGTTCCGCGTGCTGGCCACCAAGGGCGACCCGGCCTTCGGCGGCGCGGACGTCGACCAGGCGCTGCTGGAGCACGTCGGCTCGCTCGTCTCGCCCGGCGACCCGCAGGCGTGGCGGCAGCTCGTGGAGGGCCGGGAGCTGTCCGACCGCCGCAAGCGCCGGGTGCTGCGCCAGGACGTGCGCGGTGCGAAGGAGACGCTGTCCCGGCACGCCTACACCGACGTGCCGATGCCGCCGCCGTTCCCCGACGCCCACGTCACCCGCACCGACCTGGAACGGCTGATCAGCACGCCGCTCAACCGCGCCGCCGCGCTGCTGGTGACCGCGGTGCGGGACGCCGGGCTCGACCCGCGCGGGCTCGCGGGGGTGTTCCTGGTGGGCGGGTCGAGCCGGATCCCGCTGGTGGCGCGCCTGGTGCTGGAGCAGTCCGGCGTGGTGCCCACGAGCATCGACCAGCCGGAGACCGTGGTGGCCCGCGGCGCGCTGCGGGCGGTGAGCGTGGACCCGTTGCGCACCGGCGCGCTGCCGGCGGGCCAGGGCGAGGTCACCCGGAAGATCACCGACGACCAGACCCGCAAGATCACCCGGCGGATCACCCCGCCGCCCTCGCCGCCGGGCGGGTTCGCGCAGCCGTCGTTCTTCCCCTCGCCCGTGCCCGCGCCGCCACCGCCGCGCCGCAGCCGGGTGCCGCTGCTCGTGGTCGCGGTCGTCGCGGTGGTCGCCGTCGTCGGCGGTTCCGTGGCGTACGCGCTGAGCCGCAACGGCGGCACGAAGGGCGGGGCGACCACGCCCAGCGCGTCCGCCACCACCACGTCCGGCGAGGCCGAGGGCAAGATCGTCGCGCAGTACGACTACCGCTTCGTCGCGCCGACCGGGTGGCAGCAGACCGGCGGCCAGGTCGAGGCCCGCCGGGTGCTGCTCAAGCCCGAGTCGCCGGAGTCCAACCTGGACGTCATCGCGGTGGAGGAGCGGTTGCTCAACTACAACGCCACCGAGGACCGGGCGCGGGCCGAGACCGAGCTGCGCGGCCAGTACGACCAGCGCGCCAACGTGTCCGACTTCGACGCTTCCGCCGACTTCGCCACCAAGGATGTCGTTTACTACCGGGAGGCGACGGACTCGGCCACCATCGACTGGTACGTGCTGTTCCAGGACGACGTCCAGGTCAGCGTCGGGTGCCAGTACGCGCAGGACGGGCGCGACCGGGTCCGCCCCGCGTGCGAGCAGGTCGTCCGCACGCTGACCGTGACCAGCTGACCTTGTGGGGAATGTGATGACCGGCACTCCGGAGGCGTTCGCCCGGTTCCGCGCCGACCTCGACGCGGCGGTGACCAGGGGACGGCGCGCGGCGGCGGCCGCGGGCGCGAAGGCCGCGGCCCAGCGCGACCGGAACCGGGAGTTGGCCGACCGGGCGAAGGCCAGGCAGGTCCAGCCGGACCGGCACGCGCCGACTTCACCGGACGTTCAACGGGTCGCCACCGGTTTCCGCCACCACCGCGGCCTGCCCGTGGAGCAGTTGCCTTCGGGCGCGGAACTGCTCACCCCGGAGAAATCGCGAGAGCAAACGGACGCGAATGCAAATTCAGTTCCGCCGCGCCCGGTGCTCGGTTCCCGCGCGGTTGCGGGTCCGAGTGGGCAACTGCCGCCCGACAGGGGCGATGACGAGGACTTTTCGCAAGCGCGAATCCTCTACTGAGCGCCATCCGCCACCCGGTGCGTTTACAACCGCAACGACTTCCCAAGAAGTCGCGACAGCGTGGAACCGGTCATGGCAAGGTCTGCGTCGTAAGAGGCGTACGAAGCAAGAACGCCTGATCTCATCGACCTAGGGGGCTCACCCAATGGCTGGTTACTCCACCGGACATCCCGAACTGATCGGTGCCGCCAAGGACATCGTCAGCACCAACGAGGGCATCCAGGGCATCCTGGGCCAGCTCGGGAGCACGATCGACGGTCTGGCCCCCGCCTGGAAGGGTGGCGCGGCCGAGGCGTTCGCGAAGCTGATGGAGCGCTTCCGCGAGGACGCCGACAAGCTGCAGAAGGCCCTCATGGACATCGCCGAGCAGATGGACCAGGGCGCGGCCACCTACCTCGCGCAGGAAGAGGAGCAGGCGGCGGAGATGTCGAACATCACCAGCCGTCTCGGCATGTGACCAGACGCATTCGTCTGAACGTTCTGCCAACAAGCACCTTTTTCCGCTCTTTTTCTGACTTCACTTCCAAGGGGAGACCATGGACATCAAGGTCGATTTCAGCGCCCTGAGCAGCGCGGCGGGCGACATCACCGGCCAGGCCGGCAAGGTCGATTCCGAGCTGGACAACCTGAAGAGCCGCCTCCAGCCCGTCATCGCGCAGTGGGAAGGTGGCGCTTCGGCCGCCTACCAGGACGCGCAGAACCGCTGGGACCAGGCCGCCGCCGGCCTCCAGCAGGTGCTGGCCCAGATCGGTTCCGCCGTCGCCTCCGCGACCGAGGCCTACCAGGCCGCCGAGCGCAAGAACGAGGGCCGCTGGGGCTGATCTGCCTCGCGACCCATCGCGGGCCCCGGGATCCTGGTGGATCCGGGGCCCGCGGGCGTGTTCCGGCCCGGTTCGCCAGGGGCGTTCGAGCCGGGTCGGGAGGGGTGGAGGGGGGTCGTTTTGACCCACGTCCACCCCAACCGGTATCTTCCTACGTTGTTGTGCGGTAACTGGTGCGCTCTACGCGTGCCTCGTGTTCTGGTCCTCTGCCCACCTGGGGTCTCTGGCCTGAGCAGCCGCCGCAATGACCCCAGACGCAAGTGACGACGAGGTAGACCCGTGCGCACGTACAGCCCGAAGCCCGGCGAGGTGACCCGAACCTGGCACGTGATCGACGCCCAGGACGTGGTGCTCGGTCGGCTCGCCACCCAGGCCGCGACGCTGCTGCGCGGCAAGCACAAGCCGACTTACGCCCCACACGTTGACACCGGTGACTTCGTCATCGTCATCAACGCGGACAAGGTGGCGTTGACCGGCAAGAAGCGTGATCAGGAGTTCGTGTACCGGCACTCCGGTTTTCCGGGCGGCCTGAGCCAGCGCTCGTTCGGCGAGGTGCTCGACACCCGCGCCGACCGGCTGGTCGAGAAGGCGATCAAGGGCATGCTGCCCAAGAACCGCCTCGGCCGCGCGATCGCGGGCAAGCTCAAGGTCTACACGGGCCCGAACCACCCGCACGCTGCGCAGCAGCCGCAGCCGTTCGAGATCAAGAAGGTCGCCCAGTGACCGAGCAGCAGACCGAGGACATCGACGTGACGACCCCTGAGGCCGAGCTCGACGCCGTCGAGGCGGACGCCACCGAGGCCGAGGCCACCGAGGCTCCGGCCACCGAAGCCGAGACCACCGAGGCCGACGCCCCGGAGGCCGACGGCACCGAGGTCGAGGCGACCGAGGCCCCCGCGGCTGAGGGCACCGACGCCGAGACCGCCGAAGTCGAGGCCACGCCCGTCGTGCGGCACACCCTCAACGCGGGTGCGCACCACCTCGCGCAGACCGTCGGCCGGCGCAAGCAGGCCATCGTCCGCGTGCGGCTCCTCCCCGGCACCGGCAAGTTCACCCTGAACGGGAAGTCGATGGACGACTACTTCCCGAACAAGGTGCACCAGCAGCTCATCCGTGAGCCCCTGGTGACGACGGAGAAGCCGGAGACGTTCGACGTCATCGCGACCCTGCGTGGCGGCGGCACCACCGGCCAGGCCGGTGCGCTGCGCCTCGCGATCGCGCGTGCGTTGATCGCGGTCGACTCCGAGGACCGCCCGGTGCTGAAGAAGGCCGGCTTCCTCACCCGTGACCCCCGGGTCAAGGAGCGGAAGAAGTACGGTCTGAAGAAGGCCCGCAAGGCGCCTCAGTACAGCAAGCGCTGACCTTTCCAGGTCAAGCGAGCACCATCCTGCGGGAGCAGTCAGTTCTTCGTCGAACTGCTGCTCCCGCAGTGCTTTCTCCCCGGTTGTGTGTGCACATGGAGGTCACGGCGATCATGGCTCGGCTGTTCGGCACCGACGGCGTACGCGGTCTCGCCAACGCGGACCTGACCCCGGAACTCGCGCTGTCCATCGCCGCGTCGGCGGCACGCGTGCTGGCCGAGCACGACCGCTCGCACCGCCCGGTGGCGGTGGTCGGCCGCGACCCGCGGGCCAGCGGCGAGATGTTGGAGGCGGCCGTGGTGGCCGGCCTCACATCGGCGGGCGCGGACGTGCTGCGGGCGGGCGTGCTGCCCACCCCGGCGGTCGCCTACCTGGTGTCGGCGCTGGGCGCGGACGTCGGCGTGATGATCTCCGCCTCGCACAACCCGATGCCCGACAACGGCCTCAAGCTGTTCGCCGCGGGCGGGCACAAGCTCCCCGACGCGGTCGAGGACGAGATCGAGCAGAAGCTGGGCGACCGCGACCACCGCCCGACCGGTGCGGGCATCGGCCGCGTCCGCGACATCGAGGACGCCGAGGGCCAGTACGTGCAGCACCTGCTGAAGGTGACGCCGCACCGCCTGGACGGCCTGAAGGTCGTGGTGGACTGCGCGAACGGCGCCGCGTCCGTGGCCGCGCCGGACGCCTACCGCCGTGCGGGCGCCGAGGTGGTCGAGATCCACACCGCGCCCGACGGGCTGAACATCAACGACGGCTGCGGCTCCAACCACGTCGGCCTGCTGCGTGCCGCGGTGGTCGAGCACGGCGCCGACCTGGGCATCGCCCACGACGGTGACGCGGACCGCTGCGTCGCCGTCGACGCCGACGGCAACGACCTCGACGGCGACCAGGTCATGGCGGTGCTGGCGCTGGGCATGCAGGAAGCCGGCGAGCTGACCGACAACACGCTGGTCGCCACCGTGATGAGCAACCTCGGCCTGCACCTGGCGATGCGCGAGCACGGCATCGACCTCAAGACCACCGCCGTGGGCGACCGCTACGTGCTGGAGGAGCTGCGCGCGGGCGGGTTCGCGCTGGGCGGCGAGCAGTCCGGGCACGTGATCCTCCCGGCGCACGCCACCACCGGTGACGGCCTGCTGACCGCGTTGCGCCTGATGGCGCGGATGGCGGAGACCGGCAAGCCGCTGGCCGAGCTGGCGGGCGTGATGCACCGGCTGCCGCAGGTGCTGATCAACGTGGTCGTCGGCGACAAGGCGGCGGTGGCGAAGGACGCGGCGGTCAACGAGGCGGTCGCCGCCGTGTCGGCCGAGCTGGGCGACACCGGCCGGGTGCTGCTGCGACCGTCGGGCACCGAGCAGCTGGTGCGGGTCATGGTCGAGGCGGCCACGCACGAGCTGGCGGAGTCCGCGGCACAGCGGCTGGCTGGTGTGGTTTCCTCGGTGCACTGACACGAGTCGTTCGGGGGTCCGGGGATGGGCAGCATCGGTTTCGTCGAGATGGCGATCATCGCGGTGGTGTTGATCGGCATCATCGTGGGGATCGTGGTGTTGGTGAAGAAGAGCGGCAGCAAGCAGGCCCCTCACCCCTACCCGGGTCAACACCCCGGTCAGCCCTATCCGGGCCAGCCGTACCCCGGTCAACCGCACCCCGGCCAACCGTATCCCGGTCAGCCGCACCCCGGTCAGCAGTTCCCGGGTCAGCAGCAGTTCCCGGGCCGGCCGCCGCAGGGCGGCCCGTACCCGGGTCAGCCGCCGCACGGCCAGAACCCTCCCCACGGTCACCAGCCGCCCCAGCCGCCGACCGGTCCGCCGCCGCAGTAGGGCCGGAGTCCGCGCACCGGCGTTTACACCTGCAAGGACCAGGCCGGAACCGCCGTCAGGCGGCTCGTCGGCCTGCCACGATGGGAACCGCACGCCGAAGCGTCGCGTCGAAAAGGGCGAGTCGTCGAGTTGGGTCGTGGCCTCCGGGCCACGGAGGGGAGTGGAGCGCCGTGGCCGGTTACGGCACCAGTACCGAGGCAATGCAAAAAGCCTCGAAGGGCATTTCCGATGCGGCGAGGGAGACGGCTGACGGGTTGAAGGACGTCGGTCAGACCCAGACGATCGCCCGTGATTTCGGTGAAGCGCACCAGCAGCACTTCACCAATTACAAGGCGGGGATCGACAACTTCGGCAAAGGCATCGTGAACATGGCGAGCGTGCTCGGCGGATTCGCCGGGAAGATCGCTTCCGGCGCTTCGACCTACGGCGACGTCGAATCCACCAACGCCGGTGACTTGGGGAGCCAGTACTGATGGCCGGTCCGAGCTGGAACGACGTCAAGGCCGTTCTCGACGACCCGAACGTGTCGGAGGACAAGAAGGCGGAGCTCATGCACGCCTACGTGTCCGAGACCGCGCCCTGGAACATCCCCGACGAGGCGAACACCTACAAGGACCGCTACGACACCTCCAGCCTGTGGAACTGGGGTGACGGCGCGTCCCGCGACGACGGCCTGAAGAACCGCTACGACGAGGCCAAGGCCGAGGGCGAGACCAACAGCTACAACTCGGAGGAGCAGACCAAGGCCGTCAACGAGGGCCAGGACCAGCTCGACGCGACGCGGCCGCCGACCTCGTCCGGCGCGGGCGTGAAGCTGTCCGACGAGCTGTTCGACGCGGGCAAGGCCGGGCTGAAGGTGTTCGAGAAGTTCGAGGGCATCTGGAACAACCGGCCGGGCGACTGCATCGGCAACACCACGGCGATCAACTACGCCGAGCAGATCCAGAAGCCGTACGACGAGCAGCGCGGGATCAACTTCCACAAGCTGCTCATGGAAGCCGACGAGTTCAGCACCGCCAAGTCCAAGATCGACGACATGAAGTCGGACGTGGACGGGCAGCTCAAGGGCCTGTACGGGGAGTGGGAAGGCCAGGCGGCCACCAAGTCCCACGAGCACTACACCGGCCAGATCGTGCCGAAGGTGACCGAGCTCGCCGACGCGTTCGACGGCGCGGCCAAGCTGACCCGCACCGCGGTCAAGGGCGTCTACCAGCTGTGCAAGAGCAAGGCCGACGAGGTCCTCGGCATGTACCGGGAGCAGATCGGCCAGGCGGACACGTACATGGCCGAGAAGGTCGTGTCGTTCGCTCGCGGCGAGGGCGACTACTCCAAGGACCGCGTGCTGGAGATCGCCGGCTGGGTCGACTCGAAAACCGGCAGCAACATCGCCGACCGGATCCACTCCGACGACTGCAGCCTGAACGACGAGAACCGCGACTACGCGATCAACCAGTGCAAGAAGTGGATCCGCGATTCGTTCAACCGCGAGTTCTGGCAGCTCTACGAGCAGTTCAAGACGTGCTGCACGGAGACCAAGTCCTCCGTTGACGCCCAGTGGGAGACGCTCGCCAACTACATGGCGGAGTTCGAGAACCCGTTCCCGGCGCCCGCGAGCGAAGAGGGTGGCGACAAAGGCGGGGACAAGGGCGGCGACAAGGGTGGCAACACCGGTGGCGGCACGGGTGGTGGTACCGGCGGCGGCACGGGTGGCGGCACCGGCGGTGGCGGCAGCGGTTCCGGTGGTGGTGGCGGCACGCCGCCGATGCCGGAGATGCCCAAGCCCGAGAACCCGCTGGACAAGGACGGCGACGGCAAGCCGGACGAGCTCAAGGTGCCCGGCGACACCGACGGCGACGGCAAGATCGACGACCTCGACGGTGACGGCAAGCCGGACGACCAGAACGGCGACGGCAAGCCCGACGGGCTCAAGGGCGAGGAAGAGCCGCCCGAGACCGTCACCATCAAGAGCGGCGACAACGAGATCAAGATCACCGAGCCGGACGAGAACGGCCACGTGCAGATCACCGTCGACACGCCGCAGAGCGAGCCGAAGACCTACGACGTCGACTTCAGCAACAACCCCGACGCGCTGAAGGCCCTGATGGGCCAGAACGGCGGGGCGGCGCTGGCGGGCGCGTTGGCCGGTGCGACGTCGACCACCGGCGCGGCCGTGCCCGGTGCCGCCGGCGGTGCGACCCCCGGCTCGACCGGCGCCGCGTTCGGCGTGGGCAACCAGGGCGAGGGCGCCGCGAACGGCGCGATCCCGATCGAGGCGGGCGCCGACGGCAAGGCGTTGATCGAGGCGGACGGCCTGTCCATCACCGCCGAGGTCGACCCGTTGACCGGTGAGATCAACCTGACCGTGGACAACGGCGACGGCACGCCGGAGGAGTACGGCGTGGAGTTCGGCGAGGACACCGCCGACTCCGGCGCGGGCGAGACGCCGAGCATCCCGGGCATGGACAACGCCGTGCCGCTGCCCGCCGAGGGCGAGCCGTTCGCCCCCGGTGAGGTCACCGCCCTGCCCGCCGACGCGGAATCGCTGGTCGGTCAACCGGAACCGCCGGCGGGCGCGGCGGTCGCGGGCGGCTTCACCGAGCCCGAGTTCGCCGCGGTGCCTGCCGCCGACGCGGGCTTCGCCGGCGGTGGCGGTGGCTTCGACGGTGGCGGTGGCGCGGCCGGCGGTGGTTTCGACGGTGGCGCGGCCGGCGGTGGTGTCGCGGGTGGCGGCTTCAGCGAGCCGCAGGCCGCCCCGATGCCCGCACCGGACAACTCGGGCTTCACCGGCGGCGTCGCCCCTGCCGCGAGCGGTCCCGTCTCCGGCGGCTTCACCGAGCCGGCCGGGTTCCAGGCACCGGCGGCCGCGTCGTCCCCGTCGTTCCAGGCCACCGGCTTCCAGTCGCCGGCCCCGTCCGAGGGCGGTTTCGGCGGTGGTTTCGCCGGCGGCTCCGGCAGCTCCGGCGGTGGTTTCGGCCAGTACAACACCGAGGGCCTCACGTCGGCGTCCGGCGCGTCGGTGCTCGGTGGCGGTTCCGGCTTCAACGGCGCGGACTCGGTGCTGGGTGGCGGCTCTTCCTCGTCCGGTTCGGACAGCACGTGGAGCAGCCCCCCGTCCAGCTCCGCCGACCAGGGCCTGGCGTCGGACACCTACGCCGCGCAGGCGGGCCAGGCCGGTTCCGCGACCCTCCCGTCGATGGGGGAGTCGCAGACCCCGGGCCAGCCCGGCGGTTCCGCCGTCGGTGGCGGCATGATGGGCGGCGGGATGATGGGCGGCGGCATGGCCGGCGGTGGTCAGCAGGGCGGTGGCGGCGACAACGAGCGCAGCAGCCCCGGGCAGTGGCGCACGACCGGGTCGCTGTTCGACGACGACGTCAGCCTCAGCCGCGTCCAGGGTGTGCTGGGTGAGGAGAGCCGATGAGCGTCGCGTCGGAGCGGTTGGCCGCGGCGATGAGCCGCATGGACCAGATCTCGCGGGAGCACGTCGATCGGCGTGAGCTGCGGGAGCGTCGCACGCGTGAGGCGCAGGAGCAGGCGCGCGACAGCTTCTCCAAGCAGGGCCAGGTCGCGCAGAAGATCGTCGAGCGGATCGAGGAGAACGAGAAGGCCCAGAAGGCCGCAGGTGGGTGGAACACCAAGGCGGCGACGGAGAAGAAGAGCGGCGAGTTCAAGTTCGGTGCCGAGGACGACGAGCCGACCTACGAGACCCCGCCCCCGGTGAGCACGTCGTGGACGACGCCGGCCCCGCCGCCCCCGGTCCAACCCCCGGCGGCCGCGCCCGTCCCGCCGCCACCGCCACCACCGGCCCGCCCGGCACCACGCCGACGCGCGCCGGTGGACGATGACGACGACTTCGGCGGCCAGAGCTGGCTGACCTGACCGGTCCTCCGGCCCCTCGACCCACCCGTCGATCACGAAGGTCGTCGGGCGCACGTCGAGGGGCCGGGGGAGTGCCGCTCAGCCGGCGGGCGCGCGGACCAGCGGGCCGCGCTGGAAGGTCAGCACCGCACCCTTCACGTCGCCGTCCAGCAGCGCGTCCCACTTCTTCTCGCCCTTGAGCGTCCGCAGCAGGAACGCCGTCATCAGCGCCCGCGCGAACTTCTGCGCCGCCCGCTCACCCTTGCCGTCGAGCAGCAGCTCGCTCCAGTGCCGCCCCTCCGCGAAGCCCAGGTGGCTGGTCTTCGGCAACGTCCGCAGCTGCACCGGTCCCTGCCAGGCCTCCGCGATCGCCTCCGCGTGACCGACCGGCGGCGCGATGCGGTCCTCCCCGCCGGCCAGGTGCAGCCCGGGCACGGCCACCCGCCGGGCGGCGTCCAGCGCCGACGGCCGGGTCTCCGACGCGGCCAACGTCACGACGGCCCGCACGCGCGGGTCGTCCGCGGCCGCCAGCACCGCCGCGCCTCCACCCATCGAGTGACCCGCCACCGCGAGCCGGGACGCGTCGACGCTGATCCCGCCGTCGCCCAGCCGCACGCCCGTGCACACGTCGAGGGTCGTCCGCAGGTTCCCGGCCAGCAGCCGCGACGACATCAGCGGCCCGCGCTGCGTCCCGGGTGCGGCGGCCACGAAACCCCACGACGCCAGGTGCCGCAGCAACGCCCGGTATCGCTCGACCGGCTGCAACCAGCCGTGACCGAAGGCCACCGCGGGCAGCCCCAGCCCGGCCGCGGGCGTGTAGACCAGGCCCGGTAGGCCGACCAGCGCCAGGTCGCCGCGCAGCACGGGGTGCTCGCCGGGCCTGCTGAGCTGGTCGAGCACCTGCTTCGCCGAGTAGCCGCTCACCACGCGAACGGTAGTCGATCGTGGTCGCACCGCGCACGCTTCGATTGGTCTACACCAATTACGCTCCTGACCTGCGCAAACGTGGCGAAGTGGCCCGTTCGGGTGACGGCCCTGGTCTAGTTACGCTAGGCGGCGTGTGCGGAATCGTGGGATATGTGGGACACAGGTCGGCGCTGGACGTCGTGCTCGACGGACTGCGACGGCTCGAATACCGGGGTTACGACTCGGCGGGCGTCGCCGTCCTCGACGGTGCCGGCGGCCTGGCCGTCGAGCGCAAGGCCGGTCGCCTGGCGAACCTGGAGGCCCGCCTGGACGAGGTCGGCCGCGACGCCTTCACCGGCACCGCCGGCATGGGCCACACCCGCTGGGCCACCCACGGCGCCCCCATCGACCGCAACTCCCACCCGCACTGCGACGTCACCGGCCGCGTCGCCGTCGTCCACAACGGCATCATCGAGAACTTCGCCGCCCTGCGCGCCGAGCTCGAGGCCGACGGCGTCGAGATGGCCAGCGACACCGACACCGAGACGACCGCGCACCTCATCGCCCGCGCGTACGACGACGGCGACACCAAGGGCGACCTGGTGGCCAGCGTCCGCACGGTGGTCCGCCGCCTCGAAGGCGCGTTCACCCTCGTCGTCACCCATGCCGATCACCCGGACGTGGTCGTCGCCGCACGCCGTTCGTCGCCGCTCGTGGTGGGCGTCGGCGAGGGCGAGACGTTCGTCGCCAGCGACGTGTCGGCGTTCATCGAGCACACCCGCGAGGCCGTCGAACTCGGCCAGGACCAGCTCGTGGTGATCGACCGCGACGGCTACCGGGTCACCGACTTCGACGGCGCGGACGCCGCGGCCAAGCCGTTCACGGTCAACTGGGACCTGTCGGCCGCCGAGAAGGGCGGCCACGAGTACTTCATGCTCAAGGAGATCGAGGAGCAGCCGGAAGCGCTGGCCAACACGCTGCGCGGGCACTTCCGCGACGGCCGGATCGTGCTGGACGAGCAGCGCCTGTCCGACCAGGACCTGCGCGACGTGGACAAGGTCTTCGTGGTGGCCTGCGGCTCGGCCTACCACTCCGGCCTGGTCGCCAAGTACGCCATCGAGCACTGGACGCGGCTGCCCGTCGAGGTCGAGCTGGCCAGCGAGTTCCGCTACCGCGACCCGGTGCTGGACCGCGACACGCTCGTCGTCGCCGTCTCCCAGTCGGGTGAAACGGCCGACACGTTGGAGGCCGTCCGGCACGCGCGGTCGCAGAAGGCCCGCGTGCTGGCGGTGTGCAACACCAACGGCGCGCAGATCCCGCGCGAGTCCGACGCCGTGCTCTACACGCACGCGGGCCCGGAGATCGGTGTCGCGTCGACCAAGGCGTTCCTCGCCCAGATCGCGGCGAACTACCTGGTCGGCCTGGCCCTGGCGCAGGCGCGCGGGACGAAGTACCCCGACGAGGTGGCGCAGGAGTTCCACCAGCTGGAGGCCATGCCGGACGCGGTGCAGAAGGTGCTGGGCACCGTCGAGCAGGTCCGCGCGCTCGGCCGTGAGCTGGCCGACTCCAAGGCGGTGCTGTTCCTCGGTCGGCACGTCGGCTACCCGGTGGCGCTCGAAGGCGCGTTGAAGCTCAAGGAACTGGCCTACATGCACGCGGAGGGCTTCGCGGCGGGCGAGTTGAAGCACGGCCCGATCGCGTTGATCGAGGAGGGCCTGCCGGTGGTCGTGATCATGCCGTCGCCCAAGGGTCGGGCGGTGCTGCACTCGAAGCTGGTGTCGAACATCTCGGAGATCCAGGCCAGGGGTGCCCGCACGATCGTGATCGCTGAAGAGGGTGACGAGACCGTTCGCCCGTTCGCGGATCACCTGATCGAGATCCCGGCGGTGTCGACGCTGCTCCAGCCGTTGATCTCCACGGTGCCGTTGCAGGTGCTGGCCGCGGAGATCGCGCGCAGCCGCGGTTACGACGTGGACAAGCCCCGCAACCTCGCGAAGTCCGTCACCGTCGAGTAGGGCAGGCTTGACCCCATGCGGGGTCTGTGGACGACGGATCGGGTCAGGGCGGCGGAGGAACGCGTCATGGCGGTCGTGCCGCCCGGCACGCTCATGCGCCGGGCGGCGTTCGGCGTGGCGGTCGTCGCGGCGGAGCTGCTGGCGGGCGGGCGGCGGGTCGGCCTGCTCGTCGGCACGGGTGACAACGGTGGTGACGCGCTGTGGGCGGGCTACTACCTCCGCAAGCGCGGCGTCACCGTGTCCGCCGTCCTGCTGACACCTGATCGTGTGCACGCCGAGGGCTTGGCCGCGTTCCGCCGGGTCGGCGGTCGGGTGGTCGACCGCCTGGCCGACGTCGACCTGGTGATCGACGGGATCGTGGGGCTGTCCGCCCGCGGCCCGTTGCGCCCGGACGCCGCCGAGCACGTGGCGCACCTCGACGCGCCCGTGCTGTCGGTCGACCTGCCCAGCGGCATCGACCCGGACACCGGCGCGGTCTCCGGTCCCGCCGTGCGCGCGCACACCACCGTGACGTTCGGCTGCCTCAAGCCCGTGCACGCCTTGGCGGACTGCGGCGACGTGCGGCTGGTCGACATCGGGGTGGGCGGCGAGCTGCACGGGCCCGACCTGCTCGAACTGGACGTCGCCGACGTCGGCGACGCGTGGCCGGTGCCGGGGCCGGAGGACGACAAGTACACCCAGGGCGTGACCGGTGTCGCGGCCGGTTCGGCGACCTACCCCGGTGCCGCGGTGCTGGCGACCGGCGCGGCGTTGCTGTCGACGTCCGGCCTGGTCAGGTATGCCGGTGCGGCGGCCGAGGGCGTCCGGGCGCGGTGGCCGGAGGCGATCTGCACCGGGTCGATCACCGACGCCGGCCGCGTGCAGGCGTGGGTCGTCGGTCCCGGCCTGGGCACCGGTCTGGGCGCGGAGGCGGTCCTCCGGAGCGTCCTGGAGGCCGGTGTCCCGGTGTGCGCGGACGCCGACGCGATCACCATGCTGGCCAACAACCCGGACCTGTGGGACGCCCGCGACCCCGACGCGCCGCTCGTCCTGACACCGCACGACCGCGAGTTCGAGCGGCTCGCCGGACCAGTGGGCCCTGATCGGGTGACGGCCGCCCGCAAGGCCGCCGAGCGGTTCAACGCCGTGGTGCTGCTGAAGGGCCACGCCACCGTCGTCGCCGGCCCCGACGGCCGCGTCCTGGTCAACCGCGCCCGCTCGTCGTGGGCCGCGACCGCCGGCTCCGGCGACGTCCTCTCCGGCGTCCTGGGCTCCCTCCTGGCCGCCGGCCTGGACCCGGTCCTGGCCGCGGGCTGCGCGGCGAAGGTCCACGTCATCGCCGCCGACCTGGCCGCCGACGGCGCCCCCATCCCCGCCACCGCGCTCCTGCGCTCGATCCCCGACGCCATCCGCGCCGTCCGCCCCCTCTGACCCCCGCGAGAGTCCTACCTCCAGCCCGCGAGAGTCCTACGTCCACGCACCCCGAATTCAACGCTCACCGGCCGTCCGAGCGTTGAACTCAGGGGTCCTGAACGTAGGACTCTCGCGACGCGAACGTAGGACTCTCGGGTTCTGGAGGTTCGACTCGCGCGTTCGCGGCGGTCGGGGCTGTGTCACCATGAGCGGCGTTATGGCTGCTCCTCGCGCTGAGGTCGTGATCGACCTCGACAACCTCCGGCACAACGTCGCCCACCTCGACGCCCTCGCGCCGAACGCCGACACGATGGCCGTCGTCAAGGCCGACGGCTACGGGCACGGCGCCGTGGAAGTGGCCAGAGCCGCCGTGGAGGCAGGCGCCACCTGGCTCGGCTCCTGCTCGCTCGCCGAGGCCCTCGCCCTGCGCGCGGCCGGGCTCACCGCGCCGATCCTGGCCTGGCTCGACCCGCCCGGCACCGACTACGCCCCCGGCGTCGAGCAGGACGTCGACCTGGCCGCGTCCTCGCTCACCCAGCTGGAGGAGATCTCGGCGGCGGCGGACAAGGCCGGCAAGACGGCGCGCGTGCACCTCAAGATCGACACCGGCCTGTCCCGCAACGGCTGCCCGGCCGCCGAGTGGCCCGAGCTGGTCGAGCGGGCCGCCAAGACCCACAACGTCGAAGTTCACTCGATCTGGTCACACCTGGCCGTCGCCGACGAGATCGGCCACCGCGCCACCGACGCCCAGGCCGAGCGCTTCGACGACGCCTACCGCGAAGCCCTGGCCGCGGGCCTCGACCCGCACCGGCACATCGCCAACTCCGCCGCCCTCATCACCCGCCCGGACCTGCACCTCGACCTCGTCCGCCCGGGCATCGCGATCTACGGCCTCAACCCCGTCCCGGTCCCGACCGACCTGCGGCCCGTGATGACGTTCCGGTCCGCGGTCGCCCTGGCCAAGCGCATCCCGGCCGGGGAATCGGTGTCCTACGGGCTGAGCTGGACCGCCGCGAGCGACACGAACCTGGCCCTGGTGCCCGTCGGTTACGCCGACGGCGTGCCGCGCAGTTTGTCGAACCGGATGGACGTCTGGCTCGCCGGACGCCGCCGCCCGGTGGTCGGCCGCGTCTGCATGGACCAGGTCGTGGTCGACTGCGGTGACGACGCGGTGGCGGAGGGGGACGAGGTCGTGCTGTTCGGACCCGGCCGCGACGGCGAGCCGACGGCCCGCGAGTGGGCCGACACCACCGGCACCATCGACTACGAGATCGTCACCGGCATGTACCGACCGCGCGTCACCCGGACGTATGTCGGGACACGCCGATGAACACCGTGTGGAAGGCCGTCGGCTGGGCGGGCGGCATCCTCGGCGCGGCCGCGACCGGCGTCGCGGTGGGCGTCGCCGCCAACCAGAAGAAGGTCTCGAACGACCGCCAAGCCGACGACCCGCTCGCCGACGAGCCGCTGGGCCGCCTCACCCCCACCCGCGAGTCCACCGTCGCGGCGGACGACGGCGTGCCCCTGTCGGCCGAGGAAGTCGACCCGGTCGACGGCGGCCGACCCGAGGTCACCGTCGTCCTCGTGCACGGTTTCGCCCTGGACCGCCGCTGCTGGCACTTCCAGCGCCGGGACCTGGCCGCGCTGACCGAGCCGCGCGTCCGCCAGGTCCTCTACGACCAGCGCAGCCACGGCCGCTCCGGCCGCTCCACGGCCGAGGGCAGCACGATCGAGCAGTGCGCCAAGGACCTCGACGCGGTCATCCGCACGATGGCGCCCGAAGGCCCGTTGGTGCTGGTCGGCCACTCCATGGGCGGCATGACGATCATGGCGCTGGCCGAGCAGCGGCCCGACCTGTTCGCCGACCGCGTGCGCGGCGTCGCACTCGTCGGCACGGCGGCGGGCGCGGTCGGCGGCGCGGGCCTGCCTAAGTCCGTGCTGTCCCGCCACAACCCGGTGACGCTCGGCGTCGGCAGGCTCGCCGGCCTGCAACCGGGCCTGGTCGAGTGGGTCAGGCGCCGCGCGTCCACGCTGACGTGGAGCGGGATCCGCGCGCTGGCCTTCGGAACCGGCAAGGTCAGCCCGTCGTTGGTCGACCTGATGGAACAGATGATCAACCGCACGACGGTGCAGGTGCTCACCGAGTTCCTGGAAACCCTCGGCACCCACAACCGCTACAAGGCGCTGGCCGGCCTGCGGCACTGCGAGGTGCTCGTCATCAGCGGCGACGCGGACAAGCTGACGCCGTTCTCGCACGCCGAGCGGATGGCCGAGGAGATGCCGCACGGCGAACTGGTCCGCGTGTCCGGCGCGGGCCACATGCTCATGTTGGAACAACCAGACCTGGTCACCGGACACCTGGTCGGTGTGGTTCGGCGCAGTGCCGCCGAACCGTCGGAAAGCAGGCGGCGGTGGTGGCGACGAGCGTGAGCGTGACGCTCCCCGAGGTGCACGACACCGAGGAGTTCGGGCGCAAGTTGGGTGGCCTGGTGCGGGGCGGTGACCTGCTGCTGCTGTCCGGCCCGTTGGGCGCGGGCAAGACGGCGCTGGTGCGCGGCCTGGCCGACGGCCTCGGCGTGGCGGGCCGGGTGAGCTCGCCGACGTTCGTGATCGCCCGCGTCCACGACCCCGCCCCGAACGGCCGCGGCGTGCCCCTCGTGCACGTCGACGCCTACCGGCTCGGCGGCAACCTGGACGAGCTGGACGACCTCGACCTCGACACCGACCTCGTGGACGCCGTCGTGGCCGTCGAGTGGGGCGAGGGCGCGGCCGAACGGCTGTCCGAGGACCACCTGCTGATCAGGCTGGAACGCCGGGACGACGACGTGCGAATCGCCCACCTCCACCCCCACGGCACCTGGGTCGACCGCGCCCTACCCGCCTGACCCCCACAAAAACCCAACAGCACTCCCCACCCCTCCACTGCCACGCCCTTCCCCAAAAAGAAGGGGTTCGTGTCATCCCGCCGACCTGGCGCAGCCCTACCGCGCGTGTCAAGGGGGCGCTGTCCGGTCTTGCCCGGTGTGGGTCCCTTGCCGCCCCCTTGACACGTGTGGTTGCCCTTGTGGAGGTCGGCGGGATGACACGAAACCCGACCCACGACGCAGCCGCACTGGACCGCCAAACCCCGTCATCCTGCTGATCTGCCCGTCCGGCGAGGACGCTCTTGATCTTTTAACCTCCCCCTGGCCCGACCAACCCCCTGCCCAGCCCTCTGCCCAGCCCCCACCTACCGCTCCGAAATCCCACGCACCACACCAAGCTCCACCAAATCCTGCGGCCGCAGCCTCAAGTCGTCGGCGAGCCGACGCACGTCCTCGCGCTTCAGGATCGCCGCCGCCAACTCCGGTGCGATCACCGAGAAGTAGGCGTCCGGCGTGATCCACGTGTGCTCCGGCGACGACAGCGCCAACGCCCCACCCGACCCACCCTCCCCGATGACCAACGTCGTGATCGGCACACGTGCCTCCGCGACCGCGGCGAACAGTTCCGCGATCGCCGCCCCCACACCGGCCCGCTCGGCCGCCGCGTCGTTCGCCGCGCCCGGCGTGTCGACCAACGTCAGCACCGGCAGTGCCAACCGCGACGCCAGCCGGATCAGGCGGGCCGCGGTGCGGAAGCCGGCCGGGGTGTTGGCCGTGCCGGTCTGCGCCGCGAACGCGATCGCCCGCCCACCCCGCCGCCCGATGCCGCACAGCATCCCCGCATCCACCCCACCCGCCCGGTCGCCACTGATCGGCACCCGCGAGTCGAAGTAGTCGTCCAAGTACTCGCCCGCCCGAGGACGCTCCGGAGCGCGCGCTCGCAGCACCGCGCTCCACCCGTCCTCGGGCAAGTCCTCAGCACCCAGCGCACGCGGCACCTCGGCCGGCACGGCGTCACCACTCGTCAGCACGTCGAGGACCCGCCTGACCGTCGCGTCCACCTCGTCCGGCCGCACCACCACGTCGACCGTGCCGGCCGCGAACTGGCCCTCCGCCGTGTACGCGGGGTCGTCGCGGTCACCGGCCGGCCGCACCCGGCTGCCCGCGAACCCGACCTGCGCGCCGGACACCCCGACCACGACGTCCGCACCGGCGCCCAGCGACGCCCACAGGCCACCGGTGGTCGGATCCCCGAGCACGGACACGTGCGGCAGACCGACCTCACGATGTGCCGCGCACAGCCGCGCCACCCGCTGGAGCTGCCGCAACGACAGCATCCCCTCCTGCATCCGGCTGCCGCCGGTCGCGATCTTCGACACCACCGGCAGCCACGCCGACCGCGCCTCGGTGAACGCCCCCTCGATCAACGCGCCGGTCGCCGTGCCCACCGAACCACCCAGGAACCGGAAGTCGAACGTGACCTCCACCGCGTGCGGCAGCCGTCGCCACGACACCGACTCGACGCCGCCGGACCGCTCCCGCGCCCGGTCGAGCTGCGCCTCGTACCCCGGCCAGCCGAGGGGGTTCACCGCAGCTCCCGCTTCAGCACCTTGCCCATGTCGTTGCGCGGCAACGCGTCCACGTACCGAACCACCCTCGGCCGCTTGTGCGGCGACAACAGCCGCGCCACGTGATCGCTCAACACCTCGGGCGCAGGCGGCTCGCCGTCCGCCACGACCCACGCCACCACCCGCTCGCCCAGGTCTTCGTCCGGCTCGCCGGTCACCGCCGCCTCGGCCACCGACGGGTGCTCCAGCAGGGCGTTCTCGATCTCACCGGCGCCGATCTTGTAACCACCGCTCTTGATCAGGTCCGTGGCCCGGCGGCCGACGATCCGCACGTACCCGTCCGGCTCGACCACGGCCAGGTCGCCGGTGCGGAACCAGCCATCCCGCAACGCCTCCCGCGTCGCGTCCGGCCGGTTCAGGTACCCCAAGAACAGGTTCGGCCCGCGCACCTCAATCTCCCCGACCCCATCCCCACCCCCCTCCCCAAGCCCTTCCCCAACCACCCGCAGCTCGACCCCGTCCAACGGCACCCCCACCGTCCCGGGCCTCCGATCACCGTCCACGCGAACGCTGGTGTTCATCAACGTCTCGGTCATCCCGTACCGCTCGACCACCCGCTGCCCGGTCAGCCGCTCGATCCGCTCGTGCACGGACGCGGGCAGCGCGGCCGATCCCGACACCAGCAGCCGCGCCTTCCCGAACGCCTCGGCGTGCTCGGGCTCCGCCGCGATCCGGTGGTACATCGTGGGCACGCCGAACATCATCGTGCCGCCGCCGCGCAACGCCTCGGCGGCCTTCGCCACGCTGAACGACCCGAGGTGGTGCACGGTCCCACCGCGCCGCAACGGCCCGAGCACACCGACACCGAGGCCGTGCACGTGGAACAAGGGCAGGCCGTGCACCACCACGTCGTCCTCGGTCCACGCCCACGCCTTCGCCAACGCGTCCAGGTTCGTGGCCAACGCCCGCCTCGGCAGCACCACCCCTTTGGGTGGCCCCGTCGTGCCGCTCGTGTACACGATCAACGCGGGCGCCTCGCCTCCCGGCTCCGGCAGGTCGACCGCCGGCCCCGACGGCAGCTCGTCGTCGATCACGAGGTCGGGTGCGCTGTCGGCGAGGATGTGGGCGAGCTCGCGCTCCCCGATCTTGGGGTTCAACGGCACCACCGGCACACCCGCCAGCAACGCACCGACGACCACCACGCACGTCTCGGCCGTCGATCGGGCCCACACCGCGACCCGCCGCCTGCCGACCAACCCGTGCGCGACCGCACGCGCCTCCCGCGCCAACTGCTCGTACGTCAGCTCCCTCTCCGGGAACCGCAACGCGGTTTTCAACGACGACAACGACGACGACGCTGAGGTCAGCGCTGGCAGCAGCATCCCCTTACAGTGACCGCCCCCGCCGCCGCACGCATCACAAGTGTGGTTCGAGCCACGCCATCAGGTGGACCTTCGGCCGAGCGCCGACGCTCTGCGCCACCAACCGGCCGTCCCGGTAGAGCTGGAGCGTGGGCGCGGACATGATCCGCTGGTCGCGCGCGGTGCGCGGGCTCGCGTCCAGGTCCACCTTCACCACGCTCAGGTCGTCGCGCTCCCGGTCGATCTCGTCCAGCACCGGTTCCAGCATCCGGCACGGCCCGCACCAGTCGGCGCGGAACTCCACCAGCACGTTCCCGGCGGCCACGGCCCCGGTGAACTCGTCGTCGGTCAACGTCCGCACGTCTCGCTCCTCTGCTCGGCTTCCCTCTGCCCGGCTTCCCGCTGCTCGGCTTCCCTCAGCTGCGCACCCACCCGATCGCGAACGGCACCCAGCCGGGTGATGCAGTCGTCCAGCTCGGCCAACTTCCGCCGGTACACCTCGACCGACGCCGCGCAGGCGTCGCCGGTGGAGTGCCCGTCCCGCAGGCACTGGACGAACGGCCGGGTGTCCTCCAGGGCGAACCCGATGCCGGTGAGCGAGCGGATCTCGTGCACCAGCCTCAGGTCGTCCTCGTCGTACTCCCGCTGCCCGTTCACCCCGCGGCGCGCGGGCAGCAGGCCGAGGGACTCGTAGTAGCGCAGCGCCCGGGTGGTGGTGCCACCCCGCCGCGCCAGTTCTCCGATGCGCACGTGACCGATCCTCCGACTTGACGTCGACGTCAACACAAGTGTGGTTCACGCCACCCGATACCCTTGGCAGTTGTGCTGGTGCTCGCCTTGGACACCGCGACCCCCGCCGTCACGGCCGGTGTCGTGGAACTGACGCCCGATTCGCCGCCGCGCCTGCTCGCCCAGCGGGTGACGGTGAACTCGAAGGCGCACGGCGAGCTGCTCACACCACACCTCCAAGCGGCGTTGGCGGAGGCCGGCCACCGGCTCTCCGACCTCGACGCGATCGTGTGCGGCTCGGGGCCGGGGCCGTTCACCGGCCTGCGCGTCGGCCTGGTCACCGCCGCCGCCCTCGGCCAGGCCCTCAACCGGCCCGTCTACCCCGTGCCGACGCCGGACGCCATCGCGCTGGACGCCGTCGCGCTCGACACCGCCACCGGCAAACCGCTGCTCGTGGCCACCGACGCGCGGCGCAAGGAGGTGTACTGGGCGGCCTACGACGCCGCCGGCCGGCGCACCGACGGCCCGCACGTGGACCGGCCCGCCGACCTGGTCGCGAAGCTGCCCGCGCTGCTGCCCGCGGTGGTCGAGGCCGCCGGTGAGGGCGCCGAGATGTACGCCGACGTGATCGGGCTCCCGGTGGTCGAGGCGCGTTACCCGTCACCGGTGTCCCTGGTCGCCGCGGCGGCCGACGAGCTGCTGGCCGGCGCGCGTCCCGCCGCGCTCACCCCCCTCTACCTGCGCCGTCCCGACGCCGTGGAGCCGGTCGGCCGCAAGCGGGTGACCAAGGCGTGAGCCCCCGCACCGTCACGGTCGCGCCGCTGCGCCACGAGGACGCGGCCCGCTGCGCGCAGATCGAGCAGGCGTTGTTCCCCGGTGACGACCCGTGGAGCGAGAACGCCTTCCGCAGCGAGCTCGACAACGGCAACTTCTACGTCGGCGCCTACTTCGACGGCGCCCTGATCGGCTACGCGGGCCTGGGCCTGACCGACTTCGAGGCGAACGTGCACACCATCGCCGTCGTGGCCGACCACCAGGGCAGCGGCGTCGGCAAGACCCTGCTGCGCACCCTGCTCGCCAAGGCCGACGAGCTGCGCCTGCCGGTGTTCCTGGAGGTCCGCACGGACAACGCGCCGGCGATCGGCCTCTACCTGGCGCACGGCTTCGAGCACCTGAACGTGCGCCGCCGCTACTACCAGCCGTCGGGCGCCGACGCGTACACCATGGGAAGGCCCGCGAACCGTGACTGACCGGCTCATCCTCGGTATCGAGAGCTCGTGCGACGAGACCGGCGTCGGCATCGTCCGGCTCGGCCCGGACGGGTCGGTGGAGCTGCTCGCCGACGAGGTCGCGTCCAGCGTCGAGGAGCACGCCCGCTTCGGCGGCGTCGTGCCCGAGGTCGCGTCCCGCGCGCACCTGGAGGCGATGGTGCCGACCATGCGCCGCGCCGTGGAGCGGGCCGGGATCGAGCTGCGGGACGTGCACTCGATCGCGGTCACCGCCGGGCCCGGGCTCGCCGGAGCGCTGCTGGTCGGTGTGTCGGCGGCCAAGGCGTACGCGGCCGCGTTGGACAAGCCGCTCTACGGCGTGAACCACCTCGCCGGGCACGTCGCTGCGGACACCCTCCAGCACGGGCCGCTGCCGAAGCGGTGCGTGGCGCTGCTGGTGTCGGGCGGCCACTCGCAGCTGCTGCTGATCGAGGGCCTGGCGGAGAAGATCACCGAGATCGGGTCCACCGTGGACGACGCGGCGGGCGAGGCCTACGACAAGGTGGCCCGGCTGCTCGACCTGCCGTACCCGGGCGGTCCGCCGATCGACAAGCTCGCCAAGCAGGGCAACGGCTGCGCGATCGCGTTCCCGCGCGGGCTGACCGGGCCGCGTGACGCGAAGTACGACTTCTCGTTCTCGGGGCTGAAGACCTCGGTGGCGCGGTGGGTGGAGAAGCAAGAGCGGGCGGGCGAGGAGATCCCGCTGGCCGACGTCGCCGCGTCGTTCCAGGAGGCGGTGGCCGACGTGCTGACCGCCAAGGCGATCCGGGCCTGCAAGGACCTCGGCGTGGACACCCTGGTCATCTCCGGCGGCGTGGCCGCGAACTCGCGCCTGTCGAGCTTGGCGGCCGAGCGCTGCGCCGAGGCGGGCCTGGAACTGCGCGTGCCGCGCCCCCGCCTGTGCACCGACAACGGCGCCATGATCGCCGCCCTCGGCGCCCACCTGGTGGCCGCGGGCGCCAAGCCCTCCGCCCTGGACCTCTCCACCACCCCCGGCCTCCCGGTGAGCACGATCCAGATCCTCTGACCCCCGCGAGTCGAACCTCCGGGCCCCGCGAGTCGAACCTCCAGGACCCGAGTTCTGCGTTCACGTCAGCTCGGACCGGACCTGGAGGTTGAATTCGGGGTACCTGAACGTTCGACTCGCGAGACGTGGGGGTTCGACTCGCGAGGCGTCGCGGTCAGCCCTTCGGCGTGGCCGGTGGCGAAGGCGGTCGCGTACTCCTCGGCGCCCAACACCGCACGGGCCGCGGCGGCGATGCGGTCGACGTCGCCGCGCTCACCGGCGGGCAGCGGCACGCCCACCGACGCCCGTGCCGCCGTCGCCGCGCCCAGCAACCGCGCCGCCTGCGCGGCGTCACCCGCCAGCGCCCGAGCGCCCGCCATCCCCTCCAACCCCAACGCGATCGCCCGCGGGTCGCCCACCTGCCGGGCCAACGCCAACCCCTCCGAGTGCAGCGCCGACGCCCGCTCCACGTCACCCCGCAGCTCGGCCACGAACCCCAGCTCGGCCAACATCAACGTCCCGCTCGCCTCGAACCCGACCTGCCGGTGCCACGACCGCAGCCGGTCCCAGTGCGCCTCCGCCGCGTCCAGCCGCCCTTCCCGCCGCGCGCCCAGCGCCAACCCCGTCTCCGCGTACACCTCACCCGGCCTGAACCCGTGCTCGGCCGCCGCACGACGAGCCTGTTCGTGCAGCTCACGCGCCTTCCCGTAGTCACCGTCGGTCAACGCGACCCGCCCGAGCCAGGACAGCTTGTACGACACCTCCGGCCACGACCGCAGCTCCTCGGCCACCCGCAGCCCGTCCCGGTGCACGGCCTCGGCCCGCTCGTTGTCACCGGCCAGCTGCGCGAGCACCCCCAGCCCGAACGACGCCTTCAACTGCCCCCACCGCTCGCCCGACGCGGTGAACAGCTCGGCGGACCGCGACGCCGACGCGCGCGCCTCGTCCACCCGACCGCGGGCCAGGGCCTGGCTCACCCGGTCGCTGTGCGCGGCGGCCACGCCCCACTCGTCACCCAGCTCCTCGAACGCCTCCAACGCCTGGTCGGTCAGCCTCTCGGCGGTCGGCATGTCGCCTACGGTCGACAACACGTAACCCAGGAACCACCGAGCCCGAGCCCGTTGTAGACAATCCGCAATGTCCTGTGTGCCGGATACCGCGGACACCGCGGCCGCGTCGACCGCCTCACCCAGCAGCACCCCGAACCCGACCCGCCACGCCACCGTCACCGGATCGGTCGCGGTCATCAGCCGCCGCGCCTCCCGCAACCGCCCGCGCAGGAACCAGTACCAGGTCAACGCGCCGGTCAACCGGGCCGCGCCGGCCGGTCCCAACGCCTCGTGCGCGGCCCGCAGGTTCGCGGTGTCGGCATCCAGCCGCCGCAGCCACCCCAGCTGCCGCGCCGTGCGCAACTCCGGGTCGGCCCGTTCGGCCAACCCCAGGTAGAACTCCGCGTGCCGGCGCCGCACGTCCTCGAACTCGCCCGCCTCGCGCAGCCGCTCCCGCCCGTAGTCGGCGACCGACTCCAACAACCGGAACCGCGGCTCGCCACCGTGCTCGGGCGCGACCACCAACGACCGGTCGACCAGGCGGGTCACCACGTCCAGCACCTCGTCCGCCGCCACGGCGCCACCCGCGCACACGGCCTCGGCGGCGTCCAACGCGCACCCGTCCACATGCACGGCCAGCCGCCGCAGCACGACCCGCTCGGCGTCACCGAGGAGGTCCCAGCTCCAGTCGATCATCGCGCGCAGGGTGCGCTGCCGGGCCGGCGCGTCCCGGTGCCCGGTGGCCAGCAGCCGGAACCGGTCGTCCAGCCGATCGAGCAGGGCGGTCACGCCCAGGCCGCGCACGCGCGTCGCGGCCAGCTCCAACGCCAGCGGCAGCCCGTCCAGCCGCCGGCAGATCGCCTCGACCACCGGCGCGTTGTCCGGCGTCAGCGCGAAGCCGGGAGCGGCGGCCGCAGCGCGCGCTGCGAACAACGTGACGGCGCTCGCCACGTCCAGCGGCGGCACGGCCCACACCGTCTCGAACGCCAGGCCGAGCGGCTCCTGGCTGGTGGCGAGCACGCGCAGCCCGGGCGCGGACCGCAGCAGCCGGGAGACCAGCGCGGCGACCGGGTCGACCAACCGCTCGCAGTTGTCCAGCACCAGCAGCACGTCCCGCCCGCGCAACGCCTCCACCAGGGACGCGTCCTCGCGCACGCCGAGCACGTCGGCCACCGCGCCCGCCACCTGCTCGGCCCGGGCGGCACCGGCCAGCTCGACACCGGCCAGCTCGACCAGCCACACCCCGTCCGCGGCCGACACCCGACGGGCGACCTCCAGGGCCAGGCTGGTCTTGCCGACGCCACCGGGACCGGTGAGCGTCACCAGCCGGGCGTCCCGGGGCAGGTCGCACAGGTCCCGGACCGCCTCGTCCCGCCCGACCAGGTCCGCCACCGGCACCGGCAGGTTCGTGCGCGCCGCGGCGACCGGACCGAGCGCCGGGTCGTGCCCGAGGATCGCGCGGTGCAGGGCGGCCAGCTCCGGGCCGGGCTCCAGCCCCTGCCCCTCGGCCAGCAGCCGCCGCAGCTCGGCGTAGCTCTCCAACGCCTCCACCTGCCGCCCGGCGCGGTAGAGGGCACGCATGTGCAACCCGCGCAAACGTTCGCGCAACGGGTGCCGCGCCACCTCGGCAGCCAGGTCCGCCTCGACGGCCGGGTCCACGTCACCTGATTCGACCTCGGCGAACTCCTCCAGCGCCGCCAACCGCTCCTCGGCCCACCGCGCCGCCACCGGTGCCAGGAACGGCGCGTCGGCGAACTCCTCCAGCGGCTCGCCCCGCCACAACGCCAACGCCTCGCCGGACCGCCCGGCCGCCACCAGCTCCCGGAACCGCAGCACGTCCAAGGTGGACGAGTCCACCCGCACCGCGTACCCGGCCGGCCCGTGCGCGACCAGCTCACGGCCACCCGGCTCGGCCGCCCCCAACGCCCGCCGCAGCTGCGAGACCTTGGTCTGGAGGGTGTTCACCGGGTTGCCGGGCGGCTCGTCGCCCCACAGGTCGAACGCCAACCGGTCCGCCGACACCGGGCGCCCCTCGTGCGCGAGCAGGTCCGCCAGCAGCAGCCGGACCTTGGCCTCCGGCACCCGGACGACCTCACCGCCCTCGGTCCACACCGCGAGCGGCCCCAACACCCCGAATCTCACGCCCGGACCGTAACCGGCCCGCGCACGGGCGACCCCCAGCGGACCCGCAGCGAACCGTGCGCGCCCCCAGCCACCGTGGAGATCACACGAAGGAGTGAAGAACACATGACTGACAAGACCCCGTTGACCGTGATCGGCCTCGGCCCGATGGGCCAGGCCATGGTCGCGAAGTTCCTCGGCGCAGGCCACCCCACCACGGTCTGGAACCGCACCGCCGCCCGTGCCGACGCCGTCGTCGCCCTCGGGGCCACCCGCGCCGCCACCGCCGCCGACGCCGTGGCCGCGAACCGGCTGCTGATCCTCAGCCTCACCGACTACGCCGCCATGCACGACATCCTCGACGGCGTCGACCTGGCCGGCCGCGTCGTGGTCAACCTCAGCTCCGAGACGCCGGACAAGACCCTCAAGGCCGCCGCGTGGCTCGCCGAACGGGGCGCGGAGCTGCTGGTCGGCGGCGTGATGGCGAACGCGGAGATGGTCGGCCACCCGGCCGCGTACGTCTTCTACAGCGGCCCGCGCGAGGTGTTCGAGCAGCACGCCGACACCCTCGCGGCGATCGGCAGGCCCGACTACATGGGCGAGGACCACACCCTGGCGCAGCTGCTGTACCAGGCGCAGCTCGACGTCTTCCTCACGTCGCTGGCCGCGATGCTGCACGGCATCGCCCTGGTGAAGTCGGCGGGCTTCACGGCCGAGCGGTACGCGCCCTACCTGGCCGACAACCTCTCCACCCTGTCGATGTACGTGGAGGAGACCGCGCGGCAGATCGACTCCGGCGAGCACCCCGGCGCCCTGGCCGACGTGACCATGATGGGCGCCACCGCGGCGCACGTCGTGGGCGCGAGCGAGTCCGCCGGCATCGACGCCGGGCTGCCCAGGGCGGTCCAGTCCCTCTACGACCGCGCCATCGCGGCGGGGCACGGCAAGGACGGCTGGACCGCCCTGATCAACGTCCTGCGCGGCTGATCACACCCGGCTGGTCACACCTGGCTGATGAAACTCAGCCGATCAAATGGAGTGCAGGCCGGGGTTGCGGTCCTCGACCACGAACGACTTGAGCGTGGTCGCCTCGGCCCCGGCCGTGCGCACGTACGGCAGCGCGCGGAAGTCGGCCCGCATCTCGCCCGCGGTGAACTTCGTCCGCACGTACCCGCGCCGCCTGCTGTGCAGCTTGATGTGCGGGTTCAGCCGCAGCTGCACCTGGTCGACGGTGTCGTTGCCGTCGCCGCCGGAGGTCACCGACGTGCACACCAGCTCGGTGCCGACGGTGCGCGACGACGCCGGGTCGTTCCAGTCGGCCTTGATGTCGGCGGCGTAGGCCGCGTGCACGTCACCGGTCAGCACGACCGCGTTGCGGACCTTGGCGTCCACCCAGCCGCGGGTGACCCGGTCGCGGGAGGCCAGGTAGCCGTCCCACGAGTCCATGGACAGCTCCTTGTCCGGCCCGTCCTTGCGGTCGCGCTCGGCGAAGAACACCTGCTGGCCGAGCACGTCCCAGCGCGCCCGCGACCGGCGGAACCCGTCGAGCAGCCACTCCTCCTGCTCGGCGCCGGTGATGGTGCGGGTGGGCAGCCCGGCCTCGGTGCACGTCTTCCACCCGTCGCCGCACGCCTGGTCGTCGCGGTACTGGCGGGTGTCGAGCATGTGGAAGTTGACCAGCCCGCCCCACTGGACCCGCCGGAACAGCCGCATGTCGATGCCGTTGGGCCGCGCGCCGCGCCGCAGCGGCATGTTCTCGTAGTAGGCCTGGAACGCCGCCGCGCGCCGGTCGAGGAAGTTCGGGTCCGGCTGCTCGGGCACCTCGTCGGCCCAGTTGTTCTCGGTCTCGTGGTCGTCCCAGATCACCAGCCACGGCGCCACCGCGTGCGCGAGCTGGAGGTCCTCGTCGGTCTTGTACTGGGCGTGCCGGAGCCGGTAGTCGTCCAGCGTGCGGGTCTCCGGGCCGAGCACGGTGCGCACGTCCGCCGCCTTGGCCGCGTACTCGTACTGGTAGTCGCCCAGGTGCAGCACCACGTCCGGGTGGTCCTCGGCGAGCCGCCGGTAGGCGGTGAAGTAGCCCTCGCCGAAGTGCGAGCACGACGCGAAGCACATGGTCAGGTCCTGTCCCAGCACCCACGGCTCGGGCGTGGTGCGGGTGCGGCCGACGGGGGAGACGTGACCGTCGACCCGGAACCGGTAGAAGTACTCGCGGCCGGGGCGCAGGCCGAAGGTCTCCACGTGCACGCTGTGCGCGGACTCGGGGCGGGCCACCCGCACGCCCCGCCGCACCACGCGCCGGAAGCGCTCGTCCTCGGCCAGCTCCCAGTGCACCGGGACGACCCGGTTCGGCATGCCGCCGAGGCCGTTCTCGTCGAGCGGCCGGGGCGCCAGGCGCGTCCAGAGCACCATGCCGTCGGAGCTGGGGTCGCCCGAGGCGACGCCGAGGGTGAACGGGTTGTCGAGCTTCGCGAAGCCCGCGCCGGTGGTCGCGAGCGCCACACCGGCCGCACCGCCGATGAGCAGGGAACGTCGGGTCACCGTGGTCATGCGGGACACCGTTGTCGACCAGGTTGGCGACCAGGTGAACGCCGGTGTTACACGAGTGGACGACTTCACCCGCCCGGTAGCGGGGGGCCGTTGAAGCGTTGGCACTCGCATGGGTAGAGTGCTAGATGCACGGCACCAGCAACCGCCCCGACCCCCGCGACGGCGGGGTGGCAGGAGCCGTAAACGCAACCTGCCAACGCTTTCGACGACCGTGGAGGTCAGCCCGGTGAGCGTGAACATCAAGCCGCTCGAGGACAAGATCGTCGTCCAGGCCAGCGAGGCCGAGACCACGACCGCTTCCGGCCTCGTGATCCCGGACACCGCGAAGGAGAAGCCCCAGGAGGGCAAGGTCCTCGCGGTCGGCCCCGGCCGGATCGACGACAAGGGCAACCGCGTCCCCGTGGACGTGGCTGTCGGCGACGTCGTCATCTACTCCAAGTACGGCGGCACCGAGGTCAAGTACAACGGCGAGGAGTACCTCATCCTCTCCGCCCGCGACGTGCTGGCCGTCATCAACTGACGCTCGGCTGACACGCAACACGCCCCGGCGAACCCCTCCCCGGGGCTCCCGGGGCGTTTCGCATCAAGAGAGGTAAGCAATGCCCAAGCAGATCAGCTTCGACGAGGACGCTCGTCGGGCCCTTGAGCGCGGTGTGAACAAGCTCGCGGACACGGTCAAGGTGACCCTCGGCCCGCGCGGCAGGCACGTCGTGCTGGACAAGAAGTTCGGCGGGCCCACCGTCACCAACGACGGCGTGACCATCGCCCGTGAGATCGAGCTGGACGACGCGTTCGAGAACCTCGGCGCGCAGCTGGCCAAGAGCGTCGCCACCAAGACCAACGACGTGGCGGGCGACGGCACGACGACCGCGACCGTGCTGGCCCAGGCCATGGTCCGGGTCGGCCTGCGCAACGTCGCCGCCGGCGCGAACCCGATGTCGCTCGGCGTCGGCATCCAGGCCGCGGCCGAGGCCGTCGTGGACGCCCTCAAGGCCAAGGCCACCCCGGTCAAGGGCCGCGACAACATCGCCCAGGTCGGCACCGTCTCGTCCCGCGACGAGTCCATCGGCGCCCTGCTCGGCGAAGCCATCGAGAAGGTCGGCGAGGACGGTGTGATCACCGTCGAGGAGTCCTCCTCGATGGCCACCGAGCTCCAGATCACCGAGGGCGTGCAGTTCGACAAGGGTTACGTGTCGGCGCACTTCGCCACCGACCTCGAAGCCCAGGAGACGGTGTTCGAGGACGCCCGCATCCTGCTGCACCGCGAGAAGATCTCGGCGCTGGCCGACCTGCTCCCGATCCTGGAGAAGGTCGCCGAGGCCGGCAAGCCGCTGGTCATCATCGCCGAGGACGTCGAGGGCGAGGCGCTGTCCACCCTGGTGGTCAACGCCCTGCGCAAGACGCTGCGCGTGGTCGCGGTCAAGGCGCCGTACTTCGGCGACCGCCGCAAGGCGTTCCTGGACGACCTGGCCACCGTCACCGGCGCGCAGGTCATCGCGGCCGAGGTCGGCCTGAAGCTGTCCGAGGCCAACCTCGACGTGCTGGGCTCGGCCCGGCGGGTCGTCGTGTCCAAGGACAACACGACCATCGTCGACGGCGGCGGCACCAAGGCCGACGTGGCCGGTCGCGCGGAGCAGCTGCGCCGCGAGATCGAGTCCACCGACTCCGACTGGGACCGCGAGAAGCTGCAGGAGCGGCTGGCCAAGCTGTCCGGCGGCATCGCGGTGATCAAGGTCGGCGCGGCCACCGAGACCGAGCTGAAGGAGCGCAAGCACCGCATCGAGGACGCGGTGAACGCGACCAAGGCGGCGGTCGAGGAGGGCATCGTGCCCGGCGGCGGTTCGGCGCTGGTGCACGCGGCCAAGGTGCTCGACGGCGGCCTCGGCCTGTCCGGTGACGAGGCGACCGGTGTCGCGATCGTCCGCGAGGCCCTGGGCTCGGCGCTGTTCTGGATCGCCGCGAACGCGGGTCTCGAAGGCGCGGTCGTGGTGAACAAGGTGCGCGAGCAGGAGTGGGGCTTCGGCCTCAACGCCGCGACCCTCGTCTACGGCGACCTGCTCGAAGCCGGGATCATCGACCCGGTGAAGGTGACCCGGTCCGCGGTCACCAACGCCGCTTCCATCGCCCGCATGGTGCTCACCACCGAGAGCGCCGTCGTGGAGAAGAAGGAAGAGGAGACCGCCGCCGGCGGCGCCGGTCACGGGCACGGTCACGGCCACTGACGGGCGACCGGCTCGGCCGGTGCTTCGCAGTGCGAACGGGAGGGGCGGCACCCACGAGGTGCCGCCCCTCCCGCGCGTGCGGCCTCAGGCAGGCGTCAACTGCCTCTTGCGCGCCTTGATGATGCTGTCCCGCTCGGACTCCGAGAGACCGCCCCAGATCCCGTAGGGCTCTTGGACCGCCAAGGCGTGCCGCCGGCACATCTCCAGCACCGGGCACGACAGGCACACGGCCTTCGCCCGCGCCTCCCGCCGAGCCCGCGCAGGTCCGCGCTCCCCGTCCGGGTGGAAGAAGAACGCGCTGTCCATCCCGCGGCACGAGCCGCGCATCTGCCAGTCCCACAGATCCGCGTTGGGACCGGGAAGCCTTCGGGTGTCCGCCATCGAGACCGCCTCCTTGGCCCATGGACGAGAACTGCTCCATTCGGCTTAACGATGATCCACCGTAGAACCGCGCCAATACTTGTTCAAGGGGGTGCGACGGCTTTTGCCGGCAATTCATACGATGGGTGATCGATTGGCGTTCAAACCCGGAGTTGCCGGTGACGCCTGGTGAACGGACGATGTCAGCGTGATGACGCCCCCCGACCACACCGGGACCGTGCCGGAAGGCGAACGGGAAACCGTTGCGGCAGAGGACGATCCAGCGCACTCGGTGACCCTGTCGGTGGCCGCCGTCGCCCGGCGGCTCGGCGTCGCGCCGGCCACCCTGCGCACCTGGGACCGCCGGTACGGCCTCGGACCCAGTGATCACACAACCGGGCGACACCGCAAGTACGCGCCGCCGGACGTGGCGCGGCTGGAGCTGATGCAGCGGGCCCTGCTGCGCGGTGCGTCGTCCGCCGAGGCGGCCAAGTACGCCCTCGCGGGCCAGGTCCGCGCCCCGCTGGCGGTCGTGCCCACGTCGTTGACCGGCGGTGAGCTGGACGGCGGGTCCGCGGCGGCCGGCGGGCGCGGGTTGAGGTTGCAGTCGGCGAACCAGCGGGCCAGGGGCGTGGGTCGGGCGGCGCTGGCGCTGGACTCGGCGGCGGTGCAGGCGCTGCTGGCCGACGCGATCGAGGCCGACGGCGTGATCGCGACGTGGGACGAGGTGGTGCGGCCGGTGATGGCCGCGATCGAGGCGAGGTGGGAGCAGTCGGGGACCGGTGTGGAGGTGTCGCACCTGGTGGAGGGCTGTGTGCTGGCCGCCGTGGTGCGCGCGACGCCGATCGTGACGAGCCCGCGCAACCACCGGCCCGTGCTGCTGGCGTGCATGCCGGACGAGCGGCACGAGCTGCCGCTGTACCCGTTGGCGGCGGTGTTGGCGCAGCGCGGCGTCGGTGTCCGGCAGCTGGGCGCGGCGCTGCCGGCGGACGCGCTGGCCTCGGCGGTCCGGCGGACCGCGCCGGCCGCCGTGGTGCTGTGGGCGCAGCTGCCGCGCTACGCCGATCCGGGTGTGGTGACGGCGTTGCCGAGGACGCGTCAGCAGGTCCGGGTGTTCGCCGGGGGACCGGGCTGGGAGCGCGGCGTCGTGCCGCAGCCCGCGGAGCGGATCAACAGCCTCGCCTCGGCCGCGGACGCCGTCGAACGCGCCGTCTGCTGACCTGGGCGTTGAACTCGGGTGTCCTGAACGTAGGACACGGCTGTTCTGAACGTAGGACACGCGCGTTCTGGAGGTAGGACACGCGCGGGCTGGAGGTTGGACTCACGAGGGGGCGGGCGGGTTGTCGGAGTTGCGGGAGGCGGCGTTCGGGGATCGACCCGAGGCCGAGGTGTGGGCGGCGTTGGCCGGCGGGGTGCGGGAGCGGTGGTTGGCGGCGGTCGTCCTGGGCGGTCAGGGGCACTACGCGGCGGCGGCTTCGGTGCTCGGCGGGTTGATCGCGGGCGGTGGGCTGTTCGGGTCGTTGGCGGCTTCGACGCTCGCGTCGCACCGGCGCCAGCTGGGCGGCCACGCGGCGGCACGGGTGCTCGACGGCCGGGCGTTGGCGCTGGCGCCCGAAGGCGGACGCGCCGACCAGGACGACGTCGACGCCGCCGGTGCCCGGACCGACGCCCTGCTGGGGCTCGCCGCCGACGCGATCGGCGCCGGTCGGCTCGCCGAGGCGCGGCGACTGCACGCGAGCGTCGAGCCGCACGGTTGGCGCAGCCGGGTGCGGCACCGGTGGCTGGCCGCCGAGATCGCGTTGGCCGGTGGTCACGCCGAGCAGGCGGTGCACCCGGCCGAGGAGGCCGCGGCGACCGCCCGTGCGGCCGGCGCAACGCGACACATCCTCAAGTCCGACCTCGTCCTGGGGACCGCGTTGGTGGTACGGGGGACACCCGAAAGCGTCGACCGAGGGGTCGGTCTGCTACTGTGTGACCTAAATCACACTGACCGCCGAGGGCTTTTCTCGTTGTCCTGGCCGACGGCGCTTGTGCTGGCAAACGCCCAGGCAGACCGCACTATTGCGGGCACGGAAAACGTGAAGGAACGCGCGGAAAACGCTCTGAGCTGCGTGTTGCGCAGAGCCGACCCGACCGCCCGCCGGCTCGCGGACCTCTCGCCGTGGATCCCGACTTCGCTGCTCCGTTCCGGGGAACCCCCGAACGCAGACGCTCAGACGAACTTCTTGACGGATTAAGCACCGGATCGTGTCAAGGTTCGGCCTCTAGCGTCCGATAGGGGATGTGGAACGTCACTCGGCTGCAGGAAGGAGTCCCCGTGACCACGGTCCTTATTTGCGACGACCGGCGCAGTGTGCGGGAGGGTCTCACCCGCGTGATGTCGGCTGTCCCAGGGGTTAGCCGCATCGACTGCGTAGCGCACGGTGACGAGTTGTTGGCTCGGTTCTCTCGGCAGCCGGTCGACGTCGTACTGGTTGGCACCCAGCGCGCCGTCCCGACCGGGGTCGAAGCGACCCGGCGACTCGTCTCGGCCAACCCGCAGGCAAACGTCATCGTCTTCGGCGCACCGGACGACGCGGGCAGCATCGCCGCCGCGATCGCCGGCGGAGCCCGCGGCTACCTGCGCTGGGACGCCTCGCGTCCCGAGCTGGTCGCCGCGCTGGCGCGGCGCGAGCACCAGCGTGCCCGCGCCGCGCCAGCCGTCGGACCCGGGCGTCCAGCTCACCGAGCGCGAGCTCCAGGTGCTGCGCGGGATGAGCCAGGGCAAGAGCAACGGGCAGATCGGGCGCGAGCTCTACCTGTCCGAGGACACGGTGAAGACGCACGCCCGGCGCTTGTTCCGCAAGCTCGGCGTCCGCGACCGGGCCCAAGCCGTCGCGCACGGCTTCCGGCGCGGTCTCGTCTCCTGACACCCGCGGGACACCCCCGGGGCGCCCAGAGCGCTCCAGGGCTCCCGTGGTGCACGACTCAAGGCTCGGGACAGGTCCGTCGGTCACGTCGGGCGACACAGGCTCGTCCGACTCGTCAGGCGGGTCGCACCGGCACTCCTCCCTCCAGCCCGGCCCGGTGACGCACGCCGTCACCGGGCCGTCGTGCGTTCACCGCGTGTCGGCCGGTCAGGTGAGGTCCAAAGACCTCATCTGGACCCCATTGCCGAACATCCGACCGGGCGACCGGTACGGTGAGCATCACCAGTACGGGCGACGTCGATCGTCCCGTGCTGTTCTTTGTCGGTACGCCTACGCGTAACACCAGGGCAGTTGTCTGCGATGACCAACTTGGGGGACGGACTGGACGCCGAAGTGGGCGCAGCCGTCGATGGCGACCGCCTCGCGATCGAGCGGCTCCTGGCATCCATCCGACCCCTCGTGGTGCGGTACTGCCGCGCCAGAGTCGGAAGGCAGGAGAGGTCGTTCGCCTCGGCGGACGACGTGGCCCAGGAGGTGTGTCTCGCGGTGCTGACGGCCCTGCCCAGCTATCGCGACCAGGGTCGGCCGTTCTTGGCGTTCGTCTACGGGATCGCCGCGCACAAGGTGGCCGACGCGCATCGCTCCGCAGCCCGGAACCGGTCGGAACCGGTCCCGGAGGTTCCTGACGCCCCCGAGACGGAGGCCGGCCCCGAACAGCGCGCCATGCAGGGCGAGCTGTCGGAGCGGATGGCGGTGCTCCTCAAGGTCCTGCCGGAGAAGCAGCGGGAGATCCTGCTGCTTCGCGTGGTCGTCGGCCTGTCGGCCGAAGAGACCGCCGACGCGGTCGGCTCCACGCCGGGCGCGGTACGGGTGGCGCAACACCGCGCCCTGGCCCGCCTTCGCAAGACGTTGGCAGCGGAGGAGGTGGTCTGAGTGGCTGACCAGCACGAGAAGGGCAACGGAGAAGTCGTGCGCGGACGAGATGAGAGACCGCCGCAGTCTGAAGACACCCTGGTGGACGACGCGCTGGTGGACGACATCGGGGTGGACGACACCGGCGCGGACGACACCGGGGTGCGGCCGGGGGACGACCTCGCGGGCATCCGGGCTGACGACGCGCTGCTGGACGCGCTGGGCGGGCGTGACGGCGAGCCGTCCGGGTCGCTCGTGGACGACGAGCTGAACGCGCTGCTGCTGGCCTGGCGGCACGAGGTCGACAGCCCGCCGATGGGCGAGTTGGTCGACACCGACACCGCGGTGGCCACGATCGCCGCCGCCCGCCCCCAGCCGCGGGGCAGGCACCGCTTCCTCATCCCCCTCGCGAGCGCCGCCGCGGTGCTGGCGATCGCGTTCACCGGGATGAGCCTGGTCGCGCGGGACGCCCAGCCGGGCGACGCGCTCTGGGGCCTGACCAGGGTCCTCTACTCCGAGCACGCACGGTCGGTGGAAGCCGCCGTCGCGGTTCGCGACGACCTCGACACCGCCCGCGCCGCGCTGCGCGACGGCCGGTACAGCGAGGCGCGCGACGCGCTGATCGCGGCGGGCGAGATCCTGCCGTCGGTCTCGCCGGACGACGGCAAGCACGACCTGGCCCAGAAGCACGAGTCGCTCTTGCAGGAGCTGACCAGCACCACCCCGTCGCCGAACACGCCGACGACCGTCGACCCGTCCACGACGCACGCGTTGCCGTCGACCTCGGCCAGCGTGCCGTCGCTCACGCTGTCGACGACGCCGGAGCCGACCACGACGACCGTGCCGACGACCACCACGACGACGGTCCCGACCACGGACGGCACGGCGCAGCCGCCGCCACCCACCTCGGGTGAGTCGCCGGCCGGCGAGACCCGGGGCGAGTCGGTGCCGGACACCTCCGACGGCAGCCGGCAGACGCCGGAGAGCTGACGCCGCCGAACGCGCTTGTGACGAAGCCCGCCCTCGCACCGGGGGCGGGCTTCGTCACACCTTCAGCGGGCGCTCTCGGTCGCGGTGACCCCGTCGGCGTAGCCGCGGCAGTACTCCCAGCTGACGTAGGCCGCCGGGTCCGGGTCGTACGCGGGCTCGTGCGGGCGCATCCGGCCGTCGGACAGCAGCTGCTCCAGGCTCGACCGCAGCAGCGCCCAGTCGTGGTAGTGCGGCTCCTCGCACTCGCCGCAGTCCACCACGATCCCTCTGACGCCACGGGGATCCAGGAGGGCCTGGTACACGGCGAGGTCGCTGAGGTCGCCGATCAGCTCGGCCCGCTCGGCGTCGTCCATCGGCGGGTGGTCGTGGTCGTGGTCGGGTTCGCCGAGCACCCGGGCCGGGTCCTCCGGGTCGCCCGCGAACGGGTCTGGTGGCAACGCGTCGTGCGGCACGACCCCGCACGGTACCGGGCGGACCCCCGACCACGTCCAGATACCATGACCTGAACCCATCGCCGCTGCGTGGAACCGATCCGCGGCGGCGGGATCGCCGTACTACGGAAGGCAAGCCAGCCGCCATGACCAGCGAGCTCAACGCTGACGGAGTCCCGCCCAAGTTCGCCATGCTGGGACTGACCTTCGACGACGTACTGCTGCTGCCCGCCGAGTCCGAGATCGTCCCGAGCGGCGTGGACACCAGCACCAAGCTGTCGCGCAACATCACCCTGCGCGTCCCGCTGGCCTCGGCCGCGATGGACACCGTGACCGAGGGGCGGATGGCCATCTCGATGGCCCGCCAGGGCGGTATCGGCGTGCTGCACCGCAACCTGTCGCTGGAGGAGCAGGCCCGCCAGGTGGAGACCGTGAAGCGGTCCGAGGCGGGCATGGTGAGCGACCCCGTCACCTGCACCCCCGACGACACGATCCGCCACGTGGACGAGCTGTGCGCGCGCTACCGGATCTCCGGTGTGCCGGTCACCGACACCAGCGGCAAGCTCGTCGGCATCATCACCAACCGGGACATGCGGTTCGAGGTCGACCACTCGCGCAAGGTCAGCGAGGTGATGACCAAGGGCCCGCTGGTCACCGCCCAGGTCGGCGTGTCGGCGGAGGCCGCGCTGGGTCTGCTGCGCAGGCACAAGGTGGAGAAGCTGCCGATCGTGGACGGCGACGGCAAGCTGCGCGGCCTGATCACGGTCAAGGACTTCGTCAAGACCGAGCAGTACCCGAACGCCTCGAAGGACCCGGACGGCAGGCTGCTGTGCGCCGCCGCGATCGGCGTCGGCGAGGACAGCTTCGCGCGGGCGATGGCGCTGGCCGAGGCGGGCGTCGACGTGATCATGGTCGACACCGCGCACGGCCACCAGCGCAACGTGCTGGAGATGGTCGCCCGGGTGAAGAAGGAGCTGGGCGAGGAGGTCGACGTGGTCGGCGGCAACGTCGCCACCCGCGCGGGCGCCCAGGCGCTGGTGGACGCGGGCGCGGACGGCGTGAAGGTCGGCGTCGGCCCCGGCTCGATCTGCACCACGCGCGTGGTCGCGGGCGTCGGCGTGCCGCAGATCACCGCGATCTACGAGGCCGGCCTGGCCTGCGCGCCCGCGGGCGTGCCGGTGATCGGCGACGGCGGCATCCAGTACTCGGGCGACATCGCCAAGGCCATCGCGGCCGGTGCGAGCGCGGTCATGCTCGGCAGCCTGCTGGCGGGCACCGCCGAGGCGCCGGGCGAGCTGGTGCTGGTCAACGGCAAGCAGTTCAAGACCTACCGGGGCATGGGCTCGCTGGCCGCGCTCCAGGGCCGCGGCGAGGGCAAGTCGTACTCGAAGGACCGCTACTTCCAGGACGACGTGCTGTCCGAGGACAAGCTGGTGCCCGAGGGCATCGAGGGCCGCACGCCGTTCCGCGGGCCGTTGTCGACGGTGGTGCACCAGCTGGTGGGCGGCCTGCGCGCGGCCATGGGGTACACCGGCTCCAGGTCCGTCGCCGACCTCCAGCAGAAGCAGCTGGTGCGGATCACGGCGGCCGGGCTCAAGGAGAGCCACCCGCACGACATCACCATGACCGTCGAAGCACCGAACTACACGACCCGCTGAATCGGCTCCGCCTGGGCTAGTGTGCCCAGGTTCCGCTGGTTCCCCTCAGGTTCATCAGCTCCACGGAAGGACGACAAAGGTGCGCGATCTGGTCGAGATCGGCATGGGCCGGACCGCGAGGCGGGCCTACGAGCTGGACGACCTCGAGATCATCCCGTCCCGGAGGACCCGGTCCTCGAAGGACGTCTCGACGGCGTGGCAGATCGACGCCTACCGGTTCGAGATCCCGCTGATCACCCACCCGACGGACGCGATCGTGTCGCCGGGCACGGCGGTCGCCATCGGCGAGCTGGGCGGGCTGGGCGTCCTCAACGCGGAGGGCCTGTGGGCTCGGCACGGTGACGTGGAAGAGGCCCTGTTCCGGCTGGTGCAGGCCGTGGAGGACACCGACGACCCGGCCGCGCCGGTCCGGGTGCTCCAGGAGCTGCACGCCGAGCCGGTGCGGATGGACCTGATCGCCGAGGCGATCAAGCAGGTGCGCGAGTCCGGTGTCACGGTCGCGGTGCGGGTCAGCCCGCAGCGGGCGGCCGAGCTGACCCCGGACCTGCTGGCGGCCGGCGTGGAGATCCTGGTCGTGCAGGGCACGATCATCTCCGCCGAGCACGTCTCCCGCGACGGCGAGCCGCTGAACCTGAAGTCGTTCATCGCGGACCTCGACATCCCGGTGATCGCGGGTGGCGTCGGCGACTACCGGACCGCGATGCACCTGATGCGCACGGGCGCGGCGGGCGTGATCGTCGGCTACGGCTACACGCCGGGCGTGACCACGACGGACTCGGTGCTCGGCATCGGCGTGCCGATGGCCACCGCCATCGCCGACGCCGCCGCGGCCCGACGGGACTACCTGGACGAGACCGGTGGCCGGTACGTGCACGTGATCGCCGACGGCGGCGCGCTGACCAGCGGCGACATCGCGAAGTCGATCGCCTGCGGCGCGGACGCGGTGATGCTGGGCGAGCCGCTGGCGGCGGCGTCCGAGGCGCCGGGCCAGGGCCTGTACTGGACTGCGGCGTCGGCCCACCCGTCGGTGCCGCGCAGCCACGTGTCCACCGGTGTGGACCAGGTCGTGGACCTGCGCAAGCTGCTGTTCGGCCCGTCGGTGGACCCGCGCGGCGTGACGAACCTGTTCGGCTCGCTGCGCCGGGCGATGGCCAAGACCGGCTACTCGGACCTGAAGGAGTTCCAGAAGGTCGGCCTCACGATCAGGGGCTAGGAAGCACCCGATCAAGCCCCTGCTCCAGGCGGGGGCTTTTTCGCGCTCGCCGACGCCCGGGCGGAACGAGCACTAGCCTGTTACCGGAAGTTACGCCTAATCTGCCAGGCATGGGTGAACTCGCCGGTAACAACACCGACTACGACGTCGTGGTGGTGGGGTCGGGCTTCGGCGGCAGCGTCGCCGCGCTCCGGCTCACCGAGAAGGGCTACCGGGTGGCCGTCGTCGAGGCCGGCCGCCGGTTCGCCGACGACGAGTTCGCCGAGACGTCCTGGGACCTGCGGCGCTACCTGTGGGCACCGGCGCTGGGCTGCTACGGCATCCAGCGCATCCACGCCCTGCGCAGCGTGATGATCCTGGCCGGGTCGGGTGTCGGCGGCGGGTCGCTGGTGTACGCGAACACGCTCTACCGGCCGCTCAAGCCGTTCTACTCCGACCGGCAGTGGGCGCACATCACCGACTGGGAGGCCGAGCTCGCCCCGTTCTACGACCAGGCGAGCCGGATGCTGGGCGTGGTGGAGAACCCGACCACCACGCCGTCGGACGTGGTGATGCAACGCGTCGCCGAGGACATGGGCGTCGCCGACAGCTACCACCCGACGCCGGTCGGCGTGTTCTTCGGCGAGCCGGGCAAGCGCGCCGAGGACCCGTACTTCGGCGGCGCGGGCCCGAGCCGGACCGGCTGCACGCAGTGCGGCGCGTGCATGTCCGGCTGCCGGGTCGGCGCGAAGAACACCCTGGTCAAGAACTACCTCTACCTGGCCGAGCGCAACGGCGCGCGGGTGCTGCCGCTGACCACCGTCACCGACCTGCGCCAGGCGCCGGACGGCACGTGGGCGGTCGGCACCCGCCGGACCGGCGGCAAGCTGCGCAAGGGCCGTCGCACGATCACCGCGGGCCAGGTCGTGCTGGCCGCGGGCACCTGGGGCACCCAGCAGTTGCTGCACCGGATGAAGGCCGACGGCGCGCTGCCGCGGCTCTCGCCCAAGCTCGGCGAGCTGACCAGGACGAACTCCGAGTCGATCATCGGCGCGGCCCGGTTCACCGTGGACGAGGAGCGCAACTTCAGCCAGGGCGTGGCGATCACGTCGTCCATCCACCCGGACGAGCAGACCCACATCGAGCCGGTGCGCTACGGCAAGGGCAGCAACGCCATGGGGCTGCTCCAGACGCTGGCCACCGACGGCGCGAAGGCCACGCCGCGCATCCTGCAGTTCCTGTCCCAGGCGGTCCGCCACCCGCTGCGGCTGGCCCGGCTCATGTCGGTGCACCGGTGGAGCGAGCGGACGGTGATCCTGCTGGTGATGCAGAGCCTGGACAACTCCATCACCACGTTCACCAAGAAGGGCCTGTTCGGCCGCAAGCTCACCTCGAAGCAGGGGCACGGTCAGCCGAACCCGACGTTCATCGAGGCCGGTCACGAGGCGAACGTGCGCGCGGCCGAGCACATCGACGGCATCCCGGGCGGCACCTGGGGCGAGCTGTTCAACATCCCGCTGACCGCGCACTTCATCGGCGGCTGCCCGATCGGCTCGGACCCGGAGAGCGGCGTCATCGACCCCTACCACCGGGTCTACGGCTACCCGGGCCTGTCCGTGGTCGACGGCGCGGCGATCTCGGCGAACCTGGGCGTGAACCCGTCGCTCACCATCACCGCGCAGGCCGAGCGCGCGTTCTCGGTGTGGCCCAACAAGGGCGAGCCGGATCAGCGCCCGGAGCAGGCCGCGGGCTACCGGCGAGTCGCACCGGTGGCGCCGAGGAACCCCGCCGTCCCGGCCGAGGCCCCCGGCGCGCTGCGGCTGCCGATCGTGGAGGTCAAGTCGACCTGATCGCCCTATGGTGGGTCGTGTGGCCACGAAGCCGTTCGCGTCCAGCGCCGACCTCGAACCCGAGGACGAGCGGTTCGTCGAACTCGCCGACGGCGTCTACACCCTCACCGCCGGGGGCGACCCGAACGTCGGCGCGATCGAGGGCGAGGACTTCCTGGTCTGCATCGAGGCCCGCGCCACGCCGAAGGCCGCCCGCCGCTGGCTCGACCTGCTCCGCGAGCGCACCGACAAACCCGTCCGCCACCTGGTGCTGAGCCACTACCACGCGGTCCGCACGCTGGGTGCGAGCGCGTTCGACGCCGCCGAGATCATCGCGCACGAGAACACCAGGGCGTTGATCGCCGAACGGGGCAGGCAGGACTGGCTCAGCGAGTACGGCCGGATGCCCCGGCTGTTCGAGGAACCCGCGGGCATCCCCGGCCTCACCTGGCCGACGGTCACGTTCTCCGACCGCCTCACCATCCCGCTCGGCGGCGACCGGGGCGAGCTGGAGCTGCGCTTCTGCGGCCGCGGCCACACCGCGGGCGACATCGTGGCCTGGCTGCCGCAGCAGCGCATCCTGTTCGCCGGTGACCTGGTCGAGTCGCGGGCCGCCCTCTACACCGGCGACGCGTTCCACGACGAGTGGGCCACGTCCACGCTCGACCGGGTCGCCGCCCTGGGCGCCGAGCAGCTCGTCGGCGGACGCGGCGCGCCCGCCCGCGACCGGACCGAGGTCGACGTGGCCATCGCCCAGTCGCGGCACTTCCTGAACACGCTGCGCCGCACGGTCGGCACGGTGCACATGAGCGGCGGCACGGTGAAGGACGCGTTCGAGGCCGCGCACACCGCCCTGGCCCCGCGCTACGGCGGGTGGCCGATCTTCGAGCACTGCCTGCCGTTCGACGTGCAGCGGTACTGGGACGAGTGCGACGGCGTGGACTGGCCCCGGATCTGGACCGCCGAGCGGGACCGCGAGGTGTGGGCGGCCCTGCAATGACCTCGGTCGCGCGATGACACCGGTGCTGGTGGTCGGCGCGGGTCCGGTGGGTCTGACCGCCGCGCTCCTGCTGGCCCGCGCCGGCGTGCCGACGACCGTCCTGGAGGCCTCCGCCCGCCGCGAAGCGATCGGCAGCCGGTCCATCTGCGTCCACCGGGACGTGCTGAACGTCCTCGAACGCGTCGGCGTCGGCCGAGCCGTCGTGGACGCCGGCGTCACCTGGTACCGGGGCCGGACCTACTACCGCGACCGCGAGGTGCTCACCCTCGAACTCCCGCACGCCGAGGGCGGCTTCCCGCCCTTCGTCAACACCCCCCAAACGACCGTAGAGCACATCCTGCACGCGAAAGCGCAGGCCAACCCCCTGATCGACCTCCGCTACGGCCACCGGGTCGAGCGCGTCCGGACCGACCCGATCACCGTCGAAACCACCCGCGGCACGTTCGAGGGCACGCACTGCGTCGCCGCCGACGGCGCCCACTCCACCGTCCGCGACCTGCTCGGCATCCCGTTCGAGGGCCACTCGTTCACCGACCGGTTCGTCATCGCCGACATCCGGGTCGACCTGGGCCACCCCGAGCCGGAGCGCCGCTTCTACTTCGACCCGCCGCTGCCGGGCATCCCCGGCCGCCAGGTCCTCGTGCACCCGCAACCGGACGGCGTCCACCGCATCGACTGGCAGGTGCCCGAAGGCTTCGAACTCACCGCGGACCACATCCGCGCCATCACCGGCGACCGCCCGTACGAGGTGCTCTGGCAGTCCACCTACCGCTTCCACCAACGCCGTGCGACGAGCTTCCGCGTCGGGAACGTCCTGCTGGCGGGCGACGCCGCGCACGTGATGAGCCCGTTCGGCGCCAGGGGCCTCAACTCGGGGATCTGCGACGCCGACAACGCCGCGTGGAAGATCGCCCTCGACCGGGCGGGCGACGCGGGCCCGCACCTGCTCGACTCCTACCACCGGGAACGCGCCGCCGCCGCCGACGAGAACCTCCGCATCACCGGTGACACCATGCGCTTCCTGGTGCCCCGGACCGAGGCCGAACGCGCGTACCGCCACCACGTCCTCGCGAACGGCCTTACCGACCGGATCGACTCCGGCAGGCTCTTCGAGCCCTTCGCCTACCGCGACTCGCCCCTGACCACCAACGGCGACGGCGAACTCCGCCCCGACAGCCACCGCTACGGCCCCGGCTTCACCGTCGAGGGCGACGCCCTGGTCCGCCCCGACGGCCACACCGCCGCGGTGGCCACCGACCTCGCCGAAGCCCTCCGCCGCGCCAAGGGCTTCACCGCCGCCGAGGCGTCACCGTGAACCCCGCCGGCTTCAGCGTCAGCATCTCCGCCACCTGCAACCGGTAGTCGTCCGACGCCACCAGGTCGTACCGCCGCAACACCGTGGCCAGCGCCAACGTCGCCTCGTGCACCGCGAACTGCCGTCCGATGCACGCCCGCTCCCCGGTCCCGAACGGCTTGTACACGTGCGCCGGCCGCGCCTTCACCCGCGCCGGCTCGAACCGGTCCGGGTCGAACTCCTCCGGCGACGCCCACACCGCCGGATCCCGGTGCACCAGCGGCAGCAGCACCAACGCCCACTGCCCGGCCCGCATCGGGTACCGCCCGCCCAGCACGGTGTCCGACCGCGCCTCCCGCGCGAACCCCGGCGCCGTCGGCCACAGCCGCAGCGCCTCGTCCAGCACCCGCCGCACGTACCGCAGCTTCGTGACCTGCTCGAACTCCGGGACGTCCGCCGAGCCCCACACCGCGTCGACCTCGGCGCGCGCCTTCTCGACCACCTCGGGGTGCCGCGACAGGTAGTACAGCGCGAACGACAGCGCACCGGACGTCGTCTCGTGGCCCGCGATCAGGAAGGTGATCACCTGGTTGCGGATGTTCACCTCGTCCAGCTCGCCCGAGGACAGCATCAACCCGAGCAGGTCCGACCCGCCCGAGCCCCGCCGCGCCCGGACCACCTCGTCCACCACCTCGGCCAGGTAGGCCAGGTCGCGCTGGTAGCGCTCCTCCGCCGCACGCCCGAACAGCCTGCCCACCAGCGGCAGCACGAAGTTCTTGCGCTGCGCGTACCGCAACGAGCCGATCATCGCCCGCACGAACGGGTGGGTCTCGGTCCGCGAGAACGACTCGAACGAGTACCCGAACCCGACCCGCCCGATGGTCTCCAGCGTCAGCTTGGTCATGTCGGCGGAGACGTCGACGGTCCCGCCCCGGTCCCACCGCTCGACCAGCTGCGCGGTCACGTCCACCATCGTCGGGTGGTAAGCGCGCATGGCGCTCTGCGTGAACGCGGGCAGCAGCACGTCGTGCGCCGCCTTCCAGTTCGGCTCCTCGTTGTACGCGGTGAACAGCCCGTCACCGCCCACGTCCCGCAACGCCTCCACGCCCAGCGCCAGGTGCTTGGCGAACCGCGACTCGTCGGCCAGCTCCGCGGCGAGCCCGGCGCCTCCGACGAACACGATCTCCTGGTCCAGGAACCGCCGGGTGAAGATGGGCCCGAGCTCCCGCCCCAACCGCATGGTGTCCTGCACCGGCGTGCGCGGGTTCGTGCCGAGCACGTCACCCAGGAACGGCACCCGCCACTTCGGGTGCGGGATCACGGCGCCGGTCATCGCTTGCTCCGGTTCGCCGCGCTCATCCGCCGCATCACCTCGTCGTTCGACAACCGCCGCTGCAACCCCGACGAGAACGCCGGGAACGCCCCACCGAGCACGCTCGCCACCCGGAGTTCCGGCGGAGCCACGTTCACCTCCGCCCGGTCGTCCTCGATCGCCCGCACCACCCCGACCGCGACCTGCTCCGGTGACACGGTCCGCATTCCGGCCGGCGGCTTCGCGCCCGTGTCGGCGAACATCCCGGCGTCCCGCACGAACCCGGGCTGCACGATCGACACGCCCACCCCGGTGCCGTGCAGCTCCTCCCGCAACCCCAGCGCGAAGCCGCGCAGCCCGAACTTCGTCGCGTTGTAGAGCGAGGCGTAGGCCGACGCCACCTTGCCCGCCAACGACCCGACGAACACCAAGCGCCCGTGCCCCGCCGCCACCATCGACGGCACCAGCACCCGGGCCAGCTCGATCGGCGCCTCCAGGTTCACCGCCAACGCCCGCTTCACCTGCTCCGCGGTGAAGTCCGCCAACGCCCCGTTGGCCGGCAGTGCCGCATTGGCCACCAGCACGTCCACCGCTCCGACCTCGGCGACCAACCGCGCCACCCCGTCGACGTCGGCCAGATCGGCCGCCACGGCGCGCCCACCGACCTGATCGGCCAGCCGCTCAAGCTCGGCGACCTTCCGCCCGGTCAGCACCACCTTCGCCCCACGTCCGGCCAGCTCACGCGCGATGGAGTGCCCGATCCCTCCCGTCGCGCCGGTCACCAACACGGTCGATCCCGAGACCCGCATGTGTCCTCCGATACTGTTCGTTCGAACGAACAGTATCGCGGATCAGCCCATGGCGGAGAATGAACGACATGACGACCAGGCAGCGGATCATCGGGGCCGTGCTGCGGATCATCGGTGACGACGGTGTCGCGGGCGTGACCAACCGGCGCATCGCGCAGGAGGCGGGCGTCTCGCTCGGTTCCGTCACCTACCACTTCGCCACCCAGCAGGACCTGCTGCGGGAGAGCCTGCGGCACTTCGTCACCGAGGAGACCAAGCGCTTCGGCGAACTGGCGACCGAGAACGACACCGAGTGCGCCGACCTCGACCAGGTGGTCGAGATCGTCGGCCAGGTCGCCGAGGCGACCGGCACCGACAGCGAGCGCATCGCGCCCTACGAGCTCTACCTGCACGCCGGCCGCGACCCGGAACTGCGCGCCGCCGCCGCCGAGTGCTTCGCGGCCTACGACAAGCTCGCCGAAACGGTCCTGGCGTCCATCGGGGTGAAGGACGCCGACCAGGTCGCCAGTGCCGTGGTCGGCATGGTGATGGGCCTGAAACTGCGCGCCCTCGCCACCGGCTCCGGCACCGAGGACCTGGTCAACGGCCTGCTGATGCTCGCCAGGGGTGCCCTCAAAGAGTGATGCCGGTGAGCACCAACGTGCGCTCCTCGGTGAAGTCCTCCATCGCCGACCGCACCCCTTCCCGCCCGGTGCCCGACCCCTTCACCCCGCCGTAGGGCATCTGGTCGGCCCGGTAGGACGGCACGTCGCCGATGATGACCCCACCGACCTCCAACTCCGCCGCCGCCTCGAACGCCACCGTGACGTCACGCGTGAAGACACCGGCCTGCAACCCGTACTCCGTCGCGTTGGCCTGCTCGAAGGCCTCCGCCACCGAGTCGACCACGGCCACCGCCAACACCGGCCCGAACACCTCCTGGTGCCACAACTTCGCCTCCACCGGCACGTCCTGCACCACCGTGGGCTCCACCGACGTCCCCGACCGCCCACCACCGACGTGCAGCACGCCCCCACCCGCCACCGCTTCCGCCACCCACTCCTCGACCCGCCGCGCGTTGTCCTCGTCGATCAACGGCCCGACCTCCACCTCGGGGTCGTGCGGATCCCCGGTCTTCAACCCCCGCACCGCCGCCACCAGCCTCGGCACGAACTCCTCGGCCACGTCCCGGTGCACCAACACCCGCTGCACCGCGATGCACGACTGCCCACCCTGGTAGTTGCCGAACGTGGCGATCCTCGACGCCGCGAAGTCCAGGTCCGTCCAGTCCGGGCACACGATCGCCGCCGAGTTGGACCCCAACTCCATCACCACGTGCTTGCGCGGCGCGGAGTCCATCAACGACCACCCCACCGCCGTCGACCCCGTGAAGGAGATGACGGGCAACCTCTCGTCCGTCACCAGCGCCTTCATGTCCGATCCCCGCACCGGCAGCACGGAGAACGCGCCCTCCGGCAACTCCGTCTCCGCCAACAGCTCACCCAACAACAACGCCGACAACGGCGTCGCCGACGCGGGCTTCACGATCACCGGCGCACCCACCGCCAACGCCGGCGCCACCTTGTGCGCCACCAGGTTCAACGGGAAGTTGAACGGCGCCACCGCCAGCACGGGCCCACGCGGCACCCGCCGAACCACCGCCAACCGCCCCTCACCGTTCACATCCGTGTCCAACCGCTGCAGGTCACCGGTAAACCGCCGCGCCTCCTCAGCCGCGAACCGAAACGTGTTCACCGCCCGCTGCACCTCGACCTCGGCCCACTTCAACGGCTTGCCGTTCTCCGCCGTGATCGTCTCCGCGATCTCCTCGGCCCGCTCGGCCAACCCCTGCGAAACCCGCAACAACGCCCCCGCCCGCACGTGCGCGGGCATCCGACGAAACTCCTTCGCCACCCCCACCGCCGCCGCCACGGCCCGCTCCACCTGCTCCGGCCCGGGCACCGCCACCGACGCCACCTCGGTCCCGTCGAACGGATGGTGAACCACCACGGCTGAGACGCCCTGCTCGGCGTGACCAGCAATCCAACAGGGCCGTGGCTGAGGCGTGAACGCGTCCATGACCAACACCGTATTCCCGACCCACCACCTTCGACCTATTGATCTTCGAACACCCCACCCCAACGGACCACCCCCACCCCCCAACGGCCCCCCACCCACCACCGAGACCCACACCCCCAACCCACCCACAACGCCCCCACAACGGCCCCGCCGCCGACCCACCGAGGCTCGATTTGACATGGGTTCGGGTGCCATAGGCTGGACGAAGCCGGG